>NZ_JBIVKC010000002.1:0-1897968 GCF_044750615.1 Nocardia sp. NPDC088792
CCGAAGGGCCTTACCGCTCGACTTGCATGTGTTAAGCACGCCGCCAGCGTTCGTCCTGAGCCAGGATCAAACTCTCCGTTGAAGACTCTCAACCAACCCCGAAGGGCTAATCGGAAGAATTAACCAGAGTCCGAAAACCTTGGCAAAATCAAACGCCAGCAAAAAGTATTTGCTGACTAAATGTCCGACCCTCACACGGGGGGTGAGGAATCGGAACCAAATTAAAACATTTGGCACTAACATTCATCGACACACTATTGAGTTCTCAAAGAACACACGCACAAACGAACTCCCGGGCGCTTGTCCCGTTCGTATCGTGAGGCAACTTTTACAGCTTAGACCAGCCCTCACAGCAGAACCAAATCCGCTGGTCAAGGTGGAACCAGTGTGATCATCAGGCGCACCTCGTCCAACCTCGTTTCCCAGGCCCTTGGGGCTCCGGGTCGGTGTCCGTGTCGCTCTGACCTGGAATAAGTTACGTGTTGCTACGAACCAATGTCAAATCGCCCCTCAGCCTGCACTTTTGGGATCAACCGCACGGGTTACCCTCAACGCGGTTGTTGCTCATGAAGGTTGGTTCGGAGCTCACGAGGCTCCTTGCCATGACGAAGGAGTCAGCGTGGACAGCTCATCCGGTGCACAACTATCGCCGAATACCGGAGCAGCGCCCGGGGCTGACAGCCTCGGGTACGTAGTTTTCATTACCGCCGCCGCCGCAATGGGCGGCTTTCTCTTCGGATACGACAGTTCCGTCATCAACGGCGCCGTCGAAGCCATCCGGGACAGGTACGACATCGGGTCGGCCACCCTGGCGCAGGTCGTCGCCATCGCATTGATCGGCTGCGCCGTCGGCGCCGCCATTGCCGGACGCATTGCCGACCGCATCGGTCGCATCCTGGTCATGCGGATCTCGGCCGGTCTCTTCATGGTCAGCGCGGTCGGATCCGCGCTGCCGTTCGCGCTGTGGGATCTCGCCATGTGGCGCGTCCTCGGCGGCATCGCCATCGGCATGGCTTCCGTCATCGGCCCCGCCTACATCGCGGAAGTCTCGCCGCCCGCCTACCGCGGCCGGCTCGCCTCGTTCCAGCAGGCGGCCATCGTCACCGGTATCGCGGTCTCGCAGCTCGTCAACTTCGCCATCCTGAAGATGGCCGACAGTCAACAGCGCGGGCACATCGGCGGACTCGAAGCCTGGCAGTGGATGCTCGGCGTGATGGTGGTGCCGGCCGCGCTCTACGGTCTGTTCTCCTTCGCCATCCCGGAATCGCCGCGCTACCTCATCTCCGTCGGGCGCATAGCGAAGGCCAAGCAGGTGCTCGTCGAGGTCGAAGGTGAGCACACCGACCTCGATCGACGCGTCGCCGATATCCAGCACGCCATGAAGAGCGAACACAAGTCGAGCTTCCGGGACCTGCTCGGCGGCGGGTTCGGATTCCTGCCCGTGGTGTGGATCGGCATCGGGCTGTCGGTGTTCCAGCAGCTCGTCGGCATCAACGTGGTGTTCTATTACTCGTCGACGCTGTGGCAGTCGGTCGGTATCGATCCGTCCAGTTCGTTCTTCTACTCGTTCACGACCTCGATCATCAACATCATCGGCACCGCCATCGCCATGGTGCTCGTCGACCGGATCGGGCGGAAACCGCTCGCGCTCATCGGCTCCGCCGGCATGGCCATCGCGCTCGCGCTCGAAGCCTGGGCGTTCTCCGCGAAGACCGGTTCCGGCGACCACGTTTCGCTACCGCACGCGCACGGCATCGTCGCGCTCGTCTCCGCGCACGTGTTCGTGCTGTTCTTCGCGCTGTCGTGGGGTGTGGTCGTCTGGGTGCTGCTCGGCGAGATGTTCCCCAACAAGCTGCGCGCGGCCGCACTCGGCGTCGCAGCCAGCGCGCAGTGGATCGCCAACTGGGTGATCACCGCCAGCTTCCCCAGCCTCTCGGACTGGAACCTGTCGGGGACGTACATCATCTATGCCGTGTTCGCCGCGCTCTCCATACCGTTCGTGCTCAAGTGGGTGCCGGAGACCAAGGGCAAGGCGCTCGAGGAAATGGGCTGATCCCTATTTGAGGATCTTGGTGATCTGACCGGCGCCCACCGTCCGGCCGCCCTCGCGGATGGCGAACTTCAGGCCCAACTCCATGGCGACCGGTTGGATCAGCTTTACCGACATCGACACATTGTCACCGGGGAGGACCATCTCGACCTCCTTCGGAAGGGTGACCACCCCGGTGACATCCGTTGTGCGGAAATAGAATTGGGGCCGATAGTTGTCGAAGAACGGGGTGTGGCGGCCGCCTTCCTCCTTCGACAGGATGTAGGCCTGACCCTCGAACTCGGTGTGCGGGCTCACCGAACCGGGTTTGATGACACACTGGCCGCGCTCCACATCCTCGCGGCGGACACCGCGCAGTAGGAGACCGACGTTCTCGCCGGCCTGGCCCTCATCCAGCAGCTTGCGGAACATCTCGATGCCGGTCACCGTCGTCTTCGTAGTCCTCGTAGTCCTCGGGCGGATGCCGATGATCTCCACCTCGGCATTCACCTTCAGGACACCACGTTCGATACGGCCCGTGACCACCGTGCCGCGGCCGGTGATGGTGAAGACATCCTCGATCGGCATCAGGAAAGGCTTCTCGACCTCACGGGCCGGGGTATCGATCCAGGAATCCACCGCGTCCAGCAATTCGGTGACGCCCGAAGCCCATTCGCCCGTCGGGTTCTGCAGCGCTTGATAGGCCGAGACGCGCACCACCGGGGAATCGTCGCCGTCGAACTCGTATTCGTTCAAGAGGTCACGGACCTCCAACTCCACCAGCTCGAGGATCTCCTCGTCGTCAACCATGTCGCACTTGTTCAGTGCCACAACCATTTTGGGGACACCCACCTGACGGGCCAGGATCACATGCTCCTTCGTCTGCGGCATCGGGCCATCGGTCGCGGCCACCACCAGGATCGCGCCGTCCATCTGCGCCGCACCCGTGATCATGTTCTTGATGTAATCCGCGTGACCGGGGCAATCCACGTGCGCGTAATGCCGATTCGCCGTCTGATACTCGACGTGCGCGATCGAAATCGTGATACCCCGCTGCCGCTCCTCCGGCGCCTTGTCGATCGCATCGAACGGCGTGAACGGATTCAGATCCGGAAACTGACTGTGCAGCACATTCGTGATCGCGGCAGTGAGAGTCGTCTTGCCGTGGTCGATGTGACCGATCGTGCCGACATTGACATGGGGCTTGGTGCGCTGGAATTTCGCCTTGGCCACGAGATCCTCCTGGAGCGATGCCTGACCCGATGGTGGGTGAGGCGCGTATCGAAGAGGACACGAAAGGGCGGCAGGAGAGGAGAATTCGATCCTGGTCGGAGCGGGGTTGATGGCGGGCGGATCACGATCGGCGAGCGGTCACGACGACCCGCGGCGACGATGCGACGGCCCGCTCGAGTGAGCCAGACGCGAAACCGGTTGGGGCACGGCGTAGGTCGATCCCGGCGCGCATCGAGCGGGCTTACTACACGGGCCGAGTCGGCTTACCGCGCAGGCCGAGTGACGTACCGCACCGGCCCCAGCTGCCGGGCCGGCCTTGCTGCCAGGATCACAACGGTAGCCGCCTGCTCGACCCTGGCCAGGTTCGTGGCGGCCCGCTCACTGCGCGGGCTGGGTGGCGTCCGATGTGGGCGCGATGTTCTGTCCGCCCTGGGCACTTTGCCCGTCGCCGCCTTGCACCTGCCCGCCTTGGCTCTGGTTGCTCGGGCCCTGACCACCTTGCACCTGGCCACCTTGGTTCTGTACGCCTTGCCCCTGGGGGAGGCACGCCCATTGGCCGTCAGGGGTTTTGCCCCACTGAGCAGTGAGACCGTCATGGGAGCAATCGTCGCCGATCTGGTGCGGGTCGGTGCCTTGGCCCTGAGGAGTGCAGGTCCACTGGCCGTCGGGAGTCAGGGCCCATTGGGCGGTGAGACCGTCATGGGAGCAATCGTCGCCGACATTGTGGGCGGGCTGTCCTGTGACCGGGGGTTGGCCCGGGGTCGCGGACGAGGATGGGAGCTGCGCGGCGGGGTTTGTGGCGGCTGTGGAGGTCGTGGAGGTCGCCACCGTCGTCGACGTGGTGGAATCGTCGGTTTCGTTCTCGTACGAGCGATTCACCAGCAAGCCGATGGCGTAGACCACGGCGAGCGCCGCGACGATCCCCGCGACGATGGCCGCCTTGCGGGCCGCACTGCCGCCTTTGTTCCCGGAACCGCCCGTTGCGCCATCCGGAGATGCCATGCCGATGCCCTCTCGTTCCAACTCGACCGCTGATCCGAAAGCCTTCGCTCGGGCACAGTACTCAGATTCCGGAGAGCCGCCGGCAAAACATGCCGAACCGTCGGCACACTCCGCGCAAACTCCACCAAACCGGCGACTGACCACCACCACGACCGGCACGGCATACCGGGCACTACTAGCCTTTAGCGCATGACAGCTGTTGCAGATCGTTCGCTCGGGCCGGAACTCGTACGCACCGAGAGCATCGGCGAGGCCGATGTGCTCGTCATCGGACTCACCTCCTCCGAGGACGGGCCCGCGATCGCCCCGGCCGACACCTTCGACGACATCCTCGACTCCGACACCCGGGACGCGCTGCTCACCGCACTGCGCGCCGTCGGCGCCAAAGGCAAGAGCGAGGAAATCACCCGCGTGCCCGCACCCGCCGGACTCGGCGTGGACAGTGTGCTCGCGGTCGGGCTCGGGGCGGCCGACAAGATGGACGCCGAACAGGTCCGCAAATCCGCGGGCGCGGCCGGACGGGCCCTCGCCGGCGTCGCCACCGCGGTGACCACCCTCTCCGGACTCGACCTGGCCGCGGCCGCCGAAGGGTTCTACCTGGGCGCCTACCAGTTCTCCGCCTTCAAATCCGGGAAGAGCGCGCCCAAGCCGGGCGACCAGCCCGTGGCACGCGTCGAATTCCTGGTGCCCGACCAGGGATTCGGCGACGACGAACTGTTCCACGCGCAGGCCGTGGCCGAAGCCGTCGCCACCGCACGCGATTTCGTGAACACCCCGCCCAGCCACCTGTACCCCGCCGAATTCGCCGACCGCGCAGCCGAATTGGCCGCGGCCGCCGGACTCCAGGTCGAAATCCTCGACGAAAAGCAGCTGGAAGCCCAGGGCTACGGCGGCATCCTCGGCGTCGGCAAGGGCTCCTCGCGGCCGCCGCGGCTCATCCGCATCACCTACGCCGGCGGCGACCCCAAGGTCGCGCTGATCGGCAAGGGCATCACCTTCGATACCGGCGGCATCTCCATCAAGCCGGCACAGGGCATGGAGAACATGACCTCCGACATGGGCGGTGCGGCGGCGGTCATCGCCACCACCCTGCTCGCCGCCCGGCTGAGCCTGCCGCTCACCGTCACCGCGACCGTGCCCATGGCCGAGAACATGCCGTCCGCAACCGCACAGCGACCGGGTGACGTGCTCACCCAGTACGGCGGGACCACCGTCGAGGTCATCAACACCGACGCCGAGGGACGGCTCATCCTGGCCGACGCCATCGTGCGCGCGGGCGAGGACGAACCCGACTACATCATCGACGTCGCCACCCTCACCGGCGCGCAGATGGTCGCGCTCGGCACCCGCACCCCGGGCGTCATGGGCACCGACGAATTCCGCGACCGGATCGCGCGCATCTCGCAGGGCATCGGCGAAAACGCCTGGCCCATGCCGCTGCCCACGGAACTGCGCGCCGACATCAACTCCAAGATCGCCGACCTCGCGAACGTCGCACCGCACCGGTGGGGCGGGATGCTGTCGGCCGGACTGTTCCTCAAGGAATTCGTGCCGGAGGGCGTGCAGTGGGCGCACCTCGACGTGGCCGGGCCCGCCTACAACACCGGCGGGGCGTTCGGTTACATCGGCAAGGGCGGCACCGGTGTGCCGGTCCGCACGCTGATCGCCACCCTCGAGGACATCGCCGCGGAATAGCGGGGAACGTGTCGGGTCCGCCGGTCGGCGGCCCCTACACGTAACCGCCGGACTGGCAATCCATTCCGGTCGTGCCATAATCCCGGACGGATGTCGGCGATCGGCGGTTCGCACGTTCGAACCGTTTTCGGAGGGGCCCTCGATGGCTATACAGGCACTGAGCCAGCAGAACTTCCAGCAGACGGTGACGAGCAATCACATTGTGCTGGTGGACTTCTGGGCCGAATGGTGCGGCTGGTGCACACGCTTCGCACCCGTATACCGCGCCTCGGCGGAGACACACCCGCAGATCGTGCACGGGACCGTCGACGGCGACACCGAACGTGAGCTCATCGCCGCCGTCCAACTCACCGGCTACCCCACCATCATGGCGTTCCGCGAGGGCCTGCCGGTGTACTCGCACGCCGGCTTCCTGACCTCCGCACAACTCGAAGACGTGGTGCAGCAAGTCCTCTGGATGGACATGGACGAGTTCCGCCGCCAAGCCGCCGAAGGACTACGGCAGCACGCCGCCGAAAACCGGCCGCCGGCCGAGGAACAGGCACCTGCCGCCGAGGAATACGCGGCCGCCGCCCCGGCACAGCAGGCCCACCGCGCGGGACTCGCCGCCGGTCGGCCGCAGTACGGCTGGCCCGGACTGCGCACCCGCTGAAGGACCGCCATCGCAGAGCCGATCCGGGTCGGATCACGACCGGAGTTCTCAGCTCGCAGTACCGGCCGGAACCGCGCCGCGGGCGAATCGCTGCGCTCACAACAGCTGTCTGGCAGCAGCCGTTCAGCCAATCGCAGAACCGGCCGGAACCGCGCGCGGGCGAATCGCAGCGCCCACGACAGCTTTCTGACAACAGCCGTTCAGTCAAGGGAGTCGCGGGCGCCGAACCGCGCCACAGGGCCAGCTGGTTGCAGCGGCCATCGGAATCGCCGGGCATACAGAAATCGCAGCGTCTGTCCGAGTCGCAGCGACGTTCGTGGATCCATCCGGCACTGACGAGGGTTGCAGGCCTGAACTGAACCGCGGGGTGGTCAGTAGCCGTCGTGGCGGCGTAGCTCCTGCTCGTAGGCGTGACGCTCGGTGATGCGGCGGCGAGCGTCGTGGTCTCGCATGCGCTGGGGGTAGCCGACTCGGCGGGCGTCGTAGACGGGGATGCCGAGGGCGGCCGAAAGGCGTTGGGCGCCACGTTCGCCCACGGCGCGGCGGGTCCATTCGCCGTCGTGGGCCACCAGGACGACCGTGACGTCGGTGACCGTGGTGCGCGGTTCCACGAAGGCTTCCACGCCGTAGTGGTTGCGGGTCCACCACTGCAGGTATGCCATGACCTCGGGATCGGCGTCCCGCCGGGAAGCCGCGCCGCCGCGCCCGAAAACATCCATCAAGCCCATCGGGCAGCCTCCTCTCGGAAACCGGAATGCACCGGCCAGTACCTCGATATTGCCAGTCCGCGAGGCCGGACGCCCGTCCGGAACGAACTCCTAAGGCACCCCACAGCTATGCCTCAGCCCCAGCTCAGACGTGGTGTGGGGCACGACACTCGGCGACCGGGGCCCGCAGTTCGCCAAGAGCCGAATCCGTCCGGGGAATGCGCGATCACGAATGGCGAAACGATGCCGAGCGGCGTACTGCGGCAACGGGTTCGGCCCTGCCCCATCGCCATCGAGCCGCCAGCCCCGATGCGCCCGCCGTTCACGACCCTCGAACGGTGGATCGCGCGCCGTCGAGATGCGTTCGATCACGACCCTCGAGTCATGGATCCCGCGCCCTCGAGAGGCATTCGATCACGACCCTCGAGTCATGGATCCCGCGCCGTCGAGACGTTCGATCGCGGCCCTCGATTCCTCGATCGCGACGTCCGAGACACCGTCGATCGCGAGCCGTGACGAGCTCACCCGGCGAGATGCCCGGCCATTTGCCGCGGTCGTCCGACACACCGGAGTTGGACGCCGTGTCGCCCGATTTCATGATCGCAACGGATGTCTCCCATGGAAGGGCCCGGCTATCACCGCTGTTCGCGCACCTCGGACTCGGGTCACCGTCCGGTTTGCGACACTGCAGGGTCCGCTGAACAGCCGCCCTGTGACACGTTGCACGCGGCGGAGTGCAAGGATGGGGAACCGGAACAAGAACCAACACGATCTCCGGCGCCACCGATGAGCGGTGGCTCGGGCCGAGGCCGCGACCAGCGGCAGACGCCCGTGGAGACGAGCTGTTTAACCCGACGAGCAGTCAGAGGAGTCAACGGACATGGCCTTCTCCGTCCAGATGCCGGCTCTTGGTGAGAGCGTCACCGAGGGCACTGTGACCAGGTGGCTGAAGCAGGAAGGAGACACGGTCGAGGTCGACGAGCCGCTGCTCGAGGTCTCCACCGACAAGGTCGACACCGAGATCCCGTCGCCCGCCAAGGGCGTCCTGGTCAAGATCGTCGCCCAGGAGGACGACGTCATCGAGGTCGGTGGCGAACTCGGCGTGATCGGCGATGCGAGTGAGGCTTCCGCCCCCGCACCCGCCGCCGCACCGGCCCCCGCCGCACCTGCCGCACCCGCCCCGGTCGCCGCACCCGCCCCGGCCCCGCAGCCGGTTGCCGCCGCTCCGGCTCCGGCGCCCGCCGCCGCGCCCGCACCGGCCGCTGCCGCCTCCGGCACCCCGGTCAAGATGCCGGAACTCGGCGAATCCGTCACCGAAGGCACCGTGACCCGCTGGCTCAAGCAGATCGGCGACACCGTCGCCGTCGACGAGCCGCTGCTCGAGGTCTCCACCGACAAGGTCGACACCGAGATCCCGTCGCCGGTCGCCGGCACCCTGCTGGAGATCAGCGCGCAGGAAGACGACATCATCGCCGTCGGCGGTCAGCTCGGCGTGATCGGCAGTGGCAGCCCGGCTGCCGCGGCTCCGGCCGCACCTGCCCCCGCGCCCGCTCCGGCCGCACCTGCCCCGGCTCCGGCCCCCGCGCCGGCTGCTGCAGCCCCGGCTCCCGCCCCGGCCCCCGCGCCTGCTCCGGCTCCGAAGCCCGCGCCGGTTCCGGCCGCGGCCACCCCGGCCGAGGATCCCTCCACCAACGGTGGCGGCCCCTACGTGACCCCGCTGGTGCGAAAGCTGGCCGCGGAGAACAACGTTGACCTCGCAGCCCTCACCGGCTCCGGTGTCGGTGGCCGCATCCGCAAGCAGGATGTGCTCGCCGCCGCGGAGGCCACCAAGGCTCCGGCCCCGGCCGCCGCTCCGGCTGCTGCCGCTGCCCCGGCCGCGCCAGCCGCTGCCGCCGCACCGCGGCAGAGCCTGTCGCACCTGCCCGGCACGGTCCAGAAGGCCACCCGCATCCGGCAGCTCACCGCGACCAAGACGGTCGAGTCGCTGCAGACCACCGCGCAGCTCACCCAGGTGCACGAGGTCGACATGACCAAGATCGCTGCCCTGCGCAACCGCGCCAAGGCCGCGTTCAAGCAGCGCGAAGGCGTGAACATCACGTTCCTGCCGTTCTACGCCAAGGCCGTCATCGAGGCCCTGGCCGTGCACCCGAACGTGAACGCGTCCTACAACTCGGACACCAAGGAGATCACCTACCACTCGGTGGTCAACCTGGGCATCGCGGTCGATACCGAGCAGGGTCTGCTCTCGCCGGTCATCCACAACGCCAACGACCTGTCGCTGGCCGGACTGGCCCGGGCCATCGCCGATATCGCCAACCGCGCCCGCACCGGCGGCCTCAAGCCCGACGAGCTGGCCAACGGCACCTTCACCATCACGAACATCGGCTCCAACGGCGCCCTGTTCGACACCCCGATCCTGCTCCCGCCGCAGTCGGCGATGCTGGGTACCGGCGCAATCGTCAAGCGCCCCATGGTGATCAGCGATGACGGCAGCGAGTTCATCGGCATCCGGTCGATGGCCTACCTGCCGCTGACCTACGATCACCGGCTCATCGACGGCGCCGACGCCGGCCGCTTCCTCACCACGATCAAGCATCGGCTGGAAGAGGCGGCCTTCGAGGGCGACCTCGGGCTGTAATTCGCGATGAAGGTCGTGATCGCCGGCTCGTCCGGCCTGATCGGGACGGCGCTCGTCGCGGCACTGCGCCGCGACGGGCACGAAGTCACCCGCCTGGTGCGCCGTCCCGTCCACGCACGCGACGAATTCAGCTGGGACCCGACCCGCGAAAACCTGGACGAACGCGCACTGCGCGATGCCGACGCCGTGGTGAACCTCTGCGGCGCCGGCATCGGGCGGCGACGCTGGAACGGCAGCTACAAACAAGAGCTGCGCGATTCCCGCATCGTCCCGACCGATGTACTGGCCGCGGCGGTCGCCGCCGCGGGAGTTCCGGTACTGGTCAATGCGAGTGGCGTGCACTATTACGGTGGCGCCACCGGTGACCGCGTGGTCACCGAAACCTCCTCCGCCGGAACCGGATTCCTGTCGACCCTGTGCCAGGACTGGGAAGCCGCCACCCAGCAGGCCGCCGACGCCGGTGTGCGCACCGTGCGATTGCGGTCCGCGGTGGTGCTGGCCCGGCACGGCGGCATGCTCGGAATGCTGTACCCCCTGTACTCGCTGGGTCTTGGCGGACGGCTCGGCAACGGCCGCCAGTACGTCCCGTGGATCTCCATCGACGACGAAGTGGGCGGCATCCTCTTCGCGCTCACCGACGAAAACGTCTCGGGCCCGGTCAATATGGTCGGTCCCGCCCCCGTCACGAACGCGGAGTTCACCCGCGCGGTCGGCCGGGTCCTGCGCCGCCCCACTCCCCTGCCCGTGCCCGCCTTCGCGCTGCGCCTGGCCGTCGGCGAATTCGCCGACGAGGGAATCCTGCACGGCCCCAGGGCGATTCCCGCCGTCCTCGAAGACGCGGGCTACACCTTCCAGCACCCCACCATCGGCGCCGCCCTCACCGCGACACTCGGTCGCTGACCTCGCCCGCCCATTGATCAATTGATCAGTGGGAACTCACCGAAGTCGCCTCTCGCGATCTACTTCACCGAGTTCCCGTTGATCTTGGATCCCGCTTGTATGGGCGCGACGCGCGTCACACAGGCCCGCTCGTTACCGTGTCTCGGTGAGCAATGAACTGTCCGTTTCGGCGCCGGCGGGGCTGCTGGTGCGGGATGCGCGGGAGAGCGATCTGCCGGAGATCCTGGCGATCCACAACAACGCCATCGCCGAGACCACCGCCATCTGGGATACCGAACTCGCCGACCTGGCCGAACGCCAAGCCTGGTTCGCCGCGCGCACCGCGGCCGGGCATCCGATCCTCGTCGCCGAGATTGAAGGGCGCGTGGCGGGGTATGCCAGTTATGGGCAGTTCCGGCCGAAGTCGGGCTACCGCTACTCCGTGGAGAACTCGGTGTACGTGGCCGATTCGTTCCAGCGGCGCGGAGTGGCCACCGCCCTGATGACGGAGTTGCTGGTGCGAGCGCGGAAGGGCGGGGTGCACGTCATGATCGCGGCCATCGAATCGAGTAACACCACGTCGATCGTTCTGCACGAGAAATTCGGGTTCGCGATCACCGGGCAGCTGCCCGAAGTCGGGCAGAAGTTCGGACGCTGGATGGATCTCACATTGATGCAATGTGTTTTCAATGAAGGGGTAACGTCGAATCGTGAGTGAGAGCAGTACGGCCACCGCACCGTTACCCAGCGCGGTTTCGGCCCGGTTCGACGGCACACCCCTCGTCGTCGAGAATCTGGGCCTCATCGAATACCAGCAAGCGTGGGATCTGCAGCGCAGCATCGCTTGTGAACGGGCCGAAGGCATCGGCCAGGACCGGCTGCTTCTGCTGGAACACCCCTTCGTCTACACCGCCGGGCGCCGCACCGAGGCGCAGGACATGCCCATGGACGGCAGCCCGGTCATCGAGGTGGATCGCGGCGGCAAGATCACCTGGCACGGGCCGGGGCAACTTGTCGGCTATCCGATTGTGCGGCTTACCGAACCGGTCGATGTCGTCGATTACGTGCGCCGGCTCGAAGAAGCACTCATATATGTTTGCGCCGAACTCGGGCTCGGCACCGGACGGGTGGACGGGCGCTCCGGAGTGTGGCTGCCCAAGACCGATGAGCTGCCGGAACGCAAGGTCGCGGCCATCGGCGTGCGGGTACAGCGCGGGGTGACCATGCACGGGATCGCGCTCAACTGCGACTCCGCGATGGACGGGTTCCAGGCCATCGTGCCCTGTGGCATTCGCGACGCCGGCGTCACCACGCTGAGCCGCGAACTGGGCCGCGACGTGACCGTGGACGAGGTGCGCCCGCTGGTGGCCACCGCCATCGCCCGCGCCCTCGACGGGGACCTGAAGGTCGCTCACCACCACATTTCCCGCTGCGCCAAGGTTGCCGCGGAATGCCCGGAACCGCTGCCGGTCGACGAGCCGAAGGTGGTCACCGCCGCCGTCGGCGAGAGCCGCTGAGTCACACATGCCGGATGGGGCCGATGAACTCGCGATGATCACGGGCGTAGGGTGGATCGAGTGACCTCCGTCGATACCCCGACACCCGATAACCCGGCCGCACCCAACGGCCGCAAGATGCTTCGCATCGAGGCTCGCAACGCCGAGACCCCGATCGAACGCAAACCCAAGTGGATTCGCACCCGCGCGACCATGGGCCCCGAGTACACGGAACTCAAGGGCCTGGTGAAACGCGAAGGGCTGCACACGGTTTGCGAAGAAGCCGGATGCCCCAACATCTTCGAGTGCTGGGAAGACCGCGAGGCCACCTTCCTCATCGGCGGTGAACAGTGCACCCGCCGCTGCGACTTCTGCCAGATCGACACCGGCAAACCCGCCGCGCTGGACCGCGACGAACCGCGGCGCGTGGCCGAGAGCGTGCAGGCCATGGGCCTCCGCTACTCGACCGTCACCGGTGTGGCCCGCGACGACCTCGAGGACGGCGGCGCCTGGCTGTACGCCGAGACCGTGCGCGCCATCAAGGGACTCAACCCGCACACGGGCGTCGAACTGTTGATCCCGGATTTCAATGCGATCCCGGAGCAGCTGGCCGAGGTGTTCTCGTCCCGCCCCGAGGTGCTCGCGCACAACCTGGAGACGGTGCCGCGCATCTTCAAGCGCATCCGCCCGGCCTTCCGGTACGAGCGCTCCCTCTCGGTGCTCACCGCCGCGCGCGACGCCGGGCTGGTCACCAAGTCCAACCTGATCCTCGGCATGGGCGAGACCTTCGAGGAAGTCACCCAGGCCATGCAGGACCTGCACGACGCCGGTACCGACATCCTCACCATCACCCAGTACCTGCGCCCCTCTCCGCGGCACCATCCGGTGGACCGCTGGGTCAAGCCGGAGGAGTTCGTCGAGCATTCCAAGGCCGCCGAGGCCATGGGCTTCGCCGGCGTCATGGCGGGCCCGCTGGTCCGCTCCTCCTACCGCGCCGGCCGCCTCTACGCCCAGGCCATGCGCCACCACGGCCGCGAAATCGCCCCGGAGATGGCACATCTCGCCGACGAGGGCTCGGCCGCCCAGGAAGCGACCTCCGTGCTGGCGCGTTTCGGCTCCTAGCGCTGACTCGAAGACATATGGCTGCGGCCCGGACTCATAGTCCGGGCCGCAGCCATTTTGCGACACGCAACCTGCCGCCACGCCGCTCACAGCGGGAGATTACCTGCGTTCCAAGCGTTTCCATCCGGGCACCGACATAGTGTCACCCTCACTTCCTTCCGAGGGGCGGTGGCTTGATTCACGGATCAAGCTGGTCCGAGCCGCGCCCAGGAAGGAGGTGGGTGGGATGGCGAAACATCGCCGAGAAGCGAAACATCGTCAAAGTGGTTCCCCGGTCAACTGGGCTGCCCTTGCCGTGGGCACAGCTGCAGTTGCCGGGGTGATCACCATCTTGGTCCGGCGGTTGCTGGGCTGAGATGAATCCCATTCAGATGGGGCGTCGGTTACAACGGCGCTCCATCCTCCCGCCATCACTTTCGTGACGAGTTCGAATGTACACCCTGCTGATCAGCTCGTCGGCGTGTTTGCTCAGGTGAACGGCGGGTATCGGCGTGCCATACAAATCGGATCGGGCGATTCGTGGACGCGGACGCGGGACTGGTGGGAAGCTCGGGATATCCGCGAAATTCGACCCCGGAGCGAGCCTTATGGTCGAGCGAACAATGGCGTCCGTGGGCGTCAACGGCAGGGTAGTCACGGCCGAAAGGCCCGATGACATACGCAATGTGGCATTGGTGGGGCACACCGGGTCGGGCAAGACCACGCTGGTGGAAGCCCTGGCAGTGGCCACCGGAGCGGTACCGAGAGCCGGGCGGGTGGAGGACGGCACCTGCGTCTCGGATTACGACGATATCGAGCAGCGACAACATCGCTCGGTGCAATTGTCGGTGGTGCCGATGGGATGGGACCGAATCAAGGTCAACCTACTCGACACCCCCGGCTATGCGGATTTCGTCGGGGAACTCAGGGCCGGTCTGCGAGCAGCGGATGCGGCCCTTTTCGTGCTCTCCGCCGCCGCCGGAATCGAAGGCGTCAGCGGCGCCACCCTGGCCTTATGGGAGGAATGCGCGAGCGTCGGCATGCCCCGCGCCATTGTGCTCACCCATTTGGATACCGCCCGCGCCGATTTCGACGACATGACCGAGACCTGCCGCGAGATTCTCGGCGGCGGACGCTCGGAAAGCATGCTGCCGCTGCACCTTCCCGTCTACGGACCGAAGAGCGCAGACGGGCACCGGCCGGTGACCGGGCTCATCGATCTGCTCACCCAGCACGTCTACGACTATTCGACCGGCGAACGCCTCGAGACACCCGCCGCCGAGGAGCAGCGGGAACTCATGGAGGAGGCCAGGAATCGGCTCATCGAGGGCATCATCGCCGAGAGCGAAGACGAAACCCTCATGGACCGCTACATCGGCGGCGAGGAGATCGACCTCACCACACTGGTGGAGGACCTCGAAAAGGCCGTGGCACGAGGCAGTTTCCACCCCGTGCTGATCGCCGCGCCACCGCCGGAAGGCGCGCGGCAGGGGCTGGGGACGGTGGAGATCCTGGATCTCATCTCCCGCGGCTTCCCCACACCCGCGGAACACGCGGTGTCGGCGATCGGCGCGGGCGGCAAGGCCGGACCGCTGCCGTGCGATCCGGGTGCGCCGTTCGCGGCCGAGGTGATCCGCACCGCCTCCGACCCGTATGTGGGGCGGATGTCGCTGGTGCGGGTGTTCTCGGGCACGCTGCACGCCGATGACACCGTGCACGTGTGCGGGCACGGGGTGAGCGGTGGCGCCGAGACCGCCAATCACGATGCGGACGAGCGGGTCGGCGGCGTGTCCGCGCCGTTCGGTAAACAACAGCGACCACTCGCGCAGGCCATTGCCGGCGATATCGTGTGCGTCACCAAACTGTCGCGGGCCGAGACCGGAGACACCTTGTCCGCCAAGGACTGTCCGCTGCTGATCGAACCGTGGTCGATGCCGGATCCGCTGCTGCCGGTGGCAATCGCGGCGCACAGCAAGGCCGATGAGGACAAACTCTCACAGGGACTGTCACGGCTGGTGGCCGAGGATCCGACGGTGCGGCTGGAACAGAATCCCGACACGCACCAACTGGTGCTGTGGTGTCTCGGCGAGGCGCACCGGGATGTGGCGCTGGAGCGCTTGCGATCCCGCTTCGGGGTGCAGGTCGACGTGGTCGATCACAAGGTGGCCCTGCGGGAGACGTTCGCGGGCACGGCTTCCGGGCGCGGCCGGCACGTCAAACAGTCGGGCGGGCACGGCCAGTACGCGATCTGTGAGATCGAGGTGGCGCCGCTACCCGGGGGTTCCGGCATCGAGTTCGTGGACAAGGTGGTGGGCGGAGTCGTTCCGCGCCAGTTCATTCCGTCGGTCGAGAAGGGTGTGCGGGCGCAGGCGGGCCGCGGCGTGGTCGCCGGCTATCCGCTGGTGGATGTCCGCGTCACGCTCTACGACGGGAAGGCGCATTCGGTCGACTCGTCCGATGCCGCCTTCCAGATGGCGGGCAGCCTGGCCTTGCGTGAGGCGGCCGCGATCGCCCGCCTCAGTCTCCTGGAACCGATTGCCGAAGTCCGAGTAGTGGTTTCCGACGACTACGTAGGACCGGTACTGGGCGATCTCTCCGGTCGGCGCGGTCGCGTGCTCGGCACGGAGCCGGCGGGCCAGGGCCGCACCGCGATCCGCGCCGAGGTCCCCGAACTGGAGCTCAGCCGCTACGCCGTGGACCTGCGTTCACTGGCCCACGGCGCGGCCACCTTCACTCGTACCTACACCCGGCACGAAGCGATGCCGGCCCAGCTGGCGGAGAGTATTCGCGCGAAGCTCAAGAACCCCAACTGATTCCGGGCTACTCGCAGGCGATGCCGTCGCCATCGCGGTCGAGGGCGGAGCGATAGCCGGGCTGGCCCTGCAGGATGGGAGCGGCGCCGGCGGCGCGGGCCGCGTCGCAGTTCTTGTAGTAGACGTCGTCGGCCTTGGCCGACTGCGCGCCGAGGATGAGGGCGGTCACCAGGATGGCCACGATGCCGGTCCAGGTCAGGAACTTCCGCACTGTCGTTGTCTCGCTTTCGATCTCGGAATCGACGGGTCGGGTCACAAATCCCCCCTGCCCGTTTTGTCCGATTCATCAGATCAGATTCGAGCACACTTCGCCAAGGCGCCGCGACAACCCCGCATAAGAGGCGGGTGGCCGGTGACCGAACCGGCGCACCCGCCGTCGCACATTCTTCCCACCGCCCCGCGCCCCCGACCGGCACGCCCGCAACCCATCCCGCTCAGTGAGACCGGCGCCACACCACACGAGCCGATTCCGCCACGTATGGTCCCGTCGCGAACCTCGTGGTACAAGGCCACTATTCTGGACGCCATGGCAGCAGGTAAGGGCGGTAACCCGTCGAAGGAAGCGAAGGCCGCGGCTAAGGCGGCGCGCAAACAGGCGTCGAAGGAGCGTCGCCAGCAGCTCTGGCAGGCGTTCCAGATGCAGCGCAAGGAAGACAAGAAGCTGCTGCCGCTGATGATCGGCGCGCTCGTCGGTGTCACCGTGGTGTTCCTGGTGATCGGATTCATCATCGGCAAGCCGTGGTTCCTGCTGCCGATCGGCATCCTGCTGGGTGCGCTCGCCGCATTCATCCTGTTCGGCCGGCGCGTGCAGAAGAACGTGTACGCCAAGGCCGAAGGACAAGCGGGCGCGGCGGCATGGGTACTCGACAACCTCCAGGGCAAATGGCGTGTCACCAACGGTGTCGCCGCCACCACCCAGCTGGACGCCGTCCACCGCGTGGTCGGCCTGCCCGGCGTAGTGCTCGTCGCCGAAGGCTCCCCGTCGCGCGTGAAGTCGCTGCTGGCGCAGGAGAAGAAGAAGGTCGCCCGCCTGGTCGGCGACACCCCCATCTACGACATCATCATCGGCAACGAGAAGGACCAGGTCCCGCTGAAGGAACTGCAGCGCCACCTGACCAAACTCCCCCGCAATATCGACACCAAGCGCATGGACCTCATCGAGGGCCGGCTCTCCGCCCTCGCCACCCGCGGCGGACCCGCCCTGCCGAAGGGCCCGCTCCCGGCGGGCGCCAAGATGCGCGGCGTGCAACGCACCATCCGCCGCCGCTGAGACGGAAACCGAATCGAATGCGTGAGGCCCGCGTCCACCGGACGCGGGCCTCACGCATTCAGCCGGACCGACGAGCCGTCCGCTGACCATGGCCGGCCACAGCGCGCCCGGCCACACAAGGCCACCCCCGCATCCTCCCCCGCCGAGGCGATGGCGGCGGTCAGCGGCCCGAGTTCGGGACAAGAGGTGTCGCCGACCAGCAGCCGAGTTCCGGACGGGAGCTGTCGCCGCTCAGCGGCCGAGTTCCGGACGGGAGGTGTCGCCGGCCAGCGGCCCCAGTTCCGGACAGGCGGTGTCGGCGGTCAGCGGCCGAGTTCGGGGCGGGAGGTGTAGTCGGTCAGGCCGATGATGTTGCCCCAGGGGTCGGCGAATTCGACGGTCCAGCCGGTGGCGACCTGGAACGGCGGGGTCGGCGGGGTCACGCCCTGGGCGGAGAGTTCGGCGGCGGCGGCGCGCGCGTCGGGCACCTCGAGCCAGACCCGCATTGCTGGTGGGCGGCCCGCACCCGCGGACGGGTCGACGCGCACCATGAGGCCGGGGGTCTCGTCGCCCACGCGGAATACGGCGAGCCCGTGCTCGGGCACGGTGAACTGCACTGCGAGACCCAGCTTCGCCGAATAGAACTCCACCGCGGCGTCCAGATCGCCGACCGGGATCAGCACATTGTCGATACCGAGGGCCTTCATCTCACTCCTCCGCGGCCGGCAGGCAGATCGACGCGCCCGCACCCAAATCCATCCAGCGACCGGCCGGCGTATCGGTCAGGCGCATCACGACGGCCGCGCAATGCGCGCACCGTACCACCGTGCCGGGGCCGTGCACATACACCAGCGCCCGCGCCACCGGTTCCACGACTCCGCAAGCTCCGCAACGACATCCGCACCCGGTCAGATCCGCAACGAAGATCTCCGACAACAATCCCGCCAGCGAATTCCCGTCGAGGTATTGCTCCTCACCGGTCCCACTCGCATACGTGTAGTGATTCGCCATGACTCACTTCCCCGTAGGTCCGAAGCGTTCGGTCCTGATCAACGCCGGGTCATACCCGAGCGAAACCAATGTGCCCGCGACGAATTCGACGAACCCGGTGGGTCCGCACACGTAACAGGTCACATCGGATGACGGTGGAATTCCGTACCGCACGATCTCCTCGGCCGTCAGCCTGCCCGGCGGTCTCGCCGACCCCGGCGGCGCCGTGCGCGTGAACGCACAGAACACGTCGACGTCGCCGGACATACCGGGCCGGTGCGATGCTTCCTGCACGGCAATGGGTCCGCGGTCCGGCCCACCGGCGCCGACCAACCCATCGCGCCGACCCGACTCAGAGAGAGTGCCCGACTCGGCAAGGGTGCCTGACCGGGCAAGGGGCGGACGACCGCTTGCCGAGGAACCGAGAGCATCGGTCAGTTCAGCGCGATAGTAGAGGTCGGCAGGGTCACGCAATGAGTAGATGAGGCGGAAAGGGTTGGTATCGGCCGAGTTCCGGTGGGCGCGGAGCATAGCGGCGAGGGGGACGATCCCGGAGCCGCCTGCAATCAGCAGCGCCGCTCCCCCACGATCGGGATTCCAGACGAACCAGCCGCCGACCGGCCCGCGGATCTCGATCTGCGCCCCGATCGGAAGGTCATCGACCAGATAGCCGGAGACCTCCCCGTCGGGCACGCGTTGCACGGTCAGTACGACGGTCTCGCCCTCCGCCGGTGCGGCGAGCGAGTAACTGCGAACGGCCTGGTAGCCGTCGGGGGCGGTCAGGCGCACATCCACGTGCTGCCCGGGAAGGTGGCCGGGCCAGCCGGGGACCTGCAGCGTAAGCGTGCGGGCGGACGGGGTCTCGAGATGCGCCGCGATGAGTTCGGCCGGCTGCCAGCGCATCAGTCGCCCTGGTAGCGCTGTTCGCGCCAGGGGTCGCCGTAGTCGTGGTAGCCGGCGGATTCCCAGAAGCCGGGTTCGTCCTGGTCCAGGAGGCGAATGCTCTTGACCCACTTGGCGGATTTCCAGAAGTAGAGGTGCGGGACGAGGAGGCGGGCGGGGCCGCCGTGTTCGGGGTGGAGGTCTTCGCCGTGGTAGGTGTGGACTATCCAGGCCTGGCCGTCGGTGAGGTCGGCCAGGGGGAGGTTGGTGGTGTAGCCGCCGTAGCTGGTGACGAGGGCGTATTCGGCTTGGGTTTCGACGGATTCGAGGAGGGTGTCGAGGGAGACGCCCATCCAGTCGGTGTCGAGTTTGGTCCAGCGGGTGACGCAGTGGATGTCGACGTGCGGGCGTTCCTGCGCCAAGGACATGAATTGCGGCCAACTCCAGGTGTATTGGCGGCCGGTTTCATTGGTGATGGCGAATTGCCAGCGGTTCAGGTCAACCTTCGGCGTCGGTCCGGCCGACAGCACCGGAAAGTCCTCGACCAGATACTGCCCCGGCGGCAGCCGATCGCTCTGCGGCCGTGGCCGTCCGTGAAATCCAGGCGAAAACACCATGGCGATCTCCTCCGGCGAGACAGCGGCCGTGACCTGCACGTCAGACTACGCCGCACCCCACCCGAACCGGTCGATTCCGACATCCGAGGCCGCCGAACGCGACGCGGATCCACGTGAGGGAACTCATGGTGCTGGGCTCTCGACGTTTGCCGCAATAGTTTCCCTCTCGCGGCAATCCGGGTCAGGTGAGGTGGCGGTTCAGGAAGCGGACGACGTCGGGGGTGACGGTGCGCCAGTATTCGTCGGTGTGCGCGCCGGGGGTGACGAGGCCGATTTCGGGGCGGGCGGTGGCGATGTATTTGCGGCAGCCGTCGATGAAGCGGTCGCGATCACCCACCCACAGGCCGACCGGGGCGGGGCCTTGTTTGTCGACATTGCGCAGCGGGTCGAGGTTGGTCCACTGTGCCTCGTTGATGAAGGCCTTGCGCTTGCTCATTTCGGCCCAGGTGGTGATCAGGCCGGGTGACATGATCGCGGTCGCGGTGACGGGCCGGGCGCGTTCGCTGCGCAGTCGCGAGTAGACGAGCGCGCCGAAGCCGCCCATGGAGGTGCCGGTGCAGGCGAAGGGCTGGCCGTCGAGTCCGCCGAGCTTGCGGGCGGTGAGCCAGCCGGGGACCTCGTCGAGCAGCATGGCCATCGGGTCGTCGCCGTTGGCTTGCCGATGCCAGTAGTTGTCGCCGCCGTCGACGGCGAGGAAGCCGAAGGGCCGTGCCAGGCGGGCGGAGACCGCGGCACTCAATACATTGGCGATGCCGCCGACCGCGGCGGTGTGCGCGTTGCCGTGCAGGCCGTGCAGCAGCAGCGACATGGGCAGGCCCTCGGTGGGCACGCCGGCGGGCAGGATGGTGACCACGTCGACGTCGCGGCCGCGGGCGACCGACCGGATCTTCTCGGTGCGGACGATGGGTTCGAATCCGACGGCGTGCAGGGTGCGGGTGGTGTCGCCGGGGTCGGCGTTGACGGCGGCGCCGACGGTCGCTCCGGCTGCGGCCAGGCCCAGCAGGCCCGTGGTGGCGAACAGCGATCGCCGGCTGAACGTCCGCGCAGCAGACCGGTAGTTCAGAACCATGGATCCTCCATCAGCACAACGACAGCTATCCGACGTATCGCTGAGCTACCTGCCAACGTCACGTAGACGGCCGTCACCATACCGATCGAAAGCAACGTGCGGTGAATATTCGGCAACGGCTACTTACCACTCTGCCCAACAGCATCGCAGGTACTCAGGCGTAACGCACGGACCACGGCCGATGCGGTGGTTCGAATCCGGCTGTGCCGAATATCCGGAGTCCCCGAATCAGCGGCTGTAGACGAGCCCGGTGCCGGTGGCGCGGTCGTGCATGCCCCGGCCGTCGGCATCGGTGAACAGGGCCGGGATCACGAACAGCAGGATGAGCTGCCGGACCAGGGCACGCACGAACCCGACGGGCGCGGCGGCGTCCACGCGCACGACGCGGAGTCGCAGGAAGTACTGCCCCGGCGTGAACCCGAACAGCGTGACCGCGGCGACGCCGAGCACGAACCACACCAGCAGCGTCGGCGTCGACAACGAGCTCATGATCACCACGAAGTGCGAGGGCGGCTGCTGGCCCTTGGGAATGGTCATCTTGGCGATGAGGTGATCGGCGTTGGGCCGCACGATGATCGCGGCGAGTCCGATGGAGATGAACCAGTCGACCAGCATGGCGATGATGCGCCGGGTCATCGGAACGAGTGCTCCCACACCGGATTGCGGCAGCCCGAGTTCCTTGCCGGGGTAGTCGTCACCGGGCGGGTTGTTGCCGGATTCGGCGTTCGGTCCGGACAGCCAGGAGCCGGTGATACGTGCCATGGTCTCAGCTTATGCGCCGCCCGCGAGCGGGTTTCGCGGCCCTTCCGGTCGGCGGGTGCGAGTTGCGGAGGGCGGAAAGATATATGGGCTCGTCCCATTGTCAGGCCGCTCGGGCCAGCGGTGGCAACTCTTCAGCATCGCGGTTTCCGGAGGTTTGCCAGGGCGGTGAGGTTTGTCACGACAGGGTCCCGGGACACGGTAAGTCCCCTATCTTTTCGGAGTCTTGACAGCGTGTTCCGGCAGGTCGGTGGCAGAATGCCGGTGCTGGCCGAGCCTAGCCCGGCGACTGCTGCGGCTGCCTCGCAACACCGGGGGCACCGACGAACCCCCGGCCAGCTGTACGTGTAACACTGGCGAAACACAGCCTTGATTGCAGGGAAACACCGCATCCATAGCGTCTGGCAGCGACGAACCCATGCAGTCACCATTTGGCTGGGAACCGATCCGTAAGGAGTACTAAGTGGCGTTCAGCACGGCCGACGAGGTCATCAAGTACATCAAGGAGGAGGAGGTCGAATACGTCGACGTTCGGTTCACCGACCTCCCCGGTGTGCAGCAGCACTTCTCGATCCCGGCGAAGGCGTTCACCGCCGACCTCGCCGAAGAGGGCCTGGCGTTCGACGGTTCCTCCGTCCGCGGCTTCCAGTCGATCGACGAGTCGGACATGCTGCTGCTGCCCGACTTCAGCACTGCCCGGATCGATCCCTTCCGTGCTGCGAAGACGCTGAACCTGAACTTCTTCGTGCACGACCCGTTCACCCGCGAGGCCTACTCCCGCGACCCGCGCAATATCGCGCGTAAGGCCGAGGAGTACTTGCGGTCCACCGGCATCGCCGACACCTGCTACTTCGGTGCCGAGGCCGAGTTCTACATCTTCGACTCGATTCGCTACGACTCGGCGATGAACGGCGCCTTCTACGAGATCGATTCGATCTCGGGCTCCTGGAACACCGGCGCGGAGTACAACCCGGACGGCACCCCGAACCGTGGTTACAAGGTGCGCAACAAGGGTGGTTACTTCCCGGTTGCCCCGTACGACCACTATGTCGACCTGCGCGACAAGATCTCGACCAACCTGCAGAACGCGGGCTTCGAGCTGGAGCGCGGCCACCACGAGGTCGGCACCGCCGGTCAGGCCGAGATCAACTACCGCTTCAACACCCTGCTGGGCGCCGCTGACGACCTGCAGCTGTTCAAGTACATCGTGAAGAACACCGCGTGGCAGGAGGGTAAGACCGTTACCTTCATGCCGAAGCCGCTGTTCGGCGACAACGGCTCGGGCATGCACGCCCACCAGTCGCTGTGGAAGGACGGCAAGCCGCTGTTCCACGACGAGGCCGGTTACGCGGGCCTGTCGGATCTGGCGCGTCACTACATCGGCGGCATCCTGCACCACGCCCCGTCGCTGCTGGCGTTCACCAACCCGACCGTGAACTCGTACCACCGTCTGGTGCCGGGCTACGAGGCCCCCATCAACCTGGTGTACTCGCAGCGCAACCGCTCGGCCGCGATCCGCATCCCGATCACCGGCTCGAACCCGAAGGCCAAGCGCCTCGAGTTCCGCGCGCCCGACTCCTCGGGTAACCCGTACCTGGCCTTCGCCGCCATGCTGATGGCCGGCCTGGACGGCATCAAGCGCAAGATCGAGCCGCTCGCCCCCGTCGACAAGGACCTCTACGAGCTCCCGCCGGAGGAGGCCAAGAACATCCCGCAGGCCCCCACCTCGCTGGCGTCGGTCATCGACAAGCTCGAGGAAGACCACGACTACCTCACCGAGGGTGGCGTGTTCACCGAGGACCTGATCGAGACCTGGATCGACATCAAGCGCACCCAGGAGATCGCGCCCGTCAACCTGCGGCCGCACCCCTACGAGTTCGAGCTCTACTACGACGTGTAAGCCTGACCTGCGCGAACACGTCTAATCCCCGCGTTCGGTACGCAGTGGGTACGCAGTAGGCGAGATTGAGTCCATTCGCTTCGTGATCACTTCGGCGATCACCTGGCGGGTGGACTCATCTGCGTCTGGCCACAGGTGGCCATAGGTGTCCAGGGTGGTCTTCGCATTCGCGTGGCGCATCCGAGCCTGGACAACCTTGATGTTGGCCCCGTGGTCAATCAGCAGGGACGCCAGGTAATGGCGTAGGTCCTGGAATACGAACTCCTCGGGTAGCCCGGCGATCGCGGGTCGGATCTCCCGAAGCCCGCGTTCGATCTGCCAGGGTGGCACAGGCTTACCGAAATCATCGGTGACTACATGATCACCTGGACGGGCCTGCACGAAGGCCGACAACATCAGTGCCAACTCTCGCGGGATCGGGATGGGGGCTTCCGACCCGGGAGTCTTGAGCGGCTTGGCAGGCCACTGTTTCTTGGGGTGAACAATGCCCCGGATGAAATCGACATCAGCCACACGGAGCCCCGCAGTCTCCGCGATTCGAAGCCCCGCGAAGGCACCCAGGAGTACGGCGGCGCGCAGATGCTCGGGCATCTTGTCGTAGATCGCCCAAACCTGTTCGGTGGTAGCGCAATAAACTTTCTGTTTTCCGGCGGGCGGCGAAGTTCGCTTCGAGCAGGGGTTGCGCACCAGGATGCCGTCCAGCACCGCGTCCCCAAGAATCTGCGAGAGCCTGCTATGCAAGGCATAGACGTAGCTAGGCTCATGGCCGCGTTCCTTCAGCTTGGCAACCCAGGCTTTTACTGCGGACGGTCGGACTGCGGACAGCTGGATGCTGCCGAACTCATCCTTGATCTGAGCTATGTGAACCTTGGCCTGGCGGACCGTCGTATCACGATGCACCGCATAGCCTTTGATCCATTCATCGCACCACTCCCCTACGGTTCGCTGCGCATCGCGCGGTGCAACGTGAACTCCGTGAACCAACGCAGCGAGCTGTTTGTTCAACCATTCCTGAGCATCGACTTTGCGGGCAGAGCGCTTTGAGACCTCCTTGCCCGCATCATCGACATACCGTGCACGCCAGCGCTTTCCAGTTCCATGCAGCTTCGACGGAACACGGCGCGTGGTGCCGTCGTCCTCGCGGACGGTCTTGTACCAGAGGTCTTCGACCCCGGCGCGGCGGTTCCGTCGAGCTGGCATGGTCAGACTGCCCTGTCGCTGGCGGTTGCGGCTTCCTGTTCGGCGATCCATGCGTGAATGACGCTTTCCCGCCAGACCCGGCGGCGGCCAAGCTTGAAACTCGGTGGGCCGGAACCGATGTGCGCCCAGTACCGCCAGGTGGCAGCGGGGATGCCGGTCAACTCCTCACAATCTTTGGCCTGGAGGTAGCGATCATGAGTCATCAGGCCACCACCGTAGATAGCGCGAACTTGGTCGCGACCGCTTGGATCAGGCCGTTGAGACACCCGCAGGTACCACCCGGTCGGGTCCAAGGTGCACCGCCGCACAGAGGGCAGATTTCCCAGCGGGCGGCCTCGTGCCGGAGGATGCATTCGGTATCGGTGCAACCGTGCCGATCACACCAGATGCAGATTCCGGCGAAGCTGAACCGCAAGGGCTTCAGTGTCCCCGCTTCGGGCCACAGGTCCGATTCCGACACCCCCAACAGCGCGGCCATCGCGTAGCGGTGGCAAGGGTAGGGAGTGCGCCCTGAGCTGATCCATCGTTCAACGGTTTTCGGATCGACCTGGAGCGCGATGGCGGCGGTCTTCGGGGTGAGGTGCGCCCGCATGAGGGCCTCTCGGAGTCGGAGGTTGATGGCCATCAGGCCACCTCCTGTCCGACCAGCACCGCGTCCAGATCGAGGATGCGCAGATTGGACAGATCCAGTCCACGTTCGCGACCGAGGTAATTCGCTGCCCGCTGCACCGCGCGCCGCAGGTCCGCGCCGCGTACGAAATATTGCACCCCGGCGAGGTCGTGGTGTTCGGCCGATTCCAGGGCCGCCTTGATGGTCTTCGCCAGGCGGCCCGCTCCGTACTTGTAGGACAGTTCGACCTCGATTCCCCAGATCTTGTCGTAGTCCTCGGGATCGAGCATCCAGGCATCATGGAGATGGAACCCCTCGTCGATGCGGCGCCGCAGGATCCGCTCACTGGTCCAGACATCCGGGTCGGTGTCGATGCCGGTCAGTGCGTAGCGCAGGTGTCCGACCGCCGTGAGGTGCGCAGCCGTGGTGGTCTTCGGTTCCCAGTCGCCGGGGTCGAAGTCCAGCATGCCCCATGCCAGTTGACGAGTCGGCCAGACCCACAGCGGCCCATTCGGTTTCGCGTCCGGTGCGTCGAAGAACGAGCGCCGCCAGGACCCCGGCGACCCGGAATCCAAGCGGGCCACGTGACAGTTTTCTGTCTGGTACCAGCGGCGCACCATGTTGTAGAGCCGCTCGGAACGCATCCCGGTCATGCGGCCCATCGTGGCCACCGGCATGCCGTACATCTGCGAGAGCCATTCGAACCACAGGCTGTCGTAGCCCTGCAAGCGGATCTCCGGTGTCTTCTTGGTCATCGGGGCACCACCGTCAGTGTCGGCGCGGTGGTCGCCGCGGGCTCGGCCAGGATCATGCCGTAGGTGCATTCGCAGCCGATCGCGGTGCCGTCGCAGACCGGGCACACTCGCCAGCGGGATGCATGGTGCCGTTGGGTGCATCGGTCGCTAGTGCAGCCGCGTCGCTGGCACCAGATGCAGATCCCGGCGAAGGTCAGCCGTGACGGGAAGAAGGTGTTCGACAGATCGTGGTGATTGAACGCCAGGGTGCTCGGCGACAGTTCTTCCTCGGAGTAGCCGATGTCGGCCGGGGTCACGGGGTGACCGCAGATCTGTTCGAGCACTTTCACCATCACCTGACACGAGCGTGCCGAGGGCTGGTGCTGGCCGGACTTGTAGCGCGAGAGTGTGCTCCCGTCCGGGGTGACCGGCTGCCCGCCGTCCTGGCGGCTGATCTCGCCCATGAGTCGCGCGAATCCCTTGTTGGATAGCCGCAGTTCCCGCATGAGAGCGGCAAGCTTGAGGTTCGGGGTGTAGGAGCGGCCGAGGTGCACTGTTGCGGTGGTCATCGGGTCGCCTCCTCGATCGTGGTGACCATGGAGTGAGTGATTGCGACCATGCCGAAGGTGCAGGTGCATTCGATCGCCGCACCGTCGCAGATCGAGCAGATTGCCCAGTCGGCGGCACGGTGACGGTCGCGGCATCGCTGGTCGGTGCAGCCGCGCCGATGACACCAGATACAGACCCCGGCGAAGGTGAACCGGGACGGGAAGTAGATCCCGGACAGAATTTCGAGGCCGGTGCTGGTGTCCAGCAACATGTTCGGGTAGCCGATGTCCGCCGGGGCGAACGGGCTGTGCGCGAGCTGGCTGAGCACATCCAGCATCACCTTGCATGCGCGTGGCGTCGGACAATGCTGTCCGGCAAGGTATTTCGCGATCTGGGTGTGCGAAGTCGCCAGTGGCTTGCCGCCGTCGAGGCGGCTGGTATCACGCATGCGCCTGGCCAGGCTCGTGTTACTGAGCCGCAGCCCGCCCATGACGACCGCGAGCCGGATATTCGGGCTGCCAGTTCCGGTCTCGATCTGCCGACCGGGACGATGGGGTTGCTCTACTACGATAGACATTGCTTCAGGTGTTCCTTTGCATCGCTGAAGTGGGTGAATGACCGAAGCGGCGGCAACCGCCTCGGAAGTGGGCTCCTCGGTAGCTGAAACTGCCGGGGAGTCTTTTGATTTGGCCGGTACTGAGGACTACAACCGGTTCAGATAAACGCGCCAAATGTGGCCAACTCGAATGTATGCCCGCAGACACCTAGTCGTCTAGACAAGCTGGAGATTAACCGAGATTCGGTAGAACGTACTGTCAGCGGGCCGAGAACTCGTACTCAAGTAGATACGCGCTGGCAACCTTCACGGTGTCGCATACTTCAACAGCAATGTCGTTGGTGTCGTAGGCAGTTCGTACGACGGTCAGCACCGGCACCCCGGCCCCGATCTCCAGCTCGCGCTGTTCATCGAGGGTGGGTATACGAGCTCCGACTTCTTCAGCGAACCGAGCCAGGACATGTCCCGATTCCTCCAGGCGCGCGTAGATCCCGCCAGGACCGGTATCGACCTGTTCGATCGCAGTTCCCTCAGCGAAGGCAACCGGCAGGTAAGAGGTCGCCAGCTCGACCGGTATCCCATTGGCCAGGTACCGCCGTTCCCTGACCACTACCTCTGAACCGGGGTCCAGGCGAAGACGTTCAGCGACAACGCGATTTGCGTGTTCCCGACGAACATGGATCCTATCGACGCCAGGGATAAACCCGGATTTTTCAGCTTCGATCGTGAACGCAGCCTTACCGGCTGCACGATGTTTCCGCGCGAATCGATCGGATGCCAACCGTCGAATTGGTACCTGCGGAAGGACGAAGACGCCGCGGCCGTGCTGCGGATGCACCAGTCCCTCCGCGCGCAGCTCTTGTATGGCTTGGCGAACTGTCATGCGAGCGACACCGAAGTGTTCCACCAGTTCGGCTTCCGACGGTAGGCGCTCCCCCGGCGCTATACGCCCCATGACGATCGCTTCGCGGAGAATCGCTGCGATCTGGCGATACGGGGGTCGGTCATCAGTTCGATCTACCGTCCCCAAGGTCAACATGATGCTGCCTTCCCGCTCTTTCGGCGCTCGTCTAGACCACCTAGTTTAAGCTGGATGCCGCAGGGCACCCAGGTCTCGAGCCTTATCGACGGGAGCAGACGGTTGGCATCCACCCCGAAGCACTCCGTCAGCGTCGCTGGTGTCGTCGTTGACGATCAGAACCGGGTCCTCGTGATCCGCCGGGACGACAACGGGCACTGGGAACCGCCCGGCGGCGTCCTTGAGCTCAACGAATCGATCGAAGAAGGTGTTCGTCGCGAAGTCTTCGAAGAGACCGGGGTCGCGATCGAAGTCGAACGCCTAACCGGCGTCTACAAGAACATCACGCACGGAATCGTCGCACTTGTGTTCCGGTGCATAGCCATTCACGGTGACGGCCACCCGACCAACGAGGCCCGCGAGGTTCGATGGATGTCAACCGACGAGGTTCAAGACTCCATGGACCCAGCCTTCGCGGTCCGCATTCTCGACGCCTTCAGCGATGAGCCACAGATTCGCACACACGACGGCGTGAACCTGGTTCATTCCTGAACAGCCGGCGGGGTGGGGGCGCATGAGGCGGCGGGCAGGCTCGCCCTGCCCGCTTAAGGCCCGCCGCGGGTGCCGCGGTTCCGCCGTGTCAAGTCTGGATTCCCGGTCGCGGAACCGTCACCGTGGACACCGGGCCGCCGCCCGGGGAGCCAGACTTGACAGGGCGGCGGCACCCGTAAAATCAAGCGCCCCCGCCCCGCCCGCCGGACGCGGCAGGCCCCCGAAAAGGCGAGCCCGCAACCAACCGGCCATGACGCGAAACTCGATACTTCAGCCGTCAGAGGATAAACGGACCAATTAGAGCGCTCTAAAAGCCCAGGAAGAATCGCGAAAATCCTTGTCTACCTTCCGCGCAACTACGGTCCAGTAGCAGACAGAACTAGGGGCGAAACCCTGTCTACCTTCGCGGAAACCCCTGTCTACCTTCGGAAAAACCCAGGTAAAACACGATGAGCTGAGTGATTGAGTTTTGCCGGTCCGCTTAGCGCTCCCACCACCCCTGATCAGGCTCTTTCGGCGTGAGCGGTGCTCTCTTCTTCAGGATCACAAAACACCCACATCAATGTGTGTTTTGTGATCCTGAAGAAGAGAGCAGTAGATGAGATCAGGGGTGGTGGGAGTGAGAAACTGTGTGAGAGCAATAGTTTGGTTATCAGATATGTAGGTAGTTGGGTTGGGTGCGTATGCGGCGGTTGAGTGCTGGGTTGCGTTGGGTAATAGGTGCGTGCGCGGCGGTTGAGTGCGTAGTGACGTCCGGAGCGCTGGCGCGGTGGTGGCGTCCGGCGTGAGCAGTTGCGCCCGAGTCAGTCCGGCCCGGTGCGAACAGTAGCGCCCGTGGGTGGGGTCTGGGCGCGCGCCGAATTGTAAGGGCGTCCAACCTCCCGTCAAGGGGCGAATTTCCTGTGCGGCCAGGTGATTCGGGTGCCGGTTCGGCGAGGGAAATTCGCCCCTTGAGCGTGAGCCTCCTGGACGCCCTGGACAGGCGGTGAGGGCAGGCGCAGGGCCTGCCCCCAGGGACACGGCGCACGCCCAGACCAGTTCCGTTGTCCCTGTTGGGAATCCACGCATTGACACGTACGTGTCAACACCGCCAGCGGATCAGCAGATGTTCCGTTTTGAACACCCGGCAGGTGATTCAAATGGATCACCTGGTTGGTTCCTGTCAGTTGACACGTACGTGTCAACTCCCGGAAGGACTTTCGGTGATCATGACCGATTCCGACACCATCACCGGCCTACTCGTCTCCGCCCTCGAATCCGCGTGGGTGAAAATCCGCCACCTGCACCCGGACGTGCCCGAGGTGGTACTGACCGTGGGAGCTGGATCGGCCGGCGGAGAGCTGACTCTCGGGCACTTCGCCCCGTACCGCTGGATCCGTGGTGAGTACGAACTCCACGAACTGTTCATCGGTGGCGAAGGGCTCCAGCGCGGCGCGGTCGATGTGCTGGGGACCTTGTTGCACGAGGCCGCCCACGGGCTCGCCGTCGTCCGCGACATCAAGGACACCAGCCGCCAGGGCCGCTGGCATAACGACCGATACCGCGCCCTTGGCGAAGAACTCGGGCTCACTCTCGCCCAGCATCCCAAGATCGGATGGTCGATGACCACAGTCCCCGACGACACCCGCGACCGGTATCGAGACGAACTCGAAGAACTCGCTTTCGCACTGGTCGCCTACCGGCGGCGCGAGCCGGACCCGCGCGGCGGCCGGAAGTCCAGCAATAACGGCGTCGCCGCCGCGTGTGACTGCGGCCGGAAGATCCGCGTATCCCGCAGCGCTTACGAGGCAGGGCCGATCTACTGCGGAAACTGCGATAGCCCATTCGTCACCGACGAAAGCTGACCACCCTTGTCCGCCTCGATGTCCGCCCTCTGTCCACCCGGCGGACAGAGGGCGGACACAATTGGGCTCGAAGATCACTCGGATTCTCGATCGCCAACCGGTTGCATTCACCATGTTCGCTACCGTGGTCAACAACCATGATCGGTTGTCCGGGGCGGACATGGTCCCAGGCCAGGGGGCGGACACCGGGCCGGACACAGGCTGTCCGGAACCTTTCCAAGATCACTCGCCGGTACGCAGAAGGTACGCAGTACGGCTGACGCGCAGCAGTTTCAGCTCGCACCCTCCAACACGGAATCTGCTGGTGGCGGTACGTAGACAACATGACCGACATTCACCAACGGCCAGAACGTAGTCCGAGCTCTACTACGACGTCTAAGTCGAAGAGACGCAAGCGTTCTCAGGAGCCCCATCCACAGTGTGGATGGGGCTCCGCCCTTTTCAGAGGGTCAGCTCCACCCTTTTCGGGGTCAGTGGGTGAGGAGGGCGCAGCTGCCGGTGACCGGGGCGGCGGCGAAACGGGCCATCAGGAAGGCCTGAGCGGCGGGGGCGAAGAGGGCACCGGCCGTGAGGTGGTCGCTGCCTGGGTATTCGATGTATTGGACGGGGAGGCCGCGGGTGCAGTAGTCGGTGGCCAAGGCGCGTTCGCCGGACGCGACGATCACGCCGTCGCCGGTGCCGTCCACATTGCCGGCACCGAAGATCATGGGGGCCTTCGGGGTTCCCGCGCTGCCCATGCGGTTTTCGGACAGGATGGCGGCGAAGGCCGGGATCGCGCGGTAGTCCTGGTATTGCGGTAGCAGGAGTTGGGAAAGGCGGAGGCCGGGGTATCGGGGGCCGGTGGCGGCGCAGTGGTCGGTTATCTGGGACATGACCTGTTTGCCGTAGTCGGTGAGGTACGGGGTGAGGTCGAGGCCGAAACCTCTTGCGGCGCCTTGCAGTACGTAAGGCAGGACGAGGGCCCATTGGGGGCTGCCGTCCACGTAGTCGATGGTGGCGGCCATGTCTGCGGGCATACCACCTGCGGCGGTGCCGATGATGTTCAGCTCGGGGGCGTACGTGGGGGCCAGTTCGGCGGCGAATTCGGTGGCTATCGAGCCGCCGGAGAATCCGGTGACTCCTACCGGAGTTCCGGTGGGGGCGTCGAGGGTGTGGAGGGCAGCGCGGATGCCGTCGAGGGTGGCGGTGCCGGATTGGCGGCCGGCGCCGTAGGCGAGATTCGTTCCCTCGTAATCGGAGACGACCACGGTGAATCCGGCCGCCAGGTATCCGGCGATGATGACCGCGTCCGGCAGGGAACCGCCGCCGCCTCCGCGCAGCATGTAGGAGGGGTCGCAGTCGGGGGTGAGGGAGTCGTAGGCGTTCTGGTACGAGATCAGGCGCGGCGGGGTGGAGGCGAGGGGCGGGCGGATGATCGTCGCGACGGTGGCGTCGGGTTCGCCTCGCTGGCTGGTGGTCCGGTACAGGACCTGGGTGGCCTGGATCGGCAGTGGTATCGCGGTGGGCGCCAGTTGCACTGTGCGAGAACGCAATACGGTGCCGGGCTCGGCGCCGGCCCATCCGGGCGGGCCGTTGTAGAACGGGTCGTCGGCGGGTCGCGTGACCGCACTGTCGGCTGTCGCCGGGATTGCGCCGATCGATGATGCGAGGACTGCGGCAGCTACCGCCGAGACTGCTGCCCACCATCGAAAACGTGCCGACATCCGAACTCCCATCGCGACTTTCGGGCCGCCGCGGCATTGCGGTACGGCGATGTACCGCAACGCTACGTCGGCTCTGCGATCTTGCGGGAGCCCCGAGAGTTCGGGCCCCGGAGAGTCAGGCGATGGCGGGGAGGTTGACTACCTGGCCGGCGTAGGCGAGGCCGGCGCCGAAGCCGAGGAGGAGGGCGGTGTCGCCGGGTTTCGAAGCGCCCGAACGCAACAGCTGCTCCATGGCCATGGGGATGGAGGCGGCGCTGGTGTTGCCGGTCTGGGCGATATCGCGGGCGACGGCTACCGAGTCGGGGATGCCGAGGGTGCGGATGAGGGCGTCGGTGATGCGGCTGTTGGCCTGGTGCGGGACGAAGGCGTCGAGCTGCTCGGCGGCGACGCCGGCCTGGTCGAGGGCGTCGCGGCAGGCCTTTTCGAGGAAGGTGACGGCCCAGCGGAAGACGGCGGTGCCGTTCATGCGGATGTAGGGGCGGACGGTGGTGCCGCCGGTGGCTTCGGCTTCCGCTACTTCGGCGAAGTATTGCTGGAAGTCCTTGTCCTGCTTGATGGCGTCGGTCTGGGCGCCGTCGGAGCCCCAGGCGACGGGGCCGACGCCTTCGGTGTCGGAGGCGCCGACGACTACCGCGCCCGCGCCGTCGGCGAAGATGAACGCGCAGGTGCGGTCGTGGACGTCGAGCAGGTCGGAGAGGCGTTCGACGCCGATCACCAGGACGTGGCGGGCCTGGCCGGAGCGGATCAGGTTGGCGGCGTTGGCGAGTGCGTAACAGAATCCGGCGCAGCCGGCGGAGACGTCGAAGGCGGCGGTGTCGTGCATGCCGAGTTCGGTGGCGACGATCGCGCCCGCGGAGGGGCCGAGCACCATCTGCGAGGAGGTGGCGAGGATGACGGCGTCGACCTGTCCGGCTTCGAGGCCGGCGGCGTGCAGGGCGTCGCGGGCGGCGGCGGTGCTCATGGAGACGATGGTTTCGTCGGCTTCGGCCCAGTGGCGGGCTTCGATGCCGGAACGGGTGCGGATCCACTCATCGGAGGAGTCGATCTTGTCGACGATCTCCGAGTTCGGGACCACCCGGCGGGGCCGGTACACCCCGAGGCCGAGCAGGGCGGCGTGGGCGACCGGTGGGGCGGTGGCGATGTGGGTTGGCATGGCATCCTCTCGAAGTGAACCGATTGGTTCACGCGTGCCCAAGGTTTAACATGGACCGATCGGTTCACGCAAGGGCAGGAGGAGCAAACATGACGGCCGGACCCCGCGCCCGACTGATTGCCAGCACCATCACCACGGTGCAGGAGCACGGTGTCCACGCGGCCGGCCTCAGTGAGCTGCTGAAACGCAGCAATGCCTCCCGGAATTCGCTGTATCAGCACTTCCCTTCCGGCAAGGGCGAACTGGTCGAAACGGCCGCCAAAATCGTGTCGCGCATCGTTTACACGCACGTCAGCAAGATGGCCGACGCGCTCGCGACCGCACCGACCGTGGAAGGCTGGCTGGACGATCTGCTCGCCTTCTGGCGCAATCAGCTGGAATCCAGCGAGTACCGGGCCGGATCGTTCATGATGGCCGCCGCACTGGACGAATCGGACCCGACCGTGCAGTCGGCCGCGGGTCAGGCGTTCGCGGAGTGGACCGCCCGGCTGGCCGACGGTCTGGTCGCGGCGGGCATGAAGCCGCAGACCGCGTGCTCGGTGGCGGGGGTGCTGCTGTCGGTGATCGAGGGGGCGATCGTGCAGAGCCGCGCGCTCAAGTCACTGCATCCGTTCGATGACGCCCGCACGCAGTTGGCGATCCTGTTGAGCCACCAGCTCCCGGGGAAGGAATGAGGCCCTCGAGACGGGGGCCTTGCCCAGCTGCCGTTGTCGCCCGGCGGGATTCAGGGGTGGGGCAAGGTGTGCGGGGTGGCCGCGCTGAGTGCGCTGAGGTCCAGATCGCCTGTGGGATCGGACCATCCGGTGACTCGCAGCTCGTCGGGTGAATTCACGCCGAGCGCGTCGTGCAGGCCGAGGGTGGCGGAGCGGGCCAGGTCTTCGAGGCCGCGCGCGGGGATGGGCCAGTGCAGGGTGCGGTGCCAGTTCTCGATCTCGTGCTGCAGGGCCGGTGGGATCCAGCCCAGGCTGCGTAATCGCTCGGCGGCGGATTCCGAAATCGGTTCCACGAGATAATAATTGCCGGTGAGTTCGGCGGATAGCCGGATATCGAACGCCTGGAACTGCACGTAGCGATTACCGCTGGCGGCGAGGATCAGGTTGGCGCGGGAGGGCAATCTCGCGAGAGTCCCGGTCAGTGCTCCGGCGAACACGTCCCAGTCGGTTGTCTCTACTCGCTCGCTGTGCCCCCGGGTGCCCATCGTGGCCGATCATACGCCGTCGAAGTACGGCTGGCACGAAATGTCATGGGAGCGCAGATGATCAGCGGAAACCGCGGCGGCGTCGACTGGTCGCCACCGCGGCTCCGAGTTGATCTTTTTCAGCCGCGCACGCGTCGCGGAGCGGGACCGAGCACGGCGAGCGGAGTACAGCCGAGGATTCGTTCATCGCTACCCCGCGACGCCATCAGGTGGCGCGCGGCGAATTCCCGCAACTGCACCCGCAGCGCAGCAAAATTCGGCGAGTGTCCGGCGTGTACCACTGCCGCCATTGCGCTCATCGCACTTCCTTCCGTAATTTCACTCAGCCGTCCATTCTGGCCGATAAACACTTGGGTGGCCGTAAATCTCGCGTGAAGATCAGCGCACCGGGCAGGGCCGAATCATCAAGACACCCGGGCTACATCACTCACTTCGAGACACGACCTAGGCGCCGGGGCGTTTGCCGTGGTTGGCCTTCTTCTTGCGGCGGGCGCGCTTCTTGTCGGCGCGTTTGGACATGGTCTATCTCCGTTCGGTTTTCGCGCAGGCGAAAGGATGTGGGCAGGGCCACGCGAAAAACGCGCGACGCCATGCGAATTCGGTCGGAACCGAGAATCGGTGAACCGGCGGGAACCGGTGAGAGTGCCCGAGGAGTCAGGCGAGCGACGAACTGCGCTGAGGCGGTTCGTCCTCGCTTCCGAATCCGTAGAGTTCCAGCATGGAAGGGGCCACGTTGCCAGCAGACCGGAACGGGAACCGGCCCGCAAGATTCGGCGCCGCGGATTTACGAAACCTTTCCACCCGGCGAGCGGCCGCGCGGCAGTATCGGTCATGGTGATTATCGGCAAGATCAGCAAGCACGACCCTCGACAAGGAGACTGCGATGACCGCTGGACTGCAGACCATCCTCTATACCGTCAATGACCTGGAGGCGGCCAAGGCCGTTTTCCATGCGATGCTCGGCGTCGCGCCCATTGCGGATGCGCCGTACTACGTGGGCTGGAATATCGATGGCCAGGACATCGGCCTGATTCCGAACAAGGACGGTGCGGGCGTGCTCGGTCCGGTGGCTTACGCGCACGTCACGGACATTCGCAAGAGCTTCGAGGCGCTGCTGGAGGCGGGCGCGATCGAGAAGGAGGCCGTACACGTGGTGGGTGGCGGCCGGTTGGTGGCGAGTGTGGAGTTCGAGCCGGGCAATGTGGTCGGCATTCTGCAGAACCCCTGAGAGATTCCCTTGCGCCTTGCCTCACGCCCGACATGATGAGACGATTTGAAAGCAACTCTCTCATCTTGTCGGGCGGTCGGCGCCCGGCCGGATGACGATCAAAGGAGATCGCCGTGACCGCCGCCGCACTCGAACAGCACCGAGGGACCCGCCCCGAACGCCGCCCCTTCGAACCGGGCAGCCGCATGTGGGACGACGTCGGGCTGGTCACCTTCTCGCTCACCGCCGGGTCCGCCTTCCTGCTGCAGACCATGGAACCGAGCATCGCGGCGGTGGTGGACGAGCATTCGACCTTCCGCACCGACCCGCTGGGCCGGGCGGTCCGCAGCCTCGCCTCGGTCATGATGTGGGTGTACGGCGGCGACGAGGCCCTGGCCGAGGCGGAACGGCTGCGGAAGATGCACGCCACCTTGAACTCCACCGATGCCCAGGGCGTCAAGCACCGGGCACTGTCCTCCGGTCCGTGGGCGTGGGTGCTGCACACCGGCGTCTTCGCCTTCACCGAGGGCAACAAGTACTTCTCCAGCGATAAGCTCACCGACGCCGACAAGGAGGCGTACTACCAGGAGACGGTGCAGCTCATGCGCAATTTCTCGGTGGCGCCCAAGGAGATTCCGGCGACCTACGCCGAATGGCTGCCCTGGTTCGAGGATCAGGTCGAAAACCACCTGGCCGTAACGAATGTCGCCTACGACTATCTGAAGGTCATCCGGAACATCGCCCCGCCCAGCCAGATTCCCGCTCCCCTGCACCCGCTGTGGCGGGCCGTGACCCTGCCGGTCGGCCGCCTGCAGTACTTCTTCACCGTCGGCACCACACCGGAGTCGGTGCGCGCCCGGCTCGGACTCGACTGGACCGCGAAGGACGAACGCGCCCTGCGCGCACTCGGCTGGGTGATCGGCCGCACGGTGCCGGTACTGCCGGAACGCGTCCGCTACTTCCCCATCGCCTACGAGGCCCGCCGCGTCGAACGCGACCGCGCCCGGCTGCGCAAGATCATCAGCCTGCGTCCGGTATAGCCCGCTCGAACACGCGGACACACGATCAGGAACCGATACAGCCCACCCGCGCTCGGACACGCGGCAATGACCCCGGGGCGCTGCGCAATTCACCCGCCCGGCGGTCAAGGAGTTCGGGCCGCCGGTGACTCCGGGCCGGTGAGCAGGGCGTGGGCGCACTTGCGGAAGTCGGCCAGCAGCCGATTGGTATCGCCGGCCCGGGTGGCCAGCACGACGCGGGAGGGTTCGACGTCCTCGAGCGGTATCGCGGTCAGATCCGCGCGGAAGGTGACGATCTTGTCGCCCGCCGGCACGATGGCCACGGCCTCACCGGCGGCGATGAGTTCGAGCTTGTCCTCCAGGGTCGTCACCAGCGGACCGTCGGGTGCGCGGCTGCCGTCGGGGCGGGGATCTATGCGCCAGAAGGCATTCCAGGCCGGGTCGGCCAGCCGGGGCAGGGGCTCGTCGGCGATATCGGCGAGGCCGACCGAGTCCTTGCCGGCCAGCCGGTGCTCGAGCGGCACGAGGACCGCTCGCGGTTCGTCGTAGAGGATGGTGACGTGCAGCCGGTCGGTGGCGATCGGCATGCGCGTCACCAGGGCGTCCACCCGATGTTCGAGCAGGGCTTCGCGGGCCGCGTCCCATTCGATGTGCCGGGAGCGCACTTCCGCCTCCGGATGGCGGCGGCGCATCTCCCGCACGGCCGGGGTGATGATCATGTTCAGCGTGTAGCCGATGGTGAGGTGGCGGGGTTCGGCGGCGGCGCGGGTGACGGCGGCGGTCTGCGCGGCCGTGCGCAGCAGCGCCTTGGCGCGGGGCAGGAACACCTCACCCGCGTCGGTGAGGCGGGTGCCCTGCGGGGTGCGATCCAGCAGCCGCACGCCCAATTGCTTTTCCAGGCGCTGGATTTGACGGCTCAGGGAGGGCTGGGCGATCCGCAGGGCTTCGGCGGCGCGGCCGTAGTGCCGGTGTTCGGCGACGGCGGTGAAGTACCGCACCAGCCGCAGATCGAGGTCGGCCGACGGTGAATCGGGCATACCCGATCGTAATCCCGGGCGGGCCGCCGATATTCCGCGATAAGCGGCCGGTACTGCGGCGATACCCGAATCGCATTGCGTGGTGCGAAACCGGTCTTGGACGGGCGGACCCCGGGAGACCGAGGCTGAAGGCACGGCCCAGCCATCCGAGACACACGGCCCGGCCATCCGATCCGGAGCGGCGGATCGGTTCACCATCCATCTTCTCGAGGAGAGAGCAATGCGTGTATTCGTTACGGGCGCAACCGGTTTCGTCGGTAGCGTCGTAGTTCGCGAGCTGCTGGACGCGGGGCACGAGGTGCTCGGCCTGGCTCGCTCGGACGCCTCGGCCGCCGCGCTCGCGGCGACCGGAGCGCAGGTGCAGCGTGGCGACCTGACCGATCTCGACAGTCTCCGCGGCGGCGCCGCGGCGACCGACGGCGTCATCCACACCGCCTACATCCATGACTTCTCGCAGTTCCAGGCCGCGGCGCGGACGGATCGGCGGGCCGTCGCGGCCATGGCCGACGCGCTGGCGGGTTCCGATCGCCCGCTGGTCGTGACATCGGGCAGTCCCCTGCGGCTCTCGGGCGAGACGGCGACGGAGGACAGCGTGCCCGATCCCGGGCCGTTCGGCATCGAGCGGTATGTCACCGAGGAGCTGGCGATGACCTTCGCCGACCGCGGCGTCCGCGTCTCGGTGCTGCGGTTGCCGCCCAGCGTGCACGGCGTGGGTGATCACGCCTTCGTCCCCATGCTCATCGCGGCCGCCCGCGAGCGGGGACGCGCGGCGTATATCGGGGACGGCGCGAACCGCTGGCCCGCCGTGCACCGCGTGGATGCCGCACGCCTGTTCCGGCTGGCGCTCGAATCCGCGCCGGCGGGTACCCGCTGGCATGCGGTGGCGGAGGAAGGCGTGCCGTTCCGCGAGATCGCGACGGCGATCGGGCACGGACTCGGCGTACCGGTGGTGAGCGTCGCGCCGGAGGACGCGGCGGAACAGCTCGGATTCCTCGGCGCGTTCGCCGGATTGGACTTCCCGGCCTCGAGCGAGCTGACGCGCAAGGAGTTCGGCTGGGAACCCGCCCAGCCGACCTTGCTCGCCGATCTGGCGGCGGGCCACTACTTCCAGGAGTGAATTCGCTTCGCTCCGTCCGAGTCGCCCCTGGTTTCCGGGGGCTGGTCTGAAACGGTGACACCCGCCAAGGTCACTATGTGATCATGCGGATGGTGTTGTGGCGTGCCCTGATCGGTGCGCTGCTGGTGTTGGGGGTCGTGGCCTGGCCCGCGCAGGCGGGCGCGGCCCCACAGTTCCAGTGGAAGGAAACGTTCATCACGGCGCCGGACGGGACGTCGCTGCACGCGGATGTGCTGCGCCCGGTCGGGATGGCCGACGACGTCCGCACGCCAGTGATCATGACGGTGAGTCCCTATCGCGCGCATGCGGCGTACCTGAGCGAACCGCGGTTGCAGGGCGGGCCGTCCACCCTCGATCTGCCGGTCCAGATGTTCCTGGACGCCGGCTACACCTATGTCATCGCGGATCTGCGCGGCTTCGGCGGCTCCGACGGCTGCCCCGATTTCGGCGGTCCCGGTGAGCGTTCGGATGTGAAGACCGCGGTCGAGTGGGCGGCGCAGCAGTCGTGGTCCACCGGCAAGGTCGGATTGCTGGGCACCTCGTACGAGGGCTGGACCGGGCTCATGGGCCTGGCCGAGAAGCCGCAGGGGCTGGCGGCGGTCGGGTCGTTCGAGCCGGTGGTGGATCCGAATGCCTACCTGTACATGCAGGGCATCGCGTGGAAGTTCGCGCTCAAACCGGTGTCCGACCGCGGTTTCCGGCCGGGTGACCTCGCGGGCTTCGAACATCTGCTGATCGCGTCGACGCCGCCGTATCCGACGGATTCGCCGCAGTACAAGGCGAATGCGCTGCAGATCGATCCGGCCTGCTACGCCGATTACCTCGCGCAGACCACGAATCACGATGACAGCACACCCTTCTGGCAGGACCGTGACCTCGTCGCCAAGCTGACGGGCAATACGATTCCGCTGTTCTTGGGAGCCGGTTTCGCCGATGCCAATACCCGGCCGGACCGCGTCTTCCAGCTGTGGAACGCGCTCGGCCCGGGCGATCACAAGGCGTGGTTCGGTGAGTGGGGCCATCAGATGTGCCGGACCGCGTGCGGCACACCGTGGTTCGACTCCGAACTGCTCGCCTTCTTCGACAAGCATGTAGCGGGCAAGGACGTGACCGTGCCCGGACCGCGGGTCACCGTGGGCGCGTTCGACGGCAGTTATCGCTCCGAACAGCAGTGGCCGCCCGCCGACACCCGCCCGGTGACCGTCGACCTGCGCACCGGAACCTACACCGATCGCGGGCTGCTCCCCGGACCGGATCGCGATATCTGGTCGGTCACACCGCCATTGGCGGCGGACCAGCATCTGGCCGGCGCACCGACCGCGACCATCACCCTCGACGGCACGCCCGAAGCGTCGGTGGCGCTGGAGATCTACGACATCAAGCCGGACGGCCGCGGCATCATCATCACCCGCGGCATCGCGCCGGTGACGCCGACCGCGCAGGTGCGGCTGCTGGCGCAGGACTGGCCGATCCCGGCGGGCGATCGCATCGGCTTCCGCATCACCGACGTGATCGACGACGTGTGGGCGCACCCGCCGGCCTTCGCGCCCGTCACCGTCACCTCGGCGCAGGTGCGGCTGCCCCTGCTGACCGAACAGCGCACCCCTGACCTGCACGGGGGCCTGAGCGACGCGATTCCCAAGTGGTATGCCGAGAAGACCCTCACCGTGCCCGGTGATGTACTGAACAATGCAACAGTGACCGTCAACTTCCCGCCCCGGACCGGTGACCGATGACTCGAACCGCCCCCGCAGACCCGCTGACCGTCGACGAGGCCACCGCGGAACGCCTCGCCGCCGCCCTGCGCTGCGCCACCGTCTCCTACGAGGATCAGACGGCGATCGACCCGGCCCAGTTCGACCGGCTCACCGCACACCTCGAACACTCCTTCCCGCTCGTGCACACCCATCTCACCCTCGAGACCTTCGGCCACAGCCGCCTGTACCGCTGGCCGGGCAGCGAACCGGCCACGGACGGCGATGCGGCGGCGATTCTGCTGGCGCATCTGGACGTGGTGCCGGTGGATGACGAAGCGGGATGGACGCATCCGCCGTTCGCGGGCGTGGTGGACGCCGAATTCGTGTGGGGGCGCGGCGCGATCGACGACAAGAGCCGGGCGGTCGGGATCCTCGAGGCGGTCGAGCAGGCCCTCGCCGCGGGGGTGCGGCCGCGGCGGACCGTATACCTCGCGCTCGGGCACGACGAGGAGATCTTCGGAGTGTCCGGGGCGGGCCGGATGGCGCGGCGACTGCGGGAAGCCGGGGTCGAGGCCGATCTGCTGCTCGACGAGGGCGGCGTGATCACCACCGGAGTTGCCGATGGCGTGAAACAGCCGGTCGCCACGATCATGGTGGGCGAGAAGGGTTTCGCCACCGTCCGGCTCTCGGTGTCGGATATCGGCGGGCATTCCTCCATGCCGGGCAAGCAGACCGCGGTGGGACGACTCGCCCGCGCGGTCGCGCGCATCCAGGATCACCCGTTCCCGTTGCGCTTGACGCCGGTGACCCTCGACATGCTGGCCCGGGTACGCGAATTCATGTCGGAACCGCGCCGCAGCCTGCTCGGTCTGGTGAATGTGGCGGGCCCCGCCGTGACCCGCGTGCTGGCCGCGAAACCGCAGACCGAGGCGATGGTGCGCACCACCACCGCGCCGACCGTCATTCACGGCGGCGTGAAACCGAATGTGCTGCCGCAGCGGGCCGAGGCCTTCGTGAATTTCCGTATCCTGCCCGGTGATTCGGTGGACGGTGTGCTCGCACACTGCCGCCGCGTGGTCCGCGACAAGCGGGTGCACATCGAATTGTCCGGCCACACCTCGGAGCCGACGGCCGATCCGTTCGCGGGTCCCGCGTTCGAACCGGTCGCCGATCTGGCCCGCGCGGTGGTGCCGGGTATCGCGGTCACGGTGGCCATCGTGCCCGGCGCGACCGATGCCCGCTATTACGACGGTCTCGCCGCGACCCGCTGCAATTTCGCGCCCATCGTGGTCGACGCCGCGGATCTGGAACGCATCCACGGCACCGATGAACGCCTCTCCCGCGTGAATTACGCCCGGATCATCGCCTTCTACCGGCTGCTGTTCGATCGGCTGGCAGCGGCCGACCGGCTCTGAATTCAGGCGAAACGCCCCGGTTCGGGTGGGATGCGCGAGAATTACTGCGCCGTGACGATCCCACCCCGACACGAAAGCGAGCCGCGCCATGACCCGAAACGAGACCGGTGAATTCCAGGGCGCGGGCGGGAGGGTGTTCTGGCAGGACTGGCTGCCGGACGGCGAACCCCGCGCACTCGCCGTGATCGTGCACGGGTACGCGGAACACTCGGGCCGGTACGCGCATGTCGCACGGCGATTGAACGAGGCCGGATTCGCCGTGTACGCGCTCGACCACATCGGGCACGGCCGCTCGGCCGGCAAGGGCGGGGATATCGAATCCCTCGACGGCGCAGCCGATAACGTGCAGTCCCTGCTGGATCTGGCCACCGCCCGGCACCCTGGCCTGCCGCGGTTCGTCATCGGGCACAGCATGGGCGGGCTCACCGTCGCCTACCTGGCGACTCGCGCACCCATCGATGTCACCGGGATCGCACTGTCGGGCCCGGCCGTCGAGATCGAGGGCGGTAGCGCGCTGGAACGGCGCATCGCCCCGATCCTGGCCCGCATCGCCCCGAAACTGCCTGTCATGAAACTGGATTCGACGCTGGTGAGCCGCGATCCGGAGGTCGTGCGCGACTACGACAGCGATCCGCTCAACCATCACGGCGGGGTGCCCGTACGCACCGCGGCCGAGATGCTGCGCGCCGGTGACCTGGTGAAGAAGCGCCTGAACCGGCTCACCGCGCCACTGCTGGTGCAGCACGGCACCGCCGACGGGCTCGCGAATCCGCTCGGCACCGATCTGATCGAGCGCGATGCCGGATCGAAGGACAAGACCGTCATCCGCTACGACGGCCTCTACCACGAGATCTTCAACGAGCCGGAACAGGACAAGGTGCTCGACGACCTGGTGAACTGGCTGGAAGCGCACCTGCCCAGCTGAGTCCGTTCACAGCGCCCCCGGCTGAGTCCGTTCGCAGCACCCCCGGCTGAGTACGTTCACAGCACCCCGGGAGCGGCCGTTCGCAGCATCCTGGGAGCCGCCGTTCAGCATCCCGGGAGCGGCCGTTCGGCAGCGCCCGGGCGCACAGGTTCGGCAGCGCCGGAGCCCGCTCGAGGGGTATACGGGCTCCGGGCGCCCCCGAAGGGTCTATTTGAAAGTCGCGTAACAGCTGTCCGCCCCCTCGAGGACACCGTTACGGAAGGCTGCGAGGCGGTCGAAACCGCTGGGCACCACATTGCCGTCGACATCACCGGCGGCCAGGCCATCGGACAGCAGCCCGGAGACGGCGGCGTCGAGATCGGTGACGGAGAGTTGCGGATCGCTGCCCGGCCTGCTGAGGTCGGCGCTGTACGCGCCGGAGAGGCAGGCCGAGCGCAGGCCCGCTGTCGCCGCCCCGACCAGGCTGAGCTTGCGATCCTGTTGCACCGCAAGCATGTACCGGGACACGAACACCACGAATGCGTTGTAGTCGCCGCCGACCACCGCGGAGAGCAGGGTTCCGCTGTCGGCCGAGACCGCCCGCTGCGCGAGGGTGGGCACATCGGCGTTGATGGTGCCGGTCGACGGACAGTACGAAACAGCTTGCGTCACAGTATTGTCCGGGCACTTTCCTGCGATACCGTCATAGTCGTAGCCAGGTTCCCGTTTGATCGGGAAGTCCTTGGCCAGGGACTGCGCGATCAGTGTCAGCGCGGGCCGATCCACCGGCAACTGCCGATCCTGCTCCCCCGGGCGGAAAGTGGTGGGCAGCGTGCCGCGGCGCTGCTGAAGTTCCTTGGGCGTAATGCCTTTACACGCGTCTGCGCCGCCGGTGTAACCCATCTGCACGGCCGTGACCCGCTCGAACGCGGTCCCGTGCTCGTCCTCCGACGCGCCCGGCTCCCGATCCCGGAAGGCGATGGTGGCGGCGAGCACACCGTTCAGCCCGTCGGTGGTGTTGAGCGTGAAATGCCGGGAATCCCCGGCCGCCACCGCATGCAGGAATACGCCGGCGAAGCAGTCGGCCTGCTGTTCCCGCACCACATTCGGGGTGAGCAGGCCATTGAGCCGAGCCTGCGCCTGCACCGAATGCCCGTATTCGTGCGCCAGCACCATGACCACCGACATCGGCCCGAACTTCTGCACCAGCTGCGGGAACAGGCTGCCCCGATCCCAGCCGATGGTCTGATCGGTGGTGCAGTAGGCGGCATTGACCTCCTGATAGGTACTGCCACGGCAGAACTGCACCGAGCGGTCCTGCGTGGCCGTCGAATCCCAGGAGACGAAGCGGGTCACCGGCTGGAAGCTGCCTTCGAAGGTCTTGCTGTACTGCTTGTTCCAGTACTCGGCGATATCGGAGAGCGCGTTCAGGGCGAGCCGGTCGATCGGCCCGCCGTCGCCGTTGTCGGCGGTGAGCTGCGCGTCGGGGACTCCGGCGCGCGCGCCATTGGGACCGGTGTCCGACTTCGCGCCGGTGGGCTGCCCCGGATTACCGGAGCCGGTCGAAACATGCTGCGGCTTGGCATCTTCCAGTGCGCCGCTGCCGGTGAGCGCCAGCCCCGCCACCAGCAATACGACGGCCAGCCCTGCCCGCAGCCGCGTATTCCCCATCTTCCCTCCCGAGTTACCGGGGTCGTCTTCGAGTATCCCTCCCCGGTCCGCCGAAAGTGGTGGTGTCGCAAGGAAAAAGCGCAGCTCGTGACGAGAATTCATGCACGAAGCGGCGTGCCTCGCACGACACGCAGCGCCGGAAAATAACTGGGCGCCCCGCCGCGACCGTGGCACAGTCGGACGACATGAGCGACTATCGGCGCCTCAATCAGGCCAACTGGGACGACCGCGCGCCCGTGCACGCGGACTCGCCCGACTATGCGCTCGACCGCTTCCGCACCGATCCGCAGTTCCTCAGCGGCGTGGTCCGATTCGACCTGCCCCGGCTCGGCGATATCCGCGGGCTGCGCGGCGTGCACCTGCAATGTCATATCGGCACCGACACCATCTCGCTGGCCCGGCTCGGGGCGGTGATGACCGGGCTCGACTTCTCCCCGGCCTCCCTCGCGCAGGCGCGGAAGCTGGCCGCGGACAACGGAACACCGGTCGACTTCGTGGAATCCGATGTGTACGAGGCGGTTACGGCGCTCGGCGGCGAACGCTTCGACCTGGTGTACACGGGGATCGGCGCCCTGTGCTGGCTGCCCGACGTGCACCGGTGGGCGGAAACCGTCGCCGGTCTGCTGCGGCCCGGCGGGCGGTTGTTCATCCGCGAGGGCCATCCGGTGCTCTGGTCCATCGACGAAACCGTCCCCGACCGCCTCACCATCGGCTACCCGTACTTCGAAACCCCCGACCCCATGGTGTGGTCCGACAGCTCCACCTACGTCGAAACCGAGGTCGCCCTCACCGCGACCACCACCCACGAATGGAATCACGGTCTCGGCGAGATCATCGACGCCCTGCTGCGATCCGGCCTCACCCTCACCGCCGTCGCCGAACACGACAGCGTCCCTTGGGAAGCCCTCCCCGGCCGCATGACCTGCGACGCGGACGGCGAGCACCGCCTGCGTGAACACCCCGAACGCCTGCCGCTCTCCTACACCCTGCAGGCCCGCAAACCCTGATCCCGCACGAATCGCCGAAGATTCGCCCGCGTCGCGGAACGCGTCCCGCCCCGCCCGCGTCCGATCCGGAAACAGCGATCGGAGGTAGGCCATGGATCCGGATGCACTGCGGCGCAGGGCACAACAATGCCTGCAAGGTGCGGAACACGAACAGCAACGCGTGTCCCGCACCGAGCTGGACGCGGACTACATCCAGCAACTCGAACACTTCGGCGCCCTCTCGCACGCGGAGATCCACCGCCACGTCCGCGCCATGGACCCCGCCGCCATGCACACCGCCGGCGACACCTGGGCCACCATCGCCGACAATCTCACCGGCGCCATCACCGGCCTGCAACTGACGGTGCAATCCGCCCTCACCGACGGCATGCAAGGCCGGCTCGCCACCGCGGCCGACACCGCCGCCCGCCGATTCGCCCGCGACGCACTCGATATCGCGGAAATAACCCTCACCTCCGGCCGGCGCATAATCGCCGCCGCCTTCGCCGCCGAAGTAGTCCGCAAAACCGTCCCACCCCCACCCACCCGCACGACCGGCCCGACCCCCACCAGCCTCCCCGCCACCACAGCCGACCTCATCGCCCTGATGACCGCCACCCCGCCCGGCGGCACCCACGACTTCGAGCGCTACCGCGAAGAGCAATACCGCCAGGCCATAGCCGCCCTGGAAGCCAACTACGTCCCCACCTATCCCCCAGCGGGAGCACGAGTTCCAGCCTTCTTCCCGATGGACGCCCTCGGGGATGCGTCTGTCCCAGCACCGAACTCATTCGAACCGACGGACAGAACACAACCGGCAGGCCGATACGGCGATGCCGCACCGGGCACACCGAACGACGCGAATATCAGCCGAAACCGGCAGGCCCCCACCGACATCGACACCGCGAATCGCAACGGCACCGATCCGTGGAATCGCAATGGCACTGATTCCGCGAACCGTGATGGCAATGATTCCTCGAACCACGCCGACACCGGTCTCACGAATCACGATGACACCGGCATCGCGGGCGGGGACGCTGCCACAAGCGATGGCGATCCATCGACCGATTCTCGAATTCGGCCTGCCTCCGTCGACGACCCCGGGCCGTCCACGACCGGCTCCCCCAGCGCCCCATACTCACCCGCCGTTCCGCGTGGCCCCGGCACTCCCGGTTTCCCGGGTGACCCCCGCTTGCTCGGGCCTTCCACCCCGGGCGACATGGGTCGCAGCTACCCAGGCCCAGCGCACCCCAAGGCTCCCGCAAACCCGATCGCCCCCACCCGATCGCAGGCCCCCGCCCCCGGTTCCACACCCGGCCTCTATTCCCCTGGCAGCCCGGGCGTTCCACCAGATGACCGCACCCACAAATCGCCTGCCTGGCTGATTCGTGACCGCGCAGAAGAACTCCTCGGCCACCCCGAATCCACTATCGCCCCGGTGATCGGCGCCGAAATCCCCGCCGCCCGAACCGATCTCACCGACTTCGAGCGGGCCCCGCGATGATCCGGGAATTCACGCCGGACGAGTTCATTCACCTCTGGCGTGAAACAGACCTCGATCGTTTCCCGTTTCCGCTTCGCCTGCGTTCGGCTGCTCGCTACCAGGATGACCACGACGACCTCTGCCGAGCCCTCACTGCCCGTCTCCCCAGGGGTCGTGACGCGGGCCTGTCCACTGCGCTGCGTATCGCGGCCGAACCAGCAATTTCCCTGGCAGTCACCGGTATTCGTGATCATCCGTTGAGGGCGTACGCCGCCATCGACCGTGGGCTGGGTGTGGTGCTGGTTCAGCGGCCGAGTCCCGATCCGGATATCGGCGCGAATGTCATTCTTGCGGCGGGCACTCCGACGATCGTTCCCGAGATCCTTGTGGCGTTGCTCGGAAGTTCAGCCGATACGGGCGCCGAATCCCGGGGCTACACATCGCAAACCGGTGACCACTTACTCGACGTACCACTCACCGGCCACGGCGTGATCGAGGTGTGCCGCCACGCGCACACTCGCCGCCCGATGCCGCCGGAGTACCTGACCTGGGTCGATATCGCGTGTGCGGGCCGCTACACGTACGGCTCCGGCGGCGAGCCGCTGCTGGAGCCGTGCCCGCCGGAAGTCCTGGCCCGCAAGCTGGCTCGCCTCTGCCGTGTCGGGTAGGGCTTCGAGATCGCCGAGTGTGGTCACTCGCCGCCGAAGACTCGCTCCACCACTGTTTTTGCGCGGCGGGTGACGCGCATGTAGTGGTCGAGGAATTCGCTGCCGTCGTCGTTGGGCCAGCCGGCGACCTTGGCTACGGCGGAGAGGAGGGTGCCGGGGCCGGGGAGTTGGTCGGCGGATTTGCCTCGGACCAGGACCAGGGCATTGCGGGCCTTGGTGGCGGTGAGCCAGGCGTCGCGGAGGAGGGCGGCGTCTGTGGTGTCTATGAGGGCGGCTTGTTCTATGGCGTCGAGGGATTCGAGGGTGGAGGTGTTGTGCAGGGCGGGGACGGCATTGGCGTGCTGGAGTTGGAGGAGTTGGACCGTCCACTCGATGTCGGCCAGGCCGCCGCGGCCGAGTTTGGTGTGGGTGGCCGGGTTGGCGCCGCGCGGGAGGCGTTCGGCGTCGACCCGCGCCTTGATGCGGCGGATTTCGCGGACGCCTTCGGGGGACATGCCCGCCTCGGGGTAGCGGACCGGGTCGATGATGTGCAGGAATCGGATGCCGAGTCCTTCATCGCCCGCGACCTGCCGGGCGCGCAGCAAGGCTTGCACTTCCCAGGGTTGCGCCCACTGCGCGTAGTAGGCGTCGTACGCGGCGAGGGTGCGGACCAGTGCGCCGTTGCGGCCCTCGGGCCGCAGGCCGGCGTCGACCTGCAGGGGCGGGTCGACGCTGGGTGCACCCAGCAGCCGCTGTACCTGTTCGGCCACGCCGATCGCCCATTTCACGGCGACCGTCTCGTCCTCGCCGGGCCGCGGATCGCAGACGAACAGCACATCGGCATCGGAACCGTAGCCGAGTTCCATACCGCCGAGCCGCCCCATGCCGATGACCGCGAAGTCGGCGGGCGCGGGTTTGCCGCGCTCCACCTCGCTGGCCCGGATCACCGCTTGCAGCGACGCCTCCAGCGTGGCGATCCACACCGAGGACAGGGCCGTGCATACCTGCGGCACGTCCAGCATGCCCAGTACGTCGGCGGAGGCGACGCGGGCCAGTTCGTGCCGGCGCAGTGAGCGCGCGGTGGCGACGGCGCGCCGCGGTTCGTCGTAACGTCCTGCGCCGGAGAGGATTCCGCGCGCCACGTCGGTGGGCTGGGTGGCGAGCAGCAGCGGCCCGTCGGGCCCGTCGGCGTACATGCGGATGGTTTCGGGCGCGTTGATGAGCAGGTCCGGCAGGTAGGCCGAGGACCCGAGCACGATCATCAGCCGTTGCGCGATGGCGCCTTCGTCGCGGAGTTCGCGCAGGAACCAGATCTCATTGTCGAGGCCCTCGGACACCCGCCGGTAGGCGAGCAGTCCCGCATCGGGATTCGGTGTCTCGCCGAGCCATTCGAGCAGGGTCGGCAGCAACAGCGCCTGGATCCGCCCCTTGCGGCCCACCTCCCCGGTGAGCGCCTTCAGATGTCCGAGCGCGTTCTCCGGCGCGACATAACCCAGTGCCGCCAGCTGCCGTACGGCCGCCGCGGGGCTGAGCCGCAGATTGTCGGCGTCGAGGCGCGCGACGGAGTCCAGTAGCGGCCGGTAGAAGAGTTTGGCGTGCAAGCGCCGCACCCGCACCGCATTGCGTTTGATCTCGCTGGTCAGCACGCCGACCGCGTCCTGCCGCCCGTCGGGCCGCATATGCGCGGCGCGGGCCAGCCAGCGCATGCCCTCCTCGTCCTCGGGGGCGGGCAGGGTGTGGGTGCGCTTGAGTTTCTGCAACTGCAAACGGTGTTCGAGCAGCCGCAGGAATTCGTAGGAGGCGGTGAGGTTGGCGGCGTCGTCGCGGCCGACGTACCCGCCCGCCGCGAGGGCCGCCAAAGCATCGACGGTCCCCTGCACATGCAGCGATTCGTCGGCTTTGCCGTGCACCAATTGCAGCAGCTGCACGGCGAATTCGACATCGCGCAGACTGCCGTGCCCGAGTTTCAGTTCCCGTTCGCGCAGGTCGGCGGGTACCAGGTCTTCCACGCGCCGCCGCATGGCCTGCACATCGGCGACGAAGTCAGGGCGTTCGGAGGCCGCCCACACCATGGGCATGAGCGCGTCCCGGTAGTCGCCGCCGAGTTCGAGATCGCCGGTGGCGGGCCGCATCTTGAGCAGGGCCTGGAATTCCCAGGTGCGCGCCCACCGCTTGTAGTAGGCGATGTGCGAGTCGAGGGTGCGTACCAGCGCACCGGCCTTGCCCTCGGGCCGCAGTGCGGCGTCCACCTCGAAGAAGGCGGCCCCGCCGACGCTCATGGTTTCGGCGGCGAGCCGGGTGGCGGTGGTGTCGGCGGGTTCGGCGACGAAGATGACGTCCACGTCGGAGACGTAGTTCAATTCCCGCGCACCGCATTTGCCCATGGCGATGACGGCCAGCCGGACCGGCACCTCACGGTCCACGCAGACCCGCGCCACGGCCACCGACAGGGCGGCGGTGAGGGCGGCGTCGGCGAGATCGGTGAGATGCCAGCCGACCTGCTGGTACGGCAGGACGGGCTCGTTCTCGACGGTGGCGGCCAGGTCGATGGCGGCCAGCAGCATGAGCTGATCGCGATACCGCTTGCGCAGCAAGGCGATCGCCTCGGGCCCGGAGATGCCGGCCCGGAACAGCATGGGCCCGGAATACGGGCCGACCTCCGGCTGCGCGTGCACGGCGTCGAGCAGCTCGGCGATCAGTTCATCCCGTTTGGGCAGGTCCCGGCGTCGCAGCAACTGCCAGGCCGACGGGTCGGCCGCCAGGTGGTCGGCGAAGGCGCTCGACGATCCGATGAGCGCGAACAGCCGCCCGCGCAGCGAGGAATCGGTCCGGATCGCGTAATCCAGTGCGGCCCAGTCGTTTCCGAGCTTCTCGCGCAATCGTATGAGGGTGAGCAGCGCCAGATCGGCGTCGGGCGACCGGGACAGGGCCCACAGCAGCGGCACGCTCTCGACGTTGTCCCACGCCAATTCTCGGAGGGATTCGGCTGCCGACGGCTCCAGTAAACCGAGCCGTCCGACACCGGGGACAGCGGAACGAGCAGTCGGTGGCCGGACCATAGGAATCAAATTACATGTCACGTCGAAGTGACGTGCCGCCCTACCCTCGTATTTCGGACATCGTTGTCCGGTCGCGGCCGGGCCGAATCCCGCGCGCACCCACCGAAACGATTCGGGCCGCGGTCACCATGGTGACCGCGGCCCGAATCCTTCGAACGTCAGAGCCCGAGGTATTCCTTCAACTCGTAGGGCGTGACCTGGGCACGGTAGCCCGCCCACTCGCGGCGCTTGTTGCGCAGGAAGAAGTCGAACACGTGCTCGCCGAGGGTTTCGGCGACCAGTTCGGACTTCTCCATGTTCTTCAGCGCCTCGTCCAGCGAAGCCGGCAATTCCCGGAAACCCATGGCGCGCCGCTCGGCGGAGGTCAGCGACCACACGTCGTCCTCGGCCTCGGGCGGCAGCGTGTACCCCTTCTCGATGCCGCGCAGGCCGGCGGACAGCAGCACCGCGAAGGTCAGGTACGGGTTGCAGGCGCTGTCGGGGCTGCGGATCTCGACTCGGCGCGAGGAGGACTTGTTCGGCGTGTACATCGGAACCCGCACCAGCGCAGAGCGGTTGGACCGGCCCCAGGAGGCGGCGGTCGGGGCCTCGCCACCGTGGATCAGTCTCTTGTAGGAGTTGACCCACTGGTTGGTGATGGCGCTGATCTCGGGCGCGTGCTCGAGAATGCCCGCGATGAACGCGCGCGCGGTCTCCGACAGATTGTCCGGATCGTCCGGGTCGGCGAAGGCGTTCTGCTCACCCTCGAACAGCGACATGTGGGTGTGCATGGCCGAACCCGGGTGATCGGCGAAAGGCTTGGGCATGAAGGTGGCCCGCACGCCCTCGTCGATCGCCACCTCCTTGATCAGGTAGCGGAAGGTCATGACGTTATCGGCCATCGACAGCGCGTCCGCGTAGCGCAGATCGATCTCCTGCTGCCCCGGCGCGCCCTCGTGGTGCGAGAACTCCACCGAGATACCCATGGATTCCAGCGAATCGATGGCGTGGCGGCGGAAGTTCGGCGCCTCGTCGTGCACGGCCTGATCGAAGAAGCCGCCATTGTCCGCCGGGATCGGGCTGGAGCCGTCGTACGGTCCCGGCTTGATCAGGAAGAACTCGATCTCCGGATGCACATAGCAGCTGAATCCGAGATCGGCGGCCTTGTTCAACTGGCGGCGCAGCACGTGCCGCGGATCCGCCCAGGACGGCGACCCGTCCGGCATGGCGATATCGCAGAACATGCGCGCCGAATGCTGATGCCCCTTGGAGGTCGACCACGGCAGCACCTGGAAGGTGGAGGGGTCCGGCCTGGCCACCATGTCCGCTTCGGATACGCGGGCAAATCCCTCGATCGCCGAACCGTCGAAGCCGATGCCTTCTTCGAAAGCGCCCTCGAGCTCGGCGGGCGCGATGGCCACCGACTTGAGATAGCCCAGCACATCGGTGAACCAGAGCCGCACAAAACGGATATCCCGCTCTTCGAGCGTGCGGAGGACGAATTCCTTCTGACGGTCCATGTCCGCGACTGTAGGTAACCGGAGTTAAATCTGTGTTACGTGAGTGTCAGCAGGCGTGGCGAACAGATTCGGACACTGCCCGCCACGCTGGGCGACCCGCCCGCCACGCCGCCGGACTCAGCAGGTGAGTCCCTGCGCGGGCTCTTTCAAATCAATCAGCAGGTGAGTCCCTGCGCGGGCTCTTTCAAATCAACCAGATACGAAATCACCGGATCGTCCACGCACTGCACGCCCGACAGCGACACGGTGTGCCGGGTGCCGTTGTAGGTGATCAGATCCGCGCCCAGCTCCTGCGCCAGATCCACGCCCGCCTGGTACGGGGTGGCCGGGTCCTGGGTGGTGGAGATGACCACGGTCTTGGGCAGGTTCGGGATCGAAAGCTTGTGCGGCGTACTGGTACTGGGGACCGGCCAGAAGGCGCACAGTTCCAGCGGCGCGGCATTGCTGCCGTGCCCGTCGTCGAGGAAGGGCGCGACGCGGCGGTAGTCGGCGTCCTGCTGGGCGGCTACCGCGCGATCGGTGATGGGCGGATCGTCCACGCAGCGAATGGCATTGAACGCGTCCTGGCTGTTGTCGTAGCTGCCGTCGTCCTTGCGACCGTCGTACATGTCGGCCAGCGCGAGCAGCGTGTCACCGCGCCCCTGGCTCAGTTCCCGCAGGCCCTTGGTGAGCGCGGGCCAGAACTGGTTGGAGTACAGGGTCTGCTGCACACCGGTGATGGCGTCGCCGTAGTGCAGTCCGCGCGGATCCTGGGTGGGCACCGGCTTGTCCCACAGCGGGGAGACCAGCGCCCGGAACTTCGCGGTCGCCTGGGTCGGGTCCGGTCCGAGCGGGCAGTCCGGCTTGCTCGCGCAGGAGGCGGCGTACTTGTCGAAGGCCTGCTGGAAGCTCGCGGCCTGCGCGACAGATTCCTTCACCGGATCCTGCACCGGGTCCAGGGCGCCGTCGAGCACCATGGCCCGCACCTTGTCCGGGAACTTCTCGGCGTAGGTGTAGCCGAGCCGGGTGCCGTACGAGTAGCCGAGATAGGTGAGCTTCGGATCGCCCAGGGCCGCGCGGATCACGTCCATGTCCTGCACGACTTCCCGCGTGCCGACATGCTCGAGGAAGTCCTTGCCGGTGCGCTGCACGCACTTGTCGGCGTACTGCTTGTTCTCCGTCTCCTGTCCGGTGATGCCGGCGGGCGAATTATCTTTCGGCGGTTCGTCGCGTTCGTTGTCGTTCTCCGCGGCGGTGAGGCATTCGATCTGCGGCGTGGAGGCGCCGATGCCGCGCGGGTCGAAGCCGATGCGGTCGAAACGCTCGGCCAGCGCGGTATTGGCGCCCAGACCCACCATGTTCAGGCCGGGCACGCCCGGACCGCCCGGGTTGAACAGCAGCGAACCGACCTTCTGCCCGGTCGCCTTGATCCGCGAGATGGCGATCTGCGCGGTCTCACCGTTCGGATCGGCGTAGTCCACCGGCACTTTCACGTGCGCGCATTCCGCGCCCTGCGGTATGTCGTCATCCGCGTAACCGGAGCAGCTCTCCCACTTCAAGGTCTGGTTGTAGAACGCATCCAGAGTCACCGGCGCGGTGCCCGTGGGTTTACCGTCCACCACGGTGCCGCAGCCGGCCGCGGTCATCGCCAGCACCGTCGCCAAGAGCGCGGCCCGGCCGGTTCGCTTCAACGCCATGGCATCGATCGTGCCATGCGCCGCCGAGCGCCCCCGCTTCGCTCCGGCGGGTTCGCGAGTCCGCCCGGCGGGTTCACGGGAGTGATGTAGATCCCGCGTCGATTGTGTGGCAGCACAGCCATTGCCCAGGCGGTTCTCAGGATGAAGGTGCTCAATGGAATCCGGAGGTTCGAAACACTTCGAGAGGGACGTCATGACCGGGTTTGCGAATTCACCCAGCGGGTCCGCACAGCCGACCGGACCGCAGCGATCGCGTTGGACGCGGCGCACGGTAGTGCCGGCAGCGGTGGCGCTGGCTTTTGCCGGAACATTGACTCTGGTTGCGTGCGGGCCGGTTTCGCCCCTCACCACGGGTCACCCGGTCGCGGCGCCGACCGGCGTGGCGACCCAGCCGGTGGACTTCACCACCACACCCAATCTCACCGCGGCCGTGCAGAACGTGGTGCCCGGAATCGTCGACATCGACACCACGCTGGGCCTGCAGAACGGTGAGGCCGCGGGCACCGGCATCGTACTCAGTTCGGACGGAACGGTTCTCACCAATAATCACGTGGTCGAGGGCGCCACCCAGATCTCGGTGACCGACCTCGGCGACGGCCGGACCTATCAGGCCTCGGTGGTGGGCTACGACCGCACCGACGATCTCGCCATCATCAAACTGAGCGGGGCCTCGGGCCTGCAGACCGCGCCGCTGGGCAACTCCGACCAGGTCACGGTCGGCGATACCGTGGTCGGCGTCGGCAATGCCGGCGGTAAGGGCACGCCCACCGCGGCGAGCGGCCGCGTCACCGCGCTCAATCAGGCGATCACCGCCAGCGACGATTCCAGTGGCAGCTCGGAGCAGCTGACCGGGCTCATCCAGGTGTCGGCCAATATCCAGCCCGGTGATTCCGGCGGCCCACTGGTGAACAGCTCCGGCCAGGTGGTGGGCATGGATACCGCCGCATCGAAGGGCTTCCGGTTCGGCCGCGGCGGCAATCAGGGCTTCGCCATTCCGATCAACAAGGCGCAGAGCATCGCTCAGAACATCGAGAACGGTTCGGGCGGCGGCAATATCCACATCGGTGATTCCGCATTCCTGGGCGTCTCCGTCAGTGACGCACAGAGCGGTCAGGGCGCGCTGGTGCGCGGCGTGGTCAACGGCGGTCCGGCCGATTCGCTCGGGCTCACCCAGAATTCGGTGATCACCGCCGTCAACGGCACGAATGTCACCTCGGCGACGGATCTGACCAACACCATGGATCAGTTCCACCCCGGCGACAGCGTCACCATCCACTGGATCGACGGCTCGGGTCAGACCCAGTCGCAGAGTGTGACCCTGGTCAAGGGCCCGGTGGGCTGATCACCCACCCCCGGTCGGAGATGTGAGGAATCGCATCTCCGACCGGGGCCGCGCGGGTGGCAGACTGAGCTTCGTCATAACAACCCGGGGACCCTCACAGGCCTCGAGGCAACGACGAAAGGGACGATGATGTCCGTATCCGATGCGGAAACCCCTGCCTACGGTTCCGCTCCCGCCGCCAAGACCGCCAAGCGCAAGACGCGCGTGCAGCATCTGCAGCAGATGAAGCAGTCCGGCGAGAAGTGGTCGATGCTGACCGCGTACGACTATTCGACCGCGCGACTGTTCGAAGAAGCCGGAATTCCGGTGCTCCTGGTCGGCGATTCCGCCGCCAATGTGGTCTACGGCTACGACACCACCGTGGCCATCACCGTCGACGAGCTCATTCCCCTGGTACGAGGTGTGGTGCGCGGTGCGCCCCATGCACTCGTGGTGGCGGATCTGCCGTTCGGCTCCTACGAGGTTTCGCCCGAGCAGGCGTTCGCCTCGGCGGCCCGCTTCATGAAGGAGGGCGGCGCGCACGCGGTGAAGCTGGAGGGCGGCGAACGCGTCGCCGATACCATCGCCAAACTGACCGCCGCCGGCATTCCGGTCATGGCGCACATCGGTTTCACCCCGCAGAGCGTGAACACGCTGGGTGGTTTCCGGGTGCAGGGTCGTGGTGACGCCGCGGACCAGCTGATCGCCGATGCCATCGCCGTGCAGGAGGCCGGGGCCTTCTCCGTGGTGATGGAGATGGTGCCCGCCGAGCTGGCCGGCCAGGTCACCGGCAAGCTCACCATTCCGACGGTCGGCATCGGCGCCGGCGCGGATTGTGACGCGCAGGTACTGGTCTGGCAGGACATGGTGGGTTACACCTCCGGGAAGACGGCGAAGTTCGTCAAGCAGTTCGGCGATGTGGGTGGCGAATTGCGCAGTGCCGCAGCCGCTTACGCGGACGAGGTGCGGCGTGGCGTGTTCCCCGGCCCGGAGCACAGCTACTGATCGACGCTCGCTCGTAGCCGGGTCCGGCGCCCTCGCGGTTCACCGCGGGGGCGCCTTTCCGTTCCCGGTCGCGCCGATATTCCGGGCCGGGCCATAGCGGGGCCGCATCGCTCGCGGATTCGGCATGAATCCCTCAGACCTCGGCCAGGATTAGATGGCAGACTCGGAGCCAACGCAGCCGGTTCTACCTGAAGGAAGTCCATGCATCGCCGTTGGAAGAGCAGTAGCTGGATCAAGCGCCTACCGCTGGTCGCCGCCGTCACGGCGGTGGTGGCGCTGGTCGCGGCCTGCGGGGGCAACAGCCCGTCCGGGTCCAGCCAAGGTTCCTCGACGCCGCAAACCAGTTCGTCCGCACCCACCACCTCGTCCGGGGTGCAGACCGGTACCCCCGGTACCCCGTTGCAGGTGTCCGACGCCGTCGCGCAGCAGTTGTGCGATCTGATCAAGCCGCAGCTGTCGGACTGGGGGGTGCAGGGGCCGACGCTGGGCAAGATCTCGCTGAATGCCTCGGTGCACGAGTGGGGATTGCGCAACGGCGGCATCAATATCCAGATCCTCAATGACAAAGAGGTGGTGGACCGGGTCATGACGAAGCAGTGCCCCGATGTCCACACGCAGGCGCTGCAGGCACTCGAATTGCAGACCCTCGCCTCGGGACTGGCGTTCTGATGCGCACCCTGTACCCACCGATCGAACCCTACGACCAGGGCATGCTGGATGTCGGTGACGGCCAGCGGATCTACTGGGAGGTCAGCGGCAATCCCGACGGCAAGCCGGTGGTGTTCCTGCACGGCGGGCCGGGTGGCGGCACCGCGCCGTTCCATCGGCGGTTCTTCGATCCGGAGGCGTACCGGATCGTGCTGCTCGATCAGCGGGGTTGCGGGCGTTCGACGCCGCACATCGCGGACGGCGCGAGCCTGGAGCACAACACCACGTGGCATCTGGTGCGCGATATCGAAACCCTGCGAACGCATCTCGGCGTCGAACGCTGGCAGGTGTTCGGCGGCTCGTGGGGTTCCACGCTGGCGCTGACCTACGCGCAGACGCATCCGGACCGGGTGACCGAGCTGGTGCTGCGCGGGATATTCCTGCTGCGCCGCAAGGAAATCGATTGGTACTACAATGGTCCCGCGGGGTACGTGTACCCCGACGAGTGGGAGAAGTTCCTGGCGCCGGTGCCGGAATCCGATCGCGGTAGCGATCTGGTCGAGGTCTATCACCGTCTGCTGCACTCCCCCGACGCACAGCTCGCCACCGACGCGGCCGTCGCGTGGTCAACCTGGGAGGGCGCCACGAGTTCCCTACTGCCCCAACCTGATCGGGTCGCCGAAACCGCCGATCCGCGATTCGCGCTGGCCTTCGCCCGCATCGAGAACCATTACTTCGTGAATCACGGATTCCTGGACGACGGGCAGCTGCTGCGCGATATCGATCGCATCGCCCATATTCCCGGTGTGATCGTGCAGGGCCGCCACGACATCGTGTGCCCGGCGGTCAGCGCCTGGGATCTGCACAAGGCCTGGTCGAATTCGGAGCTGCACCTGGTGCCCGATGCCGGGCACGCGGCCGCCGAGCCGGGCATCACCCATCATCTGGTGGAAGCCACGGACAAGTACAGGACGTAGATGAGTACCACAGCCGGTCCCGCATTGGTCGCCGCCATCGCCGCGGACGTGGACCGGCTGTGTGCCGCGGAACCCGATGTGCGCCAGGATCTTCCGGATTCGGTGCACCGCATGCGGGTCGCCACCCGGCGGCTGCGCAGCGTGCTGCGCTCGTACCGCCGGATCATGCAGCGGCGGCCGATCGGTGAGGTCACCGACGAATTACGGTGGCTGGCCGGACTGCTCGGGGTCGCCCGGGATGCCGAGGTGCGGGCCAACCGGTTCGAGGCCCTGCTGTGCGAGAAGCCCGCGTCCTTCGACGCGAAGACCGTGCCGCTGGGTGAGAAGTCCGCTCCCCGACCGGATTTCGGCACGCGGCTGGTGGCCGACGAGCGCCGCTTCTACGCTGGCGCGCACGCGGCCGTGGTGGACGCCTTCGACAATCGCCGCTACCGCGCCCTCACCGACCGCCTGCACGGCATGATCGCCCAGCCGCCGCTCCGTACCGCCCACGCCGACGAGCCCGCCCGCGAAGTCTTCGCCACCGTCCTCAAACACGATCTGCGCGACCTGCGCCGCTTGGTCCGCATGGAACCGGCGCTGTCGGAGGCCGACCGCGTCGAGCACCTGCACGACATCCGCAAGGCCGCCAAGCGACTCCGCTACTCCGCCGAGGCCGCCGCCGACGTCCTCGGCGAACCGGCCACCGACCTGGCCCGCAATGCCAAACGCCTGCAAACCGTATTGGGTGACCACCGCGACGCCATCGAGGCGTTGCAAACACTCCGCACCCATGCCGCCGACGCCGGCGAATCCGGCTACCAGCGCCTCTGCGACGCCGAGGAAGCGGCCGCCGCCAAGGCCCTGGAGCAATACCCCGATGCCATCGAATTCCTCCGGCATCGACCCCAATTGACGTAGCGCCACAACAACATTCGGGTGATACCCACTACCGGCAGCGGCGGAATCCACCGGAATACCGGAAGGCGGTCCTGGCACGGCCGGGGTCGCGGCGGAGTGGGTGTCGAAGCACTTCGTATCGAGCGCCGGGCCGCATCCGGCGGCCAGGGCACTACGGGTGAGCGCCCGAGTCCATCAGGCCGAGTTGCTCGGTGCGGCCGCCAGTTCGGCGCGCATGCCTTCGATCAGCCAGTGCAGGCCGTGTTCGAAGGCGGCGTCCTCCGCCGCGGCCGCCTCCGCGATGGTGGCGAAACCGGAATGCGCGCCGATCTTTTCGAGCACGGCGGGATCCAGGGCGATGTTCGCGCGCTGCTGCTCCGCGGCGGCGATCCCGATCGCGTAGCCGGACACCGCCGAGAAGGCACGGCCGGCGCCTTCGGCGGTGAAGCCGTCGGTGATGAGCAGCTGGATGAGCGTGTCCAGGTAGGCGAGTTGGTCGGCGGCGGTCGGGCGGGAACGGAACATGAGGATCGCGCCGTCGCGGTGGGTGCGGACGGCCCGGCGCTGGGTGCGGGCCAGGAAGACGAGCCAGTCGTCCCAGCGCTGCCGATGCGGGGCATCGGCGAGGTTCAGGGCGTCGGCGATGATGGCGCGAGCCATTTCGTCGAGCAGTTCCTGCTTGTTGGTGAAGTGGTAGTAGAGCGCGGACGGGTGGACGCCGAGATCCTTTGCGACCCTGCGCAGTGACAATGCCTCCAGGCCGACCTCGTCGAGTTGCGTCAGCGCGACGCGCACTATGGCGTCGCGGTCGAGTCCCGCGGCGGGCATCGCCACCTCTTCCCTACTAGACAGTGTTCAGCTAGCGTACTGGACAGTGTTCACTGAACACTGTCTAGTAAAGGAGTACTTATGAATAACGTCGATATTCCTGCCGGTATCCGGTTCGGCGTGGTGCGCGGCATCAGCTACGGCCTGTTCGGCCCGCCCGACCCGATCGCCGAACCGATACGCGAGCTCGGCGCGGGCGTGATCCGCTGCTACCTGTACTGGTCACAACTGGAACCCGAACCCGGCCACTACGTCTGGGACGCCCTCGACACCCTGCTCGCGGAATTCCCCGGGAACGAGGAAATCTGGATCACCGTCTCCTCCGCCTCGAGATGGGCCACCCGGCGGTCCACCGACTTCCTGCCGCCCTCACCCGCACTCGATCCCGAAGCGTTCGGGGAGTTGGTCCGTCGCCTGGTGGCGCGCGCTCGCGGCCGGGTCACCTACTGGCAGTGCGATAACGAACCGTCGATCCCGATCCTGTGGGCGGGCACCGCCGCCGAATATGCCGGGCAGCTGAAGGTTTTCGCGGCCGCGGTGCGTGAATCCGATCCGTCGGCGCTGGTGGTGATGGGCGGTCAGCCGCCGGGCGGCCCGCGGGAGGGGACCTTCGAGTATCTGACCGAGCATTCCCGCGACGACTTCGACGTTTTCGACATCCATCTCTACGGCGACCCGTACGAGATCCCCGCCCGGGTCGCGGCCGCGCGAGCGTTGATGGCCGCGCACGGCTACCAGAAACCGGTGGTGGCAGGCGAATACAACGGACCGCTGGTAATGCAGTTCCCGGAGGTGTTCACCGTCCTCGGACCGCAGATGGCCGAATTCGGCACGATGATGAACGGACAGGACGAGGCGTGGGTCGCCGATACCCGGGACGCCGACAAGCCGACCCCCGAACACGATGCCATGGTCGCGCTCTACGACCGCATGCCCACGCTGCCACCGCAGCTGCAGATGTTCCTCGCGGACTGCCCGGAAGAGTACGAGCAGCTGCGGCACCGGCAGAACTGCCGGGAGATCGTGATGCGCAATGTGCTGACCCTCGCGACCGGCGTGCGCCGCACCCTGTGCTGGAATCTGGCCCCGGAAACCTCGGGCATGGACGATCGGTACGCGATCATGCATCTGCTGTTCGACAAGTTCAAACTCATGGACTACGCGAACGGCGGTATCTCCCACCGCTATCCGGCCGCCGACACCCTCGCCCTCATCACCGGCCTCCTGCACGACGCCCACGAGGTCGTCCGCCGTGAACTACCGGACCAGCCGGACCTGTACGTCTTCGACATCACCCGCGACCGCGGTCCGCTCGTGGTGGCCTGGGCACGTAATGCGGACGAGTACGCCCCCGCGGTCGATTACCACCACCCCTGGCCCGCCCCGGCCGCACAGGCAGTGGACGCCTACGGGAAGCCGGTGACAGTCACGGTCCGCGACGGCCGGGTACACATCCCGATCTCCCCCACCCCGATCCTCCTCACCGCCTGAGCACGGCGCCTCGCGGCGAGGAGCCGCACCGGCCTCGGCCGGGGGTCGGCGGAACGTGACTGTGCGAGCCGGCCATCCACTCGGGCGTCGTCACGGTCGCGGTCAGCCGGGTGGAGTGGCTTCGGCCTGATAGACGAAAGTGACTGTGCGGGTGGCCGGGTCGGACTCGGCGAGGCGGACCCGGACCTGTTTGCCCTCCGGTGGGGAGCCGAGGCATTTGGCGAGGACCGGCGGGGTGGGGATGAAGATCTCGGCGGGGCGGGTGTGGTTGGCCTCGCGCAGGACGGTGGCGTCGAAGTCGGTGCCCACCCGGGGGACGAGGATGGTGGACTCGGTGAGGTCGATGCAGGCGCGTTCGAGCTTGGCGGAGATCGCGTCGCTGCGGCGCATGGCTTCGGCGGCCGCCTTCAGGCCGTCGCGGACCCATTGCGGGACTTCGATTCCGGCATGGTGCGACAAGCAGATCTCGGTGGCGTAGCGGTCGGCCAGGCGGCGCAGCGGGGCGGTCACATGGGCGTAGGGCGCGCCGATCGCACTGTGCTGCACGCTGTCCGGCGCCTGACCGTTCAGCACGGTGTAGGAGGCGCCGCGCAGCAGGCTGGTCGCCTCCGACATCAATACCAGCGCGGCCGGTGTATTGGGGTCGAGCCCGGCCAGCATCCGTCCCGCGGATTCGCGCGCGGGCCAGTCGACGCCGAGCGCGGCGGCCGTGCGCCGCATGGAATCGACGGCCCCGGCGGGCGCGGGCGGCATGGTGCGCAGCAGCCCGGGATATTCCGGATTACCGTTCGCCGCAGTCGTTTCGACCGGCGCCGGGGTCGCCGCTGTATCGGCCGCCGACGTTTCGGCAGCGGAGGCCGCGATGGTTTTGCCGGACGCCCCGGAGTTATGGGCATCGAGCATAATTCGAGCGGCGCACATTCCGGTCAGGAGCGAAACCTGCTCATTCCAGTCGTCCACCGCGGTGCGCGGTTCGACCACCAATTGCCAATGGTTGATTCCGGTTTGCTCGGGACCGTCGCGCACCACACTCTGCGCGGGCAGGCGCAGATTTATTGCGCCGCGCCGCAGACCGGCCTCGATGCGCAAGCGGCCGAATTCCGGCAGGGCCGCCAAGGCCGGATGCAATCGATTCGCGTCGGCGTCGGCTTGCACTCCGGCGTAATCCAGGCGTGCACGAGAGCGCACCAGCGCACGCGTCACCGAATAACGCACGGGCTCGGCGAGTTCATCGCATTCGATGGTCCAGAGGGCAGCCGGGCGGTCCCGATCCGGGAGCAGGCTGGCGCGGTCCTCGGACAGCACCTGCGGGTGCAACGGGATGAGTCCGTCGGGGAGATAGAGGGTCTGGCCGCGGGCCAGGGATTCGCGATCGAGGGGCCCGCCGGGAACGACCACGGCGGCCACGTCTGCGATGGCGTAATAGAGCAGGAAACCGGTCGGGGTGCGCGCCACGTACAGCGCCTGATCCAGATCCATGGCGCCCGGCGGATCGATGGTGACCAGCGGAATCTCGCGGCGATCGACCCGATCGCCCGCGAACGCGTCCACCGCGTCGCGGGCTTCCGAGACGGCCTCGGACGGGTAGCCCGAGGCCAATCCGAATTCGGTTCGGACAGCACCGAAATCGACCGGCGCCGACACGATCCGCTGGTGCAGTTCCACTGCGGTGCGCTGTCCCTTACTTGAGGGCGAGCATGGTGCCGTTCAACTGATCGAACGGGCCATAGACGGTGAACACGACACGACCGTTCGGATACTGCGACGACAACGCCGCGGCAGAATCCAGCGACTCCCCGAAGGACGCCGCCGAGGGGTGGGGCAGGCCCGCGATAGCCTGACCGATGTGGGAGTTCGCCACCCACTGCGTATCCGCCGGGGTGAGATCGACCTCGACCCCGCCCGGCACCGGAGTCACCGCGAACGCCGAAGCGTTTCCGGCACCCAGCACCAACGAAACGGAAGCGGCAGCAGCAAGGAGCGCACCTGCTGCCAGTTTGCGAGCAATTCGCATTTAGACGAGACCTGCTTTCCGACGTTTGTCGAGCCCTTCGCCCGTTGCGATCGCAACGGATCTTTCCAACGCGCAACACTTTATGACGCCGATCACGTTCGGGGCCAGTTCCGGGCCGATCACCCCGCTCGACACGCCGAGCCGCGCCGATAGCGCCACGTGGCGCGTCGTCATTCTCTTCCAAACGGCAGAACTTTGCACAGTGAGAAGGGAGCGGCGTCCGTCACGTCGCTCCCTTCCCGGTCGATTCCCGGGACCGACTAATTACCGCGCAAGCCCTGCGGATACTTGGCGCTGAAGGCCTTGAACGCGTACGCGATACCGAACAACACCACGATGGCCGCCGGTTGGACTAGACCCGCCATGGTCGTACCTCATTCTTCATCAGGTTGTGCCTCAGGCTGTTCCGCCGTCGGCTGCGTGGCCTGCTCGAGCGCGGCCACGTCGTCATGCCCGGATTCGAGCGCGCCGCGCCCGGACTCCGGGGCGCCCGCGCCGAGCGCCGGGCCGGCCGCCGGGGTGCCTTCCGCCGGCGCCGGGGCGGCCGGCTGGGCCGCCGTTTCGGCGGGCGCTGCCGCGGCGGCGGGTGTCGAGCGCTCCAGGAAGCGCAGCAGCTCCACCGGGAACGGCAGGACCAGTGTCGAATTCTTCTCGGCCGCAACCTGAACGACGGTCTCCAGGAACCGCAGCTGCAGGGCGGCCGGCGCCTCGGACATATTGGACGCGGCCTCGGCCAGTTTCTTCGAGGCCTGCAGCTCGCCCTCGGCGGAGATGATGCGGGCGCGCCGTTCGCGCTCCGCCTCGGCCTGCCGCGACATGGACCGCTTCATCGAATCCGGCAGTGCCACATCCTTGATCTCCACCCGATCGATGTGCACACCCCACCCGAGCGCCGGATTGTCGATCATGATCTCCAGCCCTCGATTGAGCTGTTCCCGATTCGACAGCAGATCGTCCAGCTCGCTCTTCCCGATGATCGACCGCAACGAAGTCTGCGCCACCTGCGCCACAGCGAACAGATAATCCTGCACCTCGACGATCGCCCGCTGCGGATCGATCACCCGGAAATAGACGACGGCATCCACCCGAACCGTCACATTGTCCCGGGTGATCCCCTCTTGCGCGGGCACCGGCATGGTCACCACCTGCATGGAAACCTTGCGCATCTTGTCCACCCCCGGAATGAGCATCCGCATTCCGGGTTCCCGCACGGCCCGCACCCGCCCCAACCGGAAAACAACCCCCTTCTCGAACTGCGTGACTACTCGCACCCCCGATGCAGCCACCAATCCCGCCAGGACGACCAACGCCCCCAGCCAAGCGATGATCAGATACAGAACATCCATGGTTCGCTCCGCGAAAATACAACCGCGCCAGCGGAAATCCGCCGGTGTGACTTCCATCATGTCACCGAAAGATCGTCAACGCGACGAGAAACCAAACCCCGCGACCCATACGATCGCGGGGTTTCAGAGGCTTGCCCCGGAGAGGCTCCACCCCATCACGGCCGGGGTTTCAGGGACTTGCCCCTGAGAGGCTCCATCCCATCACGGCCGGGGTTTCAGGGGCTTGCCCCTGAGAGTTACGAGAGTTGTCTCAAACTCTCGTTTGGGGCGGACGAGTCGGTCTGTAAGCCGGATCCTGTCCCCGGTGCGAACACCGGGTGGCGACCATCCATCTGGACACACCGTTGCCGGGTGCCTCGAGCGGTCCACCCGCAGGCTCGGGCGAGCAGCCCTCGAACGCCTGCGCAGCCGCACTCTCGCGAGTCCGGCCTTCGACCTTGCTCCGGGCGGGGTTTACCTAGCCGTGCCGGTCACCCGGCGCGCTGGTGCGCTCTTACCGCACCGTTTCACCCTTACCGGCGGTGCGCTTCTCGCGAAGCGCGGCCCACCGGCGGTCTGTTCTCTGTGGCACTGTCCCGCGGGTTACCCCGGGTTGCCGTTAGCAACCGCCCTGCTCTCCGGAGTCCGGACTTTCCTCGGCGAGGGGCGGCGGCACAAGCGTGCCCGTTCCTCTCGCCGCGGCCGCCCGACCGACTCGTCCGCGGCCACCAAGGTACCGTAGTGCGCCATGGAGCGTGTGGAGGTGGGGTTCTCTTCGGGTGGCGACCAGTGTGCTGGTTGGCTGTATCTCCCCGATGGACCGCCGAGGCCGCGACCGCTCGTGGTCATGGGGCACGGGCTGGGGGCGGACCGTGAGATGGGGTTGGACCGGTATGCGCGGCGTTTCGCGTCGGCGGGCATGGCGGCGCTGGCCTTCGACTATCGGCATTTCGGCGCCAGCGAGGGTGAACCCCGCCAAGTGATCAATATCGGCCGGCAGCGCGCCGACTGGCATGCGGCGATCGCATTCGCACGCACCATCCGCGGCATCGACGCCACCCGAATCGCACTGTGGGGCAGTTCCTTCGGCGGCGGGCATGTGCTGTCGGTGGCGCCGGACGATCACTACATCGCGGCGGTGGTGGCGCAGTGCCCGTTCACCAGTGGCTGGTCCTCGGCCCTGGCGAAAGGCCCGCTGAGCCTGATCAAAACCGGCACCATGGCGCTCACCGATCAGATCATCGGACCCGTCATCCGCCGCCCGATCCGCGCGCGCCTGGCCGGCAAGAAGCACTCAGCCGCCTTGATGAGCGCGCCCGACGTGCCGGAGGGTTACGGCCGCCTGGCCGAGGAGAGCGACCACTATCGCCCGAAAGTCCCCGCCAGAATCGGCATGTCGACCTTGTTCGACAATCCGGCCCGCCGCGTCAAGGAAATCAAGGCGCCCGTCCTGTACGCGGTCTGCGACAACGACACGGTCGCCCCCGCCGGCCCCACCCTGAAAGCCGCCGAACGCACCAAGCACGCAGTCGTGAAGCGCTACCCCATAGGCCATTTCGACATCTACTTCGACGACTGGTTCGAAAAAGCCGTCTACGACCAAACAGAATTCCTCATGGCCGTCCTCCGCCCCTGACCCTCATCGAGAGGTCAGAGGTATGAGGTGTCGTTGACGAGGCGGACGGATGCGCCGCCGTCGGGGTAGAACTCGGCGATGGAGAGTGAGGCCAGGTCGAGGTGCAGGCGGTACAGCAGTGCGGGCCCCACCCCGAGCGCCAGCTGCAACAGTGTCTTGATCGGCGTGACGTGGCTGACCACAAGCACATTCGCGCCGGGATACAACGCCACAAGGTCCCGCCGCACGCCTTCGACGCGCTCGCGCACCTGATCGAAGCTCTCCCCGCCCGGCGCCGGCACCGAAGGATCCCCCAGCCACCGCGCATGCAGTTCCGGATCGTGTTCCCGTGCCTCGGTGAAGGTCATCCCTTCCCACGCACCGAAATCCGTCTCGATGAGCCCGTCGAGCACCCGCACCGGCACCCCCAGCGCCCGGCCCGCGGCCTCCGCCGTCTCCCGAGCCCGCCCCAAAGGCGACGACACGATGGCCGCGATCCCGCCCTTACCCGCAAGCCTTTCCGCCGCCCGCGCAGCCTGTTCCCGCCCCAACTCCGTCAGCGCCGGATTCCCCCGCCCCGAATACCGCCGCTGCACCGACAATTCCGTCTGCCCATGCCGCAACAGCAAGAGCCGTGTCGGCCGACCGACGGCCCCGGTCCATCCGGGAGACCCCGCCCCGGCCGTAGTGGCGTCGCCGGTCACTGTCCGCGAGGCCGAGTCATCGCCCAGGGAAACGGATTCCGCCATGCTCCCGGTGTCGGCCGTCGCGGGCGCATTGTCCTCGGCAGCGTGCCCCGCGGGGATGTCGTCGGCGAGGGTGCGTGAAGCGGCGTCGTCGCGGAGGGAGACAGATTCGGCCATTTTGCCGGTGTCGGCGGATCGCTCGGCGGCGGTTTCGTCGGCCAGGGCGGTGCGGACTTCGTCGACGGTGTGGGCGTCGTCCATGGCTTCGTTGGCGAGGCGGTCGGCGTGTTTGTTTTCTTTGCGGGGGATCCAGGTGAAGGTGACGCGGTCGAAGCCGGCGACGAGGCGGCGGGCGCGGTCGGCCAGGGGAATCATGGCCTCGTGCTTGACTTTCCAGCGGCCGGACATCTGCTCGACGACGAGTTTGGAGTCCATGCGGACGTCGACCCGGCGGGCGCCGAGTTCGGCTGCCGCTTCCAATCCCGCTATGAGGCCGCGGTATTCGGCGACATTGTTGGTGGTCCTGCCGAGGAATTCCTTGCGCTCGGCCAGTACCTGCGCGTGGTCGGCTGCCCATACCACCGCGCCGTAGCCCGCGGGTCCGGGATTGCCCCGGGATCCGCCGTCGGCTTCGATGATCACGGCCTCGGTCACCACTGTTCCTCCATGCCAGTCTCGGTTCGGGTTCGAAGCCCGGTCGCGCCGCGGCAGAAGGGCCGCCGCGCGCCGGGTCTCAGAGCGCGCGGCGGGCTGTCACAGCCCGGATTGCTTGGTGCGCACCAGGATTGCGTTGCATTCGGGGCAGCGGACGACCACGTCGGCCGCGGTCTGGGTGATGCGGGAGATCTCCCCGCGGTCGAGTTCGATCCGGCAGGCGCCGCAGCGGCGGGCCTGTAGCAGGGCGGCGCCGACACCGAAGCCGGCGCGCTGCTTCTCGTAGGCGGCGATCAGGTCGGCGGGGAAGCCGCCGCTGAGTGCGGCCCGGTCGGATTCGCAACGCTGCTGGGCGACCTTGAGATCGGCGAGGGCGTCGTCGCGGCGGCGTTCGGCGTCGACCAGGTCCTGTTCGGCCTGATCGAGGTTGGCGCCGGCGTGATCGTGGTTGGCGGAGGCGGCCTCGCGGCGCTCCATGACGTCGATCAGTTCGTCCTCGAGGACGGTGCGGCGGCGTTCCAGGCTGCCCAGTTCGTGCTGCAGTTCGGAGAGCTGCTTGGCATTGACCGAGCCGGCGGTGAGCAGGCCGCGGTCGCGTTCCTCACGCTTGCGGACGGCTTCGATCTCGCCTTCGAGTTTGCGGATGTCGCGGTCCAGGTCGTCGATGATGATCTCGACCTTCACCGCCGCGTCCTTGCGGGTAGTGCGTTCGGCCTCGAGCCGCTGCACTTCCTGTTCTTCGGGAAGCACCTTGCGGCGATGTTCGATCCGGGTCAGCTCGGCGTCGACGGCGGCGAGGTCGAGCAGCTTGGACTGGATCGATGGTTCGGCATTCAACGCGGAAGGTCTCCTGGACGCTATGGACGATTCAAGACTCCCACCCTACAAGGCTGGAGCGCCCCGATTGTCCAACCAGGCCATAACCAGCACAAACGATCGCGGTGGCCGGTCAGCGCCGGAAATTCGACGGACGGCTTCGGGCCGCATGTGACAACCTCTGGTCATGGCTGAGCATGTTTACGAGGTCGAGACGACCTGGTCGGGCGCGACCACCGGTTACCGGTCCTACTCCCGCAATCACGAACTGCTGACCGCGGGCCGGCCGCCGATCCTCGCCACCGCCGACCCGAAGTTCCGCGGCGACAAGGATCGGTGGAATCCCGAACAGCTGCTGGTCGCGTCACTGTCCGACTGTCACATGCTCTGGTATCTGCACCTGTGCGCGGAGGCGGGCGTGGTCGTCACCGGCTACCACGACCGGGCGGTCGGTGTCATGAACGATGAGCGATTCCAGCAGGTCACCCTGCGCCCCGAGGTGACCGTCAGCGAGCCCGGCATGGTCGAGACCGCCGAACGCCTGCATCATGACGCGCACGCGAAATGCTTCATCGCGAACTCGGTGAACTTCCCCGTCACGCACGAGCCGAAGATCGTCACCGGCTAGCAGTCGGCGGCGCCGATCGTCCACGGGTCGGTGCGGTTCTCGGAGACCCGGGTTTCCAGGCCCGGGTGTGCCTTGCCGACAATGTCCTGCGCCTGTGCGCACCAAGGGAATTCGGTGGCCCAGTGCGCGGCGTCGATCAGGGCCGGCCCGCCGGCGCGCAGATGCTCGTCGGCGGGGTGGTGCCGCAGGTCCGAGGTGACGTAGGCGTCCACGCCGAGCCGCGCGACCTTGCCGAGGAAGGAGTCGCCCGCACCGCCGCACACGGCGACCCGGCGAATGATCCGATCCGGGTCACCGGCCGCGCGCACACCCCAGGTGGTGGCGGGCAGCCCGGCGCGGACGCGAGCGGTGAACTCACGCAAGGTCTCCGGGACCGCCAGCTCACCGATGCGGCCGATACCGAGCGACGACGGCAGGGCGGCGCGCTCTGTCACGTGATAGGCCGGTTCCTCGTACGGATGTGCGGCCCGCAACGCTTGCAGCACGGCTGTCCGCCGCGAGGGCGGGGCGATGACTTCGATGCGGTCCTCGTCCACGGTGTGCAGTTCCCCGATCGCGCCCAGCGCCGGATTCGCGCCGTCGAGGGGCCGGAACTGGCTGGTGCCCGCCACCTTCCAGGCCGCGTCGTCGTAGTGCCCGCCGGTGCCCGCGCCGGCGGCGAAGAGGGCGGCGAGCACCTTCTCGGTGTCGCCGTGCGGGACCTGCACCACCCAGGTGTCCACGGCGGTAAGCGGTTTCGGATCCAATGCCCCGGTCACCGTCAATCCGACGGCGTGCGCGAGCGCATCCGAAACGCCGGGATCGGCGGAGTCGGCATTGGTGTGCGCGGTGAACAGCGCACAGCCGGAGCGGATGAGCCGATGCAGCAGTGCGCCTTTCGGGGTGTCCGCGGCGACGGTGTCGACGCCGCGCAGCAGCAGCGGGTGATGCACCACCAGCGCCTGCGCGCCCCAGGCGATGGCCTCGGCGACGACGGCCGCGGTGGCGTCCACGGCGAACAGCACGCGCGACACCGGTTCGGCGGGATCGCCGCACACCAAGCCGACCGAATCCCAGGATTCGGCCAGTCGCGGCGGATAGGCCGCATCCAGCGTCGCAATGAGATCCGCGAGTCGTACCGCCGTCACCACAGAACCTCCTCCTGGACTTTTACCCACGTCCTCACACTCCGATTTCGGCGATGGCCGCCACCAGGCGGTCCACTTCCGTGGCGGGCCGCACCGCGACCCGCAGGAATCCGGATTCCAATCCCGGAAATGTATCGCCCCGGCGGACCGCGATTCCCTTGTCCGCCAATTTCTTCCGCAATAATTCCGCATCGGGCACGCGGAGCAGCAGGAACGGTGCGGCCGCGGGCTCGTGCACCCCGAGGCCGAGCGCCCGCAGCCGGGGGATCATGGCCGCCCGGTCGGCGGCGATGACCTCGGCCTTCCGCTGCGTCTCGGCCACGGCGCCGGCAGTGGCGGTCGCCGCGATGGCCTCCAATTGCAATGTCCCCAAAGGCCAATGCGCCCGCCCGTGACTCAACTGCTCCAGCACGGCCGGGTCGCCCAGCAGATACCCGCACCGCAACCCCGCGAGCGCCCAGGTCTTGGTGAGACTCCGCAATACCAGTACATCCGGAAGGCTCTCTCCGGCAAGCGATTCCGCTTCTCCCGGCACCGCGTCGATAAATGCCTCGTCCACAACCACGATCCGCCCCGGCCGCCGCAGCGCGCGAATGTGCTCGGCCGCATGCAGTACCGACGTCGGATTGGTCGGATTCCCCACCACCACGAGATCCGCCGCCTCGGGCACCACGGCCGACGCGAGCGTGTACGGCGCCGCCAGCACCACCCGCGCCACCGGAACCCCGGCCTCGCGCAGCGCCAATTCCGGCTCGGTGAAAGACGGATGAATCAGCGCGGCCAGCCGCGACCCGAGCCGCGGCAACATAGCGAATCCCTCGGCCGCCCCGGCAAGCAGCAGCACTTCCTCGACCCGCCGCCCGTGCCGGGCAGCCACGGCCGTCCGTGCAACGCGCTCATCCGACTCCCCCGGATACCGCCCGAGCTCCCCCAGCCGCCCCGCCAGCCGCTCCCGCAACCATTCCGGCGGCCCGCTCCCCTGCACGTTCACCGCGAAATCGACCATTCCCGGCCCGGTCTCGACGTCCCCGTGATGCCGCAATTTGGCCCGATCCGCCTCCCCCAGGGCGGACGCCGGACGATCGGCGGAAGTGTCGTGCGCGTGCCCGGCCGCCGGGGTCGAGTGACCTCCGGATGGGTGGGGTTCGCGGTTGTCCGCGGTGGTGTCGGGCACAGCCATCCACCCTACGTGGCCGTGGATTGCGGGGACCGGACAGAATGGCTGTCGTGGGTGAGCTGCATGTGACCTTCGTGTGTACCGGGAACATCTGCCGGTCCCCGATGGCCGAGAAGATTTTCGCCGCGCACCTCGAGCGGGCCGGGCTGGCCGATCGGGTGCGGGTGAGCAGTGCCGGGACCGGTGGCTGGCATGTCGGCGACGAGGCGGATCCGCGCACGACCCGTGAGTTGCGCACGCACGGTTATCCGGTCGGGCATCGGGCGGCGGTGGTCGGCGACGATCATCTGGACGCGGATCTGGTGGTCGCGCTCGATACCGGGCACGAACGCGAGCTCGCGCACCTGGGTGTGCCGCGGGAGCGGTTGCGGCTGCTGCGCAGTTTCGATCCGGCGGCGGACGGGCGTTCGGTGCCGGACCCGTATTACGGCGATCAATCCGATTTCGCGCTGGTGCGCGAGCAGACCGAGGCCGCGATGCCCGGCCTGCTGGCGTGGGTGCGCGAGCAGCTCGGCGAACCGGTTCGAGGCGAGGACGCATGAGTTCGAAGGTCGGCTCGAAGGTTTCGGTCTTGCGGCGCTTCACGTTCCTGCTGCGACCCGGCTGGGTGATTCTGGCGCTGGTGGTCGCGGCCTTCGCGTACCTGTGTTTCTCGGTGCTGGCGCCGTGGCAGCTGGGTAAGAACACCACGACCTCGGCGCGTAATCAGCGCATCGAGGATTCGGTGACCGCGGCGCCCGTGGATGTGACCACCATGCTGAGCGGATCCGGCAAGAACACCGAGTGGCGGCGCGTCACCGCGGACGGCACGTACGTTCCCGGAACGACCGTCCTGGTGCGACTGCGTCACCTGAACGATCAGCCCGCGTACGGCGTGCTGAACGCCTTCCGCCTGACCGACGGCCGGACCTTGCTGGTGGACCGCGGCCTGGTCTCCTCCCCGGACGGCGGCACCCGGCTGCCGCAGATCGCCGAGCCGCCCGCCGGCGCCCAGCATCTCGAGGCCCGCGTCCGCGCCTCGGAGGGCGTCATCGCGAACAAGCCGCCCATGACCGAGAGCGGCTACCGCCAGGTGTACACGAACGACACCGAGCAGATGTCCACCCTCCTCGGCATCCCGCTCACCCCCATCCCCACGGACGGTCGCGGCGGCTACCTGCAGCTGGCGGAGAACCAGCCGGGCGCCTTCACCCCGACCCCGCTCCCCCAGCTCGACTCCGGCCCTTACCTCTCGTACGGCCTGCAATGGCTGGCCTTCGGCATCATGGCGCCCTTGGGTCTCGGCTATTTCGTCTTCGCCGAGATCCGCGCCCGCCGCCGCGAACGCGCGGAAACGGCGGAACAGCCGCAGCCGCAGCCGGTTTCCACCGGCCCCGGCCCGTCCCCCGCGACAGTGGCAGAGAGCGTCGACACCGAATCCGAGCCCGCCGCACCGAAGGTCGTCACGAACGAGGCCCGCCTGGCCGACCGCTACGGCGGCACCCGCCGGTGACGGTCCCGGCTTTATAGGCCGTAGCGATGTGTGGGTTAGCCTCGCCGAATGCGTAAGGGGACTGCTCGCGCGGCCGGGCTGCTACTGGGTTTCGCGCTGGATCGCGTGCTGGGTGATCCGCGGCGCGGGCATCCGGTGGCCGGGTTCGGTTCGGTAGCGCAGGTTTTGGAGCGGTGCACGTATCGGGACAGTCGCGCCGCGGGGATCGTGCACGAGGTGGTGCTGGTGGGCGCGGCCGCCGGGCTCGGCGCCGGGTTGCAGCGGACGCTGGGTGCGCGGGCTGCCGGTGAGGTGCTGGTGACGGCGGCCGCGACCTGGACGGTGCTGGGCGGCACCACCTTGGCCAAGACCGGGCACGTCATGGCGGACCGGCTGGAGAGCGAGGATCTGGAAGCGGCCCGGGCGCTGTTGCCTTCATTGTGCGGGCGGGATCCCGAGGCGCTGGACGCCGACGGGCTGGCGCGGGCGGCCTTGGAGTCGATTGCGGAGAACACCTCGGATGCGACTGTCGCACCGCTGTTCTGGGGCGCGATCGCCGGAGTGCCGGGCCTGCTGGCTTATCGCGCGATCAACACGCTCGATGCGATGGTCGGGTACCGGAACGAACGCTACGAGAATTTCGGCTGGGCGGCCGCGCGGACGGATGATTTCGTTAATTTGGGTCCGGCTCGGTTCTCGGGAGTCCTGACAGCTGCGCTCGCACCCATGGTCGGTGGCCGCCCGGCCGCAGCATGGCGCGCTTGGCGACGGGATGCCGCGCAACATCCGAGCCCGAATGCCGGTGTGGCCGAGGCCTCGATGGCGGGCGCGCTCGGCGTGACCCTGGGTGGTCGCACGCAATACCGCCATGGCGTGGAGATGCGTCCCACGCTCGGCGACGGCCCGGCGCCCCGCGTCCCCGATCTGCGACGCGCCGTCCGCCTCTCCGAGGCCGTGCAGTTGGCGGCCGCTCTCACTGCCGCGGCGCGAGCAGCCATACACGGCTGAACCACCACGACCGCGCACCTGCCGCACACGGCTGACCACCGCGCCCTCGCACCGGTCGCCGAACCCCGCGCTACGCCCCGGACCTCGGGAATGTCACAGTTGCGGGAGTGGTTTCGTCGGTTCGGTGTCAGGTTCGCCCGGATGGGCGAGGAGAAGCGAGCGGTGAGGCGGCTATGAGCAACGACGAACGCACCGGTGTGCCCGATCAGGCGGAACTGGCGCGCCGGTTCGAGGAGCATCGGGCGTATCTGCGGCGGGTCGCGTACAGCACACTGGGCAGCCTGACCGATGCCGATGACGTGGTCCAGGAGGCGTGGCTGCGACTGCAGCGCTACTACGAAACCTCCCCGGACGGTGTGGAGATCGAGAATCTGCGCGCCTGGCTGACCACGGTGACGGGCCGGCTGGCCCTGGACTATCTGGGTTCGGCGCGGGTGCGGCGCGAACAGTATGTGGGCGAATGGCTCCCGGAGCCGGAGGTCACCTCCTGGGATGATCCGGCGGACCGGGTCTCGCAGGACGAGCGGGTCACGACGGCCCTGCTGGTGGTGCTGGAGTCGTTGTCCCCGGCCGAGCGGACGGCCTTCGTACTGCAGGATGTGTTCGGCATGACCGGTCCGGAGGTGGCCGAGGTGGTGGGCCGTACCCCGGCGGCGGTGCGGCAGTTGGCTTCCCGCGCGCGCAAGCATGTGGAGTCGGGCACGCCGCGTTTCCCGGCGGATCCGGCCGAGCACGAGAAGGTGGTGTCCGCGTTCGCGGTCGCCTGGCGCTCCGGTGATCTGAGCGCCCTGCTGGGCCTGCTGGATGCGAATGTCACCTTCACCTCCGATGGCGGCGGCAAGGTGCTGGCGTTCCGGCATCCGCTGCACGGTGCGGGCACGGTGGCCGATACGCTGCTGGGCTTCCTGCGGTACATGACGGATACCGGTGCGGCGTGGGGTCGTTCGGTGCTGGTCAACGGCCGGCCGGGCCTGGTGGTGTTCGATGGCTCGTTCCTGGGCGTCTTCTCGTTCACCATCGACAATGGCCGCATCACCAAGCTCGATGTGGTCCGCAATCCGGACAAGCTGCACAACCTGCCGCTCGACGGCGAGCCGGATTGGCTGCTGGACAACGGTTCCCCGGAAGCGAACTGATCGCTCAGGAAACTCGCCCGACGGGATGGAGGCCGTGCGCGGCCGCCACCTCGGGCGAGTACAGCCGTCCCGCGTCGGCGGTGAAGCCCTGGGCCAGACCCGGATCGGCATTGCAGGCCGCCTGCCAGCCCAGGTCCGCGATGGCGCGGGCGTACGGCAGCGTGACATTGGTGAGCGCCACGGTCGAGGTGTGCGGCACCGCCCCGGGCATATTGGCCACGCAGTAGAACAGTGAATCCGCCACCCGGAAGGTGGGTTCGGCATGTGTGGTCGGGTGCGAACTCTGGAAACACCCGCCCTGATCGATGGCGATATCCACCAGTACCGATCCGGGCCGCATCCCGGCGACGAGGCTGTCGGGCACCAGTTTCGGCGCCCGCGCACCGGGCACCAGTACCGACCCGATCACCAGATCGGCCCCGAGCACGGCCTTCTCGACCTCGGCGGCATTGGATCCGAGCGTGGTGATGCGCCCGTCGAACCGGGCGTCGAGTTCCCGCAACCGCGCGATATTGGTGTCCAGCACCGTGACTCGCGCCCCCATCCCGACGGCCACCGCGGCGGCATTGCTGCCCGCCACGCCGCCGCCGAGCACCACGACAGCGGCGGGCCGCACCCCCGGGACCCCGCCCAGCAACAATCCGGCGCCACCTTGCGGCGACATCAGGTGATACGCCCCGACCTGACTGCCGAGCTTCCCCGCCACCTCGCTCATGGGCGCGAGCAGCGGCAGCGTCCCGCCCGGCCCGCGCACGGTCTCGTAGGCAATGGCGGTGATCCCGGACCGGAGAATCGCGTCGGTGCATTCCCGCGAGGCGGCCAGGTGCAGGAAGGTGAACAGCACCTGCCCGGCCCGCATACGCGAATACTCCTCGGCAATGGGCTCTTTCACCTTCAGCACGAGTTCCGCGACGCCCCACACCTCGTCGGCGGTCCCCGTGATCCGAGCCCCGGCGGCGAGGTAGTCGGCGTCGCCGAATCCGGACCCGGCTCCCGCCCCGGCTTCCACGACCACCTCGTGCCCGTGCCGCGTCAGTTCCCCGGCCCCGGCCGGCGTGAGCGCGACTCGATATTCCTGCGGTTTGACCTCCCGCGGCACCCCGATCTGCATACCGCCATCGTGACCCACCGGAGTCCCGCTCGCCATGAGCGCCACGACCCGATTTGGCTCGCGGCAATCTGGTAGCTATCCGCGCTACACGTCATTCGCAGCGCCACGGCTGCGAGGCCCCCGCAAACAGCGGGGGCCTCGCGGTACCGGGGTGTCGTCGCCTATACGGAGACCGTGAAGGTTTCGCCGGCGACGGGGATGCGCAGTTGTGCTGCGCGACCGGCGTAGTGGAAGTTGCGGGACAGGTAGTCGAGGGTCTCGGAGAAGTGGGCCCAGCCTTCGGCGTGCACGGGGATGATCAGCGCGTCGCCCAGGACGGCGGCGGCCTGGACCGCGGTGCGGCCGTTGAGGGTGACGTCACTGTCGCCGAAGCGGCCGGGGTTGGCGGCGCCGACATTCAGGATGGCGACGTCGATGCGGCCGATGCGGCCGACGATCTGCTCGACCCGGTCGACGGCGGCATTGTCGCCGGATACGTAGACGGTGGGCAGGCCGGGGCTCTGCAGGACGAAGCCGGTGACCACGCCGGAGAGGGGCTCGCAGCCCTCGGGTCCGTGCAGGGCGGGAACACCGGTGACGGTCACGTCGCCGATCTGCGTGGTGGCCCAGTTCTCCAGGCCGACAACGCCTTCGATGCGCGCGGCGGCGTCGGGGGTGGACAGCACCTGTCCGGCGCTGGGGAGCAGAGCGCGGCCGCTGTTGTCGAGGTTGTCGGCGTGCTGGTCGTGCGAGAGCAGTACCACGTCGATCTGCCCGATCTCGGAGACCGGCACCGCGGGCCCGGTCAGCTTGTGCAGGACGACGCCGCCTTCATAGTCGCCGGGCTCGTCGAAGGTGGGGTCGATGAGCCAGGTCAGGTTGCCGTAGCGGAAGCGCACGGTGGGTCCACCGATGTGCAGGATGTCGATGGTGCCGGTGGCGGTGGTGTCGATCGCGTTGCTCATGGGAAAGAGTTTGGTACGGAATGCCCGTCACCCCAAGTGGCCCGAAGGCCGCTTATCGCTAAAATCGGGCCATGCACGAAGTGGCCGTCCTGGCGAGCGATCGGATCAGCCCTTTCCACCTGTCGGTGCCGAGCCTGGTGTTCGGCCGGGTCGGCGCGGGCGAGGAGGCCGGATCACCCTATGACGTGCGGGTCTGCGCCGAGTCGCCCGGAATCATCAGCACGCCTGCGGGTTTCGATATCACGGTGCATCACGGCCTGGAGGTCATGGATACCGCGCAGACCGTGGTCATCCCCAGCTGGCGCCGCGAGCTGCCGCTGTCGAGCCCGGCGCGCGAGGCCCTGCATCGAGCGCATGCGCGCGGGGCCCGCATCGTCGGCCTCTGTCTGGGCGCGTACGCGGTGGCCGCGAGCGGCCTGGCCGACGGACGCGAGATCACCACGCACTGGTCTGCCGCAGCGGATCTGGCCCGCACCTACCCTGCGGTCCGGGTGCGAGCCGACACGTTGTGGTCGGATGACGGCGATATCGTCACCTCCGCCGGTACGGCCGCGGCGCTGGATTGCTGCCTGCATCTGGTGCGCGCCGATCACGGCAGTCGGGCCGCCGCCGAGCTGGCGCGCCGCCTGGTACTGGCCCCGCATCGCAGCGGTTCGCAGGCGCAGTACATCCCGTTCGCGATCCCCGACGCCGCGGCGGACGATCCGATCGAGCATGCGATGGTCTGGGCGCGAACGCATCTCGACCAGGCGATCGATCTGGACGGCTGGGCGCGGACCGCGCTGATGTCGCGCCGCACTTTCACGCGTCGTTTCCGTGACCGCACCGGTAGCAGTCCGCAGCAGTGGCTATTGCAGCAGCGCGTGGATCGTGCCCGTCTGCTGCTCGAATCCACCGATGACACCATGGACCGGGTGGCGGCGGATGCGGGTCTGGGCACCGCGGTGAACCTGCGTCATCATTTCCATCGCACGCTGGGTATGAGCCCGGCCGCGCATCGGTCCCTGTTCCGGTCCCATTCCGGGCAGGCGCTAAGTTCTCGATCATGAGGATTCAGCTGGGTGAGCACGCGCCGGAGATCGACGAGAGCGCGTGGATCGCGCCGAACGCCACCATTGTCGGCCGGGTGCGGCTGGAAGCCGAAGTGAGCGTGTGGTATTCGGCGGTGCTGCGCGGCGATATGGATGCGATCAGCGTGGGTGCGCGCAGCAATATCCAGGACGGTTGCGTGCTGCATGCCGATCCGGGTTTCCCGTGCACGGTGGGTGCGGGAGTGTCGGTGGGGCACAATGCGATTCTGCACGGCTGCACGGTGGGTGACGATGTGCTGGTCGGCATGGGTGCGACGGTGCTGAACGGCGCGGTGATCGGCGCGGGCAGCCTGATCGCGGCGAATGCGCTGATTCCGGAGGGGATGCAGGTGCCGCCGGGTTCGCTGGTCGCGGGTGTGCCGGGCAAGGTGCGGCGGGAGTTGAGCGAGCCGGAGCTGGAGCGGATTCGCGTGAATGCCGCTGCGTACCTTTACAACACGAGCCTGCACCGGGACGGTCAAGAGTTGTGACTGAAGGGGGTCTGTGAGAAGCGCCACACTGAACAAGCGACCATATAACTCCGCTGCTAGCATCGTGCCCAGTGTGCTAGCAGGAGGGTGCAACGGTGGCGTACGAGCAGGACAGTATGCACCGACGGCGGATCAGTGTCGCGGATATCGCGGCCCAGCCGGGGGGTATCGAGGCGCTACAGCGCCGGGTTCACGAACTGCGTTCCAATGGGATCGATTTCGCGGCGAACACGATCGAACGCGAGATGCGGGCCTTCGACGTCCGCTGACCTCGGCGCCACCCGGATAGATCGGTTCGGCACGATCATGCCGATGCGGCGGTGAGATAATGCGGCTCTAACTCTTGGCCGCCTCACCGCAGCGTCGCGGATGCCAACCGATCGACTGGAGACTCGATGCCGTCCGTTCCCACCATCCTGCAACGCATCCTGGAGAAGCCCCGCGCCGAAGGCGAACAGCTTTTGGAGAGCGCGCTTTCCGCGTTCCTGGACTTCGGCATCAAGCGGACCAGCATGGGTGAGATCGCCCGCCGCGCCGGCATCAGCCCTGCCACCCTGTACCGGCGGTTCGAATCCAAGAACGAACTCGTGGAAGCGGTCGGTGTCCGCGAGGCGCAGCGCTTCGTCGCCGAGATCGATCAGCGGGTGCAGCAGGTCTCGCGCGACGGCTCGACCGTGGAGGACCAGCTGGTCGAGATCTTCGTCGCGTTCATCACCCTGCTGGCGAACAACAAACTGGTGCAACGGCTCCTGCGCACCGAACCCGATGTGATCCTCCCCCGGCTCACCACCCAGGCGGGCCCGGTGCTGGCCGTGGGCCGCACTTACCTCGCCGAAAAGCTCCGCGCGCTACAGATTTCCGGCACGGTCCCGAATTTCGACGCCGATCTGGTCGCCGAAGTCCTTGCCCGCCTCGGCCACTCACTGGTACTGACGCCGGACGGCCTCATTCCCCTCGCCGACGAACAGGCCGCCCGCGATTTCGCCCGTCGCACCATGCTCCCCATGATCGGCATGCAAACCGTCTGAGTTCGCGCGGCAATACGAAAAAAGCGGAGCCGGTGGCCTTTTCGGCCCCCGGCTCCGCTTTGCATTGTCTCCCGTGAGATTACGCGGGCACTTCGCTGCGGTCACCGCTCCACAGCGTGTGGAACTTGCCCTCGGCGTCGATGCGCTCGTAGGTGTGCGCGCCGAAGAAGTCGCGCTGGCCCTGGGTCAGTGCGGCCGGGAGCCGCTCGGCGCGCAGAGCGTCGTAGTAGGACAGCGAGGAGGCGAAGGCCGGCACCGGGATACCCAGCAGGGTCGCGGTGGAGACGACGCGCCGCCAGCTGTCGATGGCGTTCTCGATGGCCGCACGGAAGTACGGGTCGAGGATCAGGCTCGGCAGGGCCGGGTTCTGCGCGTACGCGTCCTTGATGCGGTTGAGGAAGCGGGCGCGGATGATGCAGCCGCCGCGCCAGATGGTGGCGAGGTCGCCGGGGTGCAGGTCCCAGTCGTATTCGGCACTGCCCGCGGCGATCTGGTCGAAGCCCTGCGCGTAGGCGACGATCTTGGACGCGTAGAGGGCCTGCTGGATGTCCTCGGTGAACTGCGCGACATCGGCGGGCTTGGCGGCCAGGGTGCCGGAGGCGAGGCCCTTGGCGGCCTTGCGCTGCGCACGCGAACCGGACAGCGCGCGAGCGAAGACGGCCTCGGCGATACCGGTGACCGGGATGCCGAGATCGAGCGCGGACTTGACCGTCCAGCGGCCGGTGCCCTTCTGCTCGGCGGCGTCGACGATCACGTCGACCAGCGGCTTGCCGGTCTTGGCGTCGACCTGGTTCAGCACCTCGGCGGTGATCTCGACCAGGTAGCTCTCCAGCTCGCCGCTGTTCCACTGGGTGAACACGTCGGCGATCTGCTTGGCGTCGAAGCCGAGCGCGTCGCGGAAGAGGTTGTAGGCCTCGCCGATCAGCTGCATATCGGCGTATTCGATGCCGTTGTGCACCATCTTGACGAAGTGGCCGGAGCCGTCCGGGCCGATGTGGGTGCAGCAGGGTGTGCCGTCGACCTGGGCGGCGATCTTCTCCAGCATGGGGCCGAGGGATTCGTAGGATTCCTTCGGGCCGCCGGGCATGATGGCCGGGCCGTTGAGCGCGCCCTCTTCGCCGCCGGAGATGCCGGCGCCGACGAAGTTCAGCCCGCGCGCCTTCATGGCGGCTTCGCGGCGGATGGTGTCGGTGTAGAGGGAGTTGCCGCCGTCGATGATGATGTCGCCGGGCTCCATGGCATCGGCGAGTTCCTCGATGACGGCGTCGGTCGGGTCGCCGGCCTTCACCATGATGAGGACGCGGCGCGGCTGCTCCAGCGCGGCGACGAATTCCTCGATGGTCTCGGTCCGCACGAAGTCGCCGTCGGTGCCGTGGGCTTCGAGCAGGGCATCGGTCTTGGCGATGCTCCGGTTGTGCAGGGCCACGGTGTAACCGTTCCGGGCAAAGTTACGGGCGATATTGCTGCCCATGACCGCCAGGCCGGTGACGCCGATCTGGGCGCGCGCTTCAGAGGTCGCCATGACGTGCCTCACTCCATTCGACAGGTGTAGTTTGCAGTCCCATTTCTACCCTCTCGCCGTGGCGGCCGGGAAACCGGTATGCCCGGGGCGGTGTGGTCCGCAGGATGCTGCGTCCACCCTCTCACGCTCTCAGATACCGACGAGTCGTTTCGTGAAAGCTGTTGGTGCACAAGCCTTCTCGTTTGCCTGATTCGACCGATCCGTCCTGTGGTGCGTTGTACGATCGCCTATAGGCAGGGCGCCTGAATTCCTCCCCGCGACATTCTCTTTTCGGTCGCGAATCAATTCTGCCGCAATGGGATTCCAGCAGGATCGAAAGGATACGGTCATGTCTAATGCTCGCCCGGATCAGCTGCGGTTGCTCGCTCCCGATCAGGAGGCCGATGCGCTGGCGGTGGTGCACGACCTGCTCACCGGCGATACCAAGGGTGTTCCCCGATATCTCGCCGAAGACATCGCCGCCGTACGGACGCAATCCATGCTCACCGCGGTGAAGATCCCCGGTGCGGGCGGGGTGCAGCTGGATGCGCTGGCCGCCTGGCCGCTGGGTGACGGCCCGCACCCGCTGATCGTGCTGCCCGCCGGCCTGGATCAGAGCGGCTGGAAGATGTACTCCGGCGCCATCATCAGGCTGCTGATGCGCCGCTATGCCGTGGTCGCCTACACCGAGCGCGGCCTCGCCGACTCCGGGGGCGAGCTGACCGTCGCCGGTCCCGAGGACGTCGAGGACGGCGCCGCGGTGATCGACTGGGCGCTGGCCCACCCGCAGATGAAGGTCGACGCCGACAAGGTCGGCATGGCCGGGCTCTCCTACGGCTCGGGCATCAGCCAGCTGGTTGCCAACCGCCATCCAGCGGTCAAAGCCGTTGTCGCCCTGAGCGCCTGGGCCGACCTGGGCGAGGCCCTCTACGACAACCACACGCCACACATCCAGGCCGCCGAGGCCCTGGCCTCGATCAGCGAGCGGCCCAGCGCGGAATTATTGAAGGTCCTGGACGATTTCCGCAACAACACCAATATCGAGGGCGTCCTCGAATACGCGAAACCCCGTTCCCCCGCCCAGGTTCCCGCCGGTGAACAGCGTGCCGTGCCAACCTTTTTCACCACCTACTGGCACGAAACGATTTTTCCCCAGAACCAGCTCCTCGAATACTTCACCCGTTATCCCGGCCCCAAGCGCCTCGACATAGCGGTGGGCGACCACGGCGCCGTCGAAATTCCGGGCGCGCTGCTCGGCGTCTACACCCGCACCACCGAGGCCGCCTACGACTGGTTCGACCACTATCTGCGCGGCGTGGACAACGGCATCGACAAGGACGGCGCCGTCCACACCGAATCCATGTACAGCTTCACCATGTCGACCGCCCCCGACCTGGAATCCTGGTCGAATCCCCTGCGCCGCTATTATTTCCAGGCCCCGAATTCCGAATCCGCCGACGGCACACTCACCACCGAACGCCCGCAGACCTCCACCCAGCGCATCCGGGTGGGCGATCAACATGTGGACGCCGTCAGCGCCCTGATAACGGACGGCTTCCTCGAGCGCCTGCTCATGCCCCGCCGTCAGAAGCTCGCCGACCTGGATCGCGGCGTCGCCGCCGTCTGGACCACCCCGCGCCCCTTCCTCACTCCGCACCACATCGCAGGCATTCCCGAGGTCAGCCTGACGGTAACCCCCGCCACCGAGTCGGCCACCGTCATCGCCTACCTCCTCGACTTCAACCCCTTCACCGGCAACCTGCGCATCATCACGCACGCCGCCGCCTCGGTCCAGAATCAGCAGCCCGACCACCCCACCGACCTCACCTTCCCCCTGAAAGCCACCGACTACCGAATCCCCATCGGCCACAAACTCGCCGTCATCATCGGCACCAAGGACCTCCTCTACCTCTACGACGAATCCGACACCGGCAACACCATCACCCTGACCAACGCCCCGGACACGGCCTACGTGGACATCCCGATCGTCCCCTGATAATTCACAATCCACTGACGGCCCCGTCGGCAACGGCGGGGCCGTCGACATGTCGTCGGCCCAAATTCCGTTGCACCATCAGCCGCGACCATGACACCGTAATCCCATGCCCCACCAGAGCATTGGGATGTCGTCCAACAGGCAAGACAGCGCACTCTGACTGCGCCGATCGAGGTTCGAATCCTCGCATCCCAGCCCGATCGGGCTACCCACCTCGGACCTCGAGATAGACCTAGGGCCTGTATCGAAGTGGTGAGGGTGGGCCTTTGGCCCGCCCTCACTCGTGTCGAAGCCATTGATTGATCGCGGCGATGTGGACGGTGGCCAAGTAGCGGACGGCGAGTTTGTCGTAGCGTGTGGCCACGGCCCGATGTCGTTTGAGCTGGTTGATGCCGCGTTCGACAGCGTTGCGGTCCCGGTAGACGACCTTGTCGAATGCGGGAGGGCGGCCACCGCAGCGGCCGCGCCGACGCCGGTGAGCGGCCTGATCCGACGGAGTCGGGATGGTGGCCCTGATCCCGTGACGACGCAGCCAGTCTCGGTTGGCGCGACTGGAATACGCCTTGTCGGCCAGCACCCGCTCCGGGCGAACCCGGGCTCGACCACCACCGAGTTTCGGCACCGCGATCCCGTCCAGAACAGTCGTGAACTGCGGACTGTCACCGGCTTGGCCGGGAGTGATCAGCAGCGACAACACCCGGCAGCCCTGTTCACAGGCCAGATGCAGCTTCGTCGACCAGCCACCACGCGAGCGGCCCAGCCCGTGATCGGCCGGCTCGGGTTCGCCGACCCCGCCCGGTGGTTCGCTCTGGTCGGCACCCTCGCGGCGGGCGCCGGCCGCGTGCTGATGGGCACGCATGATCGTGGAGTCCACGCTGACCTGCCACCGGATCGAGGCGGCCGCCTCGGCCAATGCCTGCAACAGTTTCAGGATCAGCACCCACACCCCGGCCCGCTGCCAGCGGCGGAACAGCCCGTAAACCGCTGACCAGGAACCATATTCGGCGGGCACGTCCCGCCAGGGGGCACCGACCCGCACGCGCCATCGAATCCCGTCGATGAGCTGCCGTTTCGTCCATGCAGGTGGGCGGCCTGCCTTCTTACCGCGGGGCAACAGCGGCGCCAACCGAGCCCACTGGGCATCGGTCAGGTCCGCGCGCCCCGCCACCGCTACGCTGGTCACGAGGTCTCCGGTTCGGTCTCCGGTTTTGCTTGGTCGCTAAACCGATCTACCGGAGACCTCGCCTATACGCCAACGTGCTCAACGGGTTTCACGAAAGCCTGTGTGGGTGGCACCGCTACACGGCGCCACCCACACATCACTTCGATACAAGCCCTAGTCGTCCGCTAGTTCGACAAGATCGATGGGCCATGGCAGAGCGTCTTCGATCGACTGCCAGCGTGCGCGATCGTGAGTCACTATCTCCCAGTCGAAGTGACGCGCGATGGCGACACAGTGGGCTGCGACATAATCGACGCTCTCGCCAGCTGCCAGTATGTCGGCGAGTTCACTGGTGTCGGTCAGAGTGGACACCCCGGCGAGCGCGATGGCGGCAACGTTGTCGATGACGCCATCGAGCCCCTCGCGCTGCTCTTCGTTCAAGCCTGCCTTTGCAGCGCTCAATGCGAGGGCAGGCACAGCAATGCGAATCTCCCGATCAGCAAGGTGCGCAATCAAACTCGCAGTCAAAAGTGAGCCGTGAGCGTAAGCATGAAGAACTGTGTCGTCGAAAACGTATCCAGTACCCGTCATACCTTGGCCGCCTGCCGCGCGGCGGCGCGGTCGGCGAGCATATCGGCTAGTTTCGCGCCTGCCGCCCAGGCCCTGGGGTCGGCCTTCGCGGCGGCGGTCCGAGTTTCGTACGCATTGCGGGCTCGGACCCGCATCGACTGCACGGCATCCATCAGTCGGTTGAGGGTCTGATCGACGGTTTCGTCGCGGTTGGCGAACTCTGCCAATCGCTCACGCGTGGCCGGGAGAGCCGACAAAGTTGTCTTGGCGCGCTTCGAGTCCTTCTCCTCGACTGTCATGCACTGATCATACCCGGCATGCTCAGGATATTCTGCTCGCCTCATATGAGCTCGGTTCTGGCCGTCCAGCTCTCGTGGAAGGCTCACTGGCGCCTTGGCCCACCACGGTGTTGCGGAGGGTGCCTATGCCGGAGATTTCTACTTCGACGAGGTCGCCGGGGGTCATGGGGCCCACGCCGGCCGGGCTGCCGGTGAGGAGGATGTCGCCGGGCTGGAGGGTGATCCAGCGGGTTATGTAGGCGAGCAGTTCTGCGACATCGAAGACCATGTCGGAGGTCGATTCCTTTTGCACCACTTTGTTGTTGAGGCGGGTAGTTATGCGGAGGGTGGCGGGGTCGGCGACCGTGGTTTCTATCCAGGGGCCGAGGGGGCAGAAGGTGTCGGCGGACTTGGCGCGGGTCCATTGGCCGTCGGCCCGGAAGTCGTGGGCGGTGACGTCGTTGGCGCAGGTGTAGCCGAGGATGTAATCGGCTGCCCGGTCCGGGGGGACCGCGCGGGCGGTGCGGCCTATTACTACTGCTAGTTCGCCCTCGTATTCGAGGCGGGTTACTTCGGCCGGGCGGAGGATCACCGAGTTGGGAGCGCTCACCGCATTGGGGCTCTTCAGGAAGAAGGACGGGTGATCCGGGTGGGGCATGCCCTTTTCGGCGAGTTGGCCGGCGTAGTTGGCGGCGGCGCAGACTATGGTGCGGGGCTCGCAGGGAGGTAGGAGGGCCAGGCCCGACACCGGGCCGACCAGGTCGCCGGGTTCGGTGCTGTCGCTGGGTAATTCGTAGACGTCGTCGCCGATGACGACACCGCGTCCGGGTGGTCCGACGCGTGAATAGCGGACGATTCGCATGGCTGCTCCTTATTACTGTTCGGCGGGGGCGAGGGCGGCGCGGACCAATTCGACGGGGTGCCAGGCGGTTCGGCCGGCGCCGTGGAAGATTTGCTGGCGGCAGGAGACGCCGGTGGCGGCGACGATGGTTTCCTGGGGTTCGGCCGCGAGGGCGGGGAAGAGGCGGTCGCCGCCGACGGTCATGGACATTTCGTAGTGTTCGGCTTCGAAGCCGAAGGAGCCGGCCATGCCGCAGCAGCCGGAGTTGATTTCTTCGACTTCGACGCCGGGGATGCGGCGCAGCAGGGCCATGGTGGCGGCGGTGCCGACTTCGGCTTTCTGGTGGCAGTGGCCGTGATACACGATGCGGCGACCGGAGAGGGAGGAGTCGTCGCGTAGCCGGAGGCGGCCCGCGTCGATGGCCTCGATGAGCAGTTCCTCCACCTGCCGCACTCGGGCCGCGACCTCGTGCACCCATTCCGAATCCGACAGCAGGGCGGTGTGCTCGTCACGCAGCGTGAACAGGCAGGACGGTTCGCAGCCGACGATCGGCGAGCCGGGTTCGGTATTCAGCGCGAGCGATTCGACCAGCCCGGACGCCTTCTGTTTCGCATCATCGAGCAGCCCCTTGGACATGCTCGACCGCCCGCAGCAACCGCCGCTCGCGAGCTCGACCCGCCACCCGGCCCGCTCCAGCAGTTCGATGGCCGCCTGCCCGATATGCGGTTCGGTGAACGTGGTGAACGAATCCGCCAGCCAGTTCACGGTGCCGAGCGGCGCGGGGCTCATGGCCACGGCCTGCTGATGCCGACGGAACCAGCGCAGCAGGTTCTTCCGGGTGAAGACGGGCAGCGGGCGCTCCGCGGTGATGCCGACCTGCTTCTCCATGATGCGGCGCAGAAACCCGATGCGGCCCGGCAGATTCGAGATCGGCGCGGTTGCCGACCCCAGCCGGTTCAATGTCCGGATCGACCCGAAAATCCTGGAGCGGAAAGGTATTCCGTGAATCTCATGGTGATGCGCCAGCGTCTCCGCCTTCAGCGCCGCCATGTCCACGCTCATCGGGCATTCGTTCTTGCACGCCTTGCACATCAGGCACAGATCGAGGATCTCGTGCAGTCGTTCCCCGCCCAGCGCCGAATGCGGATCCGGTTCGGACAGCGCCTTCACCAGCGCGTTCGCCCGCCCCCGCGTGGCATGTTCCTCGTTCAGGGTCGCCTGATACGACGGGCACATGACCCCGGACCCGGCCTTGCGGCACAGTCCGATATTCATGCACCGGTCGGCCGCGCCGCGCATACCGCCGACCACTTCGAAGTTCAGTGTGGTCTGTAGTAAGGGTGCGGGCGGCAGCATATCGCGGTCGCGCAGGTTCTCGGTCATGGACGGCGCGTCGACGATCTTGCCCGGGTTCATGATGTTGCCGGGATCGAAGAGCCGCTTGACCTTTCGCATGGCCTCGTACAGCTCGGGCCCGAAGATCTCGCGGTTGAATTCGCTGCGCGCCAGCCCATCGCCGTGTTCGCTGGAGTTCACGCCGCCGTATTCGGCCACCAGATCCTTGACCGCCTCGGCGACGGCCCGCATCTTGGCCACTTCCTCGGGTTTGGTGAGGTCGACGAACGGCCGGATGTGCAGGCAGCCCACCGAGCAGTGCCCGTAGAACCCGGCCTCCAGCTGGTGGTCGTCGAGAATCTGCTTGAACCGCTCGGTGTATTCGGCGAGGTGCACCGGATCCACCGCGGTGTCCTCGACGAAGGCGAGCGGCCGTCGAGTGCCCTCCCCCGCCGCCATGAGCAGCCCGAGGCTGGACTTGCGGACCTTCAGCAGCGCCGTCTGATCGGCGGGGGTCACCGCACGCAGCGTGTGATACCCGTGCCCGTTCTGCTGCCACAGCCGTTCCAGCCGATCGAGTTCGGCGACCAGCGCCGCCTCATCGTCACCGCTGAAGGACACGAACAGCAGCGCGCCCGGATCGCCGACGAGGATCTCCCCGAGCGAGGCGTACTCGATCTGCTTGCGCGACAGTTCGAGAATGGTCCGATCCATCAACTCGACCTGAGCCGGTTCGCAACTGAGCGCGTCGGTGGTCGCGGCAATGGCGCTGGGCGTGTCGGTGAAGTGCCCGACCGCATACACGGTGCGAGCGGGCTTGGGCACCAGCGACACCAGCGCGTGGGTCACCACCAGCAGCGTCCCCTCCGCGCCGACCACGAATTTGGCCAGATCGAACGGCTTCCGATGCCCGAACCCGGCGAGCCGATCGAGGCGATACCCGCCGGCCCGCCGCCAGAAGATCGGCATCCCGGCCTCGATGGCCTGCTCGCTGTCCCGCACCAGCTGCGGAAGTTCCTGGTAGATCCGCCCTTCCAGCGACTGTTCGGCGGACCGCACGAGCCGCTCGGCCTCGTTGACGGGTTCCAGCCGGGCGCGCGAACCATCGGAGAGAATGACATCCAGCGCCAGCACGTGATCGATGGTCATGCCGTAGGTCAGCGACCCGCTGCCCGCGGAATTGTTCCCGATCATGCCGCCGATGGTGGCCCGGTTACTGGTCGAGGTGTCGGGCCCGAACATGAGCCCGTGCGCGCCCGCGGCCTTGTTGAGCTGATCCTGCACCACCCCGACCTCGACGAGCGCGGTGCGGGCGACCGGATCGAGTTCGAGGATCCGGTTCATGTGCCGGGACAGATCCAGCACCAGCCCGGGCCCGATGGTCTGCCCCGCGAGACTCGTCCCCGCCCCGCGCGCCACGATCGGAACACCCAGCGCCGCACAGGCTTCCACCGCCGCCGCGACATCCCCGGCATGCCGGGGGAACGCGACGCCCAGTGGCATCATCGAGTACATGCTGGCGTCCCGGGAGAAGATGTGCCGGCTGTAGTCGTCGAACGCGACATCGCCGTCCATGCCGGTGCGCAGTGCGCTCTCCAGCAGTGCGGCAAGTGTTTCCGGGTCGTCCACTTCGGTTTCGCTCAGGGAGAAGGTCATCACGAATCCTCTTCGAGTCGTTGGGTTTTCGCGGGTGTCGCGGTGGGCCGGCCGGTCGCCCGCGCGGGCGGCGGGTGCGGCGGCCGGGTGGTCGGCCGCCGCGGGGTGACCTGGAATCAGGCCGGGGAGGGATCGGACAAGGGTCGTCCTGTCACCGTTTCCGGCTCGGCGACAAGGACAGGGTTGGTGGCGGCCCGCAACTGTTTTCGCAGCGTCAGCACGAGCAGCGCCGCGACGCCGAAGACGATTCCGAAGAACGCCTGGGTGAGCGCGTATCCGCCGCCGCTGATCTGGCTGAGCCACCCGCCGACGTAGGGCCCGACAAAGCTGCCGAGATTGCCGACACCATTGATGAGTCCCATGCCCGCGCCGGCCGCGGCCACCGGCGTGAGTTTGGTGACGGTCGCCCAGAACGGCCCGTACCAGGCGATGGAGGCCGCCGTGCCGAGGATCAGGGCGATCAGCACCAGCCATTTCTGGTGTGCCGAAACGAAACTCGCGCCGACGAGGATGATGCAGGCGGAGCCGAGCACCAGCGACATGTGTTTGATGTGCCCGCCGCGTTTGTCGGCCGACCGGCCCACCAGGATGATGGCGGCGCCCGCCGCGATCTGCGGCAGAATGGCGACCAGACCCACCGAGAGATCGCTGTGGAACGCCTTTTTGAGCACGCTGGGCAGCCACAGCGTGAGCCCGAGCAGGCCCATCTGCGTGAGCGTGTAGATGAGCGCGAAGTGCCACACGATCTTGCTGGTGAAGGCGGCTTTGAAGGTGCCGTGGTGTTCGAGCGGCTCGCCTTCTTCGAGCCGGGATCGTTCGATGTACTCCCGTTCGGCCGGTGACAGCCATTTGGCCTTGGCGGGTGTGTCACGCACGACCGCCAGCCACGCGATGAGCCCGACCACCAGCGGCCCGCCGCCCTGGATGATGAACATCCACCGCCAGTCGAAGTAGGTCAGGATGACGCCGGAGAAGGGTGCGGCCACGATCGCCGCGATCGGCGTGTACAACTTGAATATCGCGAAGGCCCGGCCTCTTTCGGCGAACGGGAACCAGTTGCGAATGGTGGCCATGAGCGCGGGCTGCACGCCGCCCTCGGCGACGCCGAGGAGGAACCGGGCGAGGAGCAGCTGGCCGACGCTGTGGGTGAAGCCGGAGGCCATGGCGGCAATACTCCACAGCACCATCAGAATCGCGATCCACTGTCTGGCACTCCAGCGTTCGGCGATATAGCCGCCGGGAATCTGCAACAGCAGATATCCCCAGAAGAAAATGCCGCTGGCCAGACCTTGCTGGGACTTGCTGAGATGCATATCGGTTTCGAGGTGCGGTAGCGCGAAACTGATATTGGTCCTGTCGACATAACAGATGACGTAAATGAATACGACGATCGGCAGGATGTATGTCCAGCGCTTCATTTCGGACAAGCGCCGGACCGGGGACGTCCGATCGGACATGGTAAATCCTTAGATTTAGGGTGCGCGCAGTACCTCGAGTGCGGCCTGCAGGCCGGCGGGATCGATGTCCACACCCGCTAGTTCGAGCCCCATTTGGACGCCGGAGAGAGTTCCGGCCAGCGCCAGATCATTGAAATGGCCGAGGTGGCCGATGCGGAACACCCGGCCGGCGAGTTTGCCGAGTCCGGTGCCGAGGGACATGTCGAAGCGGTCCAGGATGATGCGGCGCACCTTGTCGGCGTCGTGTTCCTCGCCGACGAGCACGGCGGTGAGAACGCCGGAGTATTCGCGCTCGTTCGCGCACAGCACCTCGAGGCCCCAGCCGCGGACGGCGGCGCGGGTGGCCTCGGCATGCCGCTGGTGCCGGGCGAAGACGTTCGGCAGCCCTTCCTCATCGAGCATGATGAGGGCCTCGCGCAGCCCGAACAGCATGTTGGTGGCGGGCGTGTGCGGGTAGAAACCGCGCTCGTTGTCCCGCAGCATGGGCGCCCAATCCCAGTAGGACCTGGGCATTGTCGCGTGCGCGGAGGCGGCGAGGGCCTTATCGCTGATGGCATTGAAGCCCAGGCCGGGCGGCAGCATGAGCCCCTTCTGCGAGCAGCCGATCGTCACGTCCACACCCCAGTCGTCGTGGCGGTAGTCGATGGACCCGAGCGAGGAGATGGTGTCGACGAACAGCAGCGCGGGGTGGTCGGCCTCGTCGATGGCGGCGCGGATCTCCGGAATCCGGCTGGTGACGCCGGTGGAGGTTTCGTTGTGCACCACCATGACGGCCTTGATGCCGTGCTCGGTGTCGGCGGCGAGGTGTTCGGCGACGGCGGCCGGGTCGGCGCCGTGCCGCCAGTCGCCGGGCACGAATTCGACCGTCAGGCCGAGCTTCAGCGCCATATCGCGCCACAGGGTCGCGAAATGTCCTGTCTCGAACGCCAATACGCGATCGCCGGGCGAGAGGGTATTGACCAGGGCGGCTTCCCAGGCGCCGGTTCCGGAACCGGCATAGATGACAACGGGATTGGCGGTGCCGAATACCGGTTTGACCCGCTGCAGCAGATCGAGTGTGAATTCGCCGAATTCGGGGCCGCGGTGATCGATAGTGGGTTGTGCAATGGCGTGGAGCACGCGGTCCGGGACGTTGGTGGGACCGGGAATCTGCAGAAAGTGTCGTCCGCTGTGGGCGGTCATCAGACTTGTTTCCATTCTGTGCCGTGAGGTGGCACACTGTTCCGTGAGAAGGTGCAGCAAGGTTAGGGATGTGTGACGAAGGAGTCAAGGCTTTGCGAAATGTATTGAATACCTTGCGAGTATTGGAAGAAGTCGCCGCGCGGCAACCGGTCGGCGTAGGCGAATTGGCCCGAATCCTGGACATGCCGAAGAGCACCGTGCAACGCGCACTGGTGACCCTCGACGAGGCGGGCTGGATACGCCCGGCGAGCGGGGAGATCACCCGCTGGGCACTGACCACGAAGGCGCTGGCCGTGGGCAGTCGCGCCGGCGGCGACCTGGGCCTGCGCGGCGCCGCACTGCCGATCATGGAGGACCTGCGCAGGCGTACGGAGGAGACGATCCATCTGACCGTTCCCGAGGACGGCAAGATGGTGCTGATCGAGCGGCTGGAGACGGACAAGCCGGTGCGCACCAATATGGCGCTGGGACATTCACTGCCGCTGCACGCCTCCGCCAACGGGAAAGCCGTACTCGCGCACAGCAATCCAGAGGCGCTCAGGCAGCTACTGGCCGACGAACTCCCGCGCTATACGGACACCACGATCACCGATCCGGGCGAGCTGCGCGCCGAACTGGCCGACATCCGCGAGCGCGGGTACGCGGTCAATCGCGGGGAATGGCGTTCGGACGTGGGCGCGGTCGCCGCGGTGGTGCTGGGCGCGGACGGGCAGCCCATCGCCAGCTTGAGCGTGAACATTCCGTTCAGCCGGCTCACCGCGGAATCGGAGCCGGGTTTCGCCGCGGCGGTGAGCGCGGCCGCGGCGGCGCTCACCGCCCGGATGAGGTGAGCCGTCCGCACGTGCGGACGGCTCGGAGCCGGAACCCTCAGTCCAGCAGGGCGATTGCGGTGGGCGCGTCGGCGGCGCCCGCCGCGAGCTCCTCGAACTCGACGATATTGTCGATCTCGAGGCCCATGGACACATTGGTCACCCGCTCGAGGATGCATTCGACGACCACCGGCACCCGGAACTCGGCGATCAGCTTCTTCGCCTCCTCCAGCGCGGGACCGATGCGGTCGGGCTCGAACACGCGAATCGCCTTGCAGCCCAGCCCTTCCGCCACCTTGAGGTGGTCGACGCCGTAGCCGTTGACCTCCGGGCTGTTGATGTTCTCGAAGTCCAGCTGCACGTAGTAGTCCATACTGAACGCGCGCTGCGCCTGCCGGATCAGGCCCAGGTACGAATTGTTCACCACCACATGGATGTACGGGATATTGAACTGCGCGCCGACGGCCAACTCCTCGATGAGGAACTGGAAGTCGTAGTCGCCGGACAGGGCGACCACCGTCGAGTCCGGGTCCGCCGTCGCCACGCCGAGCGCGGCGGGCAGCGTCCAGCCCAGCGGCCCCGCCTGCCCGGCATTGATCCAATGCCGCGGCCGGTACACGTGCAGTATCTGCGCGGCCTGAATCTGCGACAGGCCGATGGTGCTGACGTAGCGGACGTCCGGGCCGAAGGCCCGGTTCATCTCCTCGTACACGCGCTGCGGCTTGATGGGCACGTTCTCGAAGTGGGTCTTGCGCTGCCCCACCTGCTTCCGCGCCCGCACTTCCGCGGCCCAGGCGCCGCGATCCGGCAGCGTGCCCGCGGCCCGCTGCTCCCGCGCGACCTCGAGGAACACGCGCAGGGCGGCTCCGGCGTCGGAGGTGATGCCGAAATCGGGGGCGAAGACCCGGCCGATCTGGGTCGGCTCGATATCGACGTGCACGAAAGTGCGTTCCGCGGTGTAGGTTTCGATGCCGCCGGTGTGGCGGTTGGCCCACCGGTTGCCGATGCCCAGCACGAAATCCGATTCCAGCATGGTCTCGTTGCCGTAGCGGTGCGAGGTCTGCAAACCGACCATGCCCGCGTGCAGCGGATGATCATCGGCGATGGCGCCCCAGCCCATCAGCGTGGGCACCACGGGAATCCCTGTCAGCTCCGCGAATTCGACGAGCAGTGCGGCGGCATCGGCATTGACGATGCCGCCACCGGCCACGATCAGGGGCCGGCGCGCGGATGCCAGCATCCCCAGCGCCTTCTCGGCCTGCGCGCGGCTCGCGGCCGGGCGGTGCACCTCGAGCGGCTCGTAGGTGTCGATATCGAATTCGATCTCGGTCTGCTGCACATCGATCGGGAGATCGATGAGCACCGGGCCGGGACGGCCGGAACGCATGAGGTGGAACGCCTTCTGGAAGCTGCCCGGCACCTGTGCGGCCTCCAGCACGGTCACCGCCCACTTGGCGACCGGCGCGGCGATCGAGGCGATGTCGACGGCCTGGAAGTCCTCCTTGTGCAGCTTGGCCACCGGCGCCTGCCCGGTGATGCACAGGATCGGAATGGAATCCGCACTGGCGGAATACAATCCGGTGATCATATCGGTGCCGGCCGGACCTGAGGTGCCGACGCAGATGCCGATGTTCCCCGCTGCCGCGCGGGTGTAGCCCTCGGCCATGTGCGAGGCGGCCTCGACGTGGCGGGCCAGCACGTGCTTGATCCCGCCGTGCGCCTTCATGGCGCTGTAGAACGGGTTGATCGCGGCGCCCGGCAGGCCGAAAGCCTGTGTAGCGCCTTCTTTTTCGAGAATCAGGACCGCGGCATCGACCGCGCGCATCCGAGCCATGGTCAGTTCTCCTTCTCCGCGCGCCCACTCAGGCGCTCCACCCCGCGCAGCAGGGCACTGTGGTCGAGTCCGCCGTCGCCGTTCGCCTTGGCCGAAGCCATCAATTGCGCGACCAGCGCGCCGAGCGGAACGACGACACCGGCTTCACGCGCCGCCGCCGTCACGATCCCCAAATCCTTGTGGTGCAGGTCGATCCGGAATCCGGGGGTGAAGGAGCGCGAGAGCATATTGCCCTGCTTCTGGTCCAGCACCTTCGATCCGGCGAGCCCGCCGCCCAGCACGCGCAGGGCCGCCTCGGTATCCACGCCGTACGCCTCGAGGAACACCACGGCCTCGGACAGGGCCTGGATATTGGCCGCCACGATGAGCTGATTGGCCGCCTTGACCGTCTGCCCGGAACCGCTGGGGCCCACGTGCACAACGGTTTTGCCGACGGCGTCGAGAATCGGCCGGGCCTCCGCGAAGTCCGCGGCGGCGCCGCCGACCATGATCGACAGCGTGGCCGCGACCGCGCCCGCCTCCCCGCCCGAGACGGGGGCGTCCAGCAGCCGGAAGCCGCGCTGCGCGGCCTGCTTGCCGAGTTCGACGGCGACATCGGGCCGGATGCTGGAGAAGTCGATGATCAGCGCGCCCGCCCGGGCACTGTCGAACACCCCGCCCTCGCCGGCCAGCACGTCCTGCACGTCGGGTGAATCCGGCACCATGAGGCAGATGACCTCGGCGCCCTTGACCGCGTCTGCGATGGAGGCGGCGGCGCGCCCGCCGGCCGCGACCAGTGGCGCGGCCTTGGCCTCGGTGCGTGCGTAGGCGGTGACCTGATGTCCCGCCTTCGCCAGATGAACGGCCATGGGACTACCCATGATCCCTAAGCCGATGAATGCGATGTCCGTCATGAAAAGCCCCTGAAATTCGTTGTGTGCCAGTGGATCAGGCGCCGAGCGCGCGACGCTCGCGCGGTAGCCATTCGAGGCTCTCGGCGGTGGTGCTCGACGGCTTGTACTCGAGGGCGACCCAGCCGCGGTAGCCACGCGCCTCGAGGTCTTCGACCTGACGCTCGAGCGGCAGCTTGCCGGTGCCGGGTTCGCCGCGGCCGGGGCTGTCGGCGATCTGCACGTGTGCGATGCGGCCGGTGTGCTCGGCGATCACCTTGTCGACGTCGTCGCCGTTGACCGCGAGGTGGTAGAGGTCCGCCAGCAGTCCGATGTTCTCCGCGCCGGAGTGCCGCTGCACCCGGTCGATGACCGCGAGCACGTCGGCGGCGGTCTTCAGTGGATAGCTGTCGATGCCGCTGACCGGTTCCACCAGGATCCAGCCGCCGATGCGCGCTACCGCATCGGCCGCGAACGCGTAGTTCGCCACGGCCAGTTCGTCCTGCCGCTCCGGCGTGCTGTCCGGGCGCCGGTTGCCGTAGAGCACATTGAACTGCGGGCAGCCCAGTTGCTCGGCAATGCCGACGGTGATCGCGGTGCTGTCCTTGAATTCCTGTTCCCGGCCCACCCAGGAGGTGAGGCCGCGGTCGCCGGCAGGCATATTGCCGACGGCGAAGTTGAGGCCCACCACGGCGACTCCGGCGTCCCGCACGGATGCGACGAACTCGTCCACCTGCTTGTCGCCGGGGACCGAGGTATCGAACGGCCACCAGAATTCGACGGCCCGGAATCCGGCGCGCGCCGCCGCCCCGGCCCGCTCGAGCAGCGGCAGTTCCGTGAACAGGATCGAGCAGTTGACGGCGTACCGAAGCGAATGGCCCACAGTTCCTCCAGTTTTCCATAATGCGGAAAAAGAATTCCTCTATGCGGAACATGCTAATTTCCCAGGTCAATACCAGTCAAGGGATCGGTAATCCGGCCGGTCGCAGCCGCCGAACATCACAATCGGACATGGCCGAATGTGACAGTTATCCGTCATTGCGGACACACCCGGCGGGCAAGAGGATAGGTGACATGCCATCCAGCCATCGCGTCATCATCGCGGTCTTCCCGGACGTCGACCTGCTCGACGTCACCGGGCCCGCCGAAGTGTTCGCGCTGGCCAACCGGGAGAGCGGCGGGCAAGCCGGCTACGACGTGCGGCTGGCCGGGCCCGGCGGCGGGCCGGTGACCACGTCCGCGGGCGTGCGGTTGCTGACCGACCTCGCCTTCGACGACCTCGACGGGCCGATCGACACGTTGATCGTGCCGGGCGCGGTGAATCTTGCACCGTCCGGACCGGTCGCGCGCATCGACGACGAGGTGGTCGCCTGGCTGCGGCGGGTCGCCCCGCGCACCGGCCGCCTCGCTTCCGTCTGCGTGGGAGCGCATCTCCTGGCAGCGGCCGGACTGCTGGACGGCCGCACCGCGACCACGCACTGGTCCACCGCCGATCAGCTGGCTGCCGAGCATCCGGAGATAGCGGTCGACCCCGATCCGATCTTCGTCCGATCCGGGCGGGTCTGGACCGGCGCCGGCATCAGCGCCTGCCTCGATCTGTCCCTCGCGCTGGTGGCCGAGGACCACGGCGAAGACCTCGCCCTCGCCGTCGCGCGGCAGCTGGTCGTCTATCTGCGCAGGCAGGGCGGTCAGAGCCAGTTCAGCGTGCCCCTGAGCTGGCCCGCCCCCGCCCGGCGCGATATCGACGAATTACGCCTCTACATAGGCGAACACCTCGACGCCGACCTGTCCACCGCCACACTCGCCGCCCGAATGTGCTTGAGCGAACGACATTTCACGCGGGTCTTCCGGCAGGAAATGGGCGCCACGGTGGCCGCCTACGTCGAGGCCGCCCGTGTCGAAGCCGCGCGCCGCCTCCTCGAAACCACCGATCATCCCCTGCTCCAGATCGCCCGCACGGTCGGCCTCGGCTCGGTGGAAACCCTGCACCGAGCCTTCCACCGCCAACTGGCCACCGGCCCCGGCGCTTACCGCCGCCGCTTCCGCACCACTGTCTGACCCGACCTGAAACAGCCTGACCCAACCTGAACAGAAGGAAGAGTAATGACGACTGCCTCGACCACCCTTCGCAGTGTGATCGGTCTCGACAACCAGCTCCCCCGGCTGGCCGACGCCACCGTGATCCTGATCGACTTCCAGAACACCTACCGCACAGGCGTTATGGCGCTCCCCGAGGCCGACGCCGCGATCGCCGCCGGCGCTCGCCTGCTGGCCGCCGCCCGCGCGCTGTCCCGGCCGATCATCCACGTCGTCAATGACGGCGGCCCGGGCACTCCCTACGACATCCGAGCCGAAATCGGTTCCATCAGTGCGGAACTCGCCCCGATCGCCGATGAGCCGACCGTGATCAAGCAGTTCCCCAACGCTTTCCACGAGACCGACCTGCAAGACACCCTGCAGCGGCTCGACGCCGGCCCGGATCTCATCCTGGCGGGATTCATGACCCACATGTGCGTAACCTTCACCGCCCAAGGCGCTTTCAACCTCGGCTACCGCCCCACCGTCCTCGCCGAAGCCACCGCCACCCGCCCCCTCGAAGGCCCGGACGGCACGGTTCTCACGCCCGCCGCCCTGCAGGCCGCCGCCCTCACCACCATTTCCGACCTTTTCGGCCTCGTCGCCCCTGCTCTCGACGACCTGCTGAACTGAAAACCACTGGTTATCGGGCGACGATCACCGATACAGTGCCCGGCATGACACGTTTGAATCAGATTGTCGCCGTAGAGAAAGGGATCAAGTCCCGGACCTTCTCCGAACTCACCGAGGCCCATCACCAGCTGGGAAAGAATCCACTGCTGAGCGGCATTTCGCGCACCTATCGCCCGAAGGACGAGGAGGGTGAGCAGTTGCCGCCCGAGTCGACCCGGGTGCAGGTGAAGTCGGAGGAGGTATTGAAGGCTACCGCCGACATTCTGACCAAACTGTTCGACGTTGTCGCCACCAAGGATTGGGCGAACTGCACGGCCAAGGCCGATGTGGTGGTGGACGGGCGCACGCTGGTGAAGGATGCGCCGGTCACCTATCTGCTGTTCCTGGAGAAGCAGCTCGTGGACCTGCACACCTTCGTCCGCAAACTGCCGGTGCTGGACGCGTCCGAGTCGTGGGAATACGACGCCTCCGCCGACTGCTACGCCACCGAGCCGGTGCAGACCGTGCGCACCAAGAAGATTCCGCGCAATCACGTGAAAGCCGAAGCGACGGAGAAGCATCCGGCGCAGGTCGAGGTGTATCACGAGGATGTGGTGGTCGGCTTCTGGCGGACCATCAAGTTCTCCGGCGCGCTGCCCGCCAAGCGCGTCAACGAGCTCGCCGAACGCGTCGAAAAGCTGCAGCACGCAGTGAAATTCGCGCGCGAGGAGGCCAATAATGCCGAGATCACGCAGCTGCACACGGGCGCGGAGATCTTCGGATATTTGTTTGGCTGAACCGGGCGGCGCCGACTACAGTCGGTAATGCGCAAGGAGCGCAAGCTGAAACAGAAGTTCAATGTGACGGCCGCCGTGCAACAGCACGGCACAGCAGGCCATCAAACTCACATTATCGCTCCAGTTTCAGTATTCGCCGCCGATCGCCGAATCGAGAGAACGGATTGTCAGCCTGGAGGTTGCGGGTTCAACTCCCGCCGGCTCAGCCACCAATGGGCCGTAGCTCAATCGCAGAGCGCCAGGTTAACTTGAAACTGAACCCGTTCTTAAACGTGTCGGCGTGCCGCAAATGGGCGGACACCGAGGCCCTGGGGCAGGCTAGACCCCAGGGCTTCCTCCTTTCGACCACCCGGCATCACTCCGGAACAGACTGCTGCCCTGCGGAATTCGTCGCTGCGATCGCCGCACCGAGCGCGGCGCCGCCCTCGAACAAAGCCCGGGATCGTGCTTCGATACTCGCGCCCCGGGCGGCCAGGCCCGCCATGACGGCCTCCCACCGCCGTTCCCCTCGCAACTGCGGCATCAATTCCCGCAATTGGGTGATGCGGTAGCCTGCCGAGCGCAGCTGGTGCACGATCCGCGCATCGCGGACATCCTCTGGGGCGTATCTGCGCGCGGCCCGGCTGCCGCCCCGGCTCGGCACCACCAAACCCTCTGCGTCCCAATGCCGTAACGCGGAGGACCGCACGCCGAGCGCATTCGCCAGCTCGGAAATGCTCATATCGTCCGACCGCCGCACATCCGCGATGGGTTCGTCCGCGATCACCCGGGCAGCCGTCGTCGCGAATTCCAGATCACGCCGCTCCTGATCGAGCCGGGCATGCGCCGCGTCGAGCAGCGCGAGCATCCCCGAGCCCGGAAGCGTATGTGCCGCCCGCATGATCTTCCTGGCCTCGACCGGACCCGCTCCGGCGGCGAGACTTCCGTAGGCACGCGCCGACAACACATGGGACTCGTCGTACACCCGATACCCCGCATCGGTTCGCACCGCCGGAGGCAGCACCCCCGCCTGCTCCAGATTGCGTATCTGCTGCACCGAGTACCCGGCCAGCCGCGCGACATCGACGGTGCGTAAATGCCCCGAGTTGCGACTTCCCACGCCTCCACCTCCCGTCTCGAGGGAAAAGTCCACACAAGGACTTGAATGTAACGCTGGAACTCATGAACATCGACCAGATCGTCACCTTCATCGAATCCCTCGGCGGCGTCCTGACCCTGCGGCCCGGCCCCGGCGACGGCACCCCGGAAATCGCCTGGGGCGACAAATTCTTCTTCTACGCCCCCGACGGCAAGGTGCCGACCACGGTCCAGCCTTTCGCCACCATCGTGACCAAGGACTACCCCGACGACACCCTGTCCCGGCTGAACAGCCCGGACACCTTCCGCCTCAACATCAATGCCACCCGGGACGAATTCCTCGCACAGACCGGCCACACCCCGAAGGAAATCGCCGACCACCCCACCGATCCGAGCATCCCCGACACCCTGCTCCCCCACCCCGTCTACGGCGGCGCCGCATGGCTGGCGGTCGTGAACCCGGGCGCCCGCACCGAAGCCCCGGCCATGGACCTCCTACGGACAGCCCACGATCGTGCCCGCGCCCGCTACGAACGCCGCACCGAATCGCGCGGATGACCGTCCGGACCGGCCGATTGCTCGAGCGCCCGGTACAACCAGTCCTGTGCGGCGCCCGTGGTCATGGCTCCGATGACTTCACCCGTGAGAGTCCAATATTGATGAATGCGGGGATCGGAATCGGTTGCGCCGCTCAGCAGTTGCTGCCGGAACCGTGGCGTATCGCGGATGCCGCGGGCGGAGGCGTGAGCGTCGACGAACCGGTCCAGTTCGGGCCCCGGCCGGGGCGGTTGCTGCGCGAGGATCAGGTGACCGGCGGATTCGCATGCCTCGGCCACTCCGGTGAGGAGTGGCCGCTTGTGCCGGATCCGCGTTTCGTCCGACCGCCAGAGTTGTCGTGACATGACCGCGCGAAATCCGGGATCGGCGACCAACATTGCGAGTTCGGCGTAAGCGACGATATGACGCGGGTCCGGATCGGTCGTCAGGTCCGGCACGTTCATGAGAATGAAGCCGTCCAGCAGGTCGGGCGACAACGGGTCGAGCAGCTCACGCCAGAAAGCCACCATCGAGTCGTACACGCGGTATCGATCCTGTACCGCGGCAAGCACTTCCAGGCGCTCGGCCCGCTCCTCCGGCGGTGCGTCCTCGACCGCCAGCAGCGAGGCGCGCCGCCAGGTCAGGGCGGCCAGTTCGTCGTCGAGCGCACCGCGTTCGGCAGCGATCGCCTCCGCCACCGTCGAGGCGCCGGTGAGGACGGCCATGATCGGATCGAGACCGATGCCCAGCGCCCGGAGCCGCCGGACCAGCAGCAATTGCTCGACGGCGGTGGCGGGGTCGAACACCCGATGCCCGACGGAACTGCGGCTCGAGCCCAGCACTCCTTCGTCGCAATAGAACCGGATGGTCCGGACCGGTACCCCGGTCGATCGCGACAGCTCCCCGATGCCGATCAACCTGTTGCGTGTGTCGCCCGTCACAATCCCTTGCACCTCCACCCGGGTGGAATTCCTACCGTAGCGAACCATGACGCCCGAACAGATCTGGCAAGCCGTCGCCACCGAACGAACCACCCTCGGCGAACTACTGCGGACACTGTCCGAAGACCAATGGAATCACCCTTCGCTCTGCGCCGGGTGGCGAGTTCGCGATGTCGTCGCACATATCGTGTTGTCCGGAAACCCGAGCGCGAGCACGATTCTGCTCGAGCTGGTCCGCGCTCGCGGCAATCTGCACGGCATGATTCGCGATACCGCCATCCGGCACGCCCGCAACACCACGACGGCCCAGCTGCTCGACCAGCTGCGAGACGGCGCCACGCTGCGCAAGACCGTCCTCGGCACCACTCCCGCCGACCGCCTGATGGACCTGCTCGTCCACGGCCAGGACATCGCGATGCCTCTCGGCATCCGCCGCGAAATGCATACCGCCGCAACCCGAGTGGCCCTCGAACGGGTCTGGACCGCGGATACCTTCAGGTCCCGCGAGAAGTTCGCCGGTTACCGCCTCGTGGCGACCGATGCCGACTGGTCCGCCGGCGACGGTCGCATCGTCGAAGCTCCCGCCGCCGCGTTATTGCTTCTTCTCGGCGGACGGCCAGGATTCGAGCTCCCCGTTATCTGCGCGATGCCGCCGGGCGAAGGGGGGAGTTGGCCCGGCGACATCGACATCATCGGCAGCTGACAACCGGAGTCGAAAGGCTGCCGTGCAGTGGGCCAACACCGTTGGGGGGGTATACGGGTCGGCCCGCAACGAATTTTAGGGGTAAACCCCCGTCATCGCGCAAGTCGAACGCGGAAAAGGGAATTCCGCGGTGGGACTTGTCACAAGATCGGGTACCGGATGGTCCGTAAGTGTCGCCCGCGTATCGAACTGTGGTCGAGTATCCCGGTGGGAGACGAACTTTCGGCATTCGCCGAACACGGTGACACCGGAGAGATCCGCAGACGCCGGATCAGCCCCGGCGGCCGCATCGACAACCTCGGTACCTATCGGTTCGTCTGTCCGACGCCGGGCTGCCGGTGGTTTCACGACGAGAACACCACCCTGGACAATCCGCGGTGGCGGGAACGGGTCGAGGCGGTGATCGACGCGCATCTCGCGGCCGCACATCCGCATTGGATCCAGCCCGAGCACGATTAGCTCGAAAAGCACTGCACGCCAAGGTTTTCCCCAATTGCTGCAATGCACGCGGAAAATGGGCCCCACCGATCTGACATGATGCATAGTCACTATGGTGGACCGGTGACCTTCAAAGCAGATCTGTGGAAAGCGGTGCCCGGGTTCGAGAACCTGACCGACATCACCTATCACCGGCACATCGAACAAGGCACCGTACGCATCGCCTTCGACCGCCCCGAAGTCCGCAACGCCTTCCGCCCCCACACCGTCGACGAGCTCTACCAGGCCCTCGACCACGCGCGCATGACCCCCGATGTGGGCGCGGTCCTGCTCACCGGCAACGGCCCCTCCCCCAAAGACGGCGGCTGGGCCTTCTGCTCCGGCGGCGACCAGCGCATCCGCGGCCGCAACGGCTACCAATACGCCTCCGGTGACACCGCCGACACCGTCGACGCCGCCCGCGCCGGACGCCTGCACATCCTCGAAGTCCAACGCCTCATCCGCTTCATGCCCAAGGTCGTCATCGCCCTCGTCAACGGCTGGGCCGCCGGCGGCGGACACTCCCTGCACGTCGTCTGCGACCTCACCCTCGCCTCGCGCGAACACGCCCGCTTCAAACAAACCGACGCCGACGTCGGCAGCTTCGACGCCGGCTACGGCAGCGCCTACCTCGCCAAAATGGTCGGACAGAAGCACGCCCGCGAAATCTTCTTCCTCGGCCGCCCCTACACCGCCGAGGAAATGCACCAGATGGGCGCGGTCAACGCCGTCATCGACCACGAACAACTCGAAGACGTAGCACTCGAGTGGACCGCCGAAATCCTCGGCAAATCCCCCCAAGCCATCCGCATGCTCAAATACGCCTTCAACCTCACCGACGACGGCCTCGTCGGACAACAACTCTTCGCCGGCGAAGCCACCCGCCTCGCCTACATGACCGACGAAGCCGTCGAAGGCCGCGACGCCTTCCTCCAGAAACGCGACCCCGACTGGACCCCCTACCCCTGGTACTTCTGAGCCCAACTGCGCCAGAACCGTTTTCGCCACCCTGTCCCGGCCCGTGCTCACCTCTGCACAGAGTGCACCCCGGGCCGCGACAGCCGGGTGCGAGCACGGCTACGCTACGGCAATGCCGTACGTCAAAACCGATGGGGCCCGCACCTTCTACACCGACTCCGGTGAGCGCGGCGGTCCCACCGTGGTGCTGGGACACGGGTTCTTCATGGACCTCTCGATGTTCGCACCGCAGGTGGAATACCTGGAGGCCAAGGGCTTCCGAGTGCTGTGCTGGGACGCCCGCGGCCACGGCGGCACCGTCAGCGAGACGGATCAGCCGTTCACCTACTGGGATTCGGCCCGCGACATGTTCGCCGTCATGGACGCCGCCGGCGTCGAACACGCTGTCGTGGGCGGCATGTCGCAGGGCGGCTTCGCGGCCCTGCGCGCCGCACTGCTGGCGCCCGGACGCGTCGACGCACTCATCCTGCTCGATACCGAGGCCGGCGCCTGCACCGAGGAGCAGAAGGACGAATACCGCCAACTCTTCGGCGCCTGGACGAATCTCGAAGTGCCGATCTCGGTCCTGTCGGACAACCTGGCGCCGCAACTGATCGGCGGCACGGCGGCCGATCAGGCGCCGTGGCGGGCGAAGTGGGCGGTCAGCGACCGGCCCGCGATCCAGCGCGCCGCCGACAATCTGATCGAACGCGATTCCGTCGTCGAACGACTGCACGAGATCACCTGCCCCGCCCTGGTGACGCGCGGCGAACACGACGGGTCCAGCACCGCCGAGAAGTCCGCGGCGCTGGCGGCCGGGCTCCCGAACTCCGGTCCGGTGGTCACCATCCTCGGCTCCGGGCACGCGGCGAACTGGACCGATCCGGAGCCCGTCAATCAGGCGATCGGTGAATTCCTCACTCGGACAACAGGCTCTCCGGCCCACTGAACGGCTGCCGGATGCCGATGAACCACTGAAAAGGCGCATCCACCCCGGGCACATCGGTGATCCGGACCCGCACGCTGTACGGCTGCCGCGTGTCCGGATCCCGTAGATGCATCAATGGCTGGTGCCGCTCGAAATCGACGCGTTCGGCCGAATACATGGCCCGGAACGCCTCGCATTCACTGAGCCGGCCGAGCAGATCCAGCGCCCACTGCGGATTCTGGTATCGGCCCATATGCCAGCGGAACCAGTTCACCGTGAGCCGCGCCTCGTCCTCCCACTCCATCATCACGTGCCGTGACTCGGGCACCAGGAAGAACCAGACCAGGATGTTCTCGACTTCCAATAGTCGCGGATAGGCCCGGTCGTAATCCCGATTGGCCCACAACACATTCCACCGCTCGTCGACATAACCCGACAGATGCGGTGCCAGATCGCCGGCGGCGGCGCGCAGGTCATCGCTGATCCGCTCGCGCATCCGCGTCACCGGCAGCGGCGCGTGCGTGCGCGGGCCGGGCGTTTTCGGGGCCGCGAGATTGTGCATGTGCTGCCGCTCGGCAGGAGTCAGCTCCAGCGCGCGAGCGATCGCATCCACCACTTCCGGGCTGGGCGACATCTTCTCGCGCTGCTCGATCTGCGCGATATAACTGGCGCTGACATCACAGAGCGCGGCGAGCGCGGGCCGGCTGAAGCCACGCGGATGATCCGGTCCCCGCGGAATCGCACGATGGGTCCGGACGAAATCAGCGAGGTTGGGGGCAAGCAGTTGGTCGGACTCGACTCCCCCCGGATAAGCGTAGCCAGCGTTCACCGCCAGCACGATACTCTCCGCGCCGCACCACGGCCCGTTCGACTGTGACGCCCGCCACCCCGGAAGCTCAAGCGGCAGAGCAGATCCCGCCGCGCACCGGATCGACCACTGGTCAGAGGTCCCTCCGCACAGCGTGCCTCGCGCACCTTTACCCCCGCGATCCCGTCATGTTCTGATGGCAATCCCGTCGTGAGGGCTGTGCGAAGGGGGCGCAGCCCTCACGACGGCAGCCCGTACTACCCGGCAACCGCCGCGGGAATCCGGTCCGGCACACCGAGCCGCGGGTACGTCGGATATTCGATACCCGAGATGTACTGCACCGTCCGCACCACCTGGCACGAATAACCGAATTCGTTGTCGTACCAGAGGTACAGAATCGCGGTGTCGCCATCGACGATGGCGGCATTGGCGTCGACGATGGACGCCGCCCGGGAGCCGATGAAATCGCTCGAAACCACATCGGTGGCCGCGGTGTAGTCGAGGTTGCGGCTCAACGGCCCGGACAGCGACACCCGCCGCAGATACTCGAGCACCTCGGTCCGCGTGGTCTCCCGCTCCAGCTGCAGATTCAGGATCGCGACCGAAACATCCTGGGTGGGAACGCGAATCGAATTGCCGGTGATCTTCGCCTTGAAGTACGGCATCGCCTTCGCGACCGCGGAGGCCGCGCCCGTCTCGGTCAGCACCAGATTGAACGGCGCGGAACGGCCGCGACGATCGGCCTTGTGATAGTTGTCCAGCAGATTCTGGTCATTGGTGAACGAATGCACCGTCTCCACGTGACCGCGGACGATGCCGAACTCGTCATCCATCGCCTTCAGCGGCGGCACGATCGCATTCGTTGTGCACGAGGCGCAGGAGAAGATCTCCTCGGACAGATCCAGCCCCAGGTGATTGACACCATGCACGATATTCGGGACATCGCCCTTACCGGGCGCGGTCAGCACCACCTTCGCGATGCCCGGCCGCAGGTGCTTCGAAAGGCCCTCGCGGTCACGCCATTTCCCGGTGTTGTCGATCAGGATCGCGTCGCGGATCCCGAACTCGGTGTAGTCGACCGTCGCCGGATCATCGCTGTAGATGAACCGGATCACATTGCCATTGGCGATGATCGTGTCATTGTCGGCGTCGACCTTGATGGTGCCGTTGAACTTGCCGTGCACCGAATCCCGCCGCAACAGCGACGCACGCTTGGCGAGATCGCCCTCGCCGCCCTTGCGCACCACCACGGCGCGCAGATTCAGGCCATTGCCGGAGCCGGTCTTCTCGATGAGCAGCCGGGCCACCAGCCGGCCGATCCGCCCGAACCCGTACAGCACCACATCCCGGGGATCCTGCGATTCGGCCTTGTTGCCATCGGTGACATCGGCGAGCACCGCGGCCGTGAACTCGGGAACCGAGAGCCCGCGCTCATCGGCGCGATAAGCCATCACCAAACGCCCGAGATCGATCTTGCACGGCCCCACATCCAACCCGGCCAGCACCTCGAGGAAAGGCAGTGTCTCCTCGATCGACAGCTCCTCCCCCTCGATCTGCCGCGCGAACCGGTGCGTGCGCAAAATACTGATCACCGATTTGTTCACCAGCGACCGGCTGTGCAGCAGAATGGTCACCCCCTTCTCGCGATACAGCCTCCCAATAATCGGAATCATCGCCTCCGCCGAAGCTTCGTGAGCGTTCCAGCGGTCAAGGTGGTCGGTAGTCAACACAAGTCCTCGGGGTTTCCTAGATCTGTCTGTCCACAGATGCTATCGAGGCGAGGACTTTCACAAACGCCCGCTACCTGCTTGTGAGCTAGGCGGAGAGGCGGGTGGCCACGCGGTCCGGGGAGTGGCCGGTGGCGATGAAGATCGTCCGGTGGCCCACCCGGACGGCGTGGTCGGCGAAGCGTTCGTAGTAGCCGGCCAGGAGGGCGAGGTCTACGGCGGGGGTTACGCCGTCACTCCAGTCCGGGGCGACGACGGCATCCAGGAGCGAGCGGTGTAGCTCGTCCATGAGGTCGTCCTGGGTGGCGAGGTGGGTGGCCTCGTCGGGGTCCCGGGAGATAAGGACGGCGGCGGCGCTGGTGGCCATGGCGATGGCGGCGGCGCCCATGCGGGCGACGATGGGTCGTACCGATTCGGGGACGGCGCAGGCGGGGTGGCGCAAGCGGGTGACTCGGGCGATGTGGTTGGCAAGGCCACCCATCCGGGCCAGATCGGCGACGAGCTGCAGAGCCGAAACCACTTGGCGCAGTTCACTGGCGACGGGAGCTTGCAGGGCGAGCAGGGTCACCGCGGCATGCTCGTTGCATTCACGCATTTCGGCGATCCGGCCACAGAGCGTGATCGCGTTCTGAGCCTGCTCCAGGTCGGCGTCGAGCAGCGCCTGGGTCGCGGTCGCGACGGCCGTGCGATCGAGCACGCACATCGCATGTAAACGCGTGGCGAGTTCGTCGAGATTGTCGTGGAAGCGGGTCCGCATGGGATTCCTTTACGAAAGGTCAACCGCTGCAGTGCATTCGGGCACGCCGCGGCAAGCTGGGAACGAGTGCTGTCGAGCCGGACCCGGATACGGACTGTCGCCGGACTTCATATCGCCCCTCACCTCCTTGCCGCCGAGACGCACGAGCGCGCCGACTCCACGAAAATGCGGGGCGAAACCGAGCCGAACGACCGGGCCGCACCCCTCTCGTTCCGAGCGTCGATCACGCGACGACCCGAAGTCAAATCCCTGCCGACCCTTTTACGGCTTCTATGCGGAACTCGCGGCTTCCATGCGGAACCTTTACGGGCCAACCTTTTTCGCTCCTCACCACCCCTTCGGCGGTGCGTATCGGCTCTCGACTGCGGCGCGCGTCACTCTTTCCGACCGCGGATTGACATCCCAGGAATCGTCCCCACATGATTGGCAGCGGCCGGCAACCACGTTCATCGAACACTGTCGGCAACACCCTCGCCGAGCGAGGATTCCGAGCGAATATCAAACCTGCCGTGGCATATGCCCGCATTCGCGGCGCCCGCGTGCGCCCGAACCGAAGGAGGTGAGGCGGGCCGAAATGAACGACGATCCCTATCCGAGTAGCAACTCTCGGCAGCTCCTCACCCCCACCCGGGGTCAACACACCGCGTTTTGACTCTCCCACAACCGATTTCGGCGGCCGGCCGACCTCGGGCGCTGACGCCTGCGCAATTCCGCAGTCCCCCTCGCAATTTCGAAGTATCCGAAGAAAGATCCCTGATGAAGTTCCGCAATATCGCCGCGACCGCCACCATCGCCATCGCGGCCCTGTCGATCACCGCCGTCACCGCGAACACCGCTTCGGCGGATACCGGCAACAACTCGGTAACCACCGACATTGCGCCCGGCATCCACTACAAGGCGAACGTCGTCGACCACTCCGTCGTGCTCGCCACGGACGCCGGCTCCATGTCGGTCAAGGACAACCAGTTCCAGATCGCCGACAACTCCGGCGCCACCGTCGCCACCTTCCCGCTGAGCTACCAGCGTGACGGCAAGACCTTCCCGATCGCCGCGAAGATCGACGGCGACACCGCCACCCTGACCCCGAACACCGATCCGGCCGCAGGTCAGCCGCTGGCCCCGGATGCGCCGACCATCAAGGACATCGACGCCACCGCCAACCCCAACCTCAACCAGGCGCTCAGCAACCTGTCCAGCGTGGCCACCGTCGCCGTGGCCGTGGGCACCCTCGTCGGTACCGTGATCGGCGCGGCCATCGGCTGTATCGCGGGCGGTGCGATCCTCGGCGCCGGCGCCACCGTCGCCACCATCGGCACCCTGACCGTTCCGGGCGCCATCGGCGGCTGCCTGGTCACCGGCGCGGCCGCGGCCGCTATCGGCGTTGTCGCCGGCACCATCTTCATCGGCGGGCCGATCATCGTCGCGGGACTGTTCCAGTTCGCCGGCGATCTCCTCACCCCGCCCGCCCCGGCCGCTCCGGCTCCGGCCAACTGAGCAAGCCGCACATCGAGTAAATCGAACACGGTATGGCGGTGGCCTTTCGGGGCCGCCGCCATGTTCTCGTCGCTCAGTCCTTCCGGGCGGGACGACTGACCGGCAATGAACGTCCCGTCTCCAGCAGGGTTTTCAAGTCGCTCAACATGAACGGGTAACCGCCGCCGAATCCCTCGGACTCCAGATCGCCGGAGCCGATGATCGAAATGAGCGGGGCGCCCGCCACATCATGGATGATGGTCAGCGCGCAGGTGCCGTCCCCGCGATCGCGAATCTCGTACCGCAGACAGGTTTCCGGCTCTCCCGCCAGATTCGGGTCGCCGACGAAGCGGATGCGCGCACCCAGCAGCACCGGCGGATCGTAATCGGTGACCGTCCCATTGATGAGCACCTCGAACTCGCTGCCGACCGGCTTGGGCCCGGCGGGCGCATACACCGTGAACGCGCCGCCGACCTCCGGTTCGATCACGCTGCGGCCGCCGAATCCGTAGCGCACGGTCCACTCCGGATCGGTGATGGCCTCCCAGATCCGGGTGGCATGGGCGGCGATGATCACACGATGGATCTGTGTCGTCTCGCGGCGGGCGCGGGCGAGGACGTCGTCGAGACTCACGATTCCAGGTCCTTCTTCAGCTCGGTCAGGGCGCTGATCTGCTGTTCGGTGAACTTGTCGATCCACCGGTCGTGAATCAGCCGGATCGGCACGGGATTGAGATAGTGCAATTTCTTGCGCCCGCTGCGGACCGCCACCACCAGACCGGCCTCCTCCAGCTGCCGCAGATGCTTGCTCACGCTGAACCGGGTCATATCCAAATCGGATTCGAGCTCGGTCAGTGTCTGCCCGTCGCGGGCGAACAGCGCGTCCAGCAGATGCCGCCGGGTGCGATCGGCGAGCGCCTTGAACACCGCGTCTTCCTCCACACCCCCACCCTATACGAGACCCAGAGGTCACATATCCATTGACATGTGACCTTTTGGTCACCTATCTTCGGGTCATGAAGCGATACATAGTCCTCTACCGCGCACCCCTCTCCGTCGCCGAACGATTCGCCCGGGCCACACCCGAAGAAGCCGCGAAAGGCCTACAGCTGTGGGCGGATTGGAGCGACCGCATCGGCGCCGGCCTCGTCGATCCCGGCCGCCCCCTCGGCAATGCCCGCCGCGTCACACCCACCACCGTCAGCGCGACCGACAGCGGCATCATCGGCATGTCCATCCTGCGGGCCGAAACCATGGACGACGCCCTCGCCATGGTCCAGGACCACCACCACCTGCACTGGGCCGACGACTGCGAGATCACCGTCCTCGAAGAACAACCCATTCCCGAACTGCGGCAATGACATCCGCGACCCCGGTCGCGCCCGCCACCCAACCGGACAGCGGGCGCCACTGATCTACAGCGGCGATCCGACCGCCGGGAAGGTGAGATAGCTCGGGTGCTCCGGATCGAGAATAATGCACTGCCCATTGATCTTTCGGCTCAGATGCGGCGGCAACCAGTGGCGCGGGAAACTTCCCGACGCGACCGTGACCCGCAGCCGGTGCCCCGCCCGCAGCACGGCCTCGGTGGGGTTGATCTCGATATCGATGTCGAACGGCTCACCCGGCACCACCGGCAGGACCGAATCGGCGCGCAGCGTATGCAGCGGGAAGAGCAGTTCACCATCGAGATAGGTACTGCCCTTCTCGTCGACGGCCCGCAACGAGGACAGCAGCGCCCCGCGCGTGAGCGGCGCCGACGCCCCATCGGGTTCGACATCGGTGACGGTGACCGACCAAAACGCCTCCGTACCACCGGCTTCCACCCGCAGGTGCAGATTCATGGGACCCGACAACATCAAGCCGGCTTCCAGCGGCACGGTGGTGAAGGTGACCGCGGTGGCCTCCGCGAGACGATCATCGGAACCGAAGCGCCGGCCCAGCACCGTGGTCACGCCCATACTCATGAGCGCGGCATTGTTGGAGGCCGCGCGACGGCGGCCGGTCGGCAACGGTAGCCGTGTGCCCGCGCTGGGAGCCGTATCGCCCAGTGCGGCATCGACAGCCGCGTGCGCGGCCGCGCCACTGGGTGCGCCGGACAGATACAGCCGCCGCACGGTCGCGGCCGGGTCCGAGAATTCCGGGCGCGACACCCATCCACCGCCGCCCTGCCGACGCACGGTGACCGGCCCATAGCCGTCGATCCCGTTGTCGATTCCCTTGAGCCACTTGTCGAACCACGCGCACTGCAACTCATCCAGTGCGGGCGGGTTACCCGGCTCACCGAAACCGGCGCCGATGCTGAGGTGATAGCCGTCGTCGACCAGCACCTGCTTCCGGCCGCCGGGCAGGCCGATGCGATCGAACATCCGGAAGTTGGAGCGGTTATAGACGTCGTGCCATGCCCCGAGAATCCAGGTCGGCGCCGCAATGTCCTCGAACTTCGGAAGACGTTCGGCCCATTGATCGTTGAGGAAACCATCGGGGTGCCCCTCCGTCGCCGCGATACGCGCCGCCTTCCCCAATCCGCTGACCGGATCACCGAGCCGATCACGCAGATACGCCCCCAGCAGTCCATTCCGGATCAGCCCCCGTGGCGAAGGCATGAACTTCCCGGCATTCACGACCGCCATCCACAACGCCATCCCCGGCGTGGGCACCCCGCCGGTGAGCCCGAGCTCCCGAACAGGATCCTCCCCGGCCACCATGGCGAACACCGCATCCAGCCCCGCGGGCCGCTCCCCGGCAACAATGAGCGCGGCTATAGCCCCGTACGAAATACCGGTCACCGCGATATGCCCATCGCACCACGGCTGCTCCCTGACCCAGTCGATCACCTCGACATAGTCCCGATGCTCCCGTGGACTGAAGAAATCCCAAGCGCCAGTGGAGGATCCGGTCCCTCGCACATCCACCACCAGATCGGCATACCCGCGCTCCACCAGGGTCCGATTGGTCGCGAACACATCAACGGCACCCCCGGCGGGCGTATGCAGCAGATCCCGCCCGGTGAACCGCCGCCGATCCGACCCTCGCACCACCCGCCCTACCCGCCGCGCCACCCGAGCCATCCGCCCGATATACCGATTCCCCAACCGGTTATACGGCGTGAAGTTCACGACCACCGGAAACGCGCCATCCGCCGGCTCCGCCCGCCGATAAGCAGGCCGAGTCAGGTCCGCACACAACACCACCCCATCCGACATCGGAATCCCGACGGTCGCATCCAAATGCGCCACCGGATATTGCGCCGGCCCGATATCGAACCGCGCCCCCACCGAAACCGCCCCAGCATCATGCCTACCCGGCGCAACCACGGCGTCTCCTCTCACCCCGAACCCGGCCATTGCGACCACGGTAACGCCGAACAGGAACGGGCGTGAGCAGACCATAAAAATTGTCCCAGACAGGACTCCGGCGTCCCTGTCTCCGAAGGAGTGAAGGCCGCTACTGCGCCGAAAGAGTGCTCAACACCCCATTGGCATACCCGCTACCGAAGGCCGCGCCGAGCCCCGCGAGCGGCACCCCGATATTCACCGACCCGGTCCCCACCGCATTCCCCAGCGCCTCCGCCGACCCGGCCGACACGTCGACATCCGAGGGAGTAAGCGGAATCCCCTGCGCCCCAGCCGTTCCCGCAGCTCCACCGAGCAGGGCGCAACCGACAACGCCGACGAGAATGATCCGTTTCATGAAGTTGTCCTCTATCTCGAGCCATAGCAAGCGCAGCGCTCTCCCGCTCCGCCGCCCAGAGCATATGGAACATCTCCGATTCAGATGATCGTTTCGGCCCATCCGGTTGGTTTCACGGAAAAGCCGGACAGCGGTCGATGCCCGGACCCGTCACAAGGCCAGGCTTGCGCCGGGCGCGAAGTTCTGGCGGTAGCGCTCCGGCGTGGTGGAGAGGCGGCGGGTGAAGACTCGATGGAGGGTCTCGCCATGGCGGTAGCCGACCGCACGGGCAATGGCGGTGATGGTGAGCTCGGTGGATTCCAGCAGGCGGCGGGCGGCCTCGACGCGGAGATCCTCGACGAAAGCGGCAGGAGTGGAGCCGGTTTCGAGACGGAAGGCGCGGGCGAAATGGCGTTCGCTCATGCCCGCGCGCGCCGCCAGGGCCGAGACCGCCAGATCATCGTTGAGATGGTCGGGCAGCCACTGCTGGACCGCGCGGATCGCGGGGGTGCGGGCCGGTTGAGCGCGCATCTGGGCGCTGAACTGGGCTTGACCGCCCGCGCGGCGCGTGAATACGACGAAGGCTCGCGCGATCTCCTGCGCCAGCTCCCGGCCGTGATCATCCTCGACCAGGGCCAGTCCGAGATCGATACCGGCGGACACGCCCGCGGAGGTCCAGCGATTGCGGTCGTGGACGTAGATGCGGTCGGGCTCCACGGTCACGCGAGGATAGCTGCGGGCCAGCAGATCCGTTGTACCCCAATGGGTGGTGGCCCGATACCCGTCGAGCAGACCCGCCGCCGCCAGCAACAGCGCACCCGAACACACCGAGGTCACCCGGCGGGATTTGCGGGCCAGCGCGGGCAATTCGCGCACCACTTCCGCGGACACCGGCCCGGTGATCCAGCCGCCCACCACCAGCAGCGTATCGATCTCGTCGGGCGAGGCGGCCAACTCCTGCAACGAATGCTCGACCGAGAGGGTCAAACCACCGTCCGCCTTGATCGCCCGGCCCTGCGGTGATGCCGTCACCAACCGATACAGCGGCTTCGCGGTCATCGCGTTGACGAATCCGAAAACATCCATGGGCCCGGCCAATTCGACCAGCTGCATGCCCTCGTAGAGAACGAAGACGATGGTGCGCGGCGCGGGCATGCCACCATCATCGCACCGCATACTCATCCAGAAACGGAACAACCACTGCCGCAATACGATCCGCGAACTGCGCATGCGGATAATGCCCACCGTTCTCGACCATCACCACCCGCCCCGAACCCGCCGGCATAGCGGCCACGATCGCCTTCGCCTCAGCCTCCGGATCCGCCCAGTCCGGATCCGCCGACCCCATGATCACCAGCGCAGGACAACGAACATCCGCCAACCGAGCCTCCGCATCCGCCGGCGTCGTCACCCCCGTCTTCATGAACTCCGCCCATCGCTCCGGCTGCCGCAGCACGCGCTCGAGATCCGCGATGTACTGGTCATAATCCGCAGGCTTGGTCGGATACGCGACGTCCAGATACCGCCGCCACCAGGTCAACGACTTCAACCCCGAAGTGAGAGCGAGCCGAATGCCGCCCCGCCGGTACCGCCGATTGGTGAACAGCGCCCCCATATGCACGGTCTGAGTAAGGGTGAACGGCCCGATCTCCACAATCGCCGACACCAACTCCGGCGCCTGCGCCGCCGCAATGGTCGCCGCCCCACCCGACAACGAATGCCCCACGATCACCGCCGGCCCACCGAAATGCCGCACCACCCCCAAAAGATCCTCCGCCACATCACTCCGGCTGATAGCCGCCTTCCCCGTAACCGAAGGCCAATCCACACTCGACTCCCCATGCCCCCGCATATCCACATTCACCACCCGATACCCCGCCCCCACCAGCGGCCCCACCAAATGCCGAAAGTCCTGCCGCACAGTCCCCATCCCATGCGACAAAACCACCAACGGCCCCTCCCCCACCACATCACAAGCCAGCCGCCCATACTCCAGCGTCACAAACTCGGTCATCATCATTCCTTCCGGCGAATCCCTCCAGCCGCCCCTGCGACCTGCTGAAATTGAACGCCGGAAACTCGAAACGACCGATACCGAAGGCCGAAAGGATCAGCCACACGACCGTTTTCGTCAGTCCCTGACCCAACCGGCAGTCACGCTCCGCCGCAGCCCCTCACCCGATCAGATCCCCGCGACGAACCCGATCAGCGACCGCATCCGACACCAGTTCGTACCGAACCTCAGAATGCCGACGGTAGAAGTCGATCAGATACAGCAACAACGCAGGATCGATACCGAAGACCGCCGCGGGCAGATCCAGCTGCGACCGCACCTGCCGTCGCTGCCACCGCCCCGTCCTCCCGTCACCCGCATCGACCCGCACCGCCGCTTCGGATACCGGCACGATCCGGACCGTCGCCACCTCATTGACCACAAGGGGTGAGACCTCGGATATGTCCTCCCAGGCAACCGATTTCGTGATCCGCCCCGCTCCTCTCACAACCCCGTGCGGGCCGAGTTCTACATAGTTGGCCCGCCGCCCGCCGAAGATGAGCACGACCAGCAAGACGAACAACCCGATCGCGACCAGAGCCACTACGAGCTGTGCGACGTCGAACGCAATCCGTGCCACCTGACCGTCGTAATCGAAGGTGAACAGACGCCCAGCAACCACGACCACCCAGACGACCAAGAACACAATCCCCGCCACGAACCAAACCGCCGAAATCAGCCATCGGTACCGCCCGAGCGACAGACGCAGCCCAGAACCACCCCCGCCGAAGCCCGCAGGCAACCGCGAACGACGAACTCGCAACTGCGGCAACGCCACCGCGACAAAGGTGGCCGCCGCCAATGCCGCGACCACCCCGAAGAGAACCCGCGCCGCATTGCCCGACCGCACAGCCTCGATCGTGAAAGGAACAAAAACGAGAAACACCACACCGAAGAACACAACCGCAGCAACCATCACGGGCCGCGGCCTCGCACTCCCCCACGCATCGGGCCAGGACAACAACGGAGCCACGACAATCCCTCCGGCGTCGGACAATCCAGATCCCTTCTCTCCCAAAGTCATTTGAAAGGCTGCTCGCCTGCATAGCCCCCAGCCGAACCACCGAGAAACCCACCGACAGCAGCACCACCGACAGCACACAAGACCGGCACGATCGGCACCTCCGCAAACGGCGAACACGCCACCGCTCCGACCTTCGCGCCCATCCACGCGCCCGCCATCCCACCTACCGAGCTACCTACCGCGTTGCCGATCGCTTCCCCCATCGGCTTGTCGTGATGCGCCCAATCATCCCAGTTGACGTAGGAATTGATGCCGATTGTCGCCGGCCAGCCCAGCCATTTGCCGCCGGCTTTCAAAGCATCAGCGGCGGCGTACCCATTCGCTGCATCAGCGGAGGCATCGAGCGCTTGAACGGCAGCACGTCCCGCGCCGGGGGCGCCGTTGTCGAGCATCGTGTTCGCGAGAATCTGTTTTGCCGCCGATTCACCAGCTGCTGCCGCGGCTCGACCCGCCATCGTCTGACCAGCTCGGTTGGCAGCCTCACTACCCGCACTCGCGGCCCCGCCCAGCCCGGTCTCGACCGGATGCTGATCGACCGTGCCCTGAGTCGAGGAAACGAGACCGTCCCAATGACCACCGGTGAATGCTTTGACGTTGTCCCACATGGACTGATGCGGCACGCCCGGAGCCGCACGACCCGGATCGTACGAGAGCATCGAACCGTCCTCGAACTTGGTGACCACCCGACCGTCCGGCAGTTGAGCCGTCTGCGCAGTACGACCGTCCGGGTATGTGGTCTTGATCGTCCCGTCGGCCTGCAATACCGAATGCATGCGAGCCGAATTCGAGGTACCCACCAACTGCCGTTGACCATCCGGCCCGACAAGGTAGCGCTCGTTGGCGACAAAACCATCCGGACGCTGCCAGGACCGGTCGAGGACACCGTTCTTCCCGACCACATCGGTGATCACCCCACCGTCGGCCGCACGATAGGACTCCGACATCTTGGCCCCGAGCGTCCCGTCACCGTTCACCGCGAAGGTGGCGTTATGCCCATCTGCCTGCGGCACGGTTCGCAAGCGTTGTGTCTTACCGTCCGGTCCCGTTACCGCGACGTCGACTATCCCTGAACCGTCTCCGCGAGGAGTCATCACCGTGGTGGTCGCCGGTCCGCTATTCGTGCTGGATGTAGTCGTCGTCGATCCGTCCGGTCCGTGCGTCGCCTGCGCGACGGTGACCGTACCGTCCGGATTCGGGGTGATCGTCTTCTTCGAACCATCCGGATCGTCGACCGTGACCGGGATCCCGTTGTTCAGCTTCAACATCATGGACAGCGGGTCCAACGAGTCGGGTACCGGGTTGGCCCTGCCCATACCACCCATCAACAACCCGATCAGCGGATTGTTCAGCTTCGTGACCGGAGCCAGCTTCTCGATCTCACCGACGGCCGTGGCGATCTTCGCTGACCAGGCGTCATCACTCTGGCCCAGCGACTGGGCGATGCTCTGCAGCCTGGCGGTGTCGTTCTTCGCATCCTCTTGGCGTTCTTTGTCGCCCAGGTTGTCATGAACGGTGAAATCCTGATCGACGGTGAATCGATCGTTTTCCAGCGCACGGATACTCGACTGCAGATCGCTGATTCCCGGCTGCATGGCGGCATATGCGCCGGAACAAGCATCAGCCAGATTGGAATAGGCGGTGGCCACGGTCCGGATCTGTTGCTTCTCGTTGTCAGCACGCCCGAGAGCCGCCTTGGCAGCCGCACCGGACCAGTCCAGATCATGGATGGTGCGGTTCATCGTGTCCGCCAACGTGTCGAACGAGGTCATGATGCTGTCGGCGGCAGTGGCGACATCGGCCAGCGACTGCGGATTCCAGGCCACTACCTGGTCGCGGGTCGGCGTTCCCACGGTGTCTAGATCTGTCCCGAGTTCAGATCACCGATCGCCCATAGTCGGTCGGCAGCCTGGACGTCGGAATCGTGGAAGGTCTTCGCCGCAGTGGACAGGGCCTTCGAAAACTGTTGAAACCGGCCGCCCAATACCTGTTTGGCCATGCTGCTCGCCGGATCGGCGCCACCGAGGGCAGCCGCGATGGCCGACCCTTTCATGCCGTCCACACCCCTGCTCGCATTCAGATGCGGCGTCGATTTCACATCGTTGACGGTGTCGCCCAGCTTCCCGATGGAATTCGCAGCATCGGTCAACGACGCCGGAGTGACCTTGAATCCCATAGCTTCCTCCCAGCAATCGACCTGACCATATCAGGACCGCCGGGGCACCCACACACCCTCGCCGTTTACCCAAGATCTACACCTTGAGCTGCACAATCAGAAATACCGCAAATTTGCGGTTATCACTGATTGAACAACGAAACCCGGGCACTGCCCGGGTTTCGGAAACGGAGCTGGATAGCGCCAGGGGATCAGCGGGTGGCGATGATTGCCGAGCCGTGGCCGAAGAGGCCTTGGTTCACCGCGATGCCTGCGCGGGCGTTGTCGACTTGGCGGCCGTCGGCTCGGCCGCGGAGTTGCCAGGTGAGTTCGCAGATCTGGGCGATGGCTTGGGCGGGGATGGCTTCGCCGAAGCAGGCCAGGCCGCCGCTGGGGTTCACCGGGACGCGGCCACCCAATGTTGTTGCGCCGCTGCGCAACAGTTCCTCGGCGGTGCCTGGTTCGCAGAGGCCGATGTCCTCGTACCAGTCCAGTTCCAGGGCGGTGGAGAGGTCATAGACTTCGGCGAAGGAGAGGTCTTCGGGGCCGAGGCCGGCCTCCTCGTAAGCCGCGTAGGCGATGGCGGAACGGAAGGCTCGGGACGGGGGTTCGACGGCTACGGCGGAATCCGTTGCGAAATCCGGGAGGTCGAGGACCGTTTTCGGGAAGGTCGGGGTGACCGTGGACAGGCCACGGATGCGGACCGGGTCGGTGACGCCGTGGCGGCGAGCGTAGTCCATGGACGTCAGGACCAAGGCGGCGCCGCCGTCGCTGGTGGCACAGATGTCGAGCAGGCGCAGCGGGTCCGCGACGATCGCGGACGCGGCGATCTCCTCGACGGAGACTTCCTTGCGGTAGCGGGCGTACGGGTTGTTCAGGCCGTGGCGGGCGTTCTTCACTTTGACCGCGGCGAAATCGTCGAGAGTGGCGCCGTGCAATGCCATTCGGCGGCGGGCGTAGAGCGCGAAGTAGATGGGGTTGGTGGCGCCGAGGAGGTGGAAGCGCAACCAGTCCGGATCGTCACGGCGTTCACCGCCGACGGGCTGAAAGAAGCCCTTCGGCGCGGCATCCGCGCCGACCACCAGCGCGACATCGGTCAGCCCGGCCAGGATCTGAGCGCGCGCGTTGGCAATGGCCTGGGCACCGGACGCGCAGGCGGCGTAGCTGCTCGAGATCCGCGCACCCGACCAGCCCAGCGCCTGAGCGAAAGTCGCACCCGAGACGAACCCGGGGTATCCGTTGCGGATGGTGTCCGCGCCGGCGATATAGCCGACATCGAGATGGTTCACCCCGGCATCGGCGAGCGCCGCACGCGCCGCCACCAGCCCGTATTCGACGAAATTCCGCCCCCACTTACCCCATTGGTGCATACCCGCACCGAGGACGGCGATGTCGCGATCATTCGTGTCAGTCATTGACCGGCCTCCACATCCACACCGTGTGCTCCGCCTCGTCGTCCTCGTACAGCGTGCCCACGGTCAACTCGACCGGCATGCCGACGGCCAGGTCATCCACCGTGAGCCCACGCACGACCTGCCCGAGAATCACCATCTGCTCGACCTCGAGCTCCACCGCCGCAACGACATACGGCTCGAACGGATCGGCCGACACATACGGCGCCGGCGGCTTGTACCGGGCATCCGCATACGACCAGATCCGGCCACGCGTAGAGAACAGGTACTCGGCAAGCTCGGAGCCGTCATGCGGACCCGCACACTGCGGATTACGACAGGCCAGCGAGTTCCGCGGGAAATACGGTGTGCCGCACGCACTGCAGCGGCTTCCCACGAGACGCACCACACCGTCGTCCGCAGTGAACCAGCCTGCCACGGCGGGGCGTTGTTCTTTCTGCACAACCCGACCATATAGGAACACGTTCTACTTTTGGGCCGGAATCCCATCCAGCGCCCATCACCCGGCGGTACGGTGAACCGAATCGAGGATGCGCCGCCACCCTCCAGCCGACCTGGAGTACCACACCACGATGGGCACCAAAGCCATTGACCCCCAGTCGATCCGCAACGTCACCCTCATCGGAAGCCCCGGCGAGACAACCCGCCTGACACACGCCATCCAGCGGGCAACCGGCCGCATCGACCACACGATCCGCATCGCCGAACTGTCCAGCGCCGCACCCACCGCGACACTGGAACGCTCCATCCGCGTAGCCGACGGCGTGATCATCCTCGGAAACACCACCAGCCAACACGCCGCCCGCCTCGAAACAATCCTCCGCACCGCCGACGACCACCAGGTCGCCCGCCTCTGCCTCATCACCGAAACAGCGGACCTCACCACCGATTTCACCCGCTGCCTGCACGCCATCGCCGAAACCCGCGGCGCCGTCGCCCTGCCGCTGCAGATTCCGATCGGCACCGGCACCGAATTCGAAGGGGTTATCGACCTGCTCTCGATGTGGGCGCTGGAACCGACGGTCATCGAGTTCTACGGGCGCCATTGGAAAGTCGCCGAACACCACTACCGCGAGCTCATCCGGACAGTGATGGAACAAGACCCCTCGGCATCAGCGGCGTTCCGCAACCTGCGCGAGATTCCCCTCGAACGACTTCACCGCCGCATCCGCCGGCTCACCCGCATGGGTGACGTCGTTCCGGTCCTGTGCAGTCCCGCACTCGACAGCGATGATGTCGAGCCTCTCCTGAACGCCATCCTGCGATACCTCCCCTCTCCTCTCGATGTCTGCCAACCGGAACACGCTCTCGACTACTGACGATCGCCGGCGTGAACCACGCCGAACCGGTAGGCGTCGCCCTCGGTGACCACGTATCCGGCGGTGGGTACAGGAAAGTGGGTGCCCAACACCAGCGTCCCGGTGTCAGCGAGGGAAGCGAGCAGCGCGCGACGAGAGGTCTCGGACTGCTGCGGATCGATGTCGACGCAGGAACCGATCGATGGGTGGGCCAACTGAACGGGATGGTGAATGCAGTCGCCGGTGATCAACGCCGACTTCCCCTGGCTGGTCATCTGGACCGCGATGTGGCCGGGGGTGTGACCGGGCACGGGGATCAGACGCAGGCCGGGGACGATCTCGACACCGTCGGCGGGTACGTCGACAGGGTCGAGTAGACCCGCCTGCTCGACCGGGGTCACGGAGTCGCGGAACATCTGCTGACGTGCCTCGTCCATGTCATACGCGCTCCAGAACTCCCACTCGGTCCGGGAGGTGAGGTAGCGGGCATTGGGGAAGGTGGGGGTCCACGCGCCGTTCACTTCCCGCGTGTTCCAGCCGACGTGGTCGGTGTGCAGGTGGGTGAGGATGACCAGATCGACGGTGTCCGGGGAAAACCCGGCGGCAGTGAGACGTTCGAGGTAGTCGGTTTCCAGGTTGTGCCAGGCCGGATTGGCGCGTTCCTTGCCATTGCCGATGCCGGTATCGACGAGGACACGCAGCCCGCCCAGGACGAAGGCGAAGCTGTGGCTGTCGAGCTGCAGAACGCCCTCGCGGTCGGCGAAATCGGGGAACAGCCAGTCCTGCTGCTTGACCACATCCGCGGTGGCGTCCGGCAGCAGCCACGCGCCCGTCGCGGGCGGCAGGGGAACCTCGTCGATGCGATGGACGGTCACATCGCCCACGGTCCAGGCGGGGATCGAAGTGGTCTTGCCGGATAGCGAGGTGTTCATTGTCTTTGCCTCCCTTGGTTTCTCAGTAATTATCGGCGAAGGATTGCCGCACGCCGCGACGCGGCGAGTACTGCCACGAGCCTCTTATCACTAAAAGCAATCTGTTTGCTTTAAGTGACCGTAGGCCCTAATCTTGCTTAAAGCAAACAGTTAGCTTTTGCTGCGGCAAGGTCACATCCGCCCGATCGGGAGAGAACATTTCATGCCCACCGTCGAACTCACGCCCTCACAGGCGGCCCGCTGGGCCGACCGTGCAGGCCTTCCACTGCCTGCCGACCGGCACGCCGCAGTGGCCGCCACCGCCAACCACATCCATTCCGTCGTGTCAGTCCTGCGCGAGCTGGACTTCGCCGACATCACGCCCGCTGCCGCCTACCGCACCGAACAGGAGCAGCACCGTGCGACCGCATGAACTGACACTCACCGCCGCAGCCGACGCGATCCGCGAACGCGAGTTGTCCCCCGTCGAATTGGTGGATTCGGTCCTCGACCGCGTCGAGGAGGTCGATCCACACCTGGGCGCCTACGTCACCGTCACCGCCGAGCAGGCCCGCCGGACAGCGCGCGAAGCCGAGCAAGAAATCACCGCAGGCCGCCTACGAGGCCCGTTGCACGGCATCCCCATGGGCCTGAAGGATCTGATCGACGTCGCCGGCGAAGCCACCACGGCCAGCTCACGAGTGCGCGCCGACCACCGCGCCGAGGCGGACAGCACGGTCGCTGCCGCTCTCACCGCGGCAGGCGCAATCCTGGTCGGCAAGACACACACTCATGAGTTCGCCTACGGCCTGACCACCCCGCAGACCAGCAATGCCTGGGACCCGAACCGCGTCGCCGGCGGCTCGAGCGGCGGATCCGCCGTCGCAGTCGCCGCAGGCGCCGCAACCTTCGCCCTCGGCACCGACACCGGCGGATCGATCCGCGTACCCGCCGCGCTCAACGGAGTCGTCGGACTGAAGCCGACCTACGGCCTCATCCCCCGCCATGGCGTCACATCCCTGTCCTGGTCACTGGACCACGTCGGCCCGATCACCCGCACCGTCGAGGACGCGGCCGTAGTCCTGACCGCCCTGGCCGGCCACGACCCCCGCGACCCCGCCTCCCGAGCCGTCCCCGCCACGAACTACCGGCCGGATGCGGGCCCGGACCTGAAGGGACTACGCATCGGCGTCCCGCGCAACTACTACTTCGATCACGTCACCCCGGAGATCGAGACCACCGTCCGGCGTGCGATATCCGAGCTGGAGAGCCTGGGTGCACACCTCGTCGAGGTCGAGATTCCGATGACGCGATACATCCAGGCGACCCAGTGGGGCCTGATGGTGCCCGAGGCCACCGCTTTCCACGAAAAGACCCTCCGCACAATCCCCGAGCTGTACCAGCCTGACGTGCGCATCCTCCTAGAAGCCGGTGAGCTCATGCCGGCCGGCGACTATCTCCGCGCCCAGCGCGCACGCACCCTCATGCAGCAGGCCTGGGCGCGCATCTTCGAGGAGGTCGACGTAATCGCCGCCCCGACAGTCCCTCTCACCGCCGTGCAGGCCGGTGACGACGCGATCACTTGGCCGGACGGCACGATCGAAGGCGTCTCCGACGCCTACGTACGCCTATCGGCCCCGGCCAACATCACCGGAATCCCCGCCCTGTCCATCCCGGTAGGCCACGACACCGAGGGCATGCCCATCGGAATGCAGCTGCTGAGCCGCCCATTCGAAGAACCGACCGTACTGCGAGTCGGCCACGCCTACGAGCAAACCCAACTCGTACGCCCCCTGGCAATGGCATGACAATCAATGGCATGACAACCCGAACGCTTGAAGCAACATCTTTGCTTTAACCTGGTCAGGTGAGTCGAAAGGCAATGGTCCGCCCCGGCGGCCGCAGCGCCCGGGTACAGGCGTCGGTCCACGCCGCCATCCACGAACTCGAGTCGGAGGTGGGCCGCGAAGCCCTCACCGTCCCCCTCGTAGCCGCCCGCGCCGGCGTAACCCCCTCCACGATCTACCGCCGCTGGGGCGACCTGCAGGAGCTGTTGTCGGACGTAGCCGTCGAACGCCTCCGCCCCGACACCGCCCCCCAGGACAAGGGAACCCTGAGGTCCGACCTCGACTCCTGGGCCGAGCAATTCCTCGAGGAAATGGCCGCCCCCATAGGCCGCGCCTACATCCGCGACGCCCTCCTCGGCTCCCCCGACAGCACCAACGCCGGCCAATGCTCGGCCTACGCAGCCGAACAAATCACCCTCATCCTCAACCGAGCAACCACCCGCGGCGAGCCCACCCCCAACGTCGAAACAGTCCTCGACCACGTAGTAGCCCCAATCATGTACCGCATCCTCTTCCGCCCCGACGCCCTCACCCCCACCTACGCCCACCACCTGGTAACCAGCTTGCTCGCCGCGTCGACATAACCCGAACCCCGAGCACGCCAACACAATCCCCCCATGAGATCGGTCCCCGCCCCCGACCGTGAAGGGCTTGAATCAACGGGAGTCGGAACCTACCGCACAGCCAGCAGTACACGGTTGGAAAGAACCTGCCAGATCGTTCCGATCTCGCTGAAGCCTGCGACGCTCAGCGCTTCCATATGGGCGTCGACGTCCGTTCGACCTGGCCGCTGCTTACCCGCAAAACGCTGAGCTCGCTCGGCTATCAGTGACCTGAATCCGGGCTCCTCGGCCAGTGCCTCCCACCATTGCTCCGCAGTCTCGATACCGCGTTCGGCGAAAGCGCTATCGGACCACTGCCCTTCCAGGACACGATGACTCAGCCGGTCGAACGTCGGCAAAACCGCAGGGTATGCCAGGTTGTCTCCATTGAGAAAGATGCCGCCGGATCGCAGAAGTCGGCCGAGGTCCCGGTACAGACGGGCCAGCGCCTCCGGTTGCAGCCAATGCAGCGCTGTGGTGCTGAGGACGACGTCCACCTGCGTTTCGCCAATTGCTTCCAGTAGGTCCGGCGATGCCAGATCCGCCTCTACCCAACGCAACCGACCGTCTACCGTTCCGAGGGCACCCCGTCCGAGAGCCACCATTACCGGATCGATATCCACCGCAACCGAGCGCGCCCCCGAAAATCGCGTGAGCAGCCGCTGACTTATCGCCCCCGGCCCACAACCGAGATCCACTGCCACGAAAGAGGTAGGCAGTAACTCCGCGACCACATCGAACATCGCCGTGAACCGGGCCTCACGCTCCGGCACATATCCCTCCTGCTGGGCGTCCCAGCGCCGCAGCCAGCCCTCCCAGTCGATCGTCCCCACGTCCGTACTCATGATCGGCCATCCTCCAGGAATTCAGCCACAGCTTCATTCTCCGACAACTGGAATCCACGGCGATGCCCATTCACACGACTCCCCCGACATCGTGTTGTCCCACAGCTGATTCCACCGATGACATGCAACGCAGCTACGAATCGGTCACCAGGTCAGAGGTTTGCTCTACACCTGACCGCCGTTGACGCGAATGGTCTGCCCGGTGATCCATGCCGCACCGGGTTGACAGAGCAGACCTACAGCACCTGCGACATCAGCGGGTGTACCGAGGCGGTGCAGTGGGGACATCATCGAGCCGGCCGAATCCATTCCAAGCGGTCTCGAACAGCCGGTGCGCGTCCACGGAATCGCCGATATCGGCTGCGATTACCGCCACCTTCGCCCCTGCCATGCGCACCGATTCGGCAGTAAGTTCGGCCGCCGCACGGTCGGTGCCGTCACGATGGTTCACCACGACAGCAGCGCCCATCGTGGCGAGAACAGCGGCGATGGCGGCACCGATCTCGCCACCCGCGCCGGTCACCAACGCCACCCGATCCTGCAGCGGTCCCGCAGATTTCATGCTTAGTCGAACATATTGGCGAACAGGCAGATTCGACACGCCGCAAGTGCCCGAACGAGCATCGAGAGTGGGCGCAGTAGGGATCGAACCTACGACCGCTGGTGTGTAAAACCAGTGCTCTACCGCTGAGCTATACGCCCCTGTCGACCCGGTGGGACCGGGTGCGGGTTATGAATCTAGTGTGGCTAGCGCTTTTTCCCAAGCTGCCTGGTCACGGGGCTCGCCGGGGCCGTTCATCTCGGAGAAGCGGATGATGCCGTCCTTGTCTACTACGAAGGTTCCGCGGTTGGGGTAGCCGGATTTTTCGTTGAAGACGCCGTAGGTTTGGGCTACCGATCCGTGTGGCCAGAAGTCGGAGAGCAGGGGGAAGGTGTAGCCCTGCTCGGCCGCCCAGATCTTGTGGGTGGGCGGGGGGCCTACGGAAATGGCGAGGATCTCTGCGTTGTCGTTCTGGAACTTGGGGAGTTCGTCACGGACGCGGCAGAGTTCGCCTTGGCAGATGCCGGTGAAAGCCAGCGGGTAGAAGACGATCAGGACGTTCTTCTCGCCGCGGTACGCCGAGAGGGTGACTTCCTGGTTGTTCTGGTCCTTCAGAGTGAAGTCCGGTGCGACCGTGCCCACCTCTAACGGCATGCGGGAACCTCCATCGTGTCGGCAGCAGCAGGCGACACGACCCAGTGCTCACACATGAACGGACCGCGCTCACGCATGAGTCACTCGCGCATCACCCACTCGAAAACCTTAGCGAAGACGCGGTTCAGCGCTGCTTCGAGGGCGTCTTGGGCTGGGTCAGCTTGGTTCCGGTCCAGGTACCGAGACTTACCGGGGTAGTCGAATTGAGGCCGGCGGGCACCGCCGACTCCGCGATCTCGCTCGGATCGACATGCCCGGGGTGACCGGTCTTGGGGGTGAGCACCCACACGACACCGTCGTCGGCCAACGGAGAGATCACATCCATCAGCTCATCGACAAGGTCACCGTCCCCGTCGCGCCACCACAGCAGGACGACATCGACAACCTCGTCGGTATCTTCGTCCAGCAGTTCCGAGCCGATCGTCTCCTCGAGGTTGGCCCGCAGTTCGTCGTCGGTATCCTCGTCCCAGCCCAGCTCCTGAACGGCCATGCCATGTGAAATGCCAAGCTTCTGAGCGTAGTTCTGCGCGTCCGCCGCGGCGACCACGGTGGTGTCCTCCTCTTATTCCCGACAGTAGGTAGATGCAAGCGAACATGGTTCAAGCCCCAAGCGCAAGCCGATCGGCCGAATTCGCACCCAGAATGTCGTAGTTGAGACCCGTTTACTTGGATGGGCAGGCCGTCCGGACGGCATCAAGAGCATCGTTGACCTTGTGACTGGCGTCGTTCAAGGGCGCAACAGCGGCCGCGGGCGTCATCTTCCGCACTTCCGCCGCCAGCGTGCGCGCCGCGTTCACGTAGTCGGTGAACTTCTGGCCCAGATCCGCCGGCAGGTCCGAACCGGAAGCGTTGACCTGATTCTCGACCGTCTTGGCCGCGTCCTCCAGCGCGCCGGCCGCCGCATCCCGCTTCGCGGTCTGATCGTCGGTGCCCTTGTCATGGGCGTCCACGTAGTCGTTGTAGCTGTTCACGGCCGTACCGGTGGTGGTGCGGAACGGGTCGCAGTTGTCGGCGATCGCCTTGTTCTGCGCCGCCGCCGCTTTCGATGAGGAAGCCGCCGCCGAGGAGGAGGATACGTCCGCGCGATATGAGGTCACCTGAGCCGAATTCGCGGTCGGGGTACCCTCGACCGTGTTCGAGCAGCCTGCGACGATGACCAGTCCGATGCCGAGCGCAACGGTCGTGCACATCACCCCGAACCCCCGCGGGTTCAGTTTCACTGTTCCTCCCCGTTCCATCCCTCGGCCGGTTCCCTGGAGAACGGTACTGGATTTACGGCTGACATGATGACCTGGGCCGCATCCTCGGCAAGGATGTGAGATGCGACCCGAACCGATCGTTACGGGTATGCCGCCCACCAGCGGTGACCCGGGGTAATGACGCCATCAGATGTCCCCACCCCTGTACGAGGAGCAAACGTCTTGACCGACCTGATGCACCCGATTTCTTCGTCGAACCCCAACAATGGCTCGGCGGCCAAGCGCCCGGCAGGGGGCCGGGTCCGAGTGATCCGCGAGGGGGTGGCGTCATACCTGCCGGACATCGATCCGGAAGAAACCAGCGAATGGCTCGACTCCTTCGACGAGATGCTCGACCGTGAGGGCCCGGGCCGCGCCCGCTACCTCATGCTGCGCATGCTCGAGCGCGCCGGCGAACGCCACGTCGCCATCCCGGCACTGACCTCCACCGACTACGTCAACACCATCCCCACCGAGAACGAGCCCTGGTTCCCCGGCGACGAGGAGACCGAGCGCCGCTTCCGGGCCTACATCCGCTGGAATGCCGCGATCATGGTGCATCGCGCGCAGCGGCCGGGAGTCGGTGTGGGCGGCCACATCTCGACCTACGCGTCCTCGGCGGCGCTGTACGAGGTCGGCTTCAACCACTTCTTCCGCGGCAAGGACCACGCGAGCGGCGGTGACCAGGTCTACATCCAGGGTCACGCCTCCCCCGGCGTCTACGCGCGCGCCTTCCTGGAAGGCCGCTTGACGGAAGACCAGCTGGATGGTTTCCGGCAGGAGTACAGCGCCGGCGGCCCCGGCCACGGCCTGTCCTCCTACCCGCATCCGCGGCTCATGCCCGACTTCTGGGAATTCCCCACGGTGTCAATGGGTCTGGGCCCGATGAACGCCATCTACCAGGCCCGGTTCAACCACTACCTGCACGATCGCGGCATCAAGGACACGTCCGACCAGCATGTGTGGGCGTTCCTCGGCGACGGCGAGATGGACGAGCCGGAGTCGCGCGGCCTCATCCAGGTCGCCGCGAACGAGGCTCTGGACAACCTGACCTTCGTCATCAACTGCAACCTGCAGCGCCTCGACGGCCCGGTTCGCGGTAACGGCAAGATCATTCAGGAGCTGGAGTCCTTCTTCCGCGGCGCCGGCTGGAACGTCATCAAGGTCGTCTGGGGCCGCGAGTGGGACGCGCTGCTGCAGGCCGACCGCGACGGCGCCCTGGTCAACCTGATGAACACCACCCCCGACGGCGACTACCAGACGTACAAGGCCAATGACGGCGCCTACGTCCGCGAGCACTTCTTCGGCCGCGATCCGCGCACCAAGGAACTCGTCAAGGGCCTCTCCGACGGCGACATCTGGAACCTCAAGCGCGGCGGCCACGACTACCGCAAGATCTACGCGGCCTACGCGGCGGCCATGGCGCACAAGGGACAACCGACGGTCATCCTCGCCAAGACCATCAAGGGCTACGGTCTCGGCAAGCACTTCGAGGCGCGCAATGCGACGCACCAGATGAAGAAGATGACCCTCGACGATCTGAAGGCGTTCCGCGACGTGCAGCGCATTCCGATCACCGACGCCGAACTCGAGCGCGACCCGTACCGCCCGCCGTACTACACCCCCGGCGCCGACGCCCCGGAGATCCAGTACATGCTGGACCGCCGCAAGCAGCTGGGCGGTTACGTCCCCGAACGCCGCACGGCCGCACAGCCTCTGGTGCTGCCCGGTGACGAGCCCTACCGCTCGGTCCGCAAGGGTTCCGGCAAGCAGAGCGTCGCCACCACCATGGCATTCGTGCGCCTGATGAAGGAACTGCTGCGCGACAAGGAGATCGGCAAGCGCATCGTCCCGATCATCCCCGACGAGGCCCGCACCTTCGGTATGGACTCGTGGTTCCCGTCGCTGAAGATCTACAACCGCAACGGCCAGCTCTACACCTCGGTCGACGCGGAACTCATGCTGGCGTACAAGGAATCGTCGATCGGCCAGATCCTGCACGAGGGCATCAACGAGGCCGGTTCCACCGCGAGCTTCACCGCGGTCGGCACCTCGTACTCGACGCACGGCGAGCCGATGATCCCGCTGTACATCTTCTATTCGATGTTCGGCTTCCAGCGCACCGGCGACGGCCTGTGGGCGGCGGCGGACCAGCTGGCCCGCGGCTTCGTGCTCGGCGCCACCGCCGGCCGCACCACCCTCACCGGTGAGGGCCTGCAGCACAACGACGGTCACTCGCTACTGCTGGCCTCCACGAATCCGGCTGTGGTGTCCTACGATCCGGCGTTCGGCTTCGAGATCGCCCATATCGTGCGGGACGGCCTGCGGCGCATGTACGGCGGCGGACTCGCGCACGGCTTCCAGGAGGCCCTGCCCGGCACCGATCCCGAGGCGCACTCGCAGCACCACGAGTTCGGCGGCGAGGACATCTTCTACTACATCACCCTCTACAACGAGCCCCAGCAGCAGCCGACCGAGCCGGAGCAGCTGGATGTGGCCGGTCTGCTCAAGGGCATCTACCTCTACAAGCGCGGCGGCGCGGGCGATGTGCGCGCCCAGATCCTGGTCTCCGGCGTCACCATGCCGGACGGCCTGCGCGCGCAGGAACTGCTCGCCGAGGAGTGGGGCGTGCAGGCCGATGTGTGGTCGGTGCCGGGCTGGGGTGAACTCCGCAAGGAGGCCCTCGCGCTGGAGATCGCGAAACTGCGCCACCCCGAACGGGATCCGGGTCTGCCCTACGTGACCCAGGTCCTCTCACAGACCGAGGGCCCGTTCGTGGCCGCCTCGGACTGGGTGCGGGCGGTGCCGGATCAGATCCGCCAGTGGGTGCCGGGCAAGTACATCACCTTGGGCACGGACGGTTTCGGCTTCTCCGACACCCGTCCGGCCGCGCGCCGCGTATTCAACGTGGATGCGCAGTCCATCGTGGTGGCGACCCTGTCGGGTCTGGCCGAAACCGGGAAGATCGAGCCCGCCAAGGTCGTCGAGGCCGCCGCGCGCTACCGCATCGACGACGTGAACGCCGCGCCGAAGGCGGCACCAGGTTCCGAAGGCGGCGACGCATAACGCACGATTAACACCGTGGACCGTAAACCGCCGAAGCCGCGCCGGATCAACGAGGGCACTTCCGAAAACGAGGTGTACCTCCCGACCGGCGCGCTCTCCCCGAATCGGCAGACGCGCGATCCGCTTCCGGACACGCTCCTCAAGCGGGTGAAGCAGTTCTCCGGTCGCTTGTCGACCGAGGCTGTCGCGTCGATGCAGGATCGGTTGCCGTTCTTCGCCAATCTGGATGCCGCGCAACGCGCGGGCGTGCAGATGCTGGTGCAGACGGCGGTGGTGAACTTCCTGGAATGGCTGCAGGATCCGGAATCGGATATCCGGTTCTCCCTGGACGCCTTCCAGGTGATTCCGGACGATCTGGCGCGGCGGCTGACGCTGCGCCAGACCGTCGACATGGTCCGGGTGGCCATGGAGTTCTTCGAGCAGTGGCTGCCGGCGCTGGCGCGCAACGACCGGCAGCTGGTGGCGCTCACCGAGGCGGTGCTGCGATACGGGCGGGAGCTCGGTTTCGCGGCCGCCTCGGTGTACGCCTCGGCCGCGGAGTCGCGCGGCGCCTGGGATACCCGTTTGGAGGCGCTGGTCGTCGACGCCGTGGTGCGCGGCGATACCGGTCCCGAAATGCTTTCCCGCGCGGCCACTTTGAACTGGGACGCGACAGCGCCGGCCACGGTCTTGGTGGGAACTCCCCCCAAAGACCAGGTGGCCGTTGTCAGTTCCGTACATAGCGCCGCCACCCGGCACGGCCGCAATGCCCTCGCGGTGGTGCAGGGTTCGCGGCTGGTGATGGTGGTGAGCGGTCATCTGGGCGACACCATGTATCCGTCGCCGTTCCTCGGCGAGTTGCTGAGCGAGGCCTTCTCCGACGGCCCGGTGGTCATCGGGCCGACCATGCGCACGCTGTCCGCGGCACATGTCAGCTCGGTGGAGGCGATGGCCGGTATGGAGGCCGTGGTGGGCTGGCGCGGGGCGCCGCGGCCGGTGCACGCCTCGGAGTTATTGCCCGAACGCGCGCTGCTCGGCGACCGGGCCGCGATAGACGCCCTCAACGAACATCTCGTGCTACCGTTGGCCGCCGCAAGCGCCGACCTCTCGGACACCTTGGATGCCTATCTGGACTGCGGCGGAGCCGTCGAGACCTGCGCCCGCCAGCTGTACGTTCATCCAAATACGGTCCGCTACCGGTTGAAGCGCATCGCCGACATCACCGGACGTGATCCGATGAACCCGCGCGATGCGTATGTGTTACGTATCGCAGCCACAGTAGGTCGGCTGACACGAACCCGTAACGAAACACCTACTCCGGCCACAGACGCCACTCCCGTCACAGATCCGAAAGACGGGATGTAACGCGCCCCCGGAACCGGGCGATCGGGGCAAGCCACTTGGCCGTTTGTGGACTCCCCACAAAACTGCCGAGCAAGCTTCATTCGCGCCGACATCTCGTGAAAGCGCCGACACAGTGTTTTCTTATGAGCGTGATCGCGTTGTTCGCCCCTGGACAGGGCTCTCAGACACCCGGCATGCTCACCCCTTGGCTGGAACTCCCCGGCGCTGCAGACCGCATCGCGCTGTGGGGTAAGGCCGCGGGGCTGGACCTGCTGCGGTTGGGCACCACAGCGACAGCGGATGAAATCGTCGACACGGCTGTGACGCAGCCGCTCGTCGTCGCGGCTGCCCTTCTGGCTTTCGCGGAAGTCCCGCAGGATTCACTGCCCGCGGATACCATCGTCGCCGGACATTCGGTCGGCGAATTCGCCGCCGCTGCCGTCGCCGGAGTCATCTCCGCCGACGATGCGGTGACCCTGGCCGCCATCCGCGGAGCGGAGATGGCCAAGGCGTGCGCACTCGAGCCGACCGGCATGTCCGCGGTGCTCGGCGGTGACGAAGCCGTCGTGCTCGCGCGGCTCGAGGAACTCGGCCTGGTTCCGGCCAACCGCAATGCGGTGGGTCAGATCGTGGCCGCGGGTAAGCTCGAGGCGCTCGCGGAACTCGCGGCGAACCCGCCGGAAAAGGCACGTGTTCGTGCTCTTCCGGTCGCCGGCGCCTTCCACACCGCGTTCATGGCACCTGCCCGGGACGCCGTGGCGGAGGCGATCGCACAGATCGCCCCGAGCGACCCGACCCGGGTCCTGCTGTCGAATTTCGACGGCAAGGCCGTAACGTCGGGCAGGGATGCCATCGATAAGCTGGCGAACCAGGTCACCAGCCCAGTGCGCTGGGACCTGTGCACCGAAACCGTCCGTGCTGCGGGTGTTTCCGCGGTGGCAGAGTTGCCGCCGGCCGGAACCCTGGTCGGGATCGCCAAGCGGGAGCTCAAGGGCACCCCGAATCTGGCGCTGAAGACTCCTTCGGACCTCCCCGCGCTCGCCGAACTCACGTCGGCAAGCTAGCTTGACTCGCGGTCCCGCACCGTCAACGGCGACGGCGCACCAGGACAACCGAGGGACCGCAAGTTCCACCCCCACCCATTCCCACTAGAGGAAACAAGAAGGGAGCCACCAAAGTGGCCGCTCTGACCCAGGAACAGATCGTCGAAGAGCTCGGCAAGATCATCGAAGAGGTGACCGGTATCGAGCCCTCCGAGGTGACCATCGAGAAGTCCTTCGTCGACGACCTGGACATCGACTCGCTGTCGATGGTCGAGATCGCCGTCCAGACCGAGGACAAGTACGGCGTCAAGATCCCCGATGAGGACCTGGCGAGCCTGAAGACCGTCGGCGACGCGGTGGGTTACATCCAGAAGCTCGAGGCCGAGAACTCCGAGGCCGCCGAGGCGATGAAGGCCAAGTTCGCTAACGACGGCGAATAAGGACCGACACCGTGACCACTCCTTCCACCTTGAACGGGAACTTCCCCAACGTCGTCGTCACGAGCATGGCGGCGACCACGTCGATCGCCGGTGACGTCGATGCGACGTGGAAGGGCCTCCTCAATGGCGAGAGCGGAATCGACACTCTCGAGGACGATTTCATCGAGGAGTACGGCCTTCCGGTTCGCATCGGCGGGCACCTGAAGGTGTCGCCGGATACCCTCCTCGACCGCGTCGAGATCCGCCGGATGGCGTATGTCGAGCGGCTGGCCATGGTTTTGGGCCGCGAGGTGTGGAAGAACGCCGGTTCCCCCGAGGTCGACCCGCTGCGGCTGGGTGTGGCCATCGGCACCGGCCTCGGCGGCGGCGATGCGCTCATCGACTCGGTCGACAAGCTGAAGAACGGCGGCTACCGCAAGATCTCGCCGCTGGCGGTTCAGATGGTCATGCCGAACGGTCCTTCTGCCGTCGTCGGTCTCGAACTCAAGGCGCGGGCGGGAGTGGTCACTCCGGTCTCGGCGTGCTCATCGGGTTCGGAAGCCATCGCCAACGCGTGGCGCATGATCGTCATGGGTGACGCCGACATGGTGGTCACCGGCGGTGTCGAGGGCTACATCGACTCGATTCCGATCGCGGCGTTCTCGATGATGCGGGCCATGTCGACCCGCAACGACGCGCCGAAGGCGGCCTCCCGGCCGTTCGACAAGGACCGCGACGGCTTCGTGTTCGGCGAAGCGGGCGCGCTCATGGTCATCGAGACCGAGGAGCACGCCAAGGCGCGCGGCGCCACGATCCACGCCCGCCTGATGGGCGCCGGTATCACCTCCGACGGTTTCCACCTGGTGGCGCCGGATCCGGAGGGCAGCGGTGCGGCTCGCGCCATGCAGCGCGCGATGCAGACCGCGGGTCTGTCCCCCAAGGACGTGACCCATGTGAACGCCCACGCGACCGCCACTCCCATTGGCGACAGCGCGGAAGCGAACGCGATCCACAAGGCGGGTGTCAACCACGCCTCGGTGTACGCGCCGAAGTCCGCCCTGGGCCACTCGATCGGCGCCGTCGGCGCGCTCGAGTCGGTGCTCACGGTTCTCAGCATCCGGGACGGGATCGTTCCGCCCACGCTGAACCTGGACAACCAGGATCCGGAGATCGATCTCGATGTGGTGCACGGCGATGCTCGCCGGCAGGACATCGAGTACGCGATCAACAACTCTTTCGGTTTCGGTGGGCACAATGTCGCGCTCGCCTTCGGCCGGTACTGACACGCACGCCAGCTAGCTGGCAGTAGTTACAGCAAGCACCGGTCAGTAGACAAGCGGTTCCAGGCGGGGTCTCGGATGAGGTAGATCCCGCACCCGAAACCCCGCCTGGGATAACGACATTCGCAGCCGCTCTCAGCGACCGCCCTTCCTATCAGGAGAGTTTGCGATGACCATCATGGCCCCCGCACACGCGGACACCACGACCGATCCCCGTGACCCGCTGGGTCGGTTGCAGCGTTTCTTCGATCCCGGAACCGTTCTCCCCCTGCACCCCCGCGACAAGTCGGGTGTCCTTGCCGCTATCGGCGAGGTCGACGGTGTCCGCACCGTCGCCTACTGCTCCGACGCCACCGTGATGGGCGGCGCCATGGGCGTGGAGGGCTGCAAGCACATCGTCGACGCGATCGACACCGCCATCGATTCCAAGGTTCCCGTGGTGGGCCTGTGGCATTCCGGTGGCGCCCGCCTGGCCGAGGGCGTGGAAGCCCTGCACGCGGTCGGCCTGGTCTTCGAGGCCATGGTCCGCGCGTCCGGTCAGGTCCCCCAGATTTCCGTGGTCCTCGGCTTCGCCGCCGGTGGCGCCGCCTACGGTCCCGCGCTGACCGATATCGTGATCATGGCCCCCGAGGGCCGGGTCTTCGTCACCGGCCCCGACATCGTGAAGACGGTGACCGGCGAGAGCGTCGACATGGCGACCCTGGGCGGCCCGATCACCCACGGCAAGAAGTCCGGCGTCTGCCACATCGTCGCCGACGACGAATCCGACGCCATGCACCGCGCGCGCCGCCTCGTCTCGATGTTCGCCGAGCAGGGCGAATTCGACCTGGCCGCAGCCGAACACGGCGACGTGGATCTGAAGGCCATGATGCCGGCCTCGGCCAAGCGCGCCTACGACGTCAAGCCGATCATCAACGAACTGCTCGACAACGTCGACGGCGAAAGCTCTTTCGAGGAACTCCAAGGGGGCTACGCCCGCTCCATGGTGGTCGGCATCGGCCGCCTGGGTGGGCGCACCGTCGGTGTACTGGCCAACAACCCGATCCGCCTGGGTGGCTGCCTCAACTCCGAAAGTGCCGAGAAGGCTTCGCGTTTCGTGCGACTGTGCAACGCGTTCGGTATCCCGCTGATCGTGGTCACCGACGTCCCCGGCTACCTGCCGGGCGTCTCGCAGGAACTCGAAGGCGTGGTGCGCCGCGGCGCGAAGCTGCTGCACGCCTTCGCCGAGGCCCGCGTCCCGCGGGTCACCCTGGTGACGCGCAAGATCTACGGTGGCGCCTACATCGCCATGAACGCCCGCTCGCTGGGCGCCACGGCCGTGTACGCGTGGCCGGGTTCCGAGGTCGCCGTGATGGGCGCCAAGGCCGCGGTCGGCATTCTGCACAAGAAGGCCATCGCCGCCGCTCCCGAGGAGGAGCGCGAAGCCATGATCGAGCGCCTCACCGAGGAGCACGAGCGCATCGCCGGCGGCGTCCAGCGCGCCATCGCGATCGGTGTGGTCGACGAGGTCATCGAGCCGTCCAAGACGCGTTCGACCATCGCCGCCGCCCTGGCCGCGGCACCGGCCCGCCCACAGCACAACAAGAACATTCCGCTGTAAATCGCTACGCGGCAGCAAAAGCGGGCAGCCTCCTCGGAGACTGCCCGCTTTTACGTTGTGTTCCGGCTCGATTCGTACCGAATTTCCTCGATCGATACCGAATCGGCTCGTTCCATTCCGAATTGCGATTGCTCCGGGCGTGCCCGAAATGAGTAGGGTCGGTCGGGTGCGTACAACCACCAGGATTCTCGCTCTGCTCGCGGCGCCTGTGGTGGCGCTGGCCGCCTGCTCCTCCTCCGGGCCGGATCAGCCCAAATCCGTGGCGCAGCAGTTCGCGGACGCCTTGACCAAGGACGATGTCCAGGGTGCCGCGGCGCTGACCGATGACCCGAAGTCGGCGTCCGCGGCGCTCGGCCCGCTGTACGACGGGCTGGGCAAGAACGTGAAATTCCAGGTGCAGGACACCGGGAAGAACGGCGGCAGCGACAGTTTCGAACTATCGGCCACCTGGAAACTCGGCGCCGACGGCAAGCACGAATGGACGTATACGACCCAGGGCACCGCCGCGGATCACGACGGCTGGAAAGTGCATTGGAATCCGCTGACCGTCGCGCCCGGGCTGGATCAGGGGCCTTTGAGTTACGGTCCCGCCTATCCGCAACAGCCCGCGCGCATTCTCGACTCGAATGGCGGCGAGTTGATGACGCAGCAAGTGGTGACGCTGGTGAATGTGGCGTCCGGCGCGGATCTGGGCGCGGTGGCGGCGCTGCTGGCGCCCATCTCGCCCGGCATCACCGCGACCTCGCTGCAATCGGATCTGTCCGGGGCGCAGGGTAAGCCGATCACGGCGATCACGCTGCGGGATTCGGATCTCGCACCCATTCAGCAGCAGCTGTCCGCGCTCTCGGGTGTCACGCTGGCCCAGCAGACCCGCTTGTTGACTACAGACAAGGCGCTGACCTCACCGACTCTCTCGGGTCTCGCCGATCTGTGGCAGCAGGAGGCCGATGCGGCGAGCGGCTGGGCGGTGCGGGCGACGACCTCCGACGGCAGCACGGTCCGCATCGCGGGTCAGGAAGCCAAGCCCACCACCGATATTCGCACCACGCTCGATGTGGGCATGCAGCGTGCCGCGCTGGGCGCGCTGTCCTCGATCACCCAGCCCGCGGCCATCGTGGCCTTGCAGCCGTCGACCGGGAATGTGCTTGCCATGGCGCAGAATTCGCCCGCCGACGCGCAGGGACCGATCGCGTTGACCGGTCTCTATCCGCCGGGTTCGACGTTCAAGACGGTGACGGTCTCCGCGGCCCTGCAAGCCGGCATCGTCACCCCCGATACCGTGCTCCCGTGCCCCGGCAGCGCCAACATCGAAGGCCGGACCATCCCGAACGACAATAACTTCGACCTCGGCAATGTCCCCTTGCACACCGCGTTCGCCCAGTCCTGCAACACCACCATGGGCAAGCTGGCGGTACAGCTGCCACCGGACGGACTCACCAAGGCGGCCGCCCAGCTGGGGCTCGGAATCGACTTCGTGACACCGGGACTCACCACCGTCACCGGTAAGGTCCCGGCCGCGAACACGCCCGCCGAACGGGTGGAGTCGGGTATCGGTCAGGGGCAGGTCACCGCCACGCCGTTCGGTATGGCCTTGGTGGCCGCCACGATCGCACACGGGTCGGTCCCGAACCCGACCCTCGTCGCCGGTCAGCCGGGAAAGCCGAATCCGGTTCCCGCCCCGCTGCCCGCGAATATCCCGAACGAGATCAAACCGATGATGCGGGAGACCGTCACCTCCGGCACCGCGACCAACCTGCGCGATATCCCGGACATGCTGGGCAAGACCGGCACCGCGGAGTTCATCGACGACAAGCACGCCCACGGCTGGTTCGTCGGCATCTCCGGCGATCTGGCCATCGCGGTCTTCATCTACGACGCGAACAGCTCCACTCCGGCGGTGGATGCGGCGGGACGCATGCTGCGCGCACTCCACTAGCGCCGCGTACCGCGTCGTGGTGCGGCCGCGCAGCAGTCCTTCGGCGGGTGTGCCCGTCACCGTGCGGCAACAGCCGGGACATGGGCGGGATACACAGCAAACCTACGGTTTCCGGCATGGCTCAGGAACTCGTGATACCGGTCGAACCCGCGGCGCCGTACCGAACACCTTGGTACCGGGCGCTGTTCACGCAACTGCTGGTGGCGGTGGTGGCCGGGATCGTGGTGGGGGCGCTGTGGCCGCACGTCGGCGCGGAGCTGAAACCGCTCGGCGACGGGTTCATCAAGCTGATCAAGATGGTGATCGCGCCCATCGTGTTCTGCACGGTGGTGCTCGGCATCGCGCACGTCGGGAATCTGAAGTCGGTGGGGCGGATCGGCGTGAAGGCGCTGATCTACTTCGAGGCGGTCACCACCTTCGCGCTGCTGTTCGGTCTGGTGGTCGGGAATGTGCTGAAGCCGGGCACCGGTTTCAGCATCGACCCGAAAACCCTCGCCACGGGCGCCGATCAGATCGCGAAGACGACGCAGAACGGGTCACTGCCGCATACGGTCGACTTCCTCCTGAACATCATCCCGACGTCGATGCTGTCCGCGTTCGCGGAGAACAAGATGCTGCAGGTGTTGTTCGTCGCCGTGTTCTTCGGGGTGGCGCTGGCCAAGTTCGGCGAGAACGGGCCGCCCGTGATCCTGGAGGGCATCGACCATGTGAGCCGCATCTTCTTCATCATGATCGGCTGGATCATGAAGCTGTCACCCCTGGGCGCCTTCGGCGCGATGGCCTACATCGTGGGCCAGTACGGCCTGAAATCGCTGGGCAGCTACGGCAAGCTGATCGGCTGCTGCTACCTGGCGGCCGTGCTGTTCCTCTTCGTATTGGCCGCCATCGCAAGGATTTTCGCGGGCGTGAGCCTGTGGAAGTTCCTGAAGTACATTCGCGAGGAGATGTTCCTGGCCTTGAGCACGGCCTCCACCGAAGTGGTACTCCCCCGCATCATGACGAAGCTGATCGATGCCGGCTGCTCGCGCGCCACCACGGGTCTCGTTGTGCCGACCGGCTATTCGTTCAACCTGGACGGCGCCACCCTGTACCTGTCCATCTGCGTGCTGTTCCTCGCGCAGGCCCTGGACGTGAATCTCTCTATAGGCGAGCAGCTCACCGCGTTGCTGGTCTTGATGCTCACCTCGAAGGGTATGGCCGCCGTCCCCGGATCGTCCTTCTTGGCCTTGTCCGCGACCATCACGGCCATCGGCCACGGCTCGATTCCCGTTGCCGCGGTGGCGATCCTGCTCGGCGCCGACCGAATCATGGATTCCATGCGGGTTTCGGTCAATCTCCTCGGCAACTGCGTCGCCACTCTCGTGGTGGCGAACTGGGAGGGCCAACTCGACCGTGAACGCCTGACTCGCGTACTGAACGGTGAATCGGTAGAGCCGCTGCGGGATCCGGATCCCATGGCGGTGAATGTTTGAGGCCGTGACGACCGCTCGCAGCTACGGCCAGCCGGCGCCGGGCACGTCGACGGTGGTTGCCAGGACCTGGCCGCTGCCCGGGCCGACGGGGTTGTCGGAGGTCATGCCGCGCCATTCGGCGGCGACCACGAACAGGGTGGTGGCGTCGGGTCCGCCCAGGGTGCAGGCGAATCCGCCGCGGTCCAGGTGCAGAGTGCTCAGCACCTTGCCGCCCTCCGCGACGCGGACGCACCACTGGTTGGGGACGTCGGCGTACCAGACGGCGCTCTCCTGGTCGACGCAGATGCCGTCGGGCACGCCGGCGCCGAGGTCGGCCCAGATGCGGCGGTTGGAGAGCCCGCCGTCGGCGTCGATGTCGAAGCCCACCAGGCACTTTCGGTAGGAGTCCGCGACGATCAAGGTCGAGTTGTCGGCGGTCACCGCCATGCCGTTGGGGAAGGCGATGTCCTCGGCGACACGGCGGACAGTTCCGTCGGGGGCGACCAGGGTGATGCCACCGGGGGCGAAGTCCTCGCCGCTCATCGGATTGAATCCCGCGCCGTTGACGTAGGTGTTGCCGCGGCCGTCGATGATGATGTCGTTCCAGCCCGGCTTGCCGAGGTCCGCATGGCGTGCGAGGTCCCCGGCGGAGGTGCGCCGGAGTAGTTGCCCCTCGGTCGAATCCACGATGATCAGGTCGCCGTCGGGGTGCCAGGCGAGGCACAGCGGCAGTGCGTCGACCCGTGCCACCGTCTCGGTGTGTCCGGTGAGATCGACCGCGAGCACTTCACCCGAGGACCAGTCCGCGAAGTACAGCCGGCCATCGTGCCAGCGCGGGGATTCGACCAGGCCGCGTCCACTGACCAGCGTCTCGAAGTCACTCATCCGAATTCCTGCCCTCCGCCGTGCCGGGGAATGCCGCGCCCCGAGCCTAGCCGCGTGGACGTGCGCGCGGAGGTCCCGCCGGGAATTCGAATTTCCTGCCGAAGGAACAACTTCCGCCGGGTGCCTTTCGAACCACGGTTCGTACGCGGCAGGAGGCAGTCGCCGCGAGATCGGGACCTCGCGGGGAGATCGGCTGTCGCTCAGGAGACGAGGCGAACTTTCTCGGCGGATTCGTTCTGGCTGGCGCATTGCTGGACCGGGTTGGGGTCGCCGGTTCGTTCGCCGCATACCCAGCGGATATCGGCGACGGTCACCGCGATATCCCCGTCGGGTTGTTTGGCCCGCTGTTCGGCGTAGGCGTTGACGACGGCCATGGCGGTCGGGCAGTAGTCGTTGCCCTTGACCGTGGAGGCGACCACGGCCAGTCCCCATGGGCCGGTGCCACATTGCACGAGTTCGTGCCCGGAGGCCGGAAAGGCCCCGGCGGCAGCGCTGCTCGGCTGGGGTTGGGTGCTGGACCCGCCGGTGGCGCCGCTGGTCGACTTGTCGTTGCAGCCGGCGATTCCGAATGCCGTGACCGCGGCCAGCACCGCGATGCCGAGTGTGCCTGTGATCCGCCGCATGAGCCCTCCACGATCGTTGGCGCGATTCTCCGATGCCTCCTTGCGCATTCTGCCCGGCGCTCGGGTCTCGAGGCACCTGCCACGCCCACTAAATACGGACAAGCCGGACAGTTCGAGGTCAGCCGACGTCGCGGCGGAGCCAGGTGACCTCGGCGCCTTCCCCACCGAAGCGGTAGGGCTCGAGCGTGTCGTCCCAGGCGGTGCCGAGGGCGCGATCGATCTCGGCGGCGATATCGGCACGGCGGCCGCGGGCGTCGTCGATGATGGCGCGCAATCGCATCTCGCCGACCATGACATCGCCATTGGCGCTGACCGTGCCGCGCCAGAGGCCGAGTCCGGGGACGAAGCTGTAGCGTTCGCCGTCCACGCCTTCGCTGGGTTCCTCGGTGACTTCGAAACACAGGACCGGCCAATCCCGCAATGCGCTGGCTAATTTGCCGCCGGTACCGACCGGACCGAACCAATCGGTAGTGGCGCGCAAATGCCCCGGGTCGACGGGTTGTCCGGTCCAGCGGAGTTTGGCGGGAGCCTTGAGGGTCGAGGTGAGCGCCCATTCGACGTGCGGGCACAGCGCCGCCGGCGACGAATGGATATAGACGACTCCAGACGTCGCCTCGGCGAACTGACCAGACGCACGCACCACTGACACCTCCGGCTCGACGAGGAACGTCTTCCCCAACGATCTCCGCGGCCGGCGTTGCCCGAGTTTACTGGAGTGCCCGGTGTTACGTGTGTTGCTTTCCCCGACGTGTCGCAGACTACGCAAACTCCGCGATCACGGCGTCACTGAGCGGCGGCCAGGCCGCCCGCGCCCAATCACCGAAATTTTCGTCCGCCAGCGCGGGACACGCCATGCCGACTTCCGGGTCGATCCAGAGAAAGGTGCCGGATTGCCCGAAATGGCCGTAGGTGCGCGGCGAGTTGGCGCCGCCGGTCCAGTGCGGCGTTTTGTGGTCGCGGATTTCGAAGCCCAGTCCCCAGTCATTGGGCCGCTGTGACCCGTAGCCGGGGAGTACGCCATTGCGTCCCGGGAATTGCACTGTGACAGCTTCGGATACGAGTTCCGCACTCACAATCGTGGGTTCCAGCAATTCACTGGCGAACCGCAGCAGGTCTGCGACCGACGACCGCGCCCCGTGCCCGGCCGACCCGGCCAGCACCGAGGACGCCATGCCCAGCGGTTCGAACACCGCCTCGTGCAGGTAGCTGTCGAACGGAATCCCGGTCTGCGCGGCCACGAAATCCGCCAGCACCTCGAAACCCGCACTCGAGTAGATGCGCCGCAACCCGGGCTCGGACAGCACCTCATCAGTAGCGAAGGCGAGCCCGGAGGTGTGCGCCAGCAGATGCCGGACGGTGGACCCGGGTGGCCCGGCCGGCTGCTCCAGCTCGATGGCGCCCTCTTCGATCGCCACCAGAACCGCATATGCCACAAGCGGTTTCGTCACCGACGCGAGCGGGAACACCTTGGCGATGTCCCCCTCGGTGTCGACGACACCCTTCCCGCGGACGACGACACCCGCGGCCGCGTTCCGGACCGGCCACTGACGAATCTGCTCCAGCGCTCGCACGCTACGAGCCTACGAGTCGACCTCCGCCCGCGCCTCGGCGGCTCGGCTCAGCGCGGACCGGCGGCGGCCGTAGCCGAAGTACACCACCAGCCCGACGGCCGACCACAGCGTGAAGGCCAGCCAGGTCACGCCCGGCAGGTGGACGAGCAGCCACACGCACATGACCACGCCCAGCACCGGCACCAGCGGCACCAGCGTGCGGAAGCTGCGCGGCAGGTCCGGCTTGGTGCGCCGCAGCACCAGCACCCCGATGTTCACCAGGCCGAAGGACACCAGCGTGCCGATATTGGTGGCATTCACCAACTCTCCGAGCGGGATCAGCGCCGACAGCACCGCGACCGCGCCGCCGACGATCAGGATGTTCGTGGTCGGCACCCGTTTAACCCCGACGTTCGACAAGACCTTGGGCATGAGCCCGTCCCGGGACATGGCCACCAGGATGCGGGTCTGCCCGTACAGCACGGTGAGCACCACCGAGGCGATGGCGACGACCGCGCCGGCCGCGAGAATCGTTGCGGGCCAGCCCCGTCCGGTCACCTGCTCCAGCACGGTGGACAGCGAGGCGCCCGAACTGCTCACCTTGTCCACGCCCACCGCGCCGACCGCGGTCAGCGCTACCAGCACGTAGGCGAGGGTGACGATGCCGAGCGAGATGATGATGGCGCGCGGCAGATCCCGTTGCGGATTCTTGGCCTCCTCGCCGGCGGTCGAGGCGGCGTCGAACCCGATGAACGAGAAGAACACCATGGACGCGGCCGCGCTGATGCCCGAAATCCCAGCGGGCGCGAAGGGATGCAGATTGCCGGAGTCGAACGCCGTTACCGCGACGACGACGAAGAACACCAGCACCGCAATCTTGATCATGGTCGTCACAGTGGTGACCCGCGCGCTCTCCCGAACCCCTTGCAGCAGCACCCCGGTGGCGATGAGCACCACCACCGCCGCGGGCAGGTTCACGATCCCGCCGTCGCTCGGCGCGGAAGCGAGCGCATCCGGAATCCGCCAGCCGATCGTGGATCCCAGGAACTCGTTGAGGTACGCGCCCCACCCCACCGCGACCGCCGCCACCGAGACGCCGTACTCCAGCAGCAGGCACCACCCGCACACCCAGGCCACGATCTCGCCGAGCGTCGCATAGGTATAGGAGTAGGCCGACCCGGACACCGGCACCGCACTGGCCAGTTCCGCATACGACAGCGCCGAGAACAGCGCGGCCAGCGCGGCGACGACGAACGACACCACCACCGCGGGCCCCGCCAGCGGCGCCGCCTCGCCGAGCACGACGAAAATGCCGGTGCCCAGCGTCGCGCCGACCGACAACGCGATCAGCGGAATGAGCCCCATACTGCGGCGCAACGCGGTGTGCTCGCCCTCGGAAGCGAGCTGTTCGACAGGCTTGGTCCGCAGCAATGATGCGGTAATCGTGGATAGACCGGACACGCCCCGCCACGCTACCCGGTCAACCCCCACATCCCCGCCGGCACCCGACAAGTCGAGAAACCGTACATACCGCACCGCAACGCCCCCGCACCCGCACCCACCCACAGTCACCCGCCCACGCTCCGGTCGCCCCTCCCCCACGCCTGATCAGCGGCCGACTTGCGCGCCGCCCACCGAGTCGAGCCCGCCCCGCCCGGCCTGGTCTGGTCTGGTCTGGTCTGGTCAGGTGATCACCGGGAACTCATGGAAGCGTTTGCCGAGTAGGCGCCACCATGAGATCCCGCTCGCGGGTGGTTACGATCGGCCCATTATGGGTGAGCGGGTCATGGTCCACGGTGAGGTGGACGGCGGGTTCGGGGCGGTGGCGGATGCGTTCCGGCGGAACTTCGCGCGGCATGGGGAGATCGGGGCGGCGGTGGCCGTGTTCGAGGGGGATCGGCCGGTGGTGGATCTGTGGGCGGGGTATCGGGATCGGAAGCGGCGGGTGCCGTGGGAGCGGGACACCATGGCGCCGGTGTGGTCCTCCACCAAGGGCATGACGGCGTTCGTGGTCGCGTCGGCCGTTTCGCGGGGGCTGCTGGATTATGAAGCGCCGGTGGCGGAGTACTGGCCGGAGTTCGGCGCGCACGGTAAGGAGTCGATTACCGTCCGGCAGTTGCTGGATCATCAGGCCGGGCTGGCGGCGCTGGATCGCACGGTGCGGCTGACGGATATGGCCGATCGGGATGCGCTGGCGGTGACCCTGGCCGCGCAGAAACCGTTGTGGCGGCCGGGAACCCGGCACGGGTATCACCCGATCACGGCGGGGTTGTATCAGGGCGAGTTGATCCGCCGGGTGGATCCCGCGCATCGCAGCCTGGGCCGGGTTTTCGCCGAGGATTTCGCGGCGCCGCTGGGCCTGGATTTCTATATCGGCCTGCCGGAAGAGGTTTCGCTGGATCGGGTGGCCACGCTGTCGGCCACCGAGGGCCTGGATGTGCTGCGCTATGAGCGGGATGTGCCCGTGCGTATCGGCGTGCAGTTGTATGCCAAGCGTGGGCTGTCGTTCCGCGCGTTGAACAGTCCGCAGGTGGGTGCCCCCGCGCGGGCGACCCGCCGGGAGTTCCTGTCGGTGGAGAGTCCGGCCGCCGGTGGCGTGGGCACCGCCCGCTCGCTGGCCCGGGTTTACGGTGCGGCGGCGGGCGGCACGGGTGAGCTGCCGGTCGACGCTGCGGTGCTGGCCCGGCTCGCCGCCGCCGAGACCGCGGATGATGTGCCCGCGGCGGATCTGGTGCTGCTCACCGACAGCCGCTATCACCTGGGTTTCCGGAAGTCGTGCGGCAGTTTCCGTTTCGGCTCCGACAAGCGTGCGTACGGCACCACGGGGTATGGCGGTTCGTTCGGATTCGCCGATCCGGCAACGGGTCTCGGCTTCGGCTACGTCATGAACCGCCTGGGTATGGCGGTACTGGACGATGTGCGCTCCCGCAATCTCCGTGCGGCGCTGCTGCGCTGCGGTTAGCCGCGGACGTCGTGCACGTGGTGCACGACATCGTGCGCGAAGTAGCGGGCCAAGGAGTCGACCGTGAACTGTGAACCGTTGCTGCGCCGCGAGAAGCGCGCGCGGTCGGCGTCGGGCACGGATTCGAAGGCGCGCGCGGTCTGCTCGGCTGCCACGGACAGTTCGGACCGCACTGCGCCCGGCCGTTGACCGCCGTAGTTGCCGGCGACCGCGGTGACGTCCTGGTCCCAGTTGGCGAACATCGGGATGCCGGCTTCGCCGATGATGACGGACGGGTCGTACCCGCCGATCACCGGTCCGGGCCGCGCCGTCCCGGTGCGGGTGATGTCCAGCCGGTGCTCGAAGATCCGGCACACATCGCGCACGTGTGCCGCGTATTCGAGTGTGGACCAGGTCGAATCATTCGGCCGCACAGTGGCATCCGGGCGTTCCAGTGCGGCGGAGATCCGCGCGGCGCTGTCGCGGATCAGCCCCGGCACCGCCTCGAAGGAGATGGTGTCCGGGTCGAATCCGCAGTCGGTGCAGGTGCGTTCCAGCACCCAGGTCCAGTCTTTGATGTCGGGAACGATCGGCATGCTCCAGAACATAATGTGGCAGAAGATCTTCGGCCACCAATATTCAGCCACTTCGCGCTGAGATAGCGCCAGATCTACTCGATCAGCCGATGCGCCTTCGCGAACAACTCCAGCGTGATGGCGTGCAGGAAGTCCCCGACCTGCTTGGGCGCCTTGCCCGCCGCGGCCCGCGCATACGTGCCCTCCAGCACGATCCCGAGCTTGAAGCAGGCCAGCACCGTGTACCAGGTGGCATTGCTCAGATCGCGGTCGGAGAACTTGCCGTAGTGCGCGATCATCTCCTCGGGCGTGGGCAATCCGCCGACCGCGCCGAGGGTGCCGATGAGCGCCGCACCGGTGGTGCCGGGTTCGGGGCGGGTGGCGATCTGCCAGCCGAGGTCCAGCAGCGGATCACCGATGGTCGACATCTCCCAGTCGACCATGGCCGCGACTTCGGGGCCGTCGTAGGAGAACATCATGTTGGCGAGGTGGCAATCGCCGTGCAGGATGCCGGGTTTCCACTGTGCGGGCCGGTTGCGATCGAGCCAGTCACCGACGCGTTCGACGCCCGGGATCTCCGGCCCCGAGTAGCCCTCGTTGACGCTGTAGGACTCGAGTTCCTTCAGCCAGCGCGGCACCTGGCGTTCCAGGAAGCCGTCGGGCTTCCCGTAGTCGGCGAGGCCGAGCGCTTCGTGGTCGAGGGCCCCGAGGCGGGCGATGGCCTCGACGGCGGAGAGGCCCATCTGCCGCCGGATCTCCGGGTCGCCGGCGTGCAGGGCGGGCAGTTCGGTCTGCGGGTTGAAGCCGACGATGGGTTCCATGAGATAGAAGGAGGCGCCGATGACGTCATCGTCGGCGCCGGCGGCGATGACCTTGGGCGCGCGGATTCCGGTCCCGTCGAGCGCGCCCAGGATGCGGGATTCCCGGCGGATCACAGTGTTGCTGGCGGCCCGCAGGTGCTTGGGCCCGCGCCGCAGCACGTAGTCGCGGCCGCCGCGGGTGAAGCGCAGCATGATGTTCTGCGTGCCGCCGCCGAGCGGCGCCACCCCGGTGAATTCCCCGGCGGGCAGGCCCTGCTCATCCATCCATTTCCCGACGGCCGCGAAATCCACGACGTCTCGATCCACTTCGACCGGCTGCGCTACAGACATGCCTGCCATTGTGCCGTAGGTCGCAACCAGAACTGAAGGCATACGCCCGCAGTAGTGATCGTCGTCCGATTCACCCTGGTCGGGACGTGGTGCGCGACCTTTGTTGGCGTAGTGTTTGCTGCGAAATGCGCACCCTGCTGATCGACAACTACGACTCGTTCACCTACAACCTGTATCAGCTGATCAGTGAGGTGAACGGGGTCGAACCCGTGGTCGTGCGCAATGACGCGGTCGCGGATATCGCGGAGTTGGATCTCGCGCAATACGACAACATCGTCATCTCCCCGGGCCCGGGACGGCCGGATGTGCCGCGCGATTTCGGCATCTCCGCGGCCCTGATCGCCGAGGCCGAGTTGCCGCTACTGGGTGTGTGTCTCGGGCATCAGGGCATCGTGCTGGCCGCCGGGGGTGTGGTGACGTCCGCGCCGCGGGCGCAGCACGGGTTTCCGGATCGCATCACGCACGATGGGCGTGACCTGTTCTCGGATGTGCCGCAGGACTTCACGGCGGTGCGCTACCACTCGTTGTGTGCCGCACTGCCGTTGCCGGATGCGCTGGAGGTGACCGCGACCGCGCCGGATGGCGTGATCATGGGTGTCCGGCATCGGACGCGGCCGCAGTGGGGTGTGCAGTTCCACCCGGAATCCATTGCGAGCGAGCACGGCCGGACGCTGCTACGCAATTTCGCGGAGCTGACGCGGGCGCATCACGGCGGGATAGTGCACGAACCCGAGATCATCGACCGTTCCCCACGTCCCCTGACTTCGGAAGAGTCGCAGCGGCTTTCGCGAGAGCTGTTCCTGCGTCCGATGCCCCGGCCGCCGGGCGTGGCCGGATTCCGGGTCGAGCACACGGTGATCGAGCGGGCCGTGGATGCGGAAGCGGTTTTCCTACGCCTGTACCGCGATTCGCCGACCGCCTTCTGGCTCGACAGCGAGCATGTGGAGCCGGGCTTGGACCGGTTCTCTTTCCTGGGTGACGCGTCGGGTCCGCTCGCCGAGGTGGTCCGGTATCGAGTCGGCTCGGGGCACGTCGAGGTCGAGTCGGCGGCCGGGCGGCGCGAGGTGCCGGGCAGCGTGCTGGACTACCTATCCGGCCAGCTGACGCTGCGCTGGATCGACTTCCCGGATGTGCCTTTCGATTTCGCCGGCGGCTATGTCGGCTACCTGGGCTACGAGATGAAGGCCGAGTGCGGCGCGGCGGCCACGCATCGGGCGGCGACGCCGGATGCGCAGTGGCTGTTCGCCGATCGGCTGATCGTGGTGGATCACGAGGCGGGCCGGACGCATCTGCTGGCATTGGCCGACGCGTATTCGAAGGAGTCCGCGGCCGTCGCCCGCGAGTGGGTGGATCGCACGCTCTCCGTGGTGGAAGCCCTTCCCACGTGGGCGAATCCGCCGGATCTGGCATTGACCGCCGATGAGCGCACGGTCGCTCCGCTGCTCACCAGGGGCCGGGAGCAGTATCTCGCCGATGTGGCGGCCTGCCAGGCGCAGCTGCACGCGGGTGAGTCGTACGAAATCTGCATCACCGACAGCGCGTATCTCCCGGTCGACAGCGATGGCCTGTCCGTCTACCGCACCCTGCGCCGCTGTAATCCCGCGCCCTACGCGGCCTTCCTGCGTTTCGCGGATCTGGAGGTGGCGTGCTCCTCCCCCGAGCGGTTCCTCAAGATAGATCGTTCCGGCACGGTGGAGAGCAAGCCGATCAAGGGCACCGCGCCGCGCGGTCATACTCCGGGCGAGGATGAGCGCCTGGCCGCGGAGCTGGCCAGCAGCCCGAAGACGCGGGCCGAGAACCTGATGATCGTGGATCTGCTGCGCAATGATCTGGGCCGGGTCTGCGAGGTGGGTTCGGTGCACGTCCCGAAACTGATGGCGGTCGAAACGTATTCGACACTGCATCAACTGGTCTCCACGGTGCGCGGCAAGCTCCGCTCCCGCCTGAACGTGATCGACTGCCTGCGCGCCTGTTTCCCGGGCGGCTCCATGACCGGCGCCCCCAAACTCCGCACCCTGGAGATCATCGACACCCTCGAAACCGAAGCGCGCGGTGTCTATTCCGGCACCATCGGCTTCCTCGGTCTGGGCGGCACCGCCGATCTGAATATCGTCATCCGCTCCGCCGTGCGCCACGAGGGCCGCTGGCGTGTCGGCGCGGGTGGCGCGATCGTCCTCGATTCGGATCCGGAGGACGAGTACGCCGAAATGGTCTGGAAAGCCGCCACCGCCCTGCGCGCCCTCCCCGGTGTCGGCAGCCGCGTCGTCCTGCCGCAGACCTGATCCACGGTCACGGCCACGGCCTGGCTCGCACTGCGGCGCAAGACTCCTCGGTCCCACGGGCTTGCTGCCCGGTGGCGGCGGCCCCGGGTCGTGCTTCCGTGGTTACTGCCGCCGGTGCGATTCGGGCTGCCGGGCAATGTTCCTCGGCCACGCGGGCTTTGGCTGCCCGGCGAAGGCTTGCCGCCGCACCTGGCTTGTCGGCCCATACGCTTGCCGCCTCCCGCAAAGCGGCCGGCCGCGCGAGGCCCGCGCCTTACTTCTTGCGGTCGCGGCGGGATTTCGGTTCGGGGGCGGAAGGTTCGGGGTGGTCGCGGCCGGTGAGGCGGCCGAGGAGGGAGACGCCGGGGAGTTTGTCGAGGCGGGAGAAGAGGTCTTCGGCGAGGGTGGTCGCGGATTCGAGGCGGGTGAGGAGGCGGTCGTAGGCGACGAAGGCGGGTTCGGCGAGGGCGAGGGTGCGGTCGAGGCGGTCGATGGTGGTGTTGAGGCGTTCGATGGCGGTGGTGAGGTTTTCGATGAGGTCGGGGAGCTGGGCAGCCAGTTGGATGGAGGCCGGGGGTAGGCGGACGGCGGTGTCGAAGGCGGTGCGGCCGGTGAGCTGGGCCGAGTCGATGGCCTGGCCGGCGGCGGTCTGGGCGGCTTCGACGGCGGATTGGGCGGCGGCGAGGATGTCGGCGGCGGTGGGGACGCGCGGGGTGGCGGGTTTCGCGCGTGGGGGCTGGGACTTGCGTTCGGGTCCCTTGGGATTGGTCATGAGTCCACTGTGCCGCAGGTGCGGTCCGGTGCGCCCCAACATCCAACCGAACAGTCTTCGAGTCGCCCGGCACCTGCGCCCACCGAACCTGTCGGAGCGCTGTGACAGAGTCTGTCGGGGCCCCGTGGCATAGTTCGACCACGATGAAACTCACGAAGGGTGACCAGGCGCCGGTTCCGACATCGCTTCTGACGGTGGTGCTTTCGTGGCGCTCCGGACCCGGGGTCGATGCGCATGCCTTACTGCTCGATGCCTCCGGCCGGGTACGCTCCGACAGAGATTTCGTCCATTCCCTCGCCCCCAGACACGTTTCCCAAGCGGTGACCCTGGATCGCGAGCCTGCCCCCGGCACCGCCCGCCTCTCCATCTCCCTGCCCCGTACCGAACCCGCTGTCGCCCGCATCCTGGTGGCGGGCTCGGCGCCCGGCGCCGCCCCCGGCCTCCCCGCCCTCGTCCTCACCGTCTTCGACCACGACCGCCCGGTGGCCCACTACGAAATCCCCGCCCCGAACCCCCTGCCCGCCACGACATTCGGCTACTTCCACCGCGACGACGACCGGTGGTGGTTCCACGCCGCCGGCGAGAGCTATCCGGCCCTGGCCGACCTCGTCACGGATTTCGGTGTGCGAGTGCGGGACTCCGGCGAGCGATCACGCCCTGGCCCGCAGTCCCCGGCCGGCACGACGGCGCGCGCCCGGCAAGGTGTATCCCTGGACGGCGAAGCACACGCCGTCCTGCCGCCGCCCGCGAATCCCGAACGTGCGGACTGGCATCCGGATCATGCGGTTCCGGGCCGGCTGCGGTGGTGGGACGGTGCGGAGTGGACCGAGGTCACCCGGCCGCGGCTGCCCGCGGATGCCCGGCATTGCCCGCGGTGTGGGCGGCCGCGGCGGCGGTTGTTCGGGCGGCCCGCGCCGTGCCGGGAGTGCGCGGCCGAGATCGACACGTATCTGCGGCCGTGGCGGGGCCGGGCGCAGCGGGTGTTGCGGGCGGGCGGGTTGCACGGTGAGGACTGGGATGCACTGTGGGCGGCATTGCGTTTTCATCGCATCGACCGGGCCGCCGGGCTGGAGTTGTTGCGGCCGGTGGCATTCGACCATGTGGAGCGGCTGGTGGCGTTCGCCTTCGCGGACGGCATCGTCGAGCAGGAGGAGTTCGACGACTTCGAGGGGGCGGTGCGCGAGTTCGGCCTGAGCGGTCCGCTCATCGAGGATCTGCGGCGGCGAATGCTGCGCGGGCGCATGCTGACTCGGCTGCGTTCGGGTGAGCTGCCGCTCGTGCAGGCGCCGGGACTGCATCTGGATCCGGAGGAGCGGGTGCACCTGGATGTGCCCGCGATCCACATTCGGCAGCTGGCGCGCGGCCCGAAGCTGACCCCGGGCCGGTTGATCGTGAGCACCCGGAAGCTGCGTTTCACCGGCGCCGATACCGGCATCGAAATGCCTTGGGCCCGAGTTGTTTCGGTGTCTTCGGAGGGCGGCCGGGTGGTCTTGGCCGCGACGGCGGCGCGCGGTGGCGCGGTCTTCGAGGTGGCGGATCCCGATCTGGTGGCGGCGGCCGTCGAGGGTGCGTTGCGGGTGGCCAAGCGGCTGGCCCTGTCGCCGGGCCGGCGCGATACCCGCACCATCGGCCAGGATGTGAAGGCGCAGGTCTGGCAGCGGGACGGCGGTAAGTGCGTGGAGTGCGGCGATTCCCATTATCTGGAGTTCGATCACATCATTCCGTTGAGCCGCGGCGGCGCGACGAGCGCGGCGAATCTCCAGATCCTGTGCCGCGCCTGCAATCGCGCGAAGGGCGCGCGAATCTAACCGCAAGGTCCTCCCTGTTGCACGCCACCCAGTTTCACTATTCGATCGACCGGATTCTTGCCGCGGCAGCGAAATTGCGGGTGGCACCATCCTCCGGACTACGTACGTCCGGTCGTACCGGCAGCTCACGGACGAAGCCGGCGTACGACCCCGGGCGGTCAGCGCATGACCCGGAGCACGGCCGGTTCGGCGCAGAATTGGGTGCCGGCCTGGTCCGGATCCAGCCCGGTACGCCCCAGTCCGCCTTCGTCGGTGACGGTGCACTTGCTGCCGGAGACCTTGCCGGTGCCGTCGTCGAGTAGTTCGACGTGGGCGGTGACGATGGGCTTCAGCAGGTCGGCGTCGAAGATCCAGAAGCCGATGTTCCAGAACGCGTAGCCGTCGTGCGCGGTGACCGCGACGTATCCCGTTGTGGAGGTGTCGATTCCGATGCCGGAGAGTTCCCCGGCCCGCTGGAATCGGGTCGCGTCGCCGGTGGCGTGGTAGATGACGTAGCGGATATTGGAGGTGGCCCCGTAGACGGGGATGATCAGTTCGTCGCGGCCGTTGGAGTCCAGGTCGCGCAGGTGTGGTTCGGCCGGGGTCCAGGTGTCGGGTTCGGTGAGGGTCTGGATCTGGTTGCCGGTCCGGTCGAGCACGGTGATGGTGAGGCCGCCGTGCAGGTGGCGCACTTCGAAGGCGAGTCCGGCGCTGTCCCGGGATTGCAGGACGCAGTCGGGCGGTGTCGAGGCCGAGGCGAGGTCGCCGCAGGGTGGCAGGTTGGAGACGGGTCGCGCCGGAGTGGGCATATCGGGCGATGTGCCGGTGGGTGGCACGGTCGGGGCGGTTTCGTGCCGGGCGCAGGCCGTCACGGTCAGCGCCGCGGCGAGTGCCAGGACGCCGATGGTGGGGTTCCTCCGCATAGAGCGAGGATAGCGACGTTTCACCGGGCAAATCGCCCGTAATCGGCCGGGGGTGGCGCTTATCCGCCATCGTGTGCACAACTGCGCACATGTTGCCCTATGGTGGTCGGGTGCGCCGAGTGCTTCTCCATCCCCAGTTCCGCAAGCTCTACACCGCCCAGGTGGTGGCGCTGGTGGGCACCGGCCTGCTGACCGTGGCCCTGGGCCTGCTCGCCTACAACCTGGCAGGCGCCGACGCGGGCGCGGTGCTCGGCACGGCACTGGCCATCAAGATGATCGCGTATGTGGCTGTGGCGCCGATCATTTCGGCGCTCGCACATCGGCTCCCGCGGCGGGTCGTGCTGGTGTCGGCGGACGTCGTGCGCGCCTCGATCGCACTGCTGCTCCCCTTCGTCACACAGACGTGGGAGATCTATGTGCTGATCGCACTGCTGCAATCGGCCTCGGCCACCTTCACGCCGGCCTTCCAGTCATTGATCCCGGCCATTCTCGACGACGAGGAGGACTACACCCGCGGCCTGTCACTGTCCCGGATGGCCTACGACGGGGAGGCGCTGGTCAGCCCGATCCTGGCGGCCGCGCTGCTCACGGTCATCAGCTTCAATCTGCTGTTCGTGGGCACGGCGGCGGGATTCGTGGCGTCGGCGCTGCTGGTGGTCACGACTCGCCTGCCGCAGCTGCCGATACCGGAACGGGCCGCGCCGCTGTGGCACCGCATCACCGAGGGCGCCCGGTTCATGGCGGAACGCCCGGTGCTGCGCAGCCTGCTGGCCATGAACATGGTGGTAGCGGCCCCGACGGCGCTGGTGATCGTGAATACCGTGGTGTACGTGCGGGATCGGCTGGGCGGCTCGAACACCGAGGTGGCATTGGCTTTGGCCTGCTTCGGATTCGGGTCCATGATCGTGGCGCTGGTGGCGCCGCGGCTGTTGCGGATATTGCCCGATCGGCGGGTCATGCTGACGGGCTGCGTGGTGTTGCCGATCGGACTGCTGGTGGCGGCGGTCGTCCCGGAGCTGGGCTCGGCGCCCGGCGGGGCGCTGCTCGCGGTCAGCTGGGCGGGGCTGGGTGCGGGGACCTCGCTGATCAATACGCCGTCGGCCCGGTTGCTGCGCGCACAGACCGAACCCGCCGCGCGCCCTGCGGTTTTCACCGCGCAGTTCTCGTTGTCGCATGCGTGCTTCCTGGTCACCTATCCGATAGCGGGCCGGCTCGGCGTGCTGGCCGGGCTGCCGACGACGGCGGTGGCACTGGCCGCGCTCGCTACACTGGCAGGGGCGATGGCCGCTCGGATGTGGCCCGCGTCCGTCCCCTCGGGCATCGAGACGGCGGTATCGGCAGGAAGGTGAGCATGGTGAGCAAGCGCGATGCGGCGCCGCTGCCCGTGTCCGGGCTCATGTCACCGCCCGCGGCCGGGCTCATGTCACCGCCCGTGTCCGGGCTCATGTCACCGCCCGTGTCCGGGCTCATGTCACCGCCCGCGGCCGAGCTCGCCAGTCTCACCCATCCCGTAGCACCGGATCAGGCCCGCCTGGACGCCGCCACCGCGACCTTCCGCATGCTGGCGGATCCGACTCGCCTGCATATTCTCTGGATTCTGGCCGAGGCCGAAGCCGATGTCAGCGCGTTGACCGAGGCCTGCGGGGCCTCGCGCACGGCGGTCAGCCAGCATCTGGCCAAGTTGCGGTTCACCGGTCTGGTCGATACCCGCCGCGACGGCCGCCGCATCATCTATCGGATTCGTGACGGCCATCTGGCGCGCCTGGTGCGCGAGGGCCTCAACCACGCCGACCACGTGGTCACCGGCGAGCCCGGGCACGAATAGCCGCCTCCGGCTTCCTCTACCGCTGCTCCTGATCAGTGGGACCAACCCTCGCACGGGCCCGCATGCGGCTCGACGATATGCCTAGTCGAAATATCACGAGACGAAGGTGAGAGGTCGCCGCATGCATCCCGAGCAGGGCAGTCCCTACGATGTGATCATCATTGGCGCCGGCTTCGCCGGACTCTACGGCGTGCATCGGGCGGCGCGCGCCGGACTGCGCGTGCTCGGGCTGGAGGCCGGTGAGAGCGTGGGCGGCACCTGGTTCTGGAACCGCTACCCGGGCGCGCGCTGCGATGTGGAGAGCGTCGACTACTCGTACTCCTTCGACGAGGACCTGCAGCAGTCCTGGACCTGGACCGAGCGTTTCGCCGCGCAGCCGGAGATCCTGTCCTATATCAATCATGTGGCCGATCGCTTCGATCTGAAGCGGCGCTACCGTTTCGGGCAGCGGGTGACGGCCGCGCATTTCGACGACTCGACCTCGACCTGGACGCTGCGCACCGAGGCGGGGGACGAATATCGTTCCCGCTTCGTTGTTTTCGCGACCGGCTGCCTGTCGGCGCCGATCAAGCCGAACCTTCCGGGCGTGGAAACCTTTGCGGGCGAGGAGCTTTTCACCGCGCAGTGGCCGGAGGAGGGCGTGCCGATGGCGGGGAAGCGGGTCGGTGTCATCGGCACCGGGTCGTCCGGGATCCAGGTGTCGCCGATCATCGCGCGGGAGGCGCGGGAGCTCACGGTTTTCCAGCGCTCCCCCAATTTCAGTGTGCCCGTGCCGAATCGGCCGTGGACCGAGGCGGATCAGCGGGAGATCCGCGCCACCTACCGGCAGCGGCGCGAGAAGTCCTACTACGCTCCCGCCGCCACTCCGCATGCCGGTCTGCAGACCAAGGCGGTCGAGCTCTCCGCCGCCGAGCGTGCGGAGGCCATGGAGGACCGCTGGAACGGCGGCGGCGTGCTGTTCAACAAGGTCTTCCCCGATCAGAACAGCGATCTCACCGCGAACGAGTTCGTGCGGGACTTCGCGGTGGCCAAGATTCGCGCGAAGATCGACGACCAGGCAGTGGCCGATGATCTCATTCCCACCGATCACCCGATCGGCACCAAACGCATCTGCACGGACTCCGGCTATTACGAGATGTTCAATCGGCCGAACGTATCGCTGGTGAACCTGCGCCGCGAGGCCATCGAGGAGGTCACGCCCACCGGTATCCGCACGACGGATCGCCGCATCGAACTCGATACCCTGGTCTACGCAACCGGTTTCGACGCCATGACCGGTGCGCTGCTGCGGATCGACATCCGCGGGGCGCACGCTGCCCGCCTGGGCGATACCTGGGCCGACGGCCCGGTCACCTATCTCGGCTTCGGCATTCCGGGCTTCCCGAACATGTTCAGCATCAACAGCGTCGGCACCCCGTCGGTGATGGCGAACATGGTACTGCACTCCGAGCAGCAACTGGACTGGGTACTGGCGCTCGTGGAGCACTGCCGCGCCAACGGAATCCAGCGTGCCGAGGTGCACGCCGAGGCAGCCGAGAAGTGGACCGATCACCTCATGGAGGTCGCCGAAGGCACCCTCTTCGTGAAGGCGAACTCCTGGTACATGGGCGCCAATGTGGCGGGCAAGAAGCGCGTATTCATGCCCTACATCGGCGGTTTCGGCAACTACCGTCGCTACTGCGACGAGGAGCGCGACGGCGGCTACCCCAACTTCGAGCTCGCTTAAGCGGGCAGACCCAGGCCCTGGGCCAGGACCGGCCACGACTGCTTCAGGTCGTCCTGCCAGTAACCCCAGGAGTGCGTGCCGGTGGGCGTGAAGTCGTAGGTGGCGGGGATACCGAGATCGTTCAGCTTGGCCTGCAGGTTGTGGGTGCAGTAGTTGACGGCTCCTTCGAGCGCGCCGCCCACGACCAGCTGATTGGCCCAGCCGCCGGGTCCGGGCAGGGTGTGCGGGCCGTCGAGGGTGTCCCACTGGCCGGGCAGGCCGGAACCGCTGGAGATGAACAGGTTCAGGCCGCGCAGCTGGTCGGCGTGCACGTACGGGTCGTTGGCGGCCCACATCGGATCACCCTGGGGGCCGTACATGTTCTTGGAGTCGCCGCCGCCGGCCGCGACCACGGTGTTGACGAAGTTGTAGCCGATGGGGTCGCTGATCTGCGCGCAACCGCTGTAGGCGGCGACCGACTTGTACAGGCCGGGTGCGGCGATGGGCAGCTGCAGCACCGAGGTGCCGGCCATGGAGAGTCCGGCAATGGCGTTGAGGCCGTTGGTGTTCAGTGCCTTGTCGATGAGCGGCGGCAGTTCCTGGGTGAGGAAGGTCTTCCACATATTGACGCCGAGCGTGGGATCCGGTGCGCGCCAATCGGTGTAGTAGCTGAATCCGCCGCCGACCGGCGAGACGACATTGACGTTCTTGTCGGCGAGGAAGTTCAGCGCGTCGGTCTGCTTCTGCCAGGTGGCGGAGTCCTCGCCGCCGCCGGCGCCATTGAGCAGGTAGAGCACCGGAGTCGGCCCGGAGGTGTCGGCGGCGCGCTGCACGTCGATTTCGATGGGTTTGTTCATGGCCGCGGAGAAGACCTGCAGCTTCAGTGTGCGATCACCGGTGGATTGGCTCGAGGCGATGTACGAGCCGTCCGCCGAGGTTCCTGCGGAGGCCAGGGCGGGAGCGGCGTGCGCGGTCCCGGCGGCAACCGGTAGCAGGAGAGTAGCGGTCAGCGCTACAACTGCGCCGCCCCAGGTCTTCGATGAACGCACGCCGTTAACTCCTTTTGCAGGTATTCCGCATTCTGAACAATCAGCCCTCCACACTGCCCAGTCCCACTGTGCGTTTGCTGGTCCGAAACTGAGCTGGGCCTGAGAGGGCTCGCTTCCCGCCGGTCAACGCCGTGATTCGGACGACCGTGAGCTGGCTCACCCCGGTTGCCGGTGAGCTGTCGGCGGCCGTCGGTGAGCTGTCGGCGCGCTGTCAGTGCCGCCGCGCATCGTGATGTCACCGGATGCACCGGCCACCGAGAACCGGCCGGGCACGAGATACGGAGAGGCATCAGTCATGCAGGACAACGCACTGTCGAAGATCGTCGAGAGCATCGCCACCGAGTACGGCATCCCCGGCGTCGCCGTCGGAGTGTGGGTCGACGGCAAGGAGATTCACGCCGCTTACGGCGTCACGAACATCGAGGCGCCCGTCGAGGTCGACTCGGATACGGTGTTCGCGATCGGCTCGGTCAGCAAGACCTACACCACGACCGCCCTGCTGCGCCTGGTCGCCGACGGCAAGGTGGACCTGGACGCCCCTGTGCGCCAGTACATTCCCGAGCTGGTCCTCGCCGATGAGCACACGGCCGCCACCATCACCATCCGCCAATTGCTCAACCACACCGCCGGTTTCGACTGGAGCGTCATCAACGATATGGGCGAGGGCGACGACGCCCTGGCCGAGTTCACGGCCTCCCTGTCGGAACTGCCGCTGATCGCGGCCCCCGGCGAGCGCGCCTCGTACAGCCAGGCCGGCTTCAATCTGCTGGGCCGTGTCATCGAGAAGGTCACCGGCCGAACCTTCGAAAACGCCGTCGAGGACCTGGTTCTCGCTCCCGCGGGCCTGTCGGAGACCTTCTACTCCCGGGATGCCGTCATGACCCGCCGCTTCGCCGTCGGCCACGAACGCCAGGAGGACGGCACCCTGTCCGTCTCCCGCCAGTGGAAAGGCAACCGCGCCAACAACCCCGGCGGCGGCGCGGGCGCCTCGGTATCGGAGTTGCTGCGCTGGGCGCGCCTCCACCTGAACAACGGCCACGCCGGGAACGGCACCCCCGTCCTGCCCGCCGACCTGGTCCACCTGATGCAGCAGCCCACCGTCAACCTGCGTGCCAGCTCCCTGGGCGATGCCATCGGCCTGTGCTGGTTCCTCCGCGACGTGGACGGCGTCCGCACGGTCGGCCACGGCGGTTCCGGCTTCGGCCAGTTCGCCGAACTCCTGCTGGTCCCCGAACGCAATTTCGCCCTGGTGATCCTCTCCAACGCCAGCCCCGAAGGCATCCCCACCAACCTGGCCATCCTCCGCTGGGCCCTCGAGCGCTATCTCGGCGTGATCGACAAGGACCCCGAGCCGATCGCCTTCGACCCCGAAATCGCCCGAGCCGTCACCGGCGCCTACGAAATCGACGCCATGACGATCACGGTCACCGCCGAGGCCGAAACCCTCACCCTGGAATGCAAGGTGAAGCCCGAAATCCGCGCCGCCGCACCGGCATCCGCCATCCCCCAGGACCACCCCCCGTTCGAATTCGCCCTCCTCCCCGACAACGAATACATCATCACCAAGGGCTCGTTCGAAGGACAGCGGGGCTTCTTCAGCTACGACGCCGAGGGCAGGGTAACCGGCCTGGACCTGGCCGGCCGCCTCTTCACCCGCCTCCCCTGACACCTCCCGCACCCATCACCCGAGAAGGCCGGCCACCACCTAGGTGTCCGGCCTTCTCGGGTGATGTATTACCGGAGTCCCTCGGCTGCTCTGCTGATCGCCGCGGCGGCCCGAGACGCATCCGCGGCAGTGGTGCGCCAGTTGCTGAAGGCGGCGCGGATGGCGGGGATGCCGTTGTAAACCGTTGGTGTGACGAAGGTTTCGCCGGAATCGGCGATAGCGGCCACCAGCGCGCGCACCCGTTCGGGAGTGGGCCGGTCGGCGAGGGTGAAGCAGGCGACGTTGAGGCGGACGGGAGACAGCAGCCGGAATCGACCGGTCGCGGTCAGCTCCGCACCGAGTTGCGCGGCGCAGGAGATGTTGCGCTGCACGATATCCCGATGTCCCGCGCGACCGTACGCCGTGAGGGTGAACCAGGCGGTGAGCGCGCGTAGCCGGCGCGAGTTCTCCGGTACCAGGTGTCCGAAGTCCGGTGTGCCGGTCGGGGCGGTGAGGTAGGCGGCGGAATTGCGGAAGGCACGGACCTGCAGGTCCTGGCGGCGGGTGAACTGCACGGCGGCGTCATAGGGGACATTGAGCCACTTGTGCAGGTCGATGCAGACCGAATCGGCCTCCGCCAGCCCGTCCACCAGGTGGGCGTGTTCCGGCGCGAGCGCCGCGAACGCACCGAACGCGCCATCGACGTGCAACCAGAATGGAAAACGTTGCCGCAGTGCGGCGATGGCGCGCAGATCGTCGAAATCGACGGTGTTCACGGTGCCCGCGTTGGCGACCACGATGGCGGGCCGGCCGGACAGCTCGGCGAGCGCGTCGGCGAGCCGGTCGACGTCGACGGCCTCACGGTCGGGCAGGGTCGGCACCGATCGCATACTGCTGCGGCCGATCCCGAGCATCGACAGCGATTTGAAGATGCTCGAATGCGGTGTCCCCGACAGCACGGATACCTGTCCGAGTGCGCCGGCTCCGTCCTCGGCCACCGACAGCCCGAGCTGTTCGCCCAGCCACTCCCGTGCGACAGCCAACCCGACGAAGTTCGACATGGTGGCCCCGGTGACGAAGGCGCCCGTATGCTCCGCCAGCCCGAACAGCTCCCCGATCCAGTCGATCGTCTCCCGCTCCAGCTCGGTCGCCGCGGAGTCCTCGCCGCTCATCGCATTCTGATCGAGCACACTGGTCAACCAGTCACCGGCGATGGCGGCAGGCGTCGCACCCCCGGTGACGAACCCCAGATACCTCGGCCCGGCACTGCCGGAGAACCTCGGCTCCCACCGCCGCCGGAACTCAGAAAGCGCTCGCTGCAGCCCATGTCCGGCCGGCGGCAATGCGGCCGCACGCTGCGGTTGCGGCGCCATCGCCACCGGCCGCTCGCCCAGCCCCCGCAGGACTTCCCCCGCCTCGACGCTGACGAGATTCAGCAGTGCGGCCACGTCCGCGAGGTCCTCGGAAAGTTTCGAATCCACCAGTCCTCCACGATCACTCGTTCCTGATCGCGACCCTACGAACCACGCACCCGCCTTGTCCGCAGCCACTCGCCAACAACTGGACCGCCCGGTGGTCGCTGTCGGCGTTGCCCTCGGGACGAGCATCGCCCCGCTGAACCCGAAAATGCGGGCCGGGCACAATGTGCCCGGCCCGCATCATTTCAAGGACTGGTCAGATCACGGCGACGATCACGCCGAGGATCACGCCGAGAGCGGCGACGGCCAGACCGGCAGCACTTCCAACGACGGGCAGCAACATGGTGTTTCCTCCTGGTTGTGTGTTCAGTGCATTCGCATTACGAATGGTGATTCCAGCTTTGCGCGGAGCATCGAACCGGTCGCTGGCCAGGGGACCGCATTTTCGACAATCGAACATCGGATGCCGGTCTGCACGCCGGACCTACTCGGTGAACGAATGTGCTCGAAAAGCAACATCTTCGTCACGAGATCGACGGAAGGCGCTTCATCAGCAGATCGCGGGACATCCAGAAGCCGCAGCTCCACTCAAATCCAGTCAGCGCGCTATGGCCTGGTGCGTTTATCCGCAGAGAACTCGAGTGGCCGGAAGTTTTATCGGCAACCGACCGGATGGGTCTCGGACTAGATAACCGCGATGATGATGCCGACGATCGCGCAGGCCGCAGCGACGGCAAGACCCAGAGCACTACCAACGACTGGCAGAAGCACAGTTCCTCCTGTGATGTTCACGTTGTGTGTTGATCTAGCGATCGAGATCATGCCAACCATCCGGTTCGTCAACGGTGAAGCTCACCGGCGTGTCGACGAATTTATTGGCTACGTTTTCGACCTTTTGGCGATATTCCATTCCTGGACAATTGACCGCTCGATCCGAGTTGGACAATTGACTAGAGGAATATCGCAAGATCAGCTCAGTATTTGCCGCACGTCTCGGCCACGCGCCGCATGACCTCACCCAGGTCACCCTTGTCGGGACCGGATTGGGGATTGGCGGCCTCCGGTGCAGGGGAACCGGTCGGCGCCTTCGCACCACCGGGCGTGGCCGGACCAGCACCATGCTGCTCGTCCTGGGTCTTTCGCTGCGAGTACAGCTGCCCGAGCAGCTTCACCCGCTCCTCTGCGCCCACACTGAAGGCCCACTTCAGAATCGTCTTCTGCACCGGATTCGCGTCCAGTCGCGCGGCCGCCGCCGGCGCCACCTGATGCATGGCGGCATCGATCTGCGCGAACGAACATTTCGAGGAAAGCAGTGGATTGATGTCGTCGAGCAGATCCGCCGTGGCGACGCCCGACCCGAGTAGTGGGCCGCCCAATACGAATCCACCGACGGCGATGGTGGCGACGACAGTGCGAGATATATGCAGCCTCATGAGTTCACCCTTCGATGTCATGTCGATGCCCGGACAGGTCGCTACGAGAACGCGACATACCCGGGGCGTTGATAGATCAGGTTGGGCGCACGAAAAGCGTGCCGGGATGTGCTACTGCTCCTGCAAACCCATTCCGTGTGCCAACACGGGCCAGGAGCGCTTGAACTCGTCCTGCCAGTAACCCCAGGAGTGAGTACCCGCTTGGAAATCATAGGTGGCGGGGATGGCCAGCTCGTTGAGCCTGGCCTGCAGATTGTGGGCGCAATAATTGGTCGCGGCTTCGATCAGCCCGCCCACCAGGATCTGATTCGCGATCCCCCCGGGGGCGGGCTTTTCCTGCTCACCCTGCGGGGTTTCGTATTTCCCGGGCAGGCCGTTACCGGAGGAGATATAGATGTCGACTCCACGCAATCGATCGGCGTGCAGGTAGGGGTCATTGTCGCGCCATTCGGCCGAATCGGTCGGGCCCCACATGTTGTCCGCATTGCCGCCACCCCAGGCGACGGCAAGTTTCACGAACCGTGACCCGACCGGATCACTGGTCTCGACGCAGCCACTGTAGGCGGCAACCGCTTTGAACAGACCGGGTGCGGCGATCGGGAGGGACAGCACGGTCGTAGCGGAGGTGGAAACCCCCGCGATCGCGTTGACCCCGTTGGTGTTCAAGGCCGCATCGATCAGCGGGGGGAGTTCGGTGGTGAGATAGGTTTTCCATTTGTTGCGGCCCAGGGTCGGATCATCCTTGATCCAGTCGGTGTAATAGCTGAACTTGCCGCCGATCGGCATCACGAGGTTGACGTCCTTGTCGGCCATGAACTCACGAGCATCGCTCTGCGCCTGCCAGGACGCGCCGTCCAGACCGCCGCCCGCCCCGCTGAGCAGATACATGCTCGGTCGCGGCGCCGAAGTATCGGCCGGGCGCTGAACCTCCACCGGAAAGGTCTTGTCCATCGCCGCGGAGTACACCTGCAACCGAATATTGCGGGCATCGATGGTTTCGACATCGGTGATTCGCGAGCCGTCCGGTGCGACGGCTCGCATTCCTGATCCATTCGGTTCCGCGGCCGGCTCAGCGGCGGCGACGGGTACCGCGAACATGATCAACACTGGGACCAGCAGTCCGACGCGACGTGATTTGCCCGCCACGTTTATTCTCCATTTCATAAACCAAGCCTTATATCAACGGAAATACGTCCAGTCACGCATCGACACGGACCAGCTGCCAGGCCGATGGAGCGGCTTTCGCCCGCCCACATCCGAGCGGCCTGGGTATTTGCCCCCTTTGCCCTGTTCTTTATGCCGGGCATTCCACTGCGATATCGCGACCTCATCCCTTTTATCGCGGTAGCGCCAGCGCTGCGCGCAAGGACACGCGACTGCCGGTGAGCAGGACAGCCCTGCCGTAGATGCGCCCGGCGATCCGGGCGATCACCCCGAGGGCGGCTACGGTCAGCACGAGCGCGAGCGCGACCTGCCACCCGGGAACCGAATAGGGCGCACGCATCGGCATGAGTACCGGCGAGAAGAACGGAATCATCGACAGCACCGTGACGGCGGTCCCGTTCGGATTCGCCGGCACCATCGTCTGACCCGCAAGGTAGGCGGCGATGATCACGACGCTGACCGGCGTCGCGACGGCGGCCAGATCCTCCTGCCGGGAGACCAGCGACGCGGCGGCAGCGATGACCAGGGCATACAGGAAGTAGCCGAGCAGATACCAGAGCACCGCCCACGCCGCGACCTCCACCACCACGCCTGCCGGCATCCGCAGCACGCCGGTCGCGAGCGCGGTCACCGCTCCGGCCGTGGTCATCGCGGTGACCTGCGCGATCGTGACGACCCCGACCCCGATCACCTTGCCCGCCAGTAGTTCCCACGGTCGAATGGTCGAAAGCAGCAGCTCCACTATGCGGTTGGCCTTCTCCTCCACCACGCCCTGACCGGTCAACTGGATGCTGATCAGCAGCATGATGTAGGTGAGCACACCGACCACCGACGCGATCGCGATACGCGCGCCCCGATTTTCCTGCGGGGCCTGCAATGGCTGCACCGTCACCGAAGCCGCCGCGATCGCGCGGTCGACGGTCATCGGGTCACCCCCGGAGTCGGTAATGGCCTGACTCACCGCGGTCTGCCCCGACAGTTGCTCGAATATGGTTCGAAGTGTGTGCGGTAGTTCAGATTTCACGATGACGTGAACCTGTCCCGCGGAGACCTCGACGAGCAGGGCGGACAGGTCACCCCCGCGCACCTGCTGCTCGCCGGCCTCCCGATCGATCGTCTCGAGGCGGATCGGCTGGCCCGTCGCACGCCCGGCGCGCTCGAGCAACTGCACGAACGGGGCGGCCTCGGGCGTTACTCCGACCGACGGCGTCGACTCCGCGGCACCACGGCCGATCAGATGAAAAGCCAGCACGGTACCGACGACGGCCGATACCAGAACGGCCGTGATCGCGAGGAATGCCTTCGACCGCAGTCGGCTGCGGATCTCACGCGTGGCGACGAGGCTCACCGCGCGGACCGGCGACATGGGCGCGGTGCTCATGCGGTCCGGGCCAGGTCGTCGGCGAGCGCGTCGCGGAACACGTCGGACAGGGTGGGCAGCTCTCGACTGAATTCCCGCACCGTGCCGGCGGCCACGGCCTGGGCGAGTACTTGCTGATCGTCGGCGTGCTTGTCCAGTCGCAGCACCCAGCGTGTGCCCTTGCGGCTGTCGACGGCGACCCCCGGCAGCCGGCTGGCCCAATCCTCGCTCACGCCTTCGGTGTCGATGGTGATGCGTGTCGGTCCGCCGCGACGCAGTTCCTGCACGGTGCCGACCGCTACCACGGTGCCGTTGCGGATGATGCCGACGCGATCACAGAGCCGCTCGACCAGATCGAGTTGATGGGAGGAGAACAGCACCGGACTACCCATGGCATCGGCGCGTTCGCGCAGGACCGATCCCATAGTTTCGATGGCAATGGGATCGAGGCCGGAAAACGGTTCGTCCAGCACCAGCATTTCCGGATCGTGGACCAGCGCGGTGGCCAATTGCACGCGTTGCTGATTGCCCAGGCTCAGCTTCAGCACCTCGTCCGCGGCGCGGTGGTCGATATCGAGTCGATACATCCACATGCGTGCCGCGTCCGCGGCCGCGGTGGCCGACATGCCGTGCAGCTCGGCAAAATATCGCAGTTGCGCGCCTACCGCCATCCTCGGATATAGTCCGCGCTCCTCGGGCATGTAGCCGATACGGCGGCGCATTTGCAGGTCGAGCGGGCGTCCGTTCCAATGGATTTCACCGGCATCGGCGGCTATCACGCCCATCACGATGCGCATCGTGGTCGTCTTTCCGGCCCCATTGGCACCGACGAAACCGAACAACTCACCACCGCGTACATCGAAGGTCATATCCGATAATGCGGCGACGTCCCCGTATTGCTTACTCAATCCCTTGATCTCCAGCACGAACAGTCTCCTCCTCGTTCTCCTGGTCGACGGGTGATCGTTGCATGTCTCGCGCCCGAGATCCCCTCGAAACGCCGTATCCGCGGCCGAACCGGACACGCGCAAAAACGAAATAGTCCTATTTGCAATAGGCGTGCCATAGCATTCGGCGCGGGTCCATCACACAATCGCGGTTCGTGAGGAGGCGCTCCATGGCGTTAGGTACCGTCACACGCCGGGTGGCGTTGGGCTGTTGTGTCGCAGTGCTTTTCACCGGTCCGACCACACACCCGGCCTTCGCCCGCGAACCCGCCGCCGGTGAGTTACCCGCCGAACTCGCCGACGCCGTGCACCGCGATCTGCATATCGACGCGCACGAGTATTTGACGCGAACCGCCACGGCACAACGTCTGGCCGAATTCGCGTCCACGGCGCGAATGATCTACCCCAGCGTATTCGCCGGGGTCCATATGGACGGCGCTCGCCCGATCGTCTCGCTGGCCACCGGCGTCAGTGCCGATGCCGCGCGGACAGCGGCCGGGAAAGCCGGATTCGACGTGCAAGCCGTCACCCTCAGCGAGGCAGCGCTACGCCGGCGCGGAACGGCTTTCGAACACTGGCTGACCACTCAGCCGCGGTCCACCCTCGAGGCAGTCGTGGGCTGGGGGATGGATGTGGAGCGCAACAACTTCACCGTGCGCCTGACCAAGGACGTGCCGCTACCGAAGGCCGACGGGCCGATCCAACCGGTCTCGATGGTGATGCCCGAAGCCTTGCCCGACAGCAAGGGCCCCAGTGTGCGCGCGATCGGCGTCGCCGGCCCGATCCCCGATTACCTGGGCGGACAGCCATACGCCATCGAGCTCGAGGGCGCGACGCACCACTGCTCGTTCGGGTTCAACGCCACTACCGCCGACGGCCACTCGATGAACATCACGGCCGGTCACTGCGACCCCGACAACCTCACCAGCGCGGACAAGAAATCACCGCAGCCGCCACCGATCTTCGATTCCACCGACACCGGCCACGGCCCGCAGATCGGCCATTTCGAAGCCTCCGATTTCGCCCCGCACGATTACGGACTGCTGCGTATCGAGGACAGGGTCGCGGCGAGTTTCCACAACAATCTCATCTCCGCCAATCGGATCGCCCCGGCCCCGGACAGCCGCAACAGCAGCGATGATCCTTCGACAGGCAGCAGCGGAAGCCCTCGCGATCACGCCGGTAGCCCCGACCCGCAGGTGGTGGCGATCGACGGAACCGCCGACCCCATTGTCGGAGCGGGGATCTGCAAATCGGGCTTCAAATCCGGGTACACCTGTGGCACCGTGCTGGCGGTGAATCAGAAGGCGAATCTGCGTGATGTGCCCGGTCACGGTAAAGAGGTCGTGCAGATCGAAGGCATGTTCTTCGCGGCCGTGTGCGCCCAGCGCGGCGACAGCGGTGGCCCGATCATCGCCGGCACGAAGGCCGTCGGCATCAACAGTGCCATCGTCACCATCAACACGCCGCTCGATAACGGCTGCGGGCATCTGCCCCTGCTGATCGGTCAACCGATAAACCCCGTGCTGCACGATCATCCGGGCCTGACAGTACGCACCACCTCCGGCCGCTGAGAGCCGCCGGAATCGACTCGGGCCGGTACGCCGTCACTCACGCGAGGGTGTCGAGGCGGGTCAGGGCGGCGGGTCTCGGGAGGGTGGCGCCGAGGTTGTAGGCGTTCGTATAGGCGTCGGGGCCCAGGGTGGTGGTCAGGGTGGTTATGAGGGCGGTCAGTCCGGGGTCGCCCTGGTCGGGTGTCCCCCGGATGGCTTCGGCCAGGCCGAGGGCGGTGGCTGCGTCGGTGGGGTTTTGTTCCAGGAGAAGGAGTTCGGCCAATTGTTCGGCGGCTTGTGCGGTGGCTTGGGCTATGGTCGCGGCGTCGCCTGAGGCGGTGGCGGCTGCCAGGACTCGAGGGAAGAGTTCGCGGGCCTCGGTCGCGTCGCCTGCCGTGAGGCGGTTTGCCATGCGGGACACTGCGATTCGGCCGGAGATCATCATCGGAGGGAAGAGGGTGTGGCGGGTTCGGTGGTCGATTCGATCGAGGGTGCGGTCGGCCCCAGCGATATCGCCTGTGCGGCGGTCCAGTTCGGCTCGGGCGAATTGGATGGTGGTGGCCAGGCGGGTGAAACCCAGGTCGGCGGCCAGTCGGTCGGCGGCTTCTATGTCGAGGGCTGCGCCCTGTAGGTCGCCGGCCCGCATGCGTTCCGTGGCGAGTTCGGTTCGGCTGGAGAGAATATCGTCTTCCATGCCCAGTTCGGACGCTACGGTGACGGCTCGGGCGAAGGCGGCGATGGCCCGGTCGTGTTCGCCGCGCAGGGAGTGGTCGCGGCCCACCGAGAGCAGGGCCAGGTCGAGGCCCCAGCGGTCGCCGACGATCTCGAAGCCGCGTAGCGCCTCCCGGCGGGCTTCGGCGCCCTCCGGCTGGCGGCCCAGGCCGGTGAGGGCCAGGTCGCGGGCCAGGTGGGCGCTGGCCCGGACCCAGGGGTCGGGCCAGGTGAGGGCCTGGGCGAGGCGTTGTTCGGCCAGGTCGGTGTCGCCGGTGCGGGCCGCCAGCAGGGCGGTCCAGAGTGGTAGTGCCGGATGGAATTCCAGGCCGCCGGTGCGGACGCATTCCTCGATGAGGGCGGTCAGGTTGCCGGAGGTGGCGGTGGGGGCTCCGGTCATCAGCTGGATAACGCCGAAGGCGGCGCGGGCGTCGGCGGGGAGGGCGTCGGCGAAGCGGAGTACGTCGGTCAGGGCCGTCTCGAATTGGGCGGTCATGCCGCGAATCCCCCAGTACCAGAACAGGGATCGGACCAGGAGTGCGGCGGTCGCGGTGTCCCCGGCGGCCGCGGCGGCGCGCAGGGCGGCGGCCATATTCGGGTGCTCGGCGTCGAAGAGGGCCACGACGTCCAGTTGCTCGCCGGTGCGCAGGTACCGTTCGTGCTCTTCGGCGAGGGACAGGTAGTACGGCGTGAACTGTTCCCGCACCGAGTCATCGGCGGCGGTGAGCCGGTCGGCGGCATAGGCGCGGATGGTTTCCAGCATTCGATAGCGCGGCTGATCGTCGGCGGACACCACCACGATCGACTTCTCCACCAGTGTGCCGAGGACATACGGCACATCGGCGGCGGGCAGTGAGTCGTCGGCGCAGATCGCCTCGACGGCTTCCTCCGTCGCACCGGCGGGGAAGATGGAAAGCCTGCGCGCCAGGATCTTTTCGGGTTCATCGAGCAGATCCCAGCTCCACTCGACCAGGGCGAGCAGCGTGCGCTGCCGCGGTAGGGCGGTGCGGCTACCCGAGGTGAGCAGCCGGAATCGGTCGTCCAGACGGCGGGCGATCTGATCCACGTTCATGGATCGCAGTTTCGCGGCGGCGAGTTCCAAAGCCAGTGGGATGCCGTCGAGTTGGCGGCAGATCTCCACCACCGGGCCCGCGGTGCGGTCGTCGAGAACGAATCCGGGACGGACGGCGGCCGCCCGGTCCGCGAAGAGCCGCACCGCCGAAGAGGCTTGCGCCACTGCGGGATCCGCGGTTTCGGCGGGCACGTCGAGCGGTCCGAGATGCCACAGCGATTCACCGGTGATGGCCAGTGGCTCGCGGCTGGTGGCGAGGATGCGCAGCCGCGGCAGTCTGGCGAGCAGTTGTTCGGCCAGTTCGGCGGCGGCCGCGATGAGGTGCTCGCAGTTGTCCAGAACCAGTACGACCGCACCGGCATCCAGCAGTTCGGCCAGGCGGGCCGTCTTGTCGGGGCGGGGTTCGCCGGGGGTTTGTTCCAGGGCGCCGGCTATGGCGTCGGCCAGCTGGTCGGGCGCGCCCACCTCGGCGAGCGGCACGAAGAATACGGGCCCGCCGGTGTAGCGGTCCATGGCTTCCAGCGACAGTCGCGTCTTGCCCGCTCCGCCCGGCCCGACAATGGTGACCAGTCGCGAATCCTGCAGCAGCCGAGCCAATCCCGCCAGCTCGGCATCGCGCCCGATGAAGCTGGTCAGCCGTGCGGGCAGCCTGTTCGCGAGGGTTTCCCGGCGCGCCACCGGGGTTTCCAGTTCACCGCGCAGCAGGGCCAGGTGGGTGTCGCGGAGTTCGGCGGAGGGGTCGATGCCGAGTTCCTCGTCGAGGCGGGCGCGCATCTCCTCGTAGACGGTGAGCGCCTCCGATTGCCGGCCGGCGGCCGCGAGCGCGCGCATGCGCAGGGCGGCGAGTCGTTCGCTGAGCGGATGGGTGGTTCCGGCGACCTCGAGATCGGCGAGAATATCGGCGTAGCGACCGGATCGGAGTTCGGCCTCGAAACGATCCTCGGTGGCGCCCGCCCGCAGGTCGTCCAGCCGGGTGGCGGCCGCGCCGGCGAAGGGTGCGTCCAGCACATCGCCGAGCGCTTCCCCGCGCCACAGCGCGAGCGCCTCGCCGAGTACCGCGGCGGCGGATTCCGCTCGGCCCGCGGCCAGTTCCCGCCGCCCCTGTTTGGTGAGTTCTTCGAAGCGGTCGGCGTCCACGCCGATATCCGGCAGCCGGTACCCGCCGGCCCCGAACTCGACCGTGCCGACCCCGCTCAATGCCTTGCGCAGCCGCGATACCAGCGCCTGCAGCGCGCCGGCCGCCTCGGCGGGTGGTTCCTCGCCCCACAATCCATCGATGAGCGCCGTCACCGGCACCGCTCCCCCGCTCGCCAGCGCCAATCGCGCCAGCAGCATTCGTACGCGGACGCCGCCGATCTCGACCGCTGTCCCGTCCGCGGCGAGCACCCGGACCGGACCCAACACACCAACCTGCACCCGCCGAGTCTCCCAGAGCGGCGCTACGGGACCGGCTACCGGTGGCGATTACCTGAGAAGTAATGGCCCGGCGGCCGGATTTGCGGCACAGTCGATCTCATGACCGACACCGATATCGCCCCGGATCCGCTGGGCACGCAGCTCTTCAGCACCATGCCGTTCACCGAGCGGCTGGGCGTGGAGGTTCTCGAGTGCGGCCCGGAGCTGGTGCGCAGCCGGCTGGCCTGGGATGAATCCCGGTGCACGCTGGGCACTGCCATGCACGGTGGCGCGCTGATGTCGCTGGCCGATGCGACGGCGGCGGTGTGCGCCTTCCTGAACCTGCCCGAGGGCAAGCAGGGCACCACGACGGTGGAGTCCAAGACCAATTTCCTGCGCGCGGTGCGGTCGGGTCATGCCACGGCGACGGCCAAGCCCTTGCACGCCGGGCGCAGCTTCATCGTGGTGGAGACCGAAATCCGTGATGACGCAGGCAAACTCGTGGCCAAGGTGACGCAGACGCAAGCCGTGCTCTGAGCCGCATGCGGGGTTTCGCTCCTTTTCGCGAGCGAAGAACCAAGATTGCGAATTGATAGCAATGGGACATTTCCGTCGGCCTGCATAGTTAGGCTCGACCCATGCCTCGCGTTCCAGCCGGAAATCGTGCGCTGACCTGGTTCCTGTACCGCTACCAGGGCATTCGTCCGCCGCGTCGGAGCTCGGCCGAGCGGCTGCGGGATCTCGCCGTGCGGCCGTTGCTCTATGCGCGGGTGGCGCAGCTGTCGCTGCGCTACCTGCTGCACAACAGGGCCCGCCTCTCGGAGGGCGGGAATCACTGGGCGCCGCGCAACTGACGCTCACCCCGGTCGTGATACCGCCTCCACGCAAACACTCGAACAAATGTTCTACTCGAGGTATCGTTCCGGGACATGCCGGAACTCTCACGCCGCGACTGGGCCACCATGAACCTCGATCAGGCCCGCAGCCAACTACTCAATGCGGCCGCCTTCGGGAAGATGCTCACCCCTGAGCAGTTGGAGATCGCCGCCGGGAAGATCAGTGAGGGCCTACGGATCTTCCGCGAGGAGACCGAACATCTCGCCTAGTTCACAGCCGACTGCCAGAGATCACCGCAACCTGAAAAACCGCTCCTACAGAGCCGATTTCCTATAGACGCAAATGCATGGCAAGCGCATTATTGTCTTACGTCCGAAGCCGTTCGTCGGGGGAACGTCAAGGAAAACCCGAACGGATGGAAAGAGAACATGTTTACCAGGAAGTTGGTGGCGACAGCGGTATTCGCCATAGCGGCCACGGGAGTCACCCTGGCCACGGCAAACGGCGAAGCGACGTTGGCCGACATAAATTTCGGAGGAATGGCCGGCCCGGTCGGCTACACCACCACGCTGGCGGCCGACCATTCGCGCGCCGACGTCAGCTTGAACAATGGCACCTTCGCCCTCACCCCCGGCGGCGTTCAGGTGCTCTCCAATGACGGCGCGGTCGTCGGCACGATACCCACGACCCTGGTCGCGGACACCGGCCAAACCTTCGCCGTCACACCGGCACTCGCCGATCCCACGGATCTGACCCTCACCCCGGTGGGTGGCCCCACTCCGGCGGCGGCCAGTGTCCAGAACCTGCCGTTCATCCATCAGGCCGACGGGGACGGCGGCGCGATAATCGCCGGCGCCGTGGTCGGCTGCCTCATCGGCATCGTGATCGGCATCTGGTTCTTCCTCGTCGGCGCGATCGTCGGCTGCGCGATCGGTGCGGCGATCGGAGGATTCATCGGCGCGGTGTCATAACAGGGCTCCGGGTGTCACGGCCCGGCACCGAATCCGGTCGCCCGCCTCCTGGCGGCCGGGTTCGCCGGGCGCGGTGGGCCGGTTGGCCGGCGACGAGGGCGACTCGCGTTCCAGGGCGGCGTAGGCGCGGATCGTTTCGGCCATGCGGTAGCGGGTGCCGTCGAACTCCACCAGGGACTTCGTGACCAGGGACATCAAGGTGTCGACGAGGCCGGCGGCGGTGGCGGCGCGCACGGGACCCGAGGCGTCGGTGGGGTGGTCGGCGCAGCTCGCGAGCACCATATCGAGGGTCGCGCCCGTGCCGAAAACCGATATGCGGCGGGCCAATTCGGCCTCACGCTCGGTGAGCAGCGCCCAGCTCCAGGCCACCGCGGCGTGCAGGCTGCGGTGCCGCGCGGAGATCCGGCGGGAGTTGCTGGTCAGCAGGGCGAATCGATCATCGAGTCGTTCGATCACCGCGCGTAGCGACAGCACCTGCAAGCGGGCGGCGGCCAGTTCGATCGCCAGCGGCATACCGTCCAGGCCACGCACGAGGGTGGAAACGTCGGCGCAATTGTCCTGAGTCAGGGTGAAATCCGGCCGCACGGTGGTCGCGCGGTCGATGAACAGCCGTACGGCGGAACAGTTACCGGCCGCCTCGATCGTGCCACCGGAGTCCGGCAGGTCGAGTGTGCGCAGCGGATACCTGCGCTCCCCCTCGATCCCCAGTGCTTCCCGGCTGGTCGCGAGGATCGTCAGCGCCGGAAGTCGTTGCAGCAGTTGGTCTGCCAGCTCCGCGACGGCCAGCACCACATGCTCACAATTGTCCAGGATCAACAGCATCCGCCGTCCCCGCAGCGCGCGGGCCAGCACCTCGATCCAGTCCCCGCCATCGGCGTCGACTCGCTCCACCCGCCCGAGCGCCGATAGCACGGCAGCGCCCACCGCTGCCCGAGCGGATACCCCGGCCTGCTCCGGGCCGACCCCAGCCAACTCGACGAAGACATAACCATCCGGCCAGTCAGGACCGCGAGCATGCACGAGTTCCGTTGCCAGACGCGTCTTCCCGACGCCCGCCAGCCCGACCAGCGTCACCATCGGGCTCGCCGCGAGCAGGCGAACCACCTCCGCGAGATCCTCCTCGCGCCCCACGAAGCTGGTGAACCGCCGCGGCAACCGGGCGCGGCCCGAGGGTGCCGCGAGGTGCGAGGCAGGCCCCGGGCTACGCGGATCGGCATCTCTGCCGGGCAAACCGGCAACCCGGCCGTGCGAATCGAAGGCCGGGCGGCGGAGATACCGGTCGTGGGGATTGTTGTGGTGCGGGTGAGGCAGCGCGACCGCCGGGGCGGGGTGGCGGGGCGTGCTCGGCTCGCGGTGAGCCGATTCGGCCGCCGGCGCCGCGAGGTGCTCTACTGCTCTGCGCAATTCAGCAGACGGGGCGACGCCGAGTTCGGTGGCGAGGGTCTGCTCGGTGCGCCGATATACCTGTAGTGCTTCGGCTTTGCGGCCTACGGTTGCGAGGACGGTGATCAGGCGGGCGGCGAGGGGTTCACGGAACGGGTTGGCCGCGGCCTCGACGGTCAGTTCGCGGACGATTTCGGCGGCGCGGCCGAGGGCGAGGTAGGCGTCGGCGCGTAGTTCGATGGCGTCCAGGCGTTGCCCGGCGACGGTGTCGGCGACGATCTGCAAGTGGGCGATATCGCCTATGTCGGCGAAAGCCGTTCCACGCCAGAGGTGTAGCGCCTCGTCGAGGGCGGCGGCCGCCGCTTCGGGGCGGCCCGCGGTGAGGGCGCGGCGGCCGGTTTCGAGGGAGTGCGCGAAGCGGTGGAGGTCGACGGCGTCCGGCTCGATCGTGAGCAGGTAGCCGCGCTGCACGTATCTGACGGTGTGCTCGGGTGTGATCGCGCGCAGCCGGCGGACCAGCGTTTGCAGTGCGTTCTCCGCGGCGGCGGGTGGTTCTTGATCCCAGATGCGGTCGATCAGCCGTGGCACCGGTACGGCCCGGCCGGCGTCGAGCGCCAGCAGGGCCAGCAGGGCGCGGACCCGAGGTCCGCCCACCTGGGTGGTGTTCTCCGTCACTGACAGTGTCGTCGGCCCCAACAGTCCTACCCGCATGAACTACTCACCTGGCCATCGATCCTGTGCATTCTTCAGAACAAAACCGTGCCGGGGTGCGGGCTTCAAGGGTTGCGGCACGTTGCATATCGATGTGCGCGCGCCGCTACCCCGAAATATGCTGATCGGTACGGTTTTGTGGATACAGGATGGATACCGTGGGTGATTTCAGCGCAATCCGGCCCGGCACGGATCTTCCGCGGTACGCCCGTGACCTGATCCGCATGCACGACGCCGTCCTCGGCGGCAGCAAATCCCCGCTGCGCCCGCGCCCGCTCATCGCCCGCTCCTGGTCCCGCGTGCGGGAGGCCGGCCTCACCGCCGACCAGACCAACAATCGAACCCTGTTGCCCGCGGACGAGATCGAACGCCGGCGCCAATCGCCGCTGGCCGATGTGCTCGGCGAGATCATCCAGGTGCTGCACGCCGTCGCCGACGATTCACAGCTCATCGTTGTCATCACCGACGTCGACGGGGTCGTGCTGTGGCGGGCCGGGTCGGCCCGCATCCGCTGCCAGGCCGACAGTGTCGGCTTCCGGGAGGGCGCGGTCTGGACCGAATCCACCGTGGGCACCAATGGCATCGGCACGGCGCTCGCCGAAGCCGCACCGGTGCAACTGTTCTCGGGCGAGCATTACGAGCAGTCACAGCACGGCTGGTACTGCACCGCCGCCCCGATCCACGATCCGCGCACCGGCGACCTGCTCGGCGTCGTCGATCTCAGCGGTCCGGCGCTGACCCTGCATCCGGCGATCACCGCGCTCGTCACCACGGTGGCGCGGCTGGCGGAGGTGAAACTGCAGGGACTGCACCAGAATTCGCTCGAACGACTGCGCACCAGCGCCGGACCGACACTCGCCTCCTTGTCCGGGCCCGCGCTGCTCGTGGACCAGCACGGCTGGGTCGCGCACGCCGCGGGCCTGGCGCCGGCCCGCCGCATCGCGGCCCCGCGCGACGAACGCGCGCTGCACGTCCCCGGTCTCGGCCTGTGCATACCGGAACGACTCGGCGCCGGCTGGCTGCTCCGGCCGCGACCCGAAGCCGCGCCCATCCGGCTGGAACTCGACCTGACCGGACCTCCGACGGCGATTGTCACCGGACCCGAATCGAGCTGGCGCAGTGCGCTCTCGGCCCGGCACGCGGAGATCCTGCTGCTCCTGCACCGGCAGGGCCGGACCGGTATGTCGGTCGCGGAGCTCGGGGTCGCCCTGTACGGCGATGCCGAGCACGCGGTCACCGTGCGGGCGGAGGTGTCGCGGCTGCGGCGGGTCCTCGGGTCGATCATCGAGAACCGCCCGTACCGCATCAACGACACCGTGGAACTCACCGTCAACCTCGGTGACGGCGGCTACGGCGAGTGCCGATTCATCCGGAATGCCGTCGCTCCGGCCGTCCGCGCACTGATCCACGACAAGCCCTGAGCGGCATACGGACAGCGCCATGCGGGACCTTTCCTCGAAGGGCGGCGTGCTCCCGACAGGTTCGCGGGCCGCACTGGCACGGCGCTGTCAGCCGCTGCCAGCCGGCGGCGGGACCGGGGCGCCGGCCGCCAGCAGGCGTTGCGCCAGTGCGCGGGAACGCTGCCCGAGCTCCGGCGGGTCGAGCACTTCGAACTCGTGGCCCAGCAGCAGGATGTGCAGGAGTACGCCGTCGAGGTTGCGGGCGCCGCTGAGCACCTCGCAGGCCGCGTCCCCGCATTCCCGGACGGCGGCCGCGGACGGCGAAAGTTGTTCGCGCACAATGTCCGCCGGTGCGTGCACGAGAAATCGGGCCTGATGCGGGTAGACGCGGCTCGCCACGCCCTCCTGGACATACCGCGCCGCATCGGGCGCCACCCGCGGGTGAAATCGCCAGGTGCGCGCCGAAACCTCGCTCATCCGGTCGACGCGGAAGCTGCGCCAGTCGTCGCGATCGAGGTCGTAGGCGAGCAGATACCAGCGGCGATCGGAGGCTACGAGGCGGTAGGGCTCGACGCGGCGGCGGCGCAGCTCACCGTTGGACGGGTAGTCGAAACCGGCCTCCACCTCGTCGCGGCATGCTCTCGCCAGCGCCAGCAGGGTTTCCGGATCGACGGGTATGCGGGCTCCGGCGAAGGACTCCACCGAACCGGCGAGCGCGCGCACCTCGTGCCGTAGCCGGGTGGGCAGTACCCGGTCGAGTTTGGCCAGCGCCCGTAGCGCGGCGTCACCGGCGCCGGCCGCACCGGCGAGCAGCGATACCGCGGTGGCGATGGCTTCCTCGTCGTCGAGCAGCAGCGGCGGCAGTTCCTGTCCGGCGCCCAATTGGTATCCGCCGCCGACGCCCTGGCAGGCGCGTACCGGATAACCGAGCGCGCGCAGCCGCTCGATATCGCGCCGCACCGTGCGCGGGGTGACGCCGAGCCGCTCGGCCAGCTCGGGTCCGGTCCAGACCTGGCGTTGCTGCAACAGCCCGAGCAGGGTGAGCACCCGCTCGGTCGTCCCCCGGTCCGCGCCGTCCGCCATTTCGCCACCCTGCCACAGATAGCGGACCGATCCTGTCCGCTAGGGGTGCCAGGGTAGCGGCATGGATGCAGACGACTTCGACTGGAACCGGATCCTGCGCGAGCAGTGGGAGTTCCATTGGGACCATCAGATCCGGGCCCGGCTACAGGGCCTCAGCGACGACGAATACCTCTGGTCACCGGCGCCGGACGCCTGGAACATCCGGCCACGCGACGCCTCGGCGGTGCCGCCGCAGCCCGGCGCCGGAGCCTTCACCATCGACTACGCCTATCCCACACCGGTTCCCGCGCCGTTCACCACCATCGCCTGGCGGCTCGCGCACGTCATCGTGGGCGTGCTGGCCATGCGCAATGCCACGCACTTCGGCGCGCCCGCCGCGTCCTACGAGTCCTGGGAGTACGCGGGCGATGCGGCCACCGCGCTCGAACAACTCGACACCCAGGTCGACGCCTGGGTGACCGGGGTGCGCGGCCTCAGCGAAACCGCACTCCGCACCCCGGTCGGCCCGAAGGAGCCCTACCCGGACGCTCCCATGGCGACGCTCGTGCTGCACATCCATCGCGAGTTGATCCATCATCTGTCCGAGGTCTCCTTGCTGCGCGACCTCTATCTGCACACCCGACAGGGAGCGACCGTATGACCGCGAAGACGACCCACGTCGACCCCGAAGAGCTCTACCACAACCCCGCCATCACCGTGGTCTCGACCGCGGGCCACGCGCGCCCGGGCGCGCTCGTGGAGATCGATGCGGTGGCGATCATTCCCGAATGACTCATGTTCCCGGTGGATTCGCCCGGCTGTGGTCAGTCGATCCACAAGCGGGTGTCGCGGCTTTCGACCAACGCGCGAACACCCGCGACTGCGGTCTCGGCGGATAGCCGAGGCAGGCGGCGGCCGTCCCTGAGCCGGACGGCCACCTCGCCGTTCGCGATCTCGGCGGGGCCGAGGATGAACTGGTACGGCGCCAGCCGGGTATCCCGCACGCGCGCACCCAGACTCCCGGATTCGGCGTCCATCACCTCCGCGCGCAGACCCGCGCGCAGGCAACGATCACGCAGTTCCGCCACCGCCGGCTCCACCGCACCGGATATCGGCAGGACCGCCACTTGCAGCGGAGCCAGCCAGGCCGGAAAGGCGCCGCCGTGCAGTTCGATCAGGTGCGCGACCGCGCGCTCGACACTGCCGATAATGCTGCGGTGCACCATGACCGGTCGATGCTTATCGCCGTCCGCGCCGACGTAGTGCAGATCGAATTGTTCGGGTTGGTAGAAGTCGACCTGCACGGTGGACAAGGTGAACTCGCGGCCCGCGTGATCGGAGAGTTGGACGTCGATCTTCGGTCCGTAGAACGCGGCCTCGCCCTCGACCGCCTCGTACGCGACTCCGGAACGATCGAGTACCGCACTCAGAATCTTGCTCGCCTGCCGCCACATCTCCGGCGCCACAACATATTTCCCGCCCGGGCCCGGTAGTGAAAGGCGATAGCGAGCAATGCCGATACCCATGGCCGCGTATGCCGCCCCGATCAAAGCCAAGGCGCCGGCGGCCTCCTCGGCGACCTGATCGAGGGTGCAGAAGATATGCGCGTCATTGAGCTGAATGCAGCGCACGCGGGTCAAACCGCCCAGTACCCCGGACAATTCGGAGCGATACATTGCCCCGAGTTCGGCCATGCGCAGTGGGAGTTCGCGATAGCTGTGCGATCGTGCGCGATACATGATCGCGTGGTGCGGGCACAGGCTCGGCCGCAGTACGACCTGTTCACCGCCGATATCCATCGGCGGGTACATGTCCTCGTTGTAATGGGCCCAGTGCCCGGAGATTTCGTACAGTTCCCGTTTGGCGAGCACGGGTGAATACACATGCCGGTAGCCGGCCCGGCGCTCCACCTCGCGAACGTATTCCTCGAGGCTGTGCCGCACGATCGCCCCGTCTGGCAGCCAATACGGCAGCCCGGCGCCGATCAGCGGGGCGGTGTCGAACAAGCCGAGTTCCCGGCCCAGCTTCCGATGGTCGTACATGTGGGACTCCTCCCGATACAGGGCGGATGACCACGCGAGAAAGCCCCGGGCATCCGCCCGGGGCTTCGATCAGAACAAGGTTCAGCGCGCCGGGACGTGATCCGGCGTCGTCGTGGACTGCGCGCGCTGCATGGCGGAACGCTACCCCGGCACATCCCCTTCGGCCAAAGGACTTTTCGCGGCGGGGCCGATCAAGGCTGGAGCACGATCCGGCCGGGGAGGCCACCGGCCGCCTTGGCGCTGAACCCCTTGATCGCGTCCGCGAGCGGGTAGACCTCGCTGACCGGCGGGCGCAGCGTCCCGTCGTCGATGAGGCGCGCGAGCTCGGCGAGCTGATTGCGGTCCGAGACCTGGACGAAGACGATCTTCTCGACATCGTCGCGGCCGGGCGGGAAGTCGAAGGCCGCCTTGATCGTGACCAGCCGGCCGCCCTCGCGGAGCAGGTCGGCCGAGGCCGCGAGCACCTCACCGCCGATGGTGTCGACCACCAGATCCGCTTGCCCGGCAAGATCTTCCAGCCGATCGGTATCCAGCGCCACGTACCGATCCGCGCCCATCTCGGTGGCCAGCGCGCGGGAATGACCGCGCCCGGTACCGATCACTATCGCCCCGGCCCAATGCGCGAGCTGTACGGCCACCGAACCCACCGCGCCGCCCGCGCCGTGAATGACCACCGTCTGGCCCGCCGCCAGTTTGCCGTGGTCGAACAGGGCCTGCCAGGCCGTCAGCCCGGCCCGCGGCACCGCGGCGGCCTGCACGTGATCCAGGGTCCGGGGCTTCAATGCGAGATTCCGTTGCTCGACGGCGACGAACTCGGCGGCCGCGCCGTCCCGCAGCTGGTCGGTGAGCCCGAAAACCTCGTCGCCCACGGCGAACCCGGCCGCCCCGAACCCCAGCCCGACTACCACGCCCGACACCTCGTTACCGGGAATGATCGAAGTCCGCTTATGCCCCGCCCGGCAGGTCCAGACGGGCCAATCCAGCTCATTGTGCGTGATACCGCATCCGGCCACCCGGATCAGTACCTCGCTCAGTCCGGGCTCGGCATCGGGGACGTCTTCATAAACGAGCCCGTCGATGCCTGTCGGTTCGTGGAGGCGAACAGCCTTCATCCCCCGCTCCTTCCGCGCGTGAAATCTCTTCCCCTGGCATTATGCGCGGACGCCCTTCGAGCACTTGGTATTTCGGCAGGAACGACCTCAGGCCCCGCACGCTGCGACATCGAGTGTATGAAACCCCGCCGAGTTGTGCTCGTGATCGATGAGGTCCTGGTTGAAGGCGATCGTCACCGCTCGCCCGGTCGCCGGGACCACGCCGTCGAAGGTCAGGAATCCGGAGGTGCCTCCGGTGTGCCCCCACAGCTCTTTCCCGCACGAGAGCGACATCCGCATCATTCCGAGACCGTAGGACAGCGTGCCTTTGTCGTCGACGGATCTGACATTCTTCATTTCCGCCAATTGCGCGGGCGGCAGCAGCTTTCCGTCCAGCAGGCCGGCCCAGAACCGGTCGAGGTCGGCGCCGGTCGCGACTATCGCGCCCGCGGCGCCGGCCCATGACATGTTCTGGCTCGTGTAGTCGACCCGCTGACCGCCGACCTCGCTGTACCCGATGGGATGCGGACCACGGATATCGGTTTCGCCGGGCTCCGGATAGTAGGTGTCGCGCAAAGCGAGTCGCTCGATAATGCGGCCGGTGATCTCGGCGGCGACCGAATGCCCGGTGACCTTCTCGATCACCATCCCGGCGACGGCGTAGTTGGTGTTGGAATACCGCCATTGCGCGCCGGGCTCGAAATCGGCCGGAGCGGTCAAGGCATTGCGTATCACCTCAGCCATATCCGCGGTCGTCCACCGTGCGTGCTCGGTCACGATCTCGACCTGCCCGGGTTTGGGAGTATCACCGAATTCCGCCGCATACTCGGGCAGGCCACTGGTGTGCTGCAACAGATTTCGGATGGTGATCCGATTGCCGTCGATACCCGGCCCGTGCACCACACCCGGCAGATACCGCTCCACCGGCGCATCCAATTCGACCTTGCCCTCGGCCACCAACTGCAGCATGACGGTTGCCACGAAAGGCTTGGTATTGCTGCCGATCCGAATCCTGGAATCGCCGGGGAACGGCTTGCCCGTGGCCAGCTCACCGGCACCCGAAGTCACCGTCCAGGTGTGGCCTTTGTCGTCGATCACGGCTTGCGCGCCCGGAAATCCCAGGTGCACAGCGGCATTCAGAGCAGCCGTGATCTCGCCCAGGCCGGCTTCCTCGTTATCGCCCGAACCGTCCACGCCGCAGGCCGTCACCGCCGCCATCGCCACGCCCAGCACCGCAAGTTTCATCCTCACGACCCCAAGCTATGAAAGGCGACCCACGGGCGACAGCCTGCTACCGCCCGGGCGGTAGTAGGGCTGCCACCACCGGACCGCGCGCCGTCAGTGGCCGGTGCCCAGCATCTTTCGGTAGTAGACGACGCGTTCGCGCTCCTCGAAACCGAGTGCGGCGTGCATGGCCTGGCCGGTGGGGTTGTCCAGCAGGGCGTCCGAGCCGAGTTCGGTGCAGCCGTGGGCGCGGCCCCAGGCTTCGATTGCGTCGCACAGCATTCGGGCGATGCCCGCGCGGCGGTGCGCCGTATCCACGTACATGCCTTCCAGGAAGGCGACCGGCGAGGTGTCGCAGCCGTTCACATAGTCGGTGCGCAAGGTAGCCTCCGCGAAGCCGATGGGGCGGTCCCGGCCGTCGCGGGCCAGGAAGGCGACCGCCGCGCGGGAGCCGTCGTATGCGTCGGCGATATCCGCGCGATGCAGCGCGACCGTGAGGTCGGGCCACAATTGGGCGCGGAGAGTGGCCAGATCGTCCAGGTGTTCCGGACCGCACCGGTGGATTCTCATGCCGCCAGCGTATTCCGGGCAAGCGCCCGAACCGGACGCGCCCGGCCCGGCAATCTATATTCGGCCGGTATCTCCCGGGTACGTGGGTACTGGATATTCGGCTCCCTTCCCGATCAAGTGGGTGAGCAGAGCGCGCACCGGCTGCAGTGGGCGCGACGCGATCACCGCTACGAGGCCCTGCATGAACGCGACCCCGCGACGGGTTTCCGGGTGACGCAGCCGCACTTGCCCCTCGGTGCCCTTCTGCACGGCGGTCACCAGTGGACGCAGCAGTTCCTCGTAGCGCGTGAAGGCACGCTCGAAATCGTCCGGTGTGGTGGCGATTTCACCGGCGAGGAGATACGCGCCGATGAGGGCGAGCGCGGTGCCCATGCCGGTCATCGGCGAACCGCAGCAGGCGGCATCGCCGAGCAGCACCACGCGACCCTGCGACCACTCGGGCATCCGGATCCTGGCCACCTCGTCGAAGTAGAAGTCGGGGGCGTCGGCCATGGTGTCCAGAATCGCCGGAACCACCCAGTGGTGCCCGGACAGTCGATCGCGGATGAGCTGTTGCTGCGCCGCGACATTCCCGCGCAGGCGGTCGTCGGCGGGGACGCGGGTGGAGATGATGGCCATGGAGGTCGCCGGGTCCGGGTCCGGCCGCAACGCGACGACGCTGCCGGGCACGGGATACACACCGACCCAACCGGTTTCCAGCTTCGAGTCCGCCGGCGTGGGGATGGTGAAGAAGCCGATATAGGCGCCCAGATATTCGGTGAACTGCTCGTGCGGGCCGAATACCTGCTCCCGCAGGGCCGAACGCAGACCGTCGGCCCCGATCACGAGGTCGAAGTCGGCCACCGCGCCGGAGGCGAAGCGCACCTTCACCGCTTCGGCATCCTGTTCGAGCTCCGCGACCGATTCGCTGTAGCGGTAATCGAGTACGCCGGATTCCGCTGGGAGTGCGGCGATTTCGTCGAGCAGCACCTGATTGAGGTCACCGCGTGTGATCTCGATATCGGCGATGATGCCTTCGCCGCCGAACATCTCGGCCGGCATGCGCGCCCGCCGGCGACCGCGGTCGTCGATGAACACCATCCCGCGCTCGTCGAGCGCATGCCGGCGGATGCCCGGCATCAGCCCCATCCGCTCGGCCACCTTGCGACTGGGTCCGCGCAGGTCGACGGCTTGGCCGCCGGGTCGCGGCGCGGGCGCCCGTTCGACGACGGTGGTATCGATACCTGCCCGCAGGAGTTGCAGGGCGACGGCGTTACCCGCGATACCGCCGCCGCAGACGAGCACGCGAATCGGTTGCGACATGGTGAATCCTCCCCGCACGATGCCATGAACTCACCTCAGTCTTCACCGGGGATCAGAGCGTGACAACCGAGTTACGGGCGCGGGGCCGCGCTCGACTAGATGTGTGGCGACGATCACTTTTGCCACTTCCGCCCTGGTAGCGGGTGATGAACGAGGCCATTTCATCGATGCCCGCTGTTTGCCCGCACCGTTCATGGGTACCGGTCTGTTTCGTGCGACAAGAGACGGAATCGAAGACATCCGGCTTCCCGCTACGGCGATCGGTGGCCGCGAGCGCGCTGGGCAATGCCACCGAGTGGTACGACTACGGCGTCTACGCGGCCACGGCCACCTACCTCACCGATGCCTTCTTCCCGGGCGCACTCGGCACCCTCGGCACCATGCTCGGCTTCGCCGTCTCCTTCCTGCTGCGACCCCTCGGCGGCATGGTGTGGGGTCCGCTGGGCGACCGCATCGGCCGAAAAGCCGTGCTCGCCACCACGATCCTGCTCATGGCCCTCGCCACCGGTCTGATCGGCATCCTCCCGACCCACGCCGGCGCCGGCGTCCTCGCGCCGATCCTGCTCATCACTCTCCGTGTCGTACAAGGCTTCTCGACCGGTGGCGAATACGGCGGCGCCGCAACCTATCTGGCCGAATGCGCGACCGACCGCAAACGCGGCTTCCTCGGCAGCTTCCTCGAATTCGGCACCCTGGCCGGCTTCGTCGGCGGCTCGACCGTGGTCCTGGCCTGTCAGCTGGTCCTGGGTTCCAGCGGCATGCACGACGGCGGCTGGCGCATCCCCTTCCTGCTCGCCGTCCCCCTGGGCCTGATCGGCTGGTACCTGCGCACTCGCCTCGACGAATCCCCCGTCTTCAACGAACTCTCCGAACAATCCGACCGCGACCAGCCACCGACCGGCCTGCGCGAGGTCGTGACCACCTACCGCCGGGAACTCCTGACCCTGATCGGCCTGGTAGTGGCCCTCAATGTCGTGAATTACACCTTGCTCACCTACCAGCCGACCTACCTGCAGCGCACCATCGGCCTCGGCGAATCCACCACCACGGCAATGATGCTCATCGGGCAGTTGGTCATGATGATCTCCCTCCCTTTCTTCGGCCGCCTCTCCGACCGAGTGGGCCGCCGCCCCCTGTGGCTGGTCTCCCTGGTCGGCCTGGCCGTCCTCGCCATCCCGATGTACTGGCTGATGGGCAAGGGAACAGCCTGGGCCATCACCGGATTCGTCATTCTGGGCCTGCTCTACGTCCCACAGTTGTCGACCATCAGCTCAACCTTCCCGGCGATCTTCCCCACCCACGTCCGCTACGCCGGCTTCGCCCTCGGCTACAACATCTCCACCGCGATATTCGGCGGCACCGCCCCACTGGTAAACGAGGCCGTCATAGAGAAGACCGGCTGGTCCCTCTTCCCCGCCGCCTACATGGTCGCGGCCTCCCTGATCGGCCTGATCGCCTGGTCCTTCCTCCGCGAAACAGCCGGAACCTCCTTGCACGGCACCGAAATCCCCGACGCGAGCGACCTCGATCCCGTCCCCGCCGCGGCCGGACAGGCGACACCGCAGTACACCCTCGGCAGCTGAGAATCCTTGGACACCGCGTCCGCGCGCAGACACCCCGACCACTGGTCTCGGGGAACTGCGCACAAAGATCCGCGACATGGGCGGCAGCCGCCATCTGATCGACGGCGGCGCCCCCATCCTCGCCGTCGCCATAGGCTATGTCCTGCAAGGCATCCCAACCGGCATAGCCCTCGCAGCCGTCACGGCGGCCCTCCGCCTGCACCACCGCGACCGCCCCACCGCAGTCGCCATCTCAACCGCCGTCGTCCTGGTCTTCTCCGCGACCGCCGCCGTCACCGGCCAAGGCCGAGACTTCTTCCTCCCCGCGCTGATCCTCTACGCCGCGCTGGCAGTCGCATTCGGCATCAGCCTGGCCACCAATACCCCACTCACTCTGCCTATCTGCCGAAGGCTCCACGTCGAACCCGCCACGTCCACAAACGCCGTCACCCGAATTCGTCTGCACCGCCGCATAACCGCCGCCTGGACGATCTTCTGCCTCGCCCACGTCCTCATCATGACCCCGCCCTACCTGGCCGACAACGTTGTCCCACTGGGCACCCTCGCCCTGATCCTCAACAAACCGCCCTACTCGCCGCCCTCGCCGGCACCTGGGTTTGGGTACGCCGCCCCCGAAAAAAGGGCAACCCCACACCGATCCGGTGAGAGACTTCGACACCGTGGATGTCGAGAAGCTCGAAACACACGACTGGCACATCGAGCCCCGCGAGTACGCCCGCCACGAATCCCGCCGCGGCCGCCGCTTCGCCTACCCCACCGTCGATCCCCCGCGCACCGCACTGATCGTGATCGACATGGTGCCGTTCCACGTCACCGACAACCCGTACTGCCGCGCAATCGTCCCCAACATCAACCGCCTGGCGGAAGCCCTGCGCCGAGCCGGCGGCACGATCGCCTGGGTCCTCCCCGGCACAGACGAGCCGAGCGCAGCCTCGATAGCCTTCTTCGGCAGCCAGATCGCCGAAACCTACAGCACCTCAGGCGGTTCCGGCCCACTACCCACTCGTCTATGGCCAGGCTTGTCCACCCACAAAGATGACCTCTTCGTAGAAAAGTCCGCATTCAGCGCCTTCTTCCCCGGCCGCTGCCCCCTCCCAGACCTACTCGACCAGCGAAACATCACCACAGTCCTCATCACCGGCACGGTAACCAACGTCTGCTGCGAATCCTCAGCCCGAGACGCCGCCACCCGCGGCTACCGCGTAATCATGATCGCCGACGCCAACGCCGCCCCCCGCGACCAAGACCACAACGCCACCCTCCACACCATCTACAGATCCTTCGGCGACGTCCGCCCAACCCCAGACCTGCTGACCATGATCACCGCAGGAAAATAACCCTACGCTCGTCTGTGACTAGCGGTTTCGTAGTTCAGAACACTGCTGAGCTCCTTTGATCGAGTCTGGTCGGTGTTGCACAAGCCCGAGCGCGCCATTCCTCCGCTACAGCGAGCCCTCGCCGACTACCCGGACAACTGGGCGAGAGACAAAGCCCTGTACCTGACTTGGCTCGCCGACGCATATCTTGACTCAGGCGATCACGCCAACGCTCTTGCAACAACCGAGCAGGCTTTCGCCCTCGCAGGAGAGGTCGCATCCGTGCGCCCGCTGGCGCGAATCAGAGAGACCACACAGCCCGTGCTGGCAGCCGGAGCGGCCGCCCTCGCACGGCTGGCCGCCACCGCGAAGTCCCCTATTCCGGTGCAGCTGTGAACTTCTCGACCCATTCGGCGTAGCTGTCGATGCACCACTCGACGGGTGTCGCGGTGATCTCGGGTCCGCCGGCCCACGGGTGCAACTCGAGAATGCGCTCAGCCAGCTCGTCCCGGACTGCGGCCGAGGTCTTGAGAGTGACACGCCACTCCTGGCCCTCCCCAAGCTCGTTGAGGTGCCAGAACACCGACATCGCAGGCCCGGTCACCTCCGCACCCGCGGCGAGTCGCTCGGCCACCACGGTCCGAGCGATCTTCCGTGCGTCCTCCTCGGTCGGAGTTGTCGACGTTACTGTCCACACCCGTGCTTGAGTCATAAGAGAACAGTAGGCGCGGGGCTTTGGCTGTCAGTGCCCGCGCGTAGTCCCGATCGAGGCGGCCTGGCACCTCACGGGCGTCTCTGCGGCGCTTGGGGTCCCGATGAACGGCCAGAAATAGACGATATTCCCGATGCCCACGTGAACACGAACAGCAACACTGCACCCGGAGCGGTTGCCCCTTACATTGACGACGGTAGGTCACTGCCGAGCCCGCGGAAACATGGTTGTCGATGATCCGGAGGCGCGTACTGCTGCTGCGGATACGCCTGTCCGTACATCGGTTGTGCGTATTGCGGTGCATACCCTGCTGCGGGAATTGCTGCGGTGCAGGCGTTCCGGACGCCGCCCGCTGGATTTCCATCCGGCCGGGCCGCGCCCGTTCAGACCCAGGCCACCTCACACTGTGGATCGGTCGGTTCACCAGGCTTACTCAGATCCCGCGCATGTGGAACGTACCCTTCGGCTCAAAGCCGATTGATTTGTGCCACCAACAGACAGGCCGCCACCTGTTAGCTGGAAGAAAAGAGGCCGGTGTGTCCAGAAATGACACGCCGCACGTCAAGGTGCCCCCGGCCGGGCTCGAACCGGCAACCGACGGATTATGAGTCCGCAGCTCTAACCGATTGAGCTACAGGGGCCTGCCACGGCACATTAGCAAGAGCGGCTTGAACCGACAAACCAAACACCGGTGTCTCGGGCGACGCTCCCGTAGCGGGGCGTCGATCGGGTAACCGACTGAGCTACCGCCGTTGCCGATCTCATCGGTGGATGGGTCGGCAGTCCTCGGCCTTTCGGCGAGGAAGGTCCGTATCGGTGTCACCATCAGCCGAGGTGGGTGGTGGTGTCTTGATGACGGTCTCTCGTTTCTGACCGCGGGTGCGGGGTTGCGCCACCTGCCCGCCGCGCCGTCGCCTTGCGGTTCGGGTGCGTTGTGCGGGTCTTCCGGTCGGCTCCACGAGGGTTCGGAGCTGTCGCTCCCCGGTCTCCGGCCACTCCGGTACCGGTTGGATCGTGGGTCGTTGCGAGGGCGGCCAGGTTGCGGGCCGCGTTCTCGTCTCTGTCGATGGACAGGCCGCAGGTGCGGCAGGTGAACACTCGAACATGCGGGGACAGTTTGGCTTTCACCTCACCGCAGTGCGAGCAGGTCTTCGACGAGGGGTACCAGCGGTCTGCCGCGATGGTGCGGCCGCCGTTCCAGTCGCCTTTGTAGGTGAGCTGGCGGCGGATCTCACCGAAACTGGAATCGGCGATCCTGCGAGCCAGTCGCCGGTTGCGCAGCATGCCGGCCACATTGAGGTCCTCGATTACGACGGTGCCGTAATCGGATCGGATACTCGTAGTGAGCTTGTGGAGTGCGTCGGCTCGCAGGTTCGCCACCCGGTGCAGTACGCGGTTACGTTCGGTATTCGCCCGCAACCAGCGTTTGGACGGTTCCCGGCCACTACGGCGATCCGGGCCTCGACGGCGCGATACGCGCCGGGACAGCCTTCTGAGCACGGTAATCGCACCGTCGTAGTGGCCGGGGTTCGGGATGAAGCGGACCGCGCCCGAGGAGTCTGCCACGACCGCCAGGTTCCGGACACCGACGTCGATACCCGCAACTGCACCAGCCCGCTGGGCAGAGTGAGTACGCCGCTGGACTTCGACTTTGAAGGCCACCCACCAACGGCCGCGCTCGAATTTGACTGACGCCGACAAGATCCGGGCGGTGCCATCGGCGATGTGCCGTTGCAGTTTTCGGGTGGATTCATGAGTGCGGATCGTCCCGAGTCGAGGCAGTGTCACGTGTCGGCGATCGGGATCGACACGGATCACGCCTGTCGTGAACCGGCATGCCATCGTGACGCGGTGCTTCGACTTGAACCGCGGCATGCCGACCCGGCCCGACCGCCCGCCGGTCTTGGCCTTCGCATAGTTGTCGAAGGCCGCGGCGGCATTGGCCAACCCGGTGTTGTATGCCTCTTTCGAGTTCTCCGCCCACCAGGCTGCGAACCGTGGATCGGTCCGTTTGACGACGTTGAACACCTTCCGCAATTCCGGCAACGACCAGGGCCGCCAGGGCGTCAAATCCGCGTCCTCGATCCCATAGGACCGTTCGGCCTGACGCTGCCACCAGGACGCCGATACCCACCCCACGGCCCAGTTGTACGCTGCCCGCGCCGCACCACAGTGCGACCTCAGAGCCGCATCCTGGCCGACGTTCGGATCGAGGGCGAATCTGTATGCCTGCACCACCCAACCTGGCTGCGGCTGAAACGATTTCACTCTGCGCCCCCAATAGACTGTCCTGCCCCAGTAGTTCGGAGCAGGGCAACCGGTGGATGTCAGGCGAAGCGGTCGGCGATTTTGTTGAGTTCGAGTTGGTAGTAGAGGACGCCCAGGCCGAAGACGAAGTTGAGGAGGAAGGCGAGGAGGGGGGTGCAGGTGGCTTCGAGGCCGGCGGCTTCTTGGGATTGGCGGATTCGGGTGCCGGTGCGCCAGAAGCTGATCAGGGCGGCGATGCCGGTCCAGGAGAGGAAGAGCATGACCAGGAGGGGGCCGGCTATGGGGGCTTCGGGGTCGCGGCGGAGTTCGGCCATCTCCTTGTGGATCTTGTAGTACCAGACGAAGAAGTAGACGCCGAGGGTGATCAGGGGCCAGACCAGCCAGACGAGGACTGGGTTACGGTACTTCACGGGGGCCGCGAGGGCAGTAGTCATTGCGTTCGATCCTGTTGGTGTAGTGCGAATTTCGGGGCTCCCGGCGAAGCCTTTCCGGGAACCGTATCCACAAGATCGTGACCGCTTCGTGAAGCGTTAATGTGGGCATCGACCACTAGAGCAGGAGGAACGATGGCGAATCTGTTCGGGAACGTGCTGAAGGCACATCAGTGGATCTACGAGAACAGCAATGGGCTGGTCGGGCACAAGTTGTTGTTCGGGAATCCGACGCTGCTGCTGCGGACGGTCGGGCGCAAGAGCGGGCAGGCGCGGACGTCGGCGCTCACCTATGCGAAGGACGGCGGCGATTATCTGGTGACCGCCTCCAATGGCGGCGCGACGAAGCCGCCGGGGTGGCTGGCCAATGTGAAGGCCGACCCGAAGGTCGAGATCCAGGTCGGGCCGAAACGGATTCCGGTCACGGCCCGGCCCACCTACCCGGACGACCCGGATTATGCGCGGCGCTGGGACCTGGTCGACAAGGTCAATCAGGGTCGGTACACGGAATACCAGAAGAAGACCGACCGTCCGATTTCCGTGGTGGTGCTCAGCCCCCGCTGACCGCGATACGGGCCACATCGAGTGGACATGCGAGGTAAGGGTCGACTATCCTCACCGCCGTAGAGGGGAGTACTTCCCAATAATCACTCCGGTCAGTACGGGCCGCGCCGTCGCGTCCCCCGGATGATTGCCCGCGAGCAGGATCTACGTGGGTGAAGGAGACCTCGGCTGGTTTCCCATGCCCGAGGAGGTCCCATGAGCCTTACTGTTTTCGCGAGTGCCCCCGTCATCCACACCATCGGCACGCCGTGGTTGTGGGGCGGCACCATCATTGCCGTGCTCGCCCTGCTGGTCCTGGATTTCACCCTGACCCGACGCCCGCACGAGGTATCCATGCGGGAAGCCATCGGCTGGACCATCTTCTATATCGCCCTGCCCGTGCTGTTCGGGCTGTTCCTCTGGGGCAATAACGGCGGTAAACCCGCCATGGAATTCTTCACCGGCTATCTGCTGGAGAAATCGCTGTCGGTGGACAACCTGTTCATCTTCATGCTGCTGCTGTCCGCGTTCGCGGTGCCGGCGGCGCTGGCGCAGCGGGTACTGCTGTATGGCATCGCGGGCGCACTCGTATTGCGCGGCATCTTCATCGCGCTCGGCGCCGCCGCGCTGGCGACGTTGGATTGGGCGTTCCTGCTGTTCGGCGTGATCCTGCTGATCACCGCGGTGAAACTGCTGGCCGACGCGGCGGGCGGGCACGAACAGGACGTCGATATCTCGTCCATGCGCTCGGTGCGACTGCTGCGCCGCATCTGGCCGGTCACCGACGACTACCGCGGCACCAAAATGATTGTGCGCGAAGCCGATCCGGCGCAGCCGTCCAAGCTGCGCCGCGCCCTGACCCCGCTGGCCCTGGTGGTGACCGCGGTCATGGCGACCGACCTGGTCTTCGCGGTCGACTCGGTGCCCGCCGTGTACGGCGTCACCGGTGACCCGTTCCTGGTGTTCGCCACCAACGCCTTCGCGCTGCTCGGCTTGCGCGCACTGTATTTCGTCCTGCACGCCGCCCTGTCCCGCTTGGTGCACCTGGCCTACGGCCTGGCCGCCATCCTCGCCTTCATCGGCGTGAAGCTGGTACTGCACTGGGCGCACGGCGTCTGGAGCGGCGTCCCGACGATCCCCACCGCCACCTCACTGGTGGTGATCGTGGTGGTACTGGCCACGGTGACCTTCACCAGCCTGCGCGCCACCCGCGGTCAGCAGCAGCCGGACGCCGAAATCAGCACGCCCAGCGCCTGAGCCCCGCCCCGGAAATCGGTGCCGTGCGCGGGCTCCGGCCCGCGAAGTACGGTGAAGCCATGCTGCAACGCCGCTCCCGTCCACGGCTCGACCAGGTGAATCGAGCCGTGGACGCGCTGGAACTGCCGGACGCGGTATTCAAGACCAGCCCGTGGCAACCACGCGACCTGGTGGAGACCGGTCTGCGGCAATGGCTGCGCTGCTGCGGGGCCGCCATGCGCGACGATCAGGTGATCGGCATGCCCTCGCACGCGGTCGACGAGGCCTGGCACGGGCTGATCCTGTGCACCGTCCGGTACGGCCGCTTCTGCGAGAACGCGTACGGCCGCTTCCTGCACCACTTCCCGGACGGCGAGGGCACCGGATCCGGCGACCCCATGGCCGATCAGCTGGGCCGCACCGTGGTCGCCTGGTCCATGGTGGCGCGACCGGACGAGCAGTGTGTGCTCTGGAACCTGGATTCGGTTGTCGGCGTGGACAATCCATGGGGTATCCCACTGGAACGAGTCGACACCATCGAGACGGCACTGCGGTCCGGAGACTGAGTCCCCGGGATCTCGCGAACCCCAAAGCCTCAGCTATGCAATTGTTTCCGTAAACGCGGTCGCAGACCGCCGGAAACTGGCTGAATTGTCAAGCGAAGTCCGATCATCGGTCGATTATCGGAAATATGTTGCGCTACAGCGCAGTTGAGTAACCCCACCCCGCGGCGCGCGTCGACGCGAGTATGAGTTGACGTTGAACGGTATGAGTCGTACGGTTCGTCCATTCTTGTCAACTGATTTGTTTCGGGTGATCGGGGAAAGTAGTGGCGGTACTGCTCACGGATCAAAATGCCCCGGATGTTGCACCGACCACCGAGGAGGCACGGCAGCGGCTGCGCGGCCGCTCGCCCGGACAGCTCGCCTGGCGGCGGTTCAGACGGGACAAGACCGGCCTGGTGTCCGGTGTCGTGGTGCTGTTCTTCTTCGTCGTCGGCCTCGGCGCACCGCTGATTTCGCTGCTCTACGGCAAAGATCCCTACACCCCGTACGCGACGCCGGAGAACGGGTTGCTCACCAATACCGGCTTCCCGGTCAAGCCGAACGGCGGTATCTCGGGCCAGTTCTGGTTCGGTATCGAGCCGCACACCGGCCGCGACGTGTTCATGGTGCTGATCTACGGGATCCGTACCTCGCTGCTGATCTCCCTGGCTGTGGTGCTGGCGACCACGATCATCGGCACGGTGCTCGGCATTACGGCCGGCTACCTGGGTGGTAGGTCCGACTACCTCATCAGCCGGGTCACCGACACCCTGTTGTCGGTGCCGTCGACGCTGTTCATCCTCGCGTTCATGCCGGTGGCGTGGGCCGGCTATATGGCGGCCGGAGAGGAGGTTCCGGTCTGGGTGCGGGCGGGCAGCATCATCGGGTTGCTGACCCTGTTCGGGTGGACCCGCAATGCCCGCCTGCTGCGCGGGCAGACGTTCTCGCTGCGGGAGCGAGAGTTCATCGAGGCGGCCAAGGTGACCGGCGCCGGTACGCGGCGAATCATCTTCCGGGAGCTGCTGCCGAATCTGTGGACGCCGGTGCTCGTGCTGGTGACGCTGGACCTGCCCTCCTATGTCACCGCGGAGGCGGCATTGTCCTTCCTCGGCGTCGGGATCACCGCGCCGACGCCCGACTGGGGTGTGATGGTCCAGAACGGGGCGGGCTTGATCTCCTCGGACATCACCTATCTGGCCTTCCCGGGTTTCGCGATGATCATCTTCGTGCTCGCGTTCAACCTGCTCGGCGACTCGGTGCGCGACGCCCTGGACCCGAAGGGGAACCGTTGAACAGAAGAGATTTCGCGCGCACCGCGGTGCTGGCGGTGACCGCGGTGCTGGCCGCGGACGCCTGCTCGCCGGGCCACAGCAATGTCGGGCCCGGCGACCTGCCCGGCGCCCCGCCGAACAAACTCACCCTGGATCCGGAGGGCCTCCAATCGACCGGCCCGGCCGCGCCGCTGCCCGGCGCCCAGACGGGCGGCACGCTGAACGTGACGTGGCGCAACGACTTTCCGCACTACGACCCGGTCAAGGTCTACACCTCGCCGGACGATGCGGTGTTCCGGCTCATCAACCGGCGTCTCACGGTGCTGAAGCAGAACGACGACGGTTCGATGGTGCTGGTCGGCGACCTGGCCACCAACACCGGTACGGCCTCCGGCGGCGGCAGCACCTGGAAGTACACGCTCAAGGATGGCGTGACCTACGCCGATGGCACGCCGATCACCTCGCGGGACATCAAGTATGCGGTCGAACGCAGCTTCGACGCGCGATTCGCCATGGGCCCCAAGTGGGTGCAGCAGTGGCTGATCGGCAATGACGATTACAACTCGGTCTATCCGGGTCCGTACAAGGGTCAGGAACTCGGCCCCGACAAGATCGAGACACCGGACGACAAGACCATCATCTTCCACCTCGCCGCGCCGCAGTCGGACTTCCCGTTCGCGGTCTCGATGACTCAGACCGTTCCGGTGCGCAAGGCGCTGGATACCGACCAGAATGCCTTGGACGCCAACGGATTGGGTGACATGATCACCGGACCCTACAAGATCGACTCCCACGCGGTCGACCGGACGCTGGTACTGGTGCGGAACCCGCACTGGGATCCCCGGACCGACCCGGTGCGCCACCAATATGTGGACAAAATGCACTTCCAGTTCGGCGTGCAGCCCAAACAGGAGACCGATCAGCTCCGGGCGAACATGGACCCGCACAGTGCCGCGCTCTACAACCAGATCGACGTCGATCAAGTTCAGGACATCCTCGCGGATTCACAGCTGAAGCAACGCACGATAGACGCCGAGCTGAACTTCGTATTGAGCTTCCAGATCAACAACGCCCGGGTCACCGATGTGAATGTCCGCAGGGCCATCGCGACCGCGTTCCCGAAGCAGGATGTCATCAACACGCAGGGCGGGCCCTACTACGGCGCCATCGCCACCACATTCAGTCCGCGTGCCGCGGTGGGCTATTCGCCGCAGCCCAATCCGTACGGCGTCGGCGACAATGGTGATCCGCAGCTGGCCAGGCAGATCCTCACCACCGCCGGCAAACTCGGCTACGTAGTCAATGTGTGCTGGGATTCCACACCGGCGGCCGACCGGATGGGCGCCCCGATCAAGCGGGCGCTGGAGGCTGCCGGATTCAAGGTCAATCTCGATCCGCTGGCGGACAAAGGTTATTACGACGCCATCGAGCACCTGCAGAATCCGTACGACCTCATTTGGTATCAATGGGCACCGGACTGGCCGACCAACCGAACCGTATACAGCGCCCTGTTTTCCAGCGGTCAGGTCATGGAGGGCGGAAGCGCCGTGGCCCAGGTCAAGTCGCAGCAGGTCGACGACGACATCGACCGCGTCCAGGCGATACAGGACATCGAGGCGCAGGGCGCTCAGTACATGCCATTGGACCAGACGATCCAAAAGGATTACGGGGCAGCGATTCCGGTGGCATATGTCCGCAAACAGATGATGTTCGGTTCGAAGGTCCGTGGCGTGCGGGTCGACGTGGTCAGCACCAGCATCGACCTGTCCCATATCTATCTCGAGAGGTAGCGCGGAATGTGGGGCTTCCTGATCCGCCGGGTGCTCGGCGGCATACTGATCCTGTTCATCATTTGCGCGGTCACCTTCATGCTGTTCTATGTGGCCCCGGGCCACAATGTCGCGAAACTGGCCTGCGGCAAGACCTGCACGCCGCAATCCGTCGCCCAGGTCGCACACCAGCTCGGCGTCGACAAGCCGGTCTGGCAGCAGTTCGCCGACTATCTCGGCGGGATCTTCGCCGGGCGCACCATCGGACAGAACCACTGCCCGGCGCCGTGCCTGGGCTACTCCTTCCGCAACGACCAGCCGGTACTCGAAACCATCCTGGGCCGGCTGCCGGTCACCCTGTCGCTGACCCTGGGCGCGGTGGTGCTGTTCCTGATCATCGGCGTGGGCCTCGGCATGCTGGCCGCGCTGCGCCGCGGCAAGGCCGCCGACCGGTTCGCGATGGGTTTCGCGGTACTGGGCGGGGCACAGCAGATCTTCGTGCTGGGACCGTTCCTGTTGTTCCTCTTCGTCTATTCGACCCACCTGATGAATGTGCCGACCTACACCCCGTTCTTCGGCAATCCGCTGAAATGGGCGACCGGGCTGATCCTGCCCTGGTGCTGCCTGGCCATCATCACCGCCGCGTACTACGCCCGGCTCACCCGCTCCACGATGCTGGAGATGTTGAGCGAGGACTACATCCGCACCGTGCGCGCCAAGGGCATGGGTAACGCGAATGTCTATGTGAAGCATGCCTTTCGCGGCGCGATGAGCCCGGTCGCCACCCTGCTCGGCCTGGATATCGCCGTGCTGCTGGGCGGGGCCATCATCACCGAGACGGTGTTCGATCTGCCGGGTGTCGGTCAGCTGGCTGCTACTTCCGTGCAGGACTCCGACCTGCCCGTGATGATGGCCGTGGTGCTGCTGGGTGCGGCCTTCGTGGTGACAGCCAACATTGTGGTGGACGTCGTGTACGCGTTCATCGACCCGAGAGTGAGACTGCGATGATTGCGACCGCCGAATCCGAAGCGCAGCAAGACATACCCGATCGAGAGGCGATCCTGTCGGTGCGGGATCTGCAAGTGCACTTTCGTACCGACGACGGCGTGGTCAAGGCGGTCGACGGACTATCGTTCGATCTCGCCCCGGGCACAACGCTCGGCATCGTGGGCGAGTCCGGCTCCGGCAAGAGTGTCTCGAATATGGCGATCCTCGGCCTGCACAATCGCGAGCGGGCCACCATCGGCGGGCAAATCCTGTTCCAGGGCACGGATTTGGCGGGCGCGGACGAGCGGACCATGCGGCAGTTCCGGGGCAAGCGGATCTCGATGATCTTCCAGGATCCGCTGACCGCACTGTCGCCGTACTACACCATCGGCAACCAGATCATGGAGACCTATCGCCGGCACACCGGCGCGAACCGGAAGCAGGCGCGGGCGCGAGCCATCGAGATGCTCACCAAAGTCGGTATCCCGCAACCGGAGCGGCGGGTGGACGACTACCCGCACCAGTTCTCCGGAGGCATGCGGCAGCGGGCGATGATCGCGATCGCGCTGTGCTGCGACCCTGACCTCCTGATCGCGGACGAGCCGACGACGGCGCTGGACGTGACGGTGCAGGCGCAGATCCTGGACCTGCTGCGTGAGCTGCAGGCCGAGTTCGACACGGCGATCATCCTGATCACCCACGATATGGGCGTGGTCGCCCAGATGGCCGATGACGTGCTCGTGATGTACGCGGGTCGCTGCGTCGAACGCGGCTCGGTCCGTGAGGTTCTCGGCCGGCCGCGACATCCGTACAGCTGGGGCCTGCTGTCCTCGATCCCGCACCTGGGCGGAGACGTGAACACGCCGCTGCGGCCGGTGCGGGGCGCGCCACCGAGCCTGATCGACGTGCCCGCCGGATGCCCCTTCCACCCCCGATGCGATTTCACGGACCGGGTGGGAGGCGCACGCTGCCTGAGCGAGCGGCCGGAGCTCGACTCGCCCATCGGGCGCGCCGCCGCCTGTCACCTGCCCGCCGAAACCGCCGACCGCATCTTCCTCGACGAGATCGAGCCCGAACTGGGAATCGGAGCGGAATCATGACCGAACAGACTCTGCCCCAACCGATTTCGCCACCGACCGGCGATGGGCCGCTGCTGTCGGCGACCGGGCTGCAGATGCATTTCCCGATCCGCTCCGGAGTCGTGTTCCAGCGCCGGACCGGCGTGGTCCGCGCGGTGGACGGCATCGACCTGAGCGTCTCCGCCGGCGAGGCGTTCGGCCTGGTCGGGGAATCCGGCTGCGGGAAGTCGACCACCGGGCGGCTGCTGGCTCGGCTGCTGGAGCCCACCGCCGGCACGATCATCTACAACGGTCGCGACATCACCCATCGGACCCGCCGCGAGCTGGCGCCCATCCGGTCCGAAATCCAGATGATCTTCCAGGATCCGTACTCCTCGCTGAACCCGAGACAGACGGTGGGCGCGATCGTCGCCGGGCCGATGGAGATCAACCACATCGACCCGCCGGGCGGCCGGCGCAACAGGGTCCAGGAGTTGCTCGAGACGGTCGGACTCAATCCCGAGCACTACAACCGCTATCCGCACGAGTTCTCCGGCGGGCAGCGACAGCGCATCGGGATCGCCCGCGCATTGGCGCTGGAGCCGAAATTGATCGTCGCCGACGAGCCGGTGTCGGCACTGGACGTTTCCATTCAGGCGCAGGTGGTGAACCTCCTGCAGCGGTTGCAGCGCGAGTTGGGTATCGCCTTCGTGTTCATCGCGCACGACCTGGCCGTGGTGCGGCACTTCAGCGAACGCATCGCGGTCATGTACCTGGGCAAAATCGTGGAGGTCGCCGACCGCGCCGACCTCTACACCCGCCCGCACCACCCGTATACCCAGGCCTTGCTGTCATCGGTGCCCGAGGCCGACCCGGACAGCGCACATCAGCGCGAACGCATTCGCCTCACCGGCGACGTGCCGTCCCCGATCGATCCGCCGTCCGGGTGCCGCTTCCGCACCCGCTGCTGGAAGGCCGAGAGCATCTGCGCCGAGCAGGAGCCGCCACTGATCCAGCAGGACACATCCGCCGACGGGCACCTGGCGGCCTGTCACTTCCCGGAGCCGCAGCCCACGGCCGCCTGAACACGGCTTCGTGGTGACGGTGACCGTGGAGGCAAACCGCTGCTCCCCGCGCACGGAACAGCGGCGCAGACCGGGAATTGAATTACCGGGCCGCTCTCCCACCGTGGCGCGAAGGGTCGCCGTGGCAGCACGCCTAGCTGCTGCCACCTCCGCCGCAACCGCCCCCGCCGCAACTGCTTCCGCCGCCACAGCTGCTGCCCCCGCCGCAACCACTGTGGCCGCCCCCGCATCCACTGTGCCCACCGCCGCAGCCGTGATGGCCGTGATGGCCCGAACTCCCGCTGTCACTGCCGTACGAGCCGTACATCCACGTGGTGCCGTTGTCGCTGGAGCTGCCACTGCTCCAGCCGCCGCGCCGGCCTCGGCCGCGAGAACCGCCGCCACCCGAGCTCTTCCGGCCGAGCTTCACCAGCCAGACCGTGAGCAGGACGCAGCACGCGAAGATCAGGAATGTCATGAACATCGTCTCGTACCCCTCCCCCGGCCCGTGGTCGTGGTGACCATGGGCTTCACCGCGAAACTACAACTCGCGGGCCCGCTCCGGAAGCCCTGGCAATTCGGGGAGCCGGAGCGGGTGTCGCACACCTCGCCGCTGGGTACTACGTCAGCTTGACCCGCGCGGCGAAGAAGCGGGCCACGGCCGGGGCGAAACGGTTGAAGCGGTATTGCAGCCAGGCTTCGGGGGTCACCGGGACCACGTCGCGGCCGTGTTCGACGGCCTTGACGATCTGGGCGGCGACCTTGTCCGGGCCGTAGCGGCGAGCGGCGTACAGCTTGTCGAAACGCTGCTGCTTGGCCGCTTCCTCTTCGGCGGAGACACCCGAGAAACGCGTGGTGGCAACGATATTGGTGTGCACGATGCCGGGGCAGATGGTGTGCACGCCGATGCCCTTGCCGTTCAGTTCGGCGCGCAGGCAGTCGGAGAACATGAAGACGGCCGACTTGCTGGTGCTGTAGGCCGCGAAACCGCGCTGCGGGGTGTAGGCGGCCATACTCGACAGGTTCACGATGTGCCCGCCCAGCCCGCGATCGGCCATGGCCTTGCCGAAGGAGCGGCAGCCGTTGATGACGCCGTGCAGGTTGATGTTCAGCACGCGGTCGAATTCGGCTGCGGGAGTGTCGAAGAAGTCGCCTGCCGCACCGACGCCCGCATTGTTGATGAGGATGTCGGGCACGCCGTGGGCGGTGATCACCGTGGCCGCATGCTCGGCGACAGCCTCCTCGGAGGACACGTCGAGCTGGTAGGCGTGCGCCGTACCGCCTTCGCGCGCAATGAGTTCCGCGGTTTCCTTGGCGGAGTCGAGGTTGATGTCGGAGAGCACCACCTCGGCGCCGCGCTTGGCGAAGGCCAGCGCGGTCTCGCGGCCGATGCCGCTGCCGCCGCCGGTGATGACCAGCAGCTGATCCTCGAAAGCGCCCTTCTCCCGGCCCACTTCGGCCCGCCGCAACGCCCGCGTCTGCGCGCCGGTGCGCAGCGAATCGATGAGTTCGGTGGTGGCGGTGGCCAGCAGTTCCGGATGCGAGAACGGCAGCCAGTGCCCGCCGCCGACCTCACGGCGGTACAGGGTCGGCGCGTATTCCTTGGTGTCGCTGTACCCGGCGGGCCGCACGGCCACATCGCGGCGGGCGATGATCAGCTGTACCGGCACCTCGGTGCGGCGTTCGCGCGGACCGGCCATGCGGCGCAGGATGTTCGCGCGGTAGATGCGCATGCCGTCGAAGAAGTCGCGCCGGAATTCGGGGCCGAGGGTGATGTTCTCGGGCGAGGTCTCGTTCATCAGCCCGACGAACCGCGACCACATCTTCTCGGTGCCCAGCGGCTTCAGCACCACGCGCGGCACACCGGGCGTCATGAACAGCCCGGTGTAGGCCGAGGACAGCAGCTGCGTGAACGGCCCCCACACCTTGCCCTGCGCCAGACTGGACCGCACCCAGCCGCCCAGGTGATCCAGGTTCGGGCCCGAGACCGAGGTGAAGGAGGCGATCCGCTCGGCGGCCCGCGGCTCGCACACCGCCTCCCAGGACTCCACCGAACCCCAGTCGTGCGCCAGGATGTGCACCGGCCGGTCCGGGCTCACCGCGTCGGCGACCGCGAACAGGTCCGAGGCGAAGGCCTCCAGCTGGTAGTCGTCGGTGCGATCGGTGCGGGTGGAGCGGCCGTGCCCGCGGGTGTCGTAGGTGACCACGTGGAAGCGGCCGGCCAGCAGCGGCACCACCCGGTCCCACAGGTGGTTGTCGTCGGGCCAGCCGTGCACCAGCAGCACGGTCTCGTTGGACGGTTCGCCGTATTCGTAGACGGCGAGGTCGAATTCGCCGTTGCGCACGAGTCGTTCGGCGGCGGGGATGACGGTCTGATCGGTCACGATCTTCTCCTGGCAGCGCTGCTAGAGACGGAAAGGCTAGAGGTCCAGCACCAAACGGTCGCCGGTACAACGGGATACGCAGATGAGCATGTCGCCGGCCGCGCGTTCGTCGGCGGTCAGCACGGTGTCGCGATGCTCGACGTCGCCGTCGAGCACCCGCACCCGGCAGGTGCGGCAGAAGCCCTGACGGCACGAATACGCCGTCTCCGGACGGGTTTTCAGCACTTCCTCGAGCACCGATTTGTCGGCCGGGATATCGACGGTCGCGTCGCTGCGGGCCAGTTCGACCTGGAACGGGGTGCCGTTCACCACCGGCGGCGCGGAGAACCGCTCGGAATACATTTCCACGCCGGGCATCTCGCGCACGGTGTCGGCGATGGCCTGGGTCATGACGACCGGGCCGCAACAGTAGACCGAGGTGTCCGGGCCGACCCCGGCGAGCAGGTCGGCGCCGGTGGGCAGGCCGTGCTCGTCATCGGTGCGGACGGTGACCCGCTTGCCGAAGCTCTCGATCTCTTCCAGGAACGGGATGGTGTCGCGGCTGCGCCCGGCGTACACCATGGTCCAGTCCACGCCCAGCCGGTGCGCCATCCGCACCATGGGCAGGATCGGCGTGATGCCGATGCCGCCGGCCACGAAATGCACTCGGGCGGCGGAGGATCCGAACCCGGGCAGCACGAACGGGAACGCATTGCGCGGCCCGCGCACGGTCAGCTTGCTGCCGACCTTCAGTTCGTCGTGCACTTCCAGCGAACCGCCGCCGCCATTCGGTATGCGCCGCACCGCGACTCGATACGCGTGCGTGTCGGCCGGATCGCCGCACAGCGAGTACTGCCGCACCCGCCCGGACGGCAGTTCCAGATCCAGGTGCGCGCCGGGTCGCCACGGCGGCAGCGCGCGGCCGTCCTGCGCGCACATGAGCAGGCTGATCACATCGGTGTCGTGCGCCTCGACACGGCGCTCGACCACGACCAGCGGCAGCCGCCGGTCGTCGACCCGCATCTGCGGGTCGTGCCGGTTCACGAAAGTCGACCAGCGCAACCGTGTTTCGACAATGCTGTCAAGCACCCGGATGCTGCGGTCCGGGCGCGGACGTCCGTACAGGTCCCCCGGCATCTCGCGGGGGACCTCGTGCACCGAGGTCACGAGGCGGCTCGCGCCGCCGGCGACTGCGCCAGGTAGGCCACGGCCTGCGCGGTGGAGCCGACCGACTCCGGGGTGTAGGCCGGTTTGAACGTGGACAGGCCACTCCACAGCAGCGACGGCAGACCCGGCAGCGAGCCCCGCCACATGGCGCCGAACACGCGCTTGATGATGCGGGGATAGCCGAGGTCGGGCAGCGCGGGATCCTGCCGGACAAGGTATTTGGTGCCGCGGATCATCAGGTAGATGAAGGTCGGGAAGACGATCAGCATGAGCGCGCCGCGGCGGATGTAGCCGATGCCGAAGTACTCGGCGACATCGTGCGCCACATTGCGGTGCTCGACCTCTTCCGCACCGTGCCACCGGAACAGATCCAACATGCGCGGGTCGGCGCCGAACTTCTCCAGATCGGCATTGAGCACCCAGTCGCCGAGAAAGGCGAAGAAGTGTTCCAGCGACGCGATCATCCCGAGCCGTTCGACCAGCGTCTGCCGCTGCTCGATCTCGTTCTGGCCCTCGCGCGGGCCCAGCGACTTCCGGAACAGGTACTGCATCTGCTCCTGATAGGACGCCACGTCGACCCCATTGGCCACCAGCACCTGCTCGAACGAACCCGCATGGGTTTCGGCGTGCATGGATTCCTGGCCGATGAAGCCGATCATGGCTTCGCGCAGCTTCTCATCCTTCACCAGCGGCAGCGCCTCGTTGTAGGTGAGGATGAACATCCGCTCGCCCTCGGGCAGCAGCAGATTCAGCGCATTCAATACGTGTGAGGCTATCGGTTCAGCGGGCATCCAGTGCAGGGGTGTACCGGCCCAGTCGAACTGCACATTGCGTGCGTGCAGGGCTACCTCACCCGGATCGGTCACCGCGCGGCGGTCCCGCTTCGGAAGTAGCTTCATCGATACTCCTGGTTCGTCGTCCGAGGGCTGTGGTGATCGATCCCACAGCCACCGTTTGCTGCGTGAGCGTAGCAATATTCTACGCATGTATGAAACCAGGAGTTACAGCTAAATATCCCGAGCGCGTCGATCAGCTGTCGACGTGGACGTGGGGGCGTTGGGAGCGGCGGGGGACGGCTCGGCGGAGGATTTCGCGGGTTACCGGGGCTACCTCGCCTTCGCCGAAGAAGAGGTAGCGGACGAGGTTTGTCAGGGGGTTGCCCTCGGTCCATTCGAAGTAGACGTGGGGGATGACGCCGGTGCGGTCGCGGATGGCGAGGAGGATGGCGGCGATGGAGTTGGGGACGGCGGAGGCCTCGACGCTGAGGATGTGGTACTCGTCGACGTCTACCTCGGTGACCAGGAGGTTGGTGCTGAATTCCGAGGGGTCCCGGACGATGACCTCCAGGAAGAGGATGGGGTCCTCGTCGGGGATGTGGCTTTCGCGGCGCTGGTCGAGTTCCTTCTCCGCGTACTCCTCGGGCTCGCGCTGGTCGATGTCGTGGGTGACGATGCGGATCTCGCCGCGCGCGGCGAGGTCGTCGACCATCTTTCCGGCCTTCTCATCGAAGGTGACCTCGATGGCGCGCAGTTCGAATGCGCGATGTAGCCGGGAAGCGAAGGACACCACCACGATTGCCAGCACGAACAGGATGGCCAGGTGCAGACCGGCGGGCTTCTCGATGATGTTGTCGATGGTGGTGTACACGAAAATGACCGACACGATGCCGAATCCGAGCACCCGCGACTTCTGGCCCTTGCGCCAGGCCGAAATCGCCACGGCCATGGCCGCGGAGGTGATGAGCACCAGCACACCGGTCGCGTACGCGGCGCCCTGCGCGTCCACGTTGGCGTCGAAGTACCAGGTGATGCCGAAGGACACCAGCGCGAAAACCAGCACCAGCGGCCGGATCTGGCGCGCCCACTCCGGCGCCATGCCGAAGCGCGGCAGGTACCGCGGCACCAGGTTTAGCAGCCCGGCCATGGCCGAGGCGCCCGCGAACCACAGGATCGCGATGGTGCTGACGTCGTAGACGCTGCCGAACACATCGCCGAGATAGTGATGCGCGAGGTACGCCAGCGCACGGCCGTTGGCCTTGCCGCCGTCCTGGAACTCCGCCTGCGGAATCAGAATCGTGGTGATGACGCTGGTGACGACGAGGAACGCGCTCATGATGATCGCGGCACTGGTCAGTAGCTTGCGGGTGCCGATGATGCGGGCGCGCGGGAACTCCGGGGAGTCGGCCGGATTGCCCTTGATCTGCGGCATGACCGCCACCCCGGTCTCGAATCCGGAAAGGCCCAGTGCGAGTTTCGGGAACACCAGCAGCGCGACGCCGACCATGGCTATCGGACTGCCGTGCGCGGTGACGAGCGCGTCCTTCCAATCCGTCACCAGATGCGGCGCCTTGGCCACCTGATAGATGCCGACGCCGGCCACCACGAGATTCAGGGCCAGGTACGCGCCCACGAGTCCGACCGCGATCCCGATGGCCTCGCTGAAGCCCTTGAGGAACACCGCCGCCAGCAACGCCAGCAGGATCAGCGTGATGATCATGTTCTGGCCGTGCAGGAAGCTCGGCACCGACGGGTTCTCGACGATGTGCGCCGCGCCGTCCGCCGCGGACAGCGTCATGGTGATGGTGAAGTCGGTGGCCGCGAAGCCCAGCAGCACCAGAATGAAGATCTTGCCCCACCAGTTGGGCAGGAAGTTGGCGAACATGGCGATGGAACCGCCGCCATTGTGGCTCTCCTTGGCGACGCGCCGGTACACCGGCAGCGCGCCCAGCAGGGTGAGCGCCACCAGCACCAGGGTCGCCAGCGGTGACAGCACGCCCGCGGCGAGGGCCGCGATGCCGGGCTGGTAGCCGAGGGTCGAGAAGTAGTCGACACCGGTCAGGCACATGACCTTCCACCAGGAGTGCTGGTGTTCCTTGGGTGTGCTTTTGACCATCGGTCCGGGCAACTGCGCCGGCGGCTCACTGCCGTCTTCGAGTAGCCAGTTCGCGAAGCGCGCGCGTGACCGTTCAGAGGTCGTGGTCAAGGAGTCCTCCCCGGAACTCTGTGTCGGTCCGGTTGCCCGAAAATTTCTCGTAAATGACGTGGTCAATGTACTCACGTCGAACCGGGCAAATACACACACCGCGTCGCGAGTCGTACTGAGCGGTGTGTTAGCCGAGGTAGGAGAGGATGGCCGCCGTGATGGCGTTGGCGAATCGGGCGCGCCCATCAGCGGATTCGATGACCGCGGCATCGTCGGGATCCCGCATGTTGCCGCACTCCACCAATGCCGTCGGCACCTCGGAGAGGTTCAGCCCCGCCAGATCGGAGCGGGGATCGAGTCCGTCCGAGCCGACATAGTTGGAGGTGCTGAATCCGGCATTGGTGAAACCGTCGCGCAGCGCGGTGGCCAGCTGCGGCGACGGGCCGCTCTGGGCATCGTTGAGCGGGGGCGAGGAGTAGGCGACGTGGAAGCCGTGATCGCCCGCGGGCGCGCCGTCCGCGTGGATGGAGACCACCGCGGCCGCGCCGACCTTGTTGCCCAGCTTGCCGCGCTCGTCCACGCAGGGGCCGACCCCGGTATCGCTGTCACGGGACATGACCACGTGAATACCGCGGGCGCCGAGCGCATCCCGCACCCGCAATGCCACGTCCCAGTTGAATTCGTGCTCGCTGTAGCCGTCGGTGGCATTGGTGCCGGTGGTATTGCAGGCCTTCATGCCGCCGCGGCCGTCGGGCACCTGGGCATTGAGCTGGTCCGGATGCGCGGCGCCGCCGCCATTGTGGCCGGGGTCCAGCACGACCGTGCGGTCGGCGATCGGATTAAGCGGCGCGGCAGGCGAATCCGCGGCCGGGCGCACGCCGGCGGCCAGGCTCTGCCCACTACTGCCGATCAGCAGTGCACCGCAGATGATCGCCAAGGCTTTCCACTGTCGCTGTCGCACCCGCCCAACGATAACGGTCGGATCACGGAACGGTGGGTCAGTGCTCGATCTTGCGCAGCAGATCGCGCAGACTGCGCAGATCAGCCGGGTCGAGACCGGATAAAGTCGCGGGCGCGGGGTCGGGCGTGGCGAACGCGTACCCGAGCATCTCCCGCCCGGCCGCGGTGAGCGAGACCAGTTTGCTGCGGCGATTGCCCGGATCGATCTCGCGGACCACCAGCCCGCGCTCCTCGAGATCGTTCACCGCCACGGTGGCGGCGGGCGCGTCCATGGCGGCGGCGTGCGCCAGATCCTTCACGGTGAGCGGTCCCGCGGCCAGCCGGCGCAGTACGCGAATCCGGCTGAACGGCAATCCGGTTCGTTCGGTGACAGCGCGTTTCCAGCTGTCCCGGGTGTCCATGACGACGTGGGTGAGCAGCCGCCAGACGTCATCGGGCGTGGGGTCATCCGGCATGGGCGGGGGCTTTCTGTTCTAGAAGCGGAACGATGCGATCGCGGGAACGGTACGCCCACGCGGTGTTCGCGGCGACTCCGAGCCCGATCACCGCGATGGCGAATCCGGAGATGGTCCACCACAATCCGGCGCCCGAGAGCGCACCACACAGTGCCACACCGAGACTCACGCCGACCTGCCGGCTGGTGGAGGCGACCGCGGAGGCCGCGCCCGCGCGGTCCAGCGGCATACCGCTCACCGCGGTGGTGGTGATGGGGGCATTGACCATGCCGAAGCCGATGCCGAACAGTGCGAAGGTGATGATCAGCTGCCAGATCGGCGTATCCGGCTGCAGCCGGGTCAGCCCGATCGCGGCCAGCGCCATCAGCACGCCGGAGGCCAGCAGCGAGGGCCGGGTGCCGTAGCGGCCGACCAGCCTTCCCGACAGCGGCGAGAAGATCAGCATGCTCAGCGCCATGGGCAGGTACAGCAGGCCGGTGTGCACGGCCGAGAAGTGCCGTGTCCCTTGCAGATACAGCGAGACGTCGAACAGGAAGGCGCCCAGTCCCGCGAACGCGCACACCGCGATGACGGTGGCCGAGGAGAACGGGAAGCTGCGGAAGAACCGCAGATCGATGAAGGGTGACGGGTGCCTGGCCTCGTGCCAGATGAATCCGGCCAGCGCCAGGGCGGTGAGCGCGAAGATGGCCGGGCGTTGTTCGATCAGGCCGAACACCAGGGTGAACAGCACGCCGATGGCCAGCAGCTGCCCGATCGGGTCGATGCCACGTTGGGTGGCCGACTTCGATTCGGGGATATAGATGGTGGTGAGCACCAGGGCCACGGCGACGATGGGCAGGTTGATCCAGAACACCGACTGCCAGCCCAGCGAGTCGATGAGCACGCCGCCGACCAGCGGGCCCAGTGCTGTCGAAATGCCGACCACCGCGCCCCATACGCCGACCGCGCGGGCGCGCTCCACCCGGCCGGTGAAGGTGGTCGTAATGATGGACATGGCAACGGGATTCAGCATGGAACCACCGATGGCCTGCAGGAACCGGGCGCCGATCAGCACATCGATATTGGGTGCGAGGCTGCACAGCAGCGAGCCGGCGGCGAAGGTGACCAGGCCGATGCGGAAGACGCGCTTGCGGCCGAAGCGGTCGGCGGCGGCGCCGGAGAGCATGAGCAGGCTCGCCAGGGTGAGGGTGTAGACATCGACGATCCACTGCAGCCGCGAGAACGGGGCGGACAGATCGTGGCGAATGGTCGGGATGGCGACATTCACGATGGTCGCGTCCATGGATGAGATCAGCAGGCTGAGACAGCAGGTGATCAGGATGATCTGTTTCCGGCGCGCGCCGAGCTCATCGACAGTTGTAACCACACAATGATTGTGAAACCACAATCATTCAGGATGCAAGGGGTTGCGGGAGTGCGACAGGTCACTCAGCGCTTCGGGATCAGCTGGGTGATCACACCGGCGAGCGCGCCCTGCACATCCGTGGTCTGATCGTCCGCCGTGCCGTAGGTGTGGGCGCTGACCGTGAAACCCGGCCCGAAGGACGCCGAGGCCACCTCCGGCGGCGGCATATCGGACCAGCCCCATTTGGTGCCGCGCACCTGCGGCAGCCGGGCCGTTCCCCAGTTCTGCTTGGTGCCGTCGGCGGCCGTGGCGCCGGCGTGCGACATCCAGTCGAGGATCGGGCTGTCGGGTTCGGTGCGCACCTTCGCGGCCAGGAAATCGGCCACATCGGCGGTGCTGGTGGTGGAGACCTCCCAGCCGCCCGCACCACTGGTGGCGCTGAGGCTGTATTCCTGGGCGATGGAATCGATGGCGTAGGGGTACTTGGCCGCCATGCGGTCGGCGGCGGCATCGTCGGAGAAGCGGATCATGCGCTCCCCCAGTTCCCGGTCCTCGGCCGAGCCGTCACCGCGCCGCAATGCGTAATCGGCCAGGTACAGCTTCGAAATCGACAGTGCCGCACGCGGTTCCGACTCATTGGCGGTGCCCCAGAACACCCCCGGTAGCACCGAACGCACCGAGATCGCGGTGCGGGGCGGCACCTGACTGGGGTCGCCGCCCTTGGGCTCCGCCGCCGCCTGCGGGGCGGCACACAGGCAAACCCCTGCGGCGATCGCCCCGATCAGCCCGGTCCGATAACGCATATCCACCTCCGGATCGCGTGCCCGAACGTCCAGCTTGCCTGGCGGCGGAGCCCATACCAGCGAAAACAGGACCGACACGCCGGATACGATCGTGCCCGGCATGCTGGGCGCTCAGACCGTCAGGATCGTGCGGCCGATGGCCGCGCGGGCGGCGATGGCTTCGTGCGCGGCCACGGCGTCGTCGAGCGGGAAGGTCTGGCCGATGACCACTTCGAGACGGCCGGCCGCGACCTCCCGCAGGGCCTGCTCCTGCATGGACTTCCAGTCGGCGGCCGGGTCGGCGATATCGAACAGGGAGACCACCGTGACACCCTGCGCGGCAACTGATTCCGGGTCGAAGGGCGCGAATCCGCCTGCCGCATTGCCGTATCCGAGGATGACGCCGCCGCGGGCGGTGGCGGCCAGCGTGGCCGTACCGATCGCGCCGCCCGCACCGTCCAGCACGACCTGCACGCCACCGCCGCTCAGCGCGCGGACCCGCTCCACCCAGCCGGGCTCGGAGTAGTCGACGACATGCTGCGCGCCGAGGCGTTGTGCCAGTGCGAGTTTCGCCTCTCCGCGGGCGGCGGCGATGACCTCGGCCCCGGCCGCACGGGCCAGTTGGATGAGCAAGGTACCGAGTCCGCCCGCGGCGGCGGTGATGAGCACCCGGTCGCCCGGCTGGATATTCGCCCGGTCGGCGACGGCGATCGCGGTCCGCCCGTCGGACACCAGCGCCGCGGCCTGCACGAGGTTCACTTCCTCCGGAACCTCCACGAGGGTATCTGCCTTGGCGAGCGCCAGTTCGGCGTATCCGCCGGTCGGTGATCCGCCGCCGACGCCGCTGCTGGCGGTGGGCGTCGCGACGCGGCGGCCGATCCAGGCGGTGTCCACGCCGGGCCCGGCCGTGATGACGGTGCCCGCCACCACGCTGCCCGGCACGAAGGGCGGATGCACCGGGAAGTACTCCTTGCCCGCCCCGCTGCGCAGCAGCAGATCCAGGAAACCGACATCGGCCGTCGCGACCCGGATGAGGACCTCCCCCGCTGCCGCAACGGGTTCCGGCGCGTCCACGACCGCCAGCACTTCGGGACCGCCGAATTCCTTGACCTCGACTGCACGCATTGCCTTTATCTCCCTTGTCGTTCGTTCTCACAGCGTTCGTTATCGCTCGACTTCCCCAGTCTCGAACCCAAACAATGGTTGAGGTCAAGTCCGTGTCATCGATTACGCGCAGAGCGAACTGCGGGCAACCCGGGAATACGCGGGCGGCGAACTTCGGGATACTCGAAAAGCGGTACAGCATAGTGGGTTACCTGCCGATAGCCGACAATGCGCCAGATGACGGCGCAAGAATTCTCCGCATACATCGGATGACGCGATATCTACGCACCTCCCAACCAGCGAGACTGCGGGTTTACACCCGTTCGCGCTCGGGTAGCGCATGGCCTCGCGGCCGCTTATGCTCGGTGCCGCCAGGTCCGAATCCGCTTGCCGGTCTGTGCTTTCGACGCAGGCGCCGGGATCGGTGTGTCGGGCGCGCCGGGGCGTCGGCCGCGGTGGACGTGAGGAAGTGCAAGCTTGTCGGAGTCATCGAATCCGCCGGGGCCAACGCAGCCGGCGGGGCCGTCGGCGATGGTCGCGCCGCGCAATGCGGGCCGGCCGGACGGTGCGCCGAATACGCGAGACGCTGTACCGGATACCGGTGCGGGCGTGCGACTGCCGTTCGTGACGCTCGCGATCTGCGCCGTGCTGGTCACGGCGGTGGTGGTGGCCGCGGTGTTCGCCGCGCCCGCCGGTTTCCGGATCTCGCTGGCGGTGGGCGGCAGTGTCTTCGGGGTGCTGTTGTGCGCGGCGGTGACGGCCGCGGCGTGGTATCGCGATCGGGTCGCGCACGCGGGCCATGCGATCGAGGCCGCGCGAGCACAGGCCGACGCCGCACGGGCGGAGACCGAGTCCGTCCGCGGCGAGATCCAGTTCCAGCTGGAGGCGGCGCGTGCGGAGGGTGACTCCCGGGTGGCGTCGATCATCGCCGAGGCGCAGGCGCGAATCACGGAGTCGGACGACCGGATCCAGACCTTGCACGAGGGTGTGGCCGAGCGGCTGCGCGCCGTCAAGGACAGTGACAATCGGCGAGCGGCGGCCATGGCGGCGTTCGCCGGCGCGGCCGGGCGCATGCAGGCCATGAGCACCAGCATGCTGGCCGAACTGCGCGAGATGGAGCATCGGCACGCCGATCCGAAGGTGCTCGCCGATCTGCTGGAACTGGATCACCGCACCGCGCAGGCCGGCCGGCTGGCCGACAGCGTGGCGGTGCTGAGTGGCGCCCGCTCGGGTCGTCGCTGGGCGAAACCCATTGCCATGGAATCGATTCTGCGTGGCGCCATGGGCCGCGTTGCGGGCTATCAGCGGGTGCGGCTGCGCGCGGTCGCGGAGATCGCGATCGCCGGCCATGCGGCCGAGGGTGTCATGCACGCGCTGGCCGAGCTGCTCGACAATGCCTGCAATTTCTCCCCGCCCACCACCGAGGTGCACGTCTACGCGGCCGAGGTGCCCGCGGGCGTGGTGATCACCATCGAGGACAGCGGCCTGGTCATGAGCGAATCCGCCTTGCACCGCGCCGAACTCACCGTCTCCGGCCGCTCCGGCAACAGCACCGACCTGTCCTCCCTTTCCGGCACCCGCCTGGGTCTGGCCGTGGTCGGCCACTTGGCCCGCAAACACGATCTCACCGTCTCCTACCGCCCCTCCGCCATCGGCGGCACCGCGGTAGTCGTGGTGGTCCCGCGCGAACTCACCACTCGCCTGGAACGCCCCACCGGTTCGCTCACCGCCCTGGCCCCGGTGCCGCACACCGCCATTCGCACCACCACCCTGGCGGGCCAGGCCGCGACCACCACCAGCAGCCGCCTCACCCCGGTTACCTCGGCTGAACTGCCCCCCACCGGCTTGTCGCCACGCACACCCACCGGAACGGAGGGCCGGGCCCCGATCGCACCTGCGGCGGAGACCGGCCCACACCCCACGGAGACCGGCCCGCGCACTATGGCAGCCGGCACGAACTCCGCGGCGGCCGGAATGGACTCCGTGGCGGCCGCTCGGTCCGGAACAGCTCCGGACGCCGGCAACACCCCCGGGCCGGAGGCGACCTTCGCCGAGCATCTCGCCGCGTGGGAGGCCACTCGTGCGACGGACGGCCCCGCGGAGGGCGGAACTCCGCTGCTGCCCGGTGCTTCCGAGCCGATCGGCGCACTCACCGGCCTGACCCCCGAGTCCCAGGCTGCGGCCGGGGTTTTCGGCGGCTCGGTAACGCAGCCGCCTGCGGACAATGCCCACAGCGTGCTTCCGGGCTCCGAATGGACCTCGCCCGACCTCGACGGCCGGCCGGCCATCGGCGGCGGTGCCCGTTCCACGGATTCCACCGCGGAGGCCTTACCCGACGGCTTACCGGCGGCCGCTGCTGCACCCGCGGCGCCGACTCTCGACGAAATCGCCCAGCGCGCAGCGGGTTCCACTGCGTCCGGTCTGCCGAAGCGGCGGCGGGGGCAGACGCTGGCGGCGGTGCATCCGCAGGGGCTGGATGCGATGGCACCCGCCCCGCAGCGCCCGCCCGCGTCGCCGTCCGCGCTGGGTGCGTTCCAGCGTGCCGTGAACGGGCGTGAAAACCCCGGTGCGGCGCCTTCTTCCCCGTCCCTGCCCTCCGCGTCCTTGGAGACCGATCGATGACACCGTCCGCCACACATCTGGGTTGGCTGCTGGAGCAACTGCTCACCCGTACCCCGCGCGCCCGGCATGCCCTGCTGCTGTCCGGTGACGGGTTGAAGATCTGCCATACGCCGGAGTTGAGCGTGGACAGCGCGGATCAGCTGGCCGCCATTTCCGCTGGTATCCAGAGTCTTTCGCACGGCGCCTCGGTCGAGTTCGGTGACGGCCGCGGCGGTGTGCGCCAGTCCATGACCGAGTTCTACGGCGGCATCCTGTTCATCGTGGAGGCCGGGGTGGGCGCGCATATCGCGGTGGTGGCCGCGGAGGACGCTGATGCCGGGCTGGTCGGCCACAATATGCGTGAGCTGGTCGAGCAGCTGAGCGAGCATCTGGCCGCCGCGCCGCGGGTGCGCGAGCCGATCGAGCCGCGTGTGCGGGGCCCGCTGGAGCCGCGGGTGCGGGGAGCGAGCGTGTCGTGACCAGGCCAGACGAGGATCCGGACCGGCTGTACACGCTGACCGGCGGACGCAGCCGCCCGGATTCCGACGCCTTCGATCTGGTCACTCTCGTTGTCAGCGAATGCGATCCGGCGCCGGGCATGCAGTCCGAGCATCGCGCCATCCTGCAGATGTGCAGCGCGCCCACCGCCGTGGTGGAGATCGCGGCGGAGTTGCGGTTGCCGGTCGGCATCACCACCGTGCTGCTGTCGGATCTGCTGCACATGGGCCGGATCACGGTGCGGCATCCGCACTATGCCAGTGGCGGGCAGTGGAATTCGCTGCCCGACACCAACACCCTGGAGAAGGTGCTCGTTGGACTCCGCAAGCTTTGAACACCCCTCGCGCGTGGCGGATTCGCGTCCGGCCCGCGCGGATGCGCCGTTGCACGCCGATACCCGGCACGGCCTGAAGATCGTCATCGTGGGCGGTTTCGGGGTCGGCAAGACCACCATGGTCCGGTCGATCAGCGAGATCCGGCCGCTGGATACCGAGGCCACCATGACCCAGGTGGGCCAGGGTGTCGACGATCCGACGCTGGCGCCCGGAAAGTCCACCACCACGGTGGCTTTCGACTTCGGCCGCATCACCATCGACGACGAGCATGTGCTGTACCTGTTCGGCGCGCCCGGGCAGGAACGCTTCTGGTTCCTGTGGGATCGCCTGTTCACCGGTGCGCTCGGGGCGATCGTGCTGGTGGATCAGCGGCGCATCGAGGATTCCTGGTACGCCATCGATCGCCTGGAGCATCAGGGCACCCCGTTCATCGTGGCGTGCAACAACTTCGGTGGCGACGCGCAGCTGCGGGAGGTGCGGGACGCGCTGGATCTGGATCCGCGGGTGCCGCTGGTGGATTGCGATGCCCGCTTCCGCGAGTCCTGCCGGGATGTGCTGATCACCCTGGTCGAATACCTCTACACCCCGGAGACCGTGTCATGACCTCACCCGCGTCCGCCGGGGGCTGCCCGGTGCATCCGGCGGTGCCGTTGAGCGGCCCGCGTTTCCACACCGACCCGCGCGGCCTGTACAACGAGATGCGCCGGGATCACGGTTCGGTGGTGCCGGTCGAGTTGCCGGGGCAGGTGCCGGCCTGGCTGGTCGTCGGTTATCGGGAGTTGCATCAGGTCACGAGTTCGCCGGAGTTGTTCCCGCGGGATGTGTCGCTGTGGAATCAGTGGCCGAACATTCCGCCGGATTGGCCGTTGCTGCCGATGGTGGGGCAGCCCATGCCGTCGATCTACTTCACCGCGGGGGCGGAGCATCGGCGCCATGTGAGCATGGTGGAGCCCGCGCTGGAATCCATGGATCCGTTCGAATTGCGCCGTGTCTGTGAGGGTTTGGCGGACCAGCTGATCGATTCCTACTGTGGCCGCGGTGAGGCGGATCTGGTCGGTGAGTACGCCGAGCCGCTGCCGGTGCTGGTCATGGCCTGGCTGCTGGGCCTGCCGAACGAGGAGGGTCCGCATCTGGCGTGGACCATGAAGACCCTCGCGGACGGCGGCGCCGACGCACAGCAGGCGCATCTGCAGTTCGGCGCGGTCATGCAGCGGCTGGTGGCGATGAAGCGGGCCATGCCGGGCGATGACCTGACCTCGCGCATGCTGGCCTTCCCGGGCGCGTTCACCGACGAGGAGTACGCGAACGACCTGATGGCGATCACCGCCGCCGGGCATCTCACCACCGCGGACTGGATCGGGAATTCGCTGCGGCTCATGCTCACCGACGACGGTTTCGCCGCCGCGCTGGGCGGTGGCCGCCGCAGTGTCGGCCAGGCCATGAACGAGGCGCTGTGGGAGGACACTCCGACCCAGATCCTCGCCGGCCGCTGGGCCGCCCGCGATACCCGCCTGGGCGACAAGGCGATTCGCGCCGGTGACATGCTGCTGCTGGGCCTGGGCGCCGCAAACGGTGATCCGCATGTGCGCCAGCATGTTTCGGACAGTGCCGTGCACGCCGGGAACAGCGCGCACTTCTCGTTCAGTCACGGCGAGTACCGGTGCCCGCTGCCCGCACAGCATATTGCCGAGATCATCGCCCGGACGGCGATCGAGGTGCTGCTGGATCGGCTGCCCGATGTCGACCTGGCCGTCCCCGCGCAGAACCTGGTGCGGCGCCCGTCGCCGTTCCTGCGTGGAATGACTTCTCTTCCTGTTGTTTTCACGCCTGTTCGTGCTGTCGGAGGTTTCCAGTGAGTTCTGCATGCCCACACGCCATGGCCATCGATCCGATGGTGAGTGACCTGGCCGGGGAGACCGCGGCCCTGCGTGCCGCCGGCCCGATCACCCGGATCGAACTGCTCGGCGTGCCCGCCTGGACCATCACCGATCACCAGATCGCGCGGCAGCTGCTCACCGATACCCGGCTGATCAAGGACATCGAGGCCTGGGAGCTGTGGCAGTCGGGTGTGGTGACCCGGCAGTGGCCGCTCATCGGCATGATCGATGCCGGGCGTTCCATGTTCACCGTGGACGGCACCGAGCATCGCCGGCTGCGCATCAAGACCACGCAGGCGCTGACGCCGCGCCGGCTGGAGGAATTGCGGCCGTCCATCGAGCGGCTCACCAAGGAACTGCTGGACGATCTGGAGGAGGCCGGGCAGGACGGCGCGGCCGTGGATCTCAAGCAGATCTTCGCCTATCCGCTGCCCATGCGGGTGATCAGTGAGCTGATGGGGGTGCCGCGCGAGGACCACCCGATGCTGCTGGACTGGTACAAGAAGTTCTTCTCCATGGTCACGCCGCAGGACGAGCGACTACGGATCATCGACGCGATGGACGTCTACTTCACGGAAATGGTGCGGCGCAAGACCGCGAATCCCGAGGACGACCTGACCTCCGCGCTCATCCTGGCCGACGAGGGCGGCGAGCCGCTCACCGAGGAGGAGGTGGTCGGCAATCTCAAGGCGCTGGTCGCCGCCGGTCACGAGACCACCGTGAGCCTCATCCTGAATGCGGTGCGCGCCTTGCTGACCCGCCCCGAGCAGCTGGCGCGGGTACGAGCCGAGGAAGTGGAGTGGAAGCAGGTCATCGAGGAGACGCTGCGCTTCGACGGCCCGGTCATCCACCTGCTCATGCGTTTCGCCACCGAGGACATCACGGTGGGCGACACCGTGATCGAGAAGGGTGAGGGCGTGATCATGTCGTACCGCGCCATCGGCCGCGACGTCTCGATTCACGGCGAGGACGCCGATGAGTTCGATGTCGCCCGCCCGACCGCGAATCGCAATATCTCCTTCGGTTACGGCCCGCACGTCTGCCCCGGCGCGGCCCTGGCCCGCCTCGAGGCGGCCATTGCCCTCCCGGCCCTGTTCGAGCGTTTTCCGGAGCTGCGCTTGGGGATTCCGGACGCCGAGTTCACGAATCTCCCGGTGCTGACCCAGAACGACCTGGCCGCGTTCCCGGTCCAGCTGGCCTGAGACTCGCCGCGACGACGGGCGGAATGCGTGTGTCGCCGACGCCACCTTGGCATGCTGCGGTTCGTGATGAACAGAGGAGCATGGGCGTCGGCGGCCGCACTCGCGGTGCTGCTGACCGCCGGATGCGGTGGGGGAAACAGTGATTCCGGCGCATCGGCGACCGCCCCGCCGCCGAGCACCCCACGCGAGCAGCTGGTGCTGACCGAGCAGGAATTCCCCGCCGGAGCCAAGAAGCTGGATATTCCGCAGGACAAACTCCAGGCCACCGCCGGCGACTTCGAGGGCATGATGGCGACCACGAAGGTCCAGCCCGCCGAATGCCAATCCCCGCAACAGGATCTGTCGGCGGCCACCAAGGCGGTGCTGAGCAAGTCGGCCACCTCGGCCGCGACCACCGATAAGCTGATGCTGGTCGACTTCGTCTCCGGCCAGGTCTTCGACCTGCGGAAAATGGCCGACACCAACAATAAATGCGCCGACGTGACCACCAGCGCCACCGTCGACGACAATCACGTCGACGGCACCACCAAGATCGAGAAGCTCGACCTCCCCGCCGCCCTCGCCGGCACCGACGCCATCGCCTACCGCGTCACCAGCACCGCCAAGGTCGGCGACGGCGACCCCATCACCACCACCTCCTACCAGGGCTGGGCCACCTTGCGCTCCACCACCGTCGGCGTCCGCGCCACCTCCTTCTCCGGCGGCATCGACGACGCCACCTTCCAACAGGTCTTCGCCACCGCCGTCAAGAAGGTCCGCGACGCGAAATAACCGCGAGGTAGCGCTCCTCACGCCCCGGAAGATCAACTGGCCGTGCTCATCCGAGGCCGGGCCGACGCACCATATTGCCGAATGCAGGGCGTCCAACACGCGCTCACGGCACCCCGAAATAGACTCGCGCCTATGACTCCTCAGGAAGACTTCGAGCGCGTCGCCGCCCAACTCGCCGACTTCGGCGTCGTCATGTCGACGGTCTTCGGCAAGCCCGCCTACAAGGACGTGAACGGCAAAGCCTTCGCCTGCCTCTTCCGCGATGGTCTGGCCTGCCGACTCGTGACCGGCACCGAGGAACATGCAGAAGCCCTCACCCTTCCCGGCGCTGCCCTGTTCGATCCCTCCGATCGTCACCGGCCGATGAAGGATTGGGTTGTCATCCCGCATGCCGATACCGACCGCTGGGCCACCTACGCAGAAGCCGCGTATCGCCGACCCCGCTGACGGTCGTCTGGCACAACCCGAGGTCCATAGCGGCTCTTCAGTCTTCGAACAAGCTGGCTTTGCCGTGAACACACGGTCATGCCGCGACCCGCGCTGACCGAACTGGCCGGCACGGGCGCCGGAAGATCAACGGGGCGAGCACGATACGGCCGTCGGCAGTTCGCGCTCATGCAGTTGGCGGGATGCCGCATCATTGCGACATACCTCTTTTCCTGGCATACAGAGCTGTCGGCTCAGGTCTGACCGGTATGCGCGCGGGCGACGGTTCGTCGAGCATCACGCCAGGCGATCAGGGCTGTTCGCAGACGGGGTGAGGTGAGGTCCTCACCCCGGCGTCTTGCGCGCAGTTGATCGACCAGCCAGCCCGGAGCATCAGCCCGTTCGACCGCCTGGCTCTTGGTCAGCAGTGCACCGTTGCTCAGCGCATAGCGGCCACGAGCCATCGACGTAAGGCCGAGATCAGCGATGACGGGATCCAACCACATCCATGGGCGCCGGGCCGCCCACGCCCAGTATCCAGTCAGCTCGGCACGGGCCGCTTCACGGACATCGTCCTCACCCATCGGGGGCAACACAGCACACGGCGAACGGCCGAAAACCGCACGCCCGTAACGCACAAGCTCAACCCTGGTGATTCCCGACAGAACGCGCTCGGCCAGCGAGCCGTGAGTCCACGTCGGATGAGTCATCCGAACATCCGACACCTTCCCGGCATCGACGTAGACACATCCGAGGTCGAGACCAGAGCCGGCACCCTCGTCAAGACGACGATGTACCGCTGTGAGAGTGGTCTGCCGGTGCGTGTCGACCGGGCCGTCGACAAGCGCCACCAAGTCGATATCGCTGACCCCGGGAACGTAGTCCCCGGTCGCCAGCGATCCCGCGCCGAGTACAGGACGCAACGGTTCCGACAAACCTCCCTGTGGCTGGCTACCAACTCGACGCGGGTGGTCGCATCGATCAACTCGTTCACGCCATGGCCACGAACATCGCGATCGGCGCGTTGATGAACCCATGAACGATGACCTGTAACCAGGGATTGCGGTACCGCGACCACAGATAACCAAGGAAGAGACCAGTGACACCGACATTCAGCACGACTGCGGCAAGATCGACCCCCAGGCCGTCGACGCCCTGGATCGCCGAATGCCACGCCGCGAACAGGAGGCTGGTGACCACGATCGCCGGCCAGCGACCATAACGGGATTCCAACCGAGTTTGCAGCCAGAAACGGTAGAAGATCTCCTCCAGAACCGCATTGACGAGGAAGCCCACGACGATGGTGACCGGGTCGGGAATCGTTGCCCGCCAACCAGGTTCGAGCGCCGTCGCAACCAAGATATACGCAACGACCGCAGGCATCGCACGCAACCAGTTCGTGTTCAGCCGGGCCCACTCCACGAAGGTGACCATTCGCAGCGCGAGCGGGATGACCAGTAGCCACGCGAATTTGAGCGTGAGGAACCACAGTTGGGTCCTGGGCGCCAGATGCAAGGTCACGGCGAACGCCAGCGCTACACCCACGAGCAGCCAGAGCTGCCGGGTGAGTAAGCCGGAAGCATTGTGCGCGAACGGATCTCGTGCAGGCATACGAGGCGGAACCAGCCAGGCGAACAGTCCTCCCGCAAGGGCCGGCAGCCAAAGAATCCATACCGGCCGAGTCTGCGCGGTGTCGGCGGAGAAACGCACCGATGTATGCCCTGTACAGACGAGCACCACCAGGGCGGCGAGATAGCCGATCACCCCGAGGACCAGCAAGGCCTTGGCTACACCGGTACCGAGGGCCGGGCTCCTCACAGCGACCCGGAATGCTTCCCGGCGTCCGCATCTGGGCCGATGAGGGCCAGATCGGATGCCAGGGCATGGGCGGCGTCGGCGAAGAACTGTTCGTCCGCACCGGGGGCGAGGCCGAGGATGACGCCCTGCGTGAGGCCGACGAACTGCGCCCTCAGCGCCATGGTCAGGCGTTGCGCCTGCGGTGGCGTCACGATGGTCCCGTTGTGCGATCTGCCGGTGAACAACTCGATCAGATGGTTCTCCTGGGCGCGGACGGACGCGGCGAGCTGGGCGCCCAGCTCGGGGTCGTGTAAAGCCATGTCCAGCAAGGTGATCTGCAACGACAAGACGGCCACCGCGTCGGGACCGTCGCAGCTGCGCCGGTAGTAGCGGGCGAAGGCGTCGACCGCCCCGAATAGATCCATGTCGGCGGGAATCGCCTGTTCGATCTGTTCGTAGTGCGGCCGCAGATAGTCGGCGATCAGGGCGACCACCAGGCCGTTCTTGCTGCCGAACAGTGAGTAGACCGCGCCGGTGGTCACTTCGGCCCGTTCGGCGATCTCCTCGAGCTTGGCGCGGTACCCGTCTCGGGAGACGACCTGCAATGCGGCATCCAGCAAGGCGCGGCGGTTGCGTTCCTTGGTCTCCGCTCTCGTCATTCGCATAATGTCATTATTGTAGTAATCAGATTACAGAACAACGAGGTTGCCCTCGAGGAGGAATGCTCATGTCCCCGACGCAGGTCATCGCATCGACAGCGGCACGCCGGAAGGTGGTCGGGATCATCGCCGACGGCGTCGTGAAAGTGCTGCTGGCAGCCGGATTCATCCTCGGCGCCACCCGGCTCGGCACCCTGCTCGGCGTGCCCACCTGGCTGATGGTCAGCTCGGGCCTCGCCCTACTGATCGCCGGCGGGACCGAGATCAGGTATGTCCACAGCCGCCCGGCGAGCACCTATACCCGGCTCATGGTCACCTACGACATCGGCTGGGCGCTGGCGGCGCTTGCCGGCCTGCTGATGGCAAGGCAGGGCAGCAGTGGCGGGGGTGAGGTATGGATCGGATACCAAACCGTCGCACCCCTCGCATTCGCCACGTTGCTGACGGCCGCCACCCCTGTGCCCGCCACCCCGGACGCCGGCACACGCGAGTCCGAACACTGACACACCCGGATCCAAGCTCCATGCAGTCGGGTCGAGATCCCCTGGAGCGATATGCCATCCATGCGAGACGCAGGCCAGTCCGAGCTGGCCGAAGGCGATCACAGCCGAGACTGGAGAGGGAATTATCTTGTTGGGCTGCGCATTTCGGTGTCTACTGATTTTGCTGCCGACTTCACCCTCGGCCGCGATGGCCGCCGTTGCCCGAGCCGAACAGGTGCCGTCGCAACAGGCATCGGTGGTCGTCGCCCTTCCTGAGCCGACCGGCACCGATCCGATCGGCGTGGCGGATCTGCACCTGATCGATCCGTCTCGTCACGATCCCTATGTCCCTTCTCGCGCACGCGAGCTGATGGTCAGCATCTGGTATCCCGCCGCCGATCGGGCGGCAATGCCGGTGCGGCCCTGGTTTTCCGGACAGATAGCTCGTGCCTACGCAGAACGCTTGGCCGAAACCGCTCCGCCGATTACAGGGTCGTGGACGTGGGCGCCCAGCCACGGTCGGGTCGATGCGGCTGCGAACAGCACCGGTGGGCGGCGGCCGATCGTATTGTTCTCCCCCGGTATGAGCATGCCGCGGGAGGCCAGTACCGCGCAGGCCGAGGATCTCGCCAGTCACGGATTCGTGGTGGTCGCCATGGGTCACACCTACGAATCGCTGGCGACGGAATTTCCGGGCGGACGGGTGGAGAAGAGCCTGCTGTCGCAGATCGACGACGCCGACGAGGCCAAAGCGCAAATGGGAAAGGCGTTGCAGGTCCGCGTCGCTGATACCCGCTTTGTCCTCGACCGGTTGGCCGACATCGGCAACGGCCTCGCCTCGGACGCCGACGGACATCCGCTGCCCGCGAATCTCGCCGGAATACTGGATCTTTCGAAGATCGCGATGTTCGGGCATTCGCTGGGTGGGGCCACCGCGGCCCAGGTGATGCACGACGATCGGCGCGTCGCAGCCGGAGTGAATCTGGATGGCTCCCTGTGGGGTTCGGTCGTCACCGACGGACTGGACCGCCCGTTCGTACTGATCGGCGGCACCGATCACGGCCGCGCCCAGGACGCCGGCTGGCAGCAGTTCTGGTCAGCCGATCACGGACCGAAACTGGAATTCCGGCTCACCGGCTCGCAGCACCACTCGTTCTGCGACAACCAGCTGATCATTCCCGCCTTGACCGCCGAGGGCATCGTGCCGGCCGATTTCGCCACCCGCGTGGTCGGCACCATCGCCCCGGCGACTTCGCTCGACCTCCAACGCGGCTACCTGCGAACCTTCTTCGACACCGCACTCGGCCGATACGACGACCTCGCGGACGCCCCGACCTTCCTGCTGCATTCAGAAATGGTCCCGATTCCCTAGTGGCCGCACAGCCTCGAACAGCTGTTCAGATCGCCGGCCCCACAACCGACTGGCTGATCAACAGCTCGCACGAGCCTGAACATCAGCAGCCGACATGGACCGGCGGGCGCGTCCACTCTTCCTGCGGACCGCGCCGGTTGAACCGGCCGGCCCCAGACCTGGAAAGTCAACTGAGACTGCCGATCCGGCGCCGGCCGAACCCACCGTATAGCCGATGGCCGAGTGGTACCCGACCCGTCAAAAATCGGGCAGAATCTCACGCTGAGGTGCCACTCGAGGACCTCGTCCGCCACGCTTGAACGTCGAGAAGTCCGCTGCCGTGCCCGATTCCAGCAAGTCTCCTAAGCAGTGCGCTGCCGATCTGCCCCTAAACTCCGATGCGACCGGCGAACGCACTCAACTGCCGATTACAGGGCGGACCGGCCACAACACTTGTCCCTCACCGCCGAAGGCCCGCCCCGGGCGAGGAAGCCGACATCTCGGCCATGGGTATTCCACTCGCGGCGCCAGCGCCATATCAATCCTGCCCCGGACACAGCGAAGGGCCTACCACCTCTGGGCCCAGGCAGGTCGATCCTGCTCAGACCTGTTCCCAGACCCCACGAATATCGAATGCTTCGACCGCGAGCACATGCGGCAAGCTGTGGGCTCACCACGCTGATCGGCAGTTCACGAACAGCTTTTAGAGGGTGAAGCGGTGGATGGCCTCGTTGGCGTGGTCCTGGAACGATGGGTTGGCCAAGTCGGGGAAGACGTCTGCCTGGTCGACCAAGGGGCCCTTCAGCTTGTTGGCCGCGCTGGCGTAGAACACGCCGCTGGACAGGGTCGGGTCGGTGACGCCGTCGACCAGTCGCTTCGCGCCGGCCTCGAGCTTGTGGGAGATCCCCAGGGCGGGCAGGACGTACTTGGACGCCATACGCAGTGGTAGGGCGATGTCGTTGGAGGCTTGGGTGCCGGTGGTGGCGCCGGGGCTCACGGTGATGAAGCGGCGTTCGGGGTGTTGGCGGGCCAGGTAGCCCATCCACAGGGCTCCGATGTACTTGGCCTGTCCGAAGGCGAGGTTGAAGTCGGTTTTTCCGCCGGCGAAGAATCTGCCGTCGATGACGGTGGCGAGTTCATCGGCAGAGGTTGAGACGAAGGACGGCCGTTTCATCCGCAACATCGGAAGTCCCCTGGCTGCTTCACTTCCGGCGAGGACCGCAACCTGCCCGAGCCGCCCCTCGGCCAAGAGCCCTTCGAGTAGGACGACGTGGCCGAGAACGTTCGTCGCAAACACCCGGGTGACCCCGTCAGCGGTCAACTCCATCGACTGCGGGCCGATGACACCGGCGTTCATGACCAACGCGTCCACGGATCCGTCTACGGCCGCGAGGCCGCCTCGGACCGAACCCAGATCGGCGACATCCATGACGACGATGTCGAAGATGCGCCGGCCGGTAGCGGCTTCGAGTTCGGCCTTTGCCGTTGTCGCCCGATCCAGGTTGCGGCATGCCAGGTAGATGCGGGCCGTCTCCGGTCGTAGAGCCAGTTGCCGGGCCACGTCCTTGCCGATTCCGGCGTTGGCGCCCGTGATCATCACGGTCTTTCCTGGGGGTGTGCTCATCGGGATTCCCTCTCATCTGCTCTGGGGCTATTCAGGCTGTCCGCTCAAAGTGGGTTGTACAACCCAGTCTGTCTCGATGGGACTGGGCTGTCAAACCCAGAATCGCTAGCATGGGTGCATGGTGAACAAGACGAACGATCGCCCGCGGCTCACCCCGAAGGGCGAACGCGTCCGGGCTCGAATCGTGGAAGAGGCTGCGGCCTTGATCCACGAGCACGGCGTCGCGGGTACCACCTTGGAAGACGTCAAGGCCGCAGCGGAGGTCAGCGGTTCGCAGCTCTACCACTACTTTCCCGACAAGAACGAGCTCCTGCAGGCAGTCATCGGCTACCAAGCCGACACCCTCGTCGATCACAATCGGCGCGCACTCAGCAGCGAAGACGGAGTCGCAGCCTGGCGGAACATGCTGATCGCCGGGGTGCTGCACAGCCAGGCACAGGGCGGCTGCCCCCTCGGTTCGCTCAGCGGTCAGCTCGCCGAGAGCGACCCCGAGGCCCGGGCCCTCATCGCCGCCGGATTCCAACGATGGTCAACCGTCATCAGTGAAGGACTCAGGTCGCTTCATGCCGACGGGAAGCTCGCACCCGGCATCGACCCTGACGCCCTCGCCACCACCATGCTTGCCACCCTCCAAGGCGGACTCCTACTCGCCCAGGTACAACGCAGCACGCGTCCCTTCGAAACTGCGATCGATACCCTCCTGGCCCTTGCCATCCACACTTGAGACTCAACGACCGGTTCCGAATGGGGACAACCCCCGGCAACGCCCGGAAGCCACCACCAACCGGGGCCGTCAGTAATGCCTCGGACAACTCACCCGCATCGAATGCACTAATCAGCCGCGGACCGCGCTGAGCGTACCGGCCAGCACGGGTGCCGGAAGATCAAGTGGCCGTGTCCGTTCGAGACTGGCCGAACGCACCTTCATGCCGATTTCAGGGCATTCTGTGGCCGGCTCGGGCCGAGCTTTCCGCGCTATTTCAGGACGCAGAACTCATTGCCTTCGAGATCCTGCATCGTGATCCAGTTTTCGTGCTCGGCGATGACCGTCGCTCCCAGCGTGCACAGGCGATCAACTTCGGTTGCCGCGTCGACCGCGTGCAGATCGAGGTGGACGCGGTTTTTGCCTTGTTTGCCCTCTGGTACGAGTTGGAAGAAGATGCGAGGCAAGCCACCGTCGGACCGGATGAGCAGCACCGTGGGATCGTCTTGCGGACCGTCGAATCCCAGCGATCGCAGCCGATTCAGTTCGGTCTCGTCGTAGGGCGCGACCTCGTAGTCGTCGAGCACTTGCGCCCAGAACCGGGCGGCCGAGGCTGGATGGGCACTGTCGAAGACGACGTCCTTGATCGTTGCCACGGACCTGGAGCTCCTTCCTCTCGGGTAGAGAAGAAGGCGACCAGGGTTCAGGGCGGGTCAGGCGGTGTAGCCGAGGCGGCGGCTGATGATGGTGGTGGATTCCATTGTGCGGTCGATGATTTCGGGGAAGCGGTCGGCGGACATGCGGTAGGTGGGGCCGGAGACGCTGAGGGCGGCGATGATTCGGCCGTCGCTGTCACGGATGGGGGCTGCTACCGCGTTGAGGCCTATTTCGAGTTCTTCCTCGCAGGCGGCCCAGCCTTGGCGGCGGACCTGGTCGAGTTGGGTGCGGAGGGTGGGGAGGTCGGTGATGGTGTTGGGGGCGAAGGATTCCAGGCGGCGGGTGAGGCGGGTGCGGAGGTCTGCGGCGGAGAGTTCCGCGAGGAGGACCTTGCCGCTGGAGGTGGCGTGGGCGGGGCAGCTCTGGCCTACCCAGGTGCGCAGGGCGACGCCCGAGGAGCCGACGGCCTCGGCGACATTGATGATGCGGTCGCTGTCGAGGATGGCGATATTGGTAGTTTCGCCGACGCGGGCGGCGAGATCGTCGCAGACGTCCTGGCTCTGGCGGGGCAGATCCATATGGGCGCTGGTGGATCCGGCCAGCCGCACCACGGTGAAGCCGAGGCGGTATTTGCCGCGTTCGGAGAGTTGTTCCACGTAGCCGCGCGCCTCCAGTACCGCGATGAGCCGCGATACCGTGGACTTGTGCACGCCGAGTTCGGCCGCGATCTCGGTGACCCCGGCCGCCCCCAGTTTGGCCACGATTTCGAGGGCGGTCAGCGCGCGGTCGACCGACTGCACCGCTGCCGTCCCGTCCCGCCGGGCGCCGGGCCCGGATTCCGCACTCGTTGCCATAACACGTCCAGTGTATGTGCCGCAGGCTTTTCTGCGGGTCCGTGGGTGTTCATCGGGCCGCCGCCCGCACCAGGTCCGCGCATCGCTCGCCCATCGCCATAATGGTGATGTTCGGGTTCACCGCGGGGAGTTTCGGCATGGCGGAGGCGTCGACGACGCGCAGCCCGCGCACGCCCTTGACCCGCAACTGCGGATCGAGCACCGCCATGGGGTCGTCGATCGCGCCCATGCGCGCGGTGGCGGCCGGGTGGTAGACGGTGTTGTGGGTGTGGTGCATGTAGTCGACGAGTTCGGCGTCGGTGACGGCGTCCGGGCCGGGTGCGAGTTCGCGGGCCACCCATTCCCGCAGCGGGGACTGCTCGGCTATGCGCCGCGCGAGCCGGATGCCGTGCAGCATGACCCGTTCGTCGTGCCCGTCCGGGTCGCTGAAGTAGCGCGGATCCACCCGGGGCTTGTCCCGGAAGTCCCGCGACCGCAGCCGCACCGTGCCACGCGAACGCCCTTGTGTCACATTGGGTGTGAGGCAGAAGCCGTTCTCCGTGGTGGGGTAGCCCCAGCGCACCGTGTTCATGTCGAAGGGCACGCTGCCGTAGTGCATCATGAGGTCCGGCTGGGTGAGGCCGTCCTCGGTGGTGGTGAACAAGCCGATCTCCCACCATTGTGTCGAAGTGTCGATCATGGGCCGCGTGCTCTCCCAGAACACCAGTCCTTCGACGTGATCGTCGAGGTTCGAGCCCACGCCCGGCGAGTCGGCGCGCACCTCGATTCCCATGTCCCGCAGGTGTTCCGCGGGTCCGATACCGGACAGCATGAGCAGCTTCGGTGTGTCGATGGCGCCGGTGCTGATGATCACTTCGCGGCGCGCCCGCACCGTATCGAAACCGGTCAGATCCGGCCGCCGATACCGTGCGCCCACAGCGGTATTCGTCTCGTCGAAAACGATCTCGCTGACCCAGCATCCGGTGCGCACCACCAGATTGGGCCGCTGCCCGAGCACGGGATGCAGGTAGGCGTGCGAGGACGACATGCGCGTGTTGTCCCCGTCGGCATTGATCTGGAACCAGCCCGCGCCATTGCGCACCGTGCTGCCCCGATTGAATTGCACCGTGGGCAGTCCCGCCGCGGCGGCGGCCTCCAATACGGCGTAGCCGCACGGATCCTTGGGCGGAATATCGCGGATCTCGACCGGACCGGTGCGCCCGTGATGGTCGCCGGGTGCGTCGTTGTTCTCGACTTTCGCCACGTAGGGCCAGAATTCGCCCGCACCCCACCCGGTGGCCCCCATCGCCTCCCAATCGGCGAGTCCCTCAGCGGGCGGCCAGAAGGCGATACAGGAGTTGTGCGAGGAACACCCGCCCAGCACCTTGGCGCGCGCATGCCGCAGGAAGCTGTTCCCGGTGGCCTGTGGTTCCACCGGATAGTCCCAGTCGTAACCGGATTCGAGCAGCAGCATCCAGTCGGTGAGCCGCAGGATCTTGTCGTCGCCGACATCGGAGGGCCCGGCCTCGAGCAGGCATACCGTCACCGCCGGGTCCTCGCTGAGTCGTGCGGCCACCACGCATCCGGCCGATCCGCCGCCGACGATCACATAGTCGAAGGTGTCGCTCATGCCGCCGGCACCTCCTGCGTCGCCGCGTGCGAGGCGAGGATTCCGATGACGCGAACTCCCCTGAGCGCGTACCAGATCAGGCCCACCGCGACGATCACGCCGATGTAGATGAACGCGCCCCAGGTGTTGTACCAGGGCCCGCCGTACACGGACGTGCGCGGCCAGGCCAGGTTGATGGCCATGCCCAGGCCCCACAGCACGGCGAGGATGTTCACCACCAGTCCCCAGCGGCCCATGGAGAAGTACCCGTCCTTCCCGAGATCCGCCGGCGGCCAGGCGCCCCGGAGCCGCTGCCACAGCATGGGCGCGGTCACCAGCAGATACGCCAGGTAGATCATGATGACGGCGATCGAGGTCAGCACCGTGAACACCTGCGGCTGATTGATATTGATGACGAGTACCAGCGCCGACAGGATGCCGATCACCACCGCCGGGATCACCGGCGCCGAATGCTTGACGCTCACCTTGGCCAGCTTCTCGGCGAACGGCAGCGCATTGTCGCGGGCCATGGCGAAGGTGAGCCGGATGGCGGCGGTGTGCACGGCCAGCGCGCACACGGTCACCGCGATGACGATGCAGACCAGGAACACCTTGCCCAGCCAGCCGTACATGACCTGCTCGACGATGTACTGCAGACCGCCGTCGGTGGTGCCGAGCTTGGGGTCCTTCAGGTTCGGCGCGGACATGACCGCGAACACCAGGATCGCGCCGCCGATGACGAAGGAGGCCAGCAGGGCGCGCAGGATCGCCTTGGGCGCGGTGCGCCGGGGTTCCACCGTCTCCTCACCGAGGGAGCTGGCGGTGTCGAAGCCGTACATGACGTACCCGGAGGCCAAGGACGCCACCAGGAATGCGCTCAGGTAACCGCCGCTCTGCCCGGCGCCGTATCCGTTGCTGGAGAAGAAGACACTCGGTCCGCGAGTCACGTGCAGGCCCAGGATGATCGCGATGAGCACGGCCGCAATGAGTTCGATGAACACGCCGCTGCTGTTGATCATCGCCATGAGCCGCACCCCGAAGGCATTCACCACGGTGGTGAACACGATCAGCACGGTGCCGAGAATGACCGCATTGGTGGCGTAGTCATGACTGCCGCTGCCGTCGCCGACGAGCTGGAATCCGCTCCACAGCTTGGGCAGATTGAGCTGGTAGGCCAGCACCACCGCGGACAGCGTGACGATCGAGGCGGTCAGCATGAGCCAGCCCGCCGACCAGCCCACGATCCGGCTGCCGAGTTTCTTGGACCAGTTGTACACCGAGCCCGCCACCGGGTACTTCGCCGACAGCTCCATGAAACACAGTGCGACGGCGAGCTGTCCGAGGAAGACCAGCGGCCAGGACCACAGATAGCCCGGCCCGGCGGTGCCGAAGCCGAAGTAGAACATCTGGAAGGTGCCGGTGAGGATGGAGATGTAGCTGACGCCGGCGGCGAAGCTCGAGAATTTCCCGATACTCCGGCTGAGCGATTGGCGGTAGCCGAATTCCTCCATACCGTGGTCGGAGGCGGTGGCGCTGGTTGGTGCAGGGGGACGCGTGGTCGTCATGACGGACCAACTTTCGAGAAAAGCGCTGAACCATATTCAGTTGTGGACGAACAGACTTCAGTTGTCGGAGAACCAGCCGCCCACCGCGGGCGCGGTGTTGTGCCAGATGTGTTTGGTCTCCTGGTATTCCGCCAGGCCGGACGGCCCGAGTTCGCGCCCGATACCGGAGCGGCCGAAGCCGCCCCATTCGGCAGCGGGCGTGTAGTAGCCGAAGTCGTTGAGCCACACCGTGCCGTGCCGCAGGGCGCGAACCAGGCGTTCCCCGCGGGCGGCATCGGCGGTGCGGACGCCCGCGGCGAGACCGTAGGCGGTGTCATTGCCGAGGGCGATGGCCTGGGCCTCGGTGCTGAAGCGCTCGACCGTGAGGATGGGACCAAAGGTTTCCTCCTGAACTATGCGCATCCCGCGGTGGCAGCCGTCGAAGATCGTCGGCAGATAGAAGCTGCCGGCCTGCAACCGGGCGGCTTCCGGCCGGGCGCCGCCGGTGACGAGGCGGGCGCCTTCCGAGATCCCCAGGGCCACATAGGCTTCGACCTTGGCGCGATGCTGCTCGGAGACCAGCGGGCCGGTCTCACTGGTCTCGTCGAGGCCGGGTCCGATGCGGATACCGGCCGCACGCCAGGAGAGTTCGGCGACGAAGGCGTCGGCGATGTCCTCGTGCAGGATCAATCGCGTTCCGGCCGAGCACACCTGACCGGAGTGCAGGAAGGCACCGGTCAGCACCGCGTCCACGGCGCTGTCGAATTCGGCGTCCGGGAAGATGATGTGCGGGTTCTTCCCGCCGAGTTCCAGGGCGACGCGAGTGATGTGCCCGGCCGCGTTCCGGGCGATGGCCTCGCCCGTGGCGGCGCCGCCGGTGAACGAGATGAGATCCACGTCCGGCGTATCGGTCAGCGCGGGACCCACTGTGGCCCCGCTGCTCTGGATCAGATTGACCACTCCGGCGGGGACGCCGGCCCGGTCGATGAGCCGCATCAGCGCGATGGTGGTGAGCGGGGTGACCTCGCTGGGCTTGACCACCATGGTGCAGCCGGCTGCGAGCGCGGGCGCGATCTTCCAGGACATCTGCAACAGCGGATAGTTCCACGGCGCGATGAGCGCGCACACCCCGGCCGGTTCCCGGACCACCCGGCTGATGATGGCCGGATTCCCGGTGTCCACCAGGCGATCACTGCCGGTGGCCGCCAGCCGGGCGTAGTAGCGGAAGACCTCGACCACATCGTGGAGGTCGATGTAGCTCTCGCGCAGCGTCTTTCCGGTGTCCAGGGTTTCCAGCCGCGCGATGTGATCGCGATGTTCGTCGAGCAGATCGGCAATGGCCAGCAGGTACGCGATCCGTTCGGCCACCGGGGTCTGCGGCCAGCCTCCGGTGTCGAAGGCGGTGCGGGCGGCGGCGACCGCGGCGACGGCATCGGCCCGGTCGGCCTCGTCCACGGTCGCGATCACGGTGCCGTCGGCGGGATTCACGATGTCCCGGGTGCCGCCGCCCTGCGCGGGCACCCATTTGCCGTCGATGTACAGGTGCGGGCCGCAGCAGAGTTCGTCTTCGGTCAGCATGCCGCGCCGCCGATCCGGGTGCGCGCCCATTCATGGAACTCGGCGATGTGATGTTCGGCGGGCACCAGTACCCCGCCCTTGCGGTAGGCGCGGGAGGACATGGCCGGCTGGGTCCGTTCGCAGGCCGCGAAATCCTGTTCGTTCACCCTGTGGAACAGTTCCACGGAATGATCGAGGACACCGCCGGATTCGACGATATCGGGCGCGTACAACCAGTCGCATTCGACCACGGTGCGGTCGTGCGCCAGCGGGTACATGCGGTGGAAGATGACGTGATCGGGCACCAGGTTCACGAAGACCGCCGGCCGGATGGTGATGGCGTAGTACTTGCGGTCCTGCTCCGGCGCCAGGCCGGGTAGCGCCTCGAAGCCGGGCCGGCCGTCCACGGTGAAACCGGCTATGCCGTCGCCGAATTCGGCGCCGTGGCCCACGTAGTACTGGGCCGCGTAACCGCCCGCGAACTCCGGCAGCACCTCCACCAGTTCCGGGTGGATGGTGGCGCAGTGGTAGCACTCCATGAAGTTCTCGACGATCAGCTTCCAATTGGCGGCCACGTCGTAGACGACCCGCTTACCGACGGTCAGCTCCGCCATCCCGTAATGGTCGATGGCGGCGAGATCGCCGAGCCGGGCGGTGACCGCGCCCATCACCTCGGTCTCGAAGGACGGCGGGTCCTCGGCCAGGCACACCCAGGCGTACCCGAGCCATTCGCGCAAGGCCACCGGGATCAGGCCGTGGGCGACACGGTCGATGGGCGCGCCCGAATCATCGTGCAGGGTACCGAGATTCGGGGCGGCCACCAGTTTCCCGTCGAGCGCGTAGGTCCAGGCGTGATAGGGACAGCGCAGGTGCCGTTTCACCTGCCCCTCGGACTCGGTGCAGATCAGGGCGCCGCGGTGCCGACAGATATTGAGGAAGGCGCGCAGTTCCCCGTCCTGGCCGCGCACCACCAGCACGCTTTCGCGGCCGACCTGCACCCGTTTGAAGGCGCCGGGATCGGCCAGCTCCGCGGACCGGGCGGCGCAGGACCACATGCGTTCGAAGATGTGCTCCTGTTCCGCGGCGAAAACGGCCGGGTCGCAGTAGTACTCACCGCCGAGGGTGGGAATCAGATCCGGGCTCACAGGGATACCAGCCTTTGCGGGGCGAACAGGTCGATGGGGTGGCGGGTGCCGCCGGTCATGGCCAGATCGGCGAGGATCTCCCCCACCACCGGCACGAATTTGAAGCCGTGCCCGGAGAATCCGCAGGCCACGGTGACCGCGGGATGCACGGGGTGGCGGGCGATCACGAAATGCTGATCGGCGGTATTGGAGTACATGCAGGTGGCGGCGTGCAGGCGGCGACCGGTCAGGGCGGGCACCAATTCGCGGACTCGCGTGCGCATTTCATCGATTTCTTCGTCGTGGACGGTGCGGTCGATGGTGTCGGGGGTGCAGGCGATGCCCTTCCGGAAGAACGCGGTCTTGACTCCGCCCTCGGGGCCGTCGATGGCCGGGAAGCCGTATATCTGTGAGCCCGAATCGTTTTCGGCAATGTAGATGGGATCGTTCAGGAACGGCCGGGTGCCGGTGGCGGGGTCGAGCCAGTACATGATCTGGCGTTCGACCTGGATATCGATGCCCAGGTCGGCGAGCAGACCGGGCGCCCAGGCTCCGGGGCAGATCACCAGCTGCGCGGCCGTGTACGTGCCCGTCCCGGTGGTGACGGTGACGCCCGAGCCGTTGTCCTTCCAGTCCTCGACCTGTTCGCCGTAGCGCAGCGTGGCTCCCGCGCGGTCGGCCAATTGCAGGTGCGCGGCGACGGTGGCTTCGGGGCGGGCGAATCCGGCCTGTTCCTCGTACAACCCGATGAAATGATCGTCGGGCGTGAAGTTCGGGAAGCGGGAGCGGATTTCCCGCGCATCCAGAATCTCGTGCGGCAACGCCCACTCCCGGGCAGCACTGATACTGCCCGCGACGGTCTCGCATTCGGGCGGTCCCACGTAGAGCCCGCCGGTGAGCCTGTACACGTCCTCGCCGGAGTCGCGCGCCAGCTCCGCCCACAGTTCGTAGGCGCGCAGCAGCAGCGGCACATACGCCGGATCCTCGAAATAGGACTGCCGGATGATGCGGGAGCCGCCGTGACTGGACCCCTTGTTGTGCGCGGGCGTGAACTTCTCCAGGCCGAGCACGCGGTGGCCGCGCCGCGCCAGGTGGTAGGCGGCGGCGCTGCCCATGCCGCCGAGGCCGATGACTATGACGTCGTAGGTTTCGGTCATGGCGGTTACCTCCGGATCAGCGACATGTCGGGATCCACCACCGGCTCGGTATGCACCGTCGCGGTGAATACCTGTGCCAGGTAGTCGATTTCGACCTGATCGCCGGGTTGGACCGAGCTCGGGAGCCAGGCGTAGGCGATGGTGCGGCCGATGGTGGCGGAATAGCCTGCGCTGGTGACGTACCCGGCGGGCGTGCCGTCGACGGAGACCGGCTCCTTGCCGAGGACGACGGCATGCGGGTCGTCGAGCACGATCGAACGCAGCATTCGCGCGGGCGGGTCCGCGGATTCGAGCGCCCGCTTGCCGAGGAAGGACGGCTTGTTCATCCGGACCGCGAAACCGAGGCCCGCGGCCTCCGGCGTGTGCTCGGTGGTCATATCCGTGCCCCACGAGCGGTAACCCTTCTCCAGCCGCAAACTATTGAAGGCGATCCGCCCGGCCGCGATGGCGCGGTACTCCCGGCCGGCCTCCCACAGCAGATCCCACAGTGCCGCACCGTGTTCCGCGGTCGTGTAGATCTCCCAGCCGAGTTCGCCGACGTACGAGACACGCAGCATGGTGACCGGGATACTGCCCAGATAGGTGCGCAGCGCCTTGAAGTATCCGAACGCCTTGTGCGACAGGTCGTCGGCGCACAGCGGCTGCACCAGCTCGCGCGCCCGCGGACCCCAGACACCGACACAACAGGTGCCGCCGGTGATGTCGCGCAGGGATACGCTGCCGTCGCCGGGCAGCCTGCGCGTGAACCAGTCGAAATCCAAGGGGCCGTTCGCGCCCACCTGGAAGAGCTGATCGCCCAGCCGGGCCACCGTGAGATCACTGCGGACCCCGCCGTGCGCATCGAGCAGCAGCGTGTAGGTCACCGCGCCCGGCTTCTTGGCGATATCGTTCGTGGTCAGTTCCTGCAGGAAGCCCAGTGCGCCCGGTCCCGAGACCTCGTAGCGGGTCAGCGGGGTCATGTCGTAGAGCGCGACATGCGTTCGCGTCCACTTGGCTTCGGCTATGGATATTGGTGAATAGAACCGGCTCGACCAGTCGTCGCGCGGGGGAAATTCGACGCCGTCCGCCGCGAGTTCCTCGACGAGCCCGGCATTGGCCTCGTACCAGGCCGGCCGCTCCCACAGTGCGCCCTCGAAGAAGTAGGCCCCGAGTTCGCACTGCCGCGGATGGAACGGGCTGGTGCGCACATTCCGCGGCTCCGTGCGGTATTGGTGCGGGTGCAGAATGTCGTACACCTCGACGAAGGCCTGCACGCTGGTGCGCCGGATGAATTCCGGGCTGTGCGCGGCGTCCTCGAAGCGGTGCAGGTCGGCCTCGTGCAGGTCGATATCGGGAGTGCCGGTGACGATCCACTCCGCCACCGCCCGCGCGACGCCCGCCGAATGCGTGACCCAGACCGCCTCCGCCACCCAGAATCCGTCCAGGTCACGGTGTTCGCCGAGGATCGGGCCGCCGTCGGGGGTGAAGGAGAAGATGCCGTCGAAGCCCTCGTCGATCTTGCTGTCGCCGAGGGCGGGCAGCAGCCGGACGCTCTCCGCCCAGGCCGGTTCGAATTCGGCCTCGATGAACGGGAGCATGGACGGCATGGGTTCGCCCGCGGTGTCGCGCAGCAGGTTGTCCATATCGACCGGGCGCGGGGTGTGGCCGTAGTAGCCGATGCCGATCCGATCCCCGTAGGTCCGGTAATAGAGGTCGGCGTCCTGGTGCCGCAGGATGGGCAGGCGCTCTTCCCCGTTCAGCGCCGGGACCTGCACGGTCTTGGCGAACTGGTGGGCCATGGGCACCAGCGGGACGGTGAGGCCGACGCGGCGGCCGAGTTCCGCGCCCCAGAAGCCGGCGGCGCTGATGACGATATCGGCCGGCAGGTCCTGGCCGTCCGCGGTGTGCACGCCGCGGACCCGGCCCTCGCGGTGCACGATATCGACGACCTCGCAGTAGCCGAGGAAGCGGGCGCCGCGATCGATGGCGCGCCGCGCCTGCTGCTCCGCGGCGCGCACGGCGAGTGCCAAACCATCTGTGGGCGTGTGGAATCCGCCGAGGATGCGCTCGCGATCGAGCAGCGGGTGCAGCCGGGCGCATTCCTCGGGGTCAAGCAGCCGCGATGGGATCCCCCAGGAGGTCGCCCAGCCGTGCCGGCGGTGCAGCTCGGTCCAGCGTTCAGGGGTGGTGGCGACCTCCACACCGCCGACGGTGTCGAAAGCGCCGAGGCCGCTGAACTTCTCGACGGTGTAGCGGGCCAGTTCCGCCATGGTCTTGGACGGATTGGTCTGGAACACCAATCCCGGTGCGTGCGAGGTGGATCCGCCCGTCCGGAAGAGTGGTCCGCGATCGGTGACGGTGACGTCGGTCCAGCCTCGCGCGGTGATCTCGTCGGCCAAGGCCGTGCCCACGATTCCCGCACCGATGATGACAACTCGCGGCTGCATGAAACGAGCCTCCAGGTTGTTGCGTATTGCGCACCAAGTGCCGTAATACGCAACTATGCTCCGCCCGGTCCGAGAGCCTGTCAACCGAATCGGAAAAATTCGTATTTCGTTGTTTCCGTGATGTTTCGCCTGGTTGACGGGCTGGTTCGAACGCGCCACACTGTTGCACACAGCGCATCCGGACGCGCTATTCGCAACAACCCTTCGCCCCCGGGAGGGCTCATGACCGCACCGCATTCCACGGCCACCCTGCTGGTCGCCCGGCTCGCCGACCTCCCGCCCGGCGGCGTGCTCACCGTGAATCCACCCGGCCTGCCGCCCATTTCGATCTTCCACACCGAGGCAGGCCTTTTCGCCGTCGACGACACCTGCACCCACCAGGACGCCTCGCTCGCCGACGGCTGGGTGGAGGGCTGCACGGTCGAATGCCCGCTGCACGAATCCTGTTTCGACCTGCGCACCGGCGCGGCCTCCGGGCCGCCCGCCAAGCGGCCCGTGCGGACCCACCGCGTCGAAGTGCGCGGCGATGAGATCCATCTGCTGCCGAGTGCGGCGTCATGACCGGTTCGGTCGCCATCGTCGGGGCGTCACTCGCGGGGCTGTCCGCGCTACGGGCGTTGCGCGCCTGCGGCTTTCGCGGCCACATCACACTGATCGGGGAGGAACCACACCTCCCCTACGACCGCCCGGCCCTGTCGAAGGAATTCCTGCACAGCGGAGAACCCCTCCCGCTGCTCGAAGACCACAGCGAGGCAACCGAACTGGACGCGGAATGGCTGCTGGGCCGGCGCGCCATCGGCCTCACCACCTGCCCGCACACCATCCACCTGGACGACGGGCGAACGATCACCGCCGACACCGTGATTCTCGCGACCGGTGCGCGACCCCGGCGCCTGTCCGCGTTCCCCGAGGCGCACTATCTGCGCTCCCTCGACGATGCCCGGCTGCTCCGCGAAACACTCGCCGGTACAACCCATCTCGCAGTGGCCGGCGCCGGTTTCATCGGCGCCGAGATCGCCTCCTCCGCACAGGCGATGGGCATACAGGTCACCCTCGTCGACCCGGCCGCCATCCCGGGCGCGCACGCGCTGGGCCCGGTGGTCGCCGCCGCCTGCAATACCCTGCACGCCCGCCACGGCGTCCAACTCCTGACCGGCGTCTCCATCGCCACCCACATCCCCGCCACCACCGAGCCGGTCGCCGCCCCAGGGATGGTGCGGCTCACCGACGGCACCACCCTGCGCGCCGACACCCTTCTCGTCGGCATCGGCAGCACCCCCAACACCGAATGGGCCGTACCACCCGCCGGACATCACGGAACACCGGAGTCATGGTGCACTGCAACCGGTTTCGCCACGGACAGCCTGTGCCGCACCACCACCCCCGGCATCTACGCCATCGGCGATTGCGCGCACTCCCCCGATCCGCTCACCGCCCACCCCACCCGCACCGAACACTGGACGGCCGCCACCACCCAGGCCCGCCTGGCCGTCGCCGTCATCACCGGCGCCCCGGCCCCCGCCCCGACGGCCCCCTACTTCTGGTCCCGCCAGTACGGCAAACTCCTCCAACTCGCCGGAAACCCCCACGCAGCCAACGATGTTCGCCTCATCGACGGCTCCTACGATGCACCTTCCTGCACCGTCCTCTACGAACGAGCGGGCGTCCCGGTCGCCGTCTTCGCCCTCGACAACCCCCGCCTGTTCACCCGCCACCGCAAACAACTCGACCGCACCCTCCGCTCCGACCTGGAGATCGCCTGACGATTCAATCGGCGGCGTTGAGAGCGTCCAAGGCCGCGGCCTGGGTGGCGTAATTCGGGCGATCGTTCGAATCGGGTACTGCGCCCCACCGGAATCCGTACGCATCGGATTTGCCGATCAGTGAGTTCACCTGGCGGGAAAGGAATTCCTCGGTGGCGACCTTGGAGCGACCGGTATCGAGCAGGTCCCGATACGAGCGGACGAAGACGCCCTTGAAGGTTTCCGCGTCCTTGCACTCGGGGCCGGGGCAATTCGTGGCGGCGGGCTCGGACAGGACGCCGTCCCGGAGGAACGGGGAGCGGGGTCCGGTGGCCGCCGCGGCTATCGAGTCGGCGACGGTGAGCAGGCCCGCTTGCCGTGTGGCCCGGTATTCGGCCACCAGGCCGCTGATCATCGCGCCCTGCACGTAGGTCCATCGGGTCTCCGCGTCGGCCGGGACGCAGGTGTCGCCGTACTGGTCGAGGTGATCGTTGATCAGGCCGGAGGGGTCCAGCAGGGCGCGACCCGCACGGTCGGTGAACCATTCCCGGGTACGCAGGGCGCGCGCGGAATAGGCGGGGCGACTGACGGAATCGACGCGGGTGCTCAATTGCGCCGTCGCGGTGAGGTACAGCGCATTGGTGATCGCATTGACCTGGGTCCACGGGCGACTCTGCGGATCGACTCCCATTCGCGCCCACGCTATGCCGCCGTCACAGAATGCGGCGTGCTGATCGTCGAGACCGTCCACAATGATGCGCGCGGCCTGGAGATAACGCTGATCGGCGGTGAGGTCGAAGGCGTCGATCCAAGCCAGGGCCCACCACAATTCGTCATCGTTGTAACCGGTCTGACGCGGAACACCGGTCTGCGCCACCATTCCGTGCTCGTAAGTCTCATCGATATAGCCCAGGTACTGCCGATCGCCGGTGCGCGCCATATAGTCGATGAGCGCGGTCAGCGCATTGGCGCTCTGCCAGATACTGGTGCCGTTCTCCCATCGGCCCGCCGCATGGTCGTAACTGTCCAGCAGCCGCTCCACCGCACGCTGCCGGCGATCAGCGGCCGCCTCACCTTCCGCGAACCATCGGGTACACCGGATCGCGTCCCGATCACCCGGCTTCCCACAAGCCCGCAGCATCCCGCCGGCGTACGGCCGGAAGCCGGTGTGCGCCACGGTCTGCTGCGCCGCCACCGTCCCCGGTACGAGTCGCTCCGCAGTGTCCGGCACGAGATGCTCCGCGGTGTCCGGCACGAGACGCTCCGCAGTGCCCGGCACGAGACGCTCCGCGGTGTCCGGGCCGGATTCCGCTCCGGTATCGGCGCTTTCGGCCGGGGAAGCGCCACCGTCGGTGGATCGCTCGAGCCACACGCTGTCCCCCTGCTGCCCGTGCTCGAGGGTCGCGGTGGCCCCGCCACCCGAACTGGTCAGCGTGATCACCCGCGACCACTGCCGCACCTGCAGCACGGCCGGTCCGATCGGTTCCGGGGTGATGGCATCACTCGCCGTCAGTACTCCACCGGCGACCGCAACCACACAACCGGCCACTCCCCAGCGGACTCTCCTGTTCTCGGCCACCCCAGCCACGGTAGCGGCCGTCGTTCAGTCGAACAGCTCCGCGAGCATGGCGACGCCCTCACCGGGCGCGTTGATCTCCAGCTCGCCGCGGCGTCATCTACCACCACTTCCCAAACGGCAAGGCGGAGCTCGCCACCGAGGTGCTGACCCTCACCGACGCCACCGTCGGGCCCGCCATCGAGGCCGTCTGCGCGGGCCAGCCGCGCGTCTCCGCCATGCACGCCAGCCTGTTCGGCGCGAAAATGGTGATGACCGGAGGTGGCCGGCCGGCTGGCTGCCCCGTCGCCGCCGTGGCCCTCGGCGCGGGTCCCGCTGGGCCGCACTGCTCGACACGGCCTGGGACGTCTTCCGCCGCCGGCAGCTGCCGTTCCGGGAATGCCTGCTACGCAACGGTTTCCAGGAGGAGGACGCAACGAACCTGGCCACTCTGCTGATTGCCGGCCGGAGGGCGCGCTCGTCCTGTGCCGGGCCGAAGGCACCACCGACCCGCTGGACCGCGTCGCCGCCGCGCTGGTAGTTCGCCCGGCGCGCTTGAAGGTGCGTGGCAATAGTGTAGCGAATACGATCCGGGGGAGGGTGGACCGAGGTGGAGGGTTACGGTGCAGCGAGACGGTACCGGGTCGCGAACCGCGACGGACGAATTGCGCCGGGCGCTGCGCGCTCTCCGGCGCTCCTGGTGGGGCCCACCGGCCGCACTGGCGATGGTAGTCACGTCGATCGCGCTCTCCGACGGATATTTCAGCTGGGTATGGGGCGCGGGCTGGTTCGCGGTCGGATTCGGCACCGGGATGGTGCTCTGCCGCGCCGACACCGCACGCCGGTTCGGGGTGCGCGAGCTGCAGCTCGAGTTCTACGCGGCGCAGGACCACCGGCGCCTACCGGAACAGATCTACCCGCCGTGGTGGCATGCACACCTCGGCGCCGAGCGCCGGCGGATCCATCAGCAACTCTCCCGCGAATGGATCATGATCGCCGTGGGCGGCTGCGCGGCCTTGCTCTTGTTCGCCCAGCGACTGATACCCGAGATCCAGCTGTTGTCCCCCGGACAGCTCGGGGTCTACATCGTGTTCTGCCTCTGCGTTCTCGGCTGGGACCGCATCGTGGCCCCCACACTGCTCGCCGATCTGGACGAGCTGGCCCACCAGCTCCGGGATCGCTGACTTCGGCCGGGCCGCTTCAGGAGATCGGCGTCGGGGAGTCTCCGGCGAGCAGCAACTGCGGAACCTGCGTGAACGACCAGCCGGTCGACAGCCGCCGCAGGACATAGACGATGTCGAAGCGGTCACCGGGCCAGGTCTTCGGCGGCGCCGGGGTGATCGTGCCCATGGCGGCCAGAATGTCCCCGATGTTCTCGTGCTCCCAGCAGATCAGCACCGGATCGGCGGCCGATGCGAGCGCGGCCACCAACTCCTTCGCCTGGTCCTTCTTGAAACGCACATCCGGTTGCAGATTCAGATCGGCGGCCAGCGGCGTAATGGTCTCCAGCGGCCGCTTGCTGCCGTGACCGCCGGGGTCGGCGGCGAAAATCGTTGCGGGCCGCGCCAATCCGGACCGCGGCACGGCAGGCGTGGCGTCGGCGGTGCGCGGATCGAACAGCCCCGTCAATGCCCCGGCCCGCGTCCAGCCCCGCACCGTCAGCGATTCGGGATCCTGATCCCCATCCGCGGTCAGGCCATAGGGCGCGCCGGACCCCGTGGGCTTCTCGGCGTGCCGGATGATCATCACCAGGTTGGCGCCGTTGCCCGGCGGCGCGGGCGTGCCGACAGGCGCGGTGGTCGCCGGATGATCATGATGCTTACCGCCGCCGCACGCGGCCAGCAGCGGGGCCAATCCGGCTGCGAGAAAAACGGTGCGCCTGTCCATCGCTCCCAAATTACCGGGCCGGCCGCGCCGGCACCCGGACCGGCACGGCCCGATGGCTAGGGCAGCATGCCGGATTCGGTCCAGCGGCGGAAGACCTCCGTCTTCTCGGGGGGCCACGCACCGTCGCAGGGCATATCGCCGGTAGTGAGGCGGTGCAGGATTTCGGTGGCGTGTTTGCTCACGTCGTCGTGGGACCACAGGTCGAAGACGAAGCTCATCGAGCGCTGATCCTTGTCGCGGAAGAGCGGTTTGATGTGGGCGGCGAAACCCACCGATTCGTCGGGGCCGGGGAGGGCCGGTTCCGCGGTTTCGGTGACCGGCGGTTCCACCGGGTAGGCGGGCGGGCCGAGCGGACCCCAGTTCCAATCGGGAGCGATCACGCCTTCGGGGGTGGCGATACCGTCGGCTCCGGCGGACCATTCGGCGAAAGCGGCCAGGGCGGAACGGAATTCAGGATCCGCGGGCAGACCCGCGGTCCGGGCCGCTTGCAGATACAGCGCGGTCCAGCGGTCCTGCTGCTCATCGGTCAATACAGGCCTGGTCAATGGCTCGTCCGCGCTGCGCGGCGCGCCGAAGGCGCGGGCCGTCCACTCGGCCTCCCGCCGCGGCAGCTCGGCGTCCACCTCCGCGAAAACCTTTGCGAGCGCGTCATCGTCGGGTATGAGCTTCTCGTAGAGCAGCCCGGTCAGGCGGTAGAGCGCCGGATAGCCGCCCGCCCATTCGAACAGCGTCGGCTCCTGACCGGGCGCGGGCACCGGATCGTGGAAGTCCACATACCAGTGCATACCGCTGCAGAACGGCTTGTTCTGCGACTGCCCGCACCGGCACAGCGCGTAGTGCTCGGTGGAAGCGCCTGCCGCCCGCTCGATTTCGGCGCCACCCGGCCCGGCCAGCGGAATCGATCCGCGAATCCGGTAGGGGCCGTCCTGCGTCACCTCGATGACGGGCTCGCGGGTACCGTTCCAATCGGTGAGCTCACGCGCCTCGACACCGTCGAAGCCGAGGCCCAGCGCGCCGGAGGGGCAGCCGCGCACCGTCCGCACCACCTCGTCCAGCCGGCCGCCGTTCGCCGCCACGAAAGGCTCGGCGCCGGCCCGGAAAACTCCCGCCAGCCGGTCGGTGCACAGCCCCGAGTGCTGGCAGATCCCGCGATTGTCGAAGATGGTGACCTGCTCGCCTTGATAGATATCGCGCCGATCCGCCACGCGCCCAGGGTCTTTCGCGTCATTGAAGCCGATGCGCGCATGACTGCCATCGCACAGCGGCTTCGATTCGGACGCTCCGCACCGGCACAGCGCGGCCGTGGGCGGCACCTCGAGCGACAGCCCGAGATGATCGACCACCTGCGCATTGGTCGCCAGGTACGGCCCGTTCTTCGCCGTCCGCAACGAACCGGGCAATCCGGCCTGCAATTCCGCGAACTGCGCCCGAACGGTGCCCCGCTCCCCCACCGGCAGCACCGCACACGCGAGATCCTGCAGCGCGGCCGTGGCCTCCACCAGCTCCGGCAGATCACTGCGCGCCCGCAATCGCGTCGCCGCCACCGCGAGCGCCTGCAACCGATCCGCGACCGTCATACCCGGATCCACCGCGGGCGCGCCATCACTTACCGCATCCTGACCGTCACCATTCGGCGCACGCAGCAGGGCCACCGACAGCGGGCGCAGTACGCTGTCCGCCAATCTCGGCCTGACCACAGCGGGAAGTACGGAATCCGTTGTGTCCAACGCGTATACGGCCTGGAACAGCTCGGCGAGTTCGCCGGTCAGACCGCCACCCGAGATCCCCGCAACGCGGCTCGCGAACTCATCGGCCCGTTGCCGCGCCGCGGTCTGCACCGCCGGATCCAGGCCCAGTACGGCAGGCTGAGCGTGCGCGTCCCAGGCCGGGAAGTGCGCGGCCAGGGTCCGCTGGATATCGCCGAATGCCGTTGACACGGTGGCGAGTTCGGCGGCGACATGCTGATCGCATTCGGATCGGATGCCTTCCGACAGGTTCACCGCCTCACCCAGTCGCTCGGTGAGCAGCGCCCACGCGGCTTCGCGGTGCGGCATCAAGTAGTCGGTCTCGTAGAACAATTCGAAGCTGGGTCCGACGGTACGGCCGGGGTACTCGGGTCCGGCGGGCAGGGTGGTGATGAGCTCGCCGAGCGGTTTGATCACCCGGAACATGAGGTCGACGGTGGCGTCCGCCAGGGTCTGCAGTTGCGCGTCGGTCTCGTCGGTGTGCGCGAAGAAGCGTTCGAAGATCTGCAGCAGTACCTCGTAGCCGACATTGAACAGGTCGGTGACGCGGGCGGTCTGCTGATCGCTGATCAGCGGCACCTCGACGACCCGTTCGGGCGCACGCACATTGGCGGCCAGCACCGGCCGCACCGGGTTGAAACCGGGATCCTCGCGCATACATTGCTCGTATTCGTCGAGGATCTTCACGAACTGCCCGAAATGCGCGTCCCGCCAATCGCCGCGCGCCCCCTCGCCCTGTTCGAGGATGGTGTCGATGGCGCGCCGCGCCGATGCCACATCGGTCACCGGCACCAATTCCGGCCAGCGGAAATGCTTTTCGGTCGCCTGCGCCCGCGGCGGCCCGACGAACAGCCAGCGTTCACCGTATTTCTCGGCCAGATGCTGGACGCCGTGTTCGATGGACCGGTACAGATGCCCGACCGTCGCGAAGTCCTGCAGCCGCGGCACGATCTCGCCCTGCTGCATGAGCGGCGCGGCCCGCCCGGCCATGGCCAGCCCCTCGGCGTCCTGCAGGTCCATGCCCTCGGGCCGCTCGAGAAACAGGAAGTGCCGCAACGCTTCCTCCCCGAACGGGATCAGCGCCAGCTGCACACCGGCCGGATAGTGCGCGGCCGGCAATGGCAGGTTGGGCCGAGACATGTGCGGTGCGGCGCCGATGGCGGACAGCAGATTGTGCACCAGCGCCAGGTGCAGCATCTCCTGGGTCGCCACGTGCGATACCAGTTTCCGCCAGCGCGTTGCCATCTCGACCTGGTCGGCCGTCAGCCCTTCGCTCTCGTGCTGCTTGAGCGAGAAGGCCGCGAACAGGTACTGGCACATGATGCCGTGCTCGAGCTCCGCCGCCTGGCAGAGCATGTAGATGAGCGCCTCGCGGTGTTCGATGACGAACGGCGCTTCCGGCGCCGCGAGCCCGCCGCGCGCCGCTATGGTCCGGGCCAGCGGGCCCTGCCCGCTGATATTCGGTATCTCCGGTGGCGTCCCGCCACCCTGCGCGCTCTCGGTCATGCGCGTGCCTTCCGGAATCCGGTGAAGTCCCGGTCTCCACGGCCACCCTGCCGCCTCGAGACCGCCGACCTCATCATGATCCCCGGCGGGACCCGCCGCAGCGCGTTTCGCTACCCGAGAAACCGCACCCGCCCAAGGGGTTTCCGGTGGCGTGAACCGGGAAAGACCTGCGGGAAGGTGTCAGCCGGCGACAGGAAAGAGACCGGGCACGCTGATGTATTGCGACACGCTCACCGCCGGGCGTGGGGCTGCTACCTTCGAGAACGCGGTACCTGCACGGCAAGGAGCACGCCATGGGCATTATCACCATGATCGTCATCGGCCTCATCGCGGGCGCCATCGCCCGTCTTCTGGTCCCCGGCAAAGAGAATTTCGGGATTATCTGGACCATTGTGCTGGGCATTGTGGGCGGCTACGTCGGTGGCACCCTGGGCAGCCTGGTCTTCTCACCACACAAGTTCAGTGTTCATCCGCCGGTCGCGCACGCCTTCTTGGGGGCGATCGTCGGCGCGGTGATTCTGCTGATCATCTACAAGGCGATTCGCGCCAGAGTCTGACGTACGGAGGTGCGGCCGGCGGGCATATACGAGATGAGGGGGCCGTACATACCCGCCGACCGGTGACGCCCGAGCCCCAGGCGCCCCCTTACCGCCGGTGGCCGGCGGTTCGAGCTCTCCTACGTATCTACTAAGTAGATACGTAGAACATAGCCGAGGTCGGGACGGCGCGCAAGCACCCGGCCGTCAGTTTCTGTGCAAACCGCGCAGATACTCGTTGTAAGCACGCAGCTCGGCGTCACCGGTCGCGGTGGAATGGCGTTCGGCCACAGCGTTTTCGCGCTGCTCGTCCCGGCGCCAGCGGATCGCGAACAACGTCACGATGACCAATGCGACCGGTTCGCCATAGGACCAGGCCAGAGCACCCGCCAGGTTCTGATCCGCGAGCACGTCCACACCCCAGTTCGCCGGCGGATTCGCGAACAAGGCGACCACCGGCGTCGTCGCCATCATGAGCACGACGCCGATGAACACGTGCAGCGGCATCTCCACGAAGATGTCGAAGAACCGGCCCAGATTGGTCTGCCGGATGGGCAACGGGCCCGTGGACAGCACCGGGACGATGAACAACAGCCCGCTCGCCAGGAACATCACCTCGAGGGCGATATGACCGGGCCAGCGCGCGCCGACCGTATCCAGCACCGGGGTCAGATACAGGCCGTAGTAGCTGAACAGGAACAGCGGGATGGTCACGCCCGGATGCAGCAGGATGCGGGCGAGGCGGCTGCGCAATCCCGCCAGCGCCCCGGCCAGCACCAGCCGGCCCGCACCCTCGTGCGCGGTGGCGCGCAACAGCAGGACGCCGGGTGAACCGAGTACCCACAGCGGCGGCACCAGGATCGACAGGGTCAGGTGCTGAAACATCCAGACGCTGAACAACTCGAAGCCGTAGCCCTCGATGGCCAGCCCGGTCACCAGCACCAGCACCGCGGATCCGGTCAGGAAGGACGCCGCCCGCCACCACGGCCAGGCCCGCCCGGCCGCGCGCACCCGCCACACACCCCAGCAATACAGCAGCGCCGTCACCAGGCCGACCGCCGGTAGCACCGGCACGGGCTGCGGATTCCATGCGAGGAGTGCGCCCAGCGAGGGCGGCGCGTCCGGAAGATGCACTGCGCCCGCGACTATCGCCTCGATCATTCGCCACTCCCCGCTTCGCCGGTACCGCCGATCTACTAAGCCGCATAGTAGTTACTTGCGCCGCAACGGCAAATGCTCAGCAAAACGCCTCCGCGGCCGATGGTCGCGGAGGCGTGCACTCGCAGCGCTGCCCGGCCGGACGCGGGCAGCGATCGATCAGATGAGCTTCATGGCTCCGGTCAGCGCGTGCCGCAACGCCTGCTCCATCTCGTCGAACTGGGCCTGCCCGCAGATCAGCGGCGGGGCCAGCTGGATGACCGGCTCGGCGCGGTCGTCGGCGCGGCAGTGCAGGCCCGCCTCGAACAGCGCCTTGGAGACGTGACCCTTGAGGATGCGGTGCGCATCCTCGTCGGTGAACCGCTCCTTGGTGGTCTTGTCCTTCACCAGTTCCACGGCCCAGAAGAAGCCCGAACCGCGGACCTCGCCGACGATCGGCAGGTCGTACAGCTTCTCCAGGGTGCTGCGGAAGGCGGCCTCATTGTTGCGGACGTGACCGTAGAGGTCCTCGTTCTCCATGATGTCGAGATTGGCCATGGCCACCGCGCAGGACACCGGATGCCCGCCGTAGGTGGAGCCGTGCATGAAGGTCGCGCCGTTCTTGAACGGCTCGAAGATCCTGTCGCTCACCAGCACCGCGCCCAGCGCGGCATAGCCGGAGGTGAGACCCTTTGCGGTGGTGATGATGTCGGGCTGGTAGCCGAACTTCTTTGCGCCGAAGTCGTATCCGAGCCGGCCGAAGGCGCAGATGACCTCGTCGGAGACCAGCAGCACGTCGTGGCGGTCGCAGATCTCGCGCACGCGCTGGAAGTAACCGGGCGGCGGGACGAAACAGCCGCCGGTGTTCTGCACGGGCTCGAGGAATACGGCCGCAACGGTTTCCGGGCCCTCGAACAGGATCGCTTCCTCGATGCGGTCCGCGGCCCAGAGGCCGTAGGCCTCGTAATCGTCGGGGTGCTCGGTGGCGCGGTAGAAGTTGGTGTTCGGCACCCGCAGGGTGCTGGGCACCAGCGGCTCGAAATCGGCCTTGGCGCCGGGGATTCCGGTGATGGACAGCGCGCCCATGGAGGTGCCGTGGTAGGCCATGGACCGGCTGATCACCTTGTGCTTGGTGGGCTTGCCGATCAGCTTGAAGTACTGGCGGATGAGTTTCCATGCGGTCTCGACGGATTCGCCGCCGCTGACCGTGAAGAACACCCGATTGATATCGCCGGGGGCGGCGATGGCCAGCCGTTCGGCGAGGTCGAGGGCGGGCGGGGTGGCGTAACCCCACAGCGGGAAGTACGCGAGTTCGCGGGTCTGGCACGCGGCGGCCTGGGCGAGTTCCTCGCGGCCGTGGCCGACCTGCACGGCGAACAGTCCGGCCAGGCCGTCCAGGTAGCGGCGGCCCTGGTTGTCGTAGATGTACGCGCCCTCACCGCGCACGATCACCGGTACGTCGGCGCCGGTGTCGGCGTCCTGCGGGGTGAAGTGCATCCAGAGGTTGTCGCGGACGATCCGGGCCGCGTCCTGGGCGGTACGCGGTTGGTAGTCGGTAGTGGCGGTCATGTGCGGACTCCTCGGCGGGTTGGGGATCGCGCTCCGGCGTCGTTCGCGGGCGGCGACACTCTGTTTATGCCACAGCCGGCAACCCGTTTGCAACCGATTCAGTTGTCTGCACGGCACACATCAACCGAAAACCTATTAGTTTTGGATGATCAACTACGGATTTCGTAGGTCTAGCGCGGACCCCACTGGTAGGTCTGCTTCCGCAGCGCCAGATAGACCAGGATCTCCGCATGTCGCACGCCCGGCAGGGCGCGCAGGCGGGTGTCGACGAGATCCAGCAGGGCCGCATCGTCGGCGCAGACGGCCTCGCAGAGCACGTCGTAACGGCCCGCGCACTCGACCACATAGCTGATCTCGTCCAGGCCGACCAGCGCCTCGGTCACCTCGCGCACCGGTCCGTCCACCGTGATCGCCAGCATGGCCTGCCGGAACAGGCCGACCTGCAAGGGATCCGAGACGGCCACGATCTGGATGACGCCCGCGTCGGTGAGCCGCTGCACCCGCTGCCGCACCGCGGCCTCGGACAAGCCGACCTCCTTGCCGATCGCGGCATACGCCCGGCGCCCGTCTTCCTGCAGCAGGCCGATAATGCGCTTGGCGAGGTCGTCGAGTGGGATGCGACGGGCCGCCTCCGGTTCCGTCATGCCCCTGCCTCCTTTTCCGATCCTGCGGTATGGGCAATGGATTGCTGGCGCCGATCCTGCCACAGACAACGAAATCCGTATATTTCTGAGGTTGACAACGAAGATTCCGCAGGCACTGCCGCGAAGATGGCTGCGCTGCCGGGAGCATGGAAAGATTTCGAGGGTGAGCAGCAGACCCGCCGACGAACAACGGATGCGCGATCTGGCGCAGTTACGGCGCGTGAAGGACCGCATCGACCGCGAGTACGCGCAGCCACTCGATGTCGAGGCGCTCGCCCGGGACGCGCACATGTCGGCCGGGCATCTGAGCCGGCAGTTCCGCGCCGCCTACGGCGAATCGCCGTACTCCTATCTCATGACTCGTCGCATCGAGCGGGCCATGGCGCTGCTGCAGCGCGGGGATATGAGCGTCACCGAAGTGTGTTTCGCGGTCGGATGTTCCTCGCTGGGCACGTTCAGCACCCGCTTCACCGAGCTGGTCGGCATGCCGCCCAGCGCCTACCGCCGCGACGAAGCGGGCGCGACCGAGGGCATTCCCTCCTGCGTCGCCAAACAGGTGACCAGACCGGTCAGGAATAAAGAAGCACAGGTAACCACCCCGAACTAGCCTGATCACCATGGACATCACAATTCACCAGACCTTCCTGCCGCAGGACGATCCGGAAGCCGCCCTGGCCTTCTACCGTGACGCCCTCGGCTTCGAGGTTCGCAACGACGTCGGATTCAACGGCCTGCGCTGGATCACCGTCGGCCCCGCCGACCAGCCCGGCATGTCCATCGTCCTGTACCCCCCGAGCGGCAATCCGGGCGTCAGCGAGGACGAACGCCGCACCATCGCCGAAATGATGGCCAAGGGCACCTACGCCAGCATCATCCTGGCCACCAAGGACCTCGACGGCGTCTTCGAAAAGCTCCAGGCCACCGACGCCGAAGTGGTCCAGGAACCCACCGCCCAGCCCTACGGCATCCGCGACTGCGCCTTCCGCGACCCCGCCGGCAATATGGTCCGCATCAGCGAAGTGGCCTGACGCCCTTCAGCCGTGCGCGAGCAGGGCCAGTAGCAGCTCGGCCCGGACCCGCGCATTGTCGAGGTCCGCTCCGAGCAACCCCGCCGCGGTCGTGACACGTTTACGAAGCGTGTGCCGGTGGATTCCCGTTGCGGCGGCAGCGGATTCCCAATGACCGTTCGCTTCCAAGAAGGCCCGCAGCGACGGCAGCAGTTCGGCGCCATGCGTGCGGTCATGCTCGGCCAGCGGCGCCAGCACGCCACGAGCCATGGCCGCGAGCACGTCTCGCGTCGCGTCGACCGCGAGCAGCGACCGGCCGGCCAGACTCCCGAATTCCATTGGCACGCCGCCCCGTTCGGCCGCGGAAGCGGCCAGGCGCGCGCCGGTCACGGCGTCCGTCAATTCCCGCACCGGATGCGCGGCGCTCAACCCGAGCCGCACCAGCTTGCGTGTGCCACCGAACACTTCCGGGCTCAGCCACCCCGCCGGAGCGCCACCGACCGCGGCCTGCTCCGCGGACGCGATATTCCCGACCGTCCGCGAGTTGCCGTCCGCCTTCGAACTCCCGGCCGCCGTTGGACTTCCATCCGTCGCGGCGACGTTGGCCGCGCTGCCGTCGGCGGCCGAGCCCTCCGACCGCGTCGTGGTGGGAGCGGCGGGGAGGACGGCGATGAGCTGCCGCTCGTCGGCGTGGAGGAAGAGCGGGTGCCCAGCTCCCACAATGGCGGCGGCGAGGGCGGTACGGACAGGGTCGACGGCGGCGTCGGTGTCGCAGTCGGCAACGAGGACTCGAATACGGCCGTGCACGTCGGCGGCTTGTGCGAGTTGCGACCAGGCCGGGGTGAGGTCGGTGGTCGCGCCGAGGAGGAGGGAGAGGGCCTGGGTGTTGAGGCGGTGCTGGACGGCTCGGAGACGGGCCGGCTTCTCGAAGTCCAGGGCCAGTAGGGAATTCGCGTGGCCGAGGAGGATCTGGTCGATGTGGCCGAGGGGGGCGGCGCTGACCACGACCAGGTCGCCGTGGTGGCGGCGGCCCACATTGATGCGCTGGTAGGTGATGGAGGCGCCGGCGGGATCGGTGTGCACGCCTGCGCCGACGGCGTCGGCGAGTACCGCGCGGCGGGCGCGATCGAGGGTGCCGGGATCCAATTCCGTGGGCTGGCAACCGATTACGGCGCCCGCGGGGTCGAGGACCAGGGCGGTCGCGCCGAGTGATCCGGCCAGTTCGCGCACGATGGCCTGGATCCCGGATTTGATGAGGGCCCGGGTCATGCGGGGCTGGGCGCGGGAGGCGCGCAGGACCGCGTCGTATTGGAGTTCCGCGATGCGGCCGGAGACCTGTTTGACGATAGCGGCGAAGGCGGTGGAGAGCGGCACCTCGAAGAGCGGGATGCCGATCTCGTCGGCCGCGATCACCAGGTCGGCGGGTAACTCGTCATGGGTGAGGCCGACGCCGAAACCGACGCCCGCCACGCCGCGATCGTTCAGGCCGCGCAGGTAGTCGCCGCGCCGGGCGGGGTCGTCGGGCAACCGCATGCCGGTGGTGAGGACGAGCTCGCCGCCGGACAGCCAGGGATAGGGATTCTCCAGCTCGGTGGTGACCACGAGGTCGATTTCGCGGTGGATTCCGCCGGCCCCGCCACGCAGCCGCACGGCGAGATCGGGCTGAGTCAACACCCAGCCAACGGAGACGGACATGCCCGGAGTGTACAGATTGTCGATTCACCGGCACCGACTTGTACAAGTTGGCAGGCGCGCTATCGATGTGTTTCACCGCACACTGAGCTCCACCAGTGAACGACGAGATGGACGGTGGAACCAGGTGACCTCAACGGTGAGTCCCACGCTCGAGAACTACATCGACGGCGAATTCGTGGCATCCGCCGCGACCGCGACCCTCGATCTGGTCAACCCCGTCGACGAGACCATCGTCGGCCGCGCCCCCGTCTCGAATCGCGCGGATATCGACGCCGCCATGACGGCCGCCGCACGCGCCTTCCAGACCTGGGGCCGCAGCACGCCCGGCGTGCGGCAGGCCGCCCTGCTTAAGCTGGCCGACGCCATCGAGGCGCACGCCGATGAACTGGTCGCGGCCCAGTGCCGCAATACCGGTCAGCTGCAAGCGGTGATCGCCGCCGAGGAAGTCACCGTGGGCGCCGATCAGATCCGCTTCTTCGCGGGCGCCGCGCGCCTGCTCGAGGGCCGCGCCGCCGGTGAGTACATGGATGGCTTCACCTCCTACGTACGCCGCGAGCCCATCGGTGTAGTCGCCCAGGTGACCCCCTGGAACTACCCGTTCATGATGGCCATCTGGAAGATCGGCCCGGCTCTCGCCGCCGGAAACACCATCGTGCTCAAGCCGAGTGACACCACCCCCGAGTCGACTCTGGTACTGGCGAAGCTCTCCAAGGGCATCCTGCCGGACGGCGTGTTCAACGTCGTGCTCGGCGATGCGAGCACCGGCGCGGAGCTGGTCAGCCATCCCACCCCCGGCCTGGTGTCCATCACCGGTTCGGTGCGTGCGGGCATCGCGGTCGCGGAATCGGCTGCGGCCCAATTGAAGCGGGCGCATCTGGAGCTGGGCGGTAAGGCCCCCGCGGTGGTGTTCGGCGATGTGGATATCGAGAAGGCCGCGCTGGGTATCGCGCAGGCCGCGTTCTTCAATGCCGGGCAGGATTGCACCGCCGCCACCCGCGTCCTCGTACACGAGTCGATTCACGACAAGCTGGTCGATGCGCTCGTGGCCGCGGCGGAGACGCTGAAGCCGGGCCGCCCCGACGATCCGACCGCGTTCTACGGTCCGCTCAACAACATCAACCACTTCAATGCCGTCATGGGCAAGCTGGCCGCCGTGCCGTCGCACGCGACCGTGGTGACCGGCGGAAACCGCTGGGGCGATACGGGTTTCTTCGTCGAGCCGACCATCATCACCGGTGTCCGCCAGGACGATGCCCTGGTGCAGGACGAGACCTTCGGCCCGGTGCTGACCGTGCAGTCGTTCGCCGACGAGGATCAGGCCGTCGCCTACGCCAACGATGTGCGCTACGGCCTGGCCTCCAGCGTCTGGACCCGCGATCACGGCACCGTCGAACGGCTCACCCGCGCACTGGATTTCGGCGCCGTCTGGGTGAACTGTCATATCCCGCTGGTGGCGGAGATGCCGCACGGCGGTTTCAAGTACTCCGGTTACGGCAAGGATCTGTCGGCCTACAGCGTCGAGGAATACACGCGCGTCAAGCACGTCATGAGCTCGCACGACTAGGCCGCCGGCATGCGCAGACTCGTAGTCGGATATCTGGCGACGCCCAGCGGTGACGACGGCCTCGCCCTCGCCATCCGGCTGGCGCGCACGCTCGGCGCGCATCTCGACATCTGTATGGTGCTGCCCCCGGATCCGCCGGGGGCGTCGCCCAACAGCAGCTATGACGACCTGCTCGCCGTGCAGGCCCGCAAATGGATCGCCGCGGCCGTCGCCGCGGTGCCCGCTGATGTGACTGCTGAGGGGCACATCAGTTTTCACGAATCGTTCGCCGCGGGCCTGATCGAGGAGACGCAGCGGCTCGGCGCCCTGGGCATCGTGGTCGGTGCGGCGGGTGACGGGCTGCTGGGCCGGCATTCCATCGGCACGGTGACGGGTGAACTGCTGCACTCCGCGCCGGTGCCGCTGGCGCTGGCCCCGCGCGGCGCCCGCACCTCGACGGTCACCCGCGTCCGCGAGGTGACCTGCGCGATCGGTGACCGGCCCGGCGCGGACCTGCTGCTCGACCTGGCCGTACGGGCCAGCGCGGCGGCGGGCACTCCGCTGCGGCTGGTGTCGCTGATTGCCGTGGATCCCGTTCGGGCAGCGCTGGATTCGGCGCGCATCCCGCACGCGGAGCCCGAACCCGCTTACGCCGCCGAGAGCGGCGACTCACTCTCCGAGCGTGCCCGCCGGCACGCCGAACTCACCCTGGAGGCGGCGAAATCCCGCCTGCCCGAGGGTTTTCCGGTCACGTCGCTGACCGCCGACGGCGCTACCGTCGAAGCCGCCGTCAACCGCTTGGACTGGCATGACGGCGATCTCATCATGGTCGGCTCCAGCCGCCTAGCCCAACCACGCCGCCTGTTCCTCGGCTCCACCGCCGCGAAGATGCTCAGGGTCCTCCAGGTGCCGATGGTCGTGGTTCCCAAGGAGGAAATCTATGAGCCTCACGACTGACCCTCCCCAGGTCGCGGTGGAAACCACCGAAAAAGGTTTGGCCGCAGGCAAACTCGGCACCTTCTCCGGTGCCGTGCTCGGTATCTCGACCGTCGCGCCCGGTTACACGCTGACCGCGAGCATCGGCCTGATCGTGGCGGCCGTCGGATTGAAGATGCCCGCGATTCTGATCGCCGGCTTCGTCCCGATGTTCCTGACCGCCTACGCGTATCGCGAATTGAATTCCCGCATGCCCGACTGCGGGGCGTCGTTCACCTGGTCCACCCGGGCCTTCGGTCCCTATGTGGGCTGGATGTGCGGGTGGGGCATGGTGATGGCGACCATTATCGTGCTGTCGAATCTGGCCGCCATCGCGGTGGAGTTCTTCTATCTGTTCCTGGGACGGATCTTCTCGAACCCCTCGATCGCCGAACTCGCGCAGCACAAGGGCGTGAACATCGCCACCACACTGATTTTCGTCGCCATTGCCACCGTGGTGGCGGGGCGCGGCATCACCACCAGCCAGAAGGTGCAGTACGTGCTGGTGGGCTTCCAGATGGTGGTGCTGCTGGCCTTCGCGGTCACCGCGCTGGTGCAGGTGGCCCGCAGTGATGCGCCCGCGCACCTGAGTTTCAGCCTGGACTGGTTCGACCCGTTCAGCGGAGTTGCGTTGAGCGCCTTCATGATCGGCGTCACCGGCTCCATCTTCGCCTTCTGGGGCTGGGATACCTGCCTGACCCTGGGCGAGGAATCCAAGGATCCGAACAAGGTGCCCGGCCGCGCCGGACTGCTCTGCGTGCTGTCGATTCTGGTGACGTATCTGCTCGTCGCCGTCGCGGTCATGATGTACGCCGGGATCGGCGACACCGGGCTGGGCCTGGGCAACAAGGACAACGCCGACAATGTGTTCGGTGCGCTCGCCGATCCGGTGCTCGGCTGGGCCGGTCCGCTGCTGCTGCTCGCGATCCTGGCCTCGTCGGCGGCCAGCCTGCAGACCACCTTCCTGCCCGCCGCGCGCACCATGCTGGCCATGGGCGTGTACGGCGCGTTCCCGAAGAAGTTCGCCGAAGTCAATCCGCGGTTCCTGGTACCCACCTTCAGTACGGCGGTGGCCGGTGTGGTGACCGGCGCCTTCTACACGGTCACCTCGCTGCTGTCCGAGCGGGTGCTGCTGGATACCATTGCGGCGCTGGGGATCATGATCTGCTGGTACTACAGCATCACCGCGTTCGCGTGCGTGTGGTTCTTCCGCGGCGAACTGTTCGGCGGTATCCGGAATTTCATCTTCAAGGGATTGTTCCCGCTGCTCGGCGGGATCATGCTGATGGCGGTGTTCGTGGTCTCGGTGCGCGAGAGCATGAATCCGGACAATGCCAGCGGGGCCGCCATCGGCGGGATCGGGCTGGTGTTCTATCTGGGCTTCGGCATTCTGCTGCTGGGCGTGGCGCTGATGGCGGTGGCGCGCCGGCGCAATCCCGACTTCTTCCGCCGAACTTCTTCCGCTTCCACACTATTCGACCTGGAGAACCAGCGATGACCCCCATCTCCTACCGGCTGCCGCAGCAGCGCAACCTCGTCACCAGCCTGCCCGGGCCGCGCTCGGCGGCTCTCACCACGCGCCGCAAGGCGGCCGTCGCCGCCGGTGTCGGCTCCTCGGTGCCGGTGTATGTGGCGGACGCCGACGGCGGCGTGATCGTGGACGTGGACGGAAACTCGCTGATCGACCTGGGGTCCGGCATTGCCGTCACCTCGGTCGGCGCCTCGCATCCGGCGGTGGCGGCGGCGGTCGCCGAGCAGGCCGCGCATTTCACGCACACCTGCTTCATGGTCACCCCGTACGAGGGCTATGTGCGAGTGGCGGAGGAACTCGCCGCGCTCACTCCCGGGCAGCACGACAAGCGCACCGTCTTGTTCAACTCGGGCGCGGAAGCCGTCGAGAATGCCATCAAGGTGGCGCGGCTGGCGACCGGCAAGACCGCGGTGGTCGCCTTCGATCACGCCTATCACGGCCGCACCAACCTGACCATGGCGCTGACCGCGAAATCCATGCCGTACAAGGCGAATTTCGGCCCGTTCGCGCCCGAGGTCTACCGCATGCCCATGTCCTACCCGTACCGGGACGAGGCGGGCCTCACCGGCGAGCAGGCCGCACAGCGGGTGATCTCCCGGATGGAAGCGCAGATCGGCGCGGATTCGCTGGCCGCCATCATCATCGAACCCGTGCAGGGTGAGGGCGGATTCATCGTGCCCGCACCGGGATTCCTGGGCACCCTCGCCGAATGGGCCCGCCAGCGCGAGGTGGTGTTCATCGCCGACGAGGTGCAGACCGGCTTCGCCCGCACCGGCGCCTGGTTCGCCAGCGAGCACGAGGACATCGTGCCGGACATCATCACCATGGCCAAGGGCATTGCCGGCGGGATGCCGCTGGCCGCCATCACCGGCCGCGCCGACCTGCTCGACGAGGTGCATCCCGGCGGCCTCGGCGGCACCTACGGCGGCAACCCGGTCGCCTGCGCGGCCGCGCTGGCCACCCTCGATGTCATGCGCGAGCTCGACCTGCCCGCCCGCGCCCGCGAAATCGAAGCCGCGGTCATGCCGAAGCTGCATGCCCTGGCCGCCGAGACCGGCGTCATCGGCGATGTGCGCGGCCGCGGCGCCATGATCGCCATCGAACTCGTCCGGCCCGGCACCAGCGAACCCGACCCGGTTCTCACCAAGGCCGTTGCCGCCGAGGCCCTTTCCCGCGGCGTCGTCCTGCTCACCTGCGGCACCTACGGCAATGTCATCCGCCTGCTGCCGCCGCTGGTGATCAGCGACGAGCTGCTCGCCGACGGCCTGAGCGTGCTCGCCGACGTGCTGCGCGAGCAGACCCGCTGAGCCGCGATACCGGACCCGTTGCACGAATTCCGTTGATATCTAGGAGAATTCATCATGCGTGATGTGGCAGAGTTGCTCGCCACCGTGCCCACCGGACTATGGATCGGCGGTGAGCAGACAGCGGCGAGCGATGGCGGCACCTTCCCCGTGCATGATCCGGCGACGGGTGAGGTACTGGTGGAGGTCGCCGATGCCACGGCCGCGGACGGGCAGCGCGCGCTCGAGGCCGCCGCTGCGGCGCAGGCGTCCTGGGCCGCTACCCCGGCCCGCGAGCGGGCCGAGATCCTGCGCCGCGCTTGGGAATCGGTGATGGCGCGGCGCGACGACTTCGCGCTGCTCATGACGCTGGAAATGGGTAAGCCGCTGGCCGAGGCGCAGGGTGAGGTCGCCTACGGCGGCGAATTCCTGCGCTGGTTCAGCGAGGAGGCGGTCCGCATCAACGGGCGGTACACGCACTCACCGTCGGGCAGCGGCCGCATCCTGGTCACCAAGCAGCCCGTGGGGCCCACCCTGGCCATCACGCCGTGGAACTTCCCGCTGGCCATGGGCACCCGGAAGATCGCCCCCGCCTTCGCCGCCGGCTGCACCATGGTGGTGAAACCGGCCGCCGAGACACCGCTGACCATGCTGCTGCTGGGCCAGGTGTTCGCCGAGGCCGGACTGCCCGCGGGCGTGCTGTCCATCCTGCCGACCTCGCACGCCGCGCGGCTGACCGATCCGATGTTCGAGGACGATCGGCTGCGCAAGGTGACCTTCACCGGCTCCACCGGAGTCGGCAAGATCCTGATGGCACAGTCGGCTTCGCAGGTATTGCGCGGCTCGATGGAGCTCGGCGGCAATGCCCCCTTCGTGGTGTTCGACGACGCCGATCTGGCTGCGGCCGTCGAGGGCGCCATGGCCGCCAAGATGCGCAATATCGGCGAAGCCTGCACGGCCGCGAACCGTTTCCACGTCGACAATGCCGTGCGCGAGGAATTCACCGCCCGGCTCACCGAGCGCATGCGCGCCCTGAAGATCGGGCCGGGCACCCTCGACGGCACCCAGGTCGGGCCGCTCATCACCGAGAAGCAGCGCAATTCCGTCGCCGCGCTGGTCGAGGACGCCGTCCTCAAGGGAGCGCGAGTCGCGACGGGCGGCGCGAAAGTGCCCGGCGCGGGCTGGTTCTACGAGCCCACCGTGCTCACGGAGGTGACCGCCGATGCCCGGATCCTGCGCGAGGAGGTGTTCGGCCCGGTCGCCGCCATCACCGGATTCGACGGTGAAGCAGCGGGCATCGCGGCCGCGAACGACACCGAATTCGGTTTGGCCGCATACATTTACACGCAGAACCTGGACCGCGCCCTGCGGGTCGCGGAGGCCCTGGAATCGGGCATGGTGGGCGTGAATCGCGGCATCATCTCCGATGTGGCCGCGCCGTTCGGTGGCGTGAAGCAGTCGGGGCTCGGGCGTGAGGCGGGCACCGAGGGCATCGAGGAGTACCTGGAGACCAAGTACATCGCCCTGCCGTAAGCGGCGGCGACAGGCGGCGGGCAGCGCACATGCGTTGCCCACCGCCTTCGGCGCTAATTTGACTGAATTTTCAGTTTTTGTCAGTATCGAAGCAGGAGGTACAGCAATGACCGACTCCGATTTCACCGTCGAAACCGCTTTCCACCCGCCCGTTTCCTTCGCTCGCGTGGCGGAATCGGAGCGCGCGCCGCTGCGCGTGGGCCTGGTGCAGCACCGCTGGCTGGCCGATCCGGACGCGCTGCGAGCGCAATTGAGCGAGGGCATTCGGCTGGCCGCCGAGCAGGGGGCGCGGGCCGTGTTCCTGCCCGAACTCACGCTGTCCCGCTACCCGGCCGATGTACGGGCGGGCGCGAATCCGGGTGCGGACGCCGAGGAGCTGCTGTCCGGGCCGACCTTCTCCTTCGCCGCGCAGGCCGCCAAGGACCATGACGTCGTCGTGCATGCCTCGCTCTACCAGCGCGCCGAAGCCGCGGACGGGCTCGGGCTCAATACCGCGATCATGGTCTCCCCCGACGGGGAACTGCTGGGCCGCACCCACAAGCTGCACATTCCGGTCACCGCAGGCTATTACGAGGACACCTACTTCCGGCAGGGTCCCGCCGAGAACGCGTACCCGATCCACCGTCCGGCCCGGCTCGACTCGGCGGCCATCGGCCTGCCGACCTGCTGGGACGAATGGTTCCCGGAGGTGTCGCGCATGTACTCGCTGGGCGGCGCGGAAATCCTGGTGTACCCCACCGCGATCGGGTCCGAACCGTCCTTCCCGGCATTCGACACGCAGCCGCTGTGGCAGCACGTGATCGTCGGGAACGGGATCACCGCGGGCACATTCATGGTGGTACCCAACCGATTCGGCGACGAGGGCAGCGTGACCTTCTACGGCTCGTCCTTCATCTCCGATCCCTACGGCCGCATCCTCGTGCAGGCGCCGCGGGACCGAGCCGCCGTACTGGTCGCCGACCTGGACCTCGCGCAACGCGCGGACTGGCTGGACCTCTTCCCGTTCAACACCACCCGGCGGCCCGACACCTACGCGCGCCTGACCGCGCCGGTGGACGCCGCCAACCCCTACGGATCGGAGTCCTGATGAACTGGGTCATGCCCTCGGAAACCGCGCTGCAGGAACGCATCTGGATGGCGTTCCCGCCGGGCGGGGCCAGTGTCTTCGATACCGCCGAATCCGCGCACGCGGCACGGACGGCGTGGTCGGCCGTCGCACACGCCGTGCTGGAGTTCGAGCCCGTCACCATGGTCGTCGATCCCGCCGATCGGGAAGTCGCGCGGAGCTACCTGTCCGGCGATATCACGGTCATCGAGGCGCCGCTGGACGATGCGTGGATGCGCGATATCGGGCCGACCTTCGTGTACGGCGCCGACGGCCGGCTGGGCGCGGTGGACTGGGTGTTCAACGGCTGGGGACAGCAGGAATGGGCCCGCTGGGAACGGGATCGGCACATCGGCGGGATCGTCGGCGGGCTGGCCGGGGCGGAGATCATCGCCTCGCCGCTGGTCAACGAGGGCGGCGGCATCCAGGTCGACGGGCAGGGCACGGTGCTGGTCACCGAGACCGTGCAACTCGATCCCGGCCGCAATCCGGGCCTCGACAAGGCCGCGGTGGAGGCCGAACTCGCGCGCACCATCGGCGCGCGGCACGTGATCTGGCTGCCGCGCGGCCTCACCCGCGACAGCGAACGCTTCGGCACGCGCGGGCATGTCGATATCGTGGCGGCCATCCCCTCGCCGGGGCGACTGCTGGTGCACTCGCAGCAGGATGCCTCGCACCCGGATTTCGCGGTGAGCGCCGACATCATCGCGGGTTTGCGCGAAACCCACGATGTCAATGGAAAGCCTTGGGAGATAGTGGAAATCCCTGCCCCAGAGGTCCTCCGCGATGACGAAGGCTGGGTCGACTACAGCTACATCAACCACCTGGTCGTCAATGACGGCGTAATCGCCTGCGGCTTCGACGATCCCGGCGACGCCACCGCCCGCGCGCTGCTCGCCGAGGCCTACCCGGGCCGCCGCGTGATCACCGTCGACGCCCGCGAGTTCTTCGCCCGCGGCGGCGGTATCCACTGCATCACCCAGCAGCAACCGGCGGCATGACGAGCCGGCGCGAGGCCATCCTGCGGGCCAGTGCCACCGCGATCGCCGAGCGCGGGGTGCGCGGGCTGCGGGTGAGCGATATCGCGGAGGTCGCCGGAGTCTCCCCCGGCCTGCTCTACTACCACTTCAAGGACCGCGACGGCCTGCTCGCGGCCGCCCTCACCTACATCAACGACCAGGCCCTCACCTACCGCCAGGCGGCGAGCGGCTCCGGCTCCAGCCGTGAACAACTCGTCGACTACCTGCTCGCGGAGATCCAGGATCTCCCCGAGGTCGTCGAGAACTCCTTGGCCTGGAACGAACTCCGCGCCTGCGCGGTCTACGAAACCCCGCTCCGCGAGCCGCTCGCGCAGGCCTCCCGGCAGTGGACCACCGAAACCGCCGAGGCCATCCGCCTGACTCGCGCACTCGGCGAAATCTCCGACCGTACCGACCCGGAACACGCCGCGGTCACCATCACAGCTCTCACCGAGGGCCTCTCCTCCCGTTGGCTCTCCGGCGAACTCACCACCGACGCGGCCCGCACCCACCTCCGCATCGCCCTCGACATCCTCATTCCCCCGAAGGGCCACAACCGACCCCGCTGAACTGCTGCGGAGCGGTGCCCGCGACTGCTTGCTGTTCCGGCCGCCCGCCGACGCTGCGGCGGGCTCGGGAACCGGCTCCGCGGAATCAGTTGGAGTGGCGGAGGTCCGCGCAGCGGAGTTGGAGGTGGGCCAGGAGCATGGCGTCCGCGTCGCGGAGGTCGAGGCCGCAGACCTCGCGGATGCGGCGGAGGCGGTAGCGCAGGGTGTTGACGTGGATGTGCAGGGTGGCGGCGGCGGTCTCGGCTTGGGCCGCGGCGGCCAAGTAGGCGCGGAGGGTTTCCATGAGCTGGCCGTCGGGGCCCTCGTGGGCGGCGAGAACGGCTATGGGGCCGGTGTATTCGGGCAGGCCCATGGAGTCCGCGTAATCGGTCAGTTGCAGGAGTTGCAGGGGCAGGGCCATATCGTCCAGGTCCGCCACGGGAGCGGAGGCGATACCGGGGTGCTGCATGGCGCGCAGGATGCCGTCGGCTTGGATGCGCGCCTCCGGCAGGCGGGACAGGGTCTCGGCGGGCGGGCTGACGGCGATCTTGTAGCGGGCGAGCATGGGGGTGCGGCCGGCGAAATCCATTGCCAGCGAACGGGTCGCGCCGGCGGCGCGCGGGCGTGAGCTCCGGGGCCACGCCAACAGTCCGTACACGGTCTGGTCGCCGCGAATGGCGACGCCGGAGGGGTGGACGGCGGCCAGGTAGTGGCCGAGCAGATCTTCCAGGCGGCCCAGGTTCGCAACCGTCGCCGGATCGGTCGAGGCCGAATCCCCTTCGCTCGCAATCGGTCCGATGGCGAGTACGCACACCGGTCCGGCTGCCAGACCTAATCGCTTGGCCGCGGCGGTGCCCGCCGGTCCGCCCGCCACCATCGCCTCGGCGAGGGCGCGGCGACGCCGCCGGACCAGTCCGATCATGTCCGCACCGGCGTTCATCAGGTATGCGGCAACAAGATCCGTGGACTCGGTCAGCTGCCGCGCCTTCTCCTCGGACAATGGCTCGGAGACGACCAGCCAGATGTATCCGAGCAGCATCCCGCCGCCACGCACCGCGATCGCCACGCGCGGCGACGCGTCATCGCCCGCCGCACCGCGCGGCACGAAAACCGGTGCGGTTCCGTCCCGCAACGCATCGAATACGCCGCGCTCCTCCAAGGCGCGCACCCGATCCGCGGGCACGGCCCGGGACAGGATGGATTCGATGCGCATGGCATCCGCCGGTCCCTGCCAGGCCGACCAGGCCACCAGCGACGAGGCGGCGTTCTCGATCGTGACGGGCGCGACCATGGTGGCGCTGATGACGTCGGCGACCGCGAACAGGTCGGTGGCCGTCGCGGCGGGCGACCATTGCATCCGGACATGGCCGAGCAGCTGCTCGCGCAGGGTGCTGGCAATGTCCATCCAGGAGACGTCCGCGCTCAGCCGGACGATCGGCAGGGCCGGATCCGGGGCGAGTGCCAAGTCCCCTTTCACGGCGACCGCGGCGGCTCGATGCCGCACGGCATGATCGAGAAACGCCTCGAATCCGGCGGTGGTGTGCACTCCCGCGCCGAGCAGGAATGCGCCGGGGCGGAGGTCCGGGTGCACGGGGTCGTAGATCTCGACGGCGGTGACGCTGCGATCGGCCCCTACGGTGCCCGTGACCAGCCGGGCGACGTCAGGGCCCAGTTCTGCGACCAGGCTGCGGACCGTCGCGGGTGCGGAGACCATTGCCGCAGTCTATCCGGGTATTGGTTGTCGAAAACAACAAGCACGGGGGTTCCTGCTTGATGCGAAGAACAAGAAACCGACCGGACTCCCCTGACACCGTCGTAGGCATGAAGACCGCCAAGCTCCGGCCGATGACCGTGCGCCGCGCCATGCTCCTGCAGATCGCGGTAACCCTCGTCCTCATCTTCGCCATAGCGACCATCTGCGCCTGGGCCACAGTAACCGCTATGTCATTGTGAAGATCATTCCTAGTATCTACCAAGGTTTTTCCAATCACAGCGGAGTTCACTGCAATAAACGACACCGTTGTCCGACACGAAATGATCGTGAAAGCTTCTGCGATACAGGTGAATGAGAACAGATCGGAGGATCGGGTACATGACGGCAATCTCGTTCGACAGTTCCGTTGATATCGAGATCAATTCGGGCACAACCCTGATCGATCTCATCGACCGGCGTGTCGCATTACACGGGAACGACGTGGTGTACCGCTACGCCGACTATTCGCGCCACCGCGACGGCGAATACCACGATCTGACCTGGTCCGCCTTCGATGCCCGGGTGCGCGCGATCGCGGCCCGCATCCAACAGGTCAGCGCGCCCGGCGAGCGCGTCGCCGTGCTCTGCCCGCACGGCTTGGACTACGTGGCCGCCTTCTTCGCGGCCATCACGGCCGGCACCATCGCGGTACCGCTGTTCACCCCCGACGAGCCCGGCCACACCGACCGCCTGCACGCGGTGCTCGGCGACTGCGCACCCGCGGTCATCCTGACCACCACCTCCGCGGCGGCCGGCGTCCGCGCCTTCTTCGGGCATCTGCCCGCCACCCGGCGGCCGCGCATGATCGCCGTCGACGCCGTACCCGACGTCCTCGGCGCCCGCTGGCGACACCCCGGCACCGGCGCGGATTCGATTGCCTACCTGCAATACACGTCCGGTTCCACCCGGATTCCGGCCGGGGTCGAGATCACCCACCGCGCCGTGTGCACCAACCTGCTGCAACTGTGCGACGCCCTCGGGCTCGATGAGGGGTCCCGAGGAGTCACCTGGTTGCCGCTGTTCCACGATATGGGGTTGCTGTGCGTCATCCTGCCGATGCTGGGCGGGCGCTACCTCACCATGATGTCGCCCAGCGCCTTCGTGCGCCGGCCCTACCGGTGGATCAAGGAGCTGGGTGCGACCGCGGAACCCGGCGGAGTCTTCTCCGCCGCACCGAATTTCGCATTCGACTACGCGGCCGCCCGGGGCCGACCGGCGCCGGGCGTAGAGCTGGACCTGTCGCAGGTGATCGGCTTGATCAATGGCAGCGAACCGGTGACGGTATCCGCTCTGCACAAGTTCACCAAGGCATTCGCGCCTTACGGCCTGCCGGACAATGCCATCAAGCCCTGCTACGGAATGGCCGAGGCCACCGTTTTCGTCTCCGCCACGCGGGCGCGGGAAGCCGCCGAGATCCTTCATGTGGATCGAATTCAGCTCGGCGACGGCCGCCTGGTGCGAGTGCCGGTGGAATCGGAATCCACTGTCGCACTGGTCAGTTGCGGATATGTGGCACGCGAGCAATGGGCGGCCATCGTGGATTCGGAGACCGGAAAGGAACGACCCGACGGCACGGTCGGCGAAATCTGGTTACACGGCGACAATATGGGCGTCGGATATTGGAATCGCACCGAGGAATCCGCCCACACCTTCGGAAACACCTTGTCCGGCAAGCTGTCCAGAGGCAGCCACGCCGGTGACGTACCCGCCGACGGAATGTGGCTGCGCACCGGCGATTACGGCGCCTACCTGGGCGGTCGCCTGTACGTGACGGGCCGGCTCAAAGACCTGGTCATCGTCGGCGGCCGCAACCACTACCCCCAGGACCTCGAATACTCCGCGCAGGACGCCACCACCGCGCTGCGCCCCGGTTTCGTCGCCGCCTTCTCGGTCCCCGCCAACCAGCTCCCCCGGCACGCCTTCCCCGAACGCAATCCGACCGCCTACGACCCCGACGACGCCACCAGCCAGCTGGTCATAGTCGCCGAACGCGGCATCGGCGTGGGCAAACTGGACGCCGACCTGGTCACCTCCCGAGTCCGCGCGGCGCTCTCCCACCGGCACGGCATCACCGTCCGCGACCTGCTCCTGGTCCCGGCCGGTTCCATCCCCCGCACGTCCAGCGGCAAGATCGCGCGTCGCGCCTGCCGGGCCGAGTACCTCGACGGCACTCTCAGCCGCACCGCGCGTCACCCGTAAGGTGGAACGCACGCCAGTTACTCAGGCGTGCAAACTATTTCACCTTCTCCGGCGGGGCTGACAACCGTCCACGGCGGGCATCGCCGGACGTTGCCCCACCCATCCTTGATACACGTGTCGTACTCGTGCGGATCGGCGGTAGGGACCATCGAACCCGTCTGGCAACCTTGCTCGAGCACCGGCCCACCCGCGGCCGACACACCCGCGCCCGCGGCGCAGGCCGCGGCAGTCATGGCAACACCGGCCAGCGCACCGGCGACATACGTTCGAAGGCGATACATCGTCTCTCCAGTTCGCTTGTGAAATCTCGTTCATTCGGCAATGACTTGAAGACGGCCGCCGTACTGTCCCTGACTATACCGACTGGTATACATTGACAAAATCGGACACGCGTCACAGTCGAACCGTCGACCGGCAAGACCGCTCCCGAACGTGCCGCGAATCACGTCCGTGGCGGTTTCCGGAAAGACCTCATATCGAGCGTTTGATCATGAAATCGATTGGCCCGCAGCGATACTGAAACCGGCGAGTCGCAGACGGGATGGTGTTACCTTCCAGTGAGTCTCCGCCGCGGTAGTGCGCCGGCAGACGATCGATCGGGAGGAACCCCATGGGTCTGTTCGATTTCTTCGACAACGACAGCGCCAAGCGCGACCAGGTCTACAACATCGACCCGAACAACGACGACCACAAAGCCAAGCTGTCGCACGAATTGATCGGCGGCGCAGCGGGATTCGAGGCCATGAAGGCCTACGAGAAGCATTGCGCAGCCAATGGCAAGCCCGCGTCACACGCCCTGGCCAAGGAACTGATCGCCGGCTTCGCGGGCGCCGAATGCGACAAACTCTTCGAAACCAAGGGACTGAACGCCTGGGACCGCGAAGAGGCCAAACGCCACGCCGTGGACCAGGCCCACCGGGCCCTCAACCAATCCGGCCAGTACTGACCGGACCACGCCGTCGAATTCTCCCTGCGCTACGGCCGCCGCACCCTGCCATGCCCGTGTTGATCGACTGACAATCGCCAGTTGATCCCCTCCCCCAAGCATGAGATCCGTTCGAACGCGCGGCACTGGAAGCAGGGAGAAAGTATGAAGCGCACCCTCGGCCTGTTGGCAGCCTCGGCCTGCATCGTGGCCGGAATGACCGCATGTTCCGACAGCGGCAAGAACTCCGCGGCGCCCGCCGGTACCAGCACTCCGGCGGCCGTCAGCAGTCCCGCGGCGGCGCCGGTACAGAGCACCGACTTCTGCTCGGGCCTGCGCGACCTGGCGGTCTCGACGAGAAAACTCGCCTCACAATCGTCGATCAGCCCGGCCGAGTACACGAAAACCGCCGACCAATTCGACAACCTGAAGTCGAGCGCCCCCGCCGACGCCATCCCCGACATCGAAACGATCAGCTCGAAGTACCGAGCCATCGGCGCCGGCACCACCACCATCACGGCCGAGGGCCCCGCCGTCGCACAAGCCACCCTCCACCTCCAACAGATCCAATTCGCTACCTGCCCGCCACCCACCACCACCAAATAGGGGGAACGCTGCCGCTGGTGCTACCGGTCCCCGTCGGGGTTGGCCGCGTCCGGGACCGGCATTCCGGCGAGTTGGGCGAATTCGCGTTCGAGGGCTTTGGCCGCGCCATTGCGCCAGGCATCGGCGATGGTTTCCGAGACCGGGTCGGGGAAGATGTCCTCCTCGCCCTTCTCGACGCCGTCGAAGATGGCGCGGGCGACGATCTCCGGGGCAACCTTCGGGATCTCGAGACCCCGGTTCATATCGGTGTCGGTGGGGCCGGTCAGCACCGCATGGACCGTGACGCCGTGTTCGGCCGCTCGGAGGCGCAGGGATTGGGTCATGGACAGGGCCGCCGCCTTCGAAATCGCATAGGCGGGCGAGAGCGGTACCGGGGCCAAGGCGGCCAGCGACAGATTGTTGACGATCGCGCCGCCGGATCGCTCGAGCAGTACGCGGAAGGCACGGGTCATCTCGTAAGGACCGAAAAGGTTGACGGCGAGCTGGCGTTCGATTGCGGAGCGATCGGTCAGATCGTCGTAGAGTGCGATGCCGGCATTGTTCACCAGGATATCGAGAGACTCGACCGTCGTTGCAGCACTACGAATTTGGGTGCTGTCCGTAATGTCGAGGAGCAGGGGCGTGACGCGTGTGTCGGGATGGGTCCACGGCGTGCGGGTTCCGGCGTAGACGCGGCGCGCGCCCCGGCTCAACGCCTCCTCGACCAGCGCGTGGCCGATACCACGATTGCCGCCGGTCACCAGTACCGTGCTGCCTGCGATGTGCACCATGATGAGTTCTCCTTCGTAGCGAATACGTTCTCTGCCAATAGAGATACGCAGGCGCGGGAGAACTCATCGCGGCGCCGGAGAGCCTTGCCGGACAGCGGGATCACGACCGGGGCAGCATCGGCGCCAAGCCGAACGCCGGGAAGATATCGGCATCGAAGAACGCCACGATATGGCTGATACCGGCCTCGGTGAGGCCGAATACCTGTAGCGAGTACGCGTGATAGCGGCCGTCGGCATCGCGCCGGTATTGACCAAGGGCCGCTTGACCATTCGCGGACGCGTGCCGCATCCGGAAGTGCCCGGGCATACACCCCAGCGACTTCAGGAAACGCACGATCTGCGCGCGTCCCGCGAACCACGCCGCTGACGGCGGCATCTCCAGAATGGCGTCGTCCTGCAGGATCGCATGCAAGGCATCGAAATCGGCCGACTCCAGCGCCGCCACGTACCGATCGAGCAAGGCCCGCCGCCGCGGTTCGGGCGGCTCATCGATCTGGTCCAGCCCCACCCCCGCCGCGGCCAGCGCCGCCCGGGCGCGCTGCAGCCCGCTGTTCACCGCCGCCACCGTAGTCCCCAGTGCCGCAGCGGTTTCCGCGGCCGGGAATTCCAGCACCTCGCGCAGGATCAGAATCGCCCGCTGCCGCGCCGGCAACAACTGCATGGCGGCCACCAAGGCGAGCCGCACCCCACCGCGTGTGTCGACAATGGCGGCCGGGTCTCCGGACAGCAAGTGATCCGGTATCGGCTCGAGCCACCGCACCCCCGACTCCCCCGGGGCGTACTGGTCGGGATCGCTCATGGGCTCGGACAACCCGGACGGCAACGGCCGCCGCCCCCGCTGCTCCAATGCGCGCAAACAAGCATTGGTCGCGATCCGGTACAGCCACAACCGCAGCGAAGACCGCCCCTCGAACCCGCCGTACCCGCGCCAAGCCCGCAGGTACGTCTCCTGCACCAGATCCTCGGCGTCCTCGGGCGACCCCAGCATCCGATAGCAGTGCGCCATCAGCTCGGGCCGGAACTGCTGCGCGAGCGTCATGAACTCCCCAGCGTCGGCAACCGGTGTATCCACGTAGGCCTCCTCGATTTCTCAGCCCGGAATACAGATCCCCTCGGCCCCCGAAACTCATCGCTCGACACACACGAAGTCGCACCGACCTCGAAGCGATCGGTGCGACCGGGTTTGCCGGACTGTTCCGGCGGCTCAGCTCGACGCGGCGCCGGCGGTGGCGGGGGTATCGGCGCGGGCGGCTTCGCGGGCCAGCAGGCGGGCACGCTGCTCCTCGAAACGGACCACATCGTTCTGCAGTTTCTCGAGGTACGTGCCGAGTTCCTCGCGGCTGCGCTCGCCGCGGGCGGTGAGGTCGGTGCGCTCGAAGGCTTTCCACACCCGCAGTACCGGCGTCAGCACCTCGTCGAGATGTTGACGCAGGTCGTAGATGCCGTGCTTGACCATGAGCACACCGTTGCGCCGCCAATTCGGCATGCCGGTACCGGGCATGGCGAAATTCTTCACGACCTTGGTGATCGCTTCCATGGTCTGATCCGGGGCTCGATCGAACGCGGCGCCGGCGACATTGCGGTAGAAGATCATGTGCATGTTCTCGTCCGTGGCAATGCGGGAGAGCATGCGATCGGCGATCGGGTCGTTGCAGACCCGCCCGGTGGAACGGTGGCTGACGCGGGTCGCGAGTTCCTGGAACGTGACGTAGGCGAGCTGGTCGAGCACCCCGCCGTAGCCGTCGGGCGCGTGCACGCCCTTGGTGATGTGCACCATCCGGTCGTTCTCGAGTGCAACGGGATCCACGCCGCGGGTGACCACGAGATAATCGCGCATGGCGATGGCGTGCCGATTCTCCTCGGCGGTCCAGCGTCCCACCCAGGTCCCCCAAGCCCCGTCACCGGCGAAGTTCTCCGAGATAGTGCGGTGGTAGGAGGGCAGATTGTCCTCGGTGAGCAGGTTGGTGATCATGGCGACCTTGGCCACCTCCGACAGCCGCGACTGCTCCGGCGCCCAGTCCTCACCGCCCATGGCAGCGAAATTGCGCCCCTCGTCCCAGGGCACATAGTCGTGCGGATCCCAATCCTTGACCGTCGCCAGATGCCGGTCGAGATTCTCCCCCACCACCGGCTCCAACTCGGTCAAAAGCTGCAATTGCGTCAATTCCGTTGCCATGAACGCCTTCCGGTGTCGATGAGAACAACAGGGCAGAACCGAACGCCAGACACTGCCGAACCACCGTAGTCGCCCCGCCCGATCTCATTCGAAAGACGCGCTGGCGCACCTCACTTCGGATCGGTGAACGCCGGGGCCGCCGGCAACCGATCCCGGTCGATGGCCTGCTCGGGCAGGGCCGCCGCCGGGAACGTCCACTCCTTGAACTTCGGTTCGGAGGACCCCCGCTCCCTGACCTTCCTGCTCGGCGCGCTGACCATCGACTTCGACGTCCTCGACGCACCCGATCTGTCCCGCGAACTCCGCGCCGTCGCGGCCCGGTTCGCCGCGGCGGCCGGATTCAGTGGATGATGGCGGGCTGATCCATCCCGACGAGGCCGAAAAGGTCGCTGACCGAAGCGATCCGCTCCTCCACGTCGGTGGTGGAGCCGACCGCGGCCAGGGACTCCAAGACCAGCTCCATGGCCCGCGCCGAGGCGCGGACCAGCTGATTGGCGTAAACCGCGGCACTGATCCCGTAGGACCACAGCTGGTCGGCGGTGGTGGTGTGGTAGGTGGTCGGAATGCACACCAGCGGTAGCGGGATGCCGTCGGCCCGCACCCGGGCGCAGTATGCGGCCACCTCGCCGGCATCCTTGCGGCGGCTGTGAATCAGCAGCGCGTCGGCGCCGGCCTCGTGGTAGCGGTGTGCCCGGACGACCGCATCGTCCAGACCGGCTCCGGCGATCATGGATTCCTGGCGTGCGATCACCATGAAATCATCGCCGCGCTGGGCCTGCTTGGCGGTCTCGATCCGCCGCACGGCCACCTCGAGCTGTTCCAGCTGGTTGCCGTCCTGGAAACTGTTGCGCTTGGGAAACTGCTTGTCCTCGATGCAGACCGCGTCGATCCCGGCTTCCTCGTAGAGCCGCACCATCCGGCGCACCACCTGCTGGTCACCGAAGCCCGAGTCCACGTCGGCGACGATCGGCAACGAGCTGGCCTGACGCATCTGCACTGCGGCGGCATGGAATTCGGTCATGGTGAGCAGACCTTCATCGGGCAAGCCGTGCACGGCCGAGATGCCCAGGCCGCTCGCCCACGTCCCGTCGAAACCGAACCGCTCGGCGAGCAACGCGGACAGGCCGTCATGAGCGCCGATGAGGCGCAGGCGATTTCCGGCGCGCAGCCTGTCGCGCAGCGTGGTGCGGGTCATGAGATGAGTCCTTTTCGCTGGGCGGCATTCGCGAATCGCGCTGCCAGGACATGCGGTGCGGCGCTGCTGGTGGCCCGCGGCGGGGCCTGACCAACCCTGCCGCCGGTTCGTATCCCGGCCAGATGCGGCCCTCGCGAATGCAGCGCCTTACGCAAGAAGAGCTCCAGATCGCTTGCGGTGCGGCAGTTCACCGCCGTGTGGTAGCCGACGGCTGTCGCGACCGCGGCGAAGTCGGTGGTGCCGGAGGTGGAAGGCTGGCCGCCGGTCGACTCGTGCATCCCGTTGTCCAGAACCAGGTGGATCAGATTGGCCGGGGCCTGATTTCCGATCACCGACATGGTTCCGAGGTGCATCAGCGCGGAGCCGTCGCCGTCGATCACGATGACCGGCCGGTCGGGGTCGGCTTGTGCGAGCCCGAGGCCGATCGCCGCAGCGTGGCCCATCGAGCCCTGCATATAGAAGTTGCCCGGGCGGTCCGCGACCGCGAACAGTTCCCGCGCGGTGTAACCGGTACTGGCGACGATCAGGCCGTCCGCACCCGCGGCCTGCGCGGCCGTGCGCAATACGTCTGCGGCGATGAGGGACTCGTGATCCGGGGCCGCTGGCATCTCGACGGAACCGACCGCACCCTTCTCGACCAGGATGAACGCGGGCCTGCCGGCCGCGAGTTCGGTCAGCGCCGGATCCAGCAGCGAGCGGAATCCGGACAGGCCGGCGTCGGCACGCAAGGTGCCGTGCTGGACGCCGAGGGTGTCCAGCAGCGCGTGCGTGGACGTTCCCATCACTTCGTGCTGCGGTTCGTCGTGGGCCGGGTCGGGCCAGCCGCGCAGGCTGACGAAGGCGAGCACCGGGATCCGGTAGGTCATCGTCAGCGAGGTCAGCGGGTTGACCAGATTGCCCAGCCCCGAGTTCTGCGCCATGAGGTACGGCCGGCCACCGGCCAGGGCGGCGCCTGCCGCAATGGCCAGGGCCGCACCCTCATTGGCGGCCGGGATGTAGCGGCCCGGGCTGCTGCCGAGCAGCGCGATCGGACCGCCGAAGTAGGAGCACGGCACGCCGCTGGCCACGGTGAAACCACGCCTGTCGAGTTCAGTGCAAAATTCCGCTGCGGAGATCATGTACGTGTTCTCGTCTTTCAGTCTCGAGCCGCGAGGAGCGCGGCACCGAGCGCGAACTCCAGGGCCTCGAGGCGCTCGAAGGGAATCTCCCCGAATGTGCAGATTCGAAAATGCCCGGCAGCCAGCCCGCCCTGTCCCGCGTAAATGATGTAGCCGCGCTTCGCGAGCTCGTCATGGAGTCGCGGATAGGTGACGCGCTCCGGAAGTCGCAGCGTGGAGACGGAATTCGCCCGATGCGGCGGATCGACCAGAATCTTCAGGCCGAGACGGTCGAAGCCGGCCCGCACCACGGCGGCCCGCTCCCGGTAGAGGGCGACGCGGGCGCGGCGGCCACCGCGCTCGGTGTATTCCGCCAGCGCCTCGTCGAGGGCATAGCAGATCTGCACCGCCGGGGTGAACGGCACCTCACACCGCCGCTGGCCCGCCAAATGGATTGCCGCATTGTTGTAGAGCCCGCGCATGGGCGCCTCGGCGATGCGGGCCACCCCGGCCGGTCCGCAGAGCAGGAAGGATATGCCGGGCAGCCCGTGCAGACCCTTATTGGCAGTGCCGCAAAGGATATCGATGCCGACATCGGCGAGATCCAGTTCCTCATTTCCGGTGCTGCTGATCGCGTCGACCACGAAAAGTGCGCGATGGCGGGCGACAATCTCGCCGATCGCACGGACCGGGTTGATCAAACCGGTGGTCGTCTCGTGGTGGACGCACACCACGGCGTCCACCTCCGGGTATGCGGCGAGCGCACTTTCGACCCATGTGGGATCGATCGGCGTGGTCCACCGCTCCAGTTGGTCGCCGTCGGGTGCCACCTCGTGGGCTGTAATCCCGTGCGCCCGTGCGATAGCGAGCAGCCGCTCGCCGTATACCCCGTTACTGAGGACCAGGATCTCCCGTCCGGCCCGCACCGAGCCGGTGACGGCCATCTCCATCGCCGCCGTCCCGGAACCGGTGATCAGTACCGACTCGTACGTCTCGGGAAATTCCAGGGCCCGCGGCAGCGCTGCCCGCAGCCGATTCAGCAGCTCGCTGAATTCCGGTTCCCTATGACAGAGGTCGCCTCGCAGCAGTGCGTTCTTGACGCGCTCCGAAGTTCCCGCCGGACCGGGATTGAGCAGGACCGGGCTACCGGCACCTGCCTCGCCATCGCTATACATGCCCCGGGCACCGAACCTTTCCATTCGAATGCATGAACTCGATAACTCCTGCTGCCGCACGGGAATTGGTGAATTTCGCTCAGCTCAGCAAGGCCGCACCCGCCAGGATCACCGCGCAGGCGCCGAGCCGGACCGCCGACAGCGACTCGCCACGGAACCGCCAGCCGATCAGCGTGGCAGCCACCACGCTGGTCTGCCGCAGCGCCGATATCGGTCCGAGCGGACTGAGCGTGAAGGCCCAGATCACCACCGCGTAAGTGACGATCTGGATCACCCCGGCGAGCAGCGCCGTGTGCAACTCCGGCATATACCCCAGCGGCTGAAAGCCGCGCATGGCGACGAACGCCGCGGGCATCAGCACGCCGAAGACGAGGAAGATCCACGCCGTATAGGCCTGCGGATCACCCGCCAGCCGAGCGCCGACGCCGTCGATCACCGTGTACAGCGCGATGATCCCGCCGGTGACCACGGCCAGCGTCATGGCTTTCCACCCGCCATTGTCCTTGCTGCCCAGCATCGCCATGGTGCCGAACGACACCAGCCCGATGCCGAGCAGCATGCGCGGGCTCAGCTCCTCGCCGACTGCTACCGCCGCGCCCAGCGTGACGAAAAGTGGCACGCTGCCCCGGATTACGGGATAGACCGAACCCAGATCGGCCACGCGGTATACCCGGACCAGAAAAATGATGTACAGCACCTGCACCGCCGCACTGGTCAGCAGATAGGGCCAACTCGCCCGGTCCGGCAACGGCAGCAGCGCCGCGAACGGGACCGCGATCAGCCCGGTCGCGATGCTCATCAGGGTGGCCATCCGCAACTGGTCGCCGCCGCCGTGCAGGAGGGCGTTCCAGCCGGCGTGCAGTACGGCGGCGACCAGCACGAGTCCGACCACACCGGCCGACACCGTCAGCTGACCCGTTCGGAGACGAATCGCGCCCTGGCGGCGAGCTCGATTTCACTGAAGTAGCCGCCGCGTAGCGTACGGGTGATGTTCGAGGCGCTGAATTCCTCGCGCCCGTGGAAGATTCGTCGATTGTCGAACACGATCATGTCGCCCGGATGCCAGGAGTGGAAGTAGGACACCTGGTCGCCGAGCAGCCCTTTGAACTTCGAATATGCCCGGTACAGCGGCATCGTCGCTTCGAAGGGCACGTTGTCGAAATACATCTTGGTCGGGTTGTTTATCAGACCGACGACCTCGCCATTGCGGTCGGTGCGGATGATCGTCGTTCGGTTCTGATAGATCTTCTCGGCGGCCGGATACTCGGCACGATAGGTGACCGGGGTATCGGCCAGCACCCGGAATGCCTCGGGGTCCGCTGCCCGAAGTCGATTCGCCGCAGCCAATCCGTCGGCGAATCGGGTACGACCGCCGGTGGCCGCGGTCGCAGCCTCGTTGACGTCCAGTCCGTACAGGAATTGATAGTCCGGTGGAGTGGTGTAGTACGGAATATCGGTATGCATCGGCAGCTGCCGGGTACTGAAAGAAATACTGTCGGTCGTATCGTCCGGTTTGGTCTCCAGATCGAAATATTCGCCGAAGTACGAGCGGTCCACGAATCCGGCCAGTCGATCACAGAGGGAATCCGAGTCGGCATCCGGCTGCCCGCCGATCACGACCATCCCGTGGCTGAACAATCTTCGGAGGGCGGTGACCAATACCGAATCCTCCGCCATGATGTCCCGATACCCGAAGAGGTGGTCGCCGACCGCCGCCGGGGAAGTCCACGGGATGCGGCCACCGGGTGCGGGTGGCCGCGCAATGCGATGTTCTTCGCGTTCGGCGAGCCAATGCATCGGGTAGCTGCTCCGATGTCCATCCGGCCAGACGATCTCCACCTGTTCCGCGGTATGCCGGACGGTGCTCGCCGTGATATCGATCGGAATGGCCGCGGAGTCGAAGTACTTCTGCTTGGCGTGAATGTTCCGGCACTCGTCGCACAGACAGGAGTCACGCAGCCACACCCAGTGGAAGTGCGCGACGCGACCGGAAGGCAGGTCGGCGGACAGATATTCGGCATGCGGTGTGGTCATCGCGCCTCACTCCGCGGGTGCGGTCGCCGCGAAGAGCCCCTGCGTCAGGGAACCCGCCGCGATGAAATCGATCTTCCGTTGCCAGCGTTCGACGACGTGCGCGGCGTCCTCCGGCGCGATGGCGTCGTCGCCGGCCGCCTTGGCCCGATACCGCTCCAGATCGGCGCGCAGGAACTCACCGGTCAGCTCGGACAGATCGACGCCTGTCACATCGATGAACCCGGCATCGGACAGCAGCCGCGTGTATCCCTCGATCGTCGGCAATGAGTATCCGGAGACGTCGACGTACTCCTCGAACTCCGGCGTGCTCCGCCCGGAACAGAAGTCACTGATGTGCAGACGCCCGCCCGGCTTCAGCAGCTCGCGACAACGACCGAACAGACCCGGCTTGTCATGCTCGTAGAGCAGCGAGTCACGCGAATAGATCACATCGAACGAATGTGCCGCCAACTCGTCGGCGAACGCACTGCCCAGAATGAACCGGACGCGGCTGTTCGAATCGTCATGGTTCCGGCGATCATTTGCCAGGTTCACCATCACCTCGGCCAGATCCACCCCGACCACTTCAGCGCCCGTAGCGCCGGCAACATGAAACGCCGCACCCCCTAACCCCGAACCGACATCCAGCACCCGCATATCGGCGGATATCGACATCGCGGAGAACAATATCTTCTCGAATCCGTCCAGGCCTCCCGGACTTTGAAAGCCCGGCCCGTAAATCTCCTCGGACCGAAGGATATTGTGTGGAACAGCATAACGAGCCTGTTCATACGCGCGCAATTCAACATCAGGTGAACCCATGTCAACACCCTCTGATTAGCAAAAATACATTGGAACAACACCGCTCGAACGTTGCAGTAACGCTAGCCGACACGAAGTTCACTGTCCAGCCCGGAGTTTCGGCACATCAACACCCATCAACCGACCGAGGTAACTCATCGAAGAATGCGTACGACAGCCCGGATTGTAGGCAAATGGCCGACTACAAAACTCCGGAAATCCTAGATTCTTCGCACAAAGTGAAGATTATCCCGCCCTGCAATGCCGCCCTCGATCCCCGCAACATAATTATTATTCCTGCCGCACCACTCGATAAACGTAATTTTTCCGCTCATCGAGTGGTGCGGACATGGTCGCGGAATCGGCCCGGGTCCTCGCGGTCCGGACGGCCCAGGGAGAAGTAGTCCGACTGCTGCGGTGCGGTGGTGGCGGCCAGGATGCGGGCCACTTCCTCACCGCCGCCGTGCAGCGGCGCGATCGTCACCCGGACCGCCTGCCCGTGGTGGCCCCGCGCGTCGACGAGGAAGGGGCCGCCGGGCGCGACCCGAATCCCGTTGGCCGCCAGGTGAACCAGTGCCGAGCGCTCGTCGGCGACCGGAATCCAGACGTTGAGCCCCTCGCCGGCGCCGACCTGCACACCGTTGCGGTCCAGGGCGTCGACGAAGGAGCTGCGGCGGATCCGGTACTGCGTGCGCGCATTCTCGACGGTGCGGGTAGCGGTGTCGTCGCGCAGCAGTTCGTACAGCAGGCGTTGCAGGATCCGCGGCGTCCAGCCGGGACCCAGCATGCGGGTGGCCACGACCCGGTCGATCACCTGCGCGGGCCCGGACAGCGCCGCGATCCGCAGATCCGGGCCGTGCGATTTGGAGTAGCTGCGCACATGCAGCACCTGCTCGGGCAGCCATCGGCCGATGCTCAGATCGGCGGTGGGCACGATGCTGCCCGAATGATCGTCCTCGACGACCATGCACCGAGTATCGCTGCGGCGCAGGATCTCCGCGAGCTCCCGGATCCGTTCGGCATCCATCGACGCACCGGTCGGATTCTGCGCCCGTGGCTGGATGAGCGCCGCGGCGGGGCCCAGTGCCAGTGCACGCTCGAATTCGGATGGCAGCACGCCACATTCGTCCATGGCCACCGGAATAGGCTGCGCGCCAATCGATTCCAGATAGTCCAAGAAGTGCGGGAAGGTGGGATTCTCCACGATCACCCGGTCGCCGTAGCGGACCACCGCGCGCAGCCCGCGGGCGACCGCGTCCATCGCGCCGTCGACCACGGTCAGCCCGCCCGAGGCGGTCGGCCAGTCGGCCTGCAGCAGTCGTCCGAGTTCGGGCACCACCGGGGCCTGGTGATAGTCCGTGGGTTCGGCGTTGAGCGCGACGTGGGCCAGCAGCGGCCCGAGTTCGGGGAGCAGCGCCGGATCCGGGGTGCCGAGCGACAGGTCCAGCCGGGCCGCGTTGGCGCCCTTGCCCATGCGGGCGGTGCGCGCGGGGGCGGGATGGGGTTCGGAGTCCCGCGGCGCGGCGACGAAGGTACCGCTGCGCCCACGGGAGACGACCAGCCCGGCCTGGGACAGGGCCTGCCAGCCGTGGCTCACCGTCGCCGGGCTCACCCCGAGTTGCGCGGACAGCTCCCGGACCGTCGGCAGCCGGTCCCCCGGCCGCAGTTCGCCACTGCTGATCAGCCGGGCGATGGCGCCGGCGATTCCGGCCGGGGTCGGGTCATCGATCTCGATCGGTCTGCTCATTTTCGCCTCGTGGTGGGGGTGACAGGTTTACGCTTCCGGCACTCATCGAAATATTCACGAAATGTTTAGAGCCAACAATAACAAAACACATCGGATAGAGGAGCGTTGATGACCACGATCAAGGCAGCCATCACCCAGGCCACATGGACCGGTGACAAGGAATCGATGCTGGCCAAGCATGAGAAGTTCGTCGAGGCCGCGGCCGCCGAGGGCGTGCGGGTGATCTGCTTCCAGGAGCTGTTCTACGGGCCGTACTTCGGAAATGTTCAGGACAAGAAGTACTACGAATACGCCGAGTCCGTGCCCGGCCCCACCACGGCGCGATTCAGCGAACTGGCCCGAAAGCACAATATGGTGATCGTGCTGCCGGTCTACGAGGAGGACCAGCCCGGCGTGCTGTACAACACCGCCGCGGTGATCGACGCGGACGGCAGCTATCTGGGTAAATACCGCAAGCACCACATTCCGCAGCTGCAGAGCTTCTGGGAGAAGTTCTACTTCCGGCCCGGCAACCTCGGCTATCCGGTATTCGACACCGCCGTGGGCAAAATCGGGGTCTACATCTGCTACGACCGGCACTTCCCCGAGGGCTGGCGGGCCCTGGGTCTGGGCGGCGCGGAGCTGGTATTCAACCCGTCCGCCACCAAACCCGGTCTATCCAACCGGCTCTGGGAACTCGAGCAGCCCGCCGCGGCCGCCGCCAACCAGTACTACATCGCCGCCAACAATCGGATCGGCACCGAGAGCGACGAATTCGGTGACGCCGCCGTCACCTTCTACGGCAGTTCGTACTTCGTCGACCCGCGCGGCAACTATGTCGGCGAGGTGGCCTCCACCGACACCGAGGAGCTGGTGATCCGCGAACTAGACCTCGACGTGGTCCGCGAGGTGCGCGGGGACTGGCAGTTCTACCGCGACCGCCGGCCCGACTCCTACGACTCCATCGTCGCGCCCTGAGACAGCCGACGAGAAGGAGTTACACAGTATGCCAACAACTTTGATCACCGGCGGCACGATCGTCTCGGCAACCGGGCGCGGCGCCGCCGACATCCTCATCGACGGCGAGCGGATCGTCGCGCTGCTCGAGCCGGGCAGCACCGTGCTGGGCGCGGATCTCGCACGCACCGCCGACACCGTCATCGATGCGACCGGTAAATACGTCATCCCCGGCGGTATCGACGCGCACACCCATATGTCGATGCCGTTCGGCGGCACCACCGCCTCGGACGATTTCGAGACCGGCACCCGTGCGGCGGCCTGGGGCGGCACCACCACGATCATCGACTTCGCGGTGCAGAAGTTCGGGGAGCGGCTCCAGGACAGCCTGGCGACCTGGCACGAGATGGCCGCGGGGCAGTGCGCGATCGACTACGGGTTCCATCAGATCGTCGGCGACGTCAACAAGGCCTCGCTGCAGGCGCTGCGCGAGCTGCCCGGCGAGGGAATCAGCAGCTACAAGCTTTTCATGGCCTATCCGGGCGTGTTCTACAGCGACGACGCACAGATCCTGCGGGCCATGCAGACCGGCGCGGACACCGGGCTGATGACGATGATGCACGCCGAAAACGGCCCTGCCATCGACGTTCTGGTGAGCCAGCTGCTCGCTCAGGGCAAAACCGATCCGTATTACCACGGCATCGCGCGGGCCTGGCAGCTCGAGGAGGAGGCCACCCACCGGGCGATCATGCTGGCCGATTTGACCGGGGCCCCACTGTATGTCGTGCACGTCTCGGCGAAACAGGCCGTAGCGCAGCTGGCCGCGGCGCGTGATCGCGGCCGCAACGTCTTCGGCGAGACCTGCCCGCAGTATCTGTATCTGTCCCTGGAAGATCAGTTGGGCGCACCGGGCTTCGAGGGCGCCAAGTGGGTGTGCTCGACGCCGCTGCGGTCCAAGCACGACCACCATCAGGACCATATGTGGCAGGCGTTGCGCACCAACGATATTCAGATGGTCGCCACCGACCACTGCCCCTTCTGCATGAAGGGGCAGAAGGACGCGGGTATCGGCGACTTCTCCAAGATTCCCAACGGCATCGGCTCGGTCGAGCACCGGATGGACCTGATGTATCAGGGCGTGGTGGACGGCAGGATCACCCTCGAACGCTGGGTCGAGATCACCTCCACCACGCCGGCGCGGATGTTCGGGCTCTACGGCCACAAGGGTGTGCTCGCGCCCGGCGCGGACGCCGACGTGGTGATCTACGACCCGAACGGGCACACCTCCATCGGCCTGGACAAGACCCACCACATGAACATGGACCATTCCGCATGGGAGGGCTACGAGATCGACGGCCACGTCGACACCGTGCTCTCACGCGGCAAGGTCATCGTCGACGGCGAGAAGTACCTCGGCCGCAAGGGCGACGGGCGCTTCGTCCGCCGCGATCCCTGCCAGTACCTGATCTAGGGAGACACCAATGCAATTCGGAGCGGTGCTGCAGTGCGACGCGCCCTCGGCGCGCACGGTACAGCTGGCGAAGCTGGCCGAAGCGTACGGCTTCAGCCATGTGTGGACCTTCGATTCCCACATCCTGTGGCAGGAACCGTACGTGCTCTACAGCCGAATCCTCAACGAGACCAAGCGGATCACGGTCGGCCCGATGGTGACCAACCCGGCGACCCGGGACTGGGCCGTGACCGCCTCCACCTACGCCACCCTGAACGAGGCGTACGGCAACCGCACCATCTGCGGGATCGGCCGCGGCGATTCGGCGGTGCGGGTCGGCGGCGGCGAACCCACCACCCTGCGGACCTTGCGCGATTCGATCCACGTGATCCGGGAGCTGGCCAACTCCCGGCCCGTCGAATGCGACGGGCGCACACTGCAATTGCCCTGGAGCACCGGCTCCACGCTGGACGTGTGGGTAGCGGCCTACGGCCCCAAGGCCTTGGCTCTCACGGGCGAGATCGCCGATGGATTCATCCTGCAACTGGCGGATCTCGATATCGCCGAATGGATGATCGGCACCGTCAAAAAGGCCGCGGCCGCGGCCGGACGCGATCCGGACGCGGTGAAAATCTGCGTGGCCGCGCCCATGTACATCGGGACGGACTACCAGCACATGCGCGACCAGTGCCGCTGGTTCGGCGGCATGGTCGGCAACCATATCGCCGATATCGTAGCCCGCTACGGCACGAACGGTGATGTCCCGCAGGCGCTGACCGACTACATCGCCGGACGGCAGGGTTACGACTACAACCAGCACGGCCGGGCCGGAAATACGCACGCCGACTTCGTCACCGACGAGATCGTCGACCGGTTCTGCATCCTGGGCACCCCCGAGGAACACCTCAGCAAACTACGAAGGCTCGCCGAGCTCGGGGTCGACCAGTTCGCGGGCTATCTACAGCACGACAACAAGGAGGAGACCATGCGCGTATACGGGGACATCATCATTCCGCAGCTGACTCCGGCGATCACCGCGACAAAGGTGTCGCGATGACCAGCACACAGGTCGATTTGGACAGGCGCACATACGATCTCGACCGGGCACACGTATTCCATTCCTGGTCCGCGCAGGCCGCACTCGATCCGCTGGTACTCGCCGGGGGCCGCGGGTGCACCGTCTGGGATCACGCGGGCCGCGAATATCTCGACTTCTCCAGTCAGATGGTCAATCTCAATGTCGGGCACCAGCATCCGGCGGTGACCGCGGCGATCGCCGCTCAGGCCGCCCAGCTGAGCACCATCGCACCCTCGACGGCCAACCTCGCCCGCGGCGAGGCCGCCCAGCGCATCACCGCGCTCGCGCCCGAGGGATTCCACAAGGTGTTCTTCACCAACGGCGGCGCCGACGCCAACGAGAACGCCATCCGCATGGCGCGCCTGCACACCGGTCGCGACAAGGTGCTCTCGACCTACCGCTCCTACCACGGCAATACCGGCGCCGCGGTGGTGGCGACCGGCGACTGGCGGCGCATGCCCAATGAATACGCCCGCGGCCATGTGCATTTCTTCGGCCCGTATCTGTATCGCAGTGAGTTCTGGGCCGATTCGCCCGAACAGGAATGCGAGCGGGCGCTGCGGCATCTGGAACGGGTCGTGCAATGCGAAGGGCCGCAACAGATCGCGGCCATCCTGCTGGAGAGTGTGCCGGGCACCGCGGGCATTCTGGTGCCGCCGCCGGGCTATCTGGCCGGCGTGCGCGAGATCGCCGATCGGTACGGCATCCTGCTGATCCTGGACGAGGTGATGAGCGGATTCGGCCGCACCGGGCGCTGGTTCGCCTTCGACGGCCACGATGTCGTGCCCGATCTGATCACCTTCGCCAAAGGCGTCAACTCCGGCTATGTCCCCGTCGGTGGCGTCATCGTCTCCGATTCCGTGGCAAGCACCTTCGACGAGCGGGTCTTCCCGGGTGGACTCACCTACAGCGGCCATCCGCTGGCCTGCGCCTCGATCGTGGGCGCCCTGGACGCGATGGCCGCCGAGGGCATCGTCGAGAATGCCGAACGCATCGGCCGCGAGGCGATCCGCCCGGCCCTGGACGCCCTCGCACAGGACATTCCACTGGTCGGCGAGGTGCGCGGCGAGGGCGTGTTCTGGGCGATCGAACTGGTCACCGACCGCGCCGCCCGCACCCCGGTGCCGGCCGCCACGATGGCGCGGATCAAGACCGGACTGGCCGAGCGGGGCGTGCTTATCTTCCTGGCCGAGAACAGGATTCACGTGGTGCCACCATGCGTGGTCACCGCCGCCGAGGTGGCCACCGCGACCACCGCGATTCGTGAAGTCCTGACCGCACTGTGAGCAAGGAGAGTGAGACAACGATGACTTCTATTCTCGACCACTGGGTGGACGGCAAGGCGTGGGCCGGCGAATCCGACCGCGTCGCACCGGTTTTCGATCCCGCACTCGGCACCACGCAGCGCGAGGTGCGCATGGCCACCGCGGCTGATGTCGGCGCGGCCGTGGAGGCCGCCGCGGCGGCCCTGCCGGGCTGGCGCGACAGCTCGATCGCGGCCCGCAGCAAATTCCTGCTGACCTATCGGGAACTGCTCAACGCTCGCAAGGACGAGCTGGCGCAGATCCTGACCGCCGAGCACGGCAAGGTGCTCAGCGATGCCGCCGGCGAGATCGCCCGCGGCCTCGAGGTCGTCGAATTCGCGCTGTCCATGCCGCATCTGACCAAGGGCGAATTCAGCCAGAACGCCTCCACCGGCGTGGATGTGTATTCGGTGCGCGAACCGGTCGGCGTGGTCGGCATCATCACCCCGTTCAACTTTCCGGCGATGGTGCCGCTGTGGTTCTTCCCGATCGCACTCGCCGCCGGAAATACCGTGGTGCTCAAGCCCAGCGAGAAGGATCCCTCCGCCTCGAACTGGCTGGCCGAACTGGCCGCCGAGGCGGGGCTGCCGCCCGGTGTACTCAATGTCGTGCACGGCGACAAGGAGGCCGTGGACGCGCTGCTGGTGCATCCGGAGGTCGCGGCGATCTCCTTCGTCGGCTCCACCCCGATCGCGCGCTACGTGTATCAGACCGCCGCCGCGCACGACAAGCGAGTGCAAGCCCTGGGCGGGGCCAAGAACCACATGCTGGTGCTGCCCGACGCCGATCTGGACCTGGCCGCCGACGCCGCCGTCAATGCCGGATTCGGTTCGGCGGGTGAACGATGCATGGCCGTCAGCGTGGTGCTGGCCGTCGACTCGATCGCCGACGAACTGGTCGCCAAGATCGCCGAGCGGATGGGCGGGCTGCGCACCGGCGACGGCCGCCGTGGCTGCGATATGGGTCCGCTGATCACTCGCGCGCACCGCGATACCGTCGCGGGTTATCTCGATATCGCCGCGCGGGACGGCGCCGATATCGTCGTGGACGGCCGCGAGGGCGAATTCGACGGCGCCGCAGACGGATTCTGGCTCGGCCCGACCCTCATCGACAATGTGCCGACCTCATCGGAGGTGTACCGCGACGAGATCTTCGGCCCGGTGCTGTCGGTGGTGCGGGTCGACGGATTCGAGGCCGGGGTGCAATTGATCAACGCGTCACCGTACGGCAACGGCGTCGCCATCTTCACCAATGACGGTGGTGCGGCGCGGCGATTCCAGCGCCAGGTGACCGTCGGAATGATCGGCGTCAACGTGCCCATTCCCGTGCCGGTCGCCTATCACAGCTTCGGCGGCTGGAAGGCGTCGATATTCGGCGACACGAAGGCCTACGGCCCGTCCGGGTTCGCCTTCTTCACCCGGGAGAAGGCAGTAACATCCCGCTGGCTCGACCCCAGCCACGGCGGGATCAATCTCGGGTTCCCGCAGAACAGCTAGAACTCTGCACCGCTAGAAGGAAAAACCAATGACAGAAACACAGGTCCGGGACCCCGAGGGCACACCGGAACGTTCGGCGCTCGTCAATGCGGACTTGATGCCCACCACCAAGGAAACGGCAGTCTGGCGCACCTGGGACCTGTTCTGTCTCTGGATGACATCGGCGCACAGCATCGGCAGCTACGGTTTCGCGGTGGGCATGCTGGCGCTCGGATTGAGCGGCTGGCAAACCATGCTGGCGCTGTTCGCCGGTGTCCTGATCCTCTGGGGCGGCAGCAATCTGATCGGCGTCGCCGGACAGCGCGTCGGCGTCCCCTTCCCCGTATTCGCCCGCGGCGCATTCGGCATATTCGGCGCGAATATCCCGGCCCTGCTGCGGGCTCTGGTCGCCATCTTCTGGTACGGCATCCAGACCTATCTCGCCTCCACCGCCCTCATCGTGCTACTGCTGCGCGTCTCACCCGGCCTGCAATCCCTGACCGAACACAAGTTCCTGGGGCTCTCTACCCTGGGCTGGATTTCGTTCCTGGTGCTGTGGGCAGCGCAGTTGCTGATCATCAATTACGGCATGAACGTCGTCCGCAAGGCCTCGGATTTCGCCGGCCCGGTGGTGTGGATCGGCATGATCGCCCTGGCGTTGTGGATTCTCGGAAAGGCCGGCTGGAGCATCGATTTCGGCGCCCGCTCCGGGCCCGCGCTCTCGGGCGGCAAGACCGTCGCGGCATTCATCGGAGTGATGTTCCTGATGGTGGCGTTCATGGCCGGCCCCCTGGTGAACTACGCCGACTTCGCCCGCTTCTCCCCCAACAAGCGAGCCATCGTCCGCGGCAACGCATGGGGCATCCCCTTCAACGAGACCGCATTCGTGGTCATCTCGATCGTCATCTCCCTGGCCACCCTGAAGGTATACGGCAAGGTCCTCTCCGACCCGGTGGAACTGGTCGCCAAAATCCACGACAACACGATCGTCATCATCGCCGCCGCGGTATTCGCGATCGCCACGGTCGGCATCAACGTGGTGCTGAATTTCGTGTCCCCGGCCTACGACATCTCCAATACCGCACCGAAATACATCTCCTTCCGCACCGGCGGCGTCATCACCGCGGTCCTCTCGATCCTGGTGATGCCCTGGAAGCTCTGGGAAAACCAAAACTTCATCGTCTACTTCCTAGGCGGCGTCGGCGCACTGATGGGCCCCGTATTCGGCATCCTGATCGTCGACTACTACCTGGTGCGCCGCCAGCGCACTGTCGTCGCCGACCTGTATTCCGAATCCCCCCAAGCCACTTACCACTACACCCGAGGCTTCAACCCCCGCGCCCTCATCGCCCTCGCAGTCTCAGGCGGGGCAGGCGTCCTGGTCGCCCTGGTCCCGCACTCCCAATCAGTGACCGCACTGTCCTGGCCCGTCGGTGCCGCACTGGGCGCGGCCATCATGTACGCCCTCAGCATGGGCCGACGCCCCATGGCACCATAACCCGAACCCGCGGATGGCACTCAGTTCAGCTGACATTGCCAAATCCGTCGCCAATACAGCGAGAAACGGTCCTGGAACCACATGGTTCCAGGACCGTTTTCCTAGTAGCGGGGACAGGATTCGACCCTGCGACCTCCCCTCCAGTGGTGCTGATTGCCTGGAGCTCAAAGGTGTCCTGAACCATCCCGTCCACACGTTTTCGACATCATGCGCGATCACGGCTCGCCGACCGTCGCGCACGGCGACCAGATCTCACAGTGGACAATGTCTCGGCTGGTATCGCTCGTCTCTGCCACGATCGCCCTCGCTATGCTCGCCCACCGTGCCAACCCGAAGGCAACCCCCCCGGGTCCCGATCCCCACATCGAGCAGGCCGCTGATCATGTCGGTTCCAGCCCGTGGGTTTCACACTATTTCCTCAGCCCTGACCAGAAACTCGGCTGCGCGATCAGACAATCTTCCGACGAACGGGACTGCAGTACAGGTCGACACCGTCCTTGGCGGTCACTGCCACCCGCATGAGGCCGTCGGCCACCGTGAACGAAGCCTCTCACCAGTCCTCCCCCGCGCGCGGCATGACATTCCTTGACGTACAGCCAATTTCGATGTGGGCCCCCGGGCCGTTAATGCCGCGAGCACGCACGACGATCTTGTTGGCGATGGATGGTGGGAGGAATGAAAACCATTGAGTCGGTCGCGATCCGCGCGATCGGGGTCGCGATGCCGGCCGTGACCGCAACAGCATGTTCGGACAGCCGAGCGCATCAGGATCGCGCGGTACCGAGCGCTGTCTCCAGCACCAGCACCCTCACGGCGAGTGTTGCTACATCGCAACCTGTCTCGCCTGCAGGCACACTCCTACTGTGCGGGGACATCAAGCCGGACTACGAGCACGTGCTGCCGGGCTGCCGGTTGCAGAGCATCGATGGGTCGGGACTATCGTTCACCGTCCATTACACCGCGGGCTCGACCTCGGTCGGGTGGGCCGATGCCGGGATGCGAATCGATGTTTCCGGGCCCGATTGCATCGTGCGGCAAACACTGACGCAGACCGGCACCGTGCGATGCGATCGGTTCACTCCTCGAGACCATGAGGTTTTATATGAAGTGTGTGAAAGCCGGGCTGTTTTGGGCTCTGGCCGCCATGCTGTCGCTATCGGGCTGCGGTGCGGACAGATCGGGACAACGCCCGGATTCCGTGACCGCCACAACGCTGGCGGTCCAGGGCTCATATCGGGACGCGCTCACCCCAGAGGCACGGCAGTTGCTCGCTGCGGACGATGCCGTCCGCATCCTCGATCCGTGCGGATTCATCGACTACAGCGTCGTCGAGCGCACCGCGACACCCACTTACATCGGAACCATCGACTCTGGACAGCTGACGATGAACACATGCAACATCTTTTTCGGCGAAGCATCGAGATCCATCACCGTCACCATTCTCGATCGCTATAGTGGCGACACATCTATGCCGGGGACACCTATCCTGATCGGCGATACGACCGCGAGGATGGAGCCATGGAAGCCTTACGGTGGCTGTGACATCTCCATTCAGCTCGACACCATGAATATCCGGTATCACGCAGTCACCTCGCTGTGGCCGGAAAAGAATTCTTGCGAGAGCCTTTCGACGATTGTCGAAGCGTCAGCTCACCTAGTCCACACGCGGCCCCTGCGTGAGGATTCCGCTAACCCGAGCATGAGAACGAAGCTCAGCCGCATCGACCCCTGTGGGGTGCTGGACATCCTGCGAAAGACCTATCCGATCGGTCCCGGCGGAATCACCGGCATCAAGCCCGGCTGCACCTTTCAGTACCAGCCGAACGATCACCCATCCAAGACGGTGGTGATCAGCTTCGGCATCGCGAAACGGACGCAGATGGATACCTTCCACCCCGCAGATCCGATCGACGGGGTACCCATCATGACCCAGTCGTGGAACGGTGGCATCGGGATGATGATCGAACTCGGCAGCTCCACCCCGGTTCCCGTGATGGAACCCGACGGTACGACCACACCGGAGTTCGACACCGCCGACGTGGAATGCACCGGACAAGGCAGTGCCGAGCTGGTCCACGCGATCACCGAGGCCATGATCGAGCTCTACCACGAGACTCCTTGACCCACAACGAACTGGACTGCAATGAAGACCGCCAAGGGTCCAGTCGACTGCGAACCTGCCGCTCTTGATTCGGTACATCCATCAACACACCGAGCGGCTATCATGATCTTCATACTGATCAAGGGGAGGTGGCGTGAAATCTCCTGCGCGAGTGCCTATCCGCGCGGCATATGTGGTAGCGGCGCTATGGGCAACGATGCAACTGACGGGGTGCGCGCCGGATCACGCGGCACCGAGCGGACCGTCCGCGCAGACGTCGTCTGCGGGGCCACCGTCTGCTCTTTGGTGCGTGTCGGCCGACCTGCGAATGAGCCTGCGTGGAGGTGGCGCCGCGATGGGAACCGAGACTCTGGCAATCGATTTCACCAATATCGGTGCGACCGCCTGCCGACTGTCCGGCACTCCGAGGGTGGTCCTCGCGACCGGCAGCCCGGATCATCACCTCGACTCCACCACAGCCGACAGCGGATCGAGGTCCGCCTCCGATCCAGTGGTGACGCTGGCGCCGGGCGGGCAGACCACCGCTCTCGCGAGGTATCGGGTGGCGTACTTCAACAACGGCTGCGACAAGGCGATCGCGGACTATTTCGTCGTGTATCCACCTGAATCGACAACGCCGACAGCCCTTCCTGGGAGCGGGGCCGACAATGCCGCATACTACTGCCGCAATCCCGATCGAGTGTATTGGGATGGGGTCGGAGCAGTCGGAGACAGGTGACACTGATCAACTGGATGCCAGCAGCCGTTGGTGCATTCGATATAGCGCTGTGAGAACACCGCGGCATGACCGAGAGCCGCATCGACCTGCCTGCCGATCCGCGGCACCCCTGCGAGTTCATCGACCTCGGTTCCGTACGGCAACACGGACCGGTCACTACGACAAGCGCCCCGGCACCTGCGATGTACGACCCCGGGGTCGGGCGTCAGGACGCCCAGCCGGCGAAACCCTGGTGCCGATGGCGAGGTTGGTGCCCTTGGGGAGGTACTGGCGCCAGGACGCGCTCAGTGCGGCAGTTACGCAGGTCCGAATCGACAGGTTCGGTTCACCACAAAGAAGGGGTTGACGGGCAGCCGTTCAACCTCCTGCGTTGCTCGGTTCCGGACGACGTAGTCCACGACAGTTCGCGCGATATCTTCGACACCTGCATCGAGAACGCTCGCGCGATACGTCTGCCAGTCAGCGAGCTTGCCGGTGTCACGTTCTGCGCCGCGGTGAATCATGCCGCTGCGACGTCCTCTACTCGACGCTGAAAACCAAACAGCCCTACCGCATTCCAGCACGGCGTCCTGATCGCCGATACCCGATCCGGGTCAGGCGTCGGGCCCTTCCTCACGCCGCGCCCTGGTCGACAGGCCGCGCTGCCACCAATCGATCACTTCACCCGCGAGGGCCATATCGTCGATGAGTTGCGCGGCAGCTTCCACCTGCACACCGGACTGACCGCAAAACGTCCACAGCCGCTGAGCCGCCCGGTGGTACTGGTGGATCACCGCATCAACCTCGAACGCATCCACCTGTCCCGCACGGAACCGATTCAAGGCCCGACCGACGTGTGCGACCAACTCACCGAGGCGCGCTTCGTGATACGCCGCCACGCGATCCCGGGCAGCCTGCCGCTCAGGCTTTGACACCACTCAAATCACCCTACCGACCATCAGAGCCGCTACCACGCAGAACATCGGCCAGCGACTTGACGAAAACCATTGGGACAGCCCCGGCGGACCATCGCGCGGCCCCGAAACCAGTACAGGTTGAATGGTGCGGTGGTCAGTAGTGAAGTAGAACGGATTCGCCGGTTGATCGACGGGCTGCGTCGCGACCGTCGGGCCCACCCGTACCATGGCCGCCGCGAGTACTCCGGCCTGGCGAACGAAGTCGCGGTGGCATGTCATGAGTTGATCGGTACCGAGCCGACCGCGGTACCGGCTCTGCTGCAGCGAGCGGTGGAGCGGGTGACCGCGACGCTGATGTACATGGACGACTCCGCCGGCATCGTCGGAGACAATCTGCGCGGCCTCATGGCTGTGCATGCACATGCGTGCGCGGTCGCGGCACCGGATTCGAAACGACTGGCCGCATGGCTGGTCAAACTGCGTCTCGACGGCCCGGGCTGGCCGGACTTCGAATTACGTGACTACACCGATGCGCTCGGTGACCGAGGCCGCCGGGAGATCGCTCGTCTTCTCGCCGACCGCGCCGAAGCGGTAGGCCCGGGTCAACACGGCTGGGACGAGTTCGGAATCCGCATCCTGCGCGAGCAACTCGCCGAGACCTCCGGTGACGTCGACGAATACGTCGCTGTACTCGCCGAATCCCTGCACTCGGCAACGCAATATTTGAAGATCGTCGAGGTGCTGGTCACGGCGGACCGCCATGCCGACGCCGAACGATGGGCGGCACGTGGGCTGGGACAGCGGGGTATACCCGAGGATGTCGCCAGGCTGCGCGACACATACGTGGACCTGTTGCTAGGCCGCGGAGCGACCGCCGAGGCGATGGACCTGCGGCGAAAGGTGTTCGACCAGTACCCCACCCGCCGCAACTACGCCGACCTTCGCCGCACGGCATCGGCGCTCGAGCAGTGGGGCGAACTGCGAGACACCATGATCGAACGCTTGCACGGCGCTGTCGCCGAACAATCCGGCTATGTCGACGAGCTGATCGCCGTCCTGCTCGACGAGGACGACCTCGACCAGGCTTGGCAGGTCGCGTGCGCTCATCCCGACAGCCTGCACGAATCCCGTTGGCACCAGCTGATCGAGCTACGCCGACCCGACCGCCCGATCGAGGTCATCGCCCCGCTGCAACGGCTCATCGAAAACCGTCTGGCCAATGACCGCGACAAGTACCGCTACGACCGTGCCATCAAGTTGCTGCGGCAGCTCCGTGGCGCTTACCGAGCCGCGCGAAAACCGGACGATTTCGACGCCGACAAGGCCGAGTTGCGGGACGCCCACAAGCGCAAGACCTCATTGATCGCGAAACTCGACCGCGCGGGGTTTTGATCGCGACCGACCAGTTCTCGGCATCGGTGCGACCCCCTTCATTCGGTTGCCGGAACCGCCGGTGTTTACCGGGCGGTAGATGATCCCGCAGGGCGGCAACCGATTAGAGTGCCGTTGTGTGGCAAGCCCTTTGTTGGTGGTCGCCGACGCGAGTCTGGATGAGCTGTTCGACGACCGCACCTTTCAGCGCGGACTGAAATACGCCGAGCAGGGGCGTGTCACCGCGGCCGAATGGTTTCCCGCCGAGCTGGAGTTGGTCGGCGAAGTCGAGGGCTCGCAGCGCAATTGCTACGTGTCGACCCTCCGGTTCGCCCGGCGGCGCGGTGTGCTCGAGGTGGTCGATTCCGATTGCACCTGCCCGGTCGGATACCAGTGCAAACACGCTGTGGCCCTGGCCATCACCGCATGCATGCCCGCGTCGGCCGTGGCGGTGGACGCACAGCCGTCGTGGGAGGCCACGCTCGGCGATCTGCTGCCCGAGCACGAGTACACCGACACCGCCCCATTGGCGTTGCAGCTGAACGTGACACGGCGACGCCCCGATGCAACGCCCGGCCCCGCGGTCACAGCCACGTTACGCCCGGCGCATCGCGGCAAAACCGGATGGATCGCGGGCAAACTGAACTGGTCCAACCTGGCCTACGCGCAGTCGCCCGACGGGCGGCGTTTCGCACCCGAGCACCTGCGGATCCTGCGGGAGCTGTATGGGCTGTATCTGAGCGCCGGACGGTACGGCCATTACGGCTACGGCTCCGACAAGACGCTGAACCTGGCCGCTTTCGACAGCCCCGCCCTGTGGACGATGCTGGCGACCGCCCATGACGCCGGAATTCCGCTCGTCCACGGCAAGCGACCACTCGACGAGACTCCCGCCCACGGCCGGTACCAATTGCACGTCACCGACGACGACGGGGATGTGACAATCACACCCGTCATCCGGGTGGAGGGACTGCAGGTGACGCCTCTGTCGTTCATCGGAGCCGACGGTCACGGGGTCGTGTATATCGACCCCGCGGATCCGGGCGAGCGGTTCCGGCTGGCGCGCCTGGATCCGCCCGCCCCGGCACGGTCCCATCCCGCGCTGTTCGCCCGAACGGGGTTGCGCGTACCCGCGGGCGACCGGCATCTACTGCTCACCGGCTATTACCCGCGCATACGCCATGTGATCGACGCCGACAGCGAAATATTCTCCGCACCAACCATTTCCGGACCGACATTGGTCTTGGAGCTCGGATACGGCCCGAGCCACACCGTACGGGTGGGCTGGCGATGGGAATACTCCATCGCCGACGACCGTCACCTGCTGCCCCTCGACAGCCGATCCGGTCACCAGTTCCGAGACAGCGCTGCCGAGCGGACCCTGCTCACCGAGCTGCCCGCCGACTTCCAGGGCGTCGGCCTCGAGGGGCTGCACCCGCTGGCCCTGGGACCGGCCACCGCCGAACTCACCGGCACGAACACCCTGCAATTCACGACTCACGTCCTGCCGCCGCTACGCGAGCACCCCAGCGTCCGCATCGAAACACACGGAACGGCAACCGATTACCGCGACGCCGGTGACTCACTGGTCATCGAGGTGTCGACGGCGCCGTCCGACTCCGGCACCGACTGGTTCGACCTGGACATCACCATTTCCGTCGAATCCCATGCTGTTCCGTTCCGTGAGGTTTTCACCGCGCTGTGCGCCGATGACACCCACATGATCCTGCCCGACGGGGCATATTTCGCCCTCGACCGGCCCGAACTACAGACGCTGCGCTCCCTCATCGACGAGGCCCGCGCGCTGCACGACGCGACCCCGGATCGCCTGCAGATCAGCCGATACCAGGCCGGGTTCTGGGACGAGCTCACCGAACTCGGCGTCGTCACCCGCCAAGCCGACGAGTGGCAGCAGCAGGTGCGCGGGCTGCTCGACACGACCGCCATCGACAATCCGCCCACCCCAACAGGTTTGACCGCCGAGCTGCGCCACTATCAGCAGGAGGGTTTCGCCTGGCTGACCTTCCTGTGGCAACACCGCCTGGGCGGCATCCTGGCCGACGACATGGGACTCGGAAAGACCCTCCAAGCGCTGGCGCTCGTCTGCCATGCCCGCCAACACGATCCCGCCGCGCCGCCATGGCTGATCATCGCACCCGCGAGCGTCGTGCCCAACTGGGTCGGCGAGGCCGCCCGGTTCGCCCCCGCTCTGCGCGTCACCGCGCTCACCGACACGCTGCGCCGATCCGGCCGCGACCTCGCCGAGGTTGCCGCCACCGCCGAGGTCATCGTCACCTCCTACACCCTGCTGCGGCTGGACGCGGACTCCTACCTGGCCCGATCGTGGTCAGGATTGCTGCTCGACGAAGCCCAATTCGTGAAGAACCACCAGGCCAAAACCCATCAGTGCGCCCGCCGCGTCGACGCCCCGTTCCGGCTGGCCATCACCGGCACCCCGATGGAGAACAACCTGATGGAACTGTGGTCACTGCTGTCCATCGTGGCACCCGGCCTGTTCCCCCATCCGGCCAAATTCCGCGACTACTACGCCACACCGATCGAAAAGGGCTGCGACACCGAACGTTTGGCTCGGCTGCAACGCCGCATCGCGCCCTTGCTCCGCCGCCGCACCAAGGAACAGGTGGCCACCGAACTGCCCCCGAAACTCGAACAGACCCTGCACGTCGACCTTTCCCCCAAACACCGCAAGATCTACGACACCCGGCTGCAGCACGAACGACGCAAGGTCCTCGGCCTGCTCGACGACGTCGACCGCAACCGCCTCACCATCCTGACCTCGCTGACCGCGCTGCGGCAGCTCAGCCTGCACGCGGCTCTGATCGACGACAACCACGACGCCGTCGAATCAGCCAAACTCGAGGCGCTGCTGGAACATCTGGACGAGGTCGCCGAATCCGGGCACCGCGCCCTGGTATTCAGCCAGTTCACCCGATTCCTGACCCGTCTCCGAGACCGCCTCGACCGCGAAGGCATCGCCTGCAGCTATCTCGACGGCCGCACCCGCAAACGCGCCGAAGCCATCGAGCGCTTCCGCGGCGGCACCGCCCCGGTCTTCCTGATCAGCCTCAAGGCCGGCGGATTCGGGCTCAACCTCACCGAGGCCGACTACTGCTTCATCCTCGACCCCTGGTGGAACCCCGCCACCGAAGCCCAAGCCGTCGACCGCGTCCACCGCATCGGCCAGACCAACACCGTCATGGTGTACCGGCTCATCGCCAACGACACCATCGAGGACAAGGTGATGCGACTCAAACAACGCAAGGCCGCCCTGTTCGACGGCGTCTTCGACGATGCCGGTGGAGGCTTCGCCGGTCAACTGGGCGCAGACGACATCCGCGCACTGTTCGACTAGCACTGCGATCCGCGGCTCGCGCGGGCGCACGACAGGCCGGGGCTGTCACCGCCCTTCGGCGTAGATGGTGTCGAGGTCGACCAACATCGGGCTGTCGGCCTGCTTCGGCGTCTGCCCGGGACCAGTGCCGAGAGCCTGGAGATTATCATCGAATCCTGCCCCGCTGTAGCAGGTCAGGCGGGTTTGGCTGGTGTCGTAGCCCTTGGCTGACAACAACTCTCGAGCACGTCGCAGGCGGTCCACATGCCCGATGGTCATGGTGCGGTCCCACTTGACCTCCCCCAGGGACAGAATGCGGCGCGGCTGATCGGTTTCCTCAGGCGCCAATACCGCGACATCGATCTGGATCTGTTTCTTGTCCCGTGGATCGTTGATCGTCGCGGCCGCCACCTGGCCGGGCAGATCCCCGAACACTTCCGGTCCCACCGACATCGCCCACTCCCGGCAGATTCCCTCGAAATGCGGGCCCACCACCTGCGACAGGAACGTCGCCCTCGAATTGCGCCACGCCGCCTCAGGATTGCCTCGCTCCAACCGGGTCCACTCGCGGCGCATGATCGCCTCATAGAACACGATCAGCGGCTCGGCCACCCGATATACCGACTTGCCCCGATTGAACGGATCCGCCTCCCGAATCACCAGTTGCGCGTCCTCGAGCACCGACAATGGATGCCCGATATCGGTGGAGCTACGGCCGATCGTGTTCGCGATACCGCCCCGCGTCGTGTGCCCGCCCGCGATCGCGCCCAGCACCGCGTGATACAACGCCGCATCCCGAATCTCCGTCTCCTCCGCCAACAGATACCGCGCCTCACGGAACAACGGCACCTGCGGATTGAGTACCGTCCGCAACACCCAGGAATCGAAGTCCTCCAACGACTCCGGCGCATCACCCGCGACGAACTCACGCCGATACGCCGGCGTCCCACCCACGATCGCGTGCACCAACACCGCCAGGCGCGGATCCTCGATCCCCCAGAACCGCGCCGACTCCCGATAACCCAGCGGCTTGACGATCAACTCCAAACTCGCCCGACCCCGCAACGGCGCACTACCACCCAGCAACCGCCCCATCACCGACATCGCCGACCCACACAACAACACCCGCGAACCCGACTGCCGCGCATAGCCGCGCGGATCGAGTGCCCGCTGCAACACCGACGGCAACGACGGACTCGCCTTGGTCAGATACGGAAACTCATCGATCACCACCAGCCCCTCCCCCACCACCGCGAACAGCCGCTCGAACGCCTCGTCCCAGTCACGGAACGCATACCGGCCACCACCCGCGTACGCCGCGACAGCGGCGCCGAACTCCGCCAGCGCCTCGACCTCCGTCGCATCGGTCGCGGTGAAGAAGAAGCCCCCGACCGCGTCGGCAACCGCATCCAACAAGAACGTCTTACCCTGCCGCCGCCGCCCACTGACGATCCCCAACCGCACATCAGGACTCGGCGACGTCGCGAACCGCACCAGCCCATCCCACTCACGGTCACGATCGAACACCCGATCCGGCTTCACCAAGGCTGCCATGAATAGAACTATACTTCTAATAAGTACGCTTCTATAGGTGTTACCCGTTGCATCATGATCACCTCTGATGCTAGAGCGTCGGAATGTCCAATCTCGCCCTGAAACCCGGCACCGCCGGGCACCCGCACACCCGACAGCTCCCCGACGGCCGCTACGAAGCCCGCCTCCTGTGCCGCAACAATCTCGGCCAGTACCGCAAACCCCGGCGGACCGGTACCACCGAAGCCGAAGCGGTACGAAGGGCGCGCAAGGCCGCAACCACCTGGATCGCCAGCAAACCCGGCAGCCACACCGTGAAACCATCCACCCGCCTGTCGCCCTCGCCGACATCTGGCTGGCCGAAACGATACTGCGGGGCCACCTCGCCCGCGGCACCCTGACCATCTACCACTCCCACCTCGACCGCGCCCGCAGCCCGAACGCCCGCCCCGACGCCATCGACCACAACCCCATGGACGCCACCCTCAGACCCGTCCGCCGACTCGACGAACCACACGTCCTGCCCCACACCGTCTTCGACGAGTTCCTCCGCCAAGTCCAGACCTGGTGCAACGACGGGGCGATCCCCGGCCGGCCGGCACGCCGAGGCGGCCCGAGGCGCGAACCGCGCATCCACTGGACCATCCAACTACTCCTCGACACCGGGCTACGCCCCGCCGAGCTACTCGGCCAGCGCACCCACGATGTCGAACTCGACACGCCCATTCCCAGGATCTGGATCCGAGGCAAACTTACCGACCTCGGCGACGGTCACGGCTGGCGCTGGCAGCCCGGGCTCGAGACCGGCACCAAAGGCATTCGCCGCCTGGCCCTCTCACCACGAGGCATCGCAGCCGCCCGCGCGCTCCTCGCCGACCACATTCCTTCCGAAGACCATCTGCTCATCCCCTCACGCACCGGAAAAGGCTGGAACCTCAACAACTTCGGCCGCCTCTGGCGCAGCGTCCGCACCCCCGAATTCGCCACCATCACCCCACCCAGATCCGCCACCGCGTCGCCACCGACGTCCGAGACATCAACGGCATCGAAGCAGGCGCGCAACTCGGCGACTCCCTCCTCGTCACCGCCCGCTACTACGCCGCCCGAAACCAGCACGTCGACAACAGGACCGCACTGGAACGAACCGGCGAATGGACACGCCGCGCCCGACCATGAGAAAACCCAACGATCATGGACCCATCACGGACCATTTCGACCCCGAAACGCGAAAAGCCTCCGACCGCACATTTCATCCGTGCTGGTCGAAGGCTTTTCTATTGCTCCCCCATCTGGACTCGAACCAGAAACCTGCCGATTAACAGTCGGCTGCTCTGCCAATTGAGCTATAGGGGATTGTTTCCCTGGCTGGTGCCTCTCGGACCGGCCGGGGAAAACTTTAGCGCATTGATTGTTCACTTCCCAAATCGTGGGTCTACCTGCGGGGATGGGGTGGGGGCGGGGAGGGGGTGCCGGATCGACAGGGGGTGGTGGGGTCGGGCAGGATGTGGGGGCGGACAGGACTACGGGAGGAGCTTCTCGGAATGTTGCGGTTGATCATCGGCGTCGCGGCCGGGTATGTGCTGGGCGCGAAGGCCGGGCGGGTTCGGTATGAGCAGATCAGTAAGACCACCCGCGCGATCACTGAGAGTCCTGTCACACGGAAGATGGTTTCGGTGGGGCGGCAGAAGCTCGCTGACAAGTTGAGCACCCAGCCCAAGCTCGAACCCATGGTGCCGATCGATGAGCGGACCACCATCTTGGTGCCACAGGATCAGTTGCGGCGGTGAGGGTGGGGCTGCGCCCCTACTCGCAACCACAGCGCATTCGGCCCCACTCGCACGGCGGCACGTTGGGAGAGTGGGGCTTTACCCCCGGCCTCGCGGGTCAGCGCCTGAAGTCTTCGGCGTTGCCCATGGCTTGGGCTACAAGGCTTTTGCGGTATTGCTCCAGGGCCACCAGGTCGCCGAACAGCTCCATGTAGGCGGCGGTCTGCTCGGTGGAGGAGATGCGCTGGAGTTTGGACTTCAGCTCGGCGATCTGGCGGCCGACCGAGGCTTCCTGGATGCGGGCGAGGACACCGGTGACGAAGCGGGGGATGTCGTCGGCGGATTTCACCGGCAGGGCTTCGGCGGCCAGTTCGGAGACCAGGGCGCGCATCATGAGGTCGTCGGTGTGGTCGGCGACGGTGGTCACCCATTCGGCGCCGCTGAGGCCGGACGAGGCGCCGCCCGCCTTGACGATGACGGTGTGCAGCGCGATGTAGACGGGGTGCGTGAACGCTTCGGCGCCCAGCGAGTCGAAGACCGGGCCGGCGAGGGCCGGGTACTGGAGGGCCGCCGCCAGCACCTGACGCTGGGGCAGCAGGACCGGGTCGCGGGGGTTGGGGCGGGCCGCGGTGCTGTCGGAGATCGGCTGGGAGGCTTCGGATTTCGGGGCGGGGCGGCCGTTGGCTGGGCGGCCACCGGTCGCGCCGCGCTGCTTGCGGGCCTCGTCGCCGACCCGGCGGACGACCAGCTGGATATCGTCCCAGCCGACCCAGCCGGCCAGTTTGGTGGCGTAGGCCTTGCGCAGGGCGTTGTCCTTGATCTGCGCGACCACGGGGACCGCCTCGCGCAGGACGGCGACCTGCTGTTCGGGGCTCATGTCATTGGTGACGGGATTCGAGTACTTCTTGACGATGCCGCGAATCACGAACTCGTACAGGGCGACTCGGCGCGCGACCAGGTCGCGGACGGCGCCGTCGCCGTTGCGCTGGCGCAGTTCGCACGGGTCCAGGCCGTCGGGGGCCACGGCGATGTAGGTCTGGCCGGCGAGCTTCTGGTCGCCGCTGAAGGCCTTCACGGCGGCGGCCTGGCCGGCCGCGTCGCCGTCGAAGGTGTAGATGATCTCGCCGCGCCAGAAGTTGTCGTCCATGAGCAGGCGCCGCAGGATCGACAGGTGCTCGTCGCCGAAGGCGGTGCCGCACGCCGCCACAGCGGTTTTCACGCCGGACAGGTGCATGGCCATCACGTCGGTGTAGCCCTCGACGACGACCGCCTGATGCCCCTTGGCGATCTCGCGCTTGGCGAGGTCGAGGCCGAAGAGCACCTGGGACTTCTTGTACAGCAATGTTTCCGAGGTATTGATGTACTTGGCGGTCAGGGTGTCGTCGTCGTACAGGCGACGGGCGCCGAACCCGATGACCTCGCCGCCGAGATTGCGGATGGGCCACAGCAGGCGGCGGTGGAAGCGGTCCATGGGGCCGCGCTGACCCTGCCGGGACAGGCCCGCGGCCTCCAGCTCCTTGAATTCGAATCCCTTGCGCAGCAGGTGCTTCGTGAGGGCGTCCCAGCCGGAGGGCGCGTAACCGCAGCCGAACTGGCGGGCGGCGTTCGCATCGAAATTGCGCTCTGTCAGGTACTTCCGGGCCGCTTCGGCGTCGGGTTCGCCGAGCTGGGACATGTAGAACTCGTGTGCGGCGGCATTGGCGGCGACCAGGCGGGCACGGGTGCCGCGGTCCCGCTGGACGGAGGTGCCGCCACCCTCGTAGTTGATCTTGTAGCCGATGCGATCGGCCATCTGCTCGACGGCCTCGACGAAGCCGATGTGCTCGAGCTTCTGCAGGAACGCGAAGACGTCGCCGCCTTCACCACAGCCGAAGCAGTGGAATACACCGTGCTGCGGTCGCACATGGAAAGAGGGCGTCTTCTCGTCGTGGAACGGGCACAGGCCCTTCATCGACAGCGCGCCCGCCGATTTCAACGCTACGTATTCACCAACGACATCCTCGATCCGAACACGTTCACGAATCGCCGCGATATCGCGGTCAGGAAGTCGGCCGGCCACGGCAGCGAGTCTAGCCCCGCCCCACCGACACACTCGACCGGGACGCACGACTGGACACCGGACCGAGTGACCCGGTGCGGCGCATGCCAGGATCTATCGGTGCTCAGCCTGTACCACGACGCCCGGACGCCGGTGCATTCCGTGCCCGCCGGGGCGAAGCTGCTGGTGCTGGCGGTGACGGGCACCGCGCTGTTCTTCCTGCCGTCCATTGCGTGGCTGGCGGTGGCATTGGCCGTGGTGATCGGCCTTTATGCGGTGGCGCGGATTCCTTGGCGGGTCACCGGGCGGCAGTTGCTCGGGCTCGCGCCCTTCCTGGTTTTGATCATGCTCGCGCAGGTGCTGTTCACGAGCTGGCAGAGTGCGATCGTGGTCGGCGAGCGATTGCTGACTTTGGTGCTGCTGGCGAATTTGGTGACGCTCACCACTCGCACCACCGCCATGATCGACACCGTCGAAAGAGCCCTCGCCCCACTGCGACCCCTCGGCGTGCGGCCCGAGCGAGTCGGGCTGCTGGTGGCCATGACCATTCGATTCATCCCCGTCATCCGGGAACAGGCCGAGCTGGTCCGGGCCGCGCAGCGCGCTCGTGGCATCGAGCGCAGCACGGTCTTCCTGGTGCCGCTGCTGATCCGCACCCTGCGCATGGCCGACGGTGTCGGTGAAGCACTGGACGCCCGCGGTCTGGACTGACGTCCGAATCTCATAGGATGCCCGGAATGCGAAGTAGGGATCTGGCGCAGGTAGCGCTGTTCGCGGCGATCATGGTGGTGCTCGGGTTCTTCCCGTTGATACAGCTGCCGGGAGCGTTCGCGCCGTTCACCTCCCAGACCCTGGGCGTGATCCTGGCCGGCGCGATCCTCGGCGCGCGGCGCGGCGCGCTGGCGATCCTGCTGTTCGATGTGCTGGTGCTGGTCGGGTTGCCGGTGCTGCCGGGCGGCCGCGGCGGTCTGTCGGTGATCATGGGGCCGACGGGCGGATTCATCCTGGCCTACCCCCTGGGCGCGCTGGTGATCGGATTCCTCACCGAGAAACTGTGGCAGCGGTACAACCTGGCGATCGCGCTGGTGATCAACTTCCTGGGCGGGGCGATCGTGTTGTACGCCATCGGGATTCCGTGGATGGCGGTGGCCGCGCACATTTCGCTGGCCAAGGCCTTCACCACCTCGCTCGTCTTCATACCCGGGGACATCGTGAAAACCGTCATCGGCTCGCTGGCCGCGGTGGCCGTGCGGCGCGCCTATCCGCTGATTCCGAGCCGGGCATGATCGAGCTCGAAGGGGTCACGCACCGCTTCGGTGAGCGGGAGGTGCTGCGGCAGCTGGATCTCACGCTCGACGAGCGGCGCATCGCTGTGATCGGATCCAACGGGTCCGGTAAGTCGACGTTCGCGCGACTGCTCAACGGGCTGCAGGTGCCCAGCGAGGGGCGCGTACGGGTGGACGGGCTGGATACGCGCAAGCAGGGCAAGGCGGTTCGCCGGCTGGTCGGATTCGTGTTCCAGGATCCGGATGTGCAGATCGTCATGCCGACGGTGGCGGAGGATCTGGCGTTCGGGCTCAAACACCACGGGTTCTCGAAAGCCGAGGCCGCCGAACGGGTTACCGAGGTGCTGGCCGAGTACGGGCTGAGCGACTTCCGGGATCATCCGGCGCATCTGCTCAGCGGTGGGCAGAAGCAGATGCTGGCGATCGCGGCGGTGTTGTCGGTGAGGCCGCAGTACGTGGTGTTCGACGAACCGACCACCCTGTTGGATCTACGCAACAAACACCGGATCGCGAAGCTGCTGCACGAGATTCCGCAACAGGTCATCGTGATCTCCCACGACCTGGACCTGCTCACCGAGTTCGACCGCGTACTGGTCTTCGACGAAGGCCGCCTGGTCGCCGACGGCGCCCCCGCCGACAGCATCGCCCACTACCTGGACCTACACGCGGCACTCTGAACGCCGGGCCGTATTCACGCCGCTGAACGCCGGCAGAACCGCGCTACTCCGTGCGGCCGAAACGCTTGCGCCGCACATGATCCGTGAGCCGCTGCCCCGGCTTGCCGTGAAATGCCATGGCGGCTGTGATCCGCGGCGACCTCCCCCGCACCGGTGTGACCCGATGCCGGGATAGTCGCCCGGCATGCAGCAGGAAGGTCCCGGGCGCGGTCGGCAGCAATCCGATCCGCTGCCGTTGCGCGCCACTGCGCTGCAGGACCGCGCGTGGAAGCGAATGATATTCGAGCACCCCACCCTGTTCCGGGGCGGCGATGTGCACGTCGAGCATGTAATCCGGCAGATCGAAATGCCAGTCCTGCCCTTCCCCGTGCTCCTGGATGTGCACCGTCAAAGCCCCGAGCGAATCGGCCGACCGATACGCCGGCTCGCCCACCACGCGGGAAACGAAGTCCAGCAACGGTTCCCACAGATACAACCGTTTCAATGGCGAGGAGGCCGGAATCCGGTCCCCGGCCAGCAGACATTCGATGACCGGCGGCGGCTCCCCCGCCCGCCCGCGCTGCTCGGCGAGATCGATATCCGGCAGTCGCACCCCGTCGATCGCCCCATTGGCCAGACAGTTCGCCGCGATCTCCGCCAGCGCCTCCTCCCGCAGGAACTCCCGCAGCACCAGCACCCCGCTCGCCGCGAACTCCCGCCGCGACTCGTCGATCAACTCCTCCAGCACGCGCAGGTCCCGCCGATCGAGCGGATACCGCTCCAGATCAGCGATCTCGTCCATATCGGCCGGCACACACACCTCCACCCGGAATCCGCCGCAGCCACCGCCCACGGCTCGATAACCCCCGCCAGCCTGACACACCCCCCCGGCGCGCCACTACCGATCGCCCAATCGCCGAGTGGCACATGACGGACGCGACACGCCGCGAAATCCGGCCCTCATGTGCCACTCGGCGACCGGGCTGAACCGGTTAGGGGATGCCGGCGGCGAAACGTTCCAGGCGGCTTTCGGTGTAGGAGGCGATCTGGTCGACCACTACTCGGACCCGGGCGGTGTCGTCGGGGGCGGATTCCCAGGTGGGGACGAGGAGGCGGTCGAGGCCGCGGGGGGCGGCGGCCAGGAGGCGGTCGGCTACCAGGTGGATGCGTTCGCGTTGGCCGGCTTGGCGGACCTGGTGGATCGGGTCGGAGAGGACGTAGCGGAGGGCCATTGTCTTCAGGACGGCGACCTCCGTCGCCGCTATCCGCGGGACTTCGAGGTCGGCTGTGTAGCGGGATAATTGGCGGCCGCCCCAGGCGGCGCGGGTGGCCTCGACGGCGGCGGTGGCGAATCTGCCGACCAGGTCGCTGGTGAGGCGTTTCAGGGCCACCGAGGCGGTGAGGGAACCGTCGAAGTCGGTGACGGCGGCGACCACCGGCATTTCGGAGAGGCGCTGGGCGGCGGCCACCAGTTCGCCGGCGGAGAGCGAAGGGTGCTGGCGCGCACCGAGTTCGGAGAGGGCGGCCTGTTCGAGGGGGTCGGCCAGGGCGCGCAGGTCGATGCGGCCGGCGATGACGCCGTCCTCCACATCGTGGACGGAGTAGGCGACGTCGTCGGCCCAGTCCATGATCTGCGATTCGAGGCATTGGCGGCGGTCGGGCGCGCCCTTGCGGACCCAGGCGAGGCGGTCCATGTCGACGTCGTAGGCACCGAATTTGGAGCTCGGACCCGTTCTGCCCCACGGGTATTTGATGACCGCGTCCAAGGCGGCGCGGGTCGGGTTCAGCCCGAAGCTGTTGCCGAGTTCGTCGATCACCTTGGGTTCGAGGCGGGTGAGGATCCGCAGGTTCTGGGCATTGCCCTCGAAACCGCCGTGCGCGTCGGCGAATTGGTCGAGCGCCTTCTCACCGTTGTGCCCGTACGGGGGATGCCCGATATCGTGCGCGAGCCCGGCCAGATCGACCAGATCGGGGTCGCAGCCGAGGCTGTCGGCGATGCTGCGGCCGATCTGCGCGACCTCCAGCGAATGGGTGAGCCGGGTGCGCGGCGTGTCACCGTCGCGCGGGCCCATGACCTGTGTCTTGTCGGCGAGCCGGCGCAATGCCACGGAGTGCAGCACCCGCGCCCGGTCGCGCGAGAATTCGCTGCGCCGGGCCGGGCAGGGCGACCAGCTCAGGCCCGCGGTCCGGTCGGTTTCGGGCACCATGCGCTCACGATCGAAGTCGGAGTACACCTGGTCGTAATCGATGCGCGCATTCATGGGTTCACTGATCTGCCGTGTATTTGAAGTCTGCCGGGTAGTGGGTCAGTTGATACCAGAGCAAAGCGAACGTCTCCCGGAAAATGCCGTGCGCCTGCGATTCCCGCGTGTAGACGGCGGGTCCGGTGCGGACGGGCGCGGTCCAGGCCGAGAGGCCGGCGTCGCGGGCCATGGTGCGGGTGCGCAGCGAATGCCAGGGATCGCTGACCAGCACCACAGCGGATTTGCTGCGCGCCCGCAGGGCTTTGGAGACGGCTTCCACGCTCTGCAGGGTGTCGGAGCCGGTTTCGACGGCGAGGATCCGGTCGGACGGAACGCCCCGGTTCTCCAGGTAGAGCTTGCCGGAGGCGGCCTCGGTGTAGTTGTCGCCCAGCTGTTTTCCGCCGACGGTGACGACCAGCGGCGCGACGTTCTCGGTGTAGAGGTGGTAGGCCTGATTCAGCCGGGCCTCGAACACCGTGGACGGGGTGCCGTCGTACTGCGCCGCGCCGAGCACCACGATGGCGTCGGCGGGCGAGTAGTCGGAGATGCGGGCCACCTGCCACACCCGCACCGCGGTACCGCCGACCACCAGAACCGCCATGAGTACTGCGCCGACCAGTAGGCGCCGGGCCCAGCGCAGGGTGACGCCGACACACCCGCCGCGGAGTGTGCCGGTGTTCCTGTCCTGAACCAGCCGATCCGGTTCGGGGGTGCGGTTCCGGAGCTTCACCAACCGCGCCGCCGCCGTTCGGGCAGTTGCGAGCGCTGGGCGCCGACCGGGTAGGCGAACGGTCTCATACCGTCAACATAGCTTGTCCGGCCCGGCCGGCGCCGCCGTGTGCCGCGGTCGGCATCAGTCCAGCAACAGCTCCGGCGAGTAGAGATCCAGCCAGGTGGCCATGTCGATCACATGGTCGAGGCCGACCCGGATATGCGGGGCCATCCGGGCGGGGTCCTGTTCGACGGCGCGCTTCGCCCAGCCGCGGTCGAGGATGGTGAACAGCGCGTCGTTCGGCTCGGACAGGATTTCCTTCACCAGCTGCTGCAGCGCCGCCGCGTAGCCGGGGTCCTGGGTGGACGGGTAGGGACTCTTGACCCGCTCCACGACCGATTGCGGCAGGACGTGTTTCGCCGCGTGTCGCAGCAGGCTCTTCTCCCGGCCGTCGAAGGTCTTCAGCGACCACGGCGTGTTGTAGACGTATTCGACCAGCCGGTGATCGCAGAACGGCACGCGCACTTCCAGTCCGACCGCCATGGACATGCGGTCCTTGCGGTCGAGCAGTTGCCGGACGAAGCGGGTGAGGTGCAGGTGGCAGACCGTGCGCATGCGGTGTTCCCGCTCGTCCTCGGAGTCGAGGTGGTCGACCTCGGCGACGGCGGCGGCGTACTGATCGGCGACATAGTCGTTCAGTTGCAGTCGCTCCCGGAGTCCGGGATTCAGGATCTCCCAGCGGGATTCCCCGGAGAGCGGGTTGTTGAAGGCCAGCCAGGGGAAGTTGTCCTCCTTGAGGACGACCTCGTCGTGGAACCAGCGGTAGCCGCCGAAGACCTCGTCGGCGGATTCGCCGGACAGCGCGACCGTGGACTGTTCGCGGATCGCCCGGAACAGTAGATACAGCGAACTGTCCATATCGCCGAGACCCTGCGGGATATCGCGGGCGGTGATCACGGCGCGGCGCACCGAAAGATCGGCCAGGTCAGCGGGATTCAGGATCACATCCTGGTGTGCGGACTTCACGTAGTCCGCCACATCACGCACGAACGGCGAATCGGGAGTGTCGCGCATCTCGTCGGGGATGAAGTTGGCTTCCTGGTTGACGAAGTCCACCGAGAACGTCCGCACCTGTTCGCCGTCGCGGGCCAGGCGCTGTGCCGCCAGGCCGGTGATGGTGCTGGAATCCAGTCCGCCGGAAAGCAATATGCACCGGGGCACGTCCGAGATCAGCTGCCGGTCGACGATATCGGTGAGCAGTTCGCGGACGTGTTCGACAGAGTCCTGCCGGCTGTCGGTATGTTCGACCGCCGTCAGTCGCCAGTAGGTGCGCTCGCGAAGACCGTTGCGGTCCACGGTGATCAGCGTGCCCGGTAGCACCTCGGACATGCCCTTCCACAGGGACCAGCCGGGGGCTTTGGTGAAGGCGAAGAGCTCGCGCATGCCGTCGAGCTCGACTGCCTTGCGCGCCAGGGGATTCGCGAGGATGGCCTTCGGTTCCGATCCGAAGAGCACGCCGTCGGGCGTGCGGTAGAAGTAGAAAGGCTTGATGCCCATGCGATCCCGGACCATGACCAGCTTCTCGTCACGCTGGTCCCAGATCGCGAAGGCGTACATGCCGTTGAGGTGGTCGACCAGGCTCTCGCCCCACTGCAGGTAGGCGCGCAGGACGACCTCGGTGTCACTGTCGGTGGTGAACGAATGTCCCAGTCCCGCAAGCTGTTCGCGCAGTTCGCGGAAGTTGTAGGTCTCGCCCGAGTACACGATGGCCACGTCCCCGCCGGGGGTGGCCACGCTCATCGGCTGCGCGCCGCCGGGCAGGTCGATGATCGCGAGCCGTCGGTGGCCGAGTGCGCCGTGCTGTCGTAGGAATGTCCCGCGGCCGTCCGGTCCCCGGCACGCCATGGTTTCGGTCATGGCGTCCAGCACCCCCTGCTGCCGCGTCAAATCGGAGTCGAACGAAACCCACCCTGCTATCCCGCACATCCGGGACCTCCCAGATTCGTTAGCTGAAACAACTATCCGTAATCCAGGTGTAACACAACGGAAGTCGCCAGGCTACTAACCAACCGTCCGGTTTAGCACCGGCAAACGACGGGCACCGGACACCCGGCTAGGCGTCGGCCACGCCGCTATCAGCCGAATCCGACTGACAGAACTGGTATTTTCCGCGATCGAGCCGGCGGATATTGCTGTCGTCACGCAACGCCATCCGGCCCAGGGCAACCTTTACGTGGTGACGCGCGCTCATCGGCAATTCGAGCCCCCGCTCCTCCAGCGCCGCCACCACTTCCGTGGGCGTCCAGGTCTGATTGGGATGCTCGGCGAGGAAGTCGGACACCATCCTCGGTAGCGACCGCCCCTGCCGCTCGAGGGGCGCCTCACGTGTCGGCGGCGCATCCTGCAACTGCTCGAGGCGGGCCGTATCCAGCCAGTCCGCCACCGTCAGCAGCTTGGCGCACGCGGCGCGTAGCTCCGCGCCGGGCGAACGGATGTCACCGAGGTTGTACATCGCCTGGTAGTAGCGGCCGATCTTGGTGAGTAGCTCCACGGCCTGCTGCTCGGTGTCGGCGACGATGGTTTCGCTGCTACGACCGGAGTTCGATAGTGCCGCCGTTGGTCCTGCTCCCACCCTGCACGCTCCCCTTCCCGTCGATTGGCCAACTACCGCACGGGAGACCCTAACCCCACCATCGGGCCGAATTGTGAAAGGCCACAATGTCACCCGAGCGGTACTCCGGGATCGGAGCCGTCAACGCCGCGGCCGAGCCGGGCGATTCGCCGCTATACCAAGTCGAGCGTATCGAGGAAACGTTCGCCGACCGGGACATCTCCGGTGATCGTCAGCTCCGCCTCCGCCCAGGGTGACCGGCGGGTGGCCCAGGACAGGAACTCCGTTGCACTGCCGGTGATCCGGGTCGCGGCGCCGGTGACATCCCCCGGCTGCACGCGCAGACCACCTGCGCCGGCGGGCTCGATCCGCCAGGTACCGCCGCCGGGTCCCCGCAGGGTGAGCGCGATCGGAGCATCGAGCCAGGTCAAGCGGGTGCGGTGCGACTGCTCCAGCAGTGCCATGGTCCAGGCCAGGGCGGCGGACATGCGGCGATCGTCGGTGCCCGGCGGGGTGCGCCCGAGCGCGGGCGCGATATCGCAGCGCAGGTGGACATGCCAGTCGTAGACGAAGATGGTGGGCATCAGTCGCAGCGGATACCGGCCCAGTTCCCCGACGGGTAGCCGGACCCGTTCGATGCCGGGGAGCGTGGACAATCCGAGCGCCGCACAGCCGATCCGGCTCCAGCTGACGAAGTCGCCGTACACCTGTTGCGAGGATCGGCCGCGCACCGCCGCCACCACCTCGTCGTTGAGCCGCTCGAGGTCGTGGCTGCGCATGGTCGCCAACGCCGCCGGTGTCACCAGCGCCCGCTGTGTGGTGGCGAGGTGCGCGACGACATCCTGCACACTCCACCCCTCGGCGCGGCTGGGTGCGGCCCATTCCTCGGCGGAGAAGTCCGCGCAGAAATCGATCACGGCGGCACGTTCCGCGCGCATGGCGGCAAGATATCCGGAACTCATGTCTTCTCCCCCTCAGGTGAAAATCGGCAGACAGGCAACAGAATTCGACCGGTGAGAATCACCAGCCGCGGGCGCGCCACTCCCCCAGCTGTGGGCGCTCCCGGCCGAGCGTGGTGTCGTCGCCGTGACCCGGATAGACGACCGTGTCATCGCCGAAGCGGCCGAACAGCTTCGACTCCACATCACCCAGCAGCGAGGTGAAATCCTTTGCGTTGCCGGTCTTCCCGACACCACCCGGGAACAAGGAGTCGCCGGTGAAGAGGTGGGTGCGGCCGGCGCCGTCGGTCAGGGCGAGGGCCACCGAACCCGGGGTGTGGCCGCTGAGGTGGATGGCCTGCAGCTCGAGGTCGCCGATCAGGATGGTGTCACCGTCGGCGAGCAGGCGGGACGGGGGCACGGGCAGCGGTGCGGCATCGAGTTCATGTGCAGCGGTCGGGATTTCGGTCGCGTCGACCACATCCTTCAGACCCCACCAATGATCCGGGTGCTGGTGGGTGGTGACGATGAGCTCGACCCGGCCCGGGGCCTCCTGGGCGAGGAGTTCCAGGATTCGCTCGGGCTCGTTGGCGGCGTCGATGAGGAGGGCCGCGCCGGTGGCGGTGCTCTGGACGAGGTAGACGTTGTTGTCCATGGCGCCGACCGACATCTTCACGATGCGGGCGCCGGGGACCTCACGCTGCTGTGGATTCGAACCGGGGGCGACATGGCCCGTGTACTGGGTATCGATCGAGATCACGTGACCGATCGTAGTCACCGGGGGCCGACACGGGTGGCGGGGAATCCGGTCGTCCGGCCTGCGGCGGATAGATTCGGGGGATGCCGCTACCGAAGCAGCACTCCGTCGCTCGGCTCTGGTCCCTGCTGGTGATGTGCCTGCTGACGGTGGTGATCGGCCCGGTGACGGCGGGTACCGGGCCCGCAACCGCCACCCCGCCGCAGCGGCTGCCCACCTATGTCACCGATACCGCGGGTGCGCTGAGCGGCGGGCAGACCGCGCAGTTACAGGCGGCCATCGATGCGCTGTACGGGAAGCATCATGAGCGGCTGTGGGTCGTGTATGTGCGGAGTTTCGACGGCATGGACTCGCACGCGTGGGGTGAGCAGACGGCGCGGGCCTCCGGTTTCGGGGATCGGGATGTGCTGCTGTCGGTCGCGGTGGACGATCGGGCCTACGCGTTCACCGGAACAGTGCCGTCCTCGATCACTGAGAAGGATGTGGATCGGTTCCTCAGCAACGGGGTCGAGCCGAAACTGCGGGCCGGGGATTGGGCGGGCGCGGGGCTGGCGGCGGCCGAGGGGCTGTCGAATGCGATGAGCGGGTCGGGTGGGGTGAGCTATCGGACGCTGCTGGTGTTGCTGCTGATCGTGGCGCTGATATTGCTGGCCGGCTGGTTCTGGCTGCGGCGCCGGCGCGGGCGGCACGACCGCTCGCGGCTGGATTCGGCGCGGCAGGTGGATCCCACCGATGCGCGAGCGCTGGAGGGGCTGCCGCTGGTGGTGCTGGATGCGCTGTCCAAGGAGACGCTGGTCGACGCCGACAATGCGATCCGGACCTCGGCGGAGGAATTGCGGCTCGCCACCGATGAATTCGGGGCGATCGCGACGGCGCCGTTCACCGCCGCGCTGCAAGGGGCGAAATCGGCGCTGGCCAAGGCATTCTCGATCCGGCAGCAGCTCGACGACGATATTCCCGAGACGCCGGACCAGCAGCAGACCATGCTGGTCGAGCTGATCAGCAGCTGCGGCCGCGCGGATCGTGAACTCGACGCCAAGGTCAGCGAATTCGATGCCATGCGCAATCTGCTCATCAATGCCGGGGATCGGCTCGACGCGCTGACCCGGGATCTGGTGGCGCTCACCGCGCAGCTGCCGCGCTCGCGGCAGATCCTCGCCGGTCTGGTGGCGAGCCAGCCCGCCTCGGTGCTCACCCCGGTTCGCGACAATGTGGGCATGGCGGAGGAGCGAATCTCCTTCGCCGAAAGCAATATCGAAGACGGGCGGGCTGCGATCGCGAGACCGGTCGGGCAGCAGGGCGCGGCCGTCGCCGATATCCGCGCCGCCGAAGCCGCCGTGAATGCGGCGCGCACGCTGCTCGATGCCGTCGACACCGCCGCCACCGATATCGAGCAGGCGCGCGCCGGATTGCCCGGCCTCATCGAGGAATTGCGGCGCGACCTCGATACCGCCGCGGGCCTCACCGAACACGGCGGCGCCGAGCTGACCGCGGCCGCCGCCGGCGCGCGCACCGCACTGGATCACGCCGTCGCCGACGGTCCGGACAACCCGCTCGGCGCCTTCCAGCAGGCCATGGCCGCGGACACCGCACTGGACAATGCGACAGCCGCCGCCACCGACCGCAAGATCGCCGCCGAGGAGCTACGCCGCCGCCTCGACCAGACCCTGACCGCGGCCCGCAGTCAGATCAATGCCGCCGCCGATTTCATCAGCACCCGCCGCGGCGGAGTCGACGCCGAACCCCGCACCCGCTTGGCCGAGGCGCAACGCAGCCTCGACCAGGCCCAGCAGCTCACCCCCACCGACCCGGCCCAGGCCCTCCAATTCGCCCAGCGCGCGGTAGAACTCGGCAGCCGAGCCCTGCGCACCGCCCAGGCCGCCGTCAACGACTGGCAGGCCCAGCAACGCGCCACCCCCAACTCCCAGACCGGCGCCGTCCTCGGCGGCATCCTCATCGACGGCATGCTCCGCGGCATGGGCAACCAATACCGCGGCGGCGGAGGCGGATTCGGCGGCGGCTACGGCCCCGGCTCCTTCGGCGGCTCCGACGGCTCCCGCCGCATCAGCCGCGGCGGCCGCTTCTGAACCACCCGAACGCGGATCTCGACCGGGTGCGGGCGAGCCGCGGGAGCCACTGCCGCGGAGGCTGTTTACAGCCAGCCGAGGCGTTCTGCGGCACGGACGGCCTCGGTGCGGGTGCGGGTGCCGGTTTTGCCGATGGCGGCGGAGAGATGGTTGCGGACGGTGCCTTCGGAGAGGTGGAGTTGTCTGGCGATCGCCCCGGCGGTGGCGCCGTCCGCGGCGGCGGTCAGGACTTCGCGTTCGCGGGCGGTCAGGGGGGAGGTTCCGGCGGTGAGGGTTTCGGTGGCGAGGGCGGGGTCGACCACGCGGAGGCCCAGGTGGACGCGGCGGACGGCGTCCGCGAGTTCCCGTGCGGGCGTGTCCTTGACGACGAAGCCGCTGGCCCCGGCGTCGATCGCGCGGCGCAGGTAGCCCGGGCGGCCGAAGGTGGTGACCATGAGGATGCGGACCTGTGGATGCGCCGCGTGCAGCTGGGCGGCGGCCGAAATGCCGTCCAGACCGGGCATTTCCACGTCCAGCAGCGCCACGTCGGGAGTGGTCTTCGCGACGGCGTCGAGTACCTCGTCGCCGCGGCCGACCTCGGCCACCACCTCCAGGTCGGGTTCCAGGTTCAGCAGTGCCGCGAGGGCGCCGCGCACCAGTGCTTGATCGTCGGCGAGCAGCAGTTTGATCATTCCCGCTCCTGTGTCGTCCCTGCCGGAAAGCTTGCCAGCACCCGTAATCCGCCTTCCGGGCGATTGCCGAGAGTGAGGGTGCCGCCGGTGGCCTGCACGCGTTCCCGCAGGCCGGACAGCCCGGAACCGGAGCGGGACGACTCGCGCATGCCCACCCCGTCATCGGCCACCTCGATGCTGCGCGGGGTCACCCGCACCCAGCAGTGGCGGGCCCCGCTGTGCCGGACGATATTGGTGACCGCCTCGCGCAGCACCCAGCCGAAGACGACGCTGTGCCGGATCGGGAGGTCGTCGGTGTCGGGCAGGTCCGTCTCGATCTCGGCGGCGGTCAAGGCCGTTCGCGCATTGGCGAGTTCACCCGCCAGCGACACCTCGCGCAGTCCGCCGACGGTGGTTCGCACCCCGGCCAGGGATTCACGCGCGAGCCGTTCGACATCCGCCATCTCGGCCCGGGCGCGTTCCGGATCGATATCCAGGAGTCGTTGCGCCAGTTCGGTTTTCACGGTGATGACGGTGAGCGAATGGCCGAGGATATCGTGCACGTCCCGGCCCACCCGCAACCGCTCCTCGGCGACGGCGAGGTCGGTCAACTGCTGCCGGGCGATGAAGAGCTGGTGATTACGCATGAGAATCAACCGGACGCCGCCGATCGCGAACGCCGATATGACGACCGACTGGATGAGCGTGTAGTCCACCGATCTGCCCGCCGCCAATTGCGGAATCACCGCCGTGGCCAGGATCAGTACCACGAGCGCCGGAATCACTCGCCGCGCCGGCACGGTGAAGGCGGTGAACGACGCGACGTACACCACGAGCCCGACCGCCTCGAAGCCCAATGTCACCGCGGCCGCCGCGATCAGCGCCCCCAGCACGACGATCGGCAGGATCACCAGCCGGAAGGACGAGGAACCGAGCGGCCACGCCGCCCTGACGCTGCCACGCATCAGCAGGTAGTACGAACCGATGTAGACGCCGCCGAACGCGAAGATCACCACCAGCGAATAGCTCCGGGCCGCCGGATCGGCCAGGTCCCAGGCCTGCCGCAAGGGGTCGATCAGATAGACGGCCCAGACCGCGGCGAAGATCCAGCCGATCCGCCGCCGGCGCCGGATGCCCCGCTCCTCTTCGTCGGTCACCCCGAGCGTGTCATCCACACCGCGCGACGCTACCGCAGGCGTCAGCAACCAGCCGCGGCTACCGAGCTCGCCGCGCTCGGTAGCCGCGCCGAGCGGGATCGGCGGGTCAGCGTGCGGTGTCACGGCGGAACAGTACAGCGGAGCCGATGGTGAAGACCGCCGCCCAGGCGAGGACGTTGACGATGGCCAGCGCTACCGCGCCACCGCTGGGTTCGGCGAAGGGGGCGCGGGCCGGCACGGCGACGCCGTTGGTGGGGAACACTTTCGAGGCGGTGTCGAACCAGCCGTGCAGGGGCATGAACAGGCCGCCCGCGAAGGACAGCAGTGCCCGCGCCGGCCCGAGCAGCTGCATGACGTTCTCCGACGGCAGCAGGTAGCCCATGAACAGGCCGAATGCCGCGAACACCAGCGAGCCCAGCCAGGCGATGAGGAAGCAGCCGAGCCATGCGCTCGCCTGCAGTCGCGCGCCCAGCGCCACGCCCACCGCGAAAACCACTGTCACCGAGAGCAATCCGAGCACCATGGCGACCGCGATCTTGACGGCGATGTACACCGGCTCCGGTCGTGGTGAGGGCAGATCCAGGCCGTCCACCGCGCGCACCGCACCGCCGGGCGATCCGAAAGTCTTCACCAGGCCGCGGATTTCGATGACCGGTGCGGTCGCGCGCCGCGGTCGCGGCGGCACGAGGCCATTGGCGGTTGCGTTCATACCCCCACTGTCGTCCGCGGCAGTTGGGGAAACCTCCCCCATCCATCACGACTCCCCCATGACAACTGTCATGCGCGGCACCCTGCGCGAGGTGTCGGGCCGGACGGTGGCAGCGGTCGCGTCAGACGGTGACGGTCACCGTGTGTAGACCGCCGGGACCCAAGGGGAACGGTGGCCGGGTGACCGGGTCCTGGATCTGCCCGGAGCGACTCGTGACCCGCGCCTGAATGGCGTGATCGCCCGGCGGCAGGTCGACCACCGTGCGCCAGCGACGCCAGGCGCTGGGAGCCAGTTCGGCGCCCAGTTCCACCGGGATCCACTCAGTTTCGTCCACGCGGATCTCGACGGCCGAGACGCCCTGGGGTGGCGCCCAGGCCACGCCGGCCACGGTGCACTTGCCGGACCCCGAGGCGCCGCAGGAGGCGACATCGATACGGGCCTGCGGGCGGACCCAGAGCGGGTCGGCGGGCCACCCGCGCTTCCACCAGTAGTCGACGTGACTGTCATCGGTCAGCTCGAGCGCGGTGATCCATTTCGCGCCGGAGTACTGACCGTAGATGCCGGGCACGAAAACCCGTGCCGGAAAGCCGTGTTCGGGTGGCAGCGGTTCACCGTTCATGCCGATGACCAGGTAGCCGGGCCATTCGCCGGTGCGCAGCGGTGCCAGGGGCAGTGAGATGGTGTAGCCGTCCACGGCGCGGCTGACCAGCCGGGTCGCACCGGAGTCCGGGACCGCATGGTCGAGCAGCGCGGTCAACGGCACGCCGAACCAGCGGGCATTGCCGCTGCGGCCCGAGCCGGCGGTGTTGTGCACGCACACCATGACGGCATCGAATTCCACCGCCTGCTCGGCCAGATCGGGCAGCGACAACCGCAGCGGATGCGCCACCTTGCCGCTGATGGACAGCCGCCACTGCTCCGGCTCGATGCGCGGCGGCCGCGAATTCACGTCCGCCACATAGAATTTGCTCGCCTGCGTGATCAGCGGTGACAGGCCCGGTTCGGCGCCGAACCCGTCCTCCGGCACCGGCGCGTGCGAACCCATCGGGCCCACCCGGCGTACCCGCTCCCGATACCGCCGATCCTCGCGCCGCACCAGCGTCTCGGCGGCGGCGAAGAGTCCCGCGCCGGCGGCCGCCCACAGTGCCACGCCACCGAGATCGGCAGGCGGACGCCGTAATCCGGCCCGCATCACAGCCGCGGTGGCCACCGCGCCGGCCGCACCGGCCACCGATCGGTTCGCGCCGCGTAGCGCCGTAGCCGCCGTCCCGGCCGCCAGGACCGCGGCGGCGGGCGTCCGCAGCCGTGGCGGCAGCAGGGCCAGCGCGGTGGCCTCGGCCACCGCCGACACCGCCGCGCCCAGCCGGGTCAGCTCCTTGTCGTGGGCGCCGCCCTGCGCCACCATGGCCTCGACCACCTGCACGGGCGCGTAATCGGCGGCCAGGCGGCCGATCCCGTCCAGCACGGAACCGCCCCTGCTCGCCGCGATCAACTCTCCGGCGCCCAGCGCGCCCAGGCCCACCGCCGCGGCCCCCACCAACCGGCGCTTCCCGCTCATCGACACTTGTTCGGCCTTCCGTCGTCGCCCGGGTATCGCCGCCCATTCTTCACCAGCCGGGACGCCGCCAGAAGGGTTCGCCGAGGTTCGCACCCCCTCCGCTCATGCGTCGCCACGGGCCAGATAGTCGTTCACCAGCGGCCCGATTCTGGTGAGCGCCTCGGCGGTGATCATCTCGTTGTGCCCGAACGGGAGTGGAATGTCATGAATGGCGCCCGCGATGTAGGACCGCCAGGTACTGACATTCGGGACCGGATCCGGGTTGTAGGCGGCGGCGAAGAACAGCAGATCACCATCGAACACCTCGGGCTCGTGCTCCGTGATCTGCCGCAGCAGATGCTGCAGATCGCTGTACAGGTGACCGAGTTCGGTCGCCGTGAACGACACCCCGACGCCGTCCAGCAGCTGCGCCGCCTGCTCGGGCGTGAGGTGCTCGAGCTCCGGCGGGACGTCGACGCCGCCGAACTCCGCCAGCAGCATGGACAGCGGCGGAATCGCGCCGTCGGCGGGAATCTCCACGCCCGCCCGGGAATCCAGCATGATCAGCGACGGGACCGGCTCGCCGCGACGGCGCAATTCGACCGCCACGGCATGCGCGATCGGGCCGCCCGCCGAATAGCCCAGCAGGTGATACGGGCCCTGCGGCTGGACGCGGCGGATCTCCTCGATATACCGGACCGCCAGATCGCGCACCGTACGGTCCGCGGTGCCGCCATCGGTGACGCCCGGCGACTGCAACCCGTGGATCGGCCGCGCCGGGTCGATGTACTGCACCAATCCGCCGTAGCACCACGCCAATCCGATGGCCGGATGGATGCAGAACAGTCCCGGCTCGGCACCGCCCGGACGTATGGGCAGCAGTACGCGCATGGACGGATCGATCTCCGGCTGCTCGGCGGTCTCGGTGAGCCGCACCGCCAGGGCCGCGGGGGTGGGATCCAGGAACATCCATTGCACGGGCATGGGGATACCGGTCTGCTCACGCACCAGGGTGACCAATCGGACGGCTGCCATGGAGTTGCCGCCGATCTCGAAGAAGTTGTCGTCCACGCCGATACGCGGGGTCTCCAGGATCGTTTCGAAGGCCGCGGTGAGAGTCCGTTCGGTATCCGTGCGCGGGGCGCGGTAGACGCGGCGGACGGGAGTGGCCGCGGTGCCGGCCTCCGGGACGGCGGTCGGTCCATCGTGAGTCTTCACCCGAAGGACCCGCAGCGGATCGCTCGAATCACCGAACGGGACCACGATCTCACCGACCGGGGTATCCGGATCCGATGTCACCGCGGCCAGCAGGCCGAGGAAACCATCGGCCATGGCCTGCGCGGTGGAACGATCGAACAGGTCGGTGGCGAAGGTGAGCGAGGCCGTGATGCCCGCCGGTTCGCCCGCCGCACCGAACTGTTCGGCCAGCATCCATTCGAGATCGAACTTGGCGCCCGGCGCGGGCGCCTCCAGCGGTCGAATCTCCAAGCCCGGCAGCGAGGTTCGGCCCAGCGGCAGGTTCTGGAAGGCGAGCAGCACTTGGAACAGGGGGTGATGGGCGGTGGACCGGACCGGGGCGAGGGCCTCCACCAGGCGCTCGAACGGCAGGTCCAGATTGCCGTAGACGGCCAGATCGGACTGCCGCACCGCGTCGAGCGTCGCAGCGAAGCCGGCCGCGGGATCGATGGGTGCGCGCAGCACCACGGTATTGACGAACATGCCTACGAGGTCATCGAATTCACCGTCGCCTCGACCGGCGACGGCGGAACCGAGGGCAATGTCCGGGTCATCGGACAGGCGGGCCAGCAGGACCGCCAGCGCCGCGTGCGCCACCATGAACGGGGTCGCGCCGTGACCGCGCGCCAGCAGCTGCAATCTATCGTGAATCCTTGCCGGAACAGTGAATTCGATACGGTCGCCGACTCCGGAGGGAATCTCGGGCCGCGGGCGATCGGTCGGCAGGCTGTGCACCCGAGGGAGACCGTCGAGAGCGGTACGCCAGAAGTCCAGCTGCCGGCTATCCAGGCTGTCCGGATCGGTCTCGGAGCCGAGCAGTTCCCGCTGCCACAGGGCATAGTCGGCGTACTGCAGCGGGAGCGGAATCCAGGCCGGTTCGGCGCCGGAGGTGCGAGCGGCGTAGGCGTACAGCACATCTCGGGCCAGTGGCGCCATGGACCAGCCGTCGGCGGCGATGTGATGCACCGCCATGGCCAGGACCGTGCGCTCCGGAGAGACATGCAGGATGCAGATCCGGAGCGGGGTTTCGCGAGTGACATCGAATCCCCGCGACAACTCGGCGATCAGGGCCTCAGCGATGCCCTCCGGCGCGACCGTCATTTCGATGACGTCAGCGGAATCCTTTGCAGCCGGACGGATCTCCTGATACGGAGTTCCGTCGGGCCCGACCGGATAGATGGTGCGCAGCGTCTCGTGCCGGGCCACGACATCGTCGATGGCCGCGCGTAGTGCCGGAATATCCAGCGTCCCTTCGATATCGAAGGCCCCGGGAATGTTGTAGACGGCCGACGCCGGGTCGTAGCGGTTGAGGAACCACATGCGCTGCTGTGCCGCGGACAGTGGGATCCGCTCCGGTCGCGGGCGCGGTCCCGGCCGGGGGCGATCGGTGGCCTCGCCCGAAGCGATCACCGCGGCGAGATCGGCCACCGTGGGCGCATCGAACAGTGCTCGCACCGGTACGGCGGTATCCAGCGCCGCGCCCAGGCGCGCTACCACCCGCGTCGCGATCAGCGAATTACCGCCCAGGGCAAAGAAGTCATCGTCCTGCCACACCTGATCGATCCCCAGCACCTCGGCGAAAGCGGCCGCAACAGCCGTTTCGATGGGACCGTCCGGCTCCCGCTGCTCGCCCGCGACCGGCTGCGGTGCGGGCAGCGCCTCGAGGTCCAGCTTGCCATTGGCGGTGCGCGGCAGGTCCGCCAGCACCACGATGGCGGACGGCACCATATAGGACGGAAGACGCTGCGCTGCGGTCTTCTTCAACTCGGCCGGTCGCGGTTCGGCGCCGGGTGCGGGCACCGCATAACCCACCAGCATGCCCCCGCGATCGTCCGCGCGGACGATCGCGACCGCGCGGGCAACCGCCGGATCGGCGGTCAGCGCCGCCTCCACATCACCGAGTTCGATCCGCAGGCCGCGCAACTTCACCTGAGTATCGGTGCGGCCCAGGTACTCCAGGTCTCCGTCCCGCCGGCGCACCAGATCGCCCGTGCGGTACATGCGCTGACCGGGCGTCCCGTACGGGTCGGCCACGAACCGCGCACCGGTCAGGTCGACCCGGCCGAAATAGCCGCGGGCCAGCCCGATCCCCGCCAGATACAGTTCACCGACCACACCATCCGGTACCGGGAGCAACCTCTCGTCCAGCACCCGTGCGTGCATACCGGGCGCGGGCGTGCCGATGGTGATCGGCGCGCCGGGCCGCAACGGCGCGGAGCCCGTGGCCCATACCGTGGTCTCGGTAGGACCGTAGTCATTGAAATGGTTGCGGCCCTCCGCATTCCACGCGGTGACCAGTTCCGGCGGGCACGGCTCGCCACCGGTGACGATCGCCCGCACCGAGTCCAGACCGGCCGGATCGACCGTGGACAGCGCGGACGGCGTGATCGCGATATGCGAAACCCGCTCCCGCGCCAGCAGTTCCGCGAGCTCGGGGCCGGCGAACACGGCCGGCGGTGCGACCACCAGCGTGGCTGCCGCTCCCACCGCCGTCACCAGCTCCAGCACCGAGGCGTCGAAGCTCGGCGAAGCCACCTGCAGCACCCGTGACGCCGGGCCGACCTCATTGCGCTCGCGCTGTGCCACAGCCAGATTCGCCAGCCCCGCATGGGTCACCACCACGCCCTTCGGCGCGCCGGTCGACCCGGACGTGAAGATCACATACGCAGGCTGCTCAGGATGCGAGCCGACCGGCCCCAGCGCGACGTCGGGCACCGCTGCATCATGACCATCACCGATGAAACAGTCATCCGCACCAGCCGATTCATCCAGGGACCACCACCGCACCGCGCTCGGCAGGCGGTCGCGGTGAGCCGAAACGGTCAGGCCGAGAGTGACACCGGAAACCTCGACGATCCGGGCGATCCGGTCAGGTGGGTAGGCCGGATCGATCGGGACGAAGGCCGCGCCGGTGCGAGTGATCGCCCATAGTGCGAGCACCGATTCGATGGAGCGTGGAATACCCACGGCCACCAGGGTTTCCGGGCCGGCCCCGGCCGCTCGCAGGCGGCGGGCCAGATGTTCGGCGCGGGCATCGAGTTCCCGATAGGTGAGGCGGCGGCCCGCGCAGACCACGGCTTCCCCGTCCGGGTTGGCGGCCACGGCATCGGCCATGAGAGCGGCGAGCATGCGGGGCGCGGCAGCGGGTTCGGGAGCGGCCCGCAATCGGCCGCGTTCGCTGCCGGTGAGCAGGTCGATATCGCCTACGGGGCGCGCCGGGCGCGCGGTGACATCGGCCAGTAGTCGCACCAGGCGAGCGGTGAAGGCCGCCATGGTGGATTCGTCGAACAGATCGGTGGCGTAGCAGCAGCGCAGTTCCATGCCGTCGCCGTCGCCGATAAGGGTGAGGCTCAGGTCGAAGCGGCTGTTGGTCTGGGGCAGGTCCAGCGGGGTGACGGTGAGGTCCGGGAGTTGCAGTTCCGGCAGGGCCAGGTTCTGGAACACCAGCATGACCTGCACGAGCGGATGCCGGGCCTCCGAACGTGGCGGGGAAAGGACCTCGACCAGCCGCTCGAACGGGACATCGGCTCGATCGAAGGCCGCCAGGTCGGTGTCGCGGAGCCGGTCCAGCAGATCGCCGAAACCCTCGGCCGGTCGTATGCCGGTGCGCAGCACCAAGGTGTTCACGAACATGCCCACCAGGTCGTCCAGCTCACGGACGCCGCGGCCGGCGACCGGGGTGCCGACCACCACGTCCGCGCTGCCGCTCAGCCGGGCCAGTAGCACCGCCAGCGCGGCGTGTATCACCATGAACGGCGTCGCCCGGTGTTCCCGGGCCAGCGCGTCGATGGCGGCCGTGAGCGGGCCGTCCACGCGTGCGCGGCATTCCGCCGCCCGATACGAGGCCCGCGCCGGGCGGGGACGGTCCGTGGGCAACTCCAGGAGATCGGGTGATCCGGCCAGCGTGCGTGACCAGTAGTCGATCTGGTGGGCGAGCGGTGACTCCGGATCGTCCTCGGCGCCGAGTCGATCGTGCTGCCACAATGCGTAATCCGCGTACTGCACCGGCAGCGGCTCCCATACCGGGGACAGTCCGGCCGCCCGCGTCGCGTAGGCGGCGGCCACATCCCGGGTGAGCGGGGCCATGGAGAAGCCGTCCGTGGCAATGTGATGCGCCACCAGCACGATCACATGCTCGTTCGCATCGACACGGAACAGCCGCAGCCGCAGGGGAACTCCGGCCGTGACATCGAAGCCTTCCAGCACCGTCCGGGCGACAGCCTCGGTCAGTGTGTCCGGGCCGACCGAGACCGGCGTGAGGTCGAGGGCAACCTCGTCGGCGGTGAGAATCCGCTGGGTGCCCACACCGTCGATATCCGGATACATCGTGCGCAGGGTCTCGTGCCGGTCGATGACATCGCGCAAGGCCAAGCACAGGGCATCCAGCTCGAGTTGCCCGGAAAGCCGCAGTGCGACAGGCACATTGTAGGCAGGCGACGCGGGATCGTAGCGGTTCACGAACCACATGCGCTGCTGCGCGGGCGACAGCGGAATCGTCGCGGGCCGCCGCACGGGCAGCAACGCCGGGCCGACGACATCCGGCTCCCCGGCCGCCAGCCGACGCGACAGGTCCGCGACCACAGGCAACTCGAACAACAGGCGCACGGGTACCGCGACGTGCAGTTCCGCGGACAATCGCGCCGCCGCTCTGGCGGCAATGAGCGAATCGCCGCCGAGGGCGAAGAAGTCATCGCGAGCGCCGACCCGCTGCCCGCCGAGAACCTCGGAGTACGTCGCCGCGACCAGTTCCTCCACCCCGACCGGCTCCAGGTATTCCACCTGCGCCACTTCAGGTTCCGGTAGAGCACGCAAATCGATCTTGCCGCTGCGAGTCCGTGGCAGCTCGGGCAGCACTCGAATGCCCGACGGAACGAGATAGCGCGGCAGCCGCGCGGACACCCACGCAACCAGGTCACTCGCCGAAACGGTGTCGGCGTCCCGGGACAATCGCTCAGCGGCCTGGGCCTGCGACGCCGTGGCCGGGGACAGCGCCACATACGAGAACAGCGCCATGACGCCCGTAGGCGCGCGATGCGCCACCGTCACCGCCGACTCCACCGCCGGATGAGTCAGCAGCACCGCATCGACCTCACCCGGCTCGACGCGAATGCCGCGGATCTTGACCTGGAAGTCGTCCCGCCCGACATACTCGAATCCGGCGGGCGTACAACGCATCAGGTCACCGGTGCGATACATCCGCTGCCCCGGCGAGAAGGGATCCGCCACGAACCGCGCCGCGGAAAGCGCTGCGCGACCGGCATATCCGCGCGCCACACCCGGGCCCCGCACATAGAGCTCACCGACCCCGCCGAGCGGAACCGGGCGCAGCCAGGCATCCAGCACCAGCAGGGTGGCACCGGGCACCGGCATGCCGATCAGCCCGGCGGTCTCCGGCGTCATCGGCCCGCCATGACCGGTCGCGATGGTGGTTTCGGCAGGGCCATAGGAGTTCACCAGCCGGCGCCCGGCGCCCAGCCGGGTGACCAGCGCAGGCGGGCAGACCTCACCGCCCAGGAGGATCGAACCGACCCCGCGCAGCTGCTCCGCGGACAGGGTGCCCAGCATGCCGGGCGTACACACCAGATGGGTCGCCGCACCCGCCGTGAGCGCAGCCGCCAATTCCGCGCCCGCATTCGCCTCGGGCGGGGTGAGAACCAGTGTGCCGCCGACCGCGAAAGTGGACAGCCACACGAGGATCGCGGCATCGAACGCCGGGTTCAGGCAGTGCGCGACGCGGGCGTCACGATCCATGCGGCCACTGTCCGCCGTCCCAGCGACCATATTCGCGAGACCGGCGTGACTGACCACAACACCCTTGGGCGTGCCCGTCGACCCCGAGGTGAACACGATGTACGCGGCATTGCCGGGCCGCAGGGGTGCGAGCCGATCGGCATCGGTCACCGGCGCATCGGAGAACCGCTCGGCCGAAACAATGGTGGCCGGATCATCGAGGACGAGCCATTCGACCTCGGCCGAGTCATCCGTCCCGATGGGCAGACCCTCGACTTCGACACCGGTAATCCCCAGCACCGCAGCGGATTCCGCGGCCATGCTCGCAGTCCGCGCCGCCGGTTGCGCCGTATCGATCGGCACGAACGCAGCCCCGGTCTTGGCAATCGCCCACACCGCCACTATCCCGGCCACCGACCGTGGCAGGGCTACCAGCACCGCCCGCTCGGGCCCGGCGCCGACCGAGATCAGCAAGCGCGCCAGCCGATTCGACAGCGTATCCAGCTCGCCGTACGTCAGGATCGGATTGGTTCCATCCGCGAACAGCACTGCCGCCTCGTTCGCTATTCCCTTGGCGGACAGCAGGTCCGGGAGTAGACCGGCGGTATGATCAGCGGGTCCGGAGCGTATCGACGGGGTGTCCAGCGGGTCCGTGCTGTAGAGGTCGGCCGTGCGTCGTTTCGGGTCGGCGGCGATGACCGTCAGGAAGTGCGCCAGGCTGCCGGCGATCGAATCTGCCTGCGCCGCATCGATATAGCGCGGGGAGCGAGTCAGCTCCAGCCGGAGCCCGTCCGCGGTGTAGGCGGCCAAGGATAGCGGGTAGTGGGTGCCGTCATGGGTGGTGAGCCCGGTGATGGACAGCTCGACCCGGCTGCTCGCTTCGGTGAGAGCCGCGGCATCGACCGGGTAGGACTCGAAGACCGTGGCCGTATCGAAGAGCGGGCCCAGGCCCGTACCGGCGTGGATTTCGTCCAGGCCGAGGAACTGATGTTCGGCCAGGGCCGCCTGCTCGGACTGGACGCGCGCGAGCAGCTCGACCACCGGTTCGGCCGGATGCAGGGTGATCCGCACCGGAACGGTATTGACCATCATGCCGATCATGTACTCGGCCCCGCGGACCTCCGGCGGACGGCCGGACACCGTTGCACCGAAGATGATGTCGGCTGAGCCGGTCAGCTCGGACAGCACCATGGCCCAGGCGGCCTGCACCATGGTGTTCATGGTGACCTGATATTCGGCGGCCGCCGCCCGCAGCCGGTCGGCGAAGCCGGTGGGCAGCGGGACCTCGTGCGCGACCGGGGTCACGGGCGCGTCGGCGCGGGGTGCGGACGGGGCGATCAGGGTCGGGCCGTCCAGACCCGCCAGCGCGCGCGACCACGCCGAACGCGCTCGCTCCGTATCGCGCTCCGACAGCCACTCCAGGTACCCGCGGAACGGGACCGGCGGCGCGAAACCGCTGACATCGCCACCGGTCTCGTACAGTGCGACGAGGTCGGCCAGCAGTAACGGCATCGACCAGCCGTCGAGAATCAGATGATGGTTGGTGATGATCAGCCGGAAGCGGTTCTGCCCCAGTGCGATACACAGGAATCGGATCAGCGGCGGGGTATCCACGGCGAACGGCGCCCGCAGCTCGGCCGCGGCCAGCTCGTCGAGCTCCGCCTCGGTCGCGCCGAAGGCCTCACGATAGGTGCACGGCACCAGTACATTCGCGGCGATCACCTGCACGGCCTGGTCACCGGATTGCACGAAACCGGCGCGCAGCACGTCATGCCGGCGCACCAGCGCCTCGGCGGCAGCAGTCAGGCGCACCACATCGAGATCCGCCGACACATCGATGACGGCCTGCACCGAATAACCGTCGGGGCCGCCCGCGGACAGTTGCGACTGGAAGAGCAGGCCGCGCTGCAGGGGCGTCAACGGCCACACATCGGCCAGGCTGACGTATTCCCGCTCCCATTCGTCGATCTCGCTCTGCGTGGTGGGCAGCAGCGCGAAATCGCTGGGCGTGAACCCGCCGGTCGAATGCGCGCCCGCCTGCTCCGCGAGCTCCGCGGCGGCCGAAACCCACTCCCGCGCCAGTGATTCCACCTCGGATCGATCGATCACGCTGGAAGCGAACCGCCACACGGCCCGAATCGACTGCCCCCGTTCGGATTCCAGCAGCACGGCATCCACCGAAACCACCGCCGGCAACGGGAACTCCGGATCCGCATGCCCGCCCAGCCGATCCGCCATGGACACCGGCAGCCAATCCCCCTCGGCCACCGTGTCCGGCACCTGCCCCAGATAGTCGAACCCCACCTGCGGTTCCGGCAGCGCAGCCAATACCTCCGCCGCACCGGGATTCAGATACCGCAGCAGCCCGTAACCGAACCCGCCGCGCGGCACCCGGCGCAACTGCTCCTTCACCACTTTCAGCGCGGCCACCGCCGGCGACTCCCCATCCGGCCCGGTATGCACCGCAACCGGCCCCAGCCGTACCGGCACCTGCGCCGTGAACCACCCCACCGTCCGCGACAGATCCGCCCCCGGCACAGCCGCCTCGTCGCGCCCGTGCCGCTCGACCGCCACCACCGCGCTCTCGGCCTCGTCCTCCCCCCGGCCCGCCCGCCACCGCGCGAGCGCCAACGCCAGCGCGGTCAGCAACGCATCCTCCACCCCGCACCGATACGCTGCCGTCACCCGCCCAGCCAGCAATTCGGACACCGCACGGGGAATCACGACCTCGAACCGCCCGGCAGTGGCCTCGGTATCCACCCAAGGATCCAGCCGCCGCACCCCCAGCAACGAATCCGCCGCCAGAACCTCCCGCCAATAACCCAATTCGCTCACCGGCCAGGCAGCGTCGATCATGCCGCCGGATTCGGGTACGGCAAGCTCCCGGAGTGTGTGCGCCCAAGTGCGCAGGGATGTTCCCGTCTCCTGCAGACTCGGCGTCGTCCCCGCCACGGCCTGCGCCCAGGCAGACATCAAGTCGGGCAGCAGAATTCGCCACGACACCGCATCACAAGCCAGGTGATGAACAGCGATCAGCAACCGGCCCCGAGTCGCGGCCCCAGCATCCAGCCAGGTCAACGCGACCATCCGCCCCGCACGAGGATCCAGCCGCGCCACCGCGGCCGACAACTCCACGTCGATGACGCTTTCGGTTGCGGGCCAATCGATTCGGGTGATCAGGTCGGCGGCGTCGGTGTGGTGTGGGGGCGGGACTTCGAGTTCGGGGCCGTGGGGGGTGTCGACTACGCGGGCGCGGAGTAGGTCGTGGCGGTCGAGGAGGGCCTGCACGGTGCGGGCGAGGAATTCGGGCTCGATGCCCATCGGCAGGGCGACCACCATGGACTGGGCGAAATGCTCCCAGCCCGGGCGGGATAGTAGCCAGGAGGCGATCGGGGTCAGGGGGAGGCGGCCCAGGCCGCCGCCGGGGAGTTCCGGGAGGCGGGCGGGGCGGTCCTCGACGCGGGTGACCGTGGCGGCCAGGGCTGCCGGGGTGCGCTGTTCGAAGACCTCGCGGGCGGAGAAGACCAGGCCGGCGGCGCGGGCGCGGGACACCAGCGTGATGGCCATGATCGAATCGCCGCCGAGGGCGAAGAAGGAGGTGTCCGGGTCGACTTCGGCGGTGCCGAGGATCTCGGCGAAGAGGGTGCAGAGGATGCGTTCGGTCTCGGTGGACGCGGTGCGGCGGTGCATCGGTTGCGGGGCAACCGGTTCCGGCAGGGCGCGGCGATCCACCTTGCCATTGGCGGTGAGCGGGAGCGCGCCGAGCACGGTCACCGTGGCCGGCACCATGTACGGGGGCAGGCGGTGCGCGGCATGCTCCAGCAGTTGGGCCTCACTGACGCGGACTCCGGCATGCGGGACCACATACGCGGCCAGCATCGAACCGCCCGCGGGTATCGGACGCGCCACCGTCACCGCGATCTCCACGGCCGGATGCGCGTCCAAGGCGGCATCGATCTCGCCGAGTTCGATGCGCATGCCACGCAGCTTCACCTGGAAGTCACCACGACCGACGTACTCGAGCACCGCGCGGTCCTCGGACATGGTCCACCGCACCAGATCTCCGGTGCGATACATGCGACCGCCGGGCTCGCCGTCGAGCGCCGGCACGAACCGTTCGGCCGTCAGTCCCGGACGGCCCACATAACCGCGCGCCACCCCCGGACCGGTCACATACAGCTCCCCGGCGACGCCGGCGGGCACCGGCCGCAGCCAGCGATCCAGTACCAGCATGCCCGCACCCGGAATGGGTTCCCCGAGCCCGGCATTCTCGCCCGGCGCCAGACCACGCGTGTACGTGACCGCCACCGTGGCTTCGCTGGGCCCGTACGAGTTCAGCAGATCACGCCCGATCCCGAAGCGCGCCACGATATCCGGCGGTGTCGGCTCCCCGCCGGAGGACACCGCACGGACACCGTCCAGCGCATCCGGCTCCAGGGTCGACAGCACGGCGGGCGTGGAACACACCTGCGTGATACCGAACTCCCGGACCAGCGCCGCCAATTCCGGCCCCAGCACCGGATCCGCCTCGGCCACCACGAGTGTCGCGCCCGCCGCGAACGCCTGCAGCCACTCCAGCACCGACGCGTCGAAGCTCGGATTCAGACACTGCAGGACCCGCGACCCGGCCTCGACCCGATACGAATCGACCACGGCGGCAGCCAAACCCGCGAGACCCGCATGCGTCACCACGACGCCCTTGGGCACCCCGGTCGACCCCGACGTGAACACGATGTAGGCCGGATTCCCGACCCGCACCGTCCCGAGTAACTCATCCGCGGCCAGCGGCGCATCCGATACGAGACCCCGAGTGCCCCCGGGCTTCCCGTCAACGCCAGATCCCAGGTCCGCCGCAGATCCCCGGTCCGCACCAGGTTCCCGGTCTGAGTCAGATCCCCGGCTCGCACAGGATCCCCGGCTCGCACCGGATCCCCGGTCCGCACCGGATCCCCGGTCCGCGCCCGGTTCGTACGCTGCGCCGTGGGTGTTCGAGACGGGCCAGAGGTCGTCGAGCGGGAGCCAGCGCACCGAATCGGGCAGATTCGCGTCCGCTCGTGCGAGGTGCAGGCCGAGGCGAGCGCCGCATTCGGCGGCGATGCGGGACATTCGGTCGGCGGGCATGGATGTGCCCAGTGGGACGAACGCCGCGCCGGTCTTGGCCACGGCCCAGAGGGCGATGATCGCCTCCGGAGAACGCGGGAGGGCCAGCAGCACAGCCGATTCCGGGCCGATATCCGCGGCGAGCAGCCTACGGGCGAGGCCGTTCGATGCCGCGTCCAGCTCACCGTAGGTGAGCCGGCGGTCCCCGGCGATCACGGCGGTCGCCTCGTGGCCTGCGCGTCGCAGACCGCCGCGCAGAATATCCCGCAGCAGGCGCGGTTTCGGGGCCTGCGGCCCGTGCGCGCCGGTCAGCAGGGGCTTTTCGTCGGCCGTGAGGTATTGCAGGTCGGCTACCGCGGTATCCGTTTCCGCCGACAGCAGCGACTCCAGCAGGCCGAGGAACCGGCGGTGATGGCGGGCCAGCGAATCCTCCTCGTACAAGCGAGGATTCGCCGCGAAATCGACATGGATGGGCGCGCCCGCCCCGTGCTGGTAGAAGTTGACGAACAGATCCTCGATCGGGCCCGAGGTCAGCACGTGCAGGCCGGACTCCACACCGGCGAAGTCGATTCCGGTCGGGAACAGCATGATGTTGATGACCGGCCCCACGATGCCCCGGCCGGACTCCGGCACGCCGGACGAATCCGATTGCGGCCCGCGGGACTCGCCATCGCCACCCACACCACCGCGCATGTCCTCGTGCCGGCACCGCTGATGCCGCAGCGCGCCCGAGGCCGCCACCCGGACCGCGTCCAGCACTTCGCCGACCCGCCCCGCCCGTGGCACGCGCACGCGCAGCGGCACCACATTGGCGATCATGCCGCCGGAACGCCGCAATACCGCGGTCGTGCGGCCGGAGACGGGCAGGCTGATCACCACGTCCTCGGCGGCGGTCAATCGCGCGTAGTACAGCGCGATGGCCGCCATCACCACCACCGCCGAGCTGGCGTCGAATCGGCGTGCCGCACTCTCCAGGCGTGCGGCCGTCACCGCGGGCAGCTGGGCGCGCGCTTCGCGGGCCAGCGCGGCCGCCGGAGCGGTGGCAGCGACCAGGCTACACCGCTCCGGCATGCCGGCGGTCACCTCGTGCCAGTAGTGCCGATCGGCGGCGAACCGGGTGGAGTCCCGGTACGCCATCTCCGCTTCGTGCACTTCCAACAGCGAGGCCGCGGTGCCGGGAGGCGCCTGATGCCCGTGCACCGCGGCGTTGTAGAGCTCGGCGACCCGGTAGAGCATGGTCACCGAACCGAACCCATCGATGAGAATGTGGTGAGCTCTGGTGTACCAGAGGTGATGGGACTCCCCGACCCTTATCACCGTAGAAACACCAGCTCGTGACCCGAGCAGGTCGATCGGCTCGGCCACATCCGCATGCATCCACTCCAGTGCGGCGGCTACCGGATCCGGTCGATCGCGGAAGTCCAGGAACCCCACCGTGGGTTGGAGGTTCGGGTCGACCACCTGAAACGGCCGATCGTCGATCTCCGCCAATCGCAGGACACCGGAACCGAATTCGCGTGCCGCGGTCAGTCCGGCCCGGCGCAGGGCGCCGATGTCCAGTGGTCCGCGCATCTCGATGTACTGGGCTTCCGACAGTGGCACGGTCGGATCCAGTTGCTGCGCATACCACATCCCCAGCTGCGCCGGGGAGAGCGGGAAAACGGTGGCGGTCTGTTCCGCCGCTGGTTCACGGGTCATGTCGACCTACCTGGTGGAGGTGGAACATTCGTCTTCGGGCTGCACCTCGTAGGCCGGGACCCAGGCGCCCGGTCGAGAGGTCAAGCGACTCACCATGATCGATCGGACATGGGCGGGCAGCGTCGGCGCGAACTTGCGCACATAAGCGTCCGTCCATTCCGGATTCTCGAGCAGGAACGGGAAATCGGTCGTCATCATGGAGCGCACCACCAGCATGGGCAGTGGTGCGTCCAACGGCCGGAATTCCTTGTTCCACAATCCAGGTTGGTCACAGCCTGGATAAAATTGCCCGAACATGCTGCCGCGTTCCACGAACTTGCTCTTGAATTCCGCATGTATCTCATCGATCAGCGTATAATCCTTCACATTGGGGAACACCGTGATCATGGCGCGCAGCACGGAAGTGGAACTGCCATTCCCCGTAGGCAGTTCGGGATACACCTCCAATGCGTCACGGAAGATCGCACGTACCCAGACAGGCCGCGGCTCCACCGCAGGGACCTGCGCCAACCAGAGCAGATCCCTGCGTATGGAGGGCCTGACATACGGGCACACGGGCCCGTCTCTACCCAGTTCGTCACTGGGTCGGGTCAGAAAGGAATCTGCCCAAGATCGAAATGCCGCCACCGTCGATTTCGCGGCGGGGCAAGATGATCCGGTGTCCCCCAATGAGACCCATTGCAGCCCCGAGCGGGGGCCGATAACACGCTCGCTCATGACTCACCTCGGATGCTCGGGTAACGGCTGAGAAGGCGCCGAAACCCATACTCCTTAAATACTGCCTCGGTCATGGGTCGTTAACACGAGTAGTTGGATACCCGATTCCACTGAGATGCCCCAAATTTCGTGGGCAGCGAATAAAGAAAAGACCGGTCAGGCATTGACCGGTCTTTTCTGTGAATTTGATCTTCAGGCGCCGATGAGACGCTGTGCCAAGTAGCCCTCTACCTGATCCAGCGCAATACGCTCCTGCGCCATCGAGTCCCGCTCACGCACCGTCACCGCATGATCCTCGAGCGTGTCGAAGTCGACCGTGATGCAGAACGGAGTGCCGATCTCGTCCTGGCGACGGTAGCGGCGGCCGATGGCGCCGGCGTCGTCGAACTCGACATTCCAGTTCCGGCGCAGCTGCGCGGCCAGATCCTTCGCCTTCGGCGACAGGTCCGCATTCCGCGACAGCGGCAGCACCGCCGCCTTGACCGGAGCCAGGCGCCGATCCAGGCGCAGCACCGTGCGCTTCTCCATGACGCCCTTGGCATTCGGCGCCTCGTCCTCGTTGTACGCGTCCACCAGGAAGGCCATGAGCGAACGGGTCAGACCCGCCGCCGGCTCGATCACGTACGGCACGAAGCGCTCGTTCGTGTTCTGGTCGAAGAAGCTCAGATCCGTACCCGAATGCTCGGAATGAGTCTTCAGGTCGAAGTCCGTGCGGTTGGCGACGCCCTCCAGCTCACCCCACTCGGAGCCCTGGAAGCGGAAGCGGTACTCGATATCCACAGTGCGCGTGGAGTAGTGCGAGAGCTTCTCCTTCGGGTGCTCGTACAGCCGCAGGTTCTCCGGATCGATGCCGAGATCCGTATACCAGGCCATACGAGTGTCGATCCAGTACTGATGCCACTGCTCGTCCTCACCCGGCTTGACGAAGAACTCCATCTCCATCTGCTCGAACTCACGGGTACGGAAGATGAAGTTGCCCGGCGTGATCTCGTTGCGGAACGACTTACCGATCTGCGCGATACCGAACGGCGGCTTCTTGCGCGCGGTGGTCTCGACGTTCTTGTAGTTCACGAAGATGCCCTGCGCGGTCTCCGGGCGCAGGTAGTGCATGCCCTCTTCGGACTCCACCGGGCCCAGGTAGGTCTTCAGCATCATGTTGAAGTCCTTGGGCTCGGTCCACTTGCCGACGGTGCCGCAGTCGGGGCACACGATCAGTTCCATGGACACCGAATCCGGGTCCTCGATCTTGTGCTTCTCGGCGTACGCCTCCTGCAGGTGGTCCTGCCGGTGCCGCTTGTGGCAGTTCAGGCACTCCACCAGCGGATCGTTGAACACCGCGACGTGACCCGAGGCCACCCACACCTGACGGGGCAGGATGATCGACGAGTCCAGGCCGACCACGTCGTCCCGGCTGGTGACCATGGACCGCCACCACTGCCGCTTGATGTTCTCCTTGAGCTCGACTCCCAGCGGCCCGTAATCCCACGCCGATTTCGTACCGCCATAGATCTCACCGGCGGGGTACACCAGACCCCGGCGCTTGGCGAGGTTGGCGACGGTGTCCACCTTCGACTTGGGTGCCACTGAACAGTTCTCCATCCGTATCCGGAAGATTGCAAGGATTCATACCAGCCTATCTGCCGGGTGCCAGCCGATTTACACCCGTGCCCGGGCACGCGCGACACGCGGGTGCGAGACGCTGCATTTGACATGCGCACACATGCATACAAAAATGGAATCGGTTTCCAATAAGGAGTTGGCCCATGACCACGGACAGCGGTGCCCCCCTGCGGCGCTCGCACGTCGCGACCGAAGCACCGGCCGCCATCCCGCACGACCCGTACCCGTACCGGTCGCCCATGCCGCCGGCGGTGCCCCCGCGCACCATTCTCGACTCCGCGGGCGAACTACTGCGCGCCCTCGCCGCACCCGTGCGCATCGCCATCGTGCTGCAACTCCGCGAATCACCGCGCTGCGTGCACGAACTCGTCGACACCCTCGGGGTGACCCAGCCGCTCATCTCCCAGCACCTGCGGATCCTCAAGTCCGCGGGCGTCGTCCGCGGGGAACGCACCGGGCGCGAGGTCATCTACGAACTCGTCGACGAGCACCTGGCGCATATCGTCATAGACGCCGTGGCACACGCCGAGGAAGGGTGATCGTGGGAACAACCGAGAAGACGGTCGGGGTTCGGAGTACCCGCCAGCGCAGCGCCATCGCGGCACTGCTGGCGGATATCGACGAATTCCGCTCCGCCCAGGAACTGCACGACGAACTGCGCAAACGCGGGGAGGGCATCGGCCTCACCACCGTCTACCGCACCCTGCAGTCCCTGGCCGACGCGGGACTGGTCGATGTGCTACGCACCGACACCGGCGAATCCGTCTACCGGCAATGCTCCACCGGACACCACCACCACCTCGTCTGCCGGCACTGCGGGCGCACCGTCGAGGTCGAAGGACCCACCGTCGAAGCCTGGGCCGACAGCATCGCCGCCGAACACGGCTTCACCGACATCAGCCACACCATGGAGATCTTCGGCACCTGCAGCAGCTGCTCCAACGGGAAGAAGCAACTCTCGTAACTCTCGAGGAGGTTCCCGCTGTCCTCGGGCGGACGAGGAGGACAAGGGGGACATCTCGCTTGTCAGCTTGTTCAGAACGGATGTTCGTTTTTAGGTTGAGGGCATGCCCAGAGTCAGCGAGGAACATCTGGAAAGACGCCGGCAGCAGGTTCTCGATGCCGCGCAGCGCTGCTTCGCACGAAAAGGCCTGCACGGCACCACCATGCAGGATGTGTTCGCCGAATCCGGGCTCTCCGCCGGTGCGGTATACCGGTATTTCAAATCCAAGGACGACATCATCGCGGCCCTCACCACCGAGGCCACCGTCGACCTACGCGACGCCCTCACCGAGGCCGTCTACAGCGAACCACTACCCGCCCCAGGCGAACTCGTCCGCACCATCTGCGAAACCGTCGTCGAACTCAGCGGCGCCGACGGCCCCATGCGGCTCGTCCCGCAGGCCTGGGCGCTCGCACTGACCGACCCCAATGTCGCCGACTACGTCCGCACCAATATCGGCGGCTTCCGGCGACTCTGGCACGAATACGCCCGGCGCATGTGCGAATACGGCTGGCTCCCAGCGGATGCCGACACCGATGCCGTCGCCAAGGCGCTCATGGGAGTGCTGCCGGGCTTCATCCTGCAGCACCTCATCCTCGGCGACACCGACCCGGACGACCTCGCCCGGGGCATCGAGCTACTGTTCCCGGACTACCGGCCCGTGCCGCAGCCGCTCTGAACCGGCCGCGCGCACAAGCGGATTCAGGGCAGCAGACCCTGACGCGCCCGGCTCGCACCCGACAGCGCGAGCAGGATGATCGTGGCCAGCGCCTCGTCCTCCAGGCCCGCCGCCGGGAAGGTGTAGCGCATGATCACATCCGCCTCCTTCTCCCGGCCGACCACCGTGATGGTGCCGAACTGCAAGGCGGCATTGCGCTCGGCAACCCGCTTGTGCAACTGCGGTTTCAGCGGGCGATCCCACGCCAGGATGCACATCAGCGCGAGCACATCCAGGCCGGGCGCCAGATTCACGCCGCGCAGCGAGCACAGCGCGCCCTCGTATTCGAAACCGAGGCCGCCGTCCTCCTCACGGATGGCCACGCCGTAGCGGGTCAGCAGATTGCGGGCCCGCGCCTGGAGTTCCTCGGCGGGAGTGGGAGCGTCGGTCACTTCACACCTCCGAAACGGCGATCCCGCTTGGCGTATTCGAGGCAGGCATCCCACAGGTTGCGGCGATCGAAATCCGGGAACAGCGTGTCCTGGAAGACGTACTCGGCGTACGCCGCCTGCCACAGCAGGAAGTTCGAGGTGCGCAACTCGCCCGACGGACGCAGGAACAGGTCCACATCCGGCATGTCCGGCTCGTCCAGGAATCGGGCGACGGTCTCCTCGGTCACCTTCTCCGGGTCGATCTCACCGGCCGCCACCCGGCGCGCGATTTCCCGTGCGGCATCGGCGATCTCGGCGCGCCCGCCGTAGTTCACGCACATGGTCAAGGTCATCACCGTATTGTCGCGGGTCAGCTCCTCCGCGACCTCCAATTCCTTGATCACGCTGCGCCACAGGCGCGGTCGCCGGCCCGCCCAGCGCACCCGCACACCCATTTCGTTCATCTCGTCGCGGCGGCGGCGGATCACATCCCGGTTGAAGCCCATGAGGAAGCGCACCTCGTCCGGGCTGCGCCGCCAGTTCTCCGTGGAGAACGCGTACGCCGACAGCCACTTCACGCCCATCTCGATGCAGCCCTCGACGGTGTCCATGAGCACCGCCTCACCGCGCTCGTGGCCCGCGGTGCGCGGCAGCCCGCGATCCTGCGCCCAGCGGCCGTTCCCGTCCATCACCAGCGCCACATGCCTGGGCACGAATTCCGCCGGGATGGCGGGCGGCGTCGCACCCGACGGATGCGGCGACGGAGGACGCACGGTGCGCAGGTCAGCGGGAGGCTTACGAGTACCGATCACGCCCACCATCCTGCCCGACGCGCCCGAGCCCGCGCCGCCGCCCACGGGATAACCCCGCGCTCTCCACGAAACCCCCACATCCAGGCCACCCAGTGGCACCTGAGCATTGAAGTTTGTCCGGATTCACCACGCTCAGGTGCCACTCGCAGTCAGGAGACCGGCCAGGTGTCGATGTAGGCGCGGTAGGAGCCGAAGGGGAGGCTGGCGTCGTAGACGAGGTTGCCCTGGGGGTCGAACTCGGACAGGCGCGGGACCATGCCCCAGCTGACGAAGGTGTCGCCGTTGGGGAGGGTCTGGGCATTGCCCATGGCCATGCTGACCAGGCCGTCCGGGTGCTGCTGATTGCGGACCAGGGTCGCGCGCTCGGCGACCGGGTCGACGTGGATCCACTCGACACTGGACGGACCGCGCGATTCCAGGCCGTCCGAGTTGTTGTTGAAGAGGCGCAGCGTGGAGTCGTCGGTGAATTCGGCGTCGTGCTGGAAGGCGAACTCCACGTTCGGGTCGGCGACGATGGTCGGGCTCTTGCCGCCGAGCTGCCAGTTGATATCGCCGGTGCGCGGATCGATGTCGTAGACGGTGGCCGTATTGCGCAGCGAGACAACCAGGTTGCCCGACGCATCCAGACTGATGGAATTCATGTGATACGGGTCGTATACGTCGCCGTTCAGCTTGCCGTTCGTCTCCGAATCGGTCAGCGGCACATGGTCGGCCGCGCTCCAGCGGAACAGCTCCTTCCCCAAGGCCACATCCATCACGATCGCGACGGTGTCGAACATCTTGCCGTCCTTGGGCCCGCCGATGGCGGTCAGATCGGCATTCACCTGCGGATACGAGGTGAGCAGCGCATGCCCGTCCGGCGTCAGCCGGAACTCGTGCACATCCGCGCCCGCGCCACCCGGATCCACCGTGGCCAGCACATCGAAGTTCTCGTCGGCGATGATCCCCACCCCCGAACCGTGCCCCGCCACCGTGCTCCCCTGCCACCAGGTCAGCACCTTCCGCCCCTGATAAACCTGAGTCCGGAAGTTCGAAACATCCTGCCCTGCAGGCGGCGTGTACTGCTTGATAACCCGACCCGACCGGTCGGCAATGACATTCGCGGGCTGCCCGCCGGGTAGCAACTTCGCCACCGCGCCCACCCCCGGCACCAGCGCGGCCGCACTCACACCCGACGTGTAGAAGATGTCCCCCACGGCAATCCCCGGCTGCTGCACCCGCACGGTGTACGAGAGCCCGCCGAACGGCAGACTCGGCAGCACCGGCTGTGCCCCGGCGATACCGGTGGCAGCAGCGGCGAGAACGGATACGGCGGCGAGCGCCACCGGCAGGCGGCGCACCACGCCACCCGTGGACTTCCGAGCACGAGAGTCGATCACGCCGTGAACTTTAGGCCAGCTAACAGCCATTTCCCTTGTATGGAATCTCACTGATCCCGGCGTCGTATCCCCGCCCACTGACCGGGACTCTCATGGTCGGCGCCGGGAGCTCACGCAACGGACGCGACGCGACGATCGGATGCCGGAAACCGCCCGGTCAAGGGGGATGACAGTGACAGCCGAAAACCACACGACCAGTACCGATTTCGCGGTTGAGCGTCCCGATCCGCGGCGGGTCAGCCCAGAGCGGCTTCCGCGCGATCCACTGCCTCATGAGGGCGGGTGCGTTCGATCAAAGGGAGGGTGCGGAGTTGGCGCTCCAGATGCCATTGAAGATGGGCGGCTATCAGCCCGGTGGCTTGGCGGCGCATGGTTTCGGGGATGGCATCGATGCCGGTCCAGTCGCCACGGTTGAGCGCGCTCATATGGTCGAGAACGCCGAGCATGGGGGTGGCCGCGCCCGGTGGGCGGCAGTGCACGCAGACCGCGCCGCCCGCGGAGACGTGGAAGGCGCGATGCGGGCCGGGGGTGGCGCAGCGGGCGCATTCGTCCAAGGCGGGAGCCCAGCCCGCGAAACCCATGGCGCGCAACAGGAATGCGTCGAGGATGAGTTCGTGCGGGCGATGACCGAGGGCGATGGCGCGCAGGGCGCCGGCGGTGAGGGTGTGCAGGCGGGGAGCGGGGGCGCCCTCCTCGCCGGCCAGGCGTTCGGCGGTCTCCAGGACGGCGCAGGCGGCGGTGTAGCGGCCGTAGTCGGCGACGATATCGGCGGCGAAGGTCTCGACCGTGTGCACCTGGGTGACGGTGTCGAGATTACGGCCCGGATGTAGCTGAACATCGATGTAGGCGAACGGTTCCAGGCGCGCACCGAACTTGGACCGGGTCCGCCGCACTCCCCTGGCGACCGCACGGACCAGGCCGTGCTGCCGGGTCAGCAGCGTGACGATGCGGTCCGCCTCGCCAAGCTTGTGCTGCCGCAACACGACAGCGTGATCCCGATACAACCGCACCGCAACAGTCTCGCACGCGCGGGCGACCGGAGAGCGCGGAGCCGCCGCGTGTGGTCGCGTCGCCGCGGGAAAGGGTCATCGAATCGCCGTTGGACGTGTGACCAGAATCGCGCTACGTTACCCGTGGGTACGAAGGAGACGGGGTTCACATGACGATGGCGTCGGTAGCAGAGCTCGGGCTGGCGCGGATGGCGGCGGCCCTCGCGGCGGGTGAGATCAGCTCGGTGGAGGCCACCACCGCGGTGCTCGACCGGATCGAGGCCAGTCAATCCACACTCAATGCCTTCCGCATCGTGCGCCGCGACGAGGCGCTGGCGGAGGCCGCCGCGGCGGATCGGAAGCTCGCCGCGGGTGAGCGCGCACCGCTGCTCGGGGTGCCGTTCGCCATCAAGGACGACACCGACCTCGCCGGAACCCCGACGGCCTTCGGCTGCGGCGGCGATCTGCCGGTGAAAACCGAAGACGCCGAATCGGTTCGGCGACTGCGGGCCGCCGGCGTGGTGATCGTCGGCAAGACCAATACCTGTGAACTCGGGCAGTACCCGTTCACGGACGGAAAGGCCTTCGGGCACACCAGGAATCCGTGGGCGGCCGAGCACACACCCGGCGGCTCCTCGGGCGGTTCCGCGGCGGCGGTCGCGGCCGGATTGGTCCCGGCCGCACTGGGTTCCGACGGCGCGGGCTCGGTGCGCATTCCGGCGGCCTGGAACAACCTGGTCGGCATCAAACCGCAACGCGGGCGCATCTCCACCTGGCCACTGCCCGAAGCGTTCTACGGGCTCACCGTGAACGGACCCCTCGCGCGCACCGTCGAGGACGCCGCGCTGCTGCTCGATGCCGCGTCCGGACCGCATCCCGGCGACCTCCACACCCCGCCCGCCACCCGCGTCTCCGACGCCGTGGGCCGCGATCCCGGCCGCCTGCGCATCGCGCTGTCGCTCCGGATTCCGTTCACCGCCACCAAGACCGCGCTCGACCGCGAGGTGGAGGCCAAGGTGCACGGCATCGCCGGCGCCCTGCGGCGCCTCGGCCACGAAGTAGTGATCGCCGATGTCCCCTACGGCGTCCTCATCGGCGCGACCTTCCTGCCGCGCTCCATGGCCGGCATCCACGAAGTCATGGGTCGCATGCCGGGCGTCGTGGTGGACCCGCGCACCGCGCACAATGCCACCGTGGGCCGTCTGCTCGGCCCCGCCCTCTTCGCCGCGCGCAAGGCGGAACCCTTGCTGCGCAATCGAATCGGCCGCATGTTCGACGACTTCGACATCGTGCTGGCCCCCACCACCGCCACCCCGCCCCCGGACGTGCACGCGCTCGACGGCATCGGCAACTGGGCCACCGACGAAGTCATCACCGCCGCCTGCCCGTACACCTGGCCGTGGAACATCCTCGGCTGGCCCTCGGTCAACATCCCCGCCGGTTTCACCGCCGCCGGCCTCCCGGTCGGCGCCCAGCTCATGGGCCCGGCCGATGCCGAACCCCTCCTGGTATCCGTCGCCGCCCAGCTCGAATCCAAACTGAAGTGGTACGAACACCGCCCGACGGCCTGGTGGGAGCGCCCGGCGGCCTGATGGCCGCGAGGTCAGAAACCGAGCTTGCCCAGCTGCTTCGGGTCGCGCTGCCAGTCCTTGGCCACCTTCACGTGCAGGTGCAGGTAGATGCGGGTGCCGAGGATGTGCTCGATCTGCTTGCGGGCGTTGGTGCCCACCTCTTTGAGGCGGGCGCCGCCCTTGCCGATGATGATGGCCTTCTGGCTGGGGCGCTCGACATACAGCAGGGCGTGCACATCCAGGAGGTCTTCGTTCTCCTCGCGCGGGAGGATCTCCTCGATGACCACGGCCAGGGAGTGCGGGAGTTCGTCGCGGACACCCTCCAGAGCGGCCTCGCGGATGAGCTCGGCCATGAGGGTTTCCTCGGGCTCGTCGGTGAGCTCGCCGTCGGGATAGAAGGCCGGGCCCTCCGGCATTTTCGAGGCGATGACATCGATGAGCGTCTCGACCTGCTCACCCTTGACCGCCGAGACCGGCACCAGATCCGACTCCGGGCCGAGCAGCTGGGAAACCGCCAGCAGCTGGTGCGCAATCTGGTCGCGACTCACCTTGTCGATCTTGGTGACCACGCCGAGCAGGGTGGTCTTCGGCGCCATCTGCCGGATCTGCTCCACGATCCAGCGGTCACCGGGACCGATCTTCTCGTCCGCCGGAATGCAGATCGCGATGACGTCGACCTCGGAATAGGTATCGCGCACCAGGTCGTTCAGCCGCTGCCCGAGCAGCGTGCGCGGCCGGTGCAGACCGGGCGTATCGACCAGGATCAACTGCGTGTGCTCCCGGTGCACGATGCCGCGAATGGTGTGCCGCGTCGTCTGGGGCCGCGACGAGGTGATGGCGATCTTCTGCCCCACCAGGGCATTGGTCAGCGTCGACTTCCCGGTGTTCGGGCGGCCGACGAAACAGACGAAGCCGGAACGGAATTCGCCACCGCCCTGTGCAGAACCCGTGCCCTGCTCAGAATTCTTGCCGCTCATTCGAACACCTCCGACTCACTGTCCAGATCCAATCCCTCAGGGATATTCCGCTCCCCCACCGCATTACCGGCCACCGCACGCTCCGCGGCGATCGGGTTCTCCACCCCGTAGTCACCCGCGTCCACCGTCTCGAAAACCTTGCCGGTGCGATCGGTGAAGACGATGCGCGCCGCGGCCGAAACCTCGCGCACGGCCGCCACACCCGGATCGGAGAACTTACCGGCGACCACCACCGCGCATTCGAAACCCTCTGCGCCACTGGAGATCGCGGCCGCTACCGCCGCCTGCAATGCGGTCAGCCGCAGCGCCGACAACTCCACCTCACCGGCCGCGTAGGTGCGGCCGTCGGTATCACGCACGGCCGCACCGCTATTGCCGCCCGTCCGGCCCATCGCGCCGCGCGCGAGCACCAGCAGCTTGTTGTCCTCGGCATCCAGTTCAGTCATCGGCCTCTCCGTCCTCGTGTATCGCGCCGCCCGATTCCAGCTCGGCCGATTCGGTTCTCGTCTTCTCCGGCGCCCTGCGCACCACCACCGCGTGCACCCGCACCCGGCCGCGCGCATCCGCGCCGCCCTCCCCCTTCAACTGCAGGCCGTGCACGACCGCCTTGGAGCCCGGCAGCGGCACGCGGCCCAGCGCGTGCGCGAGCAGGCCGCCGACGGTGTCGACGTCCTCCTCCTCGATCTCCAGGTCGAACAGTTCGCCCAGGTCGTCGATCGGCAGTCGCGCCGACACCCGGTAGCGGCCGCTGCCGATCGGCTCGATGGGCGCGATCTCGTCCTTGTCGTACTCGTCGGAGATCTCCCCGACGATCTCCTCCAGAATGTCCTCGATGCTGACCAGGCCCGCGATACCGCCGTACTCGTCCACGAGCACCGCCATATGGTTGCGGCGGCGCTGCATCTCGTCGAGCAGCGCATCCAGCGGTTTCGAATCCGGAACGAAGACGGCGGGGCGCATCACCTGGCGCACCTTCACCTTCTTGCTCCGATCCGCGTACGGGACAAGGTCTTTCAGGTAGACGACGCCGAGGATGTCGTCGACGTTCTCGCCGATCACCGGAATTCGCGAATGCCCCGACCGCACCGCCAGCGACATCGCCTGCGCCGCAGTCTTGTCCGCCTCGATCCACACCATCTCGGTGCGCGGCACCATCACCTCACGCGCCGGAGTGGTATCCAATTCGAAGACCGACTGGATCATGCGGCGCTCGTCCGCATCCACCACGCCGCGCTCCCCCGCCAGATCCACCACTTCCCGCAGCTCGATCTCGGAAGCGAAGGGGCCGTTGCGAAATCCCTTACCGGGCGTGATCGCATTACCCACCAGAATGAGCAACCGGCTGATCGGGCCGAGCAGTGAGCCGATGGCCTGCAACGGCAGCGACGCACCCAGCGACAGCGAGTACGCGTGCTGCCGGCCCAGCGTGCGCGGCCCCACCCCGATCACCAGATAATCCACCAGCACCATGACCACCGCAGTGATCACCAGCGCCTGGAACTCGGTGAGCCAGTCCATGAGCACCGCGGCCAGCAGCACCGTCGCGGTGATCTCGCAGAACACCCGCAGCAACACCATGAGATTCACATAGCGCGGCCGATCCGCGATGATGCGGGTCAACCGGACCGCGCCGGTACGCTCCGCGCGCACCAGATCTTCCAGGCGCGCAGGGGAAATCGTATTCAGCGCCGCGTCCAGCGCGGCGAACATCCCGCCCGCGGGGACCAGGATGATCGCCAGCAGGAGCAGAACGAAAGAATTCACGCCGGGTCCAGCGGATCACCGGGTGCGGTGAATCCGGTCTTGCCCAGCAGTCGCCGATCCCGCTCGGCGAGTTCGTCGCGCCGCTGCTGTTCGCGCAGGCTCTCGTACCAGCCCTCCAACAGGGAGGCCTGCAGCGCGAACATCTCCTTCTCCTCCTCCGGCTCGGCATGGTCGTAGCCGAGGAGGTGCAGGACGCCGTGCACGGTCAGCAGCGCCAGCTCGTGATCCATGGAATGCCCGGCCTTCTCGGCCTGCTGAGCCGCGAACTCCGGGCAGAGCACGATATCGCCCAGCATGGAGGGGCCGGGCTCGGCGGCGTCGGGCCGCCCGCCCGGTTCCAGCTCGTCCATGGGGAACGACATCACGTCGGTCGGACCCGGCAGGTCCATCCAGCGCATGTGCAGATCGGCCATGGTGTCGAGATCGACCAGCACCATCGACAGCTCCGCCGCCGGATGCACATCCATCTGGCTGATGGCGAACCGCGCGACGCTGACCAGTTCTTCTTCGGATACCTCGATACCCGATTCGTTGGCGATCTCGATACTCACCCGATAAGCCTATCGGCCGAGTTCAGTGCCGCTCCCCCCGGCTCGCGGCACGCCGCTGCGCACGATTGCCCGGATAGTGCACCGCGGCCGGTGGCCGCGACTCGTTCTCGAACCGGTCGTAGGCGTCCACGATCTCCCCGACCAACCGGTGCCGCACCACATCCGCGCTGGTGAGCACGGAGATATGGATATCGTCGATATCGGTGAGGATCTCGGTCGCCGCCCGCAGACCGGACCGCGAATTGTTCGGCAGATCGACCTGGGTGACGTCACCGGTCACCACGATCTTCGAACCGAACCCCAAGCGGGTCAGGAACATCTTCATCTGCTCGGCCGTGGTGTTCTGCGCCTCGTCGAGAATGATGAACGAATCGTTCAGCGTGCGACCACGCATGTACGCCAGCGGCGCGACCTCGATGACACCGGCCGCCATGAGCTTCGGGATCGCCTCCGGATCCATCATGTCGTGCAGGGCGTCGTACAAGGGCCGCAGATACGGGTCGATCTTGTCGTTGAGCGTGCCGGGCAGGAAGCCCAGGCGCTCACCGGCTTCCACCGCCGGACGCGTCAGGATGATGCGATTGACCTGCTTGGTCTGCAAGGCCTGCACGGCCTTCGCCATGGCCAGATACGTCTTACCGGTACCCGCCGGACCCACACCGAACACGATGGTGTGCGAGTCGATGGCGTCGACATAGCGCTTCTGATTCAGCGTCTTGGGCCGGATGGTCTTACCGCGCCGGGACAGGATGTCCAGGCTCAGCACCTCCGCCGGGGAATCCGAGGAACCCTCGGTGAGCATCGAATACGTGTGCCGCACCGCCTCCGGGGTGACCACGCGATTGCGCGCGGTCAACGCCACCAGCTGGGCCACAACACGTTCCGCCAGCGCCACATCGGCGGGCTTGCCGGTAAGGGTGACGGAATTGCCGCGCACATGAATGTCGGCATCGAGAAGCCGCTCGAGTTCACGCAGGTTCTCGTCAGCCGAACCCAGGAATCCGAATACCGACTCCGGTGCCAATTCGATGCTGGAACGAACGGTCCGCCCTGCCGGTCCGGACCCGTTGCCGCCGGCCCCGATGCCGGCAGTGGGTGTGTTCTGATCGCCGATCTCGCCTGCGTTTCTCAAAAGTGGCTATAGCCTGCTTTCCGGTCTCGAACCTCACGTCGTTGACCAAAGTTTACCGCCGACGTCCGACACCGCCCAGTGAATAGACGGCTACCAGCAGGTGTGACGCCGGACTGCCGCAGCGCTGCGGCCAGCGCGTTACTCGACGGCCTACTCGACGGCCCAGTCGAAGGCGAAATCCCGGAAACGCCGCACGACCTCGCCGTGTACCGCGGTCGAAGACCAGATCAGGCCGACCGCACGGGTCGCGCCCGGGTCCGCAAGCGGCACCAGGACCGGGCCCGGCTGCGGGCCGCGCAGCGGCGGTTCCTCCGCGGGCAGAATCGCGACACCCAATCCGGCGGCCACCAGACCCGCCACCGTAACCAGATCACTCGATTCGAAGACGACACGAGGGCGGAAATCGGCTGCGGCACAAAGGTCGTCGAGGATGCGGCGCATGCCGAAACCCGGGTGCAGGGCGATGAAATCGGCCTCGGCGACCTCGGACAGACGGACCTGACGCCGCGCGACCAAGCGATGCTCGGCCGGGACCGCCAAGGCCAGGCGCTGCCGCAGCAGCGTGCGCCAGCCCAGGCCGGGAGCAGCGGGTTTGGGGGAAACCAGGCCGAGATCGCTGGTGCCGTCGAGGACATGCGCGGCCACCATTTCCGCGGCGCCCTGATCAAGGATGAAGGTGATGTGGGCGGACGTGCGGCGGAAGCCCGCCACCAATTCGGGAATCAGGCGGGCGCCGAAGGAATGCAGGAAGGAGAGCCGGACCACCCCCTTCGCCGGGTTTGCCAGGTCGGCCAATTCCCTTGCGGCAGCATCCAGTTCGGCCTGCGCGCGGCGGGCGTGGTCATAGTAGACGCGACCGAAATCATTGAGCGTCAGGCGTTTTCCGTGCCGGTCGAAAAGCCGCACGCCCAGGCGGTGTTCCAGACGGGCCAGCATGCGGGACAGGGTGGGCTGGGTCAGGTGCAGGCGGTCGGCGGCCGCGCCGACGCGTTCCAGCTCCGCGAGGGTGGTGAACCAGTGCAGATCGTCACTCGCCATGGCCTGCCTCCCGACCGGTAGCTCAGCTAATGCAGTAATCGCATCAACTATCCGGTTATTATGCATTTCCTTTCGTAGCGGGCGCGAACCATGCTCGGAACGTGAGCACAGCAGCGGTCATCGCACCCCCGGACACCACCAGCCACGAGCGCCGCATCACCATCGCCCTCTTCGCCGCCGGACTGACCACTTTCGCGTCCATGTACAGCGCGCAGGCCCTGCTGCCCAGCCTCTCCGCCGCCTTCGACGCGACACCCGCGCATGCGGCGCTGGCGGTCTCCCTGACCACCGGACTGCTGGCCGTGGCGATCATTCCGATGAGCGTGCTGTCCAATCGGTTCGGGCGGACCCGCATGATGATCGGCTCGGCGGTGACCGCCTGTGTCATCGGACTGCTGCTGCCGTTCAGCCCCAGCCTGGACGTACTGCTCGCCGGGCGGGCGATCCAAGGGATCACGCTGGCCGGGGTGCCCGCCGTGGCCATGGCCTACCTGGCGGAGGAGATCGGGGCGAACGGGCTCGGGACCGCGATGGGCATCTACATCGCGGGCAATACCGTCGGCGGACTGGGCGGGCGGCTGATCCCGGCCTTCACCCTGGAGGTGGCGTCCTGGCGCTGGGGCGAGGCCATGGTGGGCCTCGCGTCGGCGGGGTGCGCGGTGATCTTCGTCAAGATGCTGCCGCCGTCCCGGAACTTCGCGCCGCGGCCGCTCGATCTGCGCACGCTGACAAGGGATTTCGCGGGTCACCTGCACCACCGCATCCTGTTGCCGCTGTTCGCGCTGGCCTTCGTCGCCATGGGCAGCTTCGTCTCGATCTACAACTTCCTCGGCTACCGGCTCACCCGCCAGCCGTTCGGATTGTCCGACGCCACTGTGGGATTGATCTTCATCCTGTACCTGGCCGGCACCTTCACCTCCGCCGCGGCCGGACGGCTGACGGCCCGCTTCGGCCGCAATCGCGTCCTGGTCGCCGGCATCGCCACCATGGCCGCGGGCCTGCTGCTCACCCTCCCCGACCAGCTCTTCGTCATCCTCTTCGGCGTACTGCTCTGCACCGCTGGCTTCTTCGCAGTCCACTCCATCGCCAGCGGCTGGGTCGGCGCCGCCGCCGAAGGCAATCGCGCCGCCGCCTCCTCGCTCTACCTCTTCGCCTACTACATGGGCAGCTCGATCGCCGGCGGCGCAGCCGGTTTCGCCTTCGGCCGCTTCGGCTGGGCCGGACTCACGACCTACGTAGGCGCACTGATCCTGATCGCCGCCGCACTGGTGGCAGCCCTCGCGACCCGATCCCGCCGGATCACCACAGCCGACCGGCAGGTACACGCCTGACCGCCGGTGGCCACGGCGCACCGCAGGATTCCCAGCACGGCAGAGTTCTCACCGGCGCAGGCCGGGCGCTCTCACCAGCGCGCGGTCAGGGCGCCGAGCGCTCCCAGCGCGACGGCCGCCGCGGTCGAGGTGCGAAGCACCGTCGGGCCGAGGAGGACGATGTCCGCGCCCGCTTCGGACAGGGCGGCGAGTTCGGAGTCGTCGAGGCCTCCTTCGGGGCCGACGATGAGCACCACTTCGGGAGCGCCTTCGAAAGGCAGCTCGGTGAAACGGGATTCGCCCGATTCGTGCAGGGCGGCGACCACTGCGCCGTTGGCCTTCGCGGCCCGTACCAGGTCGACCAGTTCCCGGGTGCTGTGCAGCTCGGCCACATCCGGGATGTAGGGGCGGCGGGATTGGCGGGCGGCCTGTTTGGCGGCGGCGCGCCATTTGTCGACGCCCTTGCGGGCCTTGGCCTCCCAGTTGGAGACGCAGCGGGACGCCTGCCAGGGGACGATGGCGTCGGCGCCGGCCTCCGTCATCAACTCGACCGCCAGTTCGGAGCGGTCGGACTTGGGGAGGGCCTGGACCACGGTCACCTGAGGGGTGGCGGGGGTGGCGACCCGGCGGTCCAGGACCTTCAGTTCGAGGCGATCCTTGTGCGCCACCGTCACTTCCGAGGCGGCCAGGATGCCGTGGCCGTCGGAGAGGGTGATGGGTTCTCCGACCCGGATGCGGCGGACGGTGGCCGCGTGCCGGCCCTCCGGTCCGTCGAGCACGGCGGTGTCCCCGGGTTCGGGGACCTCGTCGAGGTAGAAGACGGTGGCGGCCAACGGGTCAGCGTCCGCTGAAGGAGGCGCGCAGGCGGGCGAACAGGCCGCTGTTGTGCTCGGACTGGGCGGTCAGCACCTCGGTGCGTTCATTGGCGCGCAGGCCCTTGTACTTCTGCAGCAGGTCCGTCTGCTTGGAGTCCAGCTTGCTGGGCACCACGATGTCCAGGTGCGCGATCAGGTCACCGCGCGAGCTGACCCGCAGCTTCGGCATGCCGTGCCCGCGCAGCACCGACGCCTCGCCGGGCTGGGTGCCCGCCGGGATCGTGAGCTCGACCGGCCCGTCCAGGATGGTGTCGACGACCACCGTGGTGCCGAGCGCCGCGTCCACCATGGGCACGCGAATCGTGCAGTGCAGGTCGTCGCCGTCGCGGACGAAGGTGTCGTGCGGCTGCTCGACGATCTCCACGTACAGGTCACCGGCCGGGCCACCGCCCGGGCCCACCTCGCCCTGCGCGGCCAGCCGCACCCGCATGCCATTGGCCACACCGGCCGGAATCGGCGCGGCGATCTCGCGGCGGGCGCGCACCCGGCCGTCGCCGCCGCACTTGCGGCAGGGATCGGGGATGACCTCGCCCGCGCCACGGCAGGTGGGGCAGGGCCGGGAAGTCATGACCTGGCCCAGGAAGGACCGCTGCACACTCTGCACTTCACCCGCGCCACCACAGGTTTCACAGCGCACCGGCTTGGAGTTGCCGTTGGTGCCGGAACCCTGGCACAGATCACAGAGCACGGCCGTGTCGACGGTCAGGTGCTTGGTGACGCCGACCGCGCACTCCTGCAGCGAGAGCCGGGTGCGCAACAGCGAATCCGCGCCGGGCTGCACGCGCCCGCGCGGCTTGCGCGGGTTGGCGCCGCTCATCCCGCCGAAGAAGGCCTCGAACACGTCGCCGAGCCCGCCGAAGCCGGCGCCGGAGAAACCGCCGCCCATGCCGCCCGCGCCGGATTCCAGCGGGTCACCGCCGAGATCGACGATGCGCCGCTTCTCCGGGTCCGACAGCACCTCGTAGGCCGCCGACACCTCCCGGAACTTCTCCTGCGCCTCCGGTTCCGGATTGACGTCGGGATGCAGTTCACGCGCCAACTTGCGATAGGCGCGCTTGATCTCCTGGTCGGTCGCGTTACGTGCGACGCCGAGCAGTCCGTAATAGTCCCGTGCCACTGCGCTCTCTAGTCCTGTTTCGTCTCCGCTTGCTCACCGTTCGGCGAGCACCTCACCGATGTACCGGGCGACGGCCGCAACCGAGGCAATGGTGCCCGGATAGTCCATGCGGGTCGGCCCCAACACCCCCATGCCACCCAGAACGGTACCGGGCATCCCGTAACCGGTGGACACCACGGCCGTCCCGCGCATCTGCTCGACCTTCGTCTCCTCGCCGATCTGCACGGTCACGGTACCCGGCTGCTGTGCCGCTGCCAGCAGCTTCAGCACGATCACCTGCTCTTCGAGCGCCTCCAGCACCGAGCGCAGCGAACCCGGGAAACCGTTGCCGGCGAAATCCGAGGCGCTGCGGGTGAGGTTGGCGGTGCCGCCGAGTACGAGCCGTTCCTCCGGATGCTCGACGAGGGTTTCCACCAGCACGGTCGAGACCCGGATCAGCACCTCGCGCAGCCGCGCGGGCGAATGTTCGGGCAGTTCGGCGACCGAGGCCGAGGCCATGGCCAGCCGCTTACCGTCCATGGCCTTGCCGAGCATGGCGCGCAGGACGGCGAGGTCTTCTTCGGTGATCAGATTGCCCAGATCCACCAGGCGCTGTTCGACCCGTCCGGTGTCGGTGATCACCACCAGCAGCAGTCGCGCCGGATTGAGGGCCACCACTTCGATGTGCCGGACGGTCGACGCCGAGACGGTCGGGTACTGGACCATGGCGACCTGGCGGGTGAGCTGGGCCAGCAGGCGGACGCCGCGGCGCAGGACGTCGTCGAGGTCGACGCCGCTCTCCAGGAACTCCATGATCGCCCGGCGTTCGGCGTTGGAAAGCGGCTTCACTTCGGAGATGTGGTCGACGAACTGCCGGTAGCCCTTGTCGGTGGGGATGCGGCCCGAGGAGGTGTGCGGCTGGGCGATGTAGCCCTCGGCCTCCAGCACCGCCATATCGTTGCGGACGGTCGCGCTGGAGACTCCTAGATTGTGGCGCTCCACCAGGGTTTTCGAACCGATCGGTTCCTTGGTGGATATGTAGTCCGCGACGATCGCGCGCAGGACCTCGAGCCGCCGTTGTTCCGTGGTCGACATGGGGCCTACCTCCTGGTTCGTCTCCGGGTACGTGCGGATGCCACCAGTTCGCCGGCGCTGTACACAACCGGTTCACCGACGGGCAACGGCCACGCGGATTCCCGGACATCCGAAAACCAGTTTAGTTGCCTGTCGGCATATTGCCTGCGAGCCGGTCCCGGGCCGCGGTCCGCCGTCAGATGAGGAGGCCGGAACCACCGGGCTCATTGCCCGGCTTCCATTTGATGGAGCAGCCGATGCTCGGGGTGTGCGGTTCCGGTACCGGTCGCCCGGCCAGCACCAGATCGAAGGCGGCCCGCAGGGTCGCGCCATCGGAGCGGACCTCGTTTCGCGGTCGCGCGGCATCGAATTCGCCGCGATAGGCCAGACGGCGGTCCGCGTCGTAGAGGAACAGATCGGGAGTGCAGGCGGCCCGGTACGCGCGAGCGATCTCCTGCGCATCGTCGATCACGTACGGAAAAGCGAAGTCCGCGCGGCGCATCTGCTCGCGCAGGTGCGGGGCATCGTCCTCCGGATAGCTCACCATGTCGTTACTGCTGATGCCGACGGTGGCCAGACCCCGCGCCCGCAATTCGGAAGTGACTGCGCCGAGCGACCTTTCGATACGCCGCACATACGGGCAGTGATTGGACAGGAACACCACCAGCAGGGCCGGCGCCCCCGCGAATCCGTCCAGGGACACCTTGCTGCCGTCCACCGCGGGCAGCGTGAATTCCGGTGCGGGCGTGCCGATCGGAACCATGAACGATGCGAGCGCCATACCCCCATTCTCCGCCGCGCGCAGGGTCAGCCGAGCAGTTCGGCGAAGAAGGCGCGGATATCGGTGACCAGCAGGTCCGGGGTCTGCATGGCGGCGAAATGCCCGCCCGTGTCGAAGTCGGTCCAGCGCACGATGGTGTTCATCTGCTCGGCATACCGGCGGATGGCGACGTCCTCGGCGAAATTGGCGACGGCCGTGGGCGTGGTCGAGAGGGTCGGCAGCGCCGGCGAGTGCAAGGTCTCGAAATACAGCTGGGCGGAGGAGCCGCCGGTATTGGTGAACCAGTACACGGAGATGTTCGCCAGCATCTGGTCCCGATCGACCCGATCTTCCAGCGCGCCTTGACTTCCCGTCCAATCATGGAACTTCTCGGTGATCCAGGCCAGCTGCCCGGCCGGCGAATCGGCAAGCGCGAAGCCGAGCGTATGCGGACGGGTGCCCTGGATCTGGAAGTAGCCGCCGCCATCGGTGAGAAAGGCGCCCAGGCGCGCCAGGCTCTTTCGCTCCCGCACGGTGAGCGTCGCGGCGGTCTCCTCCGGAACATGGCCGTAGGGAATGAAACCCATGGTGGCGGCATTCACGTGCACGCCGACGACCCGTCCGGCATCCACCCGGCCCAGATCCGGTCCGATGAACGCGCCGAAATCGCCGCCCTGCACGCCGTAGCGCGGATAGCCCAGGCGGCGCATGAGTTCCGCGTAGGCGCGGGCGATGCGCATGCTGTCCCAGCCCGGGGCCGTCACCGGGCCGGAGAACCCGAAATTGGGGTGCGACGGGATGATCAGGTCGAAGGCCGGGCCGCCCGACTCCGGATCGGTGAGCGGCTCGATGACCTCCAGGAATTCGACCACCGACCCCGGCCAGCCGTGCAACAGCAGCAGCGGGAACGGATTCAGCTTCCGGGATCTGATGTGCAGGAAGTGGATCCGCGCACCGTCGATGACGGTGGTGTACTGCGAATAGGAGTTGAGCCGCTGCTCCCACCAGCGCCAATCGAAGCGCGCGGCCCAGTGGGCGGACAGCTCCCGGAGCGGGTCGACGGGCACGCCGCGGGTCCACCCGGCCCCGGGAATCTGTGCGGGCCAGCGGGTTTCGCCCAGTCGCCGGCGCAGGTCACGAAGCTGCGCCTCGGGCACCTCGACCTGATACGGGACGATGTCCTCGTCGAACATGGCGAATCCTCGCGAGCGGGGCGCACAGGACGCCGGGGTGGGCTGTTCGGTGCAGCGTAGGACACACTCGCCGCACGAACGGCCCAATCACGGCGCGTACGGGCGCGGTGCGGTGGCGCGCCTCGGCAGAATCCGGCGCAAAGCGCGAAAACGCCCCTGCGGCAGCACTGAATCGGCAAGAAAACGCCGGATCACCGCCGGACTGCCGGACGCCTGCCGAAACTGCCCGATTCAGCCCAGCGGATGGTGCGGGAGCCGGAGCGAGACCACCCATCCGAAGCCGTGGTTGCCGGGCTCAGCCGAGGAGGGTGCGTACGACGCCGTCCGCCAGCAAGCGGCCGCGCTCGGTCAGCACCAACCGGTCGCCCTGCTGCACGGCCAGGCCGTCTGCGAGCACGCCCGCCGCGGCCTCGCGACCGGCGGCATCGAGGTCGGCCAGCGGCAGGCCGGTGCGGAGGCGGACCGTGAGCATTACGCGTTCGGTGTATTGCTCGTCGGCGGTGAGGGCCTCCCAGCCGGCGGCGGGCAGGCCGCCCAGGGTGACCCGATCCGCATAGCGCGCAGGGTGTTTCACATTCCACCAGCGGACGCCGCCGATATGGCTGTGCGCGCCCGGGCCGGCGCCGAGCCAGTCGCCGCCGTCCCAGTAGCCGAGGTTGTGGCGGCAGCGGGCGGCATCGTTCGCGGCCCAGTTGGAGACCTCGTACCAGTGCAGGCCCGCGGCGGACAGGCGGTTGTCGATGCGTTCGTAGCGGGCGGCCAGGACGTCGTCGTCGGGGGCGGGGAGTTCACCGCGCCGCACTCGCCGGGCCAGTGCGGTGCCGTCCTCGACGATCAGCGAGTACGCGGAGACATGATCGACGCCGGCCGAGAGCACGGCGTCCAGGCTCTTGTCGAGATCGGCGTCGGTCTCGCCCGGCGTCCCGTAGATGAGGTCCAGGTTCACGTGCTCGAAGCCGGCGGCCCGGGCTTCCTGCGCGGCGGTCACGGCCCGGCCCGGGGTGTGGGTGCGGTCGAGGATCTTCAGCACGTGTGCGGCCGCGGACTGCATGCCCAGCGAGACCCGGGTGAATCCGCCCGCGAGCAGGCGTTCGAAGAATTCCGGTGAGGTGGATTCCGGATTCGATTCGGTGGTGACCTCGGCGCCGGGGGCCAGGGTGAAGTTGTCGCGGATGGCGCTCAGCACGTTCGCGAGACCGTCGCCACCCAGCAGGGAGGGGGTGCCGCCGCCCACGAAGATCGTTTCGACCTCCGGCGTCGAGGTCGGGAAGGTCGCGAATTGTTCGGCGGCAGTGGACAATTCGCCGCGCAGCGCCTCGAACCAGGATTGCGGGGAGGCCGAGGTACCCAGCTCACCCGCCGTATAGGTGTTGAAATCGCAGTATCCGCAGCGGGTCGCGCAGAAGGGCACGTGGATGTAGATCCCGAAGGCCCCGCCTCCGAAGTCACGCAGCGCCGGCACCAGCGATTCGTCGGTGGCGGGGGCGATTGCGGCGGCGGAGTCGGTCACCTATTCAGTGTGACCGGTCGCGCGGGTCACACCGCACGCACCGTCCGTAGGTCAACTGCCCAAGATCGGAACCGGCTTGATCTATGACGGTTGTCACAAACCGGATGATATATCCAGGGGATTTCCCGCAAAAGCGCGGAAAATCTCGTCCGACGGTCGGAACGACCCGTCTGACGTGGCACAATAAGCGACATGACTGGACTTGGAGTACGACTCGTGGCGCGTCGCCATGTCGACTTCAAGCGCGTCTGCAGCGCGAGCTGTCTGCCGGACTGCCTCCGGTAGATCGGCTCCCCCTTCCCGGAATCCGGCGTGTTCTGACGCCGTAAGAGCCGGTTCTGATCTCGGAGGCGAGAGCCAGCCCCTCCCGCCTGCCCGCAAGACCCTCAGGAGCGACCCCATGACGTCGAGCACCGACGCCAACAGTTCCGAATCCACTCGCCCCGCCCGGCCCGAACGGCCCGCCGTGGAACGACGTGTGCGTCCGGACCGTCCGCGTTCGGAAGCGCCCGTCGCGCCGCGCGAGCGCACCGCGCGGCCGGTGAAGCGCAAGTCGGAGGGTCAGTGGGCGCTCGGCTACCGGGAACCACTGAACGCGAACGAGCAGAGCAAGAAGGACGACAACCCGCTCAACGTGCGCGCGCGCATCGAGAACATCTACTCGAAGCAGGGTTTCGACTCCATCGACAAGAGCGATCTGCGCGGCCGCATGCGCTGGTGGGGTCTCTACACCCAGCGCGAACAGGGCTACGACGGCACCTTCACCGGCGACGAGAACATCGACATCCTCGAGGCCCGCTACTTCATGATGCGGGTGCGCTGCGACGCCGGCGCGCTGAACCTGAAGCAGCTGCGGGCCATTGCCGGCATCTCCACCGAATTCGGCCGCGACACCGCCGATCTCTCGGACCGCGAGAATGTGCAGTACCACTGGATCGAGATCGAGAACGTGCCGGAGATCTGGCGGCGGCTCGAAGAGGTCGGCCTGCAGACCACCGAGGCGTGCGGCGACTGCCCGCGTGTGGTGCTCGGCTCGCCGCTGGCCGGTGAGTCGCTGCACGAGATCCTCGATCCGACACCGGCCATCGACGAGATCGTGAAGCGCTACATCGGCAAGAAGGAATACTCCAACCTGCCGCGCAAGTTCAAGACCGCCATCTCGGGCCAGCAGGATGTGGTGCACGAGATCAACGACGTCGCCTTCGTCGGCGTCGAGCATCCCGAACACGGTCCGGGCCTGGATCTCTGGGTCGGCGGCGGCCTGTCCACCAACCCGATGCTGGCCCAGCGGCTGGGCGCATGGGTGCCGCTGGACGAGGTGCCGGATGTGTGGGAAGCGGTCGTCTCGCTGTTCCGCGATTACGGTTACCGCCGCCTGCGCACCAAGGCCCGCCTCAAGTTCCTCGTGAAGGACTGGGGTGTCGAGAAGTTCCGTCAGGTGCTCGAGGACGAGTACCTGAAGCGCAAGCTGATCGACGGCCCCGCGCCCGAGCAGCCGGCCCGCCCGATCGATCACATCGGCGTGCAGAAGCTGCGCAACGGCCTCAATGCCGTCGGCTTCTCCCCCATCGCCGGTCGCGTCTCGGGCACCATCCTGACGCAGGCCGCGGACGCCGTGGAGCGGGCCGGGTCGGATCGGGTGCGCTTCACCCCGTACCAGAAGTTCATCGTGCTCGACGTGCCCGACGACAAGGTCGAGCAGCTGATCGAGGAGCTGACGCCGCTCGGCCTGCAGGCCCGCCCGTCGCATTGGCGGCGAAACCTGCTGGCGTGCAGCGGTATCGAGTTCTGCAAGCTGTCGTTCGTGGAGACCCGCAAGCGGTCGCAGGTGCTGGCGCCCGAGCTGGAGCAGCGGCTCGCGGATATCAATGCCGACCTGGATGTGCCGATCACCATCAATATCAACGGCTGCCCGAACTCGTGCGGCCGGTCCCAGATCGCCGACATCGGCTTCAAGGGCCAGCTCGTCGACGACGGCGACGGGAATCAGGTGGAGGGCTTCCAGGTTCATCTCGGTGGCAGCCTCGGACTCGACAGCGCCTTCGGGCGAAAACTGCGTCAGCACAAGGTGACCAGTGACGAGCTCGGCGACTACATCGAGCGTGTGGTGCGCAACTTCATCAAGAACCGTGACGGTGAAGAGCGTTTCGCACAGTGGGCTGTTCGCGCCGACGAAGCAGATCTTCGGTAGTTGGGAGAAACGTCAATGACTACAACGAAACTCGCTGAGGCCGAGCTGCGGGCGATCGCCGAGAAGGGCGCCGCCGAGCTGGGCACCGATGCCACCGCGCAGGAACTGCTGCAGTGGACCGAGGACAACTTCGGCTCGAATTACATTGTGGCGTCGAACATGCAGGACGCCGTGCTGGTGCAGCTGGCCGCGCAGGTGAAGCCCGGCGTGGACGTGCTGTTCCTCGATACCGGCTACCACTTCGCGGAGACCATCGGCACGCGGGACGCGGTCGAGCTGGTGTACGGCGTGAACATCGTGAACGTGACGCCGGAAAACACTGTGCCGGAACAGGATCAGCTGCTCGGCAAGGATCTGTTCGCCCGGGACGCCGCCGAATGCTGCCGCCTGCGCAAGGTGGTCCCGTTGCAGAAGTCCCTCGCCGGATACAACGCCTGGGTCACGGGCATCCGCCGGGTGGAGGCGCCGACTCGCGCCAACGCGCCCCTCATCTCCTTCGACGAGGGCTTCGGCCTGGTGAAGATCAATCCGATCGCCGCCTGGTCCGATGACGAGATGGCCGCCTACATCGAGGCCAATGGCATTCTCGTCAATCCCCTTGTGGAAGAGGGCTATCCCTCGATCGGTTGCGCTCCGTGCACACGGAAGCCGGAACCGGGATCCGATCCGCGATCCGGCCGCTGGGCCGGGCTCGCCAAGACCGAATGCGGGTTGCACGCGTCATGACCACTTTCGAAACCGAAACCGATCTCGAGGAGTTCGCCTCGCTCCGGGAATTCGACACTCTGGCCGCGCTGGAATCCGAGTCCATCCACATCTTCCGTGAGGTGGCGGGCGAGTTCGAGCGGCCCGTGATCCTGTTCTCGGGCGGCAAGGACTCCACCGTGCTGCTGCACCTGGCGATCAAGGCCTTCTGGCCCGCGCCGCTGCCGTTCGCGCTGCTGCACGTGGACACCGGGCACAACCTGCCCGAGGTCCTCGAATTCCGGGACAAGGTGGTCGAGAAGTACGGGCTGCGACTGCATGTCGCGTCGGTGGAGGACTACCTCGCCGACGGCCGGCTGCAGGAGCGCCCGGACGGCATCCGCAATCCGCTGCAGACCGTGCCGCTGCTGGACGCCATCAACGAGAACCGCTTCGACGCGGTCTTCGGCGGCGGCCGCCGCGACGAGGAGCGCTCGCGCGCCAAGGAGCGGATCTTCTCGCTGCGCGACGCGTTCGGACGCTGGGATCCCAAGCGGCAGCGGCCGGAACTGTGGAACCTGTACAACGGCCGGCACGCGCCCGGCGAGCATGTGCGGGTGTTCCCGATCTCCAACTGGACCGAGCTGGACATCTGGCGGTACATCGCCCGCGAGGACGTCGAACTGGCCAGCATCTACTACGCGCACGAGCGCCCGGTCTACCAGCGCGACGGCATGTGGATGACCCCCGGCTCCTGGGGCGGGCCGGCGGATCACGAAGAGCTGCTGACCAAGTCGGTGCGCTACCGCACCGTCGGCGACGGATCCACCACCGGCGCAATTCTTTCCGAGGCCGCCGACAACGAGGCGATCCTCGCCGAGGTTGCGGCATCCCGCCTCACCGAACGTGGCGCCACCCGCGGCGACGACCGAGTTTCCGAAGCGGCGATGGAAGACCGCAAGCGAGAGGGTTATTTCTGATGTCCGACCTCCTTCGACTCGCCACCGCCGGCAGCGTCGACGACGGCAAGTCCACCTTGGTCGGACGGTTGCTGTACGACACGAAATCCGTACTCGCGGACCAGATCGACGCGGTCACCCGCGCCTCGGTCGACAAGGGGCTGTCCACGCCCGACCTGTCACTGCTGGTCGACGGGCTGCGCGCGGAACGGGAACAGGGCATCACCATCGACGTGGCGTACCGCTACTTCGCCACGCCCAAGCGGTCTTTCGTGCTCGCCGACACCCCGGGGCACGTGCAGTACACGCGGAACACGGTGTCCGGCGCGTCCACCGCGCAGCTGGTGATCCTGCTCGTGGACGCCCGCAAGGGTGTCATCGAGCAGACCCGCCGGCATGCGGCAGTCATGGCGCTGCTGGGGGTGCCGAAGCTGGTGCTCGCGGTCAACAAGATCGATCTGGTCGATGACCCGGCCGGCGTGTTCGACAAGGTCCGCAGCGAATTCGCCGAGCTGACAGCCAAACTCGGCTGGGCGCCCGGCGACGTGCAGGAGATCCCGGTCTCCGCGCTGCACGGCGACAATGTGGCCTCGCGCTCCGCGAACACCCCGTACTACGACGGGCCGTCGCTCATCGAGCACCTGGAAGCGGTGCCGGTGGACGCGGACGTGCACGGCCGCCACCAGGTGGGGCTGCGCTTCCCGGTGCAGTACGTGATCCGCCCGCGCACCGCCGAACACCCCGACTATCGCGGGTACGCCGGGCAGGTCGCGGCCGGAGTGGTCAGCAAGGGCGACGAGGTCGTGGTGCTGCCCTCCGGCACCCGGACCACCGTCGAGCGCATCGACACTCCCGACGGCGAACTCGCCTCGGCACAGCCCGGCCGTAGCGTCACCCTGATCCTCGCCGACGACGTCGACGTCTCCCGCGGTGATGTGATCGCGGCCGTCTCCGGCGCCCCCGAGCCGATCGAGGCCTTCGACGCCACCGTCTGCTGGCTCGGCGACAAGCCCCTGCGCCCCGGCGCCCGCCTGCTCCTCAAGCACGGCACCCGCACCACCCAGGCCATCGTCGGCGCCCTCATCGAGCGCTTCGACGAACAGCACCTGTCCTCGGACCCGAGCCCGGAATCCCTGTCCCTCAACGACATCGGCCGCATCTCGATCCGCGTCGCCGACCCCATCGTGGCCGACGACTACAGCATCAACCGCCACACCGGCTCCTTCCTCCTCATCGACCCCGCGGGCGGCAACACCCTGGCCGCCGGCCTGGTCGGCGACGCCCTCACCGCGGTAGAAGTCGGAGCCTGACGTGACCCCGCCCGGCAGCGCAGCTGTTCCGGCCGCCCTGCCGGGCCGCCCCACGCCCCACCCCGGATCCCCTGCACCGCAGAGTTTCCCGACCGGCACCGGCGGTGGACAGATCGCACGCCGATCCGCCGGCAGCACACCGGCATTGCTCGCGGTAGCCCACGGCAGCCGCGACCCACGATCGGCGGCAACGATGCACGCGGTGGTCGAGCAGATCGCCGCGGCGCGACCGGACCTGGATGTCCGCCTCGCCTTCCTGGACCTGAGCGCACCACCGGTCGATCAGGTGATGGATGCCATTGCCGCCGAAGGACATTCGCACGCGGTGGTAGTTCCCCTACTGCTGGGCAGCGCCTTCCACGCCCGCGTGGACCTACCGGGCCTGCTCGACGCGGCCCACACCCGCCATCCGCGCTTGCACCTGACCCAGGCCGATGTCCTGGGTACCGATGCGCGCCTCATCAACGCCCTTCGCGACCGCATCCACACCGCCCGAGCCGGTGTGCAGACCCTCCCGCCCGCATCGCTCATCGCCTCGGCGAACCGAAACGGCGGTGCTCCGGGAGCGATGCCGGAGTCGTCCCGGTCGCTCGGCATTGCCGTAGCGGCGGTCGGCTCCTCTTCCGCGGCGGCCAATGCCCGTACCGCCGAGGTAGCGCGGCGACTCACGGCGCTCACCGGGTGGAAGACCGAAATCTGCTTTGCCACAACCGAACCCACAGTTGCCGAAGCAGTAGCACGGCTACGGGCACGTGGTGCAGAGGAAGTGCTTGTCGCACCCTGGTTCCTTGCGCCCGGACTCCTGACCGATCGCCTGATCGCAACGACGCCGGACGTGGTGCATGCCGACGCACTGGGCCCCCACCCGGCATTGACCGATATCGCCCTGGACCGCTATCACACCGCCGTCAGCACAACCCTCAGCTTGTCGGCCTGACCGCTGCCATTCGCCGAGTGGCACCTGAGGTACGCGACACGCCGATGGCGGCGTTCCTCATGTGCCACTCGGGGTTGGGTGGGGGGTGGGGGTGGGTGGATAGGGTGGGGTGGTGATCAAGGTTGTGGTGTTCGATGTGGGGGAGACGCTGGTTGATGAGACTCGGATCTGGTGCCGGTGGGCCGATCGGATCGGGGTGCCTCGGTTTGCGTTGCTCGGGGTCATCGGGGGGATGGCGGGGGCCGGGCGGCCGTTGACGGAGGCGTTCGGGCTGGTGCGGCCGGGGTTGGATCTGGCGGCCGAGGATCGGGCTTGGGCGGCGGAGGAGCCGGGGAGTTTGCGGAACAACTTCGATGGGGATGATCTCTATCCGGATGTGCGGGGTGGGCTGGCGGAGTTGCGGGGGCGGGGGCTCGGCGTGATCATCGCGGGAAATCAACCGCCGCAGGCCAAGTCGGCGCTGGAGCGGATGGGGCTGCCGGTCGATGCCATCTACACCTCGGCCGAATGGGGGCTGGAGAAGCCGGATCCGGCGTTCTTCGACAAGGTCGTGGAGGTCGCGGGGGTGGGGGCCGCCGAGATCGCTTATGTCGGGGATCGGGTCGACAATGACGTGCTGACCGCGCGGGCGGCGGGCATGCTGCCCATCCTGATTCGGCGCGGGCCCTGGGGCTATCTGGGCTCGGAACACCCCGATGCGGCCCGCGCGACCGTGGTGGACAGCATCCTCGAACTGCCCGACCTGCTGGCGCCGGTCCGCTAGCGCGGCACGCCGGGCGCGGCCCGCGCACAAACCCCTTGATGATCTTCGAGCGGATACGCTCAGCAGGCCGTATCGCAGTCCGACCGACCCTGCCGGGTACGACACCAGGGGGAATACATGGATCCGAATCAGCCGCCCGCATGGCCTGGTGGCCAGTCGCCGGGCCAGACACCCGCGCAGCCCGCGTGGCCCAGTGGGCAACCGGGTCAGCCGCAGGCGTGGCCGGGGAGTCAGCCGCCGGGGTGGTATCCGCCGATGGGCGGGGCGCCCGGGTATCCGATGCAGCAGCCGCCGCAGGGCACCACCAATGGGTTCGCGATCGCGGCGTTCATTACCGGTCTGCTCGGTATGTGCTTGCTGGCCTTGCCGTTCGGGTTCGTAGCGCTGTCGCAGATCAAGCAGCGGGGGCAGCAGGGGCGGGGGCTGGCCATTGCGGGGATGGTGATCTCCGTGGCGTGGCTGGTTTTCGGGGTACTGATCGGGGTTGTCGCGGCGGTGACCGACCACTCGTCGAGTACCGGTTCGGGGGTGTATCCGTCGGCCGATCCCACGGGGACGACCGGGTACACCTTGTTGCGGAATCTGAAGACCGGGGACTGTGTGAACGGGGTCGGGGTCGGGACGCGGATCAAGGGCGCGACCGTGGTCGATTGCGCGCAACCGCACGACGGCGAGGTGCTCACCACCTTCCGCCTGCCCACCTACGACAGCGACCAGGCGGCGCGCGACTACGCCGAAACACAGTGCAGCCAGCCGTTCGACCAGCTGAACCGGGACGATCTCAAACTCTTCTGGTATCGCCCCGAGACCAGCACCGACTGGGCGCAGGACGGGTCGGTGCAGTGCATTGTCCGGAATGCGCAGGGCGGCAAGCTGACCGGGAAGGTCACGCGCTGACGGTCAGCGTTGCGGCGGCTCGTTCTCACCCACCGGCAGGTACGGGATGAGGGCGTGCGCGAGGTTCGTGATCGTCAAGGACTGCAACCACACTCGGCCCGGGCCGGTGAGCGCCGCCAGGAACAGGCCATCGCCGCCGAACAGCACATTGCGGACACCGCGCATGATGGTGATGTCGAATCGCACCGAGGCATCGAACAATCCGACATGACCGGGGTGCACGCGCAGGGTTTCGCCCGGCGCGAGATCGTATTGGATGACCTCGCCGGACAACTCGACCCAGACATAACCGGAACCGGAGATCTTCTGCAGGGTGAAGCCGGTGCCGCCGAATATCCCGGCGCCGAGCCGCCGCTGGAAACTCAGGCTGACGCGGACATCACCTGCGCCGCAGAGGAATCCGTGGCGATGCACCATGTACTCGACACCGGGCTCGACCCGCATGGGCAGGATCTGACCGGGCAGTTTGGCCGCGAACGAGACCCGTCCGGGCTGCCGGGCCGCCGTGTACTCGGTCATGAACAGGCCCGCGCCCGCCAAGGCACGCCGCACCGCACCGAAGACGCCACCGGCCGCGCCGCGCGTGGAGGTGTGCAATCGGATCGAATCGGTCATCCAGGAGAGCTGCCCCGCCTCCGCGATCAAGCTGTCCCCCGGCTCGAGCGAAACCTCGAGCACCGGCATGGTGGTGCCTCTGATTCTGGCGTCCATTTCCTGTGCCCTCCTGTCGGTTCCGATGCTCAGGGGTGATCCCCGCACGGGCGACGAACCCCGATTTCGACAGTACCGCCGTACAACCGCGCACCGGCGCGCCAGATTCATGACACATCAAACGCGATGACGTCTTCCCGCCGGCTCCGACCGCGGGCATGACCGTGCCCACCGCCGCGCTGGGCACGAGAAAGGCGCGAGGGTGGGCCGGTCATTTCGACGCCGGGGTGGGGGCGGGGTGCAGGTCCGCGCTCCCACCCACGTCGCCGCTCCGGGGGCCGGAGGCGGTTGCGAGGAGGAGGGTCGCGCAACCACGTCCGGCGCCGGTGGCGGGGCTAGCGGTGACCGCCGCCTCCGCCTCCCCTGCCGCCGAATCCGCCACCGTGGGATGCGCCACCCGAGGTGCCGCCGGCGGAGAAGCCGCCAGGAGAAGATTTGCCGCCCGCGGGGGCGCCGCCGTTGGCCGCACCTCCGCCGATGGAATTGCCGCCGGTGCCACCACCATTCGCAGCGCCGCCACCATTGGCAGTGCCACCACCGTTCGCAGCGCCGCCACCATTGGCTGTACCACCACCGTTCGCAGTACCACCGCCATTCGCGGTACCACCACCATTCGCGGTACCACCACCATTGGCAGTGCCACCACCGTTCGCAGTGCCACCACCATTGGCTGTACCACCGCCATTCGCGGTACCACCGCCGTTCGCGGTACCACCGCCGTTCGCGGTACCACCGCCATTCGCGGTACCACCGCCGTTCGCAGTGCCACCACCATCAGTGGTGCCACCGCCGGTGGTGCTGCCGCCGGAAGTTGTTCCGCCGCCGGTGGTTCCGCCGGGATTCGAACCGCCGGCGGGGGCGCCTCCGGCGTCGCCGGCGGGGGCGGTTCCGCCTCCGGCATTGCCGCCGGCCGCGTTGCCGCCCGGGTTCGCGCCGCCACCCGTGGTGGAGCTGGCCGGGTCGCCGGTGGTCGCGCCGCCCGAAGCCGTTCCGCCGTTGGCCGTGCCGCCATTTGCGGTGCCGCCGTTGGCTGTTCCGCCGTTGGTGGTGCCGCTGTTGTCGGCGGCACCGTTGGGGCCTCCACCCTTGGTTCCACCCGCTGGTGCGGCCGGATTGCCGGGTTGGGTTGCGCCCGGGGCGTTTCCAGCGGGTTGGGGGGCGGCGGATACGGGTTGGGACGGGTTGGCGAGGCCGGGGAGGCTTACCGAGGGGAGCTGGCCGGGGAGGGCGGTGAAGGGGTAGGAGGCGTTCACCTGGAAGGGGATCGGGTTCACGAATTCGGCGGGGTTGGCGTAAGGGGTTGGGCAGCGGTCCCATCGGTCGGTGGGACCGGTGGACGGGTGGACGGGGGCGACGGGTCGGCCGGAGGACCAGTTCGGGGTGACGGTCGGTGCGATCGGCCCGTAGTTGCTGAGCATCGACACCGCGGCGACGGCGCGCACACCGGTGCCGCCGGTATTGCCGTCGTCGTAGAGCAGGACATCACCGCCGCCCGTGCTCAGGCCGATTCCGGCGCCGATGCCCGCCCCGGCGCCGGCGGCATCGGCCGGTTCGGGGTTGGCCTGCAGAGCCGAGGGTCCGGCGACGGGTCCGCCGAGCACGGTGGCGGCGGACATGGCCAGCGCGGAAGCCACTGCCGCGCTGGAGATTACGGCGGCTCGCGGCGCGTATCGGACGATGGCCGAGCCGGTGTCGGCGCTGCGGTAGGCGGCGATGGCCGCGCCGACGGCCACGGTGTGCGCGGGATCGGGCGACATGACGACCGGTCGTTCCAGCTCGGCGAGCGCCTTGCCCACTTCGGCGGGCCGGGACGCGCCGCCGATGAGCAGCACCCGGTCGATATCGGCGAGTGCGAGGCCGGCGCGGTGGACACACGAGCGGACCAAGCGTAGCGAGTTGTGAATATGCCAGGTGCGCAGGCGATTCGTATCGGCGGCGGGCACCACGGCGGATACCGCCTGCGCCGAATCGGGTGCGAGGCTGCGGGCATATCGGGCGAGCAGGGCGCCGAGCGGCCGTCCGCCGTACTCGTGTGAGCGTTCGGCGCGACCGAGTATGCCGCGTTCGTCGCGGTCGGCCTCGGTGCGCACCACGGCGACGTCGAGGCTGTTGCCGCCCAGGTCGTAGACGAGGGTCAAACCGTTGGTGGAGATGCCGTATTCGGCGTCGAGCCATTCGACGGCGGCGACGGGCTCGGGCATGAGGGTGACGTCCGCGGCGCCGGACCAGTCGAGGGCCCGCCGCAATCGAGTGACGTGTTTGTCCGAATAACAAGCGGGATAAGTGGTTACGGCGGGCGCTTCCGGGGCATTTGCGGCAATAAGCCCATTTACCACCGCCGCAATGAGATCCGCGGGCGACCAGATGCGGCCTCCCATGACCACGGGGTCGGGTTCGGCCGTGAGATCGGCGAAATCCGTGACCACCGGCGCGAATCGGGGAATTCCCCCGATATGCGGACCGCCGGCGCTGTCGAAGGTGACAGCCGTGCGCCGGACACGCACGGCAGGCCGGTTCCGATCACCGGCCGAGGTCGCCCATACAGAGTTCACTGTGCCGATGCTCATACCAAAGCCAACTGTCATTGCTATCCCGTCAACGCACCGAGACCACGGCCCCACAGGCGTACCAACCATGTGGTCGCGGTCGTTTTCCAAACAGCGCGTTCAGGTTAGCTGGCGTTTGCGGGACTTGAATATCGATTCGGGAGAAAAGATTTCGCGTCCAGTAGCGAAGTTGGCGAATCTACTGGTCAGGCAACTAATACATCAAGATCGAATCCGACTGCGCGACAAAAACAACCGAACAGTCTTTCTTTGCAGCTACGGCACAGCGAATTGCTAATACATACCAACCGGTCGTCGACGAGTGTCCGAAAAATAAAACCGCAACGTCAGTTCAGAAGTGCAGAAGGTCGATCACTGGTCGGTTGCTGCCCTCGAGATCCCCACCCCGGAAGACTCGCCGTCCGTGATTCGCAATGAATTCAGCTCTACTACAGGAGATGTCGTCCCGAGCAAACGTGGCATTACAACTCGCACAACACACACGAAAGCCGCCGCACACGGAAGGGGGTTCGCGTGCGACGGCCTCCGCCGGTAGCGCTACCGGCTCCGTACCAGTAGCGGTAGCCTGCGCCGCGTGCGATTGACGGCGCCGCCGCGGATCACCTGCGGCTGGCGAGCACCGACCAGTCGGTCGAAATCGCCTGCACTGCGGGCCGGCTGAGCCAGCCGCCCGGCGTTGAAATCATCGACCAGCTGACGCACCGTCTGCTGCGCGCACGACTTATTGGTACCGATGAACCCGGTCGGCCCCCGCTTGATCCACCCGGTCACATACGTACCGGGCACCACCGCGCCGCCCGACTCCTCCAGCACCCGCCCATCGAAGTTCGGCACGATGCCGGTCTGCTCGTCGAACGGCACCCCCGGCAGCGCCACTCCGCGATAGCCGACCGACGTCAGCACCAGACCGGCCGGCAGCGTCCGCACATCCTCGGTCGCGACCGCGTGCACCACACCGTTGTCACCGGTGACGAGCTCATTGCGCACCACCTCGACCCCGGTCACCCGATCCACACCGGTGAACGACACCGGAGACGTCAGGTACCGCAGCACGATCCGCTTGCGCCCGCCGGTCGGCCGATCGGCCGGCCCGCGCAGCAGCTTCAGCTTGTGCTCGACCTTCTGCGACATGCCCGGAACCGGTTCGGGCACCTCGCCTTCCACCACGATGTCCACATCCGCGCCCAGCAGGCCGATGAACTCCGGCACCGTGAAGGCCGATTCCGCGGGACCGCGACGGCCCAGAATGACCACTTCCCGAATCCGGCTGCGCCGCAACGCCGCCAGCGCCCGCGGCGAAACATCCGTTCCGGCAAGCAATTCCGGATCGGTGGTGAGGATCCGCGCCACGTCGAGCGCCACATTGCCGTTGCCGACGATGACGGCCCGCTCGTGCGAGAGGTCGAAGAACCGGCCCACCTGATCCGGATGCCCGTTGTACCAGGCCACGAATTCGGTGGCGGAGACGCTGCCGGGCAGACCCTCACCGCGGACGCCGAGCTTCCGATCCGACGACGCGCCCACCGCGTAGATCACCGCGTGATGCGCCGCCAGCAGCTCGTCATGCGAAATCTGATCGCCCACAGTCACATTCAGATACGACCCGAATCCGGGCTGCGCCGAGATGACATCGAACAGCTCGCTCACCTGACGCGTCCGGGTGTGATCCGGCGCCACACCGAAACGGGCCAGCCCGTACGGCATGCTCAACCGATCGAACACCGTCACGGAAACGACGGGCTGCGTGAGCAATTCGTCCGCCGCGTACATGGCCGACGGTCCCGAGCCGACGATCGCCACCCGCAGCGGCTCCCGCCCGCGCTTGACCTCCGCCACCGGAATCGGCTGCGCCAGCAGCGGACGCGGCCGCTCGGCGCGGTAGAAGTCGGCATTGATCTCGATGAACGGCAGCTGCTCGTCCGTCAGCTTCTTGGTCGACACGATGGCGTCGACCGGGCAGGCGGTGGCACAGGCTCCGCAGTCCACGCACGCCTGCGGATCGACGTAGAGCATCTCCGCGCTCAGGAAATCGGGCTCGTCCGGCGTGGGGTGGATGCAGTTGACCGGGCAGGCGTAGACGCAGGAGGCGTCACTGCAGCAGGACTGGGTGACAACGTACGGCACTGTACGAATCCCCTTCCGTCAGGCGATCTTGGTCTTGGCGGCGCGAATCGGCTCCGAACGGTAGCGCGAGGCCGGGCCGTCGATGCCGAGGATCTTCCACACGCGCTTGGAGATCGGGTTCATCAGGCCGATTTCCTGAGCCAGCGCACGCACATCGATGAAGTAATCGCTGAAGACTTTCTTGGCGTCGGGCGAGCCGTAGAACAGCTCCTTGCGCACCGACTCCGGAATATCGAACTCGCGGAAGAACTTCCTCGGCGGCGTCGCGATGGAGCGACCCAGGATGAACATGACGATCGGCATGGCGATCGACAGCACGAACCGCTGCGGCAACTGCTGTTCCGGCACATGGTGCTTCAGGAACTCGTGCGCGAAGGAGATGTGGCGCGCCTCCTCGGCGACGTGGATCGACATGACGCCGCGCATGATCGGGTGCACCTCCTCACCCGAGCGCAGGATCTGCTTCTGGATGTGGTCGATCGGCTCCTCGCCGGCGAGCACGGCCATGAAGAACAGGTTGGGGAACATGATCGCGATCGGGACGCCGAGGAAGCGCAGCTGCCGCACGAGCGGACCCATGCCGGGTACGTCGGCGCCGATGCGGTTCACCATCTCCTGGAACATCAGGGTGTGGTTGAGTTCCTCGGCCATCTCGTGGGTGCAGTAGCGGAATTCCGCGTCACCGTTGGGCAGCGAGAAGGTGTGGTTGATCATGCCGCTGACGAGGATGGACTCGAACTGCAGGCCGACCTTGGCGATATTGGCCTGGCGGTATTTGCCGAGTTCGATCTGCTTCTCGACCGGGAGCGACTGATACCACTCGTGGCGGCCCAGCGGGTCGGCGGATTCGGGGAGAATCCAGCGTTCGGGGCGCGAGTCGGCATCGAAGTCGGGGTTGTCCCAGTCGATGTCCTCGTAGGGATCGAAGTGCTTGTTGACCGAGCCTTCGGACAGCAGCAGCAGCTTGTCGGCGTACTCCTGAGCTTCGGCAACCACGGGGTCGTCGATCGGCGTCGAGGTCGGAGACATCGTCGTCACCCTCCAGTCAGTGGCGTTTTATCTGTGTCCAATGGTTACACCAAACCGGAGTTACGTCAACAACTGCTTGCAACATGCTTGCACGAGCCAGCACCCCGTACCGCCCGTCAACGGGCAGAACCGGCCGGTAACCGACCGAGATATACGAAAGGCGCCCCCGAACCCCGAAGAGAGTGGGTTCGGGGGCGCTGCCCTCCGACAGTCTGTCTATCGCCGCACGCACCGATTCCGTGACTACGGCGGAGCGCAGCCCGGTGACCACGTCACAGCGCGGCCACCCTCGTGATGCGACGGAACAGACCGGTAAGGGAGTGATTGCGGTGCGCCGACAGATCCTGATCCAGCAACGCCTGCCGCGCCGCGATCGCCGCACCGTCCGCGATCGTGCGCTCCGGATCCGCGGCCACCACCACCGGCCGCGCCAACTGCTTCGCCAGCACCTGGGCCACCTCGGGCGGCCGCGCCGCACCCCCGACCACCAGGATGCGATCCACATCCGCCATGGTCACATCGGCAATGCGCAGGCACCGATAGACCAGCGCCAGCGAATTGCGAATGTGCTCACTGCGCAACTCACCGGAATCCGCGTCCGACAACCCGCGCGGCACCACCTGCGCACCCCCGGTGCGGCGCAATCGCTTCGCCACCGCATCACCGAAGGCCCGGCCGCCGTACTCGATCGAATGCAACGGCTGACCCACGATCGGATTGCTCGGCGCACCCGCACCCACCCGCAGCAAGGTCACATTCAAACCCGAACCGCCGAGGTCGTAGACCAGCGCCAAACCCGGTGTGAGCGGGCCACGTTCGGCCGCCAGCCAGGTCGCCGCCGCGATCGGCTCGGCCACCAGTTGCGCCTGCGGCAGGCCGACATGATCCAGCGCGGTACGCAATTCGTCCATCACGTTCACCGGATAGCCGGCCGGATGCGTAACCGCGATACCGGTATCCGCCTCGGGCGCCTTACCCAGCACCTCGGTGATGACGCTGTACGCGACGGTCGCCACCAGATCCGCACCGGTGAGCGCCCGATGACCGACCCGCGCGAGCGGCGCACTGCCGTGGCTGAGATCGGCGAACTCGGTGATCACCCGCCCGTGCCGCGGAATCCGGCCGACGCGCGCGGTACCGGAACTGTCGAAGGTGAGGGTGGTCCGCCAGGTGGTCGGCGGCGCGCCGCGGCGGCCCGGCGGATTCTTGCCCGATCGGTCCGCGGCTGTCGCGCACACCGTATTGACCGTGCCGATACTCAAGCCCACACCGAACGCCATCACATCCACCTCGATCGACGAGCCGATTTCGTCAGCCTGCCTGACCCGGCCCGGGATTCATGCAACTCCTGCGCCCAATACTTGCCAACCACCGGACACACGGTTGTCCGCACGTGCGCCTGTTAGCGGGCACAACCCCGCTGTCCAGGAAGGCGGCGGAGGACACGCCCGAACGGCCGCAGATCGCGAAAAGTTTGCCCGGCTCCGGACAATTCGGGGCATACGAGCAGGGCCCGACCGGCGGTACCGGTCGGGCCCTTCGATATCGGTCTCGGGACGGAAGCCCCGCGATCGGGGCGCCTCACTCCGCCTTACGGCCCGGGTAGAGCAGGGCCGGACCTATCGCCAGCGCGGACAGACCCAGCACCCACCAGAAGGTGAGCCCGAACCCCGCGGCGCCCGCGTGCGCAGCCAGATAGTGCTGCAGGATAAGGGGCACCACGGTGGTGCCCACCGCGCCGCCGACCCGGTTCAGCACGTTGATCGTGCCCGCCGCCTGCGCGAACTGCTGCGGCGTCAGACTGGAGTACACCGCCGCCATACCGGGCACCATCACGATGCCGATCCCCATGCCGCGCAACACCAGCGACGCGGTGATCAGCCAGCCCGCCGGATCATTGCCGAGCTGCGTGAACACGACCGTGCCGAGCAGCGTCAGGCCCAGACCGGCCAGGATCATCGAACGCGCCGAGAAGCGATCGCTCACCTTGCCCGCGAGGAATCCGGCGATCGCCGTGGCCAGCGCCTGCGGCAGCACCAGCCACCCGGTGTGCAGCGCGTCCACATGCCGGACCTGCTGGAAGTACAGCGGCAGCAACAGCATGGCGCTGTAGAGCACCGCGCCCTGCAGGAACGAATTGCCCGCTGCCACAGCGAATCCGCGGTCGGCGAACAGCCGCAGATCGATCACCGGAGTGATCCGGGTGCGCAGTGCGTGGATCCCGTATCCGACGACCAGTACCGCACCGGCGACGAGTGCCGGGAGGCCGAAACGCGAACCACCAGTGCCGGAAACCTCGGTCAATCCGTACAGCAGACCCGTCAAACCCGGTGCCAGCAAGGCGAATCCGAGCCGATCGAGGCGGTTGCCACCGGTCCCGGCAGGCTCACGATCGCGGTCGGCGGGCACCATGCGGCCGGCCAGGATCAGCGCCACGATGCCGATCGGCACATTGAGCAGGAACATCCAGCGCCAGCCCAGCCCGCTCAGAATGATTCCGCCCAGCACGGGTCCCACGGCGGGCGCGAAGGTGATCGGGATCAGCATCATGCCGATCACCTTGGCCAGCCGTTCCCTTCCTACGGCTTTGACCAGCACCGTCTGCCCGATCGGCTGAATCATGCCGCCGCCGAGGCCCTGCAGCACCCGGAAGACGATCAGGCTGGTGGTCGACCAGGCCAGGCCGCAGAGCGCGGAGCCGGCGATGAACATGGCCACCGAGGCCATCCACATGCGCTTCGCCCCGAATCGGGTTGCTGCCCAGCTGGACAGCGGCATGACGAGGGCGATGGCCAGCAGATATCCGGTGGCGATCCATTGAATGGAGGCCATGGGGCTGCCGAGACTCTTTGCGATGGAGCCGATTCCGACGCTCACGATGGTGGTGTCGAGCAGGGCGAGGATCGGGCCGAGCGTCAACACCGAGGCCCAACGGAGGGTGCCGGGCGGCAGGGGCGTCGTGGTGGGCGTCTGGGTGCGTACTGCAGTGGTCATGACTAGAGATTAGGTCGGACCTATTGAATAGGTCAATACCAACTTTTATGTTCGACATATGAAGTGCGATAGAGTGCAGCCATGACCAGCGTGCGTGAACTCAACAAGCAGCGAACCCGCGCCGCGATCGCGGATACGGCCACGCGGCTCTTCCTCGTACGCGGCTTCGACAAGGTCACGATCGCCGAGGTCGCGGCCGCCGCCGGCGTCGCCAAGATGACCGTCACGAACTACTTCCCCCGCAAGGAAGACCTGGTCTTCGACCTGGCCGAGGAACTCATCTCCGGTCCCGCCGACACCGTCGCCGCCCGCCCGGCCGGCGAATCGGCGCTGCACGCCCTGCGCCGCGCCTGCCTCGAAGGGCTGGAACGCCGCGAGCCCGCGCTCGGCTTCGCCGGACCGGAATTCGCCCGGATGGTCCGCGAGAGCCCGGCACTCACGGCCCGGCTGCGGGAGATTCACGAACAGCGGGAGAGCGCCCTGGCCGCGGTTCTCGCCGAGACCGCCGGAGTGGATCCGGGCGCGGACGATGCGGACCTGACCCCGCGCATCGCCGCCGCGCAACTCGACACCGTCCGGCGCATCGTGCTCGGTGAGGCCCTCCGGCGGAACGCCGCGGGCGAGGACCCCGAGCGGATCGCCCGCGAGCTGTCCCGCTGTGCCGCAAGCGGATTCGATCTCCTCGAGCCCGCACTCGGCGACTACGCGGTGCGTACGGCCGAATAAGCGAACTCGACCGGCACACCGGTGCGGGATGCCGTCCGCGTCCCTCGGTGGTGTGCCGGTCGAGCTTGTTTCAGCGCCTTACGTTTTCAGAGCCCTACTTGAGAGTGGAGTTCAGCATCGAAGAGCTGAGGACCGATACCAGGTTGTAGGCCAGGTTGATCAGATCGGAACCCGCACCGGTCTGGCCGATGAGCATCTTGGCCAGCGGAGCCAGCAGGCCGATGACCGTCTGCACCATGGTGGTCATGGTGCCGACGTCCAGGCCACCCTTGTCCGAGGTCGAGGGAGCCTGACCACCGGGGTAGGTCTGACTGCCCGGGCCGGTCTGGCTACCAGGACTCGTCTGACTGCCGGGGCTGGTCTGACTACCGGGACTCGTCTGACTACCGGGACTCGTCTGGGCTCCAGGGACGGTCGGCGAACCGGGACTCGTCGGAGCGCCCGGTTGGGTCTGCGCGCCCGGCGCGGCCGGTGATCCCGCCGGATAGCCCGGACCGGTGGGCGAACCGGGAGACTGCCGTACCGGTGCCGCGATCGACTGCGGGCCGCCCGAGGCAGGTTGCGCCACAATCCTGTCCACCGGCTTGATGCCCGCCTGGGCCGGCGCCCCGGGCAGCGGCTGCCCGCCCGGCTTGGCCGCCTGCGCGGCCTGCCAGTCGAGGAACTGCTTCTCCAGGTCTTCCCAGGTGATGGTGCCGTTCCCCGGCTGGGTCGGCTGCGCCTGCGGCTGAGCCGGATTACCCTGCGGCTGCACCGGATTGGCCTGCGGCTGGGTCTGGCCCGGCGCCTGCGCGGCAGGCAACTGGGCCGGCTGCGCCGGAACCTGCCCGGGCACGGGACTCTGCGCACCCGGGTACTGCGGCGCGGGCGCCTCCGCGCCGGGCACCTGAACTCCCGGCAACTGGGCTCCGGGCACCTGGGCTGCCGGCAACTGCGCCTGCTGCGCAGGAACCTGCGCGCCCGGCGACTGCACCGCGGGCTCCGATGCTCCGGGCACCGGCGCCGCGGGCAACTGTGCCTGCTGCGCGGGAACCTGCCCGGGTACCGGACTCTGCGCGCCCGGCGACTGCGGCGCGGGCGCCTGGCCCGGTGCGGGAACCTGCGCCTGCTGCGCGGGGACCTGCGCCGCGGGGACGGACGGTTCGCCCGGCTTGCCGGCGCCCGCCGGGTCGACCACGCCGGCCGGGTTCACCGAACCCGGTGCGGGGCTACCGTTTCCACCGTTGACGGTGTCGGAGGCCTTCGCGGTGTTGTCACCCGGGACCGGCACGCCCAGCAGGTAGGACACGATGCCGGTGGTGATGGTGACCGCGTGGCGGAGCTGGCCTTCGGGGGTTTCCAGGCTCTGCGCGTCGTCGACATTGGCGCCATTGCCCATTTCGAGGAAGATGTCCGGCACCTCGGTGAGGGCGGGACCGGCGACGTCGGAACGGGTCTGCAGGCCGTCGACCGCGCCGTTGTAACTCGCGACGGGGAAACCGGCCTGGACGTAGGCGTCTCGCATGGCCTTGTTGGCGGCGAGCCCGGCGCCGGCCTGGACCTCGTTGGCCTTGGCGTCCGGGACCGGCAGCTGCGGGACGATGAGGTGGAACCCGCGCCCGTCGGCGGGACCACTGTCGGCGTGGATGCTCACGGCGACATCGGCGGCGGATTGGTTGGCGGCGCGGGCGCGGTCGTCGATGCAGCCGCCCCAGCCGGTGTCGTCGGGCCGGCTCAGCACGACGTGCGCGCCGAGTCCCTCGAGCGAGGTGCGGACCAGCTGGGCGACGTCCCAGTTGATGGTGTGTTCGGCGATGCCGTGCAGGCTGGTCATGCCGGTGGTCTGGCATTCCTTGCTGCCGCCGCGGCCGTCGCTGACCGGGCGGGCGACATCCTGGCTGTGGTTGGGGCCCTGGTGCCCGGGGTCGAGGAAGATGGTCTTCCCGACGAGTTTCTGGGGCAGTTCGGGCGCCGCGGGCGCGGCCGACGAGACGGCCGGCAGCAGTCCGGCGACGGTGGAGAGTGCCGCGGCCGTGACGGCGGTGTAGAGCCCGGCCTTGACCATGCTTGGTTTCATAAGCGGACGGCGCTCGGGGGCTGAGCGCCCCTCCCTTCCCACTAGTAACACCAAACTCAGTTGTTGACTCTGGCAACATCAGTTACTACCGGGGACCCACTATCCCGTACTCCCCCGCACCCACCGGAACGACGCGCCCACATACCCCGCCCGGACTTCATCCCCAGCCGACACGCCGATAAGTATTTTGCGCGACACGCGCAAACACGCCGCATCGCCGCAGGACACACGCAAACACGCCGCAAGACACGCGACGGGTGTGGGGCCGCCCGGCGCAGCGGCCTCACACCCGTACAGGAAAACTCGCCCGCTACCCGGGCGCGGCTACTCGCTAGCCGGAGACGATCCGATCACCGCTCACCTTCACGGGCTTCGAATCCAGCGACCGCGCGGCAGGCCCCTGAGCGACGGTGCCGTCCAGCCGGTACTCACTGCCGTGACACGGGCATTTGATGAGACCGTCCGCAATGGCGTTCACCTTGCAGCCCAGGTGCGTGCAGGTGGACGAGAACCCGTCGAAGGTGCCGGCGACGGGCTGTGTGATCACGGTGTCGCCGACGATGATGCCGCCGCCCACCGGAACGTCGGATACGGCGGCCAGGTCGGCGGGGTCCTGCTTCTTGTCCTGTGCCGGATTCGCCGACGCGGCGGCGGGCGCGCTCGAATTGCTGCTGCAGGCCACCACGGTGAGCGCGGTGGCGGCCACCCCGGTGGCGGCGAGCGCGGTCCGGCGATCCAGGCGCAGGCCGCCGGGGGCGGGCGATTGTTCTGTCATCGGGTAACTCCTCTGTCGGAGCGGACCGTAGCGGTCGGCTGCTGCCTGTTGGACGGGTGAGCGGGTCCGGAGGTTCATCCCCATGCATTCAAGCGCTGATCGGGAGCCGCCGCAGCGATCTGAGCGCATAGTGCACCCGGGTTTTCACGGTGCCGACGGGTACGCCCAGGTCGGCGGCCACATCCTGGTAGGCGCGATCGCACAGGATGACCTGGACGACGGCGTCCCGCTGCGGCGGCGGCAGATGCGCGAGCAGTTCGTCGACCAGCAGTCCGTCGGCCAGTGATTCGGTGAAATCCGGCCGGGCGCAACGCCATTCGGCGAGTTCGGTGATCTCGTCCCAGCTGGCGTCGCCGGGGCGGGCGGCGCGGAAGCGGCCGATATCTGTGAGGATATTGCGTTCGATGGTGAGCAGCCAGGTGCGGACGCTGCCGCGGGCCGGGTCGTAGGTGGCGCAGGCGCGCCAGGCGCGGAGCAGGGTTTCCTGGACGGCGTGTTCGGCGAGGCCGGTATCGCCGAGCCGGGACTGCGCCCGCCAGTGCAGGAGCGCCTTGTCCGCGGCGAGGACCGCGGCCAGGCCGGATTCGGTGCAGAGCCGGGCGCAGTGGGGGGTACAGCCGGCGCTGTCCGGGAGCGAGCGAAGTGTTCCCATGTCTGAATATCGCGCCAGCACCCAGAAGAGCATCATTCGCCAGATATTTCCGATTTCCCCCAAACCGACCGGAGATTCTGATAGACCCCTCCCGGGAGATTCGGGGATCACCCACCCGCACATATTTGAAATCCGTGCGGTTCAGAAATCCGAGGGAGGAACACCCGTGCGTGCAGGCGCGCTCGTGATCGCGGGAGCCATCGCTTCCGTCCTGACATTGACCACATCCGGAATCGCCGCCGCGCAGCCGGCCACGAATATCACGGCAGACGGCACCTACCTGGTGAACGTCGATCTCCAGCCGGGCACCTACGTCGGCGACGGCGCACCGGACCCGGCCACCGGAACCTGTTTCTGGAAGCGATTGTGGAAGGTGCAGACCGCCACCGACTATCCGGATCCGAACTACTACATCATCGCCAGCGACAACACCGCACTGAAGCCGATCACGGTCGAGATCAAGTCGACCGATGTCGCGTTCAGTTCGCAGAATTGCGGTGCGTGGCATTTGGTTCCGCCGCAGCCGAATACCGGTTCGGCGGGCTAACCGAAACAAGCGGCCGCTAGGGTGGCGGCATGACGAGGCGCAGAATTCTTATTACGGGCGCGAGCTCCGGCCTGGGCGCGGCCATGGCACGCGAGTTCGCCGCCCGCGGCCGCGATCTCGCCCTCTGCGCGCGACGCGTGACCAACCTCGAAGAACTGCGCGCCGAACTCCTCGCCGCCCACCCCGGCCTCACGGTGGCCGTGCGCGGACTGGACGTGAACGATCACGACGCCGTGCCGAAGGTCTTCGACGAGCTGCGCGCCGAACTCGGCGGCCTGGATCGGGTGATCGTGAACGCCGGACTGGGCAAGGGCGCCCGCCTCGGCACCGGCCGCGCCGACGCCAATCTCGCCACCGCCACCACCAATTTCGTGAGCGCCATGGCCCAGGCCGAGGCCGCGCTGCGCATCTTCCGCGAACAGCGATCCGGGCATCTGGTGCTGGTCTCGTCCATGAGCGCGGTGCGCGGCCTGCCCGGTCCGAAGGCCGCCTACGCGGCCAGCAAGGCGGGCCTGTCGGCGCTGGGCGAGGGGCTGGCCATCGAACTGCGCGGCACCCCGATCAAGGTCACCACCCTGCAGCCGGGTTTCATCGCCACCGATATGTCCGCCCGCGCGGGGGACGCCCGGCTGGTCACACCGCTGGACAAGGGCGTGAACTCGATGGTCGCCGCCATCGAGCGCGAATCGGTCCGCGCGAACGTGCCCGAATGGCCGTGGCGGGTGCTGGGTTTCGTGATGCCGCTGCTGCCCCGGGCGGTCATGGCGCGCATGGGCTGAACCAGCGCAGCTGAGAACTCTCTGAAATCAGCACGATCCGGCTCGCCGTGACCGCAACCCCTGACTAGCATCGGCGCAATGTCGAAGTTCACCACGTGGGACGGCCTGGAGCTCAACTACACCGAGTGGCCGGGCGAGGGCGTCCCGGTGGTGTTGCAGCACGGCATCGTGGCCGACACCAATGCCAATTGGATGAGCGTCGGCATCGTGGCGGCGCTGCGCGGCGCCGGGCATCGGGTGATCTCCCTGGACGCGCGCGGGCACGGGCGGTCGGCGAAGCCGCACGATCCGGCCCGCTACTCGTGGGAGGGCATGGCCCGGGACGTGAGCGCGCTGTACGACCATCTGGAGCTGGATCAGGTTGTGCAGGTCGGCTACTCGATGGGCGGGGTCATCTCGCTATTGGTCGCGGGTAGCGATGAGCGCGTGCGGCGCCTGGTGGTCGGTGGCATCGGTTGCGGCGTGGTCGATTGCGGCGGTATCGATTGGCGGGCCATCAAGGCCGAGGAACTCGTCACCGCCATGCAGGGCGAGACCGCCGATACGGTGATGCCCGGCCGCATGTTCCGCATTCTCGCGGACGCGCTGGGCGCCGATCGGGAAGCGATCGCCGCGGTGGCCACCGGGATCAATGCCGCCCCGATCGAATCCCTGTCCGGCATCAAGGTTCCCACGCTGGTGCTGGCGGGCGAGGCGGATCCCTTTGCGGCCGAACCGGAACGCCTCGCCGAGGCGCTGCCGGACGGCCGCTGTGTCACCGTCCCCGGCGATCACCTGACGGCGACCGCGAATCCGGCCCTGCACGCCGCGCTGGTGGAGTTCCTGCGCTGAGGCACATCGGTTTCCGAGGCCACACCGGCTCCCACGCGGAGCCGGTGTCAGTTCTGATGCCGGTGCGGCACGAACTCGAGGGTCAGCAGGGCCAGCGCCGCGATGAGCACCTCGCGCCAGCGGATCAATACGAAGCGCTGCGGTCCGAAGGAATTGAACTTGCGCAGGAAGCGGTACAGCGATTCCAGCCGGATGAGCGGATCACCCAGTCGCACCGCCACATACACCACCTGCAGGGTCCGCGACCGCTCCTTCTCGGCGAACAGTTCCGGGAAGGCGGCGAAGGCCAGCGAGATCCGCTTGATGCCGTTGTCCCGGGCGTAGTCGACGAGGTCGACGATCATGCGTTCGTCGAGGCCGTTGGGGGCGTCGCGGCGGCGCCACGGGACGTCCAGGCTGAGTTCCTTGCCGTTGCCGGAGACGCCGTAGCGCTGGAATCCGACGATGCGGCCGTCGGCGTCGCGCGCCATGACCACCAGCATGCCCGGATGCCTGCCGTCCAGCAGGTGGTCCAGGATCATGGAGAAGCCGCGGGTCTGGCGGCCGTGTCCCCATTCGTCGACGATGCCGAGCAGGGTTTCGCGGGTGGGTTCGGGCAGCGCGACCTCGGGCACGATCTCGGTGGTGACGCCGAAGTTCTTGGTGCGGCTCACGGCCTGCCGCAGGTTCCGGAACTTGCGCCCGACCATGTCGAAGTCGTCGACCTCGATGACCACGTCGCGGCCGATCGGAATGGCCCGCAGGCCGCGGTGATCGATGGCCCGGTGCTGCCACAGCTGGGCCAGCGCCGGATTGGCGCCGAGGATGGCGAGGCGCCAGCCGTGTTCGCCGGCGAAGGCCGAGAAGTCGGTGATCAGTTGCGGGAATCGGCTGCTGTCACCGATGGGGTCGCCGGAGACCACCGCGATGCCGAGGCGGGCGCGGTAGGCGATGGCGGCGGAACCGTCGGCATTGAAGAAGTAGGTCTTGGACGAGTGCAGCGCGAACGGCGCGAGCGGATCGATCTCCGTGCGGCGGACCAACTCGGCGACCCGGGGCAGTTCCTCGGGTTCGGGCTTGCTGCCCTGCGGCAGCATGAGCACCGCGCCGCTGGCGGCCAGGAAGACGAAGCCGAGCACCGGGTGTTCGGCGCGGTAGCCGAAGTTGGCGATCACCAGCACCATGGCGGCGAAGGTGAGATGCGGCAGGGTGATGGGCCGGCGCAGGTAGAGCCCGCGGGCGACGAAGAGTCCGGCGATCGAGACGGCGACGAACCAGCCGTGGTCATTGCCTTCGCTGCGGGCGCGTTCGGCGGCCCAGGCCAGGACCAGGCTGGCCAGGATCAGGGCCCCGATGAGCCCGACCCGGGTGCTGGGTCCGGCGCTGAAGGCGGTTTCCCGGTAGGCGGTCAGGGTCGGATTCGGCACGCGTTCTTCACGCATCAGAACCCCTTCTCCTCGCGCATGGCACACTCCCCAAAGCGATCATCCCGCATCTCCCTATCGACACACTATGTCGGAGAGACCATTCGAAGCATGTAGTTATTCCGGCCAGCGGCCGGCGGGGTGTTCCAGGACGGGGTCGGTTATACCGCCCGGACATGCCAGGGCGGGGGCATCCCAGCCGGCCAGGCGCGCCCCGGCGGCGTAGGCGGAGTGGAAGAAATCGAGGGTGGTGGCGACCGGATCGGCGCTGTCGCGGGCCGTGTCGTAGGCCAGGTAGGCATTGTGTCCCGAGCCCGAAGGCACCCAGTGAGCTGCGGGAGGCCGCAGCGGCTCGCTGTTGAGGCCGGCGGGTTCGGGGGCGGTGTAGGAGTAGAAGGTGGGTTCGGGGATGCGGTCGTCGCCGAACCAGAATCCGGCGCTGATGACTTCGCGGGAGTAGGCCTCGCGAGTGACAAGATCCACACTGCCGGGCATATCGATCTTGCGATCGGAGAAGCGCTGCACGGCGAGATCGAAGGTGTGCCAGAAGAGCTGTACCGAGCTGATCTTGCCGGAGTAGCCGGCGCTGAATTCCTCGAGGATGCGGCCCACCTGGCTCTGGATCCGGAAGGCGCGGTGCACGGCGGCGACGTCGTAGGTGTGGTGGTCGTAGTCCCGGTCGAAGGGGCGGCCGTGGTCGGGCAGGTCGAACGGGGTGGGGTGCGGGAGGGTGACGTCCACGCCGAGGTCGCGCAGGCCGCGCATGGCTTCGGTGTAGAAGGTGGCGACGGATTGGCCCTGCAGTGGGATCTCGTCCTGGACGCCGCGGTCGGTGGAGAGTCGCAGTACGTGGTCGAAGAAGTCGAAGGCGCAGGTGAAGACGGGTCCGTCGGTGGCGGTGCCGAGCGGGAGGGTGGTCCAGCCGCGGGCGGTGAGCCGGTAGGTCATATGCCACCAGTGGTTGCGGCGGATGCCCTTGGCGAGTGCCACCTTGCCGATGATCTGGGCGAAGCGGTGCAGGGTTTCCTTGGTGGGCCGCCAGGCGTCGAGCGGCAGGGGCGGCAGCACCTCGCCCGTGTCGGATAACGGCGTCACGGTGCTCGTGGATTCGGCCATGGCTCTGCCCACTTTCGTCGAGACGGGTCGTGTTCCAGATCGGCGCTCCGGTTGCCAGCCTACCCGAACCGCCGGGCCGAACCCGCAGTTATCCTGCGGTAACAGCGAATCACTCAGTAGTGCAAGATTTTTCGAGATATTCTGAATGTTCCCCGGGCTATGCCCCGACACGGACAGGGGGTAAATCCGCATGGCGGACGTCACCGTCGGGACGGCGCATGCCGTCGTCGTGACCGCGGTAGCCGATCCCGCGCAGGTGGAGGGCCTGGAATGGGATCGTGCCGTGGAGTACCTGCCGAGCATCGATTCGCAGGTCATGCAGGCCTGGGTGCGAGCACAGGAGGTGAAGGGGCAGGCGGTCCGGCACGGGATGGTGATTCCGGGTTCGCGGCGGCGGGTCGCGCCACAGGGGGCGTATCGGGAGGTGTGCGTGCCGTCGGCGGAGTATCAGTTGTTCAGTGCCGCGGTGCGCACGCAGCGGAAGCGGGCGCTGGAACCGGGCCTGCCGGAAGACGATTCGCGCCTCGTCACACTGACCGCGGCGCGGCGCTGAGTCAGTGGCGCGTCGTGGGTGCGGAGGTGGTCGAGCAGGGTTGCGGTGTTCATTCCAGGAGTGCAGGAACCGTCACTCTTGACATTCCATCGATTTTCTTGCCCTCCAGCGGCTTTCACCACGGCGGCCCGCGGCCCTGACGCGGGCCGCCATGATGTGAACGCGGCGCGAGGCGCGACCGACCGGCGATGAGGGGTACCGGTTCGGCCGGCCGCCATCCGAGTGATGGCCGGTGTGCCGCACGGCGCCCGCCCTAGAGGGCGCCGTGGGTGCCAGCCTAAAGTTTATTGCAGTTACACTGCAATATGATGAATGTCCCAGCAAGTCCATGGCAATATTTCGGCCCCGAAGGCACTCGAGGGGACGCGTTGTGATCGGATTCAGGCATGAGTGACGACTCGCCCGTGCGCCGCCGCAGGCGCAACCCCGAACAGACCCGCAAGGCGATCGTCGACGCCCTGCTGTCCGCCATGAAGGAGCGGCAGGCGATACCGACCGCCAAGGACATCGCGGCCCGCGCGGGGGTTTCCGAGCGCAGCGTCTTCGTGCACTTCGCCGGACTCGACGATCTGAGCGCGGCGGCCACCGACGCACAGTCGGAGTATGTGGAATCCCTGGTCGCCACGGTCGATCCGGCGCTACCGCTGGATGAGCGCATCGCGGCCGTGGTCGCCCAGAGCGCGGAGATCTTCGCCGCACAACGCCATCCGCGCCTGTACGGGCTCATGGAGTCGAACACCATGCCCGCGGTGGACACGCGAATGCGGTTGACCGACAAGCGAATCCGCGAGGCGCTCGCCCGCGTCTTCGAACCGGAGCTGACCCGGGACGGGGCAGCCGACGGTGAACTCCTCGACCTGATCGAGGCCACCGCCGGCTGGGCCTTCCGGCATCATCTGATGGATCGGCGCGGCCTGTCGCAACAGGCGGCGTCCCGCGCCATCACCCGCGCCTTGCGAGCGTTGTTCGCGGACAACGCCTCTCGCGACTGACCTGTCCGGCGCAGCCCCATGACCGCGGCAGGCAGGTGACGTTCGGCAAGAGCCGGGTAATGGTGTTCGCAATCGTGCAGCAAGCGATCCGAGGCACCCTGTTCAGTCGAGTTCCGCGCCGGTATTTCTCCTCAGAGTTCGACCATCTGGTGGTCGCCGACATTGCCGCCCAGGTAGCGCAGGTGATCGTTGCTGTCGCCGAGCGTGTGCTCGATGGCGGTGAGGCGGGCGGTGTAATGGCCGACCGGGTATTCGTCGGTCATGCCGATGCCGCCGTGCAGCTGGATCGCCTCCTGGCCGATGAGGCGGGCGGAGCGGCCGACGCGCAGCTTGGCGCGGGAGGCCACCACCGGATCCACGATGCCGTCGGCCAGTGCCATCGAGGCGTACATGCTCATGCCGCGGGCCAGTTCCAGCGCGACGTACATATCGGCGGCGCGCTGGGTGAGGGTCTGGAAGGTGCGCAGCGGGACGCCGAACTGTTTGCGGGTCTTCAGGTATTCGGCGGTCAGCCGCAGTGCCTCCTCCATGGCGCCGACGGCTTCGGCGCACAGCGCGGCCTGTGCCGCGGTCAGGGCGGCGGAGACGGCGGCGGTGGCGTCGACCGGTTCGCCGAGGAGTTCGGCTGCCGCGCCGTCGAATTCGATGCTCGCGCCGCGCAGTCCGTCGTGGGTGGTGTAGGCGGTGCGCTGCACGCCCGGGTCGGCCGGACTGACCAGGAACAGTCCGATGCCGTCGTCCGGAAGGGCGGCGCCGACGATCAGCAGGTCGGCGCAATCACCGTGCGGTACAGGGTGTTTGCGGCCCGTGATAACCCAGTTGTCGCCGCGGCGCACGGCGTGGGTGCCGGTCTCGGTGGCGGGCCAGCGCAGGCCGGGTTCGCCGTGCGCGAAGGCCAGTTTCAGCGTGCCGGCGGCGATGACCGGCAGCAGGTCCTTGCGCTGTGCGTCGGTGCCGGTCCGGGTGATGAGGCCGCCCGGCAGTAGTGCGCAGTCGAGGACCGGTTCGGGGGCGAGGCGGCGGCCGAGTTCGGTCATGACCAGCATGACCTCGATGGGTCCGGCGCCCATGCCGCCGTCCTCTTCGGCGAAAGTCAGGCCGAGCAGCCCGATTTCGGCGAGGTTGGTCCAGATCTTGGGGTCCCGGCCCGGGCCGGCGCCGGCGATCCCGTCGCGGCGTTCGGGGCCGTAGCCGCGGTTCAGCACGTCACGCACGGTGTCGCGCAGCAGCTTCTGTTCGGTGGTGAGCTCGAAATCCATGGTGCTGCCTCACAATCCGAGGATCGTCGAGGCGATGATGCCGCGCTGCACCTCGTTGGATCCTCCGTAGATCGATGTTTTGCGGTAGTTCAGGTAGGTGGCGGTACTGCGGCGCGCCCAGTCGGGGGTGTCGCCTTCGCGGGCAAGGGAATCCGGTCCGGCGATGTCGACCAGCAGTTCGGTGACGGCCTGCTGCAGTTCGGTGCCGCGCAGTTTGAGGATCGAGGAGGCCGGGTTGGGTTTGCCGTCGGCCGAGCCGGCGGCCACCCGTAGTTGCACGAGTTCCAGTGCCAGCAGCTCGTTCTCGAGGTCGGCGAGGCGGGCGGCGAAGAGCGGGTCGTCGAGCATGGTGCGGTCGCCGAGCCGGGTCTGGCGGGCGTGTTCCTTGGCGAGCCAGAGCCGGACCTTGGTCTGGCCGACGGCGGCGATGCCGGTGCGTTCGTTGCCGAGCAGGAACTTGGCGTAGGTCCAGCCCTGATTCTCCTGGCCGACGAGGTGCTGTGCGGGGACGCGGACGTTCTCCAGGAAGACCTCGTTGACCTCGTGGCCGCCGTCGATGAGTTTGATGGGCCGCACGGTGACGCCGGGGGTGTCCAGCGGGAACAGCAGCATGGAGATGCCGGCCTGTTTCTTGGGTGCGGCGGGATCGGTGCGGGCCAGGCAGAAGATCCAGTCGGCGGATTGGGCCGCGGTGGTCCAGGTCTTCTGGCCGTTGATCACGTAGCTGTCGCCGTCGCGGACCGCGGTGGTGCGCAGCGAGGCCAGGTCGGAACCGGCCTCGGGTTCGGAAAAGCCCTGGCACCACCAGATGTCGAGATCGGCGGTGGCGGGCAGGAAGCGCTCCTTCAGCTCCTGGGAGCCGAAGTGGGCGATGACCGGGCCGATCATATTGACGTTGAAGGTGAGTGGTTCCGGTACGGAGGCGAGTTGCATCTCGTCGTGCCAGAGGTGTCGTTGGATGGGCGTCCAGTCGCGACCACCCCACTCGACCGGCCAGTTCGGCGTGGCGAGGTTGTGCGCATTGAGAATGCGCTGGGTGGTGACGATGTCGTCCTTGGTGAGTTCCTGCCCGTGCCGGTTCCGGTTGCGGATATCGGCGGGGATTTCACTTCGGTAGAAGGCGCGCAGCTCGTCGCGGAACGCGAGCTCGTCCTCGGTGAGCGCCAATTGCATGCGTTGACCTCCAGTCTCGAACGCGGGATATGATACACAGCGACATCGATGTCTCAAATAGGCTCGAAGGGAGCGCTTGTGCCGGACCAGCACCACCCGGACCACCATCCCGGCCCCGACCAGGTCATGGGCGTCGGCGAGCTGATCGCGCGCCGGCACCGCGAGGGCAGCCTGCCCGGCCTGCGCCGGGATTCGCACCGCCTCGCGCTGGTGATCGAGGGCGGCTCCTCGCGGGGCGCGTTCTCGCACGGCATGGCGATGGCCATCGAAGACCTCGGTGTCCTGCCCTGTTTCGATGCCGTCTACGGGGCGTCGGCGGGGGCGCTGAATGCCGCGTGGCTGTTGTGCGGGCGTGCGGTCGAGGCGCGGCGGGCCTGGAACCCGGAGGTCATCAACCGGGTGATCGCTCCCACGCGCGCGCTGCGCGGGGGCCGGGTGGTGGACACCGACTACCTGGTACACACCGTGTACGAGCGCATCGTGCCCATGGATTTCCCTGCCATCCTGGCGAATTCGGTCACCTTCCATCCGATTGCCACCGATGCCGATACCGGCACGGCCGTCGATCTGCATCCCGGGCTCGCCGATCCGGCGGACGTGCAGGCCGCGTTGCGCGCCTCCACCTGCCTGCCGATCCTGGCCGGGCGGCCGGTGCGTATCGGCGCGCGCCGATACGTGGATGCCGGGCTGTCCGAATCCGTGCCCATCCGAACCGCTTTCACGCAGGGCGCGACGCGGGTGCTGGTGCTGCGCACCCGCCGCTCGGACGAGATCGCCCGCCCGCCTTCGGCCTTGGAGAACAAGGTGGTGGCCCGCTTCCTGGCCAAGCACGCGCCCGGCACGGTCGAACCGTGGTTGTCGCGCCTCCACCGGCATGACGAGGACGAGCGGGATTTCGGCACCGATCCCGCCGTGCTGCAGATTCGCCCGCCGCGGGGCGCGCCGGAGATCGGCCGCATCGCGCGGGATCCGGACGTGCTGCAGCAGGCCCTGATGCTGGGCCGCGCCGAGACCGCCCGGACCTTGTCGCGGTACCTGACCCCTATGCTTTCGACGTGACACGCAGCGAGGGCACCAGGACACCCGGGCGGCCGGCCTCGGCCAGCCGCGAGGATGTGCTGAACGCGGCCATCGCCATGTTCCTGGCGTGCAAGCGGGTCGATGTGAATGCCATTGCCGCGCAATTAGGGGTGAGCCGCGCCAGTATTTATCGCTGGTTCGGTTCCCGGGACGGGTTGCTGGGCGCGACCATTGCCCGTCAGCTGGAGCGCATGGTCGGTTTTGCCGACCGGCATTCCATCAGCGATGGCGGGCAGCGGTTGAACGAGATCCTGGATCGCACCATTCACTGGATCGTCGAGGATGCTTCGCTGCGTACGTACTTCGACAATGAGTCGACCGCCGCCCTGCGGTTGATCACCCGTAGCGACGGGACGGTGCATCGGGCCGCGGTGGCGATTGTCGAGCAGCTCATCGAGCGAGCCCAGGCGGATGGTTATGAACCGCCGATCGAACGGGCCACGCTCGCCTACGCACTGGTCCGGCTGTGGGAGGCTTTCCTCTACAACGATGCCGTGGCCGGGTTCCGCGGTGATGTCGAGCGGCTGCGCCAGGTGCAGACGGCGCTGCTGCGGGTGTGACCGCGCCCTGGACTTCGAGCTATTCTTATTGCACTACAACTGCAATAACAAGGAGAAGACGCCGTGGCGGACTCGAACGAGCAGCAGCGATCCTGGGTATCACGCAGAAAAGTGCTGGGCGTGGGCTCGGCCTTCGCGGCCGGTCTCGTGCTGGCCGCGTGCAGCAGCTCGAAGAACGCATCCCCGGCCACGTCGACGACCACCACCCCGGCCTCGACCGACCCGAAAGACATTGCCGCCGCGGCCTATACGTTCGGCTACCCGCTGGTGCTGATGGATGCGACCCGGCAGGCCGCCGGCGCGTCCAATGAGTTCGCCCATGCGCTCGGCCTGCCCACGCCGACCGAGAAGTCGGTGGTGCGGCTGAACCTGGACACGCTGTACTCGCAGGCGTGGCTGGATCTGCGCGCCGAACCACTGGTGCTGCAGGTGCCCGGCATGGACGGCGGCCGGTACTGGCTCATGCAGATCATGGACGCCTGGACCAATACCCGGCACAATCCGAGCAGCGTGCACCCGCAGACCGGCGGCGGCGCGCCGTACACCTACCTGGTGACCGGACCGGGCTGGTCGGGCACGGTGCCGGACGGCATGACCCGCCTCGATATGCCGACCGCGACCGCGTGGCTGCTCGGCCGCATCCAGGTGAACGGCACCCAGGACGAACCGGCCGTGCGGGCGCTGCAACAGCAGCTGCAACTGGTCCCGCTGAGCGCCTGGCAGCGCGGCGAACGGACCGCACCGAGCCGCCCCTACACCCCGAATCCGGCCGCCGCGCCGCCGCCCAAGCAGGTGGCCAGCATGGACGGGATCACCTTCTTCAACCGGATGTGCGCGCTCATGGCCGCGAACCCGCCCGCACCCGAGGATGCCCCGGCGCTGGCGCGATTCGCGACGATCGGTATCAAACCCGGTGCGACGGTGGATAATTCGAACGCCGATGCGCTGAACGGCGCGGCCGCTCGCGCGAAATCGGGGGCCGTGGGCTTCGACCTCCCCGGTTCCACCAACGAGAACGGCTGGAGCTTCAATACCAAGATCGGCACGTACGGCACCGATTACGCGTTGCGCGCCGTGACGGCGGCGGTCGGGCTGGGCGCGAATCTGCCCGAGGATGCGATCTATCCGTCGGTCAACGGGAAGGCCGACGACAATGGGACGCCGATCCGGTATCGGCTGCACTTCCCGGCCGGGCAATTGCCGCCCGTGGCGGCATTCTGGTCGCTGACCGCCTACGACGCCGACAGTTATCTGGTGCCGAACGCCGCGAATATCTATTCGGTCGGACATCTGGTGCCGGTGGTGCAGAACGCGGACGGTTCGGTCGATCTCGCGGTGCAGAACGCGGACCCGGGTAATACGGTGCCGCAAGGGAATTGGCTACCCATTCCGGCGACGGGGACCTTCTCGCTGAGTATGCGGCTCTACGCGCCGCGGCCGCAGGCGCTGAACGGCGACTGGAAGCCGCCCGCGCTCACGAAGCAAGGCTGATCCGGACAAGAAGAAAGCCGCGGACCGGATCCTTCGGGATCGGGTTCGCGGCTTCGGCTGTGCCGGTATCGGCTCAGGCCAGGCCCCACGCCTTCAGCAGGTAGGTGATGTTGGCGGCAAGGGCGGTAACCGAGTTGGCCAGGTTGAGCGCGGCGGAACCAAGATCAATGATCGGCATTGCGTTCTACTTTCGATTCGGATACACAGTTCAACCCCAACGTAATTACGGGGAAGATGAAGCGCATCATGAATCGACTCACCCCCGGCCTGCGGCGTTAGCTGAATCACAGGCCGGGCGTTGGTATTACACCGCTGCAATTCCCGATCAATTCCGCTCGGGTAGCCGAAGCCCTTTCAGCGCCAAGGCATTCAACGCCACGATAATGCTGGAACCCGACATGGACATGGCGGCGATCTCCGGGCGCAGAGTGAAGCCGAGCGGTTCGAAGACACCGGCGGCGATCGGCAGCGCGATCGTGTTGTAGCCCACCGCCCAGGCCAGATTCTGATGCATCTTGCGCAGCGTGCCGCGGCCGATGCGCAGGGCGACCGGCACATCGAGGGGGTCGGAGCGCATGAGCACCAGGTCGGCGGTCTCGATGGCCACGTCGGTGCCCGCGCCGATGGCAATGCCCAGATCGGCGCGCGCGAGGGCGGGGGCGTCGTTCACGCCGTCGCCGACCATGGCGACTTTCCTGCCGCCGGACTGCAATTCGGCGATCTTGTCGGACTTGTCGCCGGGCAGGACGTCGGCGATGACGGTGTCGATGCCGAGTTCCTTCGCTATGCGTTCGGCGGTGGCGTGGTTGTCGCCGGTGAGCATGACGACCTCGATGCCCATATCGTGCAGGTCCCGCACCGCCTGGGCGGAGGTTTCGCGGGGCGCGTCGGCTATGCCGATGACGGCGGCGGCCTTGCCGTCGACGGCGGCGAGTACGGCGGTCTGCCCGTTGCCGGCGACGCGGTCGCGGGCGGCGGCCAGGTCGTCGAGCGGGATGCCCTCACGCTCCAGGAGTCGGCGGTTGCCGATGACGACGCGGTGGCCGTCGACCGTGGCGATCGCACCGTGACCCGGGATATTCTCGAAGCCTTGTGCGCGTTGACCGTTCGCGCCGTGCCCGTCCGCGTATCGCACTACCGCCTCAGCGAGCGGATGCTCGGATTCACGTTCGACCGCGGCCAGTAGCGGAAGCAGTTCCGCCTCGGAAATCACTCCGTCCATGACGATTTCGGTGACCTCGGGCTCGCCCTTGGTGAGGGTGCCGGTCTTGTCCATGACTACGGTCCGGATACGGGCCGAGCTTTCCAGGGCCATCGCGTTCTTGAACAGCACACCGCGTTTCGCGCCGAGTCCGGTGCCGACCATGATGGCGGTCGGTGTGGCCAGGCCGAGGGCGTCGGGGCAGGTGATGACCACCACGGTGATCGCGAACAGCATGGCCTTGGCGAAGGTGGCGCCGGCGAGCAGCCACACCAGCAGGGTCAGCCCGCCGCCGGCCAGGGCGACCAGCACCAGCCAGAAGGCGGCGCGGTCGGCCAGGCGCTGGCCGGGGGCCTTCGAATTCTGGGCCTGCTGCACCAGATTCACGATCTGCGCCAGTGCGGTGTCCGACCCGACCTTGGTCGCCTCTACCCGCAGGGTGCCGTTCTTGTTGAGGGTCGCGCCGATGACGGCGGCGCCCGCCGCCTTGTGCACCGGCAGGCTCTCGCCGGTGACCATGGACTCGTCGACTTCGCTCTCGCCGTCCTCGACGATGCCGTCCACCGCGATCTTCGCGCCGGGCCGGACCAGCAGGATGTCGCCGACGATCACGTCGGCCGTGGGGATTTCGGTCTCCTGCCCGTCCCGGAGCACCACGGCCTTGGGCGGTGCGAGGTCCAGCAGGGTCCGGATCGCGTCATTGGCGCCGCCGCGGGCGCGCATCTCGAACCAGTGCCCCAGCAGTACGAAGGTCGCGAGCATGGTCGACGCCTCGTAGAAGACTTCGCCGCCGCCGGTGAGGGTGATGACGAGCGAGTAGATCCAGCCCGCCCCGATGCCGACCGCGACCAGCACCATCATGTCGAGGGTCCGGGCCTTCAGGGCCTGCCATGCGCCGGTGAAGAAGATGGTCGAGGAGTAGAGGATCACCGGCAGGCTGAGGATGAGTTCCCAGATGTCCGAACGCATTCCGAACGGCGTCCCGAAATGCCATCCGAACATATCGGTGGCCATCGGCGACCACAGCATCACCAGCACCGAGAACACGGCCGCGACCAGGAACCGATTTCGCATGTCCCGGGCCATATCCTCCATGGACATCCCGGCATGTCCCGCATGCCCGCCGTGCCCCATGGCCGCGTGGTCCATCTCCCCCATGGCCGCGTGCCCCATGGCGGTGTGATCCATCTGCTGCGCGGCCGCGTGGTCTGCGTGTCCCATGGCGGCGTGATCCCCGGTCGCGTGCGCGCCGTGATGTCCGGTGGCGTCGGGTTCGGTCATGGGGTCGCAGACGTGGTTGGGCACGGACTGTCCCGCGCAGTGCAGCCCGCATTCGTGTATCCACTCCCGCAGGTCGGCCACGGAGGTCTGCGCCGGATCGAACACCACCGTCGCGGTCTCCGATACCGGATTGGCCTCGACCTCCAGCACTCCCGGCCGTCGCCCGAGCACCGCCCGGACCGACCCCTGCTGACTGGCCCAGCGCAGCCCTCGCATGTCCAGCACCGCCGTACTCCGCCGTTCCATACCCGCTCCTCACACTCGACTGCCGCCTCCGACCATATACCCTATAGGGGTACCGGGTACAGGCCCGGCGCCGGGCAAGTCGGCGACGCCACAGCGGCCCGGCCGAATACCACCGTCTTGCCCGGGGAACTGCCCGTTCGACGCAAATCCTGCAGGTCGACGCCGGTATTTCCGCAATGTTGTTGCCGTGCAACCCGAACGGACAATTCCGTCGGTTTCGATGTCACACTGAAAACATGCGGGAAATCTGTCGGAGTTGCCGCGGTTCACGCTCGGGCCGCGGCCCCGACCACGCCCCCGCCGCCTACCCCACCTGCGCCCACTGCACCCACGAGGAAGTCCACAACTGCCTCGACTGCAACGGCTTCGGCGTCGACCCCGCCGACTGCGAAGTGATCTGTTTCTCCTGCCGCGGCCGCGGCTGGGTGCACTGATCCACGGCCCGGAACTCCCTCAGCCAGTGCGGCTGCCGCCCCGCAGTGCGAGTATCGAAGCGGGAAGCAGCGCGATGATCGCGGCGGCCAGCACCCAGGCGAAGGCCGTGGTGAAGGCGTCCGCTGCCCGGCCGGCGCCCGCTGTCCGCAGTCCCTGCTGCAGGACGACGACGAACACGGCCGTGCCGATGGATCCGCCGATGCGCTGCATGATGTTGAGTTGCGGTGTGGCGTCGGCCATTCGGTCCGGGCTCAGGTTCTCGAGCGCGGCCGTCATGGCGGGGGTGGCGGCCAGGCCGATGCCGAGACCGCGCGCGATCATGGCGAGGGCCAGGAGCCAGTACGAACTGTCGTCGGCCAGGAAGAGGAACGGCACGGTAGCTGCCACACCCAGCGCGGCGCCGAGCAGACAGGTCCGGGCGCCGATTCGTTCGTAGAGCCGCGCGGACAGCACCATGGCTACCGCTGCGCCGATGCCCTGCGGCGCCAACAGCATTCCGGTGTGCGCCGCATCCTGGTGGCGTACCAGTTGAAAGTACAAGGGCAGCAGGATCATTGCGCCGAAGGTCACCGCGCCGAGGACCAGGGTGGTGACCGCGGCGGATGCGAAGACCCGGTCACGCCAGAGCCCGAGGTCGAGGACCGGGTGGTGGGAGCGGAGTCCGTGGACGGCGAACAGTGCGAGGGAGGCCGTTCCGGCGAGCAATGGAACGAGCACCCGGGCGCCGGTCACACTGTCCGTGCCCGCCTGGGCCAGGCCGTAGGTGATCCCGACCGTTCCGAGTGAGATCAAGGCCAGCCCGCGGACATCCAGGGGGCCGGCCGCTTCCCGCGGTCCGTCGGCGGGCAACAGCCGCAGGGCCAGCACCAGGCCGAGCACGCCGAATGGGAGGTTGATCAGGAAGATCCATTGCCATCCGGCGTATTCCAGCAGCAGACCGCCGACGGTGGGCCCGATGACCGGAGTCAGGACCATCGGAATGCCCGCGGCCACCATGGCTCTCGCCATGCCCGCCCGCCCGGCGGCGAGGACCAGGATCAGCTGCCCGGCCGGAATCATCAGTCCCGCACCGGCACCCTGCACGATCCGCGCGGTGATCAATAGGCCGAGACTGCCGGCCAGGCCGCAGCCCAGCGAGGCGAGTGTGAAGGCCGCCAGCGCGGCCACATAGAGCCGGCGGGGCCCCACGCGCCGCGCCGCCCATCCGCTGAGCGGCAGCACGGCGACCTGTGCGAGCAGGTAGGCGGTGACGACCCATCCGATCGCGTCGAGCGTGCAACCGAGCGCGGCGGCCAGGGATTTCAGCGCGACATTGACGATGGTGGCATCGAGAAAAGCGAGCACCGCGCCGATCAGTACGACGACGACGGCCCGGCGTGCCTGCGGGCTCAGCCCGCTGGTCACGCCGTCGGAAACGTTGGAAGCAGTCACCTTTCGAAGTGTCATCCACTCGGGTGAAAGTGTCAACCAAACGGATGACAAAGTAGACGAACGGATGACCCAGTCATCCACACCGATAAACTGTCCGGATGGCAACCGAGCCCGTCCACCCGCCGGAACCGTCCCCCACAGTTCCGTCCCGCAGCCCACGTCGCGCCCCCAGCTCAGACGACCGCCGGCGCGATGCCGAACGCTCCCGCCAGGCGCTGCTGGACGCGGCGCTGGACGAGTTCGCCGCGAAGGGTTTCGACGGTGCCCGCGTCCAGGACATCGCCGCCCGCGCGGGCGTGAACAAACAACTCATCGCCTACTACTTCGGCGGCAAAGAGGGCTTGTACCAAGAGATTCAACGCCACTGGCCGGAAGCCGAGGCCGAACGAGCGGACCCGGACCTCCCCCTGGCCGACACCGCCGCCCAATACCTGACCGCCGCCCTCGCCGACCCGCGTCCGGCCCGTCTGGTGGTGTGGCGCGGATTGACCGGCGCCGGAACGGATTCCGACTACCTCGAGGACGCAGCCAACGTCGAAACCGATCTCACCAACCTGCGCCGCGCCCAGCAGCGCGGCGAGATCGCCCCCGACCTGGATCCGGCCTTCGTCCGGATGGCCGTGATGAGCATGGTCCTGGCTCCCCTCATGCTGCCCGACGCAGCCGTGCGCGCCGCCGGAATGGAGCCCGGCTCACCGGAATTCGAGGACTACTACCGCACCCAACTACGCACCCTGATCCGCCGTTTGGGCGATGGCGAGGAGACGGGGCGATGAGCCTTGCCCGTCTCGTTGTCAGAAGGCGCGGCGTTCGCGCGGGGTGAGGAGGCAGAGCAGGGCTACGAGCAGGCCGCCGCCGACCAGCCAGAGACCCCAGGTGTTGTTGCCGAGCAGGTGAGCCGTGTCATTGCGCAGCTGGCTGTCGAAGCGATCGTCCAGGCGCCAGGCGAGGATACCGAGACCGATCAGGCCGGCCAGGACGCCGAGGCCGCCGATCGGGCGGAATCCGGTGAGGGCCGAGATGAGGATGGCTGCGGCTACGCAGACCAGTCCGAGGGCGAGGGAGTTCTGGAAGGCGACCGAGTGGCCGTGGATCTGGTCGAGGGTCTGCCCGGGGGCGAATCCGTTTCGCAGGTCGTCCCATTGGACATTCCGGGCGTCGACCGTACCCACTAACGGGCCGAAGGTGCCGACCGCGACCACGATGGCGCAGATCAGGAGGAGCAGATGCACGAAAGTTCGCATACTCCACGGTAGGCGAAACTATCGAGCGACAACTCCTCGTGTTGCGAAGTGCTCGAGCCCTACGATATGAACCTGACGAATCGCGGTCCGGGGGGCTCCGGGCAGCCCGTTCACAGAGTTCCGTTCAGCCGCAAAGGAATCAGTCAGCCATGTCCGAGCCGGTCGTGTTCACCAGCTACTACTCCGATGAATCCAACGAGGACGGGTTCCAGTGGGAGTTCCACTGCGATCGCTGCCGCAGCGTCTACCGGTCGCCGTTCGAGCAGAACTACTTCTCGCGCGGGCGTGGCGCCCTGCGTGTCCTGCGGGACCTGTTCGGTGATCAGGTGAAGGCCATCGACAAGTTGTCCAATGCCGCCGACAGCTACTCCAACCATTGGGGCGGTTCGGCTTCCGGTACCAAGGACAAGGCGTTCGCGCGCGCGGTCGAGCAGGTGAAGGGCGACTTCCGGTTGTGCGGCGGCTGCGGTTCCTGGGCGTGCGCGAGCAACTGCTGGAACGAGCAGGTCGGCCAGTGCACCCAGTGTTCGCCGCAGGTGCAGCATCAGATCGCGCAGGCGCAGGCCGATGCGCGCGGGTCGCAGATCCGGGAGGCGGCCTACCAGCAGAACTGGGTGCAGCAGACCGATATCGCGACCCCGGCCCGGGTGACCTGTCCGACCTGCGGTTCGAACACTCAGGGCGGCAAGTTCTGTGGCGCCTGCGGTACGGCGCTGGCGCTCACCTCGAACTGCGGTGTCTGTGGGCATCAGGTGCAGGTGGGGTCGGCGTTCTGCTCCAATTGCGGCCGCCCGCAGTAGCTAACGGATTCCCGGCGTGCGTGGGTCATTGCCCACGCAGCCGAGGATGAAGCAGCCCGGCGGCCAGTCGCCGAAGGGTGCGTAGAGCGGTTTGCCGAGGCATTGGAACAGACCGCAGCCCGGATAGGCCATGGGTCCGAGGCCGAGTGCGGACAGCGTGGCGTCCGGGTTGGTGAGCATGGGGTCGAGGATGCTGACGTCCGGGTGCGGGACGTACGGTCCGGGATCGGGCAGGGGCGGCTGCAGGAAGGCGCGGGTCAGGGCGCGGAAGACGTCGTGCGGAAAGCTCACGGAGCCACCGGGAATCGTCACGCCGGTCCAGCTGACCAGCAGTCCGAGGCTGGGCACGATGAAGTTGTCCTGCCGCATCATGCCCGACATCTGGAAGGTGTCGGACGGTAGTCCGGGGAACAGGGAGTCGCAGCCGGGGCCGTTGACGGTGAACAGGAATCCGTAGCAGGTGTTGGCGTCGACCGGGGCGACCGCCTGTTTCAGGTAGTCCGGCGAGATCACCCGAATCCCGTGCCAGTCACCGTCGTTCACCAGCAGCAGTCCGAGTTTGGCGTAGTCGTCGGGCGGCATCACCAGGTGGGCGTGGCCGTAGGTATTGCCGCTGCGGTCGCGCGCCCAGTGATAGTCGGTGGGTTCGATGCCCAAGGGGGAGAACAGGTGCTGTTGCGCGAAGGCTTGGATGTCCTCCCCCACCGCCTGCTGGATCACGTAGGCGAGCAGGTCGACGGCGCGCTGACTGTACTGCCAGACCTGGCCCTGCGGGTGCACGATCGGCATGCCGAGCGCCTGGGCCACGATGTTCGGGTCCAGGTTGGCGAGTCCGGTGATGCCTTCGGAGGCGACGGCGACTTCCATGCCGGAGGTCTCGTTGAGCAGGCTGCGGACGGTGATCGCGCGGTGGCCGGCGTCGCCGAGGCCGGGGGGCAGGTATTTGTCGATCGGATCGTCGACGTGCAGTTTGCCCTGGTCGACGGCGATGCCGGCCACCATGGCGACCACGCTCTTGGTGCCGCTCCACAGGTTCCAGGCGACGCCGCCCGCGCGCTGATTGTTGGGGCCGCCGGCGACCAGGCAGTTGTTGCGGAAGATCTGCAGGGTGAACCGGGTCGGGTCGGAGGCGAAGCCGACCGCGCTCTGCAGGGCCGCGGGGTCGAGGCCTTCCTCTTGGGGGGTGGCGGTTTCCGGCTGCCTGCCGTCATTGACTTGGCAGTGTTTCAATCCGTCGGATGCCTCGGGCACCGCGGCGTTCGCGCCGGATACCCCCAGCAAGGCAATGGTGGCCGCCATGATCGCCACCACCATGCCTGTCACGACACGAGTCACGTAACCCTCCTCCTGAACCTTCGTCCAGGACATCGGAGAACGCTTGCGGCCGTTATCTTTCCGTGACCCCCAACTTATCGGGGCGGTGTCTTTCGGGGCTCATACGCCGTCGAGCACGCCGCGCCGGCTGAGCAGGCGAGCGGCGTTCTCCTCGAACACCAATCGGCGCACGCCGGGGTCCGATACCGCGGCTTCGACGGTGTGCCGCGCGGCCACCACGTCACCGTAGGGCGTGTTCGATCCGAACAGGCACTGCTCGGGCACCGTGCGGGCCGCCGCGCGCACCGCGAAAGTCTGCAGGGCACTGGACAGGTCGAGATACAGGTTGGGACGATCCTCGGCCAGATCCACCAGATCGAGGGCATGCAGCCCGCCGAGCGCCCCGACGATGAGCGGTACGGACGGATAGCGTTCGGCCAGCTCACGATAGGTGCGCAGATCGTCGATCGTATTGGGCGCGAAGCCGTGGGTGAGCACGGGAACGCCGCCGTGCTCCGCGACCGCCGCCAGCACGGGCTCGATAGCGGCCGCGCGGCCGGGCGCGGGCGTGAGTTCACCGATACCGGCGACGCCCGGCCGGGTCAGGTGGTCAGCCACCCATTCCCGGATGCGCCCGGCCTCGAGGTGCAGCGGCACCGAGACGAAGGCGATGGTCTCCGCCGGATGCTCCGCGACCGCCCGCAGCAGGTCCGCGATCGCGTTCCGGAAGCGTTCCTCCGGTAGCGGCCCACCGCTGATAACCGTTGTGACACGGGCGAATTCGGCCCGCAACTCCGTATTCGTGGTGGCGGCCTCGGGATGTACGCTGCTGGGCAGCAATACGGTGCGGGTCACGCCCGCGACGCGGGCGCGGGCCAGCTGGGCGGGGAGGTCGACGGTGAGGTGCGCGTGGATGTCGATGGTCATGAAGGATCCTTTCGCCGGTTCCTGACCACGCGACGCTAGACCTTGACATCGGTGTCAAGGTCAAGCGCCGGACAGCCCGGCGGAGCGCCTCGCTAGGCTCGACGGGTGACAGCACGACAGCAAGGAGGCCGGGCGGCGCACGCCGAGGCACGGCGCGAGGCCATTCTGGAGGCCGCCATGAACGTGATAGCCGAACGCGGCTATCGCGCCACCTCCCTGGCGGCGGTGGCCGAACGCGTCGGCCTGACCCAGCCCGGTGTGCTGCACTATTTCCCGAGCAAGGAACACCTGCTGGTGGGTGTGCTGGAGGCGCGGGACCGCTGGGATACCGCCGCCTTCCTCACGGAATCGACCAAGGCCACGCTCTCCCATGTCGAGCAGATCGTCGAGTTCAATACCGAACGGCCCGGCGTGGTGCAGACTTTCACCGCGCTCGCCGGGGAGAGCACCACGGGTGACAATCATCCGGCGCGCGAGTTCTTCACCACGCGGTACGCCAATCTGCGCGCGGCCTTCACCGCCATGCTGCGCGCCGAGTACGGCGATGAGCTGCCCGGTGGCCTCACCCCGGAACGGGCCGCCCCCTTGCTGATCGCCGTGATGGACGGTTTGCAGATCCAATGGCTGCTGTCGCCCGACGAGGTCGATATGACGGCCGCGTTCCGGGATTTCGTGACGCTCATCTCGGGTGGCGACCGCAGCACGCCCTAGAGCAGGACGGGTCCCGCGAGCGCCGCCCCGGCCGTGCGGAGGAATCCGGCGGCCATGATCGCGGCGACGGTTTCGCGGTAGCTGTCGGAGGCTTCGAGGGCGGCGACCTCCTCGGGCCCGGCCCAGGCGGTGACCACCGTGCAGTCCGCGCCGTCGCGCAGGAAGGTGCAGCCGCGGAAACCCTTGTGCGAGCGGAACATCGGCAGTGAACGTTCCTGGGCGAAGCGTTCGTACTCCGCCGCCAGGGCGGGGTCTATCTCGGCTCTCCAGACGCGGAGAATCATCGGATCGTCAACCTTCCCAGAATGTTCCGGTCAGCCCGACCGAGCGGAAGTACTCGGCGGCCTGCGCCGGATGCCGCCGTACGTATCCGGCGTCGATGTTCACGCGGGGCGTCCTCCTGTGCCGTCCTATGCACATGATGCCCCGCCGGCCGGGTCCGTCAGCCGAGATCGAGATCGGCGGGGAGACCGGACTGGTGGAGCACGTCGGCCAGGTTGTAGTAGTCGTCATCGGTCACGATCTCCTTGCCGCGCATCTTCAGGACGGCGACGGCGGGCACGGAGAAGGGCTTGGGCGCTCCGGCCAGCTGCCCGGTGAAGGTCCAGCTGATGGCCACCTGGTCGGCTGTGCCGAAGGCATTGTCGACCTTTATGTTCGCGCCCTGCACGAACTGGTGGGTGTTGATCGCCCACTGGGCGATGCCGTCCCGGCCGTTGTAGGTGCGGCCGAAGGCATGGTCGCTGTAGCGGGCACCGTCCTGGGTGAACAGGCCGGCCAAGTGCTGCGGGTTGCTGTCCTTCCAGGCGGCCCCCCAGTCGGCGGCGATGGCGGGCGTCCCCTCGGCCTTGGGCTTGTCGGAATCGCATGCGGCCAGTACGGCTGTCGCGGTGAGGCCGAGTGCGACGGCGGCGGCGATGGTGCGGGCGGTGGTTGCTTCTCGTTTCATGCGATAAGCGTCGCGTTCGGGCCGGGTCGCTCGCGTCGGTAGTTTTCGCCTACCCACCGCCGCGGGTCACCGTTTCGCGGTCAGCGGGTGTCGACGGTGGCGAAGGCGGCCCAGAGCAGTGGCGAGTGCTGGATCTCGCCGGATTCCCGCCAGGCGGCCAATTGGCTGCGCTGCCAGTCGTTCAGGGCCGGGATGGGGGCGGGCAGGTCATGGGCGGCGTCGATGGCGCAGACCGCGTCCTGGAGGGGGTGGATGTGCGCGGGTGCGCCGCCGAGGCGCTGGAAGGCCAGGTCGGTGGGGAGCGGCCAGCGGCCGGCGGTCACCAGTTCGGCGCCGCCGGTGATCATGGCGGCGATCAGGCCCAGCGGTTCGGCGAAGCGCAGGTCGCCGCCGCTCTCGCAGGCGATCAGGGCGACGCGGCTGGGGATCGGCCACAGTTGCGGGCCGGTGCGCGGGTCGTCGGTCAGAGTGTGGGTGCCGAGCAGCAGGTCGCGGGCGGAGAGTGGGCGGTGATCCCGTTGCGGCGCGGCGAAACCCGGGGTCGCGGCGGGGCAGGCGAGGTGCAGGGTGGCGGAGTCGCTGTGGCCGGACGTGGGTGGTGCGGCGGTCACGTGGCCGACGTACAGCAGGCGGGATGCGCCCGCGCACAGGACCTTCGACAGCCAGTCGCGGTCGACGTCGGTGCGGCGGAAGGCCTCCAGGGGATCATCGACCCGCGGCACCAGCCGGTCCGCGGCGGCGTGACCGGCCACCAGGGCGGTCAGCGGGGCGTCGGCGCTCATGCGGCCGAGAACCGATCCGAGCGCGGAATCGGCGCGGAAGCCGGGGATTCGGGGATCCAGGATGGCCACCACCGGAAGCTCGCCGGTGTCCGGCCAGGAGCGCCCGATCCGGGCCGGGGCGTGCACGATGCCGGTCGGCGCGAGCACGCTCAGATCCGCGATATCGAGCAGGCGCAGTTCGGGATCCGGGGCCAGCAGTTCCCAGGGCAACTGCGCGACGCGGGGTGACGGCTGGATGCGCAGGTGCGGGCGGATGCCCTGTAGATACAGTTCATGCAATTGCTCCGCCAGGCGGTACGGCAGGAAGGTCGACGAAAGCGATTGCGCCAGCGTGTTTTCCGACTCGGGTGCGGCCAGTTCGCCGGTGGTGAGGGCGGATTCCAAGCCGCCCGGGCGGCCGGGGGCGGGTAGCGCGGCGTCGAACCTGCGCACCGCCGTGGCCACCTCGTCCTCGGAGACGAGGCCGACGCCGGGCGGTGCGCTGTCGTCCGCCCAGCGCCAGCTGACGAAGAGGTCTCCGGCGTCGGCCATCCGGATGTACGCGGTGGGTTGCGCATTCGGGCCGGAGCGCGGGGTGGTCATGCGGGGATCACCCGATCGTCGCGGAGGCGGCGGCCGTAGCGCTGTTCGGCGGCAGCGATCCAGGTATCCAGGGCGATGCGGCCGTCGGGTGGGACGGCCACCCGGGGCGGTGGGGTCACCGGCAGACCGGCGCCGGCCGCGACCGCCGCGAGTGCGGTGCCCAGTTGCAGGGCGTCGCTCAGGGGCGCCGAGCTGACCAGCGGCGGGTCGATGGATTCGGGCAGGTCGACGTGTGCCCGGCCGTTGGCGGCCACTTGCTCGAGATCCAATGTCGTGCCCGCGCAGAGGGTTTCGATGAGGTCGATGAGCAGGGTCGCGTCGCCCGCCTGATAGGCGTAGCGGAAGGCCAGCCGCAGGGCGGGGTCCGCCATGCGGCGGTTCCAGTTCTCGCGCTGCGCGCCGTCGGGGAGTTCGTAGCGCACCGCGTCGAGGGCGATCGCCGAGGTCACGGCGAGATCCACTGCACGGGAAAGTATTCCAGGATCCGATTCCACGAGTGGTTCCAATAGTCCGGCATGCCAGAAGTCGAGCTGCGCGCAGTGCAGGCCGAGTCCGTGTTCGAGGTAGGTCGAGCGCGCGGCGGTCAGATCGGATTCGCCGTCGTCGAATCGTCCGGCGGCGAATGCCACTGTGGCCGAGCGCATTCGGACGTCGGCGGCGTCGATGACCGCGCCGGACTCCTCGAAACGGGTGAGCGCCTGCCGGTAGCGGTCGCTCGCCACCCGGGTATCGCCTCGATGCTCGGCGATGAATCCGGTGATCTTCCAGCCGATTCCGGCGCGGTAGGCGGCGCCGCCGGTCTCGAAGTGTTCCTGCGAGCGCAGCAGCAGCGGTTCGGCCTCGTCGAAACGCCCGGCGCGGGTGAACATGAGGGCCAGGTTCTGCTGTGTCTCCGCGACGCCGTCGACGTCTCCGGCCGCTTCGAAGGCGGCGAGACTCTGCCCCGCGAAGTCCTCCGCGAGTTCCCACCGGCCCGTCTCGAAGTGCGCCGCGGCCAGATTCATGAGCGCGTGGCCCGCCTGTTCGGGCGCGAATCGCCGTGCCGCGTCGAGTGATTCATTGGCCAGCTCGATGGCGACCGCCCACTGCTGCCGATGCATCGCCACGGCGGTGGCCGATACCAGGGTGGCGAACCGCAGCTCGGGTGACGCGCCGTCGGCGGACAACAGCAGTCGCGCCTCCTCCAGCGCCGCCTGCGCTCCGTCCAGATCTCCCAGATGCTGTTGTGCCTGTGACAATCCGATCAAGGCGCCCGGCCGCATGCGCGGGGCGTCCGCGGGCATCAGGTCCAGGGCTTCCCGATATCGCCGCACCGCCTCGGCATGCTCGCCGAGGTGATCGGTGACGGTGGCGGCGTTCACCATCGCGCACACCCGCAGATCCCCGGTCTCGATCCCCACCGCCCGCTCGAAAAGCTCCAGTGCCTCCCGCAATTCGCCCCGCCCCACCGCCTCGGCGCCGGCCTGCAACAGCCCCGACCCGTCCCCCGTTTCGCCACCGACCACAACAGCCATCTCAGAAGTCCGAATCCTCGGCGGCCGCAGCGATTTCCGCGAGCAATGGCGCATCGAACCCGGCATCGGCCTCGGTCCCCGCCGCCGCCCGCAACCGCCCCGCCGCGAATTCCCGCACCCGCCGCCGGACTTCCCTTGCGATCGCCGCGCTTTCGACCTCGTCCGGCGGACTCGGCCGGGCCGCGGCATCGGCGTCACCGGCGCCATCGGCGTCGGGCTCGCCTGCTGCGGGCGAAGGGAATTCGCCCTCGGGCCGAGCGGCTGTCGGGATCTCCCCGGGGCCGAAGCCGGGTAGGTGGATGTGGAAGTGGACGGCGGATTCGGCTCCGGGGGCCGGGGTTTCGCCGGTCCAGGCGCCAGGGGTGGGGGTCAAGGGGGTTTCTGTGGTGCCGGTGGGGGTTTCGATGCGGACCCAGGGGCGGAGGTGGGCGGGGATGGCGGTGGGGGTGCCGGGGGCGGTGGCGGCGCTGATCGCGACGGTGGTGGCGCCGGCGGCGCGGATGACCTGCCAGGAGATGGCGCGTTCGGAGGCGTCGAGCAGGCCGGGCGGGCAGTGGCGCCAGTCCCAGCCGGTGGCGCCGCGGGCGAGGACGAGGGCGCCGGGCCGCTGGGTGGGGTCGCCGGCGGCGAGGGCGTAATCCGCAGCGCGGGGGAAGATTTCGATGGGGGCGGGCGAGGGGGCGAGCAGGGCGTCGGCGCCGGCCACGAGGATGTCGCATTCCTCGGTGAGGTCGGCGATCTCGCGGTCGAGCAGGCCCTGGTCGAGGGGTGGGATGCCGTCCAGGGTGGAGGCGGGCCACCAGCGGGAGGCCCAGTGCGCGTAGGCGAGTCGCCAGGCGCTGACGGCGAGCGCGGGCACCGCCGGGTCGACGGCGGATTCCGCCGTGCCGCCGTCCTCGAGGGCCAGGGCCACGGTCTCGCCGTAGAGGGCCCAGATCCATTCCTGCGCGAGCTCTGCATCGTCGATGATCGCGGCCGGAGTCAGCTTGCGGTCCAGCACATTCCAGCTCAGATGCCCGCCGGCCACTTCGAGCACCATGACATTCGCGCCGGCCGCCACGTCCAGCACGGTCACCCCGCCGCCGGGCACGATGCCCTGCAATCCCGCCCCGAAGCCGCGAATCGCCACCGCCGAGTTCGTCATCCCGCCCTCGATTCCAATGGGTCGAGTTCGGCCGCGACGGCGGTGATGGCCAGGGCGCGTTTGACCCGCATGCGGTGGTCGAGGATGACCGAGCGGGCGACGCCGTCGAGCACGTCCCAGAGCTCGGCGGTCGCGTACACGGGGATCTCGCGGACATCGCGCCCGTGCAGGCGGGCCCACAACCGGCGGATGTAGGGCCGCCACGGCGCCTGGAGATCGACCGCGATGGCGGCGAGCGGCCCGGCCACGCCGTCGGATGCGCGCGCGCCGTCCGGCTGTACCGTCATCCGGCGCGCCTGCAGCACATAGGCTTCGCGCTGCCAGCGCGAATTGATCAGGCGCGCAGCCGCATTGCCGCCGCCGAGCGAGCTGCCGTCAGCGGTCGGGTCGCTACCGCCGATCACATCGTCGCGGAGCGCGTTGCCGCCGGCCGGACCACCCACACCCGCTGGACCACCCACACCCGCCGGACCACCCACACCCGCCGAGCCGTCTGCACCCGCCGAGCCGGCCGGACCGCCTGCTCCGGCCGCGTTGCCCCTGGCGATGGGGCGCAGTTCGAGGGCGAGGGTCACGCCCGCCGCGGCGGCGATGCGCAGGGATTCGTCGAGCAGGGCCCAGGGTGCGCAGGATCTGGCGATTTCGGCGTTCACCAGTTCGGGGATGACGGGCAGGTCGGCGCGTTCGGTGGTGGCCTGCAGGACGGTGAACACGCGCTCGTGGATGGTGCGGTCGAGGGGCAGGCCGAGGCTGGCTTTGGAGGCCGAGTCGCCGAGCTGCGGCGGCAGCGGGAGGGCGTGCAGGGTGAGGCCGAGTTCCTGGGCGGTGATCGTATTGCCGTTGCGCCACAGGCGGATTCCGGTGTGGGTGCCGATGCGGGCGTCGGCCAGGTCGTCCAGGTCGACGCCGGGTTCGGGGCTGCCGAGGCGTTCGGCGGCGCAGGCGTTCAGCAGCGCGGTGAGGGCGGCGGTGTGCGCGGGGGTTTCGGTGAGCGGGCGGCGGCGCCAGGCGGTGTGGATGAGCTCGCTCAGTTCGCGGGCGCGGGCCGGGTCGGCGAGGTATTCCTTGAGCACCTGGGTGGTGCGCCCGGCGGTGAGGTCGTGGATCTCGCGCAGGGCGGCCTCGGCGGTGGCGCGGTCCCGGATCGGGTCGGGCAGGCCGGCGCGGGTGGCGAGTTCGAAGCAGCGCTGGAAGTAGAGGTCCTGGGCATTGCCCTCGGTGATGCGCAGTGCCCGCCTGGTCTGTTTGAGCAGGTTGAACCAGGCGGCGGTGGCGCGCAATACGTCGGCGGCGGCATTGATGCGCGCGGTGAGCAGCGCGGCCCCGTCGAAGGTGAGAATGGATCCGGCGCAGAGGGGATGCTGCACGGGCCGGATGACCAGCGGGTCGAGGATGAGTTTCACGGTGCGGCGCAAGGGCCCGCCGTGTGGGCCGCTGAGTGCCTCGACGCCGTCGAGGCGCCGCCACACCTCATCCAGCACCATCGCTCTCGGCCGTCGCATTTGCCCAGATTACTGCAGGTGAGAGGGCTGCGCGCGCGGAAAGTTGGGATCGGTAGGACGTCCGGTTCTTTTTACGGTTCTGGTATCGGTTCCACCCGGCGAACCGAATGAGCAGGACAAGGGAAAGATCATGAACACCAAGTCGATTCGCCTGGCCACCACCGCAGCCGTGGCCGGCACCGCCGCCGTCGCCCTGCTGGTCACCGGTTGCTCCAGCAACTCCTCGAGCAGCCCGGCCGGTACCACCTCCGCCGCCCCCGTCAGCGCCACTCTGACCTCCGCCCCGGCCTCGTCCGCCGCCAAGGATGCCCCCGCCGCGGGCGGCTCCTCGGCCACCGTCGGCGGCAAGGCGATCACCGCCAACTTCACCACCACCTGCGCCAAGCAGGGCGGCAACCTGGCGCTGGCCCTCACCGACAACTCCAATTCGACCTACGGCACGCTCAGTGTGAGCGCCACCCTCACCGGCGGCAGCACCGTGCAGGCGGTCGGCATCGCGGGCACCAAGGGCGGCTCGAACGGCGCGGCCTACGCGGTCGGCTACGGCAATGGCGTGCCCGGCGGATCCGCGACGGTCACCAAGACCGGCAACACCTACGAGGTGAAGGGCACCGGTGTCGGCGCGGTGGACATGTCCAATCCGATGGCGGGCCCGCAGAACGAGAGCTTCGACATCACCTTCGCGTGCACCACGATCGTCGGCGCCTGACATTCGACCGCCCCGGGCGCCGAACGGCGGCCCCTGACCCCGCTCATGTCCTCGTCCGGGCGTGAGCGGGTCCGATTCCCTTCCGCCTCCGGATCTTTCGAGGAAACACCATGAAGAACAACATCCGCATCGCCGCCGTCGCCTTCCTGGTGCTGGGCGTGGGCTACTACTTCTGGCACGGGCTGACGTCCGACGACATGCTGCCGTGGGTGGGGTGGCAGATGGGCTTGCCGATCGCCGCCCTCACGGTGGTGCCGATCGCTTTCGCGTTCACCGGTGACGGCATCCTGTCGGCGCTGACCGGCAATAACAGCTCCGCCTACCGCAATGCCCTGGTGGGCCTGGGCACCATCGAATCCTTTGCGCAGACCGGCGTTTACCTCAATGAGCAGCCACAGGTGAAGATCGCCTTCCGGGTGGAGGGCGCGCACGGCGAGACGTTCCCGGCGCAGGCCAGGATGATCGTGCCGCTGACCGAGCTGGCGTTGCTGCGCCCCGGCGTGGTGCTGCCGGTCCGGTATCTGCCCGAGCGGCCCGGCCGGGTCGAGGTGGATATGTCGGGCGATACCGCCGCGGCGCAGGAAGCCATGAACCAGGCCATGATTCGCAAGGGTTTCACCACCCGGGCCAAGCTGGATATCGCCCGGCGCGGTATCGCGGCGCAGGCGGTGGTGCGGTCGCTGTCGGTACCCGGCGAGATCCGCGACGGCCACACCCGGGTGAATCTGGAACTGGTGGTCACCCGCCCCGATAACAGCACCTTCGCGACGCATATGGACAAGTTCCTGCAGCCGGCCCTGGTGTCGCGGGTGCAGGTGGGCCGGATCGTCCAGGTGCACTATCTGCCCGAGAACGAGCAGGAGGTGGTGCTGTCGCTCCCGGTCAATGCCGGATGATGGGCAGCACAACGGATTTCACAGACGAATAGGCGAGTGCTCCCGAGGGCGCTCGCCTTTTTCGTGCCCGCTGCGCGGCAGCGCGTACGAGACGGTCGCGGCGACAACGATATTCGCGGCCAGTGCGATCAGGCCGCCGTTCAGGCCGAACAGGGGATCACGGCCGAGCGCGTGCAGGATCAGCACGATGGCGGTGCCGGCGAAGAGCCCCGCCGCGACGCCCGGCGTGGTGAGCCGCCGCCAATACAGTCCCAGCAGCACCGCCGGAACCAGTTGCGCCATGCCCTCGTAGGACAGCACCGAGAGATTCACCAGCGCTTCGGGATACAGCAGCGCGCCGCCCAGGGCGACCGCACCGACCACGAAGCACACCAGCTGGGCCAGTCCCCGTTGCCGATCCGCCGACGCGCCCCGCCCTCCGCGCAAGCCGCCGCCGAGAATCGTTCTGCCCCAGAGGGTTCCGATCGACACCAGGAACACGCTCATGGGCACGATGGCCGACAACGCACCGGCGATGCCGATCACCGCCACCACCGGCGACGGCAGCGAATCGGTCACCAGCGAGTACAGCGCCAGATCCGGATTCGACAGGTGCGGAACCACGAACAGCGCCGCCGCGCCGATAGCCATGGGAATCACCAGCAGCAACTGATACCACGGCAACAGCATCGAATTCCGGCGCAGTGCGGTCGGATTCGCCGCGGACAGATAGCCGGCCACCGTGGTCGGGAAGATGCCGATGGTCACCGCATTGAGCACGATGGTCGACACGAACCACGCCGATCCGAAGGTGCCGCCGCCCGCGCCCGGGAAGGTCAGCCACTGCGGTTTCTCCGCGACCAGCCGGTTCAGCAGTTCGCCGGGTCCGTCGAAGTAGTGCCAGGGCACGTAGACGGCGAGGAACACGATCGACAGCACGGCCAGCCCGTCCTTGAGCACGCTGACCCACGCCGAGCCGCGCAGGCCCGAGGCCAGCACGAAGGCCTCGGCCACCACGAACGACACCACCGCGGCGACCTTCAGATCGACGGCGTCGTACGACATGGCATGCACCACCACGCCCATGCCCTGGATCTGCAGCTGCACATACGGCACCAGGAAGACCGTGCAGATCACCGCGACGGCGAAACCCAGTGGGCGGGAGCCGAATCGGTGCTCGGCGATATCGGCGATGGACATCAGCCGGTGCCGCGCACAGTAGGTCCAGATGAGCGGCGCGAGGAAGTAGGCGGCCACCAGACCGGTGCTCAGGTACGCGATCAGGTAGAAGATCGGCACGCCGTACCGGTAGGACCAGCCGGCCGCGCCGAGGAACGAGAAGCTGGTGTACGACTCGCCCGCCATCAGCAGCAGGACGAACAGGGTGCCGAGGCCCCGGCCGGAGATCGACCATTCCGAGATGGATCGTTCGCGGCCGCGGCCCGACAGCACGCCGATCACCACGGCCGCGAACATGGCGACCGCGAACAGCGATACCGCGACGACCGCCCGGCCGGTCACGAAAGCTCCTCCGCGGCATCGTCGTTGCCGTCCGCGGGGACGAATTCCGCGGCCCCGGTCCGATAGGCCGGATCGAACCGTGCCACCAGCGCGACCAGCGGTCCCGTCAAGGCCGTGACCACCAGCAGGTAGCAGACGAGGAACGGGATCCCCGCGATGCGCGGCTCGATGCGGTTGGCCACCACGGGCGCAAGCAGATACAGCACCCCCGGCAGGGCCAGCAGCCACAGCACGGGTCCGCGCCGGCGGAGCGGCAGGGCCGAGCCGGGTCCGGATGGTGGAATTTCGGCCATGGTCCACGCCTTTCGGTGAAAGTCCGAAGATCGACTATAGGATGAGCCATCGGCAGGAGGATGATCATGGCGATGCGATCGGTTCTCGGGTTGACGGCGTATATGCGGCGCGCCGCGCTCGCGCTGGGAGCGGTGGGGTGTGCCGTCACGCTCGGATTCTTCGGCGTGCCCGGGACGGCCGCAGCCACCGACGTGGGCCAGCTCGACGGGGTCGAATTACTGGATCCGGCATGGTCGTTCACCGCGGCGAACGGGTCGTTCGGGTTCACCTATATGACGCTGGATCAGCGCGGCGCCCCGGCGCGGGCCACCGCGGCGCTGTACGTGCCGCCCGGGCTGCCGCCGCAGGGCGGCTGGCCGCTGGTGGTGTGGGCGCACGGCACGGTCGGGGTGGGCAATGATTGCGCGCCGTCGCATCATCCGCAGTCGGACCGGAACCGCACCTATTTCAACCGGATTCTGGACAGCGGGTACGCGGTGGTGGCTCCCGACTATCAGGGGCTGGGGACGGGCGGGAACTTCAGCTACTACAACACGGACGTGGAGAGCGGCTCGATCCTGAACGCGGTGACGGCCATTCGCACGCTGCCGCTGCCGCTGTCCCACCGCTGGGTGCTGATCGGCCAGTCCGAAGGCGCGCACGCGGTGATGAGCGCCGCCTCGCGCTACGGCTACAACGGCAATGCCGGTCCCGCCGGCGGTCTGCAGGGCGTGATCGCCACCGGCCTGCGCACGGATCCGGCCGCGAGCCTGCGAGACATGTTCCGCCGCAACTCGACCGGTTCCGGAAACCAGGTCGGCTACGCGGGCTACTACCTCGCGGCCCTGGAGGACCGCACGCCCGGCAGCGTTCTCCCGTACCTGACCGACTTCGGCCGCGATTACGTGCGCAAGGCTGCCACCGAATGCCTTTCGGCCCTGGTGGCCGATGCCGGCGGTCAGCGTCCCGCGGCCCTGGTCACCGACCCGGACGCCCCCACCCCGACCTTCGAAGCTGACATCCGGGCCCTGACCGGTTTCCAGGAGGATCGCCTCCCCACGGATGTCATGATCGGCTACGGGACCGATGACATCGACGTCCCGCCGACCCACACCGAAAGCTACGGCGACACACTGCAATCCATCAACAAGCCGATCACCGTAGCCGTCCACAGCTATCCCGGCCAGGATCACAGCGGCGCTTTCCTCGCCTCCCTCCCCGACGCACTGTCCTTCCTGCAGACCCACCTGCGCTGACTCGTTCAGGCGGGCACGGTCATTCAGGCTCCGGGAAAGACGGGTATTCGGCGTCCGTCACGACCTCGGCGAACTCCGCCCGCCTCCCGTCCTCCGGGAGCTCCTCTATCGCCAGATGAGTCATCGAGGTGGTGGGCGTCGCGCCGTGCCAATGCCACTCGCCCGCCTCGATCCGAACGGTGTCACCCTTTCGGATGGTCTCGACCGGTCCGCCCCGCCGCTGCACGAACCCCGTGCCCTCGGTCACCACCAGTACCTGACCGATCGGATGGTGGTGCCAACGGGTACGAGCGCCGGGCGCGAAGTGCACGCTGTCGACCTGCGTCCGCGACGGGCTGTCCGGGGCGGCGAGTTCTTCGATACGAGCGTCGCCGGTGATCCACTCGTCCGAAGCAGGCACGCCAGTGCGAGGACCGCGCGATATGAGCATGTTCCGAACTTCCTTCAATCCTCTTGTGGCCCTCGACGATCAACGTCCGAGCGCGAAGCATGTCGGTGCGCGCTGTCAAACCGCTGGCAGCCGCCGCCAGTTCTCGGGCGGAGTGGTCAGTATGGCCTCGGTGAGTGCGTCGAGCCGGCGAGCGGCGGCGGGGTCCAGGGTGGACAGCGCGAGGTCCAGGCGGCGGTCGCGGTCGACCGCGGTGAGCGGCGCCTGCGGCGTTTCGGGGCCAGGCGATTGGCCGCCAGTACCAGGGGACGACGATTTACAAAGCATACGATCGTACGTATGATCTACCTCATCCATGATGCGAGCGCGAAACCTATTCGGCGACAGCGTGAATCGAGGTACAAGACGCGATGACAACACCCAGGCTGGGTGCCATAGCACTGGACACCGACGACCCGATCCGGCTCGGCCGCTTCTACCGTGAACTACTCGGCCTCGAAACCATTCACGAGTCGGAAGACCTGGTAGCCCTGCAGGCCGACGGCATCTTCATCACCATCGAGCGAGTCCTCGACCACCACCCACCCGATTGGCCCAATAGCACCATCCCCAAACAGCTACACCTGGACCTATTCGTCGACGACCTCGACTCTTCCGAAAAAATCGCACTCGAACTCGGAGCCCGGAAACCGGAAACCCAGCCGGCACCTCATAAGTGGCGCGTACTACTGGATCCAGCGGGTCACCCGTTCTGCCTCACCCCGACACCCCCGTCGATGTGACCGGCGAGGCCGCAATCGCAGGGGCGACGGGTGGGAGTCAGCGGTGGAATCTGGTGGTCTCACAGAGATTTGCGCGGGGGATCCTGGTTCGATTGACCGGGGCCGCGGGGTCGGGGTAGCCGAAGGAGACTCCGAAAAGCAGCTTGGCGTCGGTGATTCCGAGTTGGTGGCGGATCGTGTCACCGTAGAAGCCGAGTAGACCCTGGGGGCAGCTGGCGATTCCGTAGGCGGTCAGGGTCAGGAGGAGGGTTTGGCCGTACATGCCGATGTCGGCGGCCATTCGTTCGTCGGTTGCGGGCGGGGCGAAGATCAGGGCGACGTGGGGCGCGCCGTAGAAGCGGAGACTTTCGGCGTTGTGGGCCTCGCGAGCCTGGGAGTCGTCTCGGGCGATGCCGAGCGCTCCGTAGATGGTCTCGCCGAAGTGCTTGCGGCGCAGGCGATGCAGGTCGGTATAGAGATCGTCCCGGTAGGGGAAATCCACCGACAGGTGCTGTTGTGCGTGCGCCGCCAGAAGGGCCCGGCTCAGCCGGTCGCGGGCCGGGCCGCTGACTACTTCGATGGTCCACGGCTGAGTGTTGGAGTTCGATGGCGCCGCGCCGGCCAGGGAGAACACGGCCCGCATCGTCTGCTCCGGCACGGGATCCGGACGGAAGGACCGGACGGCGCGGCGGCCACGGATCAACTCTTCCGCGTATCCGGGCAGGTGGTTTCGCATGGTCGTGCCCTGATCCGTCACTGCTTCCTCCTCGGGCCGAACGCTTATGTAGACAGGATCGTTTACATAACGCGGCGAGATTACCAGGCGATCACCGCTTAAGTAAACGATTCTGTATGCTTAAGGAATGGGTGATCCAAAGGAGGTCCAGCGCCGCCGGGGCCGCGGAGGGCGCGAACGCATCCTGGCCGCGGCGACCGCGCTCTTCGAGGCGCAGGGCATCACCGCGACGAGTATGGAACAGGTGGCGGCCGCCGCACCCGTCTCCAAACGCACTCTGTACCAGCACTTTCCGACCAAGGATGACCTGGTCGTCAGCTATCTGCGCCACCTGGTCGAATCCGGCCGCACCATCGACGCCGTCCTGGACCGGGCGGACCTGCCTCCCCGGGATCGCCTGCTGGCCCTGTTCGCCCTCCCGGCCGAGGCCGGCACCCCGATCCGCGGCTGTCCATTCATCGACGCCGCAGCCGAATTCCCCGACCCCCACAGCCCCGCCCACCGCTACGCGGCCATCCAGAAACGCCGGATGGTCACCCGGCTCACCGAACTCCTGACCACGCTCGGCGTCGCCGACCCGCGAACCCTGGGCGAACAACTCGCCCTGCTGGCCGACGGCGCCGCGAGTCGCTCGATGGTCCTCGACGACACCGGTTGCTGCGACCACGCGCGAGCAGCCGCGCGGACCTTGCTCGACGCCGCCATCCCACCCGATCCGAACGCGCTCGCCTCGCTCTATTCGCCGGCCGGCGCGTAAACCAATTCGAGGATACGAGGCGGTCCGGGTACTCGGAGATATGAACGAGGCGAGGGCGATTCGGGCGCTCGTCCCGCTGCTGGACGAGCCACCGGGCGTCACCTGGTCGGTGCATATCGCGTTGCTGGACCAGTTCCGGGACTTGCGGATCGCGGTGACGCCGCCGGCGCAACTGAGGGCGGTGGACAATCTGGACCTGAGGTGCGCCGTCTCCGAGTTTATGGGTTGAGGGTTGATGGGTTGAGGTAGGTCAGATGCTGCCGCCGCTGCCGGTGTCGCCGAGGTCGGGGACGTTCTGGCCGGGCCAGTATTCGGGGTGGCAGCGGGGGCGCCACCATTCGTGCTGGATCTCGCAGTGCCAGCGGTACCAGCTGTGCCAGTCGACGAATTGGGCGGAGGTGCCGGGGGTGGCGGGGGTGAGGGCGGGGGCGTCGGCGGAGGCTACGCCGATGCCGGTGAGGAGGGGGGCGGCCAGGATCGCGGAGGCGATCACGGTGCGCACCGTACGGCGACGAGCGCCGGTGCTGAGGAGAGTCATCGGATTGGATCCTTCCAGCTGTGAAACTGTCCGGCAGCGAGGCAATTCGGGGGAACCCCGCGCTGCCGGGAGTAGTCAACCGCGTGGCCGTGCGCATCGAGAAGAACTCGTTGCGCATCTTAAGCAGACCCTCAGCGACCGCTGGGGTTGATCGGGCGGCGGCGCTACAGCAGTTCGCGCAGGGTTGCGGCGGCGCCGTGAGTACGCAAGGAATCCAGGGCTTTGCGGTAGACGGCGACGAATTCGGGGTGATCGGGCAAATCGCCGAACAGTGAGCGGTCGGCCAGGAAGGCCGTCGGGTCCTGCGACTGCCGGGCGGCCGCGGCCATCAGCCGATCCCGGCGCGGATCGACGACCGTGATCGGTTCGCCCTGCTCGTCGATACCCTCGCAATAGCGCGCCCAGGCCGCGATCATCGTTGCCGCGCAGGCGAATTCGCCACCAGTCGCCAACTGGTGACGCGCTACCGGAACCACCCATTTGGGAATGCGTTCCGAGGCGTCGGCGCACAGCCGGGCGATGGTGTCGGCAATGGCCGGATTCCCGAAGCGCTCCAGCAGCGTGCGGCGGTAATCGGCCAGATCGATGCCCGGGACCGGCGGCAGCGTGGGCAGCGCCTCCCGCCCCATGTAGCGGGCGACGAACCGGGACAGCAATGGATCGGCCACCGCATCGTGTACATAGCGATAGCCACAGAGCTGCCCGAGGTAGGCGAGCGCTTGATGCCCGCCGTTCAGCAAGCGCAGTTTCATCAGCTCGTACGGCGCCACATCATCCACCAGCTGTACGCCCACATGATCGAAATCCGGGCGCCCCAAGGGGAACTCGTCCTGGAGCACCCATTGCGCGAAGGGTTCGGTCAGCACCGGCCAGCGGTCCGCGACCCCGAATCCCGTTTCCAGATCGGCGATCATGCCGTCGGTGGTCGCCGGGGTGATGCGGTCCACCATGGAGCTCGGAAAGGCCCCTTCACGCGAAATCCATTCGGCCAGTGCGGGATCACCGCGCCTGGCGAACTCGACGAAGGCCGTGCGCGCTACCGCGCCGTTATCCTCGATATTGTCGCAGGACATGATCGTGAACGGCGCCAGGCCGCGAGCCCGGCGGCGGGCGAGGGCCGCGGTCACCAGCCCGAATACCGATAGCGGTGCGGCGGTGTCCGCGTGGTACCCGCCCTCGGTGATGGTGAGCGAGACGATGCGGGTCCCGGGATCGGCCAACTTCTCGACAACGGCCGCGGAATCGTCCGGCGCGTAGCGGTATTCGACGAGCGAACCGATCACCCGCGGCGACCGCTCGCCGTCGGGTCCGGCCTCGACCAGGGTGTACAGGCCGTCCTGCGCGGCGAGCACATCGCGCATGCGCCGATCGCCGGGCAGCACTCCCACGCCGCAGATGCCCCACTCCCGGCTCCCGCCGGCCGCCAGCAGGCGATCGAGGTACCAGGCCTGGTGTGCGCGATGGAAGTTGCCGACACCGAAATGCACTATCCCGGTCCGTATTTCATCGCGCCGATACCCGGGCACCGGCACCCGGGCCGCGATCGAAGGAAGAGTGCGCCCACTCAGCTCAGTCATTCCCAGCTCCGAATCTCTGTTGCGTGCATCACAATCCGAATGGTACCTTCGTGAGCAATCGCTCGAACCTTGAGCAATTGCTCACCGATGAGGACTCCGCCGTGACGCTCGAAACGCCCTCGCCCGCCGCGCCGGACGATGTTCGCCTGGCCTTGCGCGCCGCGGAGCTCTATCACCTGGAGGGCGCCACCCAGGCGGAAATCGCTGCCAAACTGGGCGTTTCGCGGGCGACCGCGGGCCGGCTGGTGGCCCGCGCCCGCGCTCAGGGCCTGGTTCGCATCGAGATCACGGTGCCCGGCGACCTGCGCGATACGGTGCACACCGACCTGGAGAGCGCGCTCGAGCGGCGCTTCGGCCTCACGGAGGCGCGGGTCATCGGCACGCCCGGCGGCGACGAGTCACCCGGTGACCAGGCGCTGGGCCGCGCGGCGGCCGAGGTGCTCATGCGCCGCCTGCAGCCGGCCGACACCCTCGGCGTCACCTGGGGCCCGGAGACGGTGGCCATTGCGAATTCCCTGCGCGCCGGATCGAATCGGTGTGCCCGCGTGGTCCAGCTGGACGGCGCGCTCACCGGCGCCGACTATCAGACCGGCATCGACTTCACCCTCGGCCGCTGCGCCGCGGCGCTGCGGGCCGCCTCGGTGCGGCTGCACGCCCCGCTCTACGCCGATCCCGCGACCGTCACCGCCCTCACCGACGATTCCGTTGTGGGACAAGCACTCTCGATCGGCGCGCAAGCCGATGTCATGGCCTTCGGCGTCGGCACGGTATCGACGGCGACCACCCTCTTCGCGGGCAATTTCCTGGACACGGCCGTCCTGACGGGCCTGCGGGAACGCGGTGCGATCGGCGAGATCGGTGGCCGATTCTTCACCGGCGACGGCACCGATGCCGGCGGCGAACTGCCGGCCCGCACGGTCTCGGTGCCCCTCGACGCGGTCCGGGCGTGCCGGACATCGGTGCTCGTCTCCGGCGGAGACGCCAAGCACCGGGCCATTCTCGCGGCGCTCACCGGTGGCCTGGCCAAGGTCCTGATCACCGATGTCGGCTGCGCGAGATGGCTGCTGGATAGAAAAGAGGAGGCGACCGATGCCGAACTCGGTCCCGACCGATCGAAGGCGACGAGCGGGTAACCCGCCGCGCCGGTCCCTACGGAAATCACTACGCCGAACACGTTGTCTGGCAGCGCTGTTCGCGGCCGTCACGCTGACGGTCACCGGTTGCGCGGGCGCGGGTGAACTCACCGGCGGCGGCAATGACTCGGTCACGATTGCGATCGTGTCGAACTCGCAGATGCAGGACGCCATCAGCCTGGCTCCGCAGTTCGAGCGCGAAAACCCGGGCATCAAACTGAAATTCACCTCGCTGTCCGAGAACGAGGCCCGCGCCAAGATCACCGCCTCGGTCGCCACCGGGGGCGGCGAATTCGATGTCGTGATGATCAGCAACTACGAGACCCCACAATGGGCCGCCAATGGCTGGCTGGTCGATCTCGACCCCTATATGGCCGCCACCCCCGGCTACGACAAGGCGGATTTCATTCCGTCCCTGCAGAAGTCGCTGTCCTACCAGGGCAATATGTACTCGGTGCCGTTCTACGGCGAATCCTCGTTCCTCATGTACCGCAAGGATCTGTTCGCCAAGGCCGGTATCACCATGCCCGACCACCCCACCTGGCAGCAGGTCGCATCATGGGCCGCGAAGCTGAACACCCCGGATCTGGCCGGTATCTGCCTGCGCGGCGATCCGGGCTGGGGCGAGGCGCTCGCGCCGCTCACCACCATGATCAATACCTTCGGTGGCCGCTGGTACGACGAGAACTGGAATGCCCAGCTCACCAGCCCGGCGGACACCCGCGCGGTGCAGTTCTACGTCGATCTGGTCCGCAAGTACGGTGAACCCGGCGCCGCCACCGCCGGATTCGGCGAATGCGCGACACAGTTCTCGCAGGGCCACGCGGCCATGTGGTACGACGCCACCTCCGCGGTGGGCGTCACCGAGGATCCGCAGTCCAGCAAGGTGGTCGGCGAGGTCGGCTACGCACCGGCGCCGGTCGAGCAGACCGCGAATTCCGGCTGGCTCTACACCTGGTCGCTGGGGATTCCCAAGACCAGCCACAAGACCGACGCGGCGTGGAAGTTCGTGTCCTGGATGACTTCCAAGCAGTACATCCGCTCCGTCGGGCAGCAGCTCGGCTGGACGCATGTGCCGCCCGGCAGCCGCCTGTCCACCTATGACATTCCGGAGTACAAGAAGATCTCCACCGCGTACGGCCCGGTCACCCTGTCCGCCATGGCGGCCGCCGACCCGGATCATCCGACCGTGCAACCGGTTCCGTACACCGGCGTGCAGTTCCTCGCGATTCCCGAGTTCCAGGATCTGGGTACCCGGGTCAGTCAGCAGATCAGCGCGGCGATAGCGGGACAGATCAGTGTGCCCGCCGCGCTCGCGCAATCGCAGCAGTATGCCGAGGTGGTCGGCAAGACCTATCGGAAGGACAGTTAGCAATGTCCGAAACGGCAACCACCGCAGTGCTTTCCGCACCGCAGGGGACCTCCGCGGCCGAGGTGCTGCGGTCGAAGAAGGACCACATCACGCGCGCGGAGGGCTGGCGGCGGCGTGGACCGCTACTGCCCGCGCTCATCTTCATGATCGTGGTCACGCAGATCCCGTTCGTCTTCACCCTCTTCTATTCGACGCAGTCCTGGAACCTGGTCCGGCCCGGCTCCCGGCATTTCGTCGGCTTGCAGAACTACGCGGATGTCGTGCGGGACAGTCAGTTCCGTCAGGTCGCCTGGCATACCGTGGTGCTGATCGTGGGCACCGTGCTCATCTCGGTGGTCCTGGGCCTGTTGTTCGCGCTGCTGCTGGACCGTGCGTTCCTCGGCCGCGGCATTGTGCGGACCCTGCTCATCACGCCGTTCCTGGTGACTCCCGTCGCCGCGGCGCTGATCTGGAAGACCACTCTGCTGGATCCCGTCTTCGGCCTGGTCAACTTCGTGCTGCGGCCCTTCGGCGTGCATCACATCGACTGGGTGAGCCGGTATCCGCTGCCGGCGGTCATGGCGGATCTGGTGTGGCAGTGGACGCCGTTCATGATGCTGCTCATCCTGGCCGGATTGCAGTCCCTGCCGCGCGATGTGATGGAGGCGGCCCGGGTGGACGGTGCCGGCGCCTTCGCGCTGTTCCGGGAGATCACCCTGCCGCATCTGCGCCGGTTCCTCGAACTCGGTGCGGTGCTGGGGGCGATCTACCTGGTCAACACCTTCGACGCGGTGTACATGATGACCTCCGGCGGGCCCGGCATCGCGAGTTCCAACCTGCCCTTCTACATCTACCAGCGGGCCTTCCTGGGCTTCGATATCGGACAGGCCGCCGCCATGGGCGTGGTCACCGTGGTGGCCACCATCATCGTGGCGACCCTGGCGCTGCGGTTGATCTTCACCAGCTTCACCGGAAAAGAGGAGGCCGCCTGATGGCTACCGCGACCAGAACCACCGGGGCTGCCGGCACCGTGCGCAGGCGCCGCAATTGGGGCAATGCCGGTTGGGGCGTGCTGGCCTGGGTGGTCGGCATCGGCTTCTTCTTCCCGGTCTTGTGGATGGCGCTGACCGCCTTCAAACAGGAGGGCGACGCCTATACCGATCCGCCGAAACTGTTCTTCGCACCGACCCTGGACCAGTTCCGCGCCGTATTGAACGGCGGGATCGGCACGGCCCTCGCCAATTCCGCCTTCGCCACCGTCATGTCCACGATTCTCGTGCTCGCCCTGGGTGTTCCGGCGGCCTTCGCACTGTCGTTGCGGCCGGTGCGCAAGACCCGGGACGCATTGTTCTTCTTCATCAGCACCAAGATGCTGCCGGTGGTCGCGGCCATCGTGCCGCTGTACGTGATCGTCGGCGATATCGGGATGCTGGACAATATCTGGGCGCTGGTCATCCTCTACACGGCCATGAACCTGCCCATCGCCGTATGGATGATGCGTTCGTTCTTCCTCGAGGTGCCCGGTGAACTACTGGAGGCCGCGAGCATGGACGGCGCGAGCCTGTGGACCGCGGTGCGCGAGGTCATCCTGCCGCTGGTCTCCCCCGGTATCGCGGCGACCTCGCTGATCTGCGTGATCTTCTCCTGGAACGAATTCTTCTTCGCCGTGAATCTCACCGCCGTGCAGGCGCAGACGATTCCGGTGTACCTGGTGGGCTTCATTACCGGTGAGGGTCTCTATTGGGCGCGGCTCTCGGCGGCGGCACTGCTCACCGCGCTGCCGGTCATCCTCGCGGGCTGGCTGGCGCAGAACAAGCTCGTGCGCGGACTGTCCTTCGGCGCGATCAAGTAAGGAAAGAACGAAATGGCCACCGTCAGTTACCGATCCGCCTCCTGCGTCTACCCCGGCGCGGAAACCCTGGCCGTCGACGCACTCGATCTCGATATCGCCGATGGCGAATTCGTGGTGCTGGTCGGGCCGTCCGGCTCCGGCAAGTCGACCGCCCTGCGCATGCTCGCCGGACTGGAAGAGATAGACGCCGGCTCCATCGCCATCGACGGCGAGGACATGGTCGGCGTGCCCGCCAAGGACCGCGATATCGCCATGGTCTTCCAGAACTACGCGCTGTACCCCAACAAAACCGTCGCCGAGAACATGGGATTCGCGCTGAAGATGCGCAAGGTGCCGCTGGAGGAACGCAAGCGGCGCGTGGCCGCCGCGGCCGAATTGCTCGACCTCACCGACTATCTCGACCGCAAGCCCGCGAAACTCTCCGGCGGACAACGGCAGCGCGTCGCCATGGGGCGCGCGATCGTGCGTGAGCCTCGCATCTTCTGCATGGACGAGCCGCTGTCCAATCTCGATGCCAAGCTGCGGGTGCAGACCCGCGGCCAGATCGCCGCACTGCAAAGGAGATTGGGCACCACCACGGTCTATGTGACCCACGACCAGATCGAGGCCATGACCATGGGCGACCGGGTCGCCGTGCTCCGCGACGGGCGACTGCAGCAGTTCAGCGCGCCGACCGAGCTCTACGACCGGCCCGCCAATGCCTTCGTCGCAGGGTTCATCGGCTCCCCGTCCATGAACCTGCTGGAGGCCCGCATCGTCCCCGACGGGGTCGCGGTGGCCGGCAGCATTCTCGATCTGCCGCGCGCCACCCTCGATCTGCTGGCCGCCGCGCACCTCGACACGGTCACCGTGGGCATCCGGCCCGAGCAACTCGATATCGTCGGCGACACACCGGGTTTCGCCGCCGCGGTGGAGCTGGTCGAGGAACTCGGCAACGAGTCCTACGTCTACGCCCGCCCTAAGGACACCGAGAACGGCGCGGACACCACCTTCGTGGCCCGCTCACCCCGCCGCGCCCCGGCCCGCCCGGGCGAGACCGTCACGCTGCGGGTACTCGACAGCGGGGCGGTTCACCTGTTCCATCCGGTTACCGGGGCACGCCTCGACACCACACCGCCCAGGTGAGCGGGACGCCCGGGCGGTAGGCCAGATGGACGGCCGACGGCGCGTCGAGCACGTGCAGATCGGCCCGGGCGCCGGGCCGCAGCACGCCGACCGCGCCGTCGGCGGTGAGATCGCGGCCCAGCGCGAGCGCACCGCCGGCTGTAGCGGCCCAGATGGCTTCCTCCACGGACAACCGCATTTGTAGTACCGCGGTGGCCACGCAGAAGGCCATCGAGGTGGTGTAGGAGCTGCCCGGATTGGTGTTGGTGGCCAGCGCTATCCGGGCGCCGGCATCGAGCAGGCGGCGGGCCGGGGCCAGCGGCTGGCGGGTGGAGAGATCGCAGGCGGGCAGCAGTGTGGCGACGGTGCTGGAGGCGGCGAGCGCATCGACGTCGGCGTCGGTGAGGTGAGTGCAGTGGTCGACGCTGGCGGCGCCGTGCCGGACCGCCAGCTGCACACCGGGGCCGGGGCCGAGCTGGTTGCCGTGTACGCGGAGACCGAGACCGTGCGCCCGGCCCGCCTCCAGTACGCGGGCGGACTGCTCGGCATCGAAAGCGCCTGTCTCACAGAAGACATCGATCCAGCCGACGTGTTCGGCCACGGCCTCCAGCATCGGGCCGCACACCAGATCCAGGTAGTCGTCGGCGGAGATACCGCGCGGCACGATGTGCGCGCCCAGGAAGGTGACCTCGTCGGCGACCTCGGCCGCCAAAGCGGCACAACGCTTTTCATCGTCAACGGTGAGACCGTATCCGGTCTTCGTCTCCAGGCAGGTGGTGCCCTGCCGCAGGGCCTCCTCGCGCAGCCGATCGAGCGTGGCCGCCAGCGCCTCGTCACTCGCGGCGCGGGTGGCCTCGACGGTGGTCTGGATACCCCCGGCCGAGTACGGCATTCCGCTCATGCGCGCACCGAATTCGGTGGTGCGGTCGCCGGCGAACACCAGATGGGTGTGGCTGTCCACCCAGCCCGGCAGCACGGCCCGGCCGTCGACATCGATGCGATGATCGGCGGCCGGGGCACGGGACGATTCGCCGACCCAGCGCACCCGCTCGTCCTCCAAGATCAGGGCGGCGTCGCGCAACACACCGAATTCGTCGGTATTGGTGGTGAGTTCGCCGATCCCATCGATCAGGGTCGTCGCGGTCTTCACTGCCATAGCGCTCCGATCTCCGTAGCGAGCGCGTGCGCCACGTTGTCGATGGTCCGATGGGTCCGGTCGCGGACGATCCAGCGGCCCGCCACCATGACATCGGTGACGTCGGCGGCCGTTGCCGCGTAGAGGATTCCGGCGGAATCCGCGCCCGCGGTGCGGGGAGAAGCAGGGTCGACACAAACCAGGTCCGCCCCCTGACCGGGAGCGAGCCCGCCCAGGCCGGTCCAGCCGGACGCGGCGTGCGCTGTTGCCGCGGAGTGCAATTCGCCGATATCGAAGCGGCCGCGACGGCCACTGGCCAGGCGCTCGTGCAGTTCCAGGGCGCGAGTCTCATGCCAGGGGTCGATGACCGTCTGCCCGTCGCTGCCGAGGCAGAGCCGTACCCCGGCAGCGGCGAGGCGGCGAGCGGGTCCGATGCCGTCGGCGAGATCGGCTTCGGTACTGGGGCACAGGCACACCCAGGAAGGAGCGAGGGTGCTGATGTCGGCCGGGGTCAGGTGGGTGGCGTGCACCGCCACCGTGTGCGGCGTCCAAGCGCCCGCCGAAGCCAGCAGCTCGGTCGGCGTACAGCCGTAGGTCGCGAGGCATTCCTCGTTCTCGCGGGGCTGCTCGGACAGGTGAATGTGCAAGGGCCTCCCAGCCGCGGCATGCACGACGGCCGGAAGCTGCTCGGCAGGAACCGCGCGTACCGAGTGAACGGCCGCGCCGACGACAACCAGATCCCCTGCCGGCTGGAAGGACTCGACCCGATCGGCCCACGCATCGGCATCCCCGTCGTCGAAGCGCCGCTGCACTCCGGTCGTGGGCTGCCCGAAACCTCCTGCCAGATAACACACGTCCAGCAGCGTCAGCCGAATCCCGGCGTCGGCGGCCGCCGCGACCAGAGCGTGGGAGAACTCATTGGGATCGGCATAGCGCAGATCGCGGCCCGGGTGATGCAGATAGTGGAACTCCGCGACGCTGGTGTACCCGGCCAGCACCATCTCCGCGTAGACGGCGCGAGCCAGCCGATAGTACGAATCCGGTTCCAGCCGTTCCGCGACCGCGTACATGCGCTCCCGCCACGTCCAGAAGCTCCCGCGATCATCATGGGTCCGCCCGCGCAGCGCACGATGAAAGGCATGAGAGTGCGCATTGGCGAACCCGGGCAGCACCACCCCCGGCAGGATGGCGCCGCCCGGCTCCGCACCGGGCGTGACGGCCACGATGACGCCCTCGGCAATATCGATCCGCACGCCCTCCGCCACCCCGCTCGGCAGCCACGCCCGCGCACACCAGTAGCTGTGCATCCCGCCGGACTGCTCGGCGCTCATCCGGCGAGGGTCCGTAGCACGTGAGCCAATTCGGCGGTGCCGTGGTCGATATCGGCGGGTTCGGCGAATTCCTCGGGAGCGTGGCTGATGCCGGTGGGATTGCGCACGTAGAGCATGGCGGTGGGCACGAAACGGGCCAGTACCGCGGCATCGTGCCCGGCGCCGGTCGGCAGGACCGGCGCATTGCCGAGCATGGCGCGCAGGCGGTCTCGTAGCTCGGGGTCGAAGGCGGCGGTGCCCTCGTAGGATTCCTCCCGCACCGCCACCGCGCAGCCTTCGAGTTCCGCTGCCGCCCTGGCCTTTTCGGTGATCTCGGCGACGAGCTCGTGCACGTTGCCCGGCTCGGGCAGGCGCGCGTCCAGCCACACGTCCACCTGAGACGCGATGACATTGGTGCCGCCCGGGGTCGGAACCAGCCGCCCCACGGTGGCGCGCGCCTCGCGCACGGCGGCCGCGGACTCGCGTACCGCCGTGATCATCTGTGCGGCAGGCAGCATGGGATCGTGGCGGTCGTCCATGAGCGTGGTGCCCGCGTGATTGCCCTGCCCGGTGAAGGTGAACCGCCACCGGCCGTGCGGAATGATATTGCTGCCCACCGCGAGCGGCGCGTCCAGGTGAATCAGCCCCCTGCCCTGTTCCACGTGCAGCTCTACGAAAGTGCCTATCCGACCGAGGGTTTCGCTATCGCGGCCGAAGTGTTCCGGTGCGTGCCCCGCCGCACGCGCCGCCTCGGCGAAGGTGGTGCCGTCACCGTCCCGCAGGGCCAGCGCGCGCTCGGGTTCGAGAGTGCCGGTCAGCAGCCGCGATCCGAGGCACGGCACCCCGAACCGCCCGCCTTCCTCCTCCGCGAAGACCACGATGGCCAGCGGCCGCCGCGGCACGAACCCCTCCGCCCGCAGTAGATCGAAGGCGGCCAGCGCACTCACCACCCCGAGCGGCCCGTCGTACGCGCCACCGCCCGGCACCGAATCCAAGTGGCTCCCGGTTACGACGGCGTCCGCCCCCGGCGCCCCGAACCAGGCCCACAGATTCGCATTCCGATCCACCTCGACCGTCAGCCCCCGCGCCCGCGCCGCACCCCGGAACCACTCCCGCAGTTCCCCTTCGGCGCCGGTGAACACATGCCGCGAATACCCGCCGCGCGCCCGATCGGCCCCGACCCGATCGATCTCCGCCAGCAGCTCATTGGCCGAAGCCCGCGCCGCCACGCCCGGCACTCGCGCCGGAACCGCCCCGCCCACTGTCTCATCACGCCGACCGCTCACCATCGCACCTCCCTGCCCGCCGCCTCCCGGCCGCTCACCGACTCGCCTCGTCGCACACGCCCCGCGCCCGATCCGCCCCGCGCCGGCGTCATCGGACCGGCGCCGCGCAGGTGCGCGCAGTCACGAAGGGTGGTCTGTCTCATCGACTCACCGGTCCCAGATGGGGATTCGCACGTCACGCTGCTTGGCGACACGGTCCGCTTCCGGATAGCCCGCGTCGACATGCCGCAGCACGCCCATACCGGGGTCATTGGTGAGGACCCGTTCGATCTTCTGCGCGGCCAGTGGCGTCCCGTCCGCCACGGTGACCTGTCCAGCGTGGATCGAGCGGCCCATGCCGACGCCACCGCCGTGGTGGATGGATACCCAGCTGGCGCCGGAGGCGGTGTTGACCAAGGCATTCAGCAGGGGCCAGTCGGCGATGGCGTCGGAGCCGTCGGCCATGGCCTCGGTCTCGCGGTAGGGAGAGGCCACCGAGCCGCAGTCCAGGTGGTCGCGGCCGATGACGATCGGGGCGGATACCTCGCCGTTGGCGACCATTTCGTTGAACCGCAGCCCGGCGGCGTGCCGTTCGCCGTAGCCGAGCCAGCAGATGCGGGCGGGCAGACCTTGGAAGGCCACGCGTTCGCCGGCCAGGCGCATCCAGCGCGCCAGGGATTCGTTCTCCGGGAACAGTTCCAGGATGGCGCGGTCGGTGGCCGCGATATCGGCCGGATCGCCGGAGAGCGCGACCCAGCGGAACGGGCCCTTGCCCTCGCAGAACAGCGGCCGGATGTAGGCGGGCACGAAGCCCGGGAAGTCGAAGGCCCGCTCGTAGCCGGCCAGCTTCGCTTCGCCGCGCAGGGAATTGCCGTAGTCGAACACCTCGGCCCCGCGATCGAGGAAGCCCACCATTGCGCCCACGTGGACGGCCATGGAATCCCGTGCGCGCTTGGTGAATTCATCGGGCTTCTTGCCCGCGTAGTCGTCCCAGTCCTCCAGCGCTACGCCGATCGGCAGGTAGGTGAGCGGGTCGTGCGCGGAGGTCTGGTCGGTGACGATGTCCACCTCGACCTCCCGGCGCAGCAGTTCCGGCAGCACCTCGGCGGCATTGCCGATGACCGCGACCGACAGCGCCCGCCGTTCCCGCTTGGCGGCCCGTACCCGCCGCAGCGCATCGTCGAGGTCGGTGGCCACCTCGTCCAGGTAGCGCGTCTGCACCCGGCGCTGCGCATGCTCGGGATTGCATTCGATACACAGCGCCACCCCGCCGTTCATGGTGACGGCGAGGGGCTGCGCGCCGCCCATTCCGCCCAGACCGGCTGTGACGGTGAGGGTTCCGGCGAGACTGCCGCCGAATCGCTTGGTGGCCACCGCCGCGAAGGTCTCGTAGGTGCCCTGCAGAATGCCCTGGGTGCCGATGTAGATCCAGGATCCGGCGGTCATCTGCCCGTACATGGTGAGGCCGAGGCTTTCCAGCCGCCGGAACTCCGGCCAATTCGCCCAGTCCGGCACGAGATTCGAATTGGCGAGCAGTACCCGCGGCGCCCACTCGTTGGTGCGCAGCACGCCGACCGGCTTGCCGGACTGCACCAGCAGCGTCTCGTCCTCGCGCAGGTCGGTCAGGGTGCGGGTGAGGGCGTCGAAACTGGGCCAGTCCCGGGCCGCCTTGCCGGTGCCGCCGTAGACGACCAGATCCTCGGGCCGCTCGGCGACCTCCGGATCCAGGTTGTTGTGCAGCATGCGCAATGCTGCTTCGGTCTGCCAGCCGCGGGCGGTGAGCGTGGTGCCGCGGGCCGCGCGAACGGTTCGGGTCATGAGTGTGAAACCCCTTGGTCGAGAAGGTGATTGACGGCGCCGGACCGGATCAGTTCGGTCACGGCCGCGATATCCGGCGCGAGGTGCCGATCGGGTCCCGGTCCGGGCACGCGCTCGCGCACCAGATCCCGGACCGCGCCGGTGACGGGCGCGGGCCGCAAGGGCGCCCGGAAGTCCAGCGCCCGTGCGGCGGTGAGCAATTCGATGGCCAGCACGGTGGTCAGCCCGTCCACGGAACGGCGCAGTTTGCGCGCGGCCGCCCAGCCCATGGACACATGGTCCTCCTGCATGGCGCTGGACGGAATCGAATCCACCGAGGCCGGTGCGGCGCAGCGTTTCAGCTCCGACACCACGCCCGCCTGCGTGTACTGGGCGATCATGTAGCCGGAGTCCACGCCCGGAGCTGCGGCCAGGAAGGCGGGCAGGCCGTGCGAGCGGTGCACATCCAGCATGCGGTCGGTGCGCCGCTCGGCAATGCTCGCCATATCCGCGACCGCGATGGCCAGGAAGTCCAGTACGTAGCCGACGGGCGCGCCGTGGAAATTGCCGTTGGATTCCACCCGGCCGTCGGCCAGCACCACGGGATTGTCGATGGCCGCGGACAATTCCCGCTCGGCGACCGTCTCGGCATGGGCCAGGGTGTCGCGGGCGGCGCCGTGCACCTGCGGGGCGCAGCGCAGCGAATACGCGTCCTGCACCCGCGGGCAGTCCTCCCCGCGGTGACTGGCCACGATCTCCGAACCGGCCAGCGCCGCACGCATATTGGCCGCCGCGGCGGCCTGCCCCGGATGCGGGCGCAGCTGCTGCAGATCGGCCGCGAACACGCGATCGGTGCCCAGTTGCGCCTCCACGCTCATGGCGGCGGTCAGATCCGCGAGGTCGAAGAGCCGATGCAGATCGGCGATGGCCAGCGCCAGCATGCCGAGCATGCCGTCGGTGCCGTTGGTGAGCGCCAGGCCCTCCTTCTCGGCGAGTGTGATGGGCGTCAGCCCGAACTCCCCGAGCGCCTGCGCGATCGGATACTCCCCCTCCTGGCCGAGCACCGAACCTTCACCCATGAGCGCGAGCGCCACGGCGGCCAAGGGAGCCAGATCGCCTGAACAACCCAGCGAACCATATTCTGGGACAACGGGAATCAGCCCGCTGTCCAGCAGTCCGGCCAGCGCCTGCGCGGTTTCGGGCCGCACCCCCGTATGACCGGACATGAGAGTGCGCAGCCGCAACAACATCATGGCCCGCACCACCTCGGCCTCCACCGGCGTGCCCGCGCCGGCCGCATGCGAGCGGATGAGGGAGCGCTGCAGGTCGGTGCGCCGCTCCGGCGGAATATGCCGCAGCGCGAGCGCGCCGAATCCGGTGGAGACGCCGTAGACGGGTCGCTCGCTGTGTGCCAGCTCGTCGATGTGGCGGCGCACCTGGGCCAGCCGGGCCAGGGCGGCCGGGGCGAGCTCCACCGCGGCGCCGTGCCGCGCCACCGCGACCACTTCGGACAGAGTCAGCGGGTCCGCACCCACCAGTACCCGCTGGGTTCCGATTGTCATGGGCACCATTCCAGCGCCTCGGACCGCCGGTATCGAGCACCCGCGACGGGGTTTCGTCTGGTATTTCAGACAGTATGAGCGGTGACATTCCGGCCCTGCGGCGCGGCCTGCGGATCCTGGATCTGCTGGCGCAGCGTCCGGGTCCGGTACCCGCCGCGGCCATTGCCCGCGAGCTGGGCATACCCCGATCCTCGACATATCAGCTGCTCAACGAGTTACAGCAGGCCGGATACGTGGCCTATCTGGCGGCCGAGCGGCGCTACGGGCTGGGCGTGGGAGCCTTCGAACTGGGGTCGGCGTATCTGCGCCACGATCCGCTGGAGCGGGTGGCCGCGCCATTGCTGCGCACCCTGGTGGACACGGTCGGCTGGACCGGGCACCTCGGGATCCTGCACGGCAATGAATCGCTGTACCTGATCGAGCAGCGCCCGGCCCGGCCGCAGACGCTCGTCACCGATGTGGGGGTGCGGCTGCCCGCGCACCTGACCGCGACGGGCCGGGCCATGCTGCGGCATCTCGCGCCGGCGCATGTGCGGGCGCTGTTCCCGGGCCCGGCCGCCTTCCCGATGCGCACCCGGCGCGGGCCGCGCGATCTGCGCGCGCTGCGCCGCACCCTGCGGGCCGAGGCGGCGCGTGGCTGGGCGGTCGAAGACGGTTATGTCACCGCGGGTTTCGCGACCGTCGCGGAGGCGGTGTTCGATCACGGCGGGCGGCCGATCGCCGCGTTGAGCATCACGCTGCGGCATTACTGCCCGGATGAATCGGATGAATCCGTCGAATGTGGCGAGACCTGGCCCGAATTGGCCGCCGCGGTGCGGGCGACCGCGGCGGCGCTGACCGCGAGCATCGGCGGCCGTCCACCCCCACCGATCGGTCTGGTTGGATAGCGCGGTGACCAGTGTTCCTTTCCGATTGATCGAATCCCAGCGCATCGACCGGGTCATGCCCGCCTGGGCGGAGCACTACCCGCAGTTCGACACGGTGGTCGGCTATTCGGATCTCGGTCACGCCTTCCTGATGAGCACCCGCACCGGCGAATACGGCGTCCTCGACCCGTACAGCCCCGGCGTCAAGAAATACGGGCCTTTCACCGAAGTCACCCAATTCGTCGACCGCGTCCTCTTCGAACCGGACGTCATGACGTATGTCCTGCAGCCGCAACATGTTTCCGAGATCCGCCGCCGCCTCGGCCCGCTCGCCGAGAACGAGGTCTACATCGCCACGCCCTACCCCTTCCTGGGCGGGACGGAAACCCCGGACGCCTATCAGATAGGTGGAGTCTGGGTCTTCTACGACCTGGTAGCCCAGGCCCTCGGACTCGAATAGGTAGCGAGAGACTCACCCAAGTCCGCGCGGGAGCCCACGATCCCGGATTACGATCGACGCAACGATCAGGGACATCGTGGAACCCGGCGTGAGCATCGTGCAGAACTGACTGGTGAACAACCAATCACCCGAGACGCGATTCACCGGGGGCGACCCGTTACCCGAGACCCGACTGGTGGTGCCGGGGGCCGTCGGCCGGAAGCCCTGAGTGTCCCCGGCCGCGAGCGGGCCGTGGATGTACTCCAGCGGCCGATCCGAAGGCCATTGCCGGGCAATCGAATTGGCCAGATACACCAGGAGCGGGCCCGCGCCGCCACCCAGCATCGCGCGCATCGCATCGTAGATCGCAAATGGTCTGGACAATGCGACCGTTACGAATCTTCGTGTCAGGGCACCATCGCCGGCACCTTGTGCCTGCCGGATCGGCCGACCGACACCGAGGCGACTTCTTCGACCCGGGCCACGCCGACCCGAATGTCGTCGCCCTCGACGAGGCGACCAAGGAGACCTTCTCCCTCACCGAGTACCCGGACGGCCTGCTGGCCACCCTCCCGGGCGAGTCGAGCCTCATCGACGTGCCCGTCATGGTCGTGGACGGCGACCACGACCGATTGACCTGCGGCGCAGGCTTTTCCGCCTGCGCCGACGCCGGAACCCTGTACGCCGCCGAGGCGCCCTACTTCGCCCCCGCCGCCCGCCTGCGCACCTTCATCGTGCCGAACAGCGGCCACTCGATCAATCTCGCCCGCGACACCAAGGCGTACCAGGCCCAAGTCATCGATTGGATGCGGTCGATCGCTAACTGAGACTCGGGGCGGCCGAGAGCGGCAGGGCGATGTCCTCCAGGGATTTGCCCTCCGCGTCGACCGCGAGCAGGCGGGCGATGACGCCGCCGATGATCATGACGGCCGCGCCGAGCAGATAGCCCACGAACAAGCGGGCCGGATGGGTGCCGTCGCCGATGAGCGCGCCGTAGATGGTCGGGCCGAGGGAACCGAAACACTGTGCGATGGCGAAGAATACGGCGATCGCCTTCGCGCGGACCTCCAGGGGGAAGATCTCGCTCACCGTGAGGTAAGCCGAGCTCGCGCCGGCGGAGGCGAAGAAGAATATCACGCACCAGCAGGCGGTCTGGGTGATGGCGTTCAGGACGCCCGCGTAGAACAGTCCCGCCGAAATCGTGAGCAGCACCCCGGACAGGATGTAGGTGCCCGAGATCATGGTGCGCCGCCCGATGGTGTCGAACAGATGCCCGATGGCCAAGGGGCCCACCAGGTTTCCCACCGCGAAGGCGATCAGATAGATCGGCGTGGACGCCGACGGCACCCCGTAGAACTTACCCAGCACCAGCGTGTAGGTGAAGAAGATCGCGTTGTAGAGGAACGACTGGCTGATCATGAGACTCGCGCCCAGTATCGACCGCGACGGGTATTCGCGGAACAGCACGCGCAGCAAGGCCAGATAGCCGATGTTCTCGGCGGGCCGGATCACCATGGCGCGGCTGCGATCCACCGGCGGCAGTTCGACCCCGCTCGCCTGCACCTCGTGCTCGATGGCCGTGATGGACCGCTCGGCCTCCGCGGCCCGGCCGTGCATGATCTGCCAGCGCGGACTCTCCGGAAGATTGCGCCGCACCAGCAGAATCACCAGACCCAGCACCGGCCCGATCAGGAAACCCAGCCGCCAGCCCAGCGACAGGCTCATATGGTTGAGCAGAATGTAGGTGCCCAGCGTGCCGATGATCGCACCGGCCCAATAGGTTCCGTTCACCGCGATATCGACCCGGCCGCGATACTTCGCCGGAATCAGTTCGTCGATGGCGGAATTGATCGCCGCGTATTCCCCGCCGATACCCATGCCCGCGATGAACCGCGTCAGATACAGGAACGCCACCCAGCCCGCGCCACTACCGAGGGTCAGCGCGGTCAAACCGCTGCCGACCAGATAGATGCCCAGTGTGACCAGGAACAGCTTGCGGCGCCCGAGCCGGTCGGACAGATTGCCGAACACCAGCGCCCCGACCACCTCACCCATCAGGTAGATGGTCGCGATGAAACCGACCGCGGCCGAGGACATGTGCAGCGTCTCCGGTTTGGTCAGCGTATCCGCGACGGCGCTGGCGACGGTGATCTCCAAGCCGTCCAGCACCCACGCCACCCCGAGCGCCACCACCAGCCGGGTATGAAAAGCCGACCACGGCAAGCGATCGATCCGCGCCGGAATCAGTGTCCGCATCACACCGGCACCGCCGGTCACCTCCGCCATCCCGACTCCCAGTCCGCCTCTGGATCCGACTACCCGCACGCACCCGTCTCAAACAGTCTGCACAGCAAGCGACCTGGTCTCCGGCCATTTGCGGTGGCTGCGCGCGCCGCGCGGTGAAACACGCCGGAACGGTCGGGCGGGCGGGTGATCGCGGCTAACTCTTGGGCAAACCGAGGCGGTCGGCGATGCCGTCCAGCAGGCAGGCCAGAGTCCACGCGATGGGGTCGGTGGAGCCCGTCAGCGTGCGCGCCTGCAACCAGCGCGCGAAGGCCGGATAGCGGTCGCCCGCGAGCAGGGTTTCCAGGACGGGCGCGGCCGCCGCACCCAATTGCTCCTCGGTGTACAGACCCGAGCGGGCGCGCATGCGGAGCTCCTCGGCCAATTGCAGCGCGGCGCCGAACAGGTGGCCGTCGACCGCGCCGGTGACCATCGTCATGTCATCGGCGGACAGCTGCAGGCCCTCCAGCAGGGCGAAGCGGAAATCGAAGTAGCGCAGTGCATTCGGGCCGAACGGCGGGCGGGTGTGGATCAGTTCGCCGAACCAGAGGTGCCGCTGGATCACCGCCCAGGAGGACAGCGATAGCTGTTCGAGCTCGGTCCGCCAGTGGCCCGGCGTCTTTCGCCCGGCGGTGGCGCGTTCGGGTAGTGGTATCTCCCCGTAGACGGCGTCGATCATCAGGTCGACGAGGCCGTCCTTGCTGCCGACGTAGCGGTACAGCGACATGGGGGTGGACGCGCCGACCGCGGTGGCCACCCGCCGCATGGTGAGGGCTCGGGCACCCTCCGCGTCGGCGATCGTCATGGCGGCGGCCAGGATGCCGCCGCGGCTCAGCGTCGTCGTGGGCCGGCCCGGCGGTTCGGGCAGCGACCAGATGAGCGGTCCCGGCGCCGATGCGTCCTCTGGCCCACCCGCCGCCTGACCGCCACCCCTCATCGAATCGCTACGCGATGCCTCATCCATGTGCACCTCCTTGCCAAGGATTCAAGCATGCGTGTACAACGTACACATGATGTACAACGTACACGCACATCGCGTTCTCATCGTCGGCGGCGGCTTGGCCGGGCTCAGCGCGGCTCTGTTCCTGCAGCACCAGGGCGTGCGGACGGTGCTCGTCGAACGCCGGCACACCACCTCACCCCAACCCAAAGCGCGGCGCATCAATATCCGGACCATGGAGCTGTTCCAGCAGATCGGCATCTTCGACGCCGTCCTGGACGCGGCCCGCGACCTCGCCGACTACCAGTTCATGGCGGCCGGGCCCAGCCTCGCCGAGGCCACCCGGCTGCCGCACGCGCTACCCGGCGGCTTGCCCGACTGGGACTCCATCACGCCCGCGACGGCCTGCCTGTGCGCGCAGGATCTGCTCGAACCGGTGCTGCGGCGGATCGCCGAGGACCGCGGCTGCGATATCCGATTCAGCGTCGAACTCACCGAATTCGAGGAAGACGCCGACGGCATCGAAGCCACGCTGCGCCGCGCGGACGGCAGCACCGAACTGCTGCGGGCGGACTATCTGATCGCGGCGGACGGGGCCGGCAGTCCCGTGCGGCAGCGGCTCGGGATCGAGCGCAGCGGACGGGGCACGCTCGGGCAGGCGGTCAATGTGTACTTTCGCGCCGACCTGGCGGAGCTGGTGCGCGGGCGGGAATTCAATCTGTGTCAGATCGAGAACTCCAGCGTGCCAGGCGGTTTCGCATCCATCGACGGCGCCGAGCGGTGGATCTTCATGGCGCGCGACGGCTTCGACCGCACCATCGGGGAATGGGCGGACGCGCTGCGCATCGCCATCGGCGTGCCCGATATCGAGGTCGAGGTGTTGAGCGTAATGCCCTGGGAGCCGGGCATGTTCGTGGCCGACAGCTACCGGGCCGGGCGGGTGTTCCTGGCCGGTGATGCCGCGCACGTCATGACGCCGTACGCCGCCGCGGGAGCCAACACCGGCATCGGGGATGTGCACAATCTGGCGTGGAAACTGGCCATGGCCCTGCGCGGGACGGGCGGGCCGGGCCTGCTCGACAGCTATCACAGCGAACGGCATGCCCTCGGCTGGTATGTCGCCGACCAGTCCAGCATCCGTATGGGGAATCTGCGGACGATGAACCAGCAGTCGACCGACGGCACACCGCTCGCCGACCCCATCTCGCTCATCCTCGGGCAGCGCTACGAGCAGGGTGCGGTCATCGACGACGGAAGTTCGCACACCATGGCGCGACTGGATCTGGCGGGACAGCCCGGAACGCGGGTACCGCACTACCGGCTCGCGGACGGCCGCTCCACCCTCGACCTCGTCGGCACGAACCTCGTCCTGCTCACCGGACCGGACGGCGAGGCGTGGCAGGCCGCCGCCGAACAGGTGCGACCCACGCTGGAGCATTACCGGCTGGACGAGAAATGGTGTGCGACGGCCGGTGTCGAAACCACCGGCGCGATCCTGCTCCGACCGGATCAGATCATCGCCTGGCGTGCCCCCGAACTGCCCGCCGACCCCGCCCGGGCCTTGACCGAATCGGTCGGCCGCATTCTCGACCTGCGGTAATAGCGCGCAGCGCGGCGAATACCGTGCGAGTAAGCATATTTCGCGCGAATTTTCCGGACGCCGGTGGATAGCATCGCGTTCGTGCGTCAAAATTCTGGGGGAATTTTCCGACTACGGCTGCTCGCACTCCTTTCCGGAGTGCTCGGCTGCCTGCTGGCAATAGCAACGCCGCTACTGCCGGTCCGGCAGGACAGGGCGAGCCTCGATTGGCCGCAGCCGCAGTCGCTCCAGCTCACGGCCCCGCTGGTCGACTACGCACCCCTCGGCCTCGAGCTGAGCATTCCCTGCACGGCCCTCCGCGACCTGCAGACCGGCACCGTGATCGCCACGGTTCCCGCCCACGCGCCGGGCGCCGCCGACCAAGGCCTGATCGCCCGCATCGACAACAAACCCGATACCGGCCGCACCCTGTCGGTCCTGCTGCGCAATACGCCGCTGCTCACCGCGTCGCTCACCGAAATAACCGGCGCCGGAACAATATCCGCCACCGGCCTCAGCACCTTCCCCGGCCGGGCCCCGGGCCCCGCCATCGGCACCAAACCCAGCAAGGACCTGTCTCCCGGCGGAACCACCCCGCAGCCCGACACGACGCCGCCGCCCGGAACCACACCGCCGCAGGGCAGTACGCCGCCGCCGGGCACTACTCCCCCGCCGGGAGCCACACCACCACCGGGCAGCACGCCGCCACCCGGCGCGCTTCCGCCGTCCGGCGATGGTTCGGCGCCGGCCGCGGATTCCAGGGGGACCGCGGCGTGTGATGCGCTGGTCATACATTCGACAGCCGACTCCACCACCGCCGAGCTGACCGGTATGAGCCGGCCGGACGGGACGCCGTTCCGGACCGTGGTGAACAAGGATGTGCGACCGCAAATCGTCGGTATCTATACCGATTTGGATCGCGGGAAGCTCGGGAATGCGCAGTTGCACGCCGAGGTGGACGCACGGTTCTCGTCCAGTCCGAGTGCGCTGAAGCTGGCTGCGATTATCGCGGCGGTGCTGTGCACACTGGTGGCGTTGATCTGCCTGCATCTGCTCGACACCACCGATGGACGCCGATCGCGGCGGTTCCTGCCCGCACGGTGGTGGCGGTTCACCTTCACCGATGCGATCGTGCTGCTCACGCTCGGGGTCTGGCATGTGATCGGCGCCAATACCTCCGATGACGGGTACATCCTCACCATGGCGCGGGTGTCGCGGCATGCGGGCTATATCGCCAACTACTACCGGTGGTTCGGCGTCGCGGAAGCGCCCTTCGGGTGGCCGGACGACATCCTCGCGCAGATGACGCGGGTCAGTGACGCGAGCCTGTGGATGCGGCTGCCGGCGCTGCTCTGCGCGGTGCTGTGCTGGTGGGTGATCAGCCGGGAAGTATTGCCGCGCCTGGGGGCCCGGGTGCGGGCCGGCGGCGTGGCGCGGTGGACCGCGGCGCTGGTGTTCCTGGCGTTCTGGCTGCCCTACGACAATGGCCTGCGGCCGGAACCGTTCATCGCCTTGGGCGCGCTGCTCACCTGGTGTTCGATCGAGCGCGCCATCGCCACCCGGCGATTGCTGCCCGCGGCCGTCGCGGTGCTCATTGCCGCGTTCTCACTCGCGGCCGGGCCGAGCGGGCTCATCTGCGTGGCCGCGCTCATTGCCGGATCGCGGACCATCCTGCGGACCGCGATCAGCCGCGCGCAGCGCTATCCGGGGCGAAACTGGTTGAGCTACAGCGCGATGGCCGCACCCATCCTGGCCGCGGGCGTCCTCGTGCTGGTCGTCGTATTCGCCGATCAGACCCTCGCGGCGGAGCTGGAGGCGACGCGGGTGCGGCAGCTGATCGGCCCCGATCTGCAATGGTACGACGAGGCCCAGCGCTGGGAATCGCTCCTGGGCATGACCCCGGACGGGTCACTGACCAGGCGGTTCGGGGTGCTCGGCATGCTGCTGTGCCTGGGCGCTTGCGTACTGGTGGCCCTGCGCAAGGGCGGGCGGATTCCCGATACCGCCCGGGGACCGGTCGCCCGGGTGCTCGGAATAGTGTTCATGTCGCTGCTGCTCATGATGTTCACACCGACCAAATGGACCCACCACTTCGGCGTGTACGCCGGACTGGCCGGCGCGCTGGCCGCCGTGACCGCGGTCGCGGTGGGCGGCAATGGGATTCGCGCCCGCTACCACCGGTCACTGTTCGCGGCGGCGGTGCTGTTCCTGCTGGGCGTCTGCTTCGCCGGGTCGGGCGGGTGGTGGTATGTCTCCGGGTACGGAATGGCCTGGCCCGACCGCGCACCGCTGCTGGCCGGAAAGAGTGTCGCCACCTTGTTCCTGGCGCTGGCGGCGCTGTGTCTGCTGGCCGCCGTGTGGCAGTACTATCGCGAGCCCTACCTGAAGCGCCGGAACACTACGGCGACAGGGCCTTTCGATCGATTCGCGATTCGGCCGCTGACCCTTGCCGCGGCGCTGCTCGTAGTGTTCGAAGTGGGGTCGATGGCGCAAGCCGCCTACGCGCAATACCCGGCGTACTCGGTGGCCTTGTCGAATATCCGCACGCTGAACGGACATCCGTGCGCGTTGGCGGATGACGTTCTGGTGGAGACGAATACGGCGGATTCGATGCTGCAGCCCTACACCGGGACGGCAGCCGACGGCCTCGCCGCGGAGAACACCGGATTCACCGCCAATGGCGTGGGCAGCCTCGCGCCGGACGCGGGCGGGCCCGGCGGCGGTGCGGGAGGGGCGGGAGGTGGTGGCGATCAGCAGAACTCCGGTCCCCCGCCCGGCGGCGATCCGGGCGGACCGGGCGGCAATGCCAAACCCGAGCCGGGGATCAATGGCAGCACCGCGATGCTGCCATTCGGCCTGGACGCGAAACGCACCCCGATCCTGGGCAGCTCCACGACGGGTGACCTGCAGCCCGCCCATCTCACCACCCAGTGGTATCGGCTGGATCTGGCTGCCGCACAAAAGGATTCCGCCTATCGACTGCTCCTGCTGACGGTGGCCGGACGCCTCGCCGGCGACAATGACCCGGACAGCTCCGGCGATCGGTTGCGGATCGAGTTCGCCCACCGCGGCGATGACGGCACCGTCCAGTCACTCGGCGATCTGACCCCGCCGACCGTCGGTGGCGCCCCGGCCTGGCGGAATTTGCCGATCCCACTGGATCGGATTCCCGTGCAGACCAATGCGATTCGCCTCGTCGCCGACACGGCTGGCCTCACGGCCAAGCAGTGGCTGGCAGTGGTCCCGCCCCGTCTGCCTCGGCTGGCCACGCTCAACACGGTGGTCGGCGACCAGGACCCGGTGCTCACCGATTTCCAAGTGGGCCTGGCCTTCCCGTGCCAGCATCCGCTCGATCACAAGGACGGCGTCGCCCAGCTCCCCAGCTGGCGGATCCTCCCCGACAAACTGAACGCTCAGGCCTCGGCGACCTGGCAGGACGAGGCCGATGGCGGTCCGCTCGGCTGGATGAACATGCTCCTCCAGCCGCACACCGTCCCCGCCTACCTCGACCACGATTGGACCCGCGACTGGGGCGAGCTACAACGCCTCACCCCGGCCGTGGATGCCCCGGCAGCGCAACTCACCGTGCGTGCCGAAAACCGCTGGGGCTGGGCCGGAGACGGACCGATCAAGGTCAAGTAGGTCAGTTCTGCGGCGGCTGTCCACCGGCAGGGGGCTGGCCCCCGCCCGGCGGCTGCTGCCCGCCCGGCGGTTGCGCGCCGGGCGGCAGCGGCTTGCCGATGTGCTGGGCCAGATCGGGCAGCATGCGGTTGGCCACCTGCTCCCAGTTACCCCAGTTGTGCACGCCGATGCTCGGGAAGTCGTAGGTGACATTGTCATCGCCCAGCGCCTGCAGGCGTGACTGGAAGGCCTTGGTATTGGCCAGCGCGATCCCCTCCAGCGGCATGCCCTGGATCACCGCGTCCGCCGAGGACAGATCCTGTTGCGCCGGAATCGCACTGCCCGCCGCGATGTAGAGGCGGGTGTGGTTGGCGACCAGTTGCGGCGCGAAACCGTACGGGTCCATCCGCCGCCACTTGTCGCTGTCGGCCGCCGCCATCGAATCGATGTTGTAGCCGCCGGCCGCGAGCATGGCCATGCGCAAGGCTTCCCGCATCCCCGGCGCCGACATGTACAGGTAGCCGGACAGCGAACCCGCGTAATCGAACTGGTCCGGATGGTAGGCCGCCATCAGCAGTGCGGCGCTGCCGCCACTCGACAGGCCGAACACGCCATTGCGGGAATCGCTGAAGCCCAGGCGATCTCGCAGCGCGTCACGCAGATTCTGGGTCAGGAAGGATTCCCACGCATAGGTGTACGTCTTGCCCGACTTCTCGTCCCACCCGGCGACCGCCGACCCGGAGTTCTGACTGGGCAGCAATGACGGATCCGGATTACTGCCGCCGAAGCTGCTCGGCTGATCCCAGTCCGCGTAGAAGCTGGACTCGCCGCCGACCGGCAGCACCACATTGATATTGAACTTGGTCAGCGCCGCCGGAATGCTGGTGTGCAATTCCCAGCCGTTGTAATCATCCTGGGCGCGTTCACCATCCAGCAGATAGACGACTCGATCGGTATTGCCGTCCGCCGCCCGGAAGATCCGCGATTTGATCGACCCCATGCTGGAATCGACCCAGAAGTCGAAGCCTGCCGGATCGACATCCGCCGCCGCCGGACCCGCCACCACCGTCGCCCCGAACGGCAGCACCGCGGCCACGACGACGCCGACCAGCGTTCGTTTGAGCCATCCACCCCGGGATCCGTGACAGCGCTCCTGCGCCCCTCGCACAGCTACGCCACGCATATCCTGTTTTGGCCTTTCTCTTGTGCGGCCCACCCGCAGCCGCGTCTCCCCACGAAACCGCCACGCGCACAGGGGCGCGGCGGTCGCCGTGCAGCATAACGCGCGGCAGGTGCGCCGTCGCCCCAAAAGATCGACCTCGTTCAGCCCCCGGCGATTTCGCCGGCCGCATGCGCGCCCAGCGTGAACGGCGCGCTGCGCCCGCGGCCCTCCAACCGCCCGTCACCCCAGCTGGCGCTCCCGTAGGCGTCCACATCGATGGCGTACTCACCATCGGCCAGCCCGCTGGGCAATTCCATTGCCGCCCAAGCTCTTCCGTCCACGAGATCCAGATAGACGCGTCGCGGCTCCACCCCCGGAACCACCAGGAACACCCGCGCATACTCGAACTTCTTGTGTGCGCCGGAATCGGGCGCCCACCGGATATCGACCGCCCGCCCCGCCGCGCACTCGACCGCAACCCGCAAGGGAACGAGCTCGGCCCACTGTTTCACGGCTGCCTCCTCGGGTGCACCTCACACCAGGCTGGCACGGTCCCTCGAACGCGGCAACACCGCCGGGAACTCACGGGCCACGGTCGCCGCGTACGCCAGCGCCAGGGCATAGACGATGATGTAGGCGTTCTCCAGGATCGGTTCGGTGTGCCAGGGTTTCGGCAGCAGGAAGACACCGACCGAGGCGTAGTCGTCGTTCCATCGGTACGCCCACGCCCCCGTCGCGACGACCATGCCCACGACCGCGATCCACCAGTGCGACCGTGTTTGCGCCCGATGCACGAAATGCACGATCAGCGGAACGAACCACACCCAGTGATGACCCCACGAGAACGGCGACACGGCGCAGGACGTCAGGCCCGCCACGGTCACGGCCAGCAGCCGTTCGCCGCGACGGTACAGCGTGACGGTGAGCGCCAGGCTCCCCGCGGCGACCGCACCCGCCACCACGAGCCAGAGCCCGAGCGGGGCCGGGCCGCCCAGCAGATGCGCGATCGCGCCACGAATCGATTGGTTGGCCGGCGCGTTGTCATCCGCGATGCGCTCGGAGTCGAAGAACGTGGAGAACCAGTACTGCCGCGAATCATCGGGCAGCGCTATCCAGGCCAGTGCGATGGTGGCGCACAGCACCGCCGCCGCCGTGCCCGCCGAACGCCATTGCCGCAGGGCCAGATATTGCACGATGAAATAGCCGGGCACCAGTTTGATCCCCGCCGCGATCCCCACCCCGAAGCCGCGCAGCGTGCTGTCGCGGGCCCGCCCGAAATCCCACAGCACCAGCAGCATCAGCACCAGATTGATCTGCCCGTAGAACAGGGTGGTCCGCACCGGCTCCAGAAAGACACACGACAACGCGAGCAACCCGGCCGCACCCGCCAGCCGGGCGGTCACCCGATAGCCGAGCATCCGCCACGACTGCAGCACACAGGCATAGAGCACACCCAGATTCACCAGCATCCACACATCGGTCAGCCACGCCGCGGGAACCACCAGGGCCGGGACGAACGCAATGGCCGAGAACGGCGTGTAGGTGTACAGCAATCCCGCCAGCGTCGGCTCGGTATACAGCGCGCGCCCGTGCAGAATTCGCGAAGCACCGTCCCGGTAGATGTGCACATCCAGCCCACCGGCCAGGAAGCCGGCCTTGTCCAGCCACGGATCGACCGTCGCGAAAACCAGTATCAACGCCGCTATCGCGCTCACCGAAAGCATGAAAAGCGTTGCCCTCGAACGTATCTCCAAACCCCTCACCTGATCCACAAACCATCAGCCTACGGAAATGCAAGCCGGTGATCATGACCCAAGGTTCAGGGTGTCCCGGTGCGGCACGACGCTACCCTTATCGATCATGATCCGAATAATCGTGATCGACGACGAGGCGCTGGTGCGGTCCGGCTTCGAACTGATCCTGCACAAGGATCCCGATATCGAAGTGGTCGCCACGGCGGACGATGTGTCCGCGCTCACGGAAATAGACCGGCACCGGCCCGATGTCGTACTGCTCGATATTCGGATGCCGCAAATCGACGGGCTCACGATTCTGCGCGAAATTCGGCGGCGGGAGCAGCCGCCCATCGTCGCCATCCTGACGACATTCGACTCCGACGAATACGTCATGCAGGCCCTGCAACTCGGCGCGGCCGGGTTCCTGCTCAAGGACACCGATCCGCGGCAGCTGGCCACCCTGGTCAAAACCCTGGCCGCGGGCGGGGTCGTGCTCTCCCCCCGGGTGGCGCGCTCGGTGATCACCGGGTTCGCCGCCTCCGGCGCCGATGCGCGGGCGGTCGACGCGGTCGCGCAGCTGACCGAACGGGAGCGGCAGGTACTGGTGCTGGCCGCGCGCGGCCGGTCCAACCCCGAGATCGCCGAATCCGTGCACATCAGCGTGGGCACGGTCAAGGACGACATCAGCGCGATACTCGCGAAACTGGAGGTCGGCAGCCGGGTCGAGGCGGCCCTCATCGCCCAGCGGGCCGGGATCATCGACGCCTCATGAGGCGGGCGCGGCCACCCGGGGCAGCCGCAATTCGAGGCCGAACCCGCCGTCGGCGCGCGGCCCGGCGGTCAAGGTGCCCTCGAGCAGTTCCGCCCGCTCCCGGAGCCCGCGCAGGCCGTGACCGCCGCTCGGCAGCCCCGATGCGCCGCCACTGCCGGGCGTATTGAGCACTGCCACAATGACTTCCGTCCGGTCACTGCCGAACTCCACCGTCACCCTCGCGTCCGGCGCGTACTTGCGCACATTGGTGAGACCTTCCTGAACGGTGCGGTAGATCGCGCGCTGCTCGGCGGCGGGCAGGTCCGGCGGCAGCTCCCCGCGGATCGACACGTCGAGCCCGCTGTCCCGGATCAAGGCGGGCAGCCGGGTGACGGTCGGCTGCGGCGCCAGGCCGCTCGCCGCGGTACCGGAGGCCCGCAGCACCGTCACCATGTAGCGGAGTTCATCGAGGGTCTTGCGGCTCAGTTCACGAACGGTGGCCGCGGTCCGCTCGGTCTGCGCATCGGGGGCATTCATCTCCAGCGCACCCGCCTGCACCGCGATCAGGCTCACCTGATGGGACACCACATCGTGCATCTCGCGGGCCAGCTGCGCACGGTCCCGGGCCAGCGCGGCCTGCGTATGCAGTTCCTCGCGCTCCGCCCGCCCGCGCACGATCTCGGCCAGCCGCTCCTGCACCTCGATCCGCGACGCGACCAGCCGGCCCAGCAGGATCGGCGCCGCCGCGAACATGAGATCCAGCATCAGATCGCTGAACAGCAGCTCCGGACGCCCGTCCGGATCGACCGGGAAATGCCGCCAGAGCAGGGTTTCGGTATCCAGCGACCGCCAGATCAGAATCGCCAACGCGCCGCACAAGCAGGCCGCGACCACCCGCGGCCGCTTCGTATACCGGCCCACGTGATAGGCGGCGATCGCCGGCACCAATGGCGACAATCCGATCGCCACCGCGGGCAGATTGCAGACGAACACCGCGACCGGAAACCGCCGCGCGGCCAGCGAACACAGCAGCCCGAGCCCCGACAAGACGACCGCGGTCCGCGACATCTGGCCGCGCAGAATCCAGACATCCAGTGCCGCAACCACAATCAGCGCACCGGTGATCGCCGCCTCCGGTACCCGGACCGCAGAATGCTGGCGCATAGCTGCCGACAATACGACACATCGGCCCCGTACTACGCCAAGCCCGCCCCGAATCAGATCCGGCGCAATTCCTTCGCCGCATCCGGCCAGAACTCCAGACCCGCGAACGCCACGCCACCGAGCCCGATGATCGTCACCGCGGCATCGACACTGGTACGCCCCTGCTTAGCCCAATACACATCCTGCAGATCCAGCAGCAAGGCCAATTCATCGACGATCAACGCGGACCCGACGCCGTAACCGAGCGCCACCGCCGGATGCCTGCGCTGCGCCTCGGTCCCCCGCACGGCGATCGAACCGATCGTCCCGAGCGTCGCGATCCCGATGTTGTAATGATGAAAATGGTGCCCGCCGAGCGACATTCCCCCGCTCTTCGGCCCATGTCCCGCCCTGATCCAATGCGTCAGGCACCGCACCCCCACGAAGGTGAGCGTGAACGCCGTCCACGCCCACACCGCCGACTGCTCTCCCGGATCGAGCTGCTTCCGCCACGCCGCCCGCACCCGATGCCACCGGCCCGAAGGCCGCTCCGCCGGCACCGTGCCCACCTCTTCCGCCAACTCGACATCATCCATCGATCAATGCTGCCACTCGGACTCAGCGGCCGTTGCAGTCCGGGCCGACCACTTGGGCCGGGTCGGTGGCGTCGGCGCTGAGGGAGGAGGGCCAGGGTGGGCCTACGGCGTTTATCGCGTTGCGGGAGGCTTCGTCGGGGGTGGCGCCGGGGGCGCCGGCGAACTGGTTGCCGCGGAAGGCTATTGCGCCGCAGCCGTCCATGAAGCGAAGGGCTACCGCGCAGGTGTCGTCTGCGCATTCGGTGCGGGCCCGGTCGTCGGCGCTGCCCTGGTCCGGGTAGTTCCAGCCGGCGCCGATCCGGTATCTGCCGCCCTGTAGGGCCGAGACGGCGTATGCGCCGTACATGTGGCCGTCGGGGCCGGGCTCGGCGGCGGCCGGGCCGATGCCCACCGTCAGGAACGCGGTGGTGGCTGCCACGGCGGCGGAGGCTCGAAAGATCTTGCCTGTCAGCGACTCGGACATCGAAGCCTTCTCCCTGTTCGAGAACCGGTCCTCGACTTCGAATCGGTTCGAAGAAGTAGCAGGTTCGCCTAGCAGTAGCTGAAGACTCGTCCGTACGGACGGTACACCGCGCGCCCGGCGCCGGTAGCGACAATCCGGACAATCGCGTAGTGACCGGCGGACAGCGTATGGGCGGGCCTCCGGTGGGAGGCCCGCCCATATCGATCCTTGCTCAGTGCGAGGGGCAGCCGCTCGGAGCCCCGTTGACGTCGGTGACGACATTGTTCAGAAGCGTTGTCGCCGGGTCCAAGTTTTCCAGGGAGTACATCATGGCGCCGGCCAGGCCGTGACAGTGCAGGTAATCGGACTTGGCCTGGACGGATTGGGTGGAATCGCCTGCCCACCAATTGGTGCCGTCGTAGAAGTAGGCGGCTTGGGCGGTGGGGTCGTAGAAGGTGTCGGCGGGGTTGTCCACCACCCCCGAAAGTTCTTTGTACATCCGGATTCCGGGGACGTTGCCGGATAGCGGAGCGCCGGGCGCCGGGCCGGAGGCGGTTTGGAAGAGGCCGTTGTTACTGCCCGCCGGCACGCCGGTCCAGCCGCGGTAGTAGAACGGGAAACCCAGGGTCAGTTTGTTTGCGGGGAATCCGCCGGGAATGTTGTAGGAACTGTCGCCGGTGGTCCAGGCGGTGACCGCCTCGTCGGTGTTGTACTTCGCCGTCCCGGGCGGGATCGGGGTCATCGGATCGTCGGGGCGGCTGTAGAGGGGGTCCTGGAAGTTGGTCGGGCCGGTCGCTTCCCAGCCGCCGTGCATGTCGTACGACATGAGGTCGCCGAAATCGAGGTACTGGCCCAGGTTGTTGGTCTCGTAGTTGACGATCTTGTCCTGACCGGCGGCCAGCGCGGCGGTCAATGCGTAGTGCTTGTTGTCGGCCGTGCCCTGGGCGTCCAGCTCGGTGCGGAACTCGGAGGCAAGTGCCGTGAAGTTCGCCTTGTCCGCGGGGGCCGCGTGGTTACCGGTGTGGCCGCCACCGCCGGGGTACTCCCAATCCAGATCGAACCCGTCGAAGATGCCCGCGCCGGTGCCGGCGCCACCGAATCCGTTCTGCGAGGGCAGATTTCCCTTCAGGAACATATCGACGCACGAGGAGACGAACTTCTTGCGGGCCGGATCGCTCGCCGCGACATCGGAGAAGTACTTCGAATAGGTCCAGCCGCCCAGGGACAGCAGGACTTTGAGATTCGGATGCTTCGCCTTCAATTCCTTGAGCTGCTTGAAGTTCCCCACGATCGGGTCGTTCCAGGCATCGGCGGAACCGTCGACGCTGGTCGAAGCGTCGAAACTCTTGCCGTAGTCGGCATAGGAGTCACCCGCACCGTCGCCGGCATTCGGATTGTTGTCGTTCTGATCCGCGGCCTTGTTCGCCTCGAAGCAGGTCAGGTTGACCGGGTCGATGTTCTCGAAGTCGTAGATGAGGTAGTCGAGTTTGTCCGCGATGCCTTCGGAGTCCACGTTTTTCAGATAGAAGGCGTTCTCGTAGAGCGACCATTGGTCGTAGTAGGCGACCTTGATGCCACCGGATGCGGCGGCGGGCGCGGCGGCGGCCGATCCCACCAGCGCCGTGGCTGTGCCGATCACCACGGCCGCCATCGTCGCGATGAATGCCGAGAATCTTGCTGACGGCATGATTCCTCCTTACTTCCAGTCCACCTGCGGGGACCGGTAGAAGTTGATGCCCTGCGCGGCCCAGATCGGACCCTGTGCGGCGAGCCGCGTCCGGTAGTTGTCCCAGTTGTGGGTCGCGGCGGGCGACCAGCCGATCTCGGCGATCCCGGCCAGGCGCGGGAAGGCCTGATATTCGATATCGGCGCTGGTGCGCAAGGTCTCCGACCAGAGTGGGGCCTCGACGCCGGCGACGCTGCTCTCCGGCACGCCCTGCAGTACGGTGGCGGGATCCCAGTCGTAGGAGTCCTGCACCTCGACGTAGCCCGCCCAGTGCAGACCCAGCGGATCGTCCGGCGTGTATTTCATATCCAGATAGGCTTTGTCGGCCGGCGCCAGCAGAATCTTGTTGCCGCGGGCGGCGGCCGCCGCCACATCGGGATTGCTCCGGGCGGTATCCCAGTACTCCGGAACGGCCGAGACGGGCGGATTCGCCTCGACGATATTGTGCCAGGCCTGAATCTGCTTGCCGTACTCGGAAACCAGCGGCATCACCTTCGCGTAGAAGGCGCTGTAATCCGCGGCCGAAGTGGACTTGGCCTCGTCACCACCGATATCGAGGTACGGGCCGGGAGTCAGCGCCGCCAGCTCACGGATGACGTCCTCGACGAACTTGTAGGTGGTCGGGCTCGAAATGCACAGCGAGCTGTAGCCCACATCGATATCGGTGCGCGGCGGCACGGGCTTGCCGTCGCAGTTGAGCTCGCCGTAGGAGGCTTGCGCGGCATTGGTGTGGCCGGGCATATCGACCTCGGGCACCACCGTAATATGCCGGGAGGCAGCGTAATTCACGATATCGGTGTACTGATCCTGAGTGTAGAAGCCGCCCGGATCGCCGTCGACCGCCGTCTTGCCGCCGATCTCGGTCAGCTGCGGCCAGCTCTTGATCTCGATACGCCAGCCCTGATCGTCGGTCAGGTGCAGGTGCAATGTGTTGATCTTGTACTGGGCGATCTGGTCGATATACCGCTTCACCTGATCGGGGCCGAAGAAGTGCCGGGCGACGTCGAGCATGGCGCCGCGCCGGGCGAACCGCGGATAGTCGAACACCGTGCCGCCGGAGACAGTCCAATCCTGTTGCTGCACCGACGATTTGCCGATCGCGGCGGGAAACAGCTGACGCAGCGATTGCACACCCTCGAACAATCCGTCGGTTGTGTTCGCCTGCAGCGTGATTCCGTCTTTCGCCACCGTCAGCTGGTAACCCTCGTTACCGAGCTGCTGATCGGCATCGCCCAGTTGCAAGGTGATCCCGGGCTTGTCCGAGTCGTACCGATCCACCACGGGGATCGGAAATCCCGTCGCGGGACGCAGCAGATTGCCCAAGTAGTCGGCCACGTCATGGGCCTGATACTCGGCGCGAATCACACTGTCAGCGGTCAGGGTGAAGTTCGCGGCGGGATCGGATCGCGCCTGCACCGGCGCCGGCACGATATCGGTGACCGCACGTTCGGTCGCCGGCGGATTGTCCGCCGCGGCGAAGCCGGTCAGGCCGGGTGGACCGAGCACCCACAAGCCGAAGACGGTTCCTAATACCAAGGGGGATAACAACTTCCACAAGATGCACCACCGATGCAGTGGGGGGAGGAGAAGGATGGGCATCAGATTACGGGTGCGAGGCGGGTCGGCCAATGCCGTTCAAGGCTCCCCGAAGATCAGCAACCCCATATCGTATAGAGCCCCGGCGCGGAATGTAGTTGAAATAGAGATACGAAGATTTCTCGCTCGAGTTAACACATCCGTGCAGTCAATTTGTATATCACAGATGTGCAACGTGCCCTTTAGAGGCCATTTGTGCACATGTTCAACATGGTTCCTTGTCTGAGAAGAACCTTTAAAGTACCTGTTGAAACACTGTGCGGCGCTCGAGCTGAGGGGCAATAGAGCCGAGCGCGATCAACATGTTGGGAGTCACGTCGATGGACCAAGAAGTCCGTACCACCCCCGATGCCTCTGTGTTCCCGAGCGGACCGCTCGCGATAGATGAACAGGAGGCGAACCAAATATGCACGGTCGAGGTACCTATCGACTCCTTGGTACTGGCCGGCTCACCACGCCTTGTAGGGGAAGACGTGGCTCATATTCGCGCACTGGCGGAGACCGGCGAAACACTGCCGCCAATCCTGGTGCACCGACCGACTATGCGGGTGATCGACGGCGCTCACCGAGTCGGCGCGGCACGGTTGCGGGGTGATGAGAGAATCTCGGCGCGATTCTTCCATGGCACCGAAGCGGAAGCCTTCATTATGTCCGTGCAGATGAACATCACCCACGGCCTGCCGCTCTCATTGGCCGACCGGAAAGCCGCGGCCGCCCGCATCATCGGCGAATGCCCGGAATGGTCGGACCGGGCCATCGGCGTGACGACCGGCCTCTCACACAAGACGGTCGGAGCGCTACGCCGTTCGACTGGGGTAGACACCCAGGCGAACATCCGCCTCGGCAGAGACGGCCGGCTGCATTCCTCCAGTACCGAGAATGGCCGCCGGCTCGCGAGTGAACTGATGACCCGCTCACCGGAGGCCCCACTGCGGGAGGTCGCCAAGGCGGCCGGCGTATCGCTCGGCACGGCCCACGATGTGCGGCAGCGGCTGCGTCGCGGCGATGATCCGATTCCGGAGCGGAAGCCACGTAATGCGCCGGCCATCGCCCATGAGCCCGAACCGGCACGGCGTTCGCCCTTGCCGCCACGGACCGCCGAACGGATGCATATCAAGGATCCCCGGCTGGTGATCCAGCGGCTGCGAGCGGATCCCTCGCTGCGGTTCACCGAGGCCGGCCGCGCGCTGCTGCGCCGACTGGATGTATACGCGGTCGCGAATACCGGACTCGAGACTGTCGTGGATGCCATGCCCGCTCACACCGTCACCATGATCGTCGAACTCGCTTATTTCCTTGCCGAGGATTGGCGCAGGTTCGCGGCGTATCTGGAACGCCGCGACGATTGAAACGACTCCGGTTCCTGTCGGTAATGCCGACAGGAACCGGAGTATCGATTCAATGCGATTCAATTCGATTCAATCGGGTGCAGTCCAACCCTCACCATTGAACGACCCGTGCAATGAGCGTTACTGGGTGACGAGCCGGCCCATCGAGTGGACTTCGTCCACGTCCCCGCCGGTGATGAAAGACCAAGGGGCGGTGAAGAATCCGCTGTTACCCCAGTTCGATCCCCACGAGTTCTCGATGGTGACGCCGTTCTCGTCGTAGGCGACGATCGTCACCTCGTGGCCGCCGATGACGGTGTCCGACGGATCGGGGGTGTAGTTGTAGTTGCTGCTGTTCAGGTTCTCGAAACTCGACCTGACCTGGAATCCGATCGGCACCGGCATGCCCGCGGCGATCGACTGCTTGATATTGGACACCACGTCGCCCTGGGTCAGATCCTTGTCGCCGGAGAGCTGGTAGTGCGCGGCATTCGCCCGCTCGGCGTCGGTGGGCTGAGTGGTGAAGTCGAAATCGCCCTGGTAGTAGTCGGACTTGGTGTCGATGCCCTGCTGTTCTTCCATCGGGAGGGCGACCGAGGCATAGGTGCCCTGATCATTGCCCTTCGCGATCTGCGAGTAGATGTACATCGGGGCCATCGGGCCGCCGGTGATGTTCTGCTCGTTCATCAGCAGCCCGTAGCCGGTGTACCCGGTCGCCCAGGTCACGCACGAGCCCACGGAACCCTGATCTCCCGGGGAGATCGCGTACTGCTGCAGCGAGTACTCGGCCGGCGGTTCTCCGACCGCACCGACACGGACCGGCAGCGCGTTGCCGGAGCTGGTGTCCCGGCCCTTGGCGGCCTTCACCGCTTTCAGATCGAGACCCATGCCGTGGTGCGGGAGGTTGCCGCCGGGGGTGGTCGGCGTCGGGTCCGCGACCGCGAATCCCGCCGAGACGATTCCGACACCGACGACGAATGCCACTGCGGCGGGCAGGCATGAATAACGCATGTAATTCTCCTGGCTGTGATTATCGTCGCGAGATTGTGCGCGACGGAATCGATATTTCGCGCAATTCCCGGACCAGGCAAGAGTGTTCAAGGATGTTCAGCCCGTTCAAATGTTCATCGTTTTACGTGACACGGCAGGAAATTACGATCCATTCATTGCACAATTTCGCGTGAAAGGAAGTGCGCTGGTGCGACTGGAGTGGAAACTTCTCGGCTCGGCCATCACCGCGGTGATGATCACCCTTGCCCTCGTGCAAAGCAGTTCGATCGCCGATCCCCCGCCGGATGGGAAGGATTTCAGCGGCCGGCCCTCCGGGCTGCGGGTATCGACCGGACTGCCCGGCGTCCTCGAACCGCGCGAGGCGGCGACCGGGGCACAGACCCTGCCCTACGCCCAGCAGGTGCAGGAATGGAATCAATGGTGCTGGGCGGCCGACGGCGCGTCGATCTCCGGATATCTCGGCTATACGATCGACCAGAACGACTATTGCAAACTCGTGCACGGCGCGGGCGCCGACGACACCTGCCCCAACGACAATGCTTCGCTCGAAGAGATCGCCGCCGCCTTCGGCAAGATCGGATTCACCGCGAAGGTCGGTTCGCCGTTCTCGATGAAAACCATCTCCGACGAGATCACGGCGAATCACCCGATTCTCACCGGAATCGCCTGGGCGGCGGGCGGCGGGCACGCGCAGGTCATCTACGGCTATGACGCGGATGCGGGCACGATCACCTACGGGGATCCCTGGCCGACCTCCCAGCGGCAGGTCACGCAAACGCTGGCGTCGTACAGCCAGAACTCGGCGTGGACCTGGTTCGGCGAAGACTACAGAATATCCAAGACGGAATGATCCGCCAGATACTCACTGCCGCAGTGTTTCTGGTCATCACGGGTCTGTGCGTACAGGTGTATGTGGCCGAACATCGGGCCCGTGATCATCCGATGCATTCCGATGCGCGGTGGATCATCGCCCCGGACGCCGATGCGGTCGATAGGGTGCTGGATACCCCCGCGGCCGGGCAGCTCGCCGGATCCTTTCTCCGGTCACAGAATCCGTTCGATCCCGGTTCCCCGTCGGCGTCGCTGCGGCGAGCCGGTGCACCCGTTCTCGTCTATGCCACCGATCCGAAATTCGCCGGCGGCGCCGATTCGACACTGCGCTCCGCGGGCATGCCGTCCTATCTCGCTGTGCCGGTGCACATCGGATCGCGGTCCGGCATCGACATGCTGCAGCTCACCCCGAGCCCGCCGTACAGCCCGCAAGCCATTGCCGCCGGCACCGAGGAAGCCGAGGCCGCCCGGGCCCTGACTCCCGGCGCCCGGCTCCTGCTGGATTATCCGTCGCACACCTGGTTCGGCTGGACCGAAACCCGTGTCACCGCAATCCGATCGAATACCGACGGCGATCTGGCAGGGAAAGTATTCGACACCGGGCAGTTCAAGCAATGGCTGGCGTCGCGGTGACGTAAACATCTCGAGAGGATTGATCTCCCATGCGAATTCCCGGTCCTGTTACCGTATCCGCGCTATTGGCCATGGGTTTCCTGACATCGGGCTCGGTGGCGCACAGCGGCGCTCCGGTCGCGGACGTGAATTTGGCTGCCGCCCAGATGCATTCGGCCACGCCACGCGCCGACGACCGCAGCGCGCCACCCGGCCCCGCCCTGCCGCGAAAGGACGCGCCGCCACAGGCCGTCCCGCCACGGCACGACGCACCGGCACCGCACAACGCCCCAGCGCCACACGACGCACCGGCACCGCACAACGCACCGGCGCCACACGACGCACCAGCGCCGCACGACGGGTCGCTGGGAATTCCGCAGATCGCGCTCGACGCGTATCACAAGGCCGAGCAGCAGTTGCAGTCCTCGACACCGAACTGCGGATTGACCTGGAACCTATTGGCGGGCATCGGAAAAGTGGAGTCCAACCACGCCGACAACGGCCACACCGACGCGGACGGGACCACCGTCGGCACCATCTACGGTCCGGCGCTGGATGGAACGCTACCCGGCAACGAGGTCATCAAAGCCAGTGACGGCGGCTATGTCCGGGCGATCGGGCCGATGCAGTTCCTGCCCGGCACCTGGGCGGTGTACGCCGCCGACGGCCGGGGCAACGGCCATCCCGATCCGAACAATGTCTTCGACGCCGCCCTGGCCGCGGGCAAATACCTGTGCTCGGGCGGACTCGACCTGCGCGACAAGGACCAAGAACTGCAGGCGATCCTGCGCTACAACAAGTCCACGTCCTATGCGGATCAGGTGCTGAGCTGGGCTGTCGCCTACCAGAACGGTGCCACGTCCATCCAGGTGAGCAGCCCCGGCGGTACCGGCCCCCTGCCCGACGGCGCCGGATCGAGCATGACGGTCGGCGCCGCGGATGTCAGCGCCTCCACCTCGCCCTCCTCGCCGAGCACGACCGTCCCGGGGACGACACCTGTCCCCGCGATCACGACTCTCCCCGGGGTCACCACGGTCCCCCCGCTGACGCCCGACCCTTCGAACTCCGGCACCACGGGATCGCCGGACCAGTTCAGAATCGACGTCTTCATCAATATCCCGGGCCTGCCGGCGATCCCGTGCGGCATCTTCTGCCCCGTACCTCCCGCACAGCCGGATCCGCCGCAGGATGATCCGGTCCAGGTATCATCGGCGCCAACTCCCTTGCCTACCAGCACAACTCCGCTCCCCGGCACTTCCTCGATCCCCACCACGACGCCACTCCTGCCCGGCACCACGACACCGCTGCCCAGCACCACGACGCCCCTGCCCACCACCACGACGCCACTCCCCGCCATGTCGACCCCACTCCCCGCCGGTTCGACTCCCCTGCCCACCACTTCGACTCCGCCGATCGCTGCCGCGCCCGACACCACGTCGGTCGCACCGACGACAACGAGCCCGCCGGCGGCATCGAACCTGTCCGCGCCGGAATCGGTTGTACCGACGTCCGATTCGGCGCCGACCACGGCGCCCACCACCACAACGACACCCACCACAACGGCGCCGGTGCCGGCCGGCGCGGTTCGCCACTACTGAACAACCGCGGACACAACAAAAGGCCCGCGTACAGAATCTGTACGCGGGCTTTGTTTTCGGGATCGATGTGTGGCAATAGGAATTACGGCCCGACGGTAATCGGCTGCGTCGGGTCGCTGGTGTTGGTCAGCGCGAAGACGGCCGAGACCGTGGCCGTGGTGGTATTCGTCGGGCAGAGGCCGTCACCGGTAATCGAAACCGGCACCGAGACATTACTTGCCGTCACCGTGGACGGGCTGCCGTTGGCGAAAGTGCCGGTGACGGAAACCGGACCGTTCGGAGCGACCACGGCGACGCAATTCGCCAATCCACTGGTGGTAATCGTCAACCCGCCCTGCGGGATTGTCAGGTTACCGGCGATCGTCGACCCGTTCTGCACCGAAACCGCCCAGGTGCCGGCGGTGGTCGCGGTGGCGGTGGTACCCGGAATGCTGCCCGAGCAGTCGCTGACGGCGGGCGATCCGATCGGCACCGATACCGGGCCGTTCGAATTCTGATTGTTCGGCGCGGCGGGCACCGCACCGGTTGCGGTGACGGTGTTGCAGGTGGCGGTCACGATACCGACCGTGGCGGTCACCGGTCCCTGATTGGTGGCCGAAACAGCTGCTCCGGCGGGACTTACCGTGGTCGATCCCCCATCGGCCTGCGCCGGGCCGATAATCGTGACCGCCGCCGCGGCACAACCTACCGCGACCATTGACGCGCGCGCGAAGAATAGCTTGTCGAACATTGTTTACTCCTTCAGAGCAATACGAAAGTGAACCAGACTGGACAGCCGATCCGGACTGCCATTCAAGTTTCGATCGAAAGCTCCACCGCAGCAATGATGTTCAATTCTCATTCAAATGGAACGGGGCCGCGCACCTCAGATCCGGCCGAGAACCAGATCGATCAGATCCGGCGCCACCCCCAGATAGGTTTCGGGGCGCAGTAATTCGTGGATTTCTTCGACGCCGAGATGATTGCGCACCGCGGCATTGGCGGCGAGTATCTCGGCGAGGCCCGTTCCGGTTTCTTCGGCCTCGAAAGCGGCGGTCTGCAGGACCTTCTTCGCTTCGGCACGGCCCAGCAGCGGCGTGAGGCGGATGGACAGGCGTTCCGCCATCACCTGGCCGTGACTCAGCGCCAGGGTGCGGCTCATGCGGTCCGGGTCGGCCTGTAGTCCCGCGGCGAGTTCGGCCGCGGTGTACGCGGATCCGCCTACCAGCAGCAGGATTTCACGCAGCGGCTGCCATTCGGCGTGCCAGGCGCCGGGTGACCGTTCGTCCTCGGCCGGCATGGCGGCGAACAGCGTCGCGGCCAGGGCCGGCACCTGGAGCGAGGCGGTGCGGATCATGGTGGCCAGCACGGGATTCCGCTTCTGCGGCATGGCCGACGATTCGCCGCGGCCCGCTGCGGCCGGTTCGGATACCTCCATCACCTCGGTGCGGGATTGGGAGATCACATCGATGGCGAACTTGCCGAGCGCACCCGAGGTCGTGGCCAGTGCGCCCGCCAGATCGGCGATCGGCGTACGGACACTGTGCCATGCGGAAACCGGTTGCGCCAGGGACAGTTCCGCAGCCAATTCCCCAGTCAGCCGAGCCTGGATCTCCGTGGCGCTCGCGGTGGCGAATTCGCCGCCGCTGCGGCGGGCACACTCGATATACGACGCGAAAGTGCCTGCCGCGCCGCCGAGTTGGACGGGCAGCCCGTCGCGGACCCGCAGTAGCCGGTCGGCGCCGTCGAGCAGTCCCTGGATCCAGCTCGCGACCCGCGCCCCGAAGGTGGTGGGCACGGCGTGCATACCGAGCGTCCGCGCGGCGAGGAGCGTATCCCGATGCCGGTCCCCCAGCCCGGTCAGGGCATGCACGCTCGCCTCGAGGTCCTCGATGATCGCCGTCAATGCACGCGCGGCGATGAGCATGGTCGCCGTGTCGAAGATGTCCTGGCTGGTCGATCCCCAGTGCACGAGCCCCGCGCTGCCGGGATCGACCTCGGCCACCACCCGCTGCAGTTCCCGCACGAACGCCACCACCGGATTGGCCGCGCCGCGCGATGCCCGCGCCAGCGCGCGGGCATCGAACCGGTGCGACCGCACCGCCAGGTGGATCGGCCCGACCACATCGGCGGGAATGATGCCCAGCCGCGCCTGCGCCCGCGCCAGGGCCAGCTCCACTTCGAGCATGGCCTCGATCCAGGCGTCGTCGGACACCAGGTCCTCGACGGGGGCGCCGGCCCGGACCGGGGACAGCAATCCGCTATCCGAATACATCGACGGGGTCCTTTCGCTGGAGTACGCCGCCGGTGTCACGGTGTGCGGCGAGGATGGCGCGGGCGATGCCGTCGTTATCGGACAGGGTCACCGAGTTCACGCCCGGGCGCGGGCCCGCCGCGGTCACCCAGTGCACGGCCTCGGTGGGCACTCCCACCGCGAAACGGCGCGGATGCGGGCGGCCCGCGGCATCGAGGACCGCGTGCGAATCCCGGGCCACGTCCAGGCCGCCGGTCGGATAGCGGCGGCCGTCCGGGTCGGACAGTGTGAAGCCGCGAATCCTGTTGCTCTGCAGCAGATTGCGCATGAGCCGGTCACCGGTGGCGCCGAGATCGGGTTCGGGCAGCCGCGCGTCGATAAGGGTCTCGCCGGTCACGGTGGAGCCGTCGACCATCGGGGAGTCCGCCACGAAACAGCCTGCGGCGGCATCGAGCCGGACCCGCATGCCCGGCCCGACGATCCGCACCACGCCCGCCCGGATCAGCGCCGACAGCTCGGCGATGCGGTTAGCCGGCGGGCCGATCGACAGGAAGGCGTTCAACGGCGTGTACCAGCCGTCGAGGTCCTCGCGGTAGGAGCGGCCGGTGATGCCGCCGTGGTCGACGATCAGCCGGATCTCGTTGCGCAGATCGCGCAGCACGTCCAGCGCCGCCTTGACCGGGCCGTGCACATTGCCGAGCCGGGCATTGCGCACATCGGCCTCGAGGTAGCCGATCAGCCACTCGTGGAAGCGATCCACACCGCCGAAGCGACGGCCCCCGGTGGGATCGCCGAGCACCGCCCAGTCCCACCGCTGCGCGGGCGGGATCCGGTATTCGGCGAGCACCTCCGCGGCCGTCCGCTCGGTCGGCGCCTCGAGATAGCGCCGGCGGAATTCGCGCAGTTCCCGCGGGCTGATGCGGTCGGCGACGAGCAGACCGTAATAGACGGCCTCCACTTCCCGGGCGACCAGCGGCCAGACGTCGCGGCGAAACGACAGATCACCGAAATGCTCCGCCCGCCAGCGCAGTTCGGCGATCCGAGCGGGATCGAGCAGCGTGGGCACGTGCCGCTCCTCGATGGCCTTCTGATTCTCGCCGCGCGCGTGATGCGGTACGCCACGCCGGGATCCGGCCACGATCAGCGGTTCCCGCCCGGAGGGCAGGTATTCCAGCACCCCCTCCTGCTGGGTCTCCTTGAAGCAGCCGCCGCGGCCCACGGTCAGCAGTGCGGCGTAATCGAAGAAGGTGAGGCCGAGCCCGCGCACGATGGTGACGGACCCCTCCGGCACCCGGTCCACGTCGACGTCGGCGGCATTCACCGGTGCGATGTGGAGCAGGCCCGGCCGCGGGCCCACCGTGGCGACCGGTCCGCTCTCGTCGGCCGGTTGCAGATGCCCCTGGGCCAGCACGACGGCGTGCAGCCCGCCGATCCGCTCGCCGGTACTGAGCGTCAGCTCCTGCAGGCCCGACTCCTCGTCCCGGAGATCGGTTGCGGTGGCGGTGATCTCGTGGATCCGCAGCCACGGCGTGTACCGATCGCGAATGTGCTCGTAGGCCCAGCGCAGGTAGTGACCGTAGAAGGCCCGGGTGGGGTACGTGTTGGGGGCGGTGCGCCGGGCCTCCTCGTACATATCGGCGGGCAGGTGGGCGAAGTTGCCGATCTTCACCAGGAAACTGGCCCATTCGTACAGGCTGGGGCCCGGCGCTACCGGGCCCTCCATCGCCACGCTGTCGTCGGTGAAGATCGTGACCTGTGCCGCCACGGTATTCATCAGCAGATGTCTGGATTGATCTGTGCGCCAGACGGATCCGGTACCGACCTGGGTGGAGTCCACGAGATGGATCTCCGCGCCGAGACGGTCGCCGTCCCGGCGCAGGTTGGCGCAGATCCGCTCGAAGAAACTCAGCCCGCGCGGGCCGACACCGACCACTGCGAGGCGCAAGGGGTTGTGACTGGACACGATGTCACCTTCAGGACTGTTGGACGGCAACCTTGTCGATCTGCGGTTCCGCTACGGGCTCGGCGGCCTCGCCGCGCGTGCTGACCGTGCGCAGGGCGGTCACCGCGCCGAGGGCGGCGATGATTCCGGCGAACAGCAGCGCGCGCCGGAAGCCGGCCGTCATCGCATCGAGCGGCAGATGCCCCTGTGCCAGTTGACTATCGGTGCGGGACACGGAGATCGCGGTCAGTATCGCCACCCCCAGGGCCACGCCGATCTGCTGCGCGGTATTGAGCAATGCCGCCGCCAGCCCGGCCTTGTCCGCGGCGACGCCCGCATTGGCGGCGGTGGTATTCGCGACGAACACCGCCGCCGAACCGGCCGCCGTGATCATCAGACCGGGCAGCAGATCCTGCACATACGAACCGTGCGTGGGGATTCCGGAGAGCAGCAGGATGCCGAAGCCGGCCACCGCGGCGCCGACGACCGTGACCGGCCGGGTGCCGAAGCGGGGAACGAGCTTGGTGGTGAGACCGGAGACCACGATGATGGTGGCGCTGAACGGCAGATACGCACAGCCCGCCTTGATCTCGCCGTAGCCGAGCACCGACTGGGCGTAGAGCGTGACGAAGAAGAACAGCGACATCATGCCCGCGGCCACCAGCATCTGGGTGATATCGGCGGCGGCCAGCCCGCGGACGCGGAAGATCGACAGTGGCACCAGCGGATTCGAGATCCGGTGCTCGTTCAGCACGAATCCGGCCAGCAGCGCGGCGGCCAGCAGGAGTTCGAGCACGGTGCGGGTGCTGGACCAGCCCCGGTCCGGAGCCTCCACCAGTGCGTAGACCAGCAGCATCAGGCCGCCGGTCGCCAATACCGTGCCGAGCACGTCGAATCCGCGCCGCACCTCGTTGTGCCGGTCGCTGGGGATCAGCAGCGGGATGGCGGCGAGCAGCAGCGCCGCCACCGGGGTGTTGACGAAGAACACCCACCGCCAGCCGGGCCCCTGGGTGATGACGCCGCCGAGGACCAGGCCGGACGCCGCGCCCAGACCGCCGACGCCGCCCCAGACACCCAGCGCGGTGCTGCGGTCGGAACCCTGCCGGAAACTGGTGGTGAGGCTGGACAGCGCCGCGGGCAGCATGAGCGCCGCACCGATGCCCTGTGCGAAGCGGGACCCGATCAGCAACTCGCTGTGATGCGCGAAACCCGCGGTGGCGGAGGCGATTCCGATGATCGCGGTGCCGGTCATGAGGATGCGGCGGCGCCCGAGCAGGTCGGCCAGCCGCCCGCCCAGCAGCATGAGACCGCCGTAGGTGAGCAGATAGCCGGTGGTGATCCACTGCAGGGTGGTCACCGACAGTTTCATCTCGCGCTGGATCGCCGGCAGTGCGAGATTGACGATCGAACTGTCGACGAAGTCGAGAAACGCTGCCGTGCAGAGCAATACCAGGGTGAGTTTGCCGCGTCTCGTCGCGAGGAACGACGGCTCCTCCGTGATCGTGGACATCTATTTCTCCCTTTCCCATTCGAGGAGCGTGAGCCCGACCGCCATACCGCCGCCGAAACCCATGAGCAGCGCCTTCTCGCCGGGATGCAGTGCGCCCGAACGGGATGCGTGATCGAGGGTGATCGGCACCGACGCCGCACCCGTGTTCCCGAAGCGGGTCACGGTGGTGTGCAGTGCGGCATTCGGCAATCCGAGATCCTGTTCGAGCTGCGCCAGCATGACCCCGTTGGCCTGATGCGGAATCAGGTGCGCGATATCGTCGGGGGCCACGCCGCAGTCGTGCAGGAATTGCTTGACCAGCAAGGGCAGCCGGTCCGCCACGAACTCGCGGACACCGCGGCCGTCCATCGTGAAGTACTGCGCACCCAGCGCGTGCGCGGCCGGGTCCAACGGCCGGCGACTGCCACCCGCCGGCACCTGGATCATCGAGGTGAATTCCCCGAAGGTGTGCAGATCCGAACGTTCGATACCGCCCCGGGCGGCCGGGCCGAGCACGACCGCGCCCGCACCGTCGCCGAACAACACCACCGTGCGGCGATCGGCCGGGTCGAGAATGCGCGAGTACACATCGGCGCCCACCACCAGCCCGTACCCGCCGCCCGCGCGAGCCAGCGCGGCCTCCACCGTGGACAGCGCGAAGACGAAGCCGGAGCACACCGCGTTCACATCGAACGCCGAGGCGCCGTGCGCCGACAGATTGTGCTGCACGAACGCCGCGGTCGGCGGCTGCGGCTGATCCGGCGTCGAGGTGGCGACCACGATGGTGCGCAACTCGTGCGCGCCGATGCCCGCCGACTCCAGGGCCGCGGCGGCGGCCTCGGTCGCGAGATCCGACGTGGCCTGGCCTGAATGCGCCCAGCGGCGTTCCCGGATCTCCGTCTTGCGGATGATCCATTCGCTGTCGACGCCGGCCGCGGCGCCCACTTCCTGATTCGATACCCGGCGTTCCGGTACATAGGATCCGGTGCCGAGTACGGCGATTCGTGTCATTCGAGAGTCCCCCGTCCGGGCCCGCGGTCACGGGTGACCACGTATTCGGCCATGGCGCAGCCGCAATAGCAGACGGTGAATCCCTCGGCGGGGCCGGAAGTCCGGGCCAGGTCCTCCGCCGGCGCGAGGGAGACGAGCGACTGCCGCAGCAGGTCCGTCAGCTGAGAAGAAGAGCGCATGATGACCTCGCTATCCGGTTTTCTTGGTTCTGCGACCGGAGAAGCGCGACATCAGCGGTAGATCGACCCGGTAGTAGAGCAGTGCGCCCAGCGCCGTCGACACCACCAGGCACAACGCCGCCCAGCCCAGCCAGCCGGCGAAGCCGTACTCGTGGCCACCGATGCAGTACCGCGTGATCAGCACCATCACCGGGAACTGGATCAGGTAGAACGCGAACGACACATTCCCCAGCCAGACCATGACTTTCGACGAATTCACGCCGCGAATGCCTTGCAGATCCCGGGCGGCGAGGGTGGCGACCACGGCGGTCATCGGGCCCAGCAGCAGCGCGGACATCTTGAAGTTGACCGGCACCACCCAGGTGGCCGCGTACGAGAGGGCCAGCAGTGCCAGCGGCAGCCCCATACGCGTATTGCGCCAACGGCCTTCGAGCACCATCCGGGCCGCGAGCACGCCGACGAAGAACTCCGGCAGCCGCGACGGCGGGAAGTTGTAGCTCAGCCAATAGGACGGCGCGACCGGGATATCGGGACGCGCGAACCAGGCGGGCGAGGAATGCAATTCGAACTTCGGCGACACATCGCCCGGCACCAGCCGCGGCGCGAAGGCGTTCTCGATGCCCTTGGGACCGTCCACGAACAGGAAGTACGCGGTGTGCAGCGCCAGCACGAACAGCAGCAGGCCGATGGTCCAGGCCAGCAGATGCCGGGTCGGGATCCGCCGGATCAGCGGCAGGAAGATCGGAAAGCTCAGGTAGAACAGCATTTCCGAGGCCAGCGACCAGGACGGCACATTGAGTCCGCCGACGGTGGTCGACTTCGGGAACCAGGTGTGCACCAGCAGCAGGTTCGGGACCCACACCACCAGCCGGTGCAGCGGCACGCTCGCCGCCAGGATGAAGGCCGCCGAGGCGATCAGATGCGACGGGTAGATCTTCAGCACCCGGCGCCAATAGAACCGGGGCACGGACGATCCCGGCTTGAACGACCAGTAGATGATGAAGCCGGACAGCACGAAGAAGAACGTGACGCCGGCCGCGCCCAGCTGCATGGGCATGAAGTAGTGGATGCGCCGGAACAGGTCCGACTTCTGGAACGGGTACACCGGCAGGAACACCAGGGCGTGGAGGAGAAAGACGGCGAATGCCGCCCACCACCGGGCCCCCGTCAACGACGGAAGGGCCGGGCGGCTGCGCGCGATATCGGGCGACGCCGCGGTGACCCGCGGCGCCGTACGAAGGTCGGTCATGACCTTTACCGATCTACTGAGCTATTGATCTATCCGGAATCAGTACCCGGCCTTGGGATCGAAACCGGGGTCCGACAGCGTCGGCGGCGCCGGCTTCGTGGTGGTGGTAGGCGCCGGATCGGTGCTCGGCGATGGATCCGAAATAGGCGCCACGGCAACGGTTTCCGGAGCGGCGATAGTCGACGGTGCGGCGGAGACCGCGGCAGCCGCGGCGGTCGTGATCGCCGCGCCCGCGGCGACGGCCAGGGCGATGCGCAGCGGCATAGGGGATTTCATCACTGGAACCTCTCGATCGATACTTGTGGTGGATCGGACGGCCGGGCCGGGCTCAGACAGCTTTGGCTGCGCTGGCGGGCCGCTCGCAGATGACGACGGGGATGTCGCGGTCGGTGCGCGTCTGGTAGACGGCGAAACCGTGGTATGCCTTGACGATTCGCGGCCAGAGCACGGCCTTCTCCTCGGCACTGGCCTTGCGGCCCACCCAGGGCTCGGTGACGCCGTCGATGGTGAGTTCGATCTCCGGGGTGGCGAGCAGGTTCTTGTACCACTCCGGATCGCGGTCGTCGCCCTCCTTGGAGGCCACCAGGATCACCCGGTCCGGCTCCATGAGCGGCACCCACAGCACCACGCTGCGCTTGGCGCCGGACTTGCGGCCGATGACGTGCAATTCGATGGCGGCCATGCCGAACTGCCGGTTGCCCCACTTGCCACCGCTCACATCGAGGATGACGTGGTGGATATTGCGGATCAGCTTGAGCACCTGGTCGAACAGGTAGTTGCGCAGCTTGGCGGAACGCCCGGTGCGGACCTTGCCCTTGCCCTTGCGCGGTGAGGTGATGGCGACATCGGCGATGCGCAGCACATTGCGGAACGCGATGCCCAGCACCCGGAATGCGAGGTGGCGGGTGACGAAATCGGCGGCGAACGGAATCGCGGCCTGCGCGTTGGTGGTCCACACCACGCGGGTGCCGCCGGGCACCTTCGAGAAGGTCAGCTCGGCGCCCTGGTGCCGGATGGCCGGCACGCCGCTCTCGATCACCCAGCCGAACTTGCGGGGGGCCTCGTTGGCGGTGATCCGTTCGGTGTAGCTGCCGAACAGCCAGGACATCTTGCGGACCGCGCCGACGCCGTACGGGGCGTCGGCGCCCGGTTCGACCAATTCGTTGCGCAGGAGGAAGGGCGACGCCGTGTAATTGCCGGAGTCGGCGAACCATTCGTACACGGTGTCGATCGGGGCGCCGATGATGCGCTCCACCCGGAGTGTCTGCATGGTGAATCCTTATCGGTTCAAATGAAATCGAGCGGTATCGGTGGAATGAGGGAAACTCAGCCGAGCTTGCGCAGCCGGGGTGCGAGATCCCGGGCGAAGAGGTCGAGGAACCGCGCCTGATCGTGGCCGGGGGCGTGGAAGACCAAGTGCCGCATGCCGGCCCGGATATAGGGCTCGATGTGCGAGACCACCTCGTCCGGATCGGTGCCGACGATCCAGCGCTTGGCGATCTGCTCGATCGGCAGCGCGTCGGCGGCGGCCTCCATCTCGATCGGATCGGAGATGGAGTGCTTCTGCTCCGGTGTCAGCGACAGCGGCGCCCAGAAGCGGGTGTTCTCCAGCGCCAGTTCGGGATCGGTGTCGTAGGAGAGCTTGATCTCGATCATGGTGTCGACGTCCGCGACGCTGCGGCCCGCCTTCTCCGCGCCCTCGATGACGGCCGGCATCAGCTTCTCGGTGTAGAGGTCCATGCCCTTGCCGGAGGTGCAGATGAAACCGTCGCCGACCCGGCCCGCATAGCGGGCGACCAGGGGGCCGCCCGCCGCGATGTACACCGGGACGCCGTTCTCCGGCACGTCGTAGATCGAGGCGCCGACGGTCTTGTAATACTGCCCCTCGAAATCGGTGCGCTTACCGGTCCACAGCGCCCGCATGAGCTCCACCGATTCGCGCAGCCGGGCGTAGCGCTCCTTGAATTCCGGCCACTCCCCGGTGAATCCGGTGGCGATCTCGTTGAGCGCCTCACCCGATCCGACGCCCAGCATCACCCGGTCCGGGTAGAGACAGGCCAGGGTCGCGAACGCCTGGGCGATCACGGCCGGGTTGTAGCGGAAGGTCGGGGTGAGCACCGAGGTGCCGATCTGGATGCGGCGGGTGCGTTCACCGGCCGCCGCCAGCCAGGCCAGTGAGAAGGGCGCGTGACCGCCGTTGTACCGCCAGGGCTGGAAGTGATCGCTGATCATGGCACTGTCGAGGCCGTGTTCCTCGGCCGCTACCGTGAGCTCGACGAGTTCGCGCGGCGCGAACTGCTCCGCCGAAGCCTTGTAGCCCAGTCGAAGTTCTGTCACGATTTTTTCCCCTGAATTCTTTCTCGATGGCTTATGCAAAAGCCTATAGACGATTTACGGCGATGAAATAGCAAGCATTTGTCATGGGAGTGGTGCGACGACCGGATATTCCGCGGTTTCCGGTTCACCCTTCACCACCAGTGCCACATGCAGCCGGGACGGGCAGTTCAGTTTCGCCATCACCTGCCGGAGATGATTGATGACGGTCCATTCCGCAATCCCGAGCTGACTGGCGATCATGCGATTGGTGAGTCCGTCCGCGACCAGTAGGGCAATCTCCCGCTGCCGATCGGTGAGCACATCCAGGGGCGAATGCGCCTGGACCTCGATATCGGGCCCGGACAATGCGGCGGCGGCGATATCGCGGAGGGTGCGGGCGCTTTCCGGGCGAATCAGATGCGCGACCCGCGCGGTATCCCCGTCGATGTCCTCCGGCAGCGGGAGGGCGTAGACGGTGCGCAGGTGGTTCACGCCGCCGAACAACAGGGCCGCCGGTTCCGCGAACTCCGGTCCGGCCGCGCGATAGACCAGCGCGCAGCCCTCGACGGCCGCGAGCGTGTCGAGAATGTGACTGCCGCGCACCGGATTTCGCAGCGCGTCACGATGGGTCTCCAGCGTCTGGCGGGTGGCGGGCCCGGGCGCCGCCGACCCGGTGGCCCGGCGGGCGCCCGCCGCGTCGCCGAGTCGCCGATGGGCCTCGGCCGCGTGGGTGAAAAGCCCTGCCGCCCTGCGGGATCGGCCGGTGCGCAGCGCCCAGCGGCCGAGCAGTTCGAAGGCCGCCGGCACCGCCGGATCCGGCGCACCGGGCCGGTCCGCCGGCTCACTCGCGAACTGCCCCAGCAGGGCCTCGAGTTCGGACAGATAGCCGAACTGCACCCAGACGTCCTCGAGCAGCGCGGCCAGTTCGACCGCACGTCCCGGTTGCCCCATTTCCAGCAGCCGCCCCACGGTGGCCAGGAAGTCGTCGATCCGCTGCTCGGCCACGGTCAGCGCGCCCGCGCGCTGATCCGGCCGGTCCAGCTCGCGGGTAAGGCGTTGCGCCAGTTCACAGCAGCGATCGGCGTGCGTGCGCCGGATGCGGTCGCCGCGGGCGCGGTCGGCGTCGAGCAGGCGGCGGCAGTAGTCGCGGACGGTGGCGATCAGCTCATAGCTCGGGTGACCGGCGTCGGTGACGGTGCGCTGGAGCAGGCTGTGGCCGATGAGGGTGGTCAGGGTGCCGCCGATGAACGTCTCCGCCATGTCCACCATCAGCGCGACGGTGTCCGGATCCACCGCCGATTCGCAGAGTGAAAGATGCAGCAGCACATCGACGATGGGCTCGTCGAGCCGTTCCATGCCCCAGGCGACCGCCTCTGACAGGGAACGGTGCCGCGCGGGCACATCGACGTAGGGCAGCGGCGCCAGGCCCGCACCGGACCGGATCATTTGCAGGGTCCGCACCGGTCCGATGCGGTTGACGGTGATGGCCGCGAGTTCCAGTGCCAGTGGCACGCCGTCGAGTTCGCGCGCGATCTCGTCCAGCACCAGCCGATTCGCCGCCGAACTCCGGTAGCTGCTGTCGATGCCCGCCAGCAGCAGCCGCGCCGCCGGGGACGAGGCCGGGCGGTAGGGTCCCGCATCGGGCCGGGTGCGCAGCGGGCGAACACAGACCACGTACTCGCGTTGCAGATTGAACAGCACCCGGGTGGCGGCCACCACCACGAGATCCGGGCAGCCGCGCAGCAGCCGGCCCAGATCGTGCGTGATCAGCCCCGTCACCCGATCGCAGTTGTCCAGCAACAGCGCGGTCCGGGAGTCACCGAGCCGGTCCGTCAACCGCTCGAGCGCCGATTCCGCGGTGCCGCCTTCGGTTTCGGCGGGGCAACCGGCGGCGGCGAGCACGGCGTGCCAGGCCTCCACGCGGGTGCCCGCCTCGGCGAGATCCACGATGATCTCGCCGCCGGGGTGGGCGCCGGGCGCCAGCGCTTCCTGCGCGAGGCGGCTCTTGCCCACCCCGGCCGGCCCGGTCAGGGTGAGCAGGCGAACCCTCGGATCGTCGATGAGACAGCGGATTTCGGTGACCTCTTTGTCACGACCGACGAGGGCGGGGAGGCGGAGGCTGTCGAACTCCGCTTCATCATCGGTAATCGGGTCGATGCCTGCGCTCGGCCACTGCAGACCAGTACTACGGGTCACCTTGTCCTCCTTGCGGGCGGCCGGATTCGGTTACGCCGGAACCTTTTCGGTGCTTCCGGGAACAGCGCGGCGACGGGTGGCGACCGCGGCGGCGAGGCGGTCGAGTTGTTTCGCGGTGACCGGCCAGCTCAGGCAGGCGTCGGTAATGGACTGCCCGTACACCAGATCGGCGGCCGCGCCGAGGGTGAGATCCTGCCGGCCGGGGACGAGGAAGCTCTCCAGCATCACCCCGACCACGCTGCGGTCCCCCGCGGCGATCCGGGCGGCCAGATCGGTGACGACATCGACCTGGCGTTCGTGGTCCTTGCTGCTGTTGCCGTGGCTGGCATCCACCACCACCCGTTGTGGCAGCGTCGCCTTCTCCAGCCGCAGGCAGGCCTCGGCGACGGCGACGGCATCGTAGTTGGGGCCGGTGCTGCCGCCGCGCAGGATCACATGGCAGTCGGCATTGCCGGTGGTGCGGATGAGCGCCGAACGGCCGTCCAGATCGGTGCCGGGGAAGACATGGCTCGCGCCGGCGGCGCGCACCCCGTCGACGGCCACCTGCACGTCGCCGTCGGTGCCGTTCTTGATGCCGACCGGCATGGACAGCGCGCTGGCCAGCTGCCGGTGCACCTGACTGGCGGCGGTGCGGGCGCCGATTGCGCCGTAGGACACCAGATCCGCGATGTACTGCGGGGTGATCGGGTCGAGGAATTCGCAGGCGACCGGCAGGCCGAGCGCGGTGATGTCGACGAGTAGCCGGCGGGCCTGGCGCAGACCGGTGTTGATGTCGAAGGTGCCGTCCAGGTGCGGGTCGTTGACCAGCCCCTTCCAGCCCAGTGTGGTGCGCGGCTTCTCGAAGTAGACGCGCATGACCACGTGCAGCTGATCGGCGAGATCGGCGGCGTGCGAGGCGAGGCGGCGCGCGTAGTCCATGGCGGCGGCGGGATCGTGGACCGAGCAGGGGCCGACGATCACCAGCAGGCGATCGTCGAGTCCGGTGAGCGTCTCCACGGTGGCGCGGCGGCCGGCGCGGACGATGGCGGCAAGCGTGTCGTCGATCGGATGCGCCAAGCGCACATCGGCGGGTGAGAGCAACGGGCTGATGCCCAGCGTGCGCCGATCGTCCAGATCGGAACGTGCCGGAGCCAGCGCGATATCAGTATTCATTCGATAACCCTGGATATCGGTGAGAGAATACGCGGAATATGCGCGGAACAGCTGGGTAGGGAATATGGCGCGCTATTTACGCGAGGGGGAATTTCGAATGCGAGCACAGCGGTGCCGCTCGAATAGCGTGACACTCTCCGGAATACCGAGTCAAGTGTGACCCCGATCACAATACGACGAATTCGGTGAAATTATCGAGCCACGATCGGCACACAATTCCGCGGCCTTCGATGCACTATCGTCCCACGATGGCGGACCGGCGCGAATGCTACTAAAGACGCATCCGGATACTCCCGCTTACCCCGTTCGGAGAATATTCACCCGCCCTGGCCGCCGATAGGCTGGCGGCATCACCCATGGGAAAGGAGCATCGTCAATGAAGGCCATCATCGTGTGTACCTCGGTGTCGCATGGCAACACCAGGAAGATCGCGGACGTCATCGGTCAGGTCCTGCGGGCCCCCATCGTCGCGCCCGGTCAGATCTCGCCGGCCGAACTCACCGGATACGACCTGGTGGGCTTCGGCTCCGGAATCTTCACCGGCAACTTCCACAAGGAGCTGCGCGATTTCATCGAGGCCCTCCCGCAGGTGCGGCCGACCAAGGCCTTCGTCTTCGCCACCAGTGGATTCCCCGAGAAGCCGGCGAAGCCCTTCACCGGCAAACTGGCGAAGCCGCTGGAGCAGAAGGGCTTCGAGGTGATCGACACCTTCACCACCCGCGGGTTCGACACCTTCCTGCCGTTCAAACTGGTCGGCGGCCTGCGGAAGGGCCACCCCGACGCGGACGACCTGCTGACGGCACAGAAATTCGCAGAAGGACTGGCCGCCCGCATCGGCACCAGGTCCTGACAGCGTCCGCGGCCTGCAACGGCGCCGGCACGGCGGGCACGGATAAACAGATAAAACAGTGGAGGGGCGGCCATTCGGCCGCCCCTCCACTGTTTGTTGTTGTTCCCGATACTTGCGCCGAATCAGAGTGCGCGGCGGGCGTATTCACCCGCGTCGATGCCGCGCAACCGGCAGAACTCCCCTAGCTGCCCGCCCAGCAGGACATCCGTGCCGGCGAGCGCGCCAACCGTCGGCGCGCCGAGCACCACCATGAGCTGGCGGATCTGGGTCAGCCAGGCGACGAGCGTCGACACCAGGGCGTCCACGCCCTCGCCTTCGAGCACGGACAGGAAGTGGCCCGAGGCGCCGACCGCCTTGGCGCCCAAGGCGAGTGCGCGCACCACGTCCAGGGGATGCCGCACGCCGCCGGAGGCCAGCAGGGTCACCTGGCGGCGGTGCGCGACCGCGGCCGCGTCCAACAGGCAGGCCGGGGCGGACTGTCCCCAGTCGCCGAGGAAAGCGAAGTCCTCGTGCGGGCGGCGAGCATTCTCGATGGTGGCGAAGTTGGTGCCGCCGCGGCCCGAGACATCGACCGTCGTCACGCCGAGGTCGGCGAGGCGGGTGACGGCCGGGCGGGTCATGCCGAAGCCGACCTCCTTCACGATCACCGGCACGTCGATGGCCTCGACCAGCGCGGCGATCTGCCGCGGCCAAGCCGTGAAGTCCCGATCCCCTTCCGGCATGACGATTTCCTGGATGGTGTTGATGTGGATCTGCAGGGCGTCGGCCTCGATCAGATCCACCGCGCGCTTGGCCATCTCCGGGGTGGCATTGGCGTTCACATTGGCGATGACGAAGCCGTCCGGATTCTCCTCGCGCAGCACCCGATACGTCGGCGCGACCGCGGCGTCGGCCAGGTAGGCGCTCATGGATCCGGAGGCGATGGGCACCCCGGCCTCCCGGGCGGCGATGGCCAGGCCCCGGTTCACCTCGCCGGTGCGGGCGCTGCCGCCGGTCATGGCATTGATGTACAGCGGTGCGGCCCACTGCCTCCCGGCGACCTCGGTGGTGAGCGAGACGTCCGATTCGGCGATACCGGCCAGGGCGTGGTGGACGAAGCGCACCTCGTCGAACTGGTTCGCCTCGTGCGCGGCGCGGCGCACGTGATGCTGTTCCACCGCGAGCCGCACGTGGTCGTCCTTGCGGCTACCGTAGATCTCCGACACGGTTGTCACCGGGTGTGTCCTTTCGCTGAAAACGGTTGGTGCACCTGTAGTTCGAGCGGCACGATGCCGGTGTCCCGCCACCGCTGCCGGAGTTGCCCGGCCACGGCGGGGGCGACCAGCGCGATCCCGCAGTCGCCGCCGCCGGCGCCGGAGCTCTTGGCGACCGCGCCGAGCGCCTCGGCGGACCGGCGCAGGGTGGCCAGTTCCGCGGTCTCCACCACTACTCCGGCCAGCGCGCTCACCGCGCGCAGCAGTGCCCCGGCCGCGGCCACCGCCGTCACCACGGAGGCGTCGTCCCCGGATTCCAAGGCGGACACCAGGGTTGCGACGCAGCTGTTGCTGGCGGCGACGAAGCGCGCGTAGGCGGTGGTGTCGCCGGCCACGCCGCGGCGCAGCAGTTCGACCAGACCGCTGGACACGGCCGGCGTCCCCGACCAGCCGACCGCGAGCCGCACATCCCGGGGCGCGGGCAGCCGGCGCGCCGACATCCCCGGCCACGGCCGGTCCACCAGCGGGCTGATCCGGGCGCCGGGCAGCGCGAATTCCCGTGCCAGCCGGTCCCGGTCGGGCGCGCGGTAGGCGACCCAGCCGCCGATCATGGAGGCCGCGACATCCCCGCCCGAACAGCGGGGATCGACGGTGAAGGCGGTCAGCAGCGCCAGCCGCAGCAGTGCGTCGCCGGGCAGTGCGAAGCCGTACGCCCGGGCGAGCGCGCGCACCACCCCGACCGTCACCGCCCCCGACGACCCGAGCCCGAACTTCCGCCCGGTCCCCGCATCGTCGAGCGCCGAACGGATGTCGAGGTGGAATCCGAGTACCTCGTGCCCCTGCTCGCGGGCGTATCGCTCCACCAGCTCGATCGCGGTGAGCACGTGCCGCAGGGCCGCGGCCGTGCCGAGATTCTCGTCCACGACAACGGATTTCGTGCCGCTACGGCCCAATTCGACCGGCCGGGGGCCGGTCCGGGCGGTCGTCACCGACCGCCGGGCCGCCGGCCCCCGCTCACCGGGCGTGACCTCCACCGTGAGATACCGGTCCACCGCCACCAGCACCGCCGCCCCACCGGGCTCCAGCACCGCGTATTCGCCTGCTACATAGAGCTTTCCGGGCACCTCAACGCTGATCATGCCCGCTCACCACACTGAATTCGGTATCGGCCGGGACCGTGAGGTCACCGAGCCGCGCGCCCGGCCCCGGGTTCGCGACGAGAATGCGCTGGGCCGCGCCGGTTTCGGTCAGGGCGGCGGCCACGACGGCGCTGTCGTGGCGGTCGCACAGAACCTTGACATTGGGGCCCGCGTCCATAGTCGCGTACGCGGCGATCCCCTCGGCGCGCAGCGCCAGCACCCGGTCCAGGACGCGCAGGGAGCCGGGCGCGAAGTAGCGCACGGCCGGACGCGCGCCGAGCATGGTGGCGTGCATGCCCAGCGCATTGCGCTCCGCGATCTCACCCACGGCCGCAAGGTCTCCCGCGGCAATGGCCCGGTGCATCTCGACCAGGTCATCCGCGCTGGACCGCACCCAGGGTTCATAGAATGGCGAGGTCTCGACGGTGCGGCGCATGGCCTCCCGGCTGGTGATCGCCTTCTCCCGGGCATCCACCATGGCGACCACCAGGGCCGGATCCAGCAGCGGCGCCGCGACCGGCTCCGCGTAGCTGCTCAGATCGCCTGCCGCGCCGTCGCCTTCGCCGCGATGCCACTGGGCGAAACCGCCGTAGAGGGAGCGGGCGGCACTGCCCGATCCCCGCCGGGCCAGCCGCGACAGCGCGCGGCGGTCGAGGCCGAGGCCGTAGGCGTCCGCGGCCGCCATCGCCAGAGCGGCGAAGCCGGAGGCCGAGGAGGCCAGCCCGGCCCCGGTCGGCCCGGTATTGCGGGTGGCCACCCGGGCGCGGCGCGGATCGCCCGCCAGTTCCCGGACCAGGTCCAGGAAGCGGATCACCTTGCCGGCGAAGGCCGGAGCGGCGGGCGCGTCCGCGGCGGTGACGAGGTCGGCGGTCAGCTCGTCGTCGACCGTCACCGTGGTCACGGTCGGGAAGACGCCGAGGGTCAGCGACAGGCTGCTGGTGACCGGCAGGTGCAGCGCCTCGTCGCGCTTGCCCCAGTATTTGATCAGCGCGATATTGGGGTAGGCCGTGGCGGTGCTGCCCGCCTCCCCCGGTACTGCGCGGCTCATACGGATCCCCCTCCGGTCGACAGGAACTCGACGGTGTGGCAGCGCACCGCGCCCGCCGTGAGCAGGGCGTCGCGCACCCGCACCGCGGCCTCGTGGTCCGCCGCCAATGCGATCACACAACCGCCCAATCCGCCACCGGAAAGCTTGGCGCCCAAGGCTTCCGCCTCGAGTGCCGCGTCGATGAGCGTCTCGATCTCGGGGCAGCTGACGCCGAGCCGGGCCAGAATGGCGTGGGCGGCGATCATTTTCGGCCCGAGCTCGGCGAACCGGCCGGTGGCCAGATCCACGGCCGCGGCGGCGGTGATCGCGCCGGCCCGTTCCAGCAGTGTCTCGCCGAACTTGCCGAGCGCATCGAGGGCGGCGCGCACCGTGGCCACCGCCTCGCGGGTGCTGCCGTACACCCCGGTGTCCGCCACCAGCAGCACGGGCAGGTCCGATCCGGCGGCTACCGGTAGCGGGGTGGCGGCGCCGTCGCGGAACCACAGCGGCCCGCCGGCGCTGATCACGGTGCGCGCGTCGACGCCGCTGGCCTTGCCGTGCGCGAGCGATTCCGCACGCTGGACCAGCTCGAACATGGTGTCGCCGTCCAGTTTTCGCCCTTCGAGCGCCGCCACCGCCTCGATGATGGCGGCGGAACTCGCTGCGCTGGAACCGAAGCCACGACCCGCCGGAATGCCGCTGTCGACGGTGACGAACAGTCCGTCGTCGGGCCGCCCGAGGTGCTCGCACACCGCCGTCACGGCCAGCCGGGGCACCGCGGTCCCGGTCGAGCGAGCGGGCGCCGTTGCCCGCCCGCCCATGTCCAGGGATGCGGATTCGATCTCGACCGGGCCCTCCCGCCGGCGGGCGCGGGCGGTCACCGGCAGGGACGGTACCGGCAGCGAGATGGCGGGCCGCCCGTACAGCACGACGTGCTCGCCGAACAGGATCAGCTTGGCGCTCGCCCGCCCGGTGCCGAGCTCGGTGGTCTCGGCGTCCGGCCGGGCGAGCATGCGGGTCACCGGTCCGCCCCGTAGATTCTCGAATGACCCGAGACGGCCGTGAGCCGGAACGGGCTCGCGGTGACCGCGGGCACCGTCAGCTCCGCGCCGTCCTCGGGCAGTGCGAAATCCCTTACAGCACGGTAGTTCTCGTACGAGATGGGCTCGCGCCCGGCGATGGCGGCCCGGTTGCCGGCGGTACGCAGTTGCGCCCGGTAGCCGGGAACCGGTGTCAGCGAGAACAATTCGGCCACCGCACCCGAGCCGTAGCTGAACATCGCCACCGGCCTGCCGGTCAGATCCTCGGCGTGATCGAGCAGGGACAGCAGCGCGACGTACAGCGACGCGGTGTAGCTGTTGCCGATCATCCGGTTGTAGACGGCGGTCGGGGACAGGTCCGCGTACAGGCGCGCGGCGGTCGGCTCCACACCCTTCAATTCCAGCAGCCGGGTGTGCGCCTTGTACGCCATTTTGGTGAAAGGCTGGTGATAGCAGAAGCCGGCGAACTCGGCGAAGCCGCGACCGCCGCGGCCCTCGTAGTCCTTCCAGGCCTGCTCGACGGCCTCGAGGTAGGCGCCGATCGACAGTTTCCCATCGACCATCGGCGTGCTGCGGTAGTTGGGCCGCCAGAAGTCCTGGACATTGGCGGTGTACAGGCCGACGGGCTCGTCGAGGACCGCGAGCGCCGGATTCGCCGAGACCAGCATGGCCACCGCGGCGCCGCCCTGGGTGGCCTCGCCCGCCGAGTCGAGATCGTATTTGGCGATGTCCGCGGCGATCACGAGCACGCGCTGCTGCGGGTCGCGGGCCACGATGCCCGCCGCCAGCTGCAGTGCGGCGGTGCCGCCGTAGCAGGCCTGCTTGAGTTCCACCGCGCGGGTCGCGGCCGACAGGCCGATCAGATCCTGCACGTACACCGCGGCCGACTTGGATTGGTCGATACCGGATTCGGTGGCGAACAGGACGGTCCGGATGCCGTCGGCGCCGTGCCGGGCGACGATCTGCCGGGCGGCCGCGGCCGCCATGGTCACGATGTCCTCGTCGGGGGCCGGGACGGTCTGGGCGGTCTGGCCCAGGCCGACGTAGTACTTGTTCACCTCGGCGCCGGTGTGCCTGGCCAGTTCGGCCAGATCCATGGCGTAATGGCCGGTGGCCAGGGCGATGTCATGAATTCCGATGGGCTCGTTCACTGGCCCCGTCCTTCTCTGCCGATCGTTCGAAGCGGAGGTGGGTCCGCATCAATTCGCCGGGATTCGTCTGTGCCGCAAGCAGAGACAACTCCCCGCAGAGCACGGCGGCGGCGGTGATGACCGCGAGCCGTCGCGCATTGCCCCCGGGTTCGCGGGTCTCGCGGCAACCCAGGCGCGTCAGATTCGCCTCGACGAAGTCGAGGGACTTACCGTTGCCCACGGTGCCGACAATGAGATTCGGCAGCGCGCAGGAGAAGTAGAGATCGCCGTCGCGGTCCTCGGCATGGGTGATGCCCTGTGAACCCTCGACGATATTCGCCGCGTCCTGCCCGGTCGCCAGGTAGACGCCCAGCAGCATGTTCGCGTAATGGGCATTGGCGGAACGGATTCCGCCGGCCAGCGTGGTGCCGATCAGGTTCTTGCGGACATTGATCTCGGCCACCCGATGGGCGGTGGTGTGCAGTCGCTGCTCGACGATCTCCCGCGGGATGAGGATCTCGGTGACCACGTTCTTGCCGCGCCCCAGGATCCCGTTGACCGCACTGGCCTTCTTGTCGGTGCAGAAGTTCCCGGAAATGGAGCCGTAGCGCACGCCGGGCACCGCGTCGATGATGTACCCGAGCAAGGCATCCGCGGCCAGGGTCGCCATATTGTGGCCGGAGGCATCGCCGGTGGTGAATTCGAAACGCAGGAACAGCAGGTTCCCGACGATCTGGTGATGCAGCTCGATCAGATTCGCGAAGCGGCTGCATTCGGCGACGATGCCGCGCAACCGGGGCAGCTCGGCGTGCAGCTGCCGGGCCGCCGCCAGCGCGGTTCCCGCGTCATCCGCCTCCAGCAGCACCGATCTGGTCATCCGCTCGTCCAGCAGCGTGGCCACGATGCCGCGCTCACACAGCGTGGAGATCTTGGCGCCGCGCCCCACCGAGGGCCACAGCGGCGACTCGTAGGTGGCCAGCGGCACCTCGATCAGGCCCTCGGCGACATTGCCGGAGATCTTGACGGGCCCGACCCAGCGCATCGGCACGGTGGCCGCGGGAAACGTGTCCTCGGTCATGTGCGCCATCACAATCCGAACTGCTGCTTGATGCCGGTGGCCGTCACGCTGTCACCGCGCACGGTCGGGTGGAACGGGATGCCGAGGACCTCACCGGCCGGGTTGAAGTAGCCGTTGATCCATGAATCCGCCGAGCAGGTGCCGTGCCCGCTGGTGGCGGCCCGGGTGTCGAAGAAGTTCACGCCCAGGGTGTCCGCCGCCTCGCGCTGGGCGTCGTCGACGCGATCCAGGAAGGTGGTCATGGCGCCGGCCTGCGGCTGCACCATGCGACCGACCGGACTGTCCCAGCACCACTGCGGGTTACCGCGCTCGGCCACGGTCGGGTAGCCGACGAAGACGATCTTGGCCTGCGGCGCGTAGTAGCGGACGTAGTCGACGACCGGCTTGACCCAGCTCGCGTACTGATCGCCGCTCACATTGCGGGCGTCGGGCGCGCGCCCGTCGGTGCCCGCGTCCGGACCGCAGCCCTGGATGAAGTTGGTCAGGCAGGTGACCTCGGCGTCGAGGGCGCGCTGATGATTGCCGGAGTTCCAGACGTCGTTCTGGCCCAGCTGAATCGTGACCAGGCGGGTCCGGGAGCCGAAGGCGCCGGCGTCGGCGGCCTGCTTGGCCATGTAGGTGGCGGTGTAGTGCGGCGGGGTCGCCAGCGAGGCGCCCAGGCAGGCCACATCGACCAGATCGTCGTCGGCCAGATTCAGCTGGTGCGCCAGCTGTTTCGGCCAGGAGGTCTCGGACCGCTCGCAATTCTTGTTGCCGCCGTACCCGAAGCCGAGCGAGTAGACGATATTGCCGTTGGTCGAATACGAGTCGCCGATGGCCACGAACGCCTTGCCGTCGGACGGTGCGTCCGCGGCGGCCGGCACGACCGTGCCCAGCAGGGAGGCGGCGCCACACACCGAGGCCGCGGCCAGCACCCGGAACTTCTTGGAAACCTTCATGATTCGCAATCTCTCTCTACAGGCCGTGGATCTGGGTGAGGGTGGCGAGCGCGGTGTCGACGACCGACCACTGGGCGTCGATGGCGGCCGAGGTGAGGTCGTGGGTGACCGGATTCTGCAGGGCGACACCATTGGCCAGGTTGGCCGCGTTGACGCCGGCGAGCACGGTGCGCAGCAACTGACCCGAGCCCACGCCGGGGCCGGTGACCAGATCGAGGCCCTCACCGAGGAAGTAGAAGCGCCACAGCGGGCCCACATCCGCGTTGTACGCGGCCTTGGTCTGCGAGACGATCAGGGAATTGTCGGCGCCGATGGCATCCAGGACGCGGAAGTAATCCGGGTCGTTGCCCTGAATTCCGGCCGCCGCCAGCGAATGCGGGATATCGACGCTCATATGCGCGTTGTAACCGACCATTGCCGTGTAGGCCGGGGACTGCGTGCAGGTGGCGGCGAGGTCGAAGTACTTCGTCCAGTGCTTGGGCAGGGGCGCACCGGTGAACTCGGCGTGCAGGGCGCGCAGCCAGCTCTCGTAATTGCCGTCGTAGAACTGCGCTTGCAGTTCGGGATCGGCCAGGCCGGCGCCGGAGTGCAGCAGCGGCAGCACCGTCTGCCGGTCCGCGACATCGTCCATCAGCGCGAACAGGCCGCGCCGATCGCCATGGGACACAAGGATTTCGGAGATCTTCCAATTGCGCTCGGCGAACTCGTCGGCCCGCTGCAGGGCGTCGCCGCCGGCCACGGTATCGACATCGGACAGGTCCGTGATCGTCGCGAGCTCACCGGCGCTGAGCGGCGTACCGCAGGCCGCGGCGCGCACCGGGACGGCGGCGGTGGCGGTGGCGGCGACGCCGGCGAAACCGGAACCGAGCACCGCTGCGCAGGCCATTGTCGCAACTATGAATCGACCATTGCGTAGCATCACTGTGATGCCCTTTCGGAAAACACTTGGGATTTGCCGCGATCGACCGATCGCATATTCAAAAGGCTAAGTGTGGCAACGCACACAATTCCATGACAGCTGTTTGTCAGCCCCAGCGCAGCAGCAGCCTGCCCACCGTGCGCGGACCGGTCAGCCGGAGCGCCTGCAGCAGCGGCACATAGCGGGGAATCACCTGGATCGGACGCCGCCGGATGGCGGTCAGAATCCAGTCGGCGGCCTGCTCCGGCGTCAGACCGGGCAGCCGCCGGTATTCGGGCGTCGGCGAGCTCATCGCGGTGTGCACCAGCGGGTAGTGCACCTCGGTCACCGCCACACCGCGACCGGACAGTTCGGCATCCAGGCACCGGCCGAATCCGCTCAGCGCCAGCTTCGAACTGTGATAGGCCGAGAAGCGCGGGGAGGTACCGGTGGGGACGGTCCAGGTGCCGACATTCACGATATGGCCGCGGCCGGATTCCAGCATGGCGGGCAGCAATCCGATGGTCAGCCGGACCGGGCCGAAGTAGTTGATGTTCATGGTGCGGCGGAAATCGTGTATGCGGTCGAAGGATTCGGTCACCGGACGCCGGATGGACCGGCCCGCATTGTTGACCAGCACATCGACCGCACCGACCTCCGCATCCACCCACTGCAGTAGGCCGTCGACCTCGCCATCGTCGGTGAGATCACAGGCGCGATGCACGGCCCGGCCGCCGGCCGCGCGAATCTCGTCGCGCAGCAGGGCCAATTCGGGTTCGCGGCGCGCCACCAGCACGACCTCCGCACCGGCCGCGGCCGCGGCGACCGCCGCGGCCCGGCCGATACCCGAGGACGCCCCTGTGATGAGAATCCGCTTGCCCGCGATGGGCTCGTCGATTCCCTTGTGCCGCACCGGCGCCGGCTGGTTCAGCACATCCGCCAGCCGCGCGGCCGCACGTAAGGCGCGCCTAGCCATGGGCGCTCACTCCCTCCCCGGCGAGCGCGGGCGCCCGGTCCGGCAGGGCCAGGAGCCGGCCGACCATGGCCGCCAGCACCGCCGGACCGTCCTGGGACAGCACCGATTCGGCGTGGAACTGCACCGAGGCGAACCGCTCGCCGCGCAGCGCGTACACCTCACCGGTGACCGGATCGCGGCTCACCTCCACCCGCCCGACCACGGAGTCGAACGCGTCGACGGCGCTGCGGGCCACGAAGGTGTTGTAGAAGCCCGCCCGCACCCGGGTGCCGAACAGCGTAATCTCCCGGGCCACGCCCTGATTCGGCCGCTCCAGCCTGTCGATCCCGAGCCCCAGTGCGGTGCACAGGATCTGGTGGCTCAGGCAGACCGCGGCGAACGGCAGGCCGTTGGCCAGCAGTGTTTTCAGCCGCTCCCGCATGGCGGTGATGCGTGGATCCCCGAGCGCGAGCGGATCACCGGGCCCCGGGCCGAGCAGCACCAGATCGTGGTCGCGGAAGTCCACCTCCTCGTCGAATCGAGCGATGGTGAGCGCGAATCCGAGCGAGCGCAGCATGCTGGCCAGCATGGTGGTGAAGTTGTCGGCCGCGTCGATCAGCAGGATCGAACCGCTGCCCCGCGCCGCCGCACCGATCCGGCGGGAGCCGGCCTCGGCGAACCAGAAACCGGACGCGAGCGCATTGCGACTGCGCAGCGCGGCCGTGACGGCGGGGGTCGCGGCCAGGGCGGGCGGATGCGCCGCTACCCGGCCGTGCAGCAGACCCGCTGCCTTGGCCCGGGTTTCGTGCATCTCCCCCACCGGATCCGAATCCCGCACCAGCGTCGAGCCGACGCCGATGCGCGCCGTGCCGTCGGCGTCCACCACCGCGGTCCGGATCAGAATCGCCGAATCCATCCGGACCGCACCGCGCGCATCCCGGTCGATATAGGCGATCACACCGCTGTAGTAGCCGCGGCCGCCCGCCTCGTAGCGCGCGACCACGTCGGTGGCGCTCTCCAGCGGCGAGCCGACCACCGTCGGCGCGAACATGGTGGCGCGCAATACTTCCGCGACGCCGGCGTCGGTGCGGCCGCTCAGCAGATACTCGGTGTGGGCCAGGTGCGCCATCTCCTTCAGATACGGCCCGGTGACCGTGCCGCCCGCGGGGCACAGCGCGGACATCATCTTGAGTTCCTCGTCGACGACCATGAACAGCTCGCCGTTCTCCTTGGCGTCGCCGAGGAAGGCCAGCAGTCCGGGCACGGTCGGCCCCTCCGCGGGATAGCGGTAGGTGCCGCTGATCGGGTTCATCGACACGATCCCGTGCTCCAGCTGCGCGTGCGCTTCGGGGCTGGCGCCCACGAAGATCCGTGTGCCCGTGTACACGACGTAGGTCCAGTAGGCGCCGCGTTCGCCGCGCAGCAGCCGGTCGAAGAGACCCAGTGCGGTGCGCAGCGGGTCGGCTCCGAACGAGCCGACCAGCGCGCGGCTGATGACGAAGTTCGAGCCCGCGCCGGTGCCGATCTCGTCGTCGATCACCGAGCGCACGATGGCCCGATAATCCGCGTCGGAGACGTCGAAGCGGAAACCGGCCGCGTCGATCTGCGCCGGCCCGAACGGCGCGAGCGCCGCGCCCACCGCATCCCGATCCGCGATCTCGTGCTCGCGCACCGACATCGCCAGCAGCGGCGCATGATCGTCGTTGCACGGGAAGCCGCGCTCCACGATCTGCCGATACGGCACCAGGACCAGCAGATCCGTGTGCGCGGCGGCCGCGGTCACCTGATTCAGCTCGCCGAGTTCGGCGAATTCGCCTGCCAGTACGTCGATTTCACCTCCTGACCGCTGTACCAGCGCGAACGGCTGCCGGGGCCCGGTCGATAAGCGGTGCAGCAACCCACCGCGAATGTCATTGCCGCCCATGTCAGATACCCACCCGGGCGTCGGCCGTCAGGTCGGCCAGCAGGTCCGCGGTGGTGCGCACCATGGCGCACCGGCCGGCCGCGTAGTCGAGGGTCAGCCGGTGATCGGCGGCGGAGAAGTCGGCGACGGCATCGGCGGCCAGGAAGGTCTCGATATCGCGCGAATACGACTCGGTGGCCGTGACCAGCACGCCGACATGGGCGTACACGCCGGTGACGATCATCTGGTCGCGGCCGTCGGCGCGGAGTCGTTCCAGCAGACCGGATTCGTGGAAGGCGCTGTAGCGCCACTTGGTGTACACCTGGTCGTCCGGCCCGGGGGTCAGCTCGGCCACGACGGCGCGATCGGTCTCGTCGGTGGTCATACCGGGCCCCCACAGGTCGCGCAGCAGACCCCGTTCACTGGGCGTCATGCCGCCGGGCTGCGCGGTGTAGGCGACGGCCACGCCCGCGCGCAGGCAGGCCGCGCGCAGCCGGGCGATATTGCCGACCAATTCCGAATAGGGCGAGCCGCCGGCGCGCAGCGGGCGCAGGAAATAATTCTGCATATCGTGGATCAGCAGGACCGCGCGGTGCGGTTCCACGGTCCAGTCGACGACATTCTCCGGCAATTCCGCCGAGGTGGGCATGTCATACGAAATGACGTCGGGAATTCCACCGAACATCATTACTCCCCTGTCTGTAGAACTGTAGAGATTCGGCGCTCAAATACCGAGCGTGGCGCCGCCGTCCACGGTGAGCTCCTGCATCGTGATGTGCCGGGCCCGATCGGACAGCAGGAATTCCACGGCGTCGACGATGTCGTCGGGATCGGCGATGCGGCCCAGCGGAATGCCGAGCCGGAACTGCTCGGGCACGCCGGCGATGGTGGCCTCGGCGCGATCCTCGTTCTCCCAGCTCGTCCGCAGCATCTCGGTGCGGGTCGAGCCCGGGGAGACCACATTGCAGCGGATGCCGTACTTCGCGACCTCCAGCGCCGCGCACTTGGCCAGCATGGTCGCCGCCGCCTTGGACGCCGAGTAGGCCGACATGGACGCGCGCGGAGTGCGGGCGGCATTGGAGGAAACGGTCACGATGGCGCCGCGGCGGCGCGCGATCATGCGGGGCACGACCTCGCGAATCATCCGGAACACGCCGGTCGTATTGACCGCGAACATCTCGTCCCAGTCGGCCTGGGCCAACTGGACGACCTCGCCGACGCGCAGGATGCCGACCGCGTTGACCAGATAGTCGATCGGGCCGATGTCGAGTTCGGTATCGGCGACGATGCGTTCGATATCCGCCGGGTCGGTGATGTCACCCTGCACGATCGCCACCCGGCCGGGGATCGATCGCAGGTCCTTCGAGGTGTCGGCCGCCAGGTCGACCGCGACGACGGTCGTGCCCTGTCCGGCCAGCCGGTGCACGATCCGCTGGCCGATACCACCGGCCGCGCCGGTCACCAGCGCGATCCGCGACACCTCCGAATCCGTGCCTCGCTGCGGTCCGCTCATTCGAATCACCACACTTACGTCATAAATTCCGAGAATTCACCTGGTCGAGAAAAAAGTTAGCCCGGCCGGATTGCGCGCGGATATAGCAGGAAGCTGCCAAACAGGATGTTGTCAATGCCGCCGGGGCACCTTGTCATCGAATTCCCGGCCGGCGATTCATACGATCGAACCACGCGTTGGAACCACACGAAAATTGGTTGACGGTATGACTCGTAATCATCAACTCATCTACGATCAGCTGATCGAGATCGCACCGGATTCCCGGCCCTGGATCAGCGATCACGGCTCGGCCGCGGTCCCCGTGGTCGACGACCGCGTGCAACTCACCGATATCGCCGACGCCGCCGCGCGCGCCGCGACGCTGTTCGAGGACACCGGCATCCGGCCCGGCGACTACTGCGCGGTCTGGCTGGACGCCCCGCTGGACATCATGATCGTCATCGCCGCGCTCAGCGCGGTCGGCGGCGTCCCGGTGCTGATCAGTCCCGCCCTCGATGCCGAAACCCTGGCCCGCATGCTGGAACCCGTGACGATCACCCGCATCGTCACCACCTCCGATCGCCTGGCCAAATGCGAACAGGTCCAGACCCTCACGCAGGTCGACGACTGGGCCGAACTCGCCGGCCGGCTGCCCGCTACGCCCCCGCGGCGTACCTCGGCGGTCTCCATGCCGGGCTCGGCCCCCTACGTCGTCACCCACACCTCCGGGACCACCGGCGTACCGAAACTGGTGCAGTACACCAGGAAAGCCGCCGATCACCAGGGCTATGCGCAGGAGGTGCCGGCCATCCTGGGCCGGTTGCGCGGATACGCCGCCGTGGCCGTGTCACCCGTGCACTTCCGCACCGTGTCCGGCCTGCTCTGCGCCCTGCGCCGCAAGGTGCCGCTGATCGTGCTGGCGGATCACTCCGCGGAGTCGGTGGCGCGGTATGTGCGGCGCTGGCAGCCGATCTACCTGGAAGCCCACCCCAACACCCTCATGCAGTGGGAACACTTGGCGGACAATGGAACTCTCGCCTCGGTGCGCCACTATGTGAGCACCTTCGACGTCATCCACCCCGGCACCGTGAGCCGGCTGCTCGCAGGCAGCCGCTACCGCTTCGCCTCGTTCTTCGAGGCGTACGGGCAGTCGGAGCTGGGCGGCATCGCGGCCAAGGTGCATCTCAAGGGGTTCACCGGCCGGCGTTCCCGCTGGGGTCTCGGCCTGGGCGGGCATTCCACCGGCTGGACCGCGCCCGGGTATTCGGAGGCCCGCATCGTCGGACCGGACGGCCGCCCCGTGCCCGCGGGCACACCCGGCCGGATCCAGGTGCGCTCCGAGGGACAGTTCCAGACCTACATCAACCGGCCGGAGGCGGCCGCCGCCAATCTCGACGCCGAAGGCTGGTGGGACACCGGCGATTACGGCAAGAAGACCCGCTTCGGCCGGCTCATCCTCATCGATCGCCAGATCGAGCGGATGACCACCATTCCGAGCGCCATCGCCCTGGAGGACGTGCTGCTGACCCGCATGCCGTGGCTGCTCGAAGCCATCGCGCTGGAACAGGACGGGCGCGTGCGGCCGGTGGTCGCGGTCCGCGACCGGGCCTTCGATCGGAATGCCTGGCAGGCAGCGGTTTCCGGCCTGCCGCCGATGGCCCCGCCGATCGTCCTGGACTACGACGCCTTCCCCCGCACGGCGACCGGCAAGATCCGCCGCTCCGCGCTCGCCCAGCAGATCACAGGAATTCACCATGACCACTGAAACTTCCGCATTCGTGCGGCCCGCCCGGCTCAGCCTGGGCGACAAGGCCACCGCCTACTTCCGCCTCGGCAAGATGCGGGTCTACCACCACGTCTACGCCTGGCTGCTGGCCGTGCTGCTGCTGGCGCACGAGGGCATCAGCCGGTCCGGCATGGCCGTCGCGCTGCTGCTCGTGCTGGTCGGCATGTTCGCCATGAAGATCGCCACCTGCGCCGCCGACGACGTCGTCGGTTTCCGGGACGGCTCCGACGCCAAGAACTACGCGGACGGCGGCCACCTCCCGAAGTCCAACAAGCCCTTGCTGTCCGGCCGGCTCAGCGAGCGCGAGGCCATCGTCTTCGGCATCGTCACCGGGCTCATCGCGCTCGGATCCGGGGTGGCGCTGCTGCTTCCGCTCGGCGGCAATGTGCCGCTGCCGTTCCTGGCCATCTGGTTCGCGGTGGTCGCCATCGCCGTGCAGTACTCCTGGCTGTACCAGTTCAGCTACCGGCCCGGCGGGCTGGAGTTCGTGATCTTCCTCGTCAATGTGGCCGAGGTGCTCGGACCCTACTGGCTCATCGCCCGGCACTGGACCGCCGACTCCATCCTGATCGGCCTGCTGGTCGGCGTCTCCATGCTGCTGGTGGTGTCGTACGCCAACTTCGGCGACCGGGTCGGCGATCTGGCGGCCGGCCGGCGCACCCTCGCCGCCGTCGTCCCGCCTGCGATCTACCGGGCGCTCATCGCGGTGCTGTCGGTGCTGAGCCTGGCGCTGCTGGTGGCGCCGTTCTTCTTCGGCTCGCTGAACCCGCTGCTGGTGATCTGCGTGGTGCCCGCGATCGTGCTGCGGGTCAAGCAGATTCGCGCCGGTCTGGTGCAGGATCAGGTGCAGCGCGCAGTGGTGCTCGGCTTCCGCAGCACCGATGCCCTCGGCCTGGGTCTCGCGCTCGCGCTGGTGCTGTCATGAGCCTCCAGCGCACCGCGCAGGTGCTCAGCTCGCTGGCCGTGCTCACCCGGCGCGGATTCATCCACCCGCGCCGCTTCGGAGCGGATCTGCGCTCGGCGAAGATCGCCGGCCGCTGCGGCCCCTTCCCCGCCATGATCAGCTACACCGCCCGCTACGATCCGGACCGTACGGCCATTGTCGACCGTCGCGGCAGCGTGAGTTTCGGTGCACTGGAACGGAGCTCGAACGCGCTGGCCCGCGGGCTGGCCGCCGCGGGCCTCGGCCCGGGCGACACCGCCGCCGTGCTGGCCCGCGATCATCGGGGCATGGTGGCGACCATGATCGCCACCGGCAAGCTCGGGGTCCGGCTGGTCATCATGAACACCGGGTTCGCCGGACCGCAGCTGCGTGACGTGGCCGCTCGCGAAGGCATCACCGCGCTCTTCCACGACGACGAGTTCGCCGCCGCGGCAGCCGATCTCCCCGCCGGCGTGACCCGCTTCCGGACCTGGGCCGACGATCCACGTCCGCACGGAGCGGCGCGCCTGGTCGACGACCTGATCGCCGCCAATACCTCCGATCCGCTGCCACTGCCTGCCGAATCCGGCGGGCTGGTTCTGCTCACCAGCGGCACCACCGGAACCCCGAAAGGCGCGGTGCGCAAGCGCATCTCGCCCTTGCAGTCGGCACAGCTGCTGGATCGTGTCCCGCTCACCCCCGGCGGCGTCATGATGATCGCCGCACCCCTGTTCCACGCCACCGGCCTGGGCCAGTTCACCCTCGCCCTGGCACTGGGCAAGACGGTGGTGTTCGGCCACGGCAAGTTCGACGCCGAGGCGACGCTCGCCGCGGTGGCCCGGCACCGCGCCGACACCCTCATCGTGGTGCCCACCATGCTGACCCGGATGCTGGACCTCGGCCCGGAAATCCTTGCCCGGTACGATGTCTCGTCGCTGCGCATCATCGCCAGCGGCGGCTCGGCGATCTCGCCGGGACTCAGCGCCCGCACCGCCGCGGCGTTCGGCGATGTGCTCTACAACAACTACGGCGCCACCGAGGTCGCCGCCGTCTCGGTGGCCACCCCGGAGGAACTGCGCCGGGCGCCGGGCACGGTCGGGCGCCCACCGGTGGGCGTGCGGGTGGCCCTGTTCGATCCCGACGGCCGCCAGGTCACCGAACCCGGCAGCCCCGGCATCATTTTCGTGGCCAATGGCATGAGCTTCGGCGGCTACACCGACGGCCGGGACAAGGACCGCCGCGCGGGCATGATCTCCACCGGCGACGTCGGCCACTTCGATCACTCCGGGCTGCTGTTCCTGGACGGCCGCAGCGACGACATGATCGTCTCCGGCGGCGAGAACGTCTACCCCGTCGAGGTGGAGAATCTGCTCGTCGACCGGGACGATATCGCCGACGCCGCGGTCATCGGCGTGGACGACCCGGACTTCGGCCAGCGCCTGCGGGCGTTCGTGGTGCCGCAGCCGGGCGCCGAACTCGACGCCGACGAGATCCGCCTGCACGTCAAATCCCAGCTGGCCCGCTACAAGGTGCCGCGCGATGTGGTCATCGTGCCGGAGATTCCGCGCAATCCCACCGGCAAGATCGTGCGCGCCCAACTCAGCCTGATCGCCTGAGCTCCCCCTGATTCCTCGAAAGGTAATGCGAGACATGACATCGGTAATCGGCACAGACTCGCTCCGCGACATTCGCAATGACATGATGCACCGCGTCGAGAAATCGGCGCTGGACTTTCTGGAACAGGAACACGCCCGCTGGTCCGCATTGGACCGCGAGGCCGGCGCGACCATCGAAACGATTGCCGCGCTGATGCGCTCCGGCGGCAAACGGATCCGGCCGGAATTCTGCCTCAGCGGATTTCTCGCGGCCGGCGGCGATCCGCACGACGAATCGATCATCGCGGCCGCGGTGGCGGTGGAGTTGCTGCACACCAGCGCACTCATTCACGACGATGTGTTCGACGAATCCGCGATTCGCCGCGGCGCTCCGGCCGCACACGTGAAATACGCGACCCGGCACCGGGACAACGACTGGCGCGGTGACGCGGACCGATTCGGCGAGAGCGTGGCCATCCTGGCCGGGGATCTCGCCCTCGGCTATGCCGACGCATTCCTGGCGGAGGCCGCCGGCGCGCGCCCCTCCGTGCTCGCCGCCTGGTCCGAGATGCGCACCGAACTGCAGATCGGCCAGCACCTGGACGTGGTGGCGGCGGCTCGCTTCACCGGTGATCCGAAACTGTCACGCACCATCGCGCAGCTGAAGTCCGGGAACTACACGATTCACCGTCCGCTGCTCATCGGCGCGATCCTGGCGGGCCGGCCCGACCTGGCCGCGGCCTTCGAGACCTACGGCCTGGCGGTCGGCGAGGCCTTCCAACTGCGCGACGATCTGCTCGACATGTTCGGGGACACCGACACTCTCGGCAAACCGGCGCAGCTGGATCTCGAACGGCACAAGATGACCCTGCTGCTCTCGCTGGCCATAGAGCGGGATCCCGCGGTGCGGGAACTGGTGGAGCGGCCGGAGGCGGAAGCCGATGGGTTGCAGCGGTCGCTGCTCGCCTCCGAGATGGCCGCCGAGGTGGAGAAGCACATTGCCGGGCTGGTCGTGGCCGGTGGCACCGCGCTCGCCGATGCGGAGCTGGAGCCCGGCTGGCGTGCGGAGCTCATCGCGCTGGCGCATTCGGTCGCGTACCGGGACAAGTGAATCCACGCGGCGGACATGCCACCGGGTGCCCCTCCGTGGAGGGGCACCCGGTACCGCAGGATCGCAGGCCGGAACTAGAGCCCGGCGAGCAGGAGGGTGCCGAGCACCGCGAGGTGCACCCCGTACTGGGTGACCATGAAGGCCCGGTACGGAGCCCGGCGACCGTCGCGAGTGGTGGCGCCGCGAGTGGCCGCGGACAGCACGCACACGGCCACCGCGCCGGCGCCGAGCACGATCGCGGAAGGCACCAGGGTCGGCGCGAAAAGCTTTGCGGCGATGAGATATCCGGCTGCGATCAGAACCGCGTTGAGGCTCACCAGGATCCGCACCCGGCGATCACCCCAGATCACCACCGGGGTCTTGCGGCCACCGGCCGCATCACCCTCGGCGTCGGAGAGATCCTTCGACACCGCGCCGACGCCGGCCATCCACAGCGACATCGTGATACCGAGCAGCAGCACCGGCACCCCGCCCTGCGCACCGGCGGCCTGCCAGCCGGCGGCATAGGTGAGCACGCCCATGCCCAGCACCAGCAGCGCGGCGGTACTGCCGCGGCGCTTACCGTAGAACGGCGCGCCGGAATAGGCGTAGCCGCAGGCCAGATGGGCCAGGATGAGCACCGGCAGCAGTCCGCCCGCATCGACGATGCCGCCGATGGCCAGCGCCAGCGCACCGGCCACCACGACTCCGCCGGCGGCGACCGGGACGGGCAGGGCGCCGCGGCTGATCGGGCGGGTCGAACCGTTCGCCCGATCCTCGGTGACGTCCATGACACCGTTGAACACATAGGCGGCGAGCGTGGCGAGCAGCCATGCCACCGCGGCGATCCAGACCTCGCCGCCGAGCGCGGAAGTGCCCAGCGCGGCCGCGGTGGCGAAGCGGATCAGGAAGATGATCTGCACCGAGACACGGGATTCCTGCAGAAAGTCCCTGACGTAATGAGCGGCGATGGAAATTCTTTTATCGGCGGGAAATTCAACTGCTGCGATACCCATCTGCATGTTGCACAACGCTATTCTGTTGCCGATTTGTCGGATATTCCCCGAACCGGTACTCCCTCGGACCGAAAAGGTGGATCCAGTGTATTGAAAGGAGTATCGATACCGGCCCGGAATGCTACTTTCGCAGCATCTTCGCCGCTGACCGGCGACCCGCCCACCTCGACGGCGTAGGGTAGGCGCTCACGCGCGATCGAACAGTCACGCGAAGTCGGGTGGTACTGAGCGGGATTCGACAGATTCCAATTCGAGAGGAGTTTCGCATGACCAGTGGGGGCAGCCGGGTCGCCCTGGTGACCGGCGCGGGAGGCGGCATCGGGGCGGCCGTCGTGCGTAGATTGGCGGCACGCGAATTCATCGTCGCCGCAATCGATCTGCGTGCCTCGTGGTGCGACACCGCATTGGATACGGCCGGTCCGCGGCGGGCGGGCCTGTGGACGTTCGGCGCGGACCTGAGCTTTCTGCACGAGGCGGAGGCGGCCGTGACCCGGGTCGCCGAAACACTGGGACCGCCGACCGTGATCGTGAACGCGCCGTTCCCGGGCCGCTCCGACCTCGCCCCGGACCTACCCGACTGGGAATCCCTGGTACAGGCCCGGTTACGGGCGCCCCTGCTGGTCAGCCGGGCCGCCGAACGCTATCTGACGGAAGCCGGCGGCCGCATCATCACCGTGGCGCAGACCGGCATCGCCGCGCGCCGGCCGGACGATCTGGTGGTGCGGGAGACCCTGCACGCGCTGACCGAAACCCTGTCGCAGGAGCTCGCACCGCACGGCGTGCTGGTGAATACCGTTGTCGCGGAGTTGCATTGCGCGACCCCGGCGCCGGGCGGGGCCGGTTCCCGCGCGGACTGTTGCCTGGCCGTCGAGAACGAGACCGCGGCCATGGTGGAGTTCCTCGCCGTCGAGGCGGACGACGGCATCACCGGGCGGATGATCGAAGCCCGGCATCCGACGCCGGAATCACCGCCAGGAGCGTGCACTCTCCGGTGACCCGGTCTTCTTCCGCGTGATCAGCGCCCGCTCGACCGCCCGGTTGACGGCGTCGATGCGGGAGACGGCCTCGAGCTTGGTGAAGATATTGCGCAGGTGCCGCTTCACCGTGGCCTCGGTGACACCGAGCCGGGTCGCGATCTGCCGGTTGCTCAGCGCCTCGGCCACCAGCATCAGCACCTCCCGTTCCCGGGCGGACAGCGTCCCGGCGGCATCCTCCGGCTCCTCCGCGCGGGCCCGCAGGCTCTGCGTCGACACCGACAGGGTGACGGTCTGCTGGCCGTCGCCCACCGACTGCCGGATGGCCGAGGTGAGGGTGTGCCGACCGGCGCCCTTGTGCAGGTAGCCCCGGACCCCCAGCGACAGCAATTGCTGCACCAGTTGCTGCTCGTCGTGCATGCTCAGCACGATGATCCGCAGTGCGGGGTCGTGGGCCAGCAGGCGGCGCACCGTCTCCGGCGGATCGCTCTCGGGCATTTCCAGATCCAGCAGCAGCACATCCGGTTCGTGCTCGGCGGCGAGCTGAATCGTGCTGGTCCCGGTGCTGGACTGGGCCACGATGTCGAAATCGGGCTCGGCCCGCAGCAGATCGCACAGGGCCTCGCGGAGCAGCGTGTGGTCATCGGCGACGAGAATGCGGATCGGGCTCTGGCTCATGCGGTCGGACGCTCCTGGACGATCGGGATCCATAGGGTCACGCGGGTGCCCCGGCCCGGGGCGGAGTCGATGTTCACGGTGCCACCGACCAGGTCGGAACGCTCCTGCAGGATGAGCAGGCCGTTGCCGTGACCGGTGGCACGCAAGGACTCCACATCGAAACCCTTTCCGTTGTCGATGATTTCGGCATGCACCTCGTGCGGTGCGATATCGATGTGCACGACCACATTGCCCGCGCCCGCGTGCGAGTAGGCATTGCGCAGGCATTCGCGCACCATGATGAACAGTTCCTCGGCCACCGCGGCGGGAATCCAGGTGTCGCTGCCGCGCACCCACATCTGCAACGGCGTACCGCTCTGCCCGAGCGATGCGGCGAACCCGCGCAGCGCGGTCTCCAGCGAGCCGGTGACATCGGGCCGGCGCAGCTCGCTCACCAATTCCCGGCTGCGCGCGATGGTTTCCAGGATCGCGGCCTTGGCCTGCTGCACCCGGCCGGATATCTCGGGCGCCGCCGCACCCGAATCCGCCGCCGCCCGTTCGCATTCCAGCTCGTACAGTTCGATCTGCCGCAGCGCCAGACTGACGGAATTGCCGATGTGGTCGTGGATTTCGCGGGCCAGCCGGCGCTGGCTCTGATCGTGCACCTCCCGCACCCGCTGCAACAGGAAGGCGTCGTAGCCGATGGTCCCGGATTCCAGCCGCAACCCGATGCCCTGCTGCAGCGCGCGCACGGCGGCGATGAGCTGCGGCTGGGGCGCGCCGAGTTCGGCGGCGCACTCGGCGATGGCGGTGGTGGCCAGATCCGACAGGATACCGCCGGCCCGCACCGAATGAATGAGGTGAGCGCCCTGCCGGACCCGCTCACTGCCCAGATCCACGACATCGGTGATATGGGTGATGGTGGTGCTGCCGGCCGCGAGACTGCCCGCACAATCGGCGAAGATCCGCCGGGCCTGCAACTCGCACTGCTCCCAGGCCTCCGCGCTGGCGACCAGCGGGCTGCCGATCTCACCGAGCCGCGCCCGATACTGCACGATCAGCTCGGGGATCCGGGCGGCGAACAGGTCCGAGAAAGCATTCGACAGCTCCGATCGTGCCTTCGTTTCCCTGTCCATCCCACCGTCACCCCTGTCTCGCCTGCGCCGTCCCGGGTCCCAGAATCCCTGGCCGGCTTAGAACTCCGACGAATCCTACCCTGGCGTCCAGGGGACTTGCTGAAACTCTGGCCGGAAACGTTTTGGTGCGCAAGAAGTTCGGCGGATTCCCCGCCGCACGCCGGACAATCCCTTGGGAGCAGTCGAACTCTCTTTGGGTGCAGATGTGTTGTCCGGCGGCATCCTACATGCTGCGATCGAGGCGGGGAGTCGGGAAATTATCGCGCCGACGGACTATCTCAGATTGGACATGATGTCGAAGAATATTCGGACGGTGACGGCTCCGCCGGACCCGGCGCGCCGCATGGTCCTGGTCCGCCAGGACGGCGTGACCTGCTGGACGGAACGCATTCCACCCGGGAGTTACGGTGCGCCGCACCGATATCCGTCGATCACCCTCGTGCTCGCGGGCGCGCCCGTCGAGATACTCGACGAACAGGACCGGGTGTGCGGCGGCACCCGGCTGCTGACCGGGCACGTAATCGGCCGCGAAGACCTGCCGCTACCCTGCCGTTTCGCCAATCTCGGCGATCGGAATCTGGTCCTGGTGGTCATCGAAGTGCCCATCGGCACTACCACTTTCGACGCACCGCCCTCTCACAGGATGAATTCCCCGGACGATCATCGTCGACTTTGATCTCCAAGTGGGGAAGCAACAGATCTCCAGTGGGGAAGCAACAAAGCGTCGCTTCGGAAGTTCGGTCGATATGGATGGACAGCATGGATGGGATCAGAATTCTCGGTCCGTTGGAGATCGAAGGACACCAGGGCATACCGCGGCTCGACTCGTATCGGCAGCGCGCGGTCCTGGGATTACTCGCATTGAATGCGGACCGCGTCACGCCGATGGAGAGCCTGACCGACGCGGTATGGGACGGCGAACCACCGGCGACGGCACGATCGCAGATCCAGATCTGTGTTTCGGCATTGCGCCGCATCATCACCGGTAGCGGCTGCCCGGCCGCCATCGAAACCCGCGCCTCCGGATACCGGCTGGTAATCGGCGAATCCGCGCTCGACAGCACACGATTCGACGAACTGGTGGCCCAGGCGCGCACCTACGAGAACAGTGGCAATCTCACCGGCGCACTGGGGGCCTTGCGGCTGGCCCTGGGATTGTGGCGCGGCACCACGCTGGCCGATGTGCCCAGCAGCCGCATCCAGCGCATCGCCTATCAGCTGACCGAGCGTCGGGTAGCGGCCGAATTGTCGCGCTTCCGTATCGAACTCGTCCTCGGCCGGGCCCGGGAGATCATCCCCGACCTGCAGGCCCACGTGGATACGCATCCGCTCTGGGAGGAAGCCTACGGATATCTGATGCTCGCCCTGCACCGCTGCGGCCGATCGGCCGAGGCGCTCGAGGTGTACCGCCGGGCGCGGACCACCCTGATCCAGCAGGTCGGCCTCGAACCCTCCGAGGAACTCCGCATTCTGGAGCGGGCCATTCTCGAAGGCGGCGCCAACCTGCCCCGGCCCTCCCTGTTCGAACCGGCCCGGCGTGCCGGATGACCATCCGGCACCGCGGGCCCGGCTCGCGGTGTCTCCCTCGACGCCGGCACGGCAGCCCGAAACGGGCTGCCGTGCCGCATTGTCACTTGATGGCAGCTGCCACCCCGCCGAGCACGGTGAGGAGTTCCGCCAGGTCGTACTCGGCCCGCCCCGGCCGGCCGTACCGGGTCAATTTCCCGCGGCTGGCCCATTTCCGGATGGTCTCCGGTTTGACGCCCGCGGCGAGCGCCGCGAGCTCCGTCGGCACCAGCCGCCGCTCGGCCACCCCGGCGCTCATGCCACCCGCGCTCATGCCACCGGCTCCCCGCGCCGGACCGGGCGCCGCTGCCCGAGCCGCTGATGCAAGGCCAGCCACTGATGCGGCTTCCAGCTGTGTCCCGCCGGGCAACTCACCAACCGGCTGTCCGGCCCCGACGTAGCCAGTTGCGCGTACACCATGTGCCCGCACCCCGGCCGATCACACCGCCCGACCTCGATCAGCTGCGGCACCGGTTCGATAGCCCGCTGGGCGAGATCACGCACCTCGCCGAACTCGTCGATGGCATCGACCACCGCCGGATGCGCGCCCAGCCAATCCAGATGCTGCAGCAGGAAATCCACCAGTGCGGGGACGGTCCGCCGCGGCCGCCGCGACGGCCGCGCCTCGTCCACCACCAGCGCCGCCCACGACACCGCCAGACCGATGAGCTCCGAACGCGCTTCGACCAGCGCATCCGACAAGACGATGCCCTCGCCCCGCCCCCCGTGCGCCCACCGCAACGCGCGGGTGCGCTCCCCTTGCAACAGCTCCCCGCACCGGCTGTACAGCACCGGCAGCTGCAGCAGGGTCTCGGCGAAGCGTTCCAGACACTCGGCGCACACCCGCGCCTCGTCCCCCGGTGTCGTGGCCTGCGGCGAATCGGTCACCACAAGGCCTGAGCAGTAGGAATTCTCGCAAAATGCCTGGGACATCGGTCGCTCCTTCTGACGCTGTCATCCAGTCTTTCCCTACTGTCACAGACCCCCGTATTCCCCTGGTATCCCCCGCATGTCACGCGGCGATAGCGCAACGAAAGCCGCCCCCGAACCGGCCTGGTTACGGTCCGCCGTCGATCAGCTGGATGATGGTGTCGGTCACCAGCGTCGCGGGCCGAGAACCGTCTACGGTGATCAGCTCGTCTCCCATTTCGTCGTAGGTTCGGGTGATGGAGGCGATGCGTTCGGACGATCGTTCTTCGAACTGCAGATTGTCGCCGTCGCGTGCGCGTAGCCGGGCGGCCAGTTGTTGCGGGGTCAATTTCAGATAGAACGCGAAATCCGGTCGGGGAACACCGTGATTGATGGTGGTCAAGAATTCGGCGTCGACTCCGCGATGGATGAAGACCCCGTAGGTTGCGTAGACGTAGCGGTCACACAGGACGACCGCGCCACGGTCCAGCGCCGGCTCGACGACTTCCTGGACGTGCCGAAGGCGATCGGCTGCCGCGAGCAATGACAGGATGCGGGCGGTGTCGGCGGAGCCGCCGGCGTCGTGAAAGGCCCTGACCTCACCCAGTTCTCGGTACCAGTTCGTGGGCTGTTTGGTGACCACGACCTCGCGGCCGCGGGCTCGCAGCACCGCGGCGACGGCCTCCAGTTGCGTTGTCTTTCCCGATCCGTCGAATCCGACGATGGAGATCAGCATTCCCGCCCGGGGCCTCGGGGGGCCGAAGACATCGCTGACGGGGTGGGCGGTTTCGACGGTGTTCATCTGGCTCCTACCGTGTCCGCCGACTTCAGTTCGTTCCAGCGGTCCATGAACTTCTCCACCCGGGCGCGGTCGACGTCCTTGCCGGCGATGCCGTCGGATTTGAAGTAGCTGCCGACGATGAATCCGTCCGCGATCGGGAAGACCGAGTCCAGATTGTCGGGGGTGACACCGCTGCCGACGAAGATCGGCTTGGTGGTGGCCCTACTGGCGACGTCGAGATCATCCGGAACCGTTGCCAGGCCCGTCAATTCGCCGGAAACGACGATACCTTCCGCGCGTCCGGACAAATCGCGCACCTCCGTCGCAAGGTCGGGATATGCCCAGGGCCGGGAATGCTTCACGTGCGCATCGGCGAGAATCGCCACGCTACTGCCGAGGTTGCGCCGCAGCCGGTGGGTCTCGTGCGCGTTGCCGGTGACGATGCCCTGCTCCGCCAGCACCGCACCGACATGGACATTCACCCGGATGAATTGAGCGCCGGTGCATTCCGCGATGGCGAGCGCGCCGACAGCATCGTTGCGCAACACGGCCACGCCCACCGGAATGGACACCGAACCCACCACCTCACGGGTCACTCCGGCGATAGTGGCGAGAGTTTCGGGCGGTACGGCGGCGGGGAAGAACGGGCCGTCACGGAAATTCTCGACGATCAGAGCATCGACACCGCACGCTGCGAACAATGCCGCCTCCTGTAGTGCGGTGTGGTAGATGTCGCTCACGCTGCCGCCGTATGCGGGAGAGCCGGGTGTCGGCAGCAGATGCACACAGGCGATGACACTCTTACCCGACAAGGGAAGGTGTGGCGTATCGGCTTTCACCGCTCGAACTCTGCGATCTCCTGGAAAATACGCTTTGCCGCATCCACCCGATTGTCGCTGTGCATGACGTCTCTGCCGACCACCATCAGCGATGCGCCGCCTTCGAGGGCGTTGCGGTAGCTGCCGGTCCGTTTGTGATCGTGGTCCTGCCCGGCCGTACCGCGGAGACCCGGTGTGACGAAGAAGAAGTCATCGGGTACGACATCGCGCACGGAACCCAGCTCCCCCGGCCCACAGACCATCCCGTCCAGCCCGGCCTCGGCGGCCAGCGCGCCGCGCGCCCGGATCACCTCGGAGATGGGTTGCCCGACACCGAGTTCCCGCGCGAGTTGCTCCTCGTCGATACTGGTCAGCACCGTGACGCCGACCAGCAATGGGCGCGGGCGCGAGATCTCGCGCGCGGTGCGGTCGGCCGCCGCGACGGCAGTGCTCATCATCTCCAGGCCGCCGGTGGTATGCAGCGTCACAAGCTCGACACCGAGCCGGGTGACTGCCTCGGCGTACCCGGCGAGGGTGTTGGGAATGTCGTGCAGCTTCAGGTCCAGGAACACTTTTACGCCCCTTTCATGCAGGCGTGCAATGAGTTCCGGGCCATGCAGGGTGAACGCGAAGTTGATCTTCACGTATCCGAAGTACTCCGACAGCTCGTCCACGCTGCGGAGTATCCGATCCATGTCCACATCGTCGAGCGACAAACACAGGCGCTCGCGTGGGTCGCGGGAGGGTACCGATGACATCTGCACTCCATCAATCCTGTCCGTCCGGGCGTGCCGGACCGGTGAGAATACGTTCGAAAATTGTGGTGGCCATGAGCAATTCGTCGATATCGAGCCATTCCTCGACGGCGTGGGAGTAGCGGGGATCCCCCGGACCGAAGACCAGACTGTTGCCCGAGAACTGGGCCAGGACACCGGCCTCGCTGCCATAGGAGAAGCTGTCGACGCCCGGCTGTCCGGTGATCGCCGTGATGGTGTCGACGAACTCGCCGACCAGGGCGCCGCTGAGATCACAGCGATTGGCAGGGGATTCGAAGACCTCGGCGCCGACCTCGAAGGGCACCGAGTCACCGAGTCGCTCGCGTAATCGATGCTCGATCTCCCGCAGGAATTCCGCCGCCTGCCGGCCCGGTGGGAAGCGGGCGTCGAAACTCACCGCCACATTGCGCGCCACCAGGTTCATGCCGCCGTCGCACTCCACCGCGGTCGGTGTCACGGTCGGCGGCCCGAGTTCGCTGGGCCGCAGCGCCGCCAGTTCTTCGTTGAGCCCGGCGCATGCCTGTACCAGTGCGGCCGCAGCGGCCAGCGCCGTCTCGGATTTCGGGTAGGCGGCATGCACTTTGGGGCCGGTGACGGTGAATTGCCCGCGCACGATGCCCTTCTGCGCCACGATCGGAACCAGCTGGGTCGGCTCGCCGGTGATCGCGAGATCGGGCCGTATCCCGTACTGTGCGAGCTGTTTACAGCCGAGGAGCAAACATTCCTCGTCGACCGTGGCCGCCAGATACGACTCCCGATGGGTCGGGGACTGCGCGGCGCGGACGAAGGCCGCCACCATCGCGGCCAGCGAGCCCTTGGCGTCGGCGCTGCCACGGCCGGACATCCTGCCGTCGCTCACCTGCGCGCGAAACCCCGACAGCTCGCCGTACCGCGGGTAGGTGTCCATATGCGCCGACAACAGCACCACCGCGCTGTCGGCCGTGCCCGAGCGGGGCAGGTGGCCGATCATATTCACGCGGTCGTCCTCCACCTTCTGCAGTTCGACCCGGATGCCGTGTGCCCCGAGGTAATCGGCGAGCCAGTGGCCGAGCGCACCCTCGCCATCGGCCGGATCGCGGGACAGGCGCGGATTGACGCTCGGAATCTCGATCATTCGCTCGAGCAGCTCGAGCGGCGGCAGATTGGTCCTCACGGGCACCCGCCGAGAACCGGCCGGCCCCGCGCAGCGTCGAGTTCGAGGTCGATGCGCGCCCGGAGGTACGACTCGAACCCCTCGACCAACCGCGTTCCGGCAGTGGAGAACACGGATGCGCGGCGCTCGTGTGCCACGTGCAGATCCCGGGCGTGCCGTTCGGCGACATGCTCGAGATGTGCACGAAATATCGGGGTTTCGGCCTCACCGGCACCACCACCGGACAGGATATCGACAAGGATGCGGCACTCCATGTGCTCGGTGAACAGCCCGTGGAAGAAGTTGTACGCGCTGCGCTCACCCAGCTCGGGGAGTTCGGCATCCGGGTCGACGAGGAAGAAAGCCGCCCGGTCCAGCGTCGCCTCGCTGAAGATCACATGCCCGCCTTGGTGGACCAGATGTTCGACGAACAGATCCACCGAGCTGCCGTGCTGCGCGTTCACGAAGATCATGCCGTGAATTCCCAGCGCGGCAAACGATTCGGCGTCCGGATGGGTGAAAACCAGTATGCTCCGCACGGATTCGCACAGCGCCCGATGGTAGGATTCGTCGGCCGCCGCGATCAGCTCCACGGCACGCCCGAGGTCGGCGGTGAAATCGGCCGCGCGGACCAGCTGTAACTTGTCGAGCTGCTCGACGTGCTCGGACAAGAACCCGCCGACCACCGGATCGATATGCTGCACCACCTCGATGGGGGTGTCACCGGCAAAGAGCGCGGGCATGAATTCGCCTTCGTCGCAGACGAGTCCGGCGTCCGGTACCTCCGGGGCGTAGTCCACGGCGATGTCGCGATCGGGTTGTGCCGAACGGATCATTCCGACACCCGGGACCACCGCGGCCCCGGCACCATCGGTGCGGACTGTCACCGAAAGCCTCTCACCTGCGGCATGACCCAGGGTCAGTTGCGCCGCCGGCATCATGTCGAAGACGGCCGGATTGCTCAGCTGGCAGTACAGGCGAGGCTCGAAGAAGGCCTCGTCCGGAAGTGCCCGAGCGAGTTCGGGGTACACGGCCCCGGTGACATTCCTGATCACAGCCGAGAGTTCGGTTCTCCCCGGCCGCCGGAGTTCGTTCAGTATCTGGTTCAGACCGAACGAATCGTGAGTACTCATGACAGCGAGCTACCTCGTATACTGATGATCGATACGAACAGAAAGAGGGGCCGCAACGTTCTTCCGGATGAGCTCTGCGACCCCTCCTCCTCTGTCTTTTAGCCGTTCTGGCAGCCGCGCATAACAGCGCCGGTGCGGATCTGGCTCAGGATGTCAGCGTTCATTGTTCACCTCCTCGATTGTCCGTTTCGATGTCGCCGGATCCGTTACATCCGGCGAAGTTTCGATGGCCCTCAGGCCCGCGACAGCGCGCGAGCGGCATCCAGTACCGCGCGCACGGCCCGATCCCATGCCTCGGTGCGGCGTAGCCGCAGTTCGGGTGCGGCAACGGTAATGCTCTGCCGCACATCGCAATCGGTGTCCCGGATCGGAGCGCTGATCGCCCACACGCCACGGTCGAGCTCGTCCCGGCACATGTCGTAGCCACCACGCGCCGGGATCGCCTCCAGGTGCGCGAGCACGTCCTCGACGGTGACCGGCGTGCCGTCGGTGAAGCGGTGCAGATCCGTGTTCGCCAGCAGCGCACGCACTTCGGCTTCGGGGAAGTCCAGCAGCAACGTGCGTGCCGACGCCGCGGCATGCAGCGGCATCTCCTGGCCGAGTCGCACGAACAGCCGCATCGGCCGACGACCCTCCGCCAGCGAGACGCAGACCGCCTTGTCGCCGATCAGCTCGGTGATGAAGGCCGTCTCGCCGGTGGCCGCCGCGACCTTCGCCAGCGGTGCCGGCGGGACATGACACAACCGGCTCTCCCGGTGCGCGGCCTCGCTGAGGGTCAGCGCGGCGGGTCCGGCGAAGTAGCGCCGGTTGCGCGGCGACCGTATGACGAAGCCCTCCGCGGTCATCACCGCCAGCAGCCGGTGCATGCTGGCCAGCGGAATGCCGAGCGCATCGGACAGCTGCTGCAATGTCACTCCGGTCTGGGTCCGGCCCAGCTCCTGCAGGATGCGCAGGGCACGGACGACGGTCTGCATCCCGGCGGTCTTCTGGGCATCGGACTCGGCGACACGGGTTGGAATCATGGTGTCATCCGTTCCTTCTCTGAAAGAAAGCGATAGCCGCTGATGCTCGAGTTGCTATCGGGCTTTCAAATCCTCGCACGGAGGATATCGGAATTGAAAGTCGTGGGCCTCGAATTTACAGACGGGAAACCCTTCCGTCTCACGGAATTCCGCTGCCGCGATATCCCGTCGATCGAATGCTACTCGACCGCTCGAAGGGGCCGGACCGGCGTGGACGCAGCGCTGGACCGGCGCGGGAATGGTATCTGCGGCCAATGCGGCGGCCAGGTGAAGAAGCCGTATCCGAGCACGGTGAGCTGGTCCGGGAGAATGTCGGATGAGGAGGAACCGCGAACTGACATTTCTTTCCATCCTACGGAAGAACGATGAGCTTCCCGCTGTCACAGCGAAAAACTTTCGCCACACTAACACCTGCGCGCCACCTGCGCATCGCCTATCGTTAACGTCGGGTTACCGATCTGTGTCCGCTCATCCGGCACCGGCGACCCGAAAGTAATTATTTTCGACTCGCGGAAACATTTCTCATCCGTTAATTCTTCTCGGATATATACCGATTCCGGTTGTGTGCAGTGCAGAATATAGTCGTCGGATCGCCCGGAAAACAATAGTTTTTCATCTGGCGGAAGAAATGGAATGAGGTTGTGGTGACCGGAATCGAATCACCGGTAGATATGCGGGTACGGATCGGTGAGCTGATACTCGCCAACCCGATCATGCCGGCCTCCGGTTGTTTCGGTCCGGAGCTGGCGGCGTTGATGCCGCTGGAAAGACTCGGCGCACTCGTCACCAAGACGATCTTCACCGGAATTCGATCCGGAAACCCCGCGCACCGGCTGGCGGAAACCCCGCACGGCATGCTGAATTCCGTCGGCATTCCCAGCCCGGGAATCGCGCGCTTCCGCAGCGAAGTGCTCACTCGCTACCGGTCGTTCGGGGTACCGGTCATCGTCAGCATCGGCGGCCTGGCCGTACGCGAGTACTTCGAGGTGATCGAGGCGCTGGCCGATGACGAATTCGCGGCCGTGGAGGTCAACGTGTCCTGCCCCAACCTCGAGGCGGGTGGCCTGGAGATCGGCGCCGACCCCGTGCTCATCGAGCGGGTTACCCGCGGGGTGGTCGCGCGGACCGCTCGCCCGGTCATCATCAAACTGACCCCCAATGTCAGCTCGCTCGGCGTCCTGGCCGCCGCCGCCGAAGCCGGTGGCGCCGCCGCGGTCACCGTGGCGAACACCTTCACCGGCATGGCCATCGATCACGTCACGCGCCGCCCCGTTCTCGGCAATACCGTGGGCGGACTGTCCGGCCCCGCGATCAAACCGCTTGCACTGCGGCAGGTTTGGGAAGCGGCCCGGCACATCTCCATCCCGGTGATCGGCTGCGGTGGTGTGTCCAGCGCCGCCGACGCGGCCGAGTTCCTGCTCGCCGGCGCTACCGCCGTGCAGGTCGGCACCGCCACCTTCAACCGGCCCGACGCCATGATCACCATCCTCGACGGTCTGCACGACCTCGCACGCGACGGGGCCGTCGCCGCGATCCGAGATCTCACCGGAGCCCTGCGCCTCGACCAGGCGACGGGCCAGCTCGAAACACGGAGAACCACATGACAGACCCGGCGCTGGGCGAGCACACCGCCCGGCAGACTCCGGCCCCGGTCGACGATCCGATGAAAGCGCTGTGGGCGTCGATCGCCGGCTACGCGGTCGACGGATTCGACATGCTGCTGCTCAGCGTGGCGCTGGTCGCCATCACCGGCTCGCTGAAACTCACCAGCGGCCAAGCCGGTTCGCTGGCCACTTACACTCTGCTCGGTGCGGTCGCGGGCGGCATCCTGTTCGGCATGCTCAGCGACCGGATCGGCCGGGTGCGGGTGCTGACCTGGACGATCCTGCTGTTCGCCGTGTTCACCGGACTGTGCGCGCTGGCTCAGGACTACACCCAGTTCGCCGTGCTGCGCTTCTGCGCGGGCGTCGGGCTCGGTGGCGAATTCGGCATCGGCATGACCATCGTCGCCGAAACCTGGCCCGCGGCAAAACGTGCCAGAGCCACCTCCTATGTGGCGCTGGGCTGGCAGTTCGGGGTGCTGCTGGCCGCACTGTCGGGCATCTGGCTGCTGCCACATCTGGGCTGGCGCCGGCTGTTCGCACTCGGCGTGGTGCCCGCGATTCTCGCCTACGGTTTCCGCCGGCGCATCGAAGAACCGGCCATGTTCACCCGATCCGAGCACAAATCCGCACCCCTCCGCGAATTGTGGCGCGATACACGAACATCCAAGAGCAGCCTCGCGCTGATCGTGCTGACCTCGGTGCAGAACTTCGGCTACTTCGGCCTGATGACCTGGCTGCCGACCTACCTCGCCAAGCACTTCCACTACAGCCTGACCAAATCGGCCACTTGGACCGCGGTGACCGTACTCGGCATGGCCGCCGGAATCCTGGTGTTCGGTCACCTAGCCGACCGCTTCGGCCGGCGACCGGCACTGTGCGCCTACCAGATCGGGGCCGCCGCCTCGGTGATCGCCTACAGCCAGCTCACCTCCTCCGGCGCGCTGCTGATCGGCGGCGCGATCATGGGCTTCTTCGTCAACGGCATGCTCGGCGGCTACGGCGCACTGCTCGCCGAGCTCTACCCGACCGAGGCCCGGGCCACCGCTGAGAACGTGCTGTTCAATATCGGGCGCGGGGTCGGCGGCTTCGGCCCCTGGCTGATCGGCGTGCTCATCGCCCACTACTCCTTCAACGGCACCATCGGATTCCTCGGTGCGATCTACATTCTCGCCCTGCTCACCACGGTGTTCCTGATCCCGGAACGGCGGGGGGCCGCACTCGCATGACCGCCGAACTCGTCTTCCAGAACACCGCCGAACGCTCCCGCGAGCTGGCCCAGGACATCGTCAGCGCGGCGCATCTGACCGGGGACTTCGTCCTCAGCTCCGGCGGCCGCAGCTCCTACTACTTCGACAAATACCTGTTCGAAACCAAACCGACCATCTTGCGGCGGCTGGCTTCGGCACTCGCCGAACGCATTCCGGCCTCGGTCGATCGCCTGGCCGGGCCCGAACTGGGCGCGGTGGCCTTGGTGACGGCGGTATCGCTGGAGACCGGGCTGCCCTTCGTCATCGTCCGGAAGGCCTCGAAAGGCTATGGCACCAGCCGATTCATCGAGGGCGAGCTGCATCGCGGCGAACGCGTGCTGATCATCGAGGACATCATCAGCACCGGCAGCGAAGCGCTGAAGGCGGCCGCGCAGGTCGAACGAGCCGGCGGCGACATCACCGGGATACTCGCGGTCATCGACCGCGGACACGGTGGCGCGGAGAACATCTCGGCCGCCGGCTACCGGCTCGAGGCCCTGTACGACCGCAGCGGGCTCCCGACCCCGGATCATGAACGGAGCAACCGATGAACATGACCGAGGCATTGGCCGCACTGACCCGCGGTGGGTTCACCCCGCCGCCGGACAGCCACGACGAAAGTCCCTCGGACGGTGCGCCGTTGCCGCGCTATCAGCCCTCCCGGGACCCGGCCGGCGCCGAGGAACTCGGCCGCGCCTTGGCCCGAGCCCTGCGCGATGCCGCGGCCGATCCCGATGCGGCGGCCGACACCGTACTGGTCTGGGACGACAGCGACGATCTGGTCCTCGCACACGTGGTGGCCCGCGAACTCGGCGCGACCGTGATGCGGGCCCTCGAGATCGAGGGCCTGGTGCTGCCGCTGGGCGAGCACGGTCCGCCCGGCGCCGTCGTACTGCTCGCCGACGCATTCCGCACCCGCGCCGCACTCCGCGCGCTACACGCCCTGGCAGCACGAGAAGGCGGTCGAGTCACGGCGATAGCAGCCCTGATCGCCACTCCACAACTCGATGCCGCCGCCGGCCTACCGGTGCACACGCTGCTGCCCGAACGCCGGCCGGGAGCGCCGCGATGAACGACCAGAAGGCCACCGCCATAAAAGAATTCACGCCCACTGCGCCCATGACCCCACCGACCGCACGCACGGCCGCCGACTCCCGCACCCCCAAACCGATTGCCGCCGCCGAAGTCCCATCTCCCGAATCGGTCGCCGCCGAGCTTGTTCCGGACTCGGCGCGGCTCAGTGCGATGATCGATGCCATTGCCGAGGTGAGTGATCCGTCGCCCGGGGTGACCCGGCTGGCGTGGACGCGGACCGAAAGGCGCGCGCATGATCTGGTGGCCGGGTGGTATCGCGCGCTCGGGCTGAAGGTGTGGATCGATGCCGTCGGCAATACCATCGCTGAGCTGCCCGGGAATCGGCCTGCGGCGCTCGGGACCGGTTCACACCTGGACAGCGTCCCCGCCGGCGGGCGATTCGACGGCATCGCGGGCGTGATCGCGGGGGTCGAGGTGGCACGGCTGCTGGTGGAAAACGGAGTGCGGCTGGAGCATTCGGTGCGGTTCGTCGCCTTCACCGCCGAGGAGGGCGCCCGCTTCGGACAGGCTTGCCTGGGCAGCAAGGCGGTGGCCGGGATGCTGGAGGAGTCGAAGCTGTGGTCGCTGCGCGACGCCGACGGCATCAGCGTCGCCGAGGCCATGCAACGGGTCGGGCTGGATCCGGGCCGCCTCGCCGAGGCCCGCTGGGCTCCCCGGGACTGGGTGGCATTCCTCGAGCTGCACGTGGAGCAGGGCGGAGTACTCGAAGCCGCCGGATTACCCATCGGCATAGTCGATCTGGTCTCGGGCAGCACCCGGGTCGCGGTCGAGGTACGGGGTCGCGCGACCCACACCGGCAGCACCCCGATGGCACTGCGCGCCGACGCACTCACCGCCGCCGCCGAAATCGTGCTGATGGCGGAGGCCATCGCGAACGACCCGCGGCATCGTGGCACTCGCGCCAGCATCGGTGTGCTGCAGGTCGAACCGGGCAGCATCACCACTATCCCCGGACGCACCACCTTCACCCTCGATGTCCGCGACGTCGACAGTGACCGGCAGCGCGGCACCGTCACCGAGATCGTGCGCCGGGCGAAGGAGATCTGCGACCGGCGCCGGGTCGCGATGACCGTGCGGCCGATCGGGGACTCCTCCCCGGTCGTACTGCCGATCTGGCTGCGGCAGACGATCGCCGATGTCTGTGCCGAAGCAGACCTGCCCTACCGGGTGTTGACCAGCGGCGCCAGCCACGACTGCCAGATGGTCAACCGCGTGGTACCGGCTGCGCTGATCTTCGTGCCCAGCCAGGGCGGTCTGAGCCACGTTCCCGAGGAATGGACCAGTGCCGCCGACCTGGCGGTGGGCACGCGTGTGCTGTTGCACGGGTTGCTCCGAATCGACCGCAGACTCATGGAATTGGAACGCGCCGCCGCGCGCACGGGGGAGGAATCCGATGAACAGCACTGAGTTGGTTCCGGCGGCGGAGCTGGCCGGCGGCGGCGGTCGGGGCAGCCTCGTTCCGCTGCCCGCTTATCCGCCCGGGATCCCGGGGATCCGGACGCAGGAGGCCGAGGTGATGGTGAATACCTCTCGCGGCGACCGCTATTGGCGGTTGCGCCTGCATGCACCCGCCATTGCCGCCGCGGCCGCGCCCGGGCAGTTCGTCATGCTCGGCGCCGCCGCCGGGGTCCGCCGTCACCCGGTGCTGCCACGGCCGATGGCGTTGTACGACTGGGACATTCGGGCCGGCTGGATCGAGGTGTGCTACGGCGTGGTGGGCGAGGGCTCCGCACTGCTCACCGAATTCCCCAGGGGCAGTGCGATGACGGTGATCGGGCCGCTGGGCCGCGGCTTCGAAGTGGCACCCGGCGCTCGATCGGTGCTGCTGGTCGGCCGGGGTATCGGGGTGTGCTCGCTGACGAGCCTCGCCGGTCCGGCGGCCCGGCGCGGCATCGCCGTGACCGCGGTGCTCAGCGCCCGCCGGCCCGCCGCGGTGACCGGACGGGATGTACTGGCGCGCCACGGAATTCGTGACATCCTCACGGTAATCGACACGGACGGCTCCAGCGCCCCGGATCGATTGGCCGATACGCTGCTGGACCGGTTCGACACCGCGCCGCCGGATCAGATCTTCACCTGCGGCTCCGAGCGGCTGACCGCGCTGTGCGCCGAACTGGCGCTGCACTGGGCCGCTGATCTGCAGGTGTCGGTGGAGGCGCGCATGGCCTGCGGTCTGGGCTACTGCCACGGCTGCTCCTCCGGGCACCGCGCTCCCAGCGCCGAAGCACCGCTGGTGTGCAAGGACGGCCCCGTCTTCCGGTGGTCGGCATGACCGCGAACGATCGGCTGCTATTGCGTGAACTACGCCCGCTGGGCGGTCCGCCGGTGGATCTGCTGATAGCCGGCGGCCGAATCGCCGATATCGGAACACGATTGAGCGATACCGGCGCCCGGCACATCGACTGCGGCGGGCTGGTGGCACTGCCCGGCCTGGTCGACCTGCACACCCACCTGCGCGAACCGGGCGGCGAGCGGTCCGAGACGATCCACACGGGCGCGCTCGCGGCGGCCGCGGGCGGTTACGGAGCAGTGGTGGCGATGGCCAACACCGATCCCGTCGCGGACCGGCCGGAGGTGACCGAGGCGGTGCGGCAGGCGGCCGCCGGCGCGGCCTGCACGGTCCTGCCCGCGGGATCGATCACCCGCAAGCTCGCGGGCATCGAGCTGTCCGACATCCCCGGGCTGGCTCGGTCGGGCGTGCGCATGTTCTCCGATGACGGCCGCTGCGTGCATGATTCGAAGGTCATGCGCGCCGCCCTGGACGCGGTCGGTGCGGTCGGAGGCACGCTGGCACAGCATGCCGAGGACCATGCCCTCACCGCCGGCGCACAGGTCAACGACGGTCCGGTCGCGACCGCCACCGGCCTGCGCGGCTGGCCGGCCGAGGCCGAGGACTCGATCATCGCCCGCGACTGCGTGCTGGCCGCCGCGGCCGGCACCGCCTTGCACATCTGCCACGTCTCCACCGCCGGCGCGGTCGAGGTGGTGCGGTGGGCCAAACAGCGCGGGTGGCCGGTGACCGCCGAGGTCACCCCGCACCACCTGCTGCTCTCGGAAGCCGAAGTGCTGGGCGGGGATCCGGTGTACAAGGTCAACCCGCCGCTGCGCCGGCTCGAGGACGTGGCGGCCCTGCGCGCCGCGCTGGTCGATGGCACCATCGACGCGGTCGCCACCGACCATGCCCCGCACCACGCGGCCGACAAGGCGCCACCGTGGTGCGGTGCCCGGCCCGGCATGCTGGGTCTCGAGACCGCGCTGGCCGTGGTGGCCGAGATATTCGTGCGATCCGGGCAACTGGACTGGGCGGGCGTCGCCGACCGAATGTCGGTGCGCCCCGCGCGCATCGCGCGGATCTCCGCTCGTTTCGGCCGTCCGCTGGATCGTGGTGAGCCCGCCACGCTCACGCTCGTCGGCGTGGAGCCGTGGCGGGTCGACCCGGCGGCGTCACACAGCCGCAGCCGCAATACGCCGGTGGCGGGCAGGACTTTTCACCATCGCCCGATGCTGACGGTGCTGGAGGGCAGGGTGACCCACGATCTGCTGGGCACCGGCGTCGCGGTCTGAATAGTCGTTTATATAAATTCTTCCGTCTCGCGAAAAGGATTGGTATTTCAGTATTTCGGGCTTGTAAAAGTATCTCCACCGCCATTGTTTCCGAGATCATCCTGAAATACGATGCACAAGAGAATCCTCGGGCGAACTCGCCGAGTCGCGGTGAATTCTTTACCCGCACACCGACGAATTGCGAATGACGCCGCTATTGAATTTCTGGAGGGAAGGCCCATGACCAACGCAGAACAGGGCATCCTGCAGCCGGAGGCAGCCGAGTCTCTCGGCCGGGCGCTGGCCGCTCGCTTGCGCGACCTGTCCATCGACGCAGTGGTGCTGTGGTGCGATCCACGCGCCGCGGTGCTCGGGCACGTGGTCGCCCGCGAGCTGGGCGCGGAATTGGTATACGCCTACTCCGATCTCGGCATTCTCACCCTCAGCTCGACACCGCCACCGGGCACCCGGGCAGCCCTGCTCGACTATGTGTGGGAGCCCGATCCCGGATTGGTGCCGCTGCTGACCATGGTGCGGCACAGCGCCGAGGTGGCCGCCGTCGCCTCCGTGCTGAGTCCGCCGGATTCGCTGCGTCACAACGATATCGGCCCGGCGGTCCTGATCAGCCTGGAGCCCACCACAACCGCCGCGCACTGACGTGGAGCCCGAAAGCCCACTCGGACCGTGAATTCCGGGCCGGTCCGAGCCGATGGCGGTGCCCACCGCCCAACCGAACAAGGAGGTGAAAACCATGAACAAGTACGTGAAGCCGTCGGCCCTGAAGGTCGAAGAGCGCCGCATCACCACTGTCGCGAAGTGCTGAGCGGCCTGACCGTTGCGTGGAACGCGCAGCGGTGCGGTCAGGGGACACAACCGTCCCCTGACCGCGGGGGACATTCATACGGCGGGAAAGGAAGCCATGACCACCACCACTACGGCCGCTGCACCCTTGGCCGGCCGTGATTTTCGCTCCTGGTGGGCCGCGGTCACGGTCAGTGCCTTCGGCACAGCGGTCTCGTCGATCGCCATCCCGCTGGTCGCGGTGCTGTCCCTGCATGCGTCGACCTTCCAGGTCGGCCTGCTCGACGCGGCGGGGACCGTGGCGTGGCTGGCCATCGGGCTGCATGCCGGAGTCTGGGTCGAGCACATGCGCCGGCGTGCGGTGCTGATCGTCTGCGACCTGCTACGCGCCGGATTGCTGCTGTCCATACCGATCGCGGCCTTCGGCGGCGTGCTGTCGCTGGCGCAACTGGTCGTGGTCGCGCTCGGAATGGGGCTTGTCACAGTCGTTTACGGTGTCGCCCGGCAGGCGTACGTGCCGTTCCTGGTCGGCCGGGAACGACTGGTCGTCGCGAACGGCCGCATCGAATCGACCCAGTCGGCGGCCGCCGCCGCGGGTCAGCTGCTCGGGGGTGTCCTCGTCACGACCCTCGGGGCCGCCGCCGCGGTCCTGATCGATGTGGTCAGCTATGTGCTGTCGGTCGTGCTGATGACGCCGATCCGAGTACGGGAACCGGCCCCCGAACGACCGGACCCGCAGTCCGGGACCCGGCAGCGGCTCCTCGCGGGGTTGCACCATGTATTCGGCGACCCGGTGATTCGCCTGTTCGTGCTGACCGCGGCGATCGTCAATTTCGCCGACGCGGCATTGATGGCGCTGCTGGTGCCGTACCTGGTGCACGAGCTGCACGCCGGGGCCGCCGTGATCGGCGTGGTCATGGCGATCACCCAAGGTGGGGCCGTGGTCGGCGCCGCGGTGACCGATCGGGTGGTGCGGGCGGCCGGGCCGGTGCGGGCGCTGTTCGGCGCGGTGCTCTCGATCCCGCTGTTCATGGTGCTGGTGCCGCTGCCGTTCAGCGGACCCGTCGCCATCACCGCGACCACGATCGGCCTGACCGCGGTCGCCGCGGTGGCCACCGTGGCGGGCATCATCATTCGCAGCCACCGGCAGGCGACCGTGCCCAGCGGATTGCTGGCTCGGGTCTCCGCCGCCATCCGATTCCTCACTTGGGGAGTGATTCCGCTCGGTGCGCTCGCCGGCGGCGGATTGGGGTCGGTGATCGGGAACCGGCCGGCGCTGTGGCTGGTCTGCGGCGCATTCCTGACCTGTGGCCTGCCCTTGGTGATCGCGGCGATGACCGGCGGACAGGAGTTCCGCGCCGGCTTGCACGCCCTGTCCGATCAGGCGCACTGATCTCCGAAACAGGCAGTGCTGGAAAGATATTCGAGGAGAAACGGTTATGTGTGGCTTGGCAGGCATGGCGGCCATCGGCGGCCCACTCGGGGAGCAGACCCATCCCGTACTGGAACGCATGGGCCGCGCGATCGCCCACCGCGGACCCGACGGCCAGAACATGATGCTGGAAGGCCCGGTAGGGCTGGTGTTCCGGCGGCTGGCGCTGGTCGGACCCGAGAACGGTGACCAGCCGCTGCACAGCGCCGACGGCAACGTCTCGCTGATCGCCAACGGCGAGGTCTACAACCACCGGCAACTCGAGGCCGAAATCCCCGGGTTGCGGCTGCGGACCCGATCGGACTGCGAGATCCTCGCCCATCGCTACGCCCATCACGAACTGCGATTCCTCGACGACGTGGCGGGCATGTTCGCCCTCGTGCTCTGGGATCGGCGGCGCAACCGCCTCATCATGGCGCGCGACCGATTCGGCATAAAGCCGCTCTACTATGCGCGCCTGGCCGATTCGGTGGTATTCGCCTCGGAGATCAAGGCCCTGTTCGAACACCCCGGCTGCCCGCGCGAACTCGACTGGCCGGCCGCGCTGCGCGACCTGGCGCCCGCTGCTACCACGGCACCGGTGCACTCGTGGTTCCGCGGCGTCGAGGTCGTCCCGGCCGGCACCATCGTCTGTATCGACCTCGCGACCGGGATCGAAACCCGGACCACGTATTGGCAGCTGCCCGACTTCTCCGGCACCGCGTCCGAGGACCGTTCCGACGCCGAATTCATTGCGGACTACCGTGATCTGCTGACCGCCTCGGTCGCGGACTGCGCCTCGGCCGACACCGAGCTGGGCCTGATGCTCAGCGGCGGCATCGACTCCACCACGGTGGCCGCGCTGACCGCCGACACCGGCCATCGTGTGCACACCTTCACCGTGCTCACCGGCAGCACCCATGCCAGCGGCGACTCCGAATTCGGCGCCCGCGTGGCCGACGAACTCGGATTCCCGCACCACCAGGTGATTTTCGGCGCCGACCGCACACCCGGCGTCGACGAATGGCTGCACCTGCTATGGCTGCTCGAGACACCCTGGTGCGGCCCGGAACAGTTCTACAAACACAGCCTCTACACCTACGCCAAGCAGGTCCGCCCGGAGCTGCGCGGCATGCTGCTCGGACAGGGCAGCGACGAATACAACGGCGGCTATACCGCGGCCTTCGCGCCCAGCGGCTGGCCGGGATTCGAAGCCGTCTCCGATCAACTGGTGAGACGGGAAAAGCTCAGCGGCACACCGGAAATAGGATCCTGGTGGGAGATCGACGGGGTCGGCCCGCTGCTCTCCGACGAACTGCTCTACGGACCGGGCGCCGCCCCGGACGACCGCTATCCGGCCTACGTCGCCCAGCGGTCACGATCCATCCAGCAATACCAGCTCTGGCACGAGGACCGCACCGCCGCCGGGCACGGCATCGAAGCGCGTGTGCCGTTCCTCGACCACCGGATCGTCGAACTGGTGGCCACGATTCCCCGCGAACGGCGCGCACAGCTGCTCTGGGACAAGCGCATTCTGCGTGATGCGATGCGCGGGCGATTACCGGAAGCGATCATCGACCGACCCAAGGGCGCCTCCGTCTACCAGGAGCAGGCCGGATTCACCCTGCGCATGGTGGTCCGCATGCTGGCTCAGGACGGCGGTGCACTGTTGGAGCGCGCGCTGGCCGCGCCCGGCGCCCACGGCGTGCTCGACCCCGCCGGGCTGCGCGCGGCGGTCCGCGGGCTGTCCACGGTGACCGAGCCGCAGGCAGCCGACCATGTGCTGGCGCTGGTGAACCTCGGACTGCTCGACGATATGGTCCGCGACCTACCGGTGACACCGTTCGAGCGACCACGCTACGAGGTGACCGGCCGGCAGATCTCCCACTGGGAGAACGAAAGCCGCCGGCTGGGTGCGGCGGTCCGGCGCTTCCCCGCACCGGGACTCGCGGACCGGGTCGAACTCGCCCCGGACGTGCTGCTGGTCTCGCCGCTCGACGATCCCGGCGTGATCCTCGTATCCATCGGCGGCAGTATCGAATACGTCGTCGACGCCGCCGGCACACCGGACTGGCACGCCTTCCTCCGCGCCGTGGACGGGCTGCGCCCCCTCGGCGAGGTGGTGGCGGCCGCCGGCACTACCATCGCCAAGATCGAAGTCCCACTACAGTTTTCGCTCGACAGCGGGGTGCTGGTGACACGACCGGTAGTGGCGGAGCCCGCCGGGCGTCCCGATGTGATCACGGCGGGTGTGTGATGGCCGAACCCTCGCCGCGGGAACTGCTCGAAACCCATGACCTGCTGCCCGCGGACCCGCTCGCGGTGGTGCTGGTCGGGTCCCATGCGCGTGGATGGGCCCATACCGGCAGCGATATCGACATCATGGCGGTGGTCGAGCAGCCCGTCACCGATCCCCGCGCCGTGCCACTCGAGGTATCGGTGCGGCCCGATCGGATCCAGGCCGTGATCGTCCACGCCGGAGGGCCACGGCTGGAGATCAAATACTGGCTGGCCGACCAGATCGATCAGGTGCTCGACCGCGTCTCCTGGGAGGCCTTCGAACACCGCGACACCATAGAAGACGGGCTCGACGTGCAGTCCCGGATCATGCTCGAGAGACTCATGAATGGCCGTCCGCTACACGGTGATTCGTGGGCGAACTCGTTGTCCGAGCGCATCCGGAGCTCGGCATTCCGTGCCTTCCAGGTGAATTCGGCGCTGGCGGAATGCGACGGCCGCGCCGAGTCGGCGCTGGGCATGCTCGCCTCCGGCGACGCCGACAGCGCGGTGCTGACCGCCCGGGAAGCCTTCGGCTGCGCGATCGACGCGCTGCTGATGGCCCACGGCGAACTCAATGCCAATCGCAAATGGCGGGCCCGCCGGTTCCGCGAACTCGAGCCCGGATCCATGAGTTACGCGGAGTACTGGGATTGGGAGACCATGCGCGGCCTGGACCCCGACGCGCCCGGCGAATGGGTCCGCGACGTGGTGCGGCTGTGCAAGAACATGTGGCTGGATATCGATCTTCAAGGTGTGTAGGAGCGTTATGAGCTGGAGTCCGGACTCGGTGCCCGAGCGCAGGCTCGACATCAGGGTGCGCAGCAACCGCGGCACCATTCAGATCGTGAACCGCACGCTACAGGCGGTCGAACTCACCGGCGCCGGTGCACTGCTGTTCCGCGCGATGGACGGCCGGCGCACAGTCGGTGAACTGGCCGGACTGCTCGTCGCGGAATTCGGAATCACCGCCGCCGACGCGCTCACCGACACCACTGACCTCGTCACCGGCCTCGCCGACCTGACCGTCATCGACCACGCCGGGAGCCGCTGACATGGACCGATACCGAAGCAGCTTCCAGCAGTGGGAAACCCGCAGCAGTGTACGCAGCCGCCCCCGCCGTCATCCCGCCCCGCTCACGGCTACCGAGCAACTCTACTTTCCGCCGGAACTGTTCCCCGTCCTGTCCGCGCCGGCCCTGGCCGACCTGGATCACGGTGTGCGGCAAGAGATCCTGCTGCATGCCCTGTACCAGTACCTGCATTTCACCACCGTGCTCGAACAACACGCGGTATTGCCGATCACCTCGTCCATCGCACTCGGCCGTGCCGGCCTCATCCTGCCGGAGGCGATGCGCGCGGACGCCTACAAGATCACAACCGATGAGGCCTGGCACGCCCAGTTCGCCTACGACTTCATCGCTGAACTGGGCGAGGCGACCGGGGTACCGTCCGATGCACTCGTCGAGCCACGTTTCGTGAACGACCTCGCCCGCATCCGCGCCGAGGTCGATCCCGACCTGCGCCAGTTGGCCGACCTGCTGTTCACCACGGTCAGCGAGACCCTCGTTTCACAATTACTGATGGACATTCCACGCGACGAGCGGATCCCGGAACCGGTCCGGAACGTGGTGGCCGATCACGCGATGGACGAGGGACGCCATCAAACGTATTTCCGCCAATTCCTCCGCGAGCTGTGGACCCGGCTGACTCCCGCCGAGCGCCGCGTCGCCGGCGCCCTCGTCCCCCGTCTGGTCGAAGCCTTTCTCGCCCCGGACCTGCGCTCGGTCGAAACGATCCTGCACCGCGCCGCCGTGCCGCCATCGCGGATAGCCGCCGCACTCGACGAGTCGTTCCCCGCCTTCCGGTCCGGCACACCGCTCGCGACGGAGGCCAGGGTGACGGTGCGCCTCTTCACGGAGGTCGGAGCACTCGACGACCCCGGCACCCAGGCGGCATTCACGGCGTCGGGACTCCTCACCGCCTGATCGCTCTCCCACAGTGCCTCGCGGCGGCACCGACTAGGCGGCGCGTTTCCGGGCATCCATTCTGGCGATCATTCGATGACCGAGGGTGTGAGAAGGCTTCTCGATCATGCGGTAGGTAACCATCGCGAGTACCAGCGCGCAGATCACCCAGGCGCAGAAGGTGAGCCACGGTGCGGGGATGCCGGCGACCGACGTTGTCCAGTGCGGCACGGCGTCGAGAACGAGCGCGTGCACGAGGTAGAGCGAGTAGCTGATCCGGCCGAGGAACAACAATGGACGCGGGAAGGAGTGGCGGCGCAACAACAGCGCCCCCGCAAACAGCAGATAGGCGGGAATGATGGTGGTGGGCTGCTTGATCCAGTGGACCCACAGGCCGCTCGCCGAGTCCTGGTAGGGCTGGATGAACGTGCTGATCCCGAAGATCACGAACACGGCGAACCAGAACACCGCCCATCCGCGCCGCGCGGAGATCTCGCCCGCGGTCATCCGGTAGAGCACGGTGCCGACGAACATGGTGGCGAAATATCCGAAGGTCAACACGGATTCGCCGGGCTGGTTGAGCACCAGCGGAACAGCGATGATCGCGAGCACGACCGCGGCGACGGCCGCGCGGCGGTCGGCTGCCAGACGGGCGAACACCACCGCGACCAGAATCGTCGCGACCACGACGATCGAACGGGTGAGAGCGCCGGCATCGGATCCATTGAGCAGCGCGGGCGGCAACCCCGCTCCCGGAGCGATCAGACAGAGCGCCAGAATCGCCAGCGGCACCGAGCGGCGATTGAGCCCAGCGACCAGCAGCAACGACAAGAACAGGTAGAACGCCAATTCGTAGGCCAGCGACCAGGAAGCACCGACGACCAGGACGCCCGGACCACCCAGGAAGAACTGCATCATGGTGAGGTTGCTGAAGAAGTTGAGCACGGGGTGAGCCAGAAAACCCGCCGGAAGCTCGTACCGATGTATCGCATACAGGACCATCGCCGCCACCACACAGGCCCAGTACAACGGGTAGAGCCGGAAGAACCGCCCCACCCAGAACGCCCCCAGCGACCGCCCGCGCTCCAGTGACGCCGGAATGATGAAGCCGCTCACCAGGAAAAAGACGAAGACCCCGAACTGCCCGAGCCCGAAGTGCTGCTGCGAAAACCCGAAATACCCCGGCCACAGCCGTTCCGCCGAATGCTGAACCACCACCGCCAAGGCCGCCAACCCCCGCAGCGCATCCAGAAACTCGAGCCTCCCACCCCGATCACGCACCGGTTCTTCAACCCGCGGAACCGGCCCCGCCGCAACCCCCTCAACAGTCACCGGACGACACCCACGAACACAGTCACAGAAAAAAAGCTCGAGCAACGCACAGCCGAGACTATTAGCATGGCGCAGAAGCCACGGCAAACCGGGTTCAGACCATCTTGGTGGACCTGACGGACCAGCGTACGAACCGCGCGGTGCTGGTCGACGGGCCACCAACGCGCTGGCCCCGTTCATCGACAGGGGTTCGGTTCCCTACTCCCGGGCGACTCTGGTCCGGGAGTAGGGAACCGCATCGAATCAAGCCCTATGAGTCATCATGGGCGAGCGTTGCACGCGCCTCCGCGATGGCGTTGTCGCATGCAGTCTCCGCGACGGCGATCGACTGTGACCAGACTCCGTCAGAGCGTGCCCGCACCAGATGTTCGATAGCTTCGAGAGCGACAGCGACAACAGCACCGGAGGCGGGCGGACCGTAGCGTTCGATGCCCGCCACCGCCAGTCGCAGTTGAGACAGGGCCGACACGGTCTCCTCGGCGTGCGATTCATTCAGCGGTGAACGTAGTCGGCGCGCAGCGGCGAGGAACTGGAGACATGATTCTTCATAGCTCCGATGTCGATTGTCATGGCGATCGATCTCGCGGACCTGCAATGCGAGCCTGGCAGCGTACCGGCTGGTCAAACGCGCGTTCAAGACCAGGACGATATTGCTGACGATCGAGACCGCGGCGGTCAGCCACAGTTGGGCAGTCATGAGTCAGAACTACCACCGCGAGCACTGAACCGCCTGACGACCGTGCAGTGCGCTAGGACCGAGCCGTGGGCGTGCGCCCGTTCGGATTTCGCTCGGTCGGCGCGATACGGTGATCATCGAACGTCAGACCGCGGGAGTGAAGCAGGGTGCGCAGCAGATCGGAACAGTCCAGATCCGTCGAGTTCGGGCACCCGCCCTGGATCACTGTTCGAACGACTCGCACCGTGCTGATCGTGGTGCACACGATGACGGCGTGGAATCGACTGGCCGATATCCTCTCGGTATTCGACTCAGATCGGCGAATACAGATAGTTTTCACCTTTCCCGACGCATCGAACGTTACCGGCGATGTAACGCAGGAAATAGCTGACGCAGGCGGAATTCTCATTCCTTGGCACCGAGTGCTCGAGGATGAATTCGATCTAGCGATATCCGTCCATCACAGCGGAGATTTACACAAGATATCCGCACCACTCGCCGTATTATCACATGGAATCGGATACACTAAAATACCTCGAATCGGGAATCGGGAATCGGGAATCGGGAATCGGGAATCGGGAATCGGGAATCGGGAATCGGGAATCGGGAATCGGGAATCGGGAATCGGGAATCGGGAACGTATACGGACTCGGGCGTCAATGGCTCGTACATGACGGAGTGGTGCCGGATGCGGTCGTCCTCTCTCATGAACTCGACCTGGCCAGACTGGCACAGCTGACACCGGAGGCGGTACCGAATGCGGTAGTGGCGGGCGACCCCTGCCTCGACCGGTTACGCGAGAGTTCGGCACTGCGAGAAGAGTATCGGCGAGCACTCGGCGCAGGTGATGCCACCACAGTTGTGACGGTGACTTCCACCTGGGGTCCCGGCTCACTCCTGGGCCGTCATCCCGATCTGATCGATGCTTTCCTGAGCGAACTCGAATTGGACAGGCATATTATCTCCGCCATACTCCATCCCAATGTTTGGTTCGCACACGGCCCCTGGCAGGTCGAGACCTGGTTGGCGGATTCCTTGCGTTCGGGGCTGCGGCTGATCCCGCCGCTGAAGGGTTGGCAGCAAACCATTCTCGCCTCCGATGTGGTTGTCGGCGACCACGGAGCGGTGACGGGATATGCCGGAGCCATGCTGATCCCGACCATCCTCGCCGCGTTTCCTCGCGCGGAGGTTGCCACCGGAACCGCTGTCGATCGACTGGGTCGCCTCGCCCCGACCTTGGATCCGAGAAGTCCTCTGCCCGAACAGATTTCGGCAGCCATACGAGGCCATGACCGGACTCGGATGAGACAGGTTGCCGACCTCGCCAGCTCACGCCCCGACGTCTGTGCGGATATCCTCAGATCAACCTTCCACTCGTTGATGGAACTTCCGGAACCCGACCGGCCCGCGGTCGTATTCCCCTATGCTCCAGCAGATCTGACGCCACGCCGAGAATCCGTGCGCGCCTGCCGACTGGCCGTGGACTGGGCCGTCGGCGAGGGCGATACGGCCGTCGTACGCCGCTGGCCAGCGGAGGTCACCGCCAGCCGTCAGCGAGGCCCACGCGCTGTAGACAGCTACCTCGCCGCCCACGATGATCATCCACGCCGCGATCTGCGGGGTAACGCGGACATACTCCTCGTCACCGAGACCGATTCGTCAAGCCTGGATGATGTATTGGCTCACACCATCGAACAGCGCCCGGCCTGCTCGGTTGCGATTGCCGCGGTCGATGACACGCGCTATCGGCTTCGGCACCGCCGACTCGGCAGCATCGAGGCGTTCTGCACCGGTTCGTTCACCGGCCCGATGATGTCGGCGGTCATCGCGGCCACAGCCCACGACTATTGGCTGATTCGAAGATCGACCCCGCCCGCGGCGATCCAACTGGTAGTCGGTTCCAGTCGAATACAGTTGGAACTCAAGAGCATTGATCCGCACATCGGTTGACGTCCATCGATAGGAAGGCGATATGCCCGCTCTTCTCTTCCGATACAGTGAGCACCGCAGGGCACTGATCTTGTGGGGGTTGAGGCGTTGAGCAGCAATATGATTCCACCGTGGGCCAGCCCGTTCATAGACCGGGATCCAGCGATGGCGGAAATGGCGGACCAGGTACGCCGGGAGCAGGACGCCACGACCCTGATCCATCTCTATGGGTTGGAGGGGCTGGGCGTGTCCTGCTTCGCCACCGAATTCTCGAAGAAGTACTCCGACCTGGTCGCCGGGCGTCTGATCTGGCTCACCGGCCGCAGACCCGACGGACGCGCTGTCCCGTTGGGCGAGTTGCACACTCGCGCCTCGAGACAACTCGGCATTTCGAACGCAGATCAGGGCGCCACCGACGAGGAGAAGGCCGATGTCTATCGTGCCGCGACCAAGCACAAGAAGTTCATGCTGGTCCTCGACGATCTGGCCGATCTCGGCCAAGCGACCGGACTGATACCCGACGATGCTCCGGAGGCGGTCATCGTCGTCACGTCAGGATTCGAACGACCCGGGCTCACGGCTCGCGGATTCGCACCGTTCACCCCCACCATTCTGACGCCCGAGCAGGCACGCACCCTGTTCCACCTCAGCCTCGGTGATACCGCACCCCGTATCCCGCCGTCGACCATCGACGCGCTCGTCGAACTATGCGGCGGCCTGCCGCTGATGATCAAGGTCTTGGCCGCGCAGATCCGGGGACGCGCATCCCATGCCGACCATCTGCTGTCGCAGCTGCTGAAACGGAGGGTGAGCCTGCTCGCGCTCGACGAAGAGAAGCGGATGACCAAGTTCCTGAACCGGACTTACCGCGGGCTCACTCGCAAACTAGCTCGTGCGTATCGACGGCTCGGCTCGCTGCCGGCGGCGGACTTCTCGTTGGATTCGGCGGCTGCGGCCTTGGGCTGCGATCCTGACGAGGCATTCATCATCCTGACCAAACTCACCGAATACCACCTGCTCACAATCACGCTCACCGGTCGCTACGCGTTTCATACGGTACTGCGCGACGACGCGCGCATCCGTGCTCGTGCCGACGATGACGACGTAGCCCTCGAAGGCGTCGCACAACGCTGGATCGATTGGAATCTGCGCGAGACGCTGCCGCGGGCGGCCGCAGTATCCAATCGTTGGTGGGTCCCTCCAGTCCATGCTCTGGCAGCGCACTATTGGGCAGCGGGAATACCCGCGCTGCCACGAACCGAAGCGCTCGCCTGGTTCGAATCGGAAGCCCCCAATCTGATCGCCGCCATTCAGTTCGCCCACAACAGATCCCATCACACCCAGTCGTGGGTGCTGTGTGTGCTGCTGTGGAAGTACTTGCACATCCACGGCTATTTCGACGCCTGGATAGACACCCACCGCGTCGGCCTCGCATCCGCTCGCGCCGCCGAAAGTGACTTCGGCGTCATGCAGCTCTGCCTGCAACTGGGGGCCGCCTACCTCGATACCGGCGAGTACGCCGATGCCGACCGCCTGTTCGACGAGGCGCTGACGATCGGACACGAGCACGCCCACGGGCTCGGTGAGCAGAGCGCGCTGGAATGGCTGGGCAAAACGGCCGCGCGACAGGGCAAATTCGATGTCGCTCTGGAGTACTTTCAGCGATCGTGGGAAGTCGCCGACCGCGACCAGTCGATCTCTCCCGCAGACCGCGGCCGCGTCTTCGCGATCCTCGAACTACAGCAAACACGAACGCTCGCAGACACCGACCGATGGGACGGCGTGGCACAACGGGCGCGCAAGGTGCTCGCCTACTTCGACGATCTCGGCAACGAGACCGACAACTGCGCCAAAATCCGAATGGTGCTGGGCCGCGCCCTCCTCGCCCAGGGCGAGGCAGCCGACGCCGCAACGATATTCGGCGATGCGGCCGACTTCTTCGCCGCCGAGGGCGCCCGCAGACATCAAGCCGACGCCGAACATCTGCGCAGCCGAGCCCTGCTCGCCGCGCGCCGCATCGACGACGCCGAGATCGCCTTACACACCGCATTCGATCTGTACCGCGGCGTCGGCAGCCCACTCGCGAACGCAGTCGCACACGATCTGGCCCAACTCGAAAACGATAGACATTCAAGCGAACTCGGTGCGACCGGCGAAGCGTAGTTCGGCCATCGACAGCACGGAGTTGCTAGTTCCCACAGGTCAAACATCGGCCGCCGATCTTGCTGCCGGTCGAGGTCACGTTGTCGCGCCGCCTCGTACGCGGTCGCTTGCAAAGGGTGCAGACCCGGGCGGGTCGAATAGTGCTCCACTACGTGGAACACGGGACCGGTCAGCCCGTGCTGATACTGCACTGGTCGTCGGGCCATCCTGCTCACCGTATTCCGCAAGACCCGGATGCGCGAAGACGCCCAAGTCAAACGCGCGAAGCTGGCACAGCAAACCTGCCAGGCCGAACACGAACCCGCCCATCAAGAATTCATCCGCAGCATAGAGAAGGGAGAACTGGACCGATGAGCCACGCACGCTGGAAGACCCTCCGAGAGCGCAAACTCGCCGAGGGCTACACCGAGCCGGATGACGTCACCGAGGCCCGCCGCGAAATCCGGCTCTCCATAGCGCCAGCCAAAGCGGTCTACGACCGCCGCACCGAACTCGGGCTCACCCAAGCCGAACTGGCCGAACGCGCCGGCCTGACCCAAGCCAAGATCTCGCGTATCGAGGGCTCCGACACCGTGCCGACCCTGCCACTGCTGGCCTAACTCGCCGACGCCTTGGACGCAACCCTCAATATCGCCCTCGATACCGAAATCACCCGGGTGAACTTCACCAGCCACAACGACGCAGCCTGAACCACGAGCATCGCTCCGCCGAGACCCCTGCACCGACTGCATGCCCATGCGCAGATCCCGCGCATGGGCATGCAGTCGGTGTTCTGATATCCGCCGGATACGACTCGTACGAGCCTCGGCCTCGACCCACTCGGCCGGGCATCGCTGCCAGCCGCAACCACCGGTGACTGCAGGAACCGGTGACTGCAGGAACCGGGGCCAGAGACGTATACGGACTGGTTCCCTGGCGGCCGAAAAGCGCTGCTGCTGAACGTGTTCCACAAAGAACCCGTCTGCGCCAGACGGTCCGGACAGCCGCGCGAAATCGCCTGCAAGGTCTGCGAAACCAATCGCATGCGTGACCCGAGACAAGTGGCATCAGAGGCGGAGGCCGGATTCCGACAACATCGTCCCGGCAGCACAATCACGGCACGAGAGGTAGGTGGTGAGTTTGAACGAGACCACTATGAGCGATTCGCACACTGTCGCGAATGCCGCAAATCCGACGGTCGATGACCTGCGACTTTGCCACGAAGTGGGCCTGACGGACCAGCATACGAACCGGGCGGTGCTGGTGGTCGGGCCGGACATCATGATTCGGGCGGTAGGTACCCGGTCGGCGGTGTCCGATGACCACGACCGCTCCATGTGCCCGATCGCAACGAATCACCTGCGGACCAAACCGCCGACTCAAGACTACGCTCCAGCGAAGCTGCTCCAGCAGCGGCAAGAAGCGCAAGGTCGCGGCGGCAGATCGCGCACACATGCTACGGCAAATCGCGCACATTATGCGCGGCAGATCGCGCACGCACTATGCAATAATACCAAGGTGACCTCGTCCTTCTCGTCTTCGCCGATTGGTCGGATCCTTCCCCGTCATGCCCACTCGGCAGTGCATGAAGCACTTGCTGATACTCGCGTGGTTCTGGTCAACGGAGCACGCCAATGCGGAAAGAGCACGCTGGTCTCCCGGATAGGCAGGGAGATCGGTGCGACCTGGCGCAGCCTCGACAAGCCCGAGACCCGGCAGGCGGCCGGCTACGACCCCACGCAGTTCGTCCTCGACGATTCCCTATTGATCATCGACGAGGTACAGCGAGTACCGGAACTGTTGCTGGCGATCAAGGAGACCGTCGACGCCGATGGACGACCCGGCCGGTTCCTGCTGACCGGCTCGGCTCACGTCATGGCACTTCGCAGCGTTCCGGACGCTCTTCCCGGGCGCATGGAAACGATCGAACTCTGGCCGCTGTCTCAAGGCGAAATCGACGGCGCGCCCGATAGATTCGTCGATTGTGCCTTCGAACGCGGACCACAGCTACGGCACGATGGGACCGAGAAACGCGATGACTACATCGAACGGATCGCACGCGGGGGCTTTCCCGAAGCCGTTGCACGAGAAGGCAAACGGCGATCCCGATTCTTCTCCTCCTACGTCGCCGATCTGATCAACCGAGACGTCATGCAACTGTCCGAGATCGAACGCTCCGCAGAGATGTTCACCCTGACCAACCTCGTCGCGGCCAGATCCGGTCAACTCCTGGTACCCGGCGCCCTCGGCAACGAACTCGGCCTGCCCAAAGACACCGTCACCCGCTATCTTCGCCTCCTGGAAGAGGTTTTCCTGATCAAGCGAATCCCGGCCTGGTCGCGAAACCTGACCACCCGGGCCGTTGCAACCTCCAAGGTATTCATGGTCGATTCCGGAATCGCCACATATTTGTGCGGTGCCGACCCACGCGCGCTGCGGGCCGTGAACGGTCCGCTCGGGTCACTTCTGGAGGGCTTCGTAGCCGCCGAACTCGCTCGTCAGCTCACCTGGTCCGACCAGGAAGCCCGCATGTTCCACTACCGCACCCGCGACAACGTCGAGGTCGACATCATTCTCGAGAACAACCGACGCGAGGTGATCGCCATCGAGGTGAAAGCCGCCGCCACGGTCAAGGGCGAGGACTTCCGCGGTCTCCGCCACCTCGCAGAACGACTGGGCGACGACCTCCTCGCCGGATACGTGCTCTACACCGGCACCGAAACCCTCCCATTCGGACCGAAATTCCGCGCCCTGCCGGTCAGCACCCTATGGAACGCACGCCCATGACCGCCTCGAACGGTTCGTGCGCTGCCACGAAAACAGCAGAGCCGCAGGCTATCGACCTGCGGCTCTGCTGTTCGGTGGAGCTAAGGGGACTCGAACCCCTGACCCCCACACTGCCAGTGTGGTGCGCTACCAGCTGCGCCATAGCCCCGGATGTGCGGTCGGTGTCACCGATCGCCTGGGAGAAGGTACACACGGGCGCGGTTGTTAAGCAAATCGCAAGGGAAACACATGGTGGGGCGCGCGTAGACTCGGCGATGATTCGTGGAGGGCCGGGGTGGGCGGATCCGTAAAACGTTGCCTTGCTTGAAGGGATCGATCGCAATTGAGGCTGATCAATGGCCGGTATGAGTTGCGTGAACTCGTCGGCAAGGGGGGCATGGCCGAGGTCTGGGAGGCCTGGGACCGGCGGCTGCGCCGGCAGGTTGCCGTCAAGGTGCTGGACGCGGGCAGCCTGCCCACCGTCGAGCAGGACGAGCTGCGGTCACAGGAGCGGTTCGAGCGGGAGGCGCTCATCGCCGCCCGGATGAACAGTCCGCGCATTGTGATGGTGCACGATGCCGGGGTTTTCGTGGAGAACGGACGCCGGTCACCATTCCTGGTGATGGAATTCATACTGGGCGAAAATCTTCGGCAGCACATGCGGTCGCCCGAGAACTGGTACGCACCGCCGCTGCTGCGGATACTCGCCGATGCGCTGGACGGACTCACCTACGCGCACTCGAAACAGATTGTGCACCGGGATATCAAACCCGAGAACATCATGATCTGCCGCGACGGCAGCGCCAAGCTCGCCGATTTCGGGATCGCCATCGAAATGCGGGAGAACTTCAACCGGCTCACACGCGAACATCATGCGCTGGGCACGCAGCCCTATGCCGCACCGGAATACCTGCGGTACGGAAAGTTCACTCAGCTCAGCGATGTGTATTCGTTCGCCGTGGTATGCACCGAAGTGCTCGAACGTGCCTATGCGCCCGACCCGCTGCCGCCACCGCTGAAAGCCGTGCTGGACAAGGGTCTCGCCCAGGATCCGCGCGGGCGCCACCAATCCGCCACCGAATTCCAGCACTACTTCCGGCAGGCGATCACCACACCCGTCCGCCGCCAGGAACGGGCACCACAACCCGAACGCGCACCGCAACCCGAACGCGCCCCACAGGCCGAACGCATTCCACGGCCCGAGCGCATTCCACAGCCCGAGCGCATTCCGCAGGCAGCGCACACCCCGCAGACCGTGCGCACCCCGGCCACCGAACAGACCGAACGCATTTCGCGCACCGAACGCGTCCCCCAGGCCGTCGGCCCGGCCCACACCAGCATGCTCACGCACGGCAATATCCCCACGCGCACAGCCGAACCGCTCCCGGTGGACATGCCCGCCACCGCGGTCTGGGGCATCTTCGTACGCCCCACCCTCGAATTCCGGCAGCGGGTGCTGGCCGGGCTCAGCCGGGACGATCCTCGCTTCATCGGCGGCGTGCTCGCGGGCGCCGTACTGGCCGGGATCGCCGCCGGATTCCTCGTCTTCCTGCTGTTCACCTGGCTCGTGGTGACGGTCTTCAACCATCTGTGAGGTCTCATGAAACACCAACGGGCGGGCCTGGCCTGGCAGCAGTACGTGTACGCGGGATCGCGCGCGTGGCACTGGCTGCGGGTGGCGGCCGGGGCCGGTGCGGCGGGCTTCGTGTGCACCGTGGTCTGGCTGACCTACACCGTGCTGGCGTGAGGTGACCGTGCGCATCATCTGCCTGAACTGCCTGGCCGAGTTCAAGTTCGACCGTTCCCGCCGCTCCTGGGTGTGGGTGCTGCGGCAGCAGAACGGCGCCTTCGCCACCCGCGTCGCCGACTATTCGAACAAGGTCGACCGGCGCTGCCCCAACGGCTGCGAGATCGACGAGGAGATGCTCGACTACCCGACCCGGGTGATCGGCTTCGTCGGCGAATCCGCCTCGTCCAAAACGCATCTCATCGCCTCGATGCTGTACTCGATCATGAACGATCCGGTGCTGGCCCGCGAGTGGTCCATCATTCCCTCCCGCAAGTCGACGAAAATGCTTGCGGCCCTGGAGAATCAGCTCAGCAACCGGCAGGCCATCGGCTACACGCAGAAACGCGGCTACGCCGGCAATCAGATGCAGACGATGGACAGCGCCATCGGCGCACCCGGCCTGAACCGTCCCCAGGGCCAGCGCATTCCGGCGCCGCCGGTCCGGCAGCTACCCGGCGTCCAGACGCAGCGGGCGCCCGGCGTACCGGGGCAGGCGCACGCGTGGAGCGGCTGGCAGCCGCGCACCCCGATCGTCGTGAAGGTCACCTCGCTGAGCACCAGGCGCACAGTGAATCTCGCGTTCGTCGACGTGGCCGGTGAGGATGTGGCCGACGCCGAGATCGCCGCCAAGGTCAGCCCGCATCTGGCGGTCGCGGACTTCATCTGGTTCGTGGTGCCCTCGACGCTGAACAAGCAGTACCTGGCCATCATGCAGCAGCACGCCAATGCCGCCAACGAGGACAGCCTGCACAATGCCGTCGAGCATTCGCAGACCGTCGGGCGCACCAATATGATGATCGACCAGATCGCCAAGCTGTGGCGGGAGGCCAATGCCTATCCGCTGCACCTGCCGATCGAGCCGCCGCGCCTGCACGTGTCGACCATTGTCGCCAAATCCGATCTGCTGTCCCTGATCAACCTGCCCGAGACCGGCATCGTGGCCCCGCCCGCCGACTGGGCCGACACCCCGTTCAGCAGCAACGGCGGCGGGAATCTGTACCAGCGCGCGCAGATCGACTACCGCTCCGACGCCACCAGAAGCCTGGTGCGGAAGCTCTTTCCGGCCGTGGACTCCACGCTGTCCATCCACTTCCCGTGGAACCGGTACTTCCCGGTGTCGGCCGTCGGCTGCGGGAAGCGCAGCGACAACTCCTATCCGGTGTTCAAACCGTACGCGGCCGTCGACCCGATGATCTTCATGCTCGACCTCTTCGACGAACTGTGGGCCGATCGATGACCGAATTTCCGCAGTTGTTGTGCGGGTGGTCGGTGGTCACCCTGGAATCCTCCGGCACCGGCGTGGGCGTGGTGGCGCACTCCGGAAACTGGCCGCCCGCACTGGGATTCACCACCCGCGAACTCGGACCGCTGATATCCCTGACCGAGAACGGGATGCCACCCACCCGCGACCCGTTCATCCTGGAGTTCAGCATCATTCGCGGCGTGGCGGTGGCCGCCATGAAGACCCCGTCCAATGCCCGGCCCGGCACCTGCGTGGCACACCTGGTGGCGGGTGAGCGCGGGCTGCTGGACGGGGCCACCGCGCTGCGGCTCTATCACTCGGCGAATTTCCGCACCACACTGGATGATTCGTTCTATCCGACCGATCAGTGGCCGCCGCTGTCCGCCCCGCCGGAGGGCCCGGAACTCCGCGCGGCCGTCGACAGCTGTCTCGACGAGCCGTGGCTGCCCGTCCTGCTCGGCGCCGTTCTCGCCCATCTCGGCGGGCAGGGGCCGGGACTGGTGCTGCGGGCGGCGGACCTCGAGGACGCCGTCACCATGCTGCGCACGCTGTACGGGATGCTGCCGCGAAAAACCCTGTGGGACCTGACCTTCACCACCAACCGGCCACTGTCCGCCGAGGCGCCCGCCATTACCGCCGTCATCGGCGACGGGCAGCCCGCGATACCGGCCGACCGCTGCGTCATCACCCCCGACAGTCGCGGCGCTGACCTCCCCGAAGCCTTCCTCGACCTCGGGCACGCCATCGTGGAGAACCGCAAACTCGGTGTGGCCCTGCCGGATTCGCTCGACTCCGCGCACGCGATCAGCGAATGGTGCTACCACCGGCACCTGCGCTCCCTGCCACCCGCCCAGCTGGACGACACCCAGCTGGCGACCGTCATCACCGACCCGGAACTCGATCCGGCCTGGTTCACCGGTACGGCCGTGGCCGACCGCGCCATCCGGCTGGCCGTCCAGAAGCCCGGCATCGCACGGGCACTCGCACGCATCGACCATCGGCCGAGCACACGGGCCGCTTTCGAGCAGGCACTCATCGACCGCATCCTGACCGACACCCGCGGCCGGGACCGCACCACCCAGGTCGCCCGGCAACTCGGCTTCGACCTCACCGAGGTACTGATCGCCGACGCCTGGCGCCGCCTCGACGGCGGGCAACTCGCCTCCGGCGATGCCGAGATCGTCTGGCCCCGCGTCCAGCAGACCTGGGAGACCGGCGATTCCGTCGCCCGCGGCACGGTCGCCGACTACCTGAAACGGCATCGGACGCTGCGCGAATTCGCGGTCGGCTCCCGCGACCGGGCCCTGGTCTACGCCACCCTCAGCGCCGAACTCGACGATCGGGGCGTGCACACCGGCAGCAGCCGGCTGCTGCACAATGCCATGTACGCGAACCTGCCGATCGTCGCGCAACTCGTCGTGAACATCTGCCTCGGCAGCCACGATCGCTACGCGCTGGAACAGATCATGAGCTGTGCGCCCGCGGATCGGCTGCCCGAGCTGATCGCCGAATGCACCCGCTATCCCGCGGTCAGCGGCGCCGAACTCATGCGGGCCGTCACCATCACCCGATCCGGCCCCGCCGAACTGGTGGAGGCGCTGCGCCCCGCCTGGCGGGAACTGCGCAAGGCCCTGCGCCTGCCCGAACCCATCGAAACGCTGGTGGTCCTCGATGCCGCGGCCGCCGACGAGGACGCCCGGCGCAATGGACTACGCCTGCCCCGCAAGGGTTTCCGCAAGGTCCGCCAAGGCGGCTGGAGCCGCGAGGAAGTGACCCACCTCCTCGAACTCGCCGCCGACGATCCGCTGACCATCGAGGAGAACAGCGAAATCTTCGCCGCGGCAATGCGTTCCGATCTGGAATTCGTGGTGGCGCGCCTGGCCGAGGCCGCCCGCACCAAGTCCGGCACGGCCATTCTGCACCGGATGCTCGCCGTCGCCCCCGAGGATCGGCTACCCGAGCTGGTCACCGCCTGCGCCCAGCAGTGGGACCTCGACCACCACACGCTGCTGCGCGCCGTTGCCGCCCTCGGCCTGGACCCGGACGGTCTCGTCGGCGCCCTGGACAATGGCTGGTTCTGGCTGCGCACCCGCCTCGACCTGCCGCAGACCATCGCGCCCCTGCTCGCCTTGGACGCGAAAGCCGCGCTCCCCGACCGCTTGCGCCCGCTCACCCGCATCGACGACACCCGCCGCAGCTGGCAGTTCTGGCGCTGACACCGCATCCTGCGATTCGGCCAGGGCCTGATAGCGGCGCAGCACATCCTCGAGGTCCGCGGGTTCCGGCACGGTGGCGCGCGCCGAGCGTTCGATCATGACGGCCTGTTCCAGCAGCGGACGCCGACGCTCGGGATCGGTGGTGCGGTCGGCGATCTGGGACAGGGCGTCGAGCATGCGGATCATGACGGCGGGCATGCCCACACCCGCCTGCCGGATCTTCTCGAAGGCCCGCTGCACCAGCCGCTCATAGCTCACCTGGGTGGCGATGACGCGGATGTAGCCGTCCTTGCACCGGTGTACCGGGGTGGGCTCCCAGGACACCGCGATCCGCGACAGGCAGTCACCCAGCCAGTCGATACAGGTCATCGCCGTGAAGGTGTCGTTCACGGCGGGAGACAAAGCGCGCAGCGCGATTTCGACCAGCTGATCGATGCCGAAGGAGATGTCCTGGGTCAGCGACCGCGTCGGCCCCGCCACATGCCCGCGCGAGAAGTTCTCCGCGACCCGATCCGCCACCTCGGGCGGCCACACGGTCGCCACCACCTGCCCCTCGGTGAGGAAATGCCCTGGGCGATAAGGCAGATGGATGACCGCATGCGCCTCGGTCGCGATCTTCACCAGCTGCTCGTAACGGATGTAGCGCAGGTAGCCGCTCCCCGTCACCCGCACTTCCCCACCGCCCGTGGCCAATTGCGCCAGCAGCTCGTCCGCGCTCGGCCCGAACTGCGCATCCACCGGCCCGCGATCCCGCTGCGATTCGATGGCCACCGACACCTCACCGGCGATCTCCGCGATCACATTCGGCAACTGAATCGCATTGGCGATGTGATTGATGAAGAAGATCAGCACCGCCAGATCCAGCACCATCGACGCGATCGACACCGTGATCGAGATGTGCGGCACGAACTCCGACCCGATCGACACCAGCGCGGCCGTCGCGTACACGAAGCTCGCCACGAAGGTCCCCAGCGTGACCTGCGTACCCCGATCCCGGATGAAGGTCCGCAACATGCGCGGCCCGAACTGGGTGGACGCCAGCGTCAAGGCCACGATGGTGATCGAGAAGACCACGCCCACCACCGTGATGATGGCCGCCGCGATGGCGGTGAGCACCTGCCGCGCCGAATCCGGCGTCCCGAAGGTCACCCAGTTCGGGATCCCCAGCTCCCCGCGATAGACCGCGCGATCCAGCGCATAGGTGATGGCGAACAATCCCACCGCCGCCAGCACTTCCACCGTCGGCACGAACCACAGATTGGTCCGCAGCGCCTCCCGGCGGCGATCGGATTCCAGAACAATGCCGGCCACGGCGTGCGCCTCCTGAGGTCGATCAGCGTTATCGCCGACCAGACTTCCCGGCTCACCGGCCCGGAATTCCTCCCGAGCGTGTGACGAGTCTAGCCCGACCGGTTGTACGCAGTACGGCGGATACCCACGAACCGCCCGCTACTCACAGCCGCCCGGCCTGCCGCCACACCGCACGGCGCAACAACCGCAGCCCATTCAGCCCGACGATCACGGTCGACCCCTCGTGCCCGGCCACCCCCAACGGCAGCGGCAACGTACCCACCAGATCCCAGACCACCAGCACCGCAATGAAAGTCGCCGCGATCGCGAGATTGGCCACCACCACCCGCCGAGCCCGCCGCGACAGCGCGATCACCGTCGGCACGGCAGTCAGATCATCCCGCACCACCACCGCATCGGCAGTCTGCAACGTCAGGTCGGACCCGGCCCCACCCATAGCGATTCCACTGTCGGCAGCAGCCAGCGCAGGCGCATCATTGATCCCGTCCCGAACGAACACGACCCGCTGCCCGCCCACCGGCCTACCCCGGACCACGCCCGCCTCACCCTCGAGCGACACCCCGGACCGCGCCCCCGCAGGGCCGACCGGCTGCCCGCCCGCCTGTAGTCCTCGCACCACGCCGACCTTGCCTTCCGGCAACAGCCCGGCATGCACCTCGGTGATACCGACCTGCGCGGCGAGCCGAGCCGCGGCGTGCTCATTGTCGCCGGTCACCAGAACCGGTGCAGCACCGGCAATCTGCGCCGCGAGGCCCACAGCCGCCGCGGCCTCGGGACGCACCTGATCACTGATCGCCACCACACCGATCGGCCTGCCTTCGACCACAACGACGACCACCGTGAACCCACCCCGCTGCAACTCGTCCACCACCACCTGCACGGCCGCGCGCTCATCTGCCGCCGGGTACGCCCCTGCGGCAAGCCGCATGGACATGTCCTCCGTAGCGGCACTCGCTGAGCCCTCCGGAAGGCGAACGGCCGCAGCAATATCGGCGATCGGCCGTGGATCCCCCGCCGCCTGCGCGACCGCGCCATCATCGGCGGTGGATGCGGGATCCTCCGGGGAGCTAACCGCAGCCGCGGCATCAGCGAGCCCGCGCGAATTCGCCGCTGCCGCATCGTGATGGGTGGCCGAGAGCAGTGCCGTCGGTGACCCGACCTGGACCGTGCGGCCATCGATGCGCGCGGCTACGCCACGGCCCGGGTCGGCCGTGAACTCGGTAGCTGTGGGCAGTGCCAGGCCGGCGGATCGAGCTGCTCGGACGATCGCCGCCGCCAGTGGATGCTCACTGGCATGTTCGACCGCCGCCGCCAGCCGCAGCACGTCCCGCTCGGTGAAATCCGTGGCCAGGCAGCGGACTTCGGCCAGCTCGGGGATGCCGCGGGTGAGGGTGCCGGTTTTGTCGAAGGCGATGCGGGTGGTTGTGCCGAGTTGTTCCATGACCACCGCGGATTTGACGAGCACACCGTGGCGGCCGGCATTGGCGATGGCTGCCAGCAAGGGCGGCATGGTGGCCAGCACCACCGCGCAGGGTGAGGCGACGATCATGAATGTCATGGCGCGCAACAGGGCTCGCTGCAGCGGATCACCCAGCAGCAGCGGGATCAGGAACACCGCGAGGGTGGCCGCGACCATGCCCAGCGAATAGCGCTGTTCGACCTTCTCGATGAAGAGCTGCGTGCGCGCCTTGGTCCGGCTCGCCTGCTCCACCAGCGCCGCGATGCGTGCGACCACCGAATCCTCGGACCGGCGGTCGACACGGAGACGCAGGGCCCCGGTGCCGTTGAGGGTGCCCGCGAAGACTTCGTCACCGGCGGTCTTGTCCACCGGCAGCGGTTCACCGGTGATGGTGGCCTGATCGACCTCGCTGCCGCCGTCGATCACGGTGGCATCCGCCGCGATTCGCTCGCCGGGGCGGACCATCAGCACATCGCCGATCTCGAGATCGGCCGCGCGCACTGTTTCCTCGGAACCGTCCGCGCTGATTCGGATCGCGGTGTCCGGCGCCAGGTCCAGCAGGCCGCGCACGGAATCCTCGGTGCGCGCGGTGGCCAGTGCCTCGAGCGCACCGGATGTCGCGAAGATGACGATGAGCAAGGCTCCATCGGTGATCTGCCCGATCGCGGCCGCTCCGATCGCGGCGACGACCATGAGCAGGTCCACGTCAAGGGTCTTCTCCCGCAGCGCCTGTAGCCCGGCGAGACCCGGCTCCCAGCCGCCGGCCGCGTAGCAGGCCAGGTACAGCGCCCACCACAGCCAGTGCGGCGTACCCGCCAGCTGCGCCACCAGCCCGAGCAGAAAAAGGCCCAGCGCGAGTGCGGCCCAGCGCATTTCCGGTAGCGCGAACAATGCGGTCCGGCGCGCGGGAACGACCGGAACCCCCGCCGAGGGGGACGGCGCGAGCGTCGGGACAGCCATGACCTACCTCCGGAACGAGCGGTTGAATGCAGGCCACAATAGCAGAACATATGAACACGTCTTCATTAGTGAATCTCAACTGGACCGCCGCTCGAGGTAATCTCCACGGTTATGGGACATGGCGTAGATGGCCGGGATCGCCCGGTCAAGCAGCTGGACGCGGAGGCCGCCGCCCATGTCGCGAACACCCTGCAGGCCCTCGCCACCCCCAGCCGGCTGCTCATCCTGACCCAGCTGCGACAGGGTCCGCTGCCCGTCACCGAGCTCGCCACGGCCGTCGGCATGGAACAGTCCGCCGTCTCACATCAGTTGCGGCTCTTGCGAAATCTCGGCCTGGTGGTCGGCACCCGCACCGGCCGCAGCATCGTCTACAGCCTCTACGACAAGCACGTCGCCCAACTGCTCGACGAGGCCATCTATCACAGTGAGCATCTCCGCCTCGGACTCTCGGACCGCCCGGGCGCCGCGGGCTGAATCGATCGGCTGAATCGACCATCGGCCGGCATCGATCATTGGGCGGCCGCCCGGGTTGTGTGTCACGGTGGACGACGTGTTCGGCGATCGCATAGCGAAGATGAGGTGGCGGCCCGGGTCGGGGCGGCTGGTGACGATCATGGCCGTCTGCTTCGGCATGACGGTGGTGATCACCCGGCTGTACCTCATGGCCTCCGGGTATCCCAAGATCGGCGGCAGTACCTATCACATAGCGCATGCCCTGTTCGGTGGTCTGCTGCTGGTGATCTCGTGCCTGATCATGTTCCTGTTCGCCAGCCGCGGGACCATCACCGCCGCGGCGGTGCTGTCCGGCATCGGGCTCGGCCTGTTCATCGACGAGGTCGGGAAGTTCATCACCACCAACAACAACTACTTCTTCCCGCTCGCGGCGCCCATCATCTATCTGGCCTTCCTGCTGATCGTGCTGGTCGCCCGCTGGGCCGCGCATTCCCGCCCGCGCCCGCCCGCGCTGATCCTCGCCGACATCACCGAGGAGGTCGGGCTCAGCGTCGGCAAGCCGATCCGCGCGGACCAGCGCAACGAACTGCTCAATCGCCTCGACAATCTGGACCGCGACGGCTTCAGCCCCGACATGGTGCAGCTGTACGACGCGCTCGAGTCGTACCTGCGCACCACCCACGAGGACCCCCACCCCTCCCGCCTGACCCGCCTGCGCGCGCTGGCCAACCGAGTCCTCGACGATCTGCTGCCACGGCGCGTACTGGCCGGCGTGCTCATCACCGTGCTGATCTTCCACGCGCTGTGGACCCTGCTGCGCCTGGTGCTCGCCATCGTCGCGTTCACCGGCCGCAGGTCACCGTGGCCGGTCCTGAATCACTTCCTCGACCACTATCAGCATCACGGCGATAAAGCCTTGGTGGGCTTGGCGATCGCCGCCGGGGCCGAAGTGCTGGTCGGGCTGGGCTGCGCGATCGGTGCGAGCGCCTGGCTGCGCGGGCACGCCGAAATCGGTGTGCGGCTCGGAATCTGGTCCAGCATCCTGTCGCTGACCGTGGTGAATGTGCTGGCGAGTTATTTCAGCCAGTTCCTGACCGTGTTCACTGCCATAGCCGAAGCGCTGCTGCTTTGGCTCCTCATCCGCTACCGCACGCGATACTGTTCGGTGTGAGCGCATTTCGGCACAGCCCTCCGGTGGCCAAGTCGGGTGGGCGTGTTCCGCGCAATGCGGAACTGCTGCTCTGCGTCGGGGCCCTGTTCCTGACGGGTTTCGCCTTTCTGGCGATGGGCGCGGCCACCGGCACCGGTTTCGACGGCAATATCACCCTGACACTGAGCGTATTCACGGCATTCGTGCTGGTCACCCACGTCGCGGTGCGACGCTGGGCGCCCGCGGCGGATCCGGTGATGCTGCCCTGCGTGGTCCTCTTGAACGGCCTGGGGCTGGTACTCATCGATCGGCTCGATCGCGCCGAGGCCGCCACCGCGGCCAATGCCGGCGCCGCCGCACCGTCCTCCGACGCCGCCCATCAACTGGTGTGGACCGGGCTCGGCATGGCGCTGTTCATCGGCCTGTTGATTCTGGTCTCCGATCACACGCGGCCCGCGCGCTACGGCTACACCTGCGGCCTGGCCGGTCTGGTCGCCCTCATGGTCCCGGCCCTGCTGCCCTCCCGATTCAGTGAGGTCAACGGCGGTAAGAGCTGGATCCGCATCAGCGGCTTCTCGATTCAGCCGGGCGAATTCGCCAAGGTGCTGATCATCATCTTCGTGGCCGCCTTCCTGGTCGCGAACCGCGAATTGTTCACCAGCGCGGGCAAACGCATACTCGGCACCACCTTCCCGCGCCTGCGTGACCTCGCGCCGCTACTGCTGGTCACCTTCGTCTCCGTGCTCGTGCTCGTGTACGAGAAGAACCTCGGCTTCTCGCTGCTGGTCTTCGGCACCGTGCTGGCCATGATGTACATCGCCACCGGGCGCGTGAGCTGGCTGTTCATCGGGCTCGCCATGTTCGCGGTGGGCTCGATCATCGCCTACGAACTGTTCGGGCACGTGCGAGTGCGCGTCGAGGTGTGGCGGGATCCGTTCGCCACCTATTACACGACCGGATATCAGATCTCGCAGGGCCTTTTCGGCATGGGCACCGGCGGACTGCTGGGCACCGGCCTCGGCGCCGGGCGGCCGCAGGACGTGCCGTTCGCCAAGACCGACTTCATCATCTCCACCATCGGTGAGGAACTCGGCCTGTTCGGCCTGGCCGGCGTGCTGGCGCTGTTCGCGATTCTCACCATCCGCGGCTTCAGCGCCGCGCTGACCACCCGGGACGCGTTCGGCAAGCTGCTCGGCGGCGGGCTGGCGTTCTCGCTCGGCTGGCAGTTGTTCGTGGTGGTCGGCGGTGTCACCAAACTCATTCCGCTGACCGGTCTCACCACGCCGTTCATGTCGTACGGCGGCTCGTCGCTGCTGGCCAACTATGTGATCGTGGCGCTGCTGATCCGGATCTCACACGATGCCCGCTCGGCCCCGGCCGCCCCGCCGCGGCCCGCTCCGCCGCTGGCCGAGGCCATGACCGAGCACGTCTCGCGCCGCCTGCTGCCGCGCCGGGGGAAGTGAATCGGGCTGTGCGACTCCAGGGTTGGGGGCCTCTGGCCTCAGGGCCGCGGCCGCCGGACGAATTCGGTGAGCGCGATGCGGAGCGTGTCCACCCGCCCGCCCGCGGCGACCTCCAGCAGGGCGACCTCGGCGACCAGCCGCACCCATAGTCGCGCGCTCTCGCGCGGCTGGGTGGCGGCCAGTTGCTCGAAGTCGGCCACGCAGAGTTCGGCGGTTCGCTCCGAACGCTGTTGCACGGCGGCCACCACGCCGGGTTCGGCGCGCGCCTCGGCCAGCAGCGCGCGCACGCCCCGATCCCGCAGGCACACATCCAGATAGACGACCGAACCCGCGATCAGGCGGTCCGTACCCGGTGGCAGGGCGCCGATGACCGCGACGATCTCCTGTTCCAGCCGGTCGTGAAAGCTCCCGTGCAGGGCGACGAGATAGTCCGCGCGCGTGGGGAAATGGTGGAAGAAGGTGCCCTTCGACACCCCCGCCTCCGCCACCACCACGTTCGCGCTGAGCTTCTGCAGCGGAGTGTCCTCGGCCAGCCGGAAACCGGCGGCGATCAGCGCCTCCCGGGTCCGCGCGGCCGCCACCGCCCGCTGAGTGCCCCGGACCGGTGATGCCGGCATCGAAACCGGGTCGCGGGACTGATCCTGGTGAACACTGCGCACGCTGGCACTCATCGTCTGGGGCAGCCGGGACATCGTGGCCGCCCTCCCCTACGGCCATCTGGTCCGCAAGCGATTGCCGCACTCCACTTTCCGCACCCTGCCCACCGGACATGTCGTATTCGCCAGCGCACCCGAGAAATTCCTCGACCTGGTGACACCGTTCATCGCGTCGACTTCGGTACCCGCACCGGGGAACAAGAGCAAGCTGTAGGGGTGACTGCAACCTCGAATGCACGTATCGCACTGACCGATGTCCGAGTCTTCGACGGCGAGAAGCTGACCGCACCCACCACGGTCGTCATCGACGGCTCGGTCATCGGCACCGACGCGACCGGCGCGACCGTGATAGACGGCAAGGGCGCGACACTGCTGCCCGGATTCATCGACGCGCACTTCCACCTGAGCGACACCGAGACGCCGCGACTGCTGGCGGCACACGGCGTCACCACCGGGCTCGATATGGCCGCCCGGCCCGACCTCGCCCGGGAACTCCGGAACACCCCGGGCGCCACCGATATCCGCAGCGCCGGCGATCCGGTGATCGGCGGCGGTGGACTGCACGCGCAGGTCCTCCCGCCCTCCACCGTCATCCACGGCCCGGAAGAGGCCGAAGCCGCGGTGGCCCAGCGGATCGCCGACGGCTCGGACTACCTCAAGCTGGTGCTGGAGGCGCCGGGCGAGGGCGGCCCGGACGCGGCGAGCGCGAAAGCCGTGGTGGCCGCGGCACATGCGCGGAATCTGCTGGTCATCGCGCACGCGGCGTCCCCCGGCGCGTACGCCATGGCACTCGACGCGGGCGTGGACATCATCACCCACGTTCCGCTCGGCGCGGTGCTGACCAAACACGATGTCGAGCGCCTGGCCGCCGAGGCCCGAATCGTGGTGCCCACCTTGACGATGATGGAGGGCATAGCGCAGGCGACGGGCCATGCCGACGCCTTCGCGGCGTCGCTGGAGAGCACCGGCGCCCTGCACGCGGCCGGGGTTCCCGTCCTGGCCGGCACCGATGCCAATGCGACACCGGACATTCCGTTCTCCCCGGCCTACGGCGCCAGCCTGCACCATGAGCTGGAACTCCTGGTCCGCGCCGGCCTCGCACCCGTCGCCGCCCTCAATGCCGCCACCATCCTCCCCGCCGAGTACTTCGGCCTGACCGATCGCGGCGCCATCGCCCCGGGCCTGCGCGCGGATCTGGTTCTGGTGGAAGGCGATCCGACCACCGACATCACCGCCACGCACGCGATCCGTGCCGTCTGGTGTGCGGGAGTCGAGCAGCCGCTCCCGGCGAACTGATCAACTATTTGCATCATTACTGCAATTTGTTACGGTGGCGACATGGCAAACCTGACCCCACGGGTCGCCACCTGGCAGCGATCGGGCACCTACGAGCAGGTGGGAGCGCATCGGATCTTCGTGCGCGAGCGCGCGGGCGCCGCGGATCTCCCGCCCTTGCTCCTGCTGCACGGCTACCCGTCCAGCTCCTACGACTGGCGGGAGGCCTTCGACCTGATCGACGGCCATCGCCTGCTGACGTTCGATTTCCTCGGTTACGGCCTGTCGGACAAGCCGCGGGACGAGCAGTATTCGCTGCGGATGCAAGCCGTATCGTCGAGGCATTGGCGCGGCGGTATGCGGGCGAGCCGGTGGTCATGGTGTCGCACGATATGGGCAGTTCGGTCGCGACCGAGCTGCTCGCCCGCGATATCGACGGAACCTTGTCGTTCACACTGCAATCGGCGCTGTTGTTCAACGCCAGCATGGTGCGCGAACAGGCCAGCCTGCTACTCGGGCAGAAACTCCTGTTGAGCCGCTTCGGCCCGATCCTCACCAGGCTGACCAGCGAATCCACCTACCGCCGCACCTTCGGCGGAATCTTCTCCGCCGCACACCCATTGAGCGCCGGCGAGGCCGCGGACCAGTGGTCACTACTCGCTCACCACGACGGCCACCGCATGCTGGACAAGCTCATCTACTACAACCGCGAGCGCGTCACCCCGCCGACCTCCGACCGCTGGCACCACGCATTACGCGCCTGGCCGGGCCGTCTCGAATTGGGCTGGGCCGACAGCGATCCCATCTGCACCGAAGCCGTACTGCAAGCGGTACTGCACCTGCGCCCGCACGCCGAGCTGACCCGCCTGCCGGGCCTGGGCCACTATCCGCAGATAGAGGACCCCGAGCGCGTCTACGAGGTCATTCAGCGGCACGCATCGAAATCAGCCGGTTCAGATACGGCGGGAGCGTGAGGCAGAGAGCCAGCCAGCAGCCGCCGAACAGGAATCCGGCGAGGACGTCACTGGACCAGTGCACGCCCAGGTAGAGCCGCGATACCCCGACCGCCAGCACGAAACAGGCGGCGAGCACGATCACCGCCACGCGGAAGACCAGGCGCAGCAAGGGCAGTACGAGGGCGACCAGCACGCCCGCCAGCACGGTCGAGCCGAGCGCATGGCCGGAGGGATACGACTGATTGGTCTCCACCACCAGGTGGTCGATCACCGGCGGCCGATCCCGGCCGACCAGCTGCTTGCCCACCACGATGAGCGCCCCCGCACCACCCATGGCCACCGCGATCAAGGCCGCCGCCGCCCAGCGCCGCCGCCAGGCCAGCACCGCGATCAGCAGCACTGCCACGATGCCGACCGTGGTGGTGTCACCCAGCGCGCTGATCGTCTTCGCGACCGTTGTCAGCGCCGGCGTGCGATGGTCGATGAACCAGTGCAGCCACGAGGCGTCCGGTCCGATCGGACCGCCGTGCCACGCCACCACGGCGGTGAGCACGATGACGGCCGCGGCGAGGGCCAGCGTCGTCAGGACGCCGGGCACGGAGAGCTCCGGAGATCGCTGCTGCCGCTCGCTCGTGGCTGTTTCCTGTTCGTCGGGGAGAGTGGACACCATGTCCCGACCCTGACACAACCACGCTGAGAGAACGTTGAGAAGTCCGCCCGGCCCGCGGTCGCCGCGCCGGTTACGGCATGCTGGACCGGTGCGAGTGCTGGTGGTCGAGGACGAGGAACGACTGGCCCACACCCTGCGGCGTGGCCTCGAGCTGGAGGGTTTCGTGGTGCAGCTCGCGCACACCGGCGCGGACGGACTGTGGCGGGCGCTCGAGGAAACCTTCGATGTGATCCTGCTCGACATCATGCTGCCGGAGCTGAGCGGCTACGAGGTGCTGCGCCGCCTGCGCGCCCGCGACGTGACCACGCCGGTGCTCATGCTGACCGCCAAGGACGGCGACTACGAGCAGGCCGACGCCCTCGATCTGGGCGCCGACGACTACCTCACCAAACCCTTCTCGTTCGTGGTGCTCATCGCCCGGCTGCGCGCCCTGCTGCGCCGCCGCGCCGCACCCCAGCAACCGGCCCTGCTCACCGTCGGCGATCTGGTGCTGGATCCGGCCCGCCGCACGGTGCACCGCGGCGCCACCGCGCTCACCCTGACTCCGCGCGAATTCGGCCTGCTCGAATTCCTGCTGCGGCACCGGGGCCTGGCACTGACCAAGGTCGAGATCCTGCGGAACGTGTGGGACGCGCACTACGACGGCCCGGAGAACGTGGTCGAGGTGTACATCGGCTATCTGCGCAAGAAGATCGATACGCCGTTCGGCCGCAACAGCATCGAGACGCTACGGGGCGTCGGCTACCGGCTGATCGACGCCGCCGGGACCGGCGACGGGCAACTCGAGGACGAAACGCGCTCCACCCAAGGGTGATTCGCCGACCGTCACGGAACCACCGTGCGCCCCGGCGATTTCCGCGACAATGGCCAGCCCGAGCCCGGAACCGCCGGTGGCGCGGGCCCGGTCGGCGTCCAGGCGCACGAAGCGCCCGAACACCCGCTCCCGATCGGCCGCCGGAATGCCCGGGCCGTCATCGTCGACAGTGACCCGGGCGCGGGATCCGTTCCCGGACACCGTGATCGCGACCGTCGTCCGGGCGTGCGCGGCGGCATTGTCGACGATATTGCGCAGTGCGCGAGCCAGGGTGATGCTGTCGCCGATGACCCGTGCGGGGTGGATATCGGTGCGGACCGTGCGACCGCCGCGCGCCCGCAGCGTCCCGGCCGCGGCGCCGGCCAGATCGTCGAGATCCACATCGCCGGTGCGTAATTCGAGTCCGTTCTCGTCGGCCTTGGCGAGGGTGAGCAGGTCCTCGATGAGCTGCCGCATGCGCTCGGCCTCCGGCAGCAGGGTGCCGTCGATGAGTTCCGGATCGAGGGTCTCGGGCCGGTCGCGGGCCAGTTCCAGGGCGGCGGTGACGGCGGTCAGCGGGGAGCGCAGTTCGTGCGAGGCGTCCCCGACGAACCGGCGTTGCGCCGCGTGCCCGGCCTCGATGCGGGCGAGCATATCGTTCATGGTCTCGGCCAGCCGGGCGATCTCGTCGCGCGCCACCGGTACGGGCACCCGTTCGGAGAGCCGGGCCGCGCTGATGCCGGCCACCCGGCTGCGGATCTCCTCGACCGAACGCAGCGACCGCCCGACCAGCAGATACGTCGCCAGGGCCGCGGCGACGACCACGATGGGCCCGCCCACGGCGACCAGCGCCGCGGCGCGCGTCACCGCGTGCTCGGCGGATTCGCTGTCGGCTGCCACCAGCACCAGGTACCGGCCCTGTGCGGTCGTGACCGCGCGGGCGGAAATCCGCAGGTCCTCGTCGTAGCCGGTGCGCGATCGGCCCGCATCGATCGAGCCGGTCACGGTGTCCGGAATCAGCAGCGGCACATCGGGTTCCGGGCCGGAGGAGCGCACGATCCGCCCCTGCGGGTCGAGCACCTGAACCACGGTGACCTGTCCCGCGGGCGTGAGCAGCGCGGCCGGGACGGCCGCGGCGGTACTGCGGCTCAGCTCACTCGCAATGGCATCGGCCCGGGTGGCGGCGGCGGTGTCGACCTCACGCAGCAGCGATCGCTGGAGCAGTAGCAACATGGCCCCCGCCGCGATGAGCAGTACCGCCCCCACGGTCAGTGCGGCAACGATCGCGGACCGTATCCGCAGCCCCCAGTACGAAGGACGCCCCCAATACGAAGGACGCAGCCCCCACCGCGAGGGCCGTATCCACACCAGGAACCGATTCACGCCCTCATCATGAGCCAATCCCCCGGCAGTGCCCCCGTCGGGCGCGCCCGCAGCATCCGTATCGGCGCCGCGGGCTCGCCGGTGTCAGACCCGCAGGTGACGTCCGACCAGCCACGCTGCCAGCACGATCAGCAGCGGGATCAGCATCATTACCGGAACGGTTGCTTGTCCGGCCCAGGGGTGGACCACGTCGAACACACCGTCACCGACCCGATGCGCCAGCGCGCGTACGACTTCCATCCGGTTGCGTTCTTCGGGATCCTGCGCCATAGCCAAAATCACGAGAGGGAAAATACCCCCTCTAGCTGTGAATCAGGTGTCAACCCCGTGAACGGCTCGGGCGACTCACCCGGCGGCCCGGCGCGCCGTCCAGTAGCGCGGCCACCGGACCTGCGTATCCATCCGCGATGAGCTCAACCGTGGCCCGGAACTTCTCGACGAAATCTGCGGCGGTGTCGCGGGTGAAACGCGCGGTCGGGTACAGGAAAGGCCCGTCGATCCCGGCGGGTGCGCCGGTGTGGTCGTAGTGCTCGGTGAGGCTGAACTCCAGATCGTGTTTGGCCCGGATGACGCCGGTGGGAATCTCGGTGATCGCAAGGCCGGACACGCCGGTGCCGGCGGCGGGTACGGCATCGTCGCGCTGCAGGATGAGGGTGGCCTGGAACAGCGGATGGCCCGGATCCTGCGGGAGGCAGCGCTGCAGGCGCGGATTCGAGGTGTCAGGGTTGGCGAAGGCGGCCAGCGCGACGCGGCGCACCTGTTCGAGCAGATCGCCGATATCGCCGGCGCGGTCCAGGCGGATGCGCATGAGCACATCGTCGGCGAGATTGCCGACCAGATCGGCCAGCAGCGGATCGTCACGACCCGATACCGCGGTCGCCACGGTCACATCGGCCGCGGCCGCGAAGGTGGCCACGCTGATGGCGAAGGCGGCCTGCAGCACCATGAACGGGCTCGCGCCCGCCTGCCGGGCCCGCGCGAGCAGTCCGCGGTGCACGCCGGCGTCGAAACGCATCGGGATGCTGTCGCCGGCGGCATCGACGCAGCAGCCCGGGGAATTGCCGGATAGTGCTGGTTCGCAAGGGAATTCGAGCGGGGTGGGCCGCCCGACCAGATTATTGGCCCAGTACCGCAATTGGGTGCTGGCCCGGCTGCACGGATCGTCGTAGGCGCCCAGGTACTCGTGTTTCCACAGCGTGTAGTCGATGTAGTCGACCGGCAGCGGGGCGAAGGCGGGCGCCTGCCGCTGGGCGCGGGCCAGGTAGGCGGTCATCAGATCGCGCATGAACGGCCGGATGGATCGGCCGTCCAGCGAGATGTGGTGGACGACCAGGGCCAGCACCACATCCCGGGTGCCGAGCCGGTAGATGCGGGCGCGCAGTGGCAGGTCGGTGGCGAGATCGAAGGCGCGGCCGCTGAATTCGGCGATGCGCTCGCCGAGTTCGCCCGCGAAGCTGTCCACCACGCGCACGTCGACGCGCGCGAAATCGGCGTCCACGACCACCTGGATGGGTCCGTCGGGCGTGGCCGGATAGCAGGTGCGCAGCGGAGCGTGCCGCCGCACCACATCGCCGATGGCGGCCGTGAGCGCCGCGATGTTCACCACGGCGCCCCGAATTCGAAACGCGCGAGCAACATTCCAGTCAGCGGAGTATCCGGCGGCGGCCGCATGCCACATGCGTTCCTGTGCGGGCGCGAGAGGTATACGGGGCCGTCTCAGCATGCGCCGCAAGGGGGCCGGCTCGGTGACTATCTGAAGGAAATCCGTCTGGTCAGCGGGCTTTCGCCGCTCGATCGGAGTGGTCCAGGCGGCAATTGGCACGACCATGGCGCCGTCCTTTCAGCTGCCACCCGACACCACGCCGCCCCAATGGATCCGGCAGCGCTGCGGACGACGATCGCGCATACCGTAGCAACGGGTTGGCAATTCGGCGACCGGAGAAAGGAGAGCAGGCTCACTCCCGGAACAGGTTTGGTCAAGCCCCGGAAAGAGAGGGCAGCCGGGGCGATCCGGCTACGGACAGGTCAGGCGCCGGATTGCTGCCCCGGTAATCCCCGGAGCAGCAATCGAATCGGCCCGTTGGCGCACTGTGGCCACCGTCCGCGAGCGGCGCATGAATACCGTCCGCGAGCGGCGCACAAATACCGTCCGCACGCGGCGCTTGAATACCGCCCGCGGACGGCACCTAAATACAGCCCGTCAGCGCGGCGTGACCGTGGTCGGCAGGCTCGCGAAGCCGCGGTTGTTGGAGGAGTGGATCCGCTTGGCGGCCGCCTCGTCGACCTCGAAATCGGCCACCGCCCCGGCGATTTCCTGCAGCGCGACCCGCAGTTCCAGCAGCCCCAGGTTCGAGCCCAGGCAGCGGTGCCGTCCGCTGCCGAAGACCAGTGAGGCCGAGGTGTCCCGATCCAGGTCGAAGGTTTCGGGATTCGCGAACACCTCCGGATCGCGATTGGCCGAGCCGGTGAGCAGCAGTATGCGCGCCCCGGCCGGAATGGTGGCGCCGTGCAGTTCGAGCTCGGCGGTGGTGGTGCGCAGGGCGGACTGGGTGGACGGATCCCAGCGCATGGCCTCGGCGATCCAGTCGTCGATGCGCCCGCCGAGGGCCTGCCGGCACGCGTCCGGATGCTGTGCGGCGGCGTTCCAGGCATTGCCGAAGGTCAGCATGGCGGTCTCGATGCCGGCGCCGACCAGCAGGATGAGCACGCCGACGATCTCCTCGGGGGTGAGGCGGTCGTCGCCGTCGGCCGCGCCGAGCAGCCCGGACAGCAGATCCTCCTGCGGGCTCTGGGCGCGGGCGATGGTGAGTTCGGTGTAGTAGCCGACCAGGGCGCCGATGGCCTGCATGGCCTCGGGCCGCAGATCGGTGGATTCCTCCTCGGTGTACATGATCTCCATGCCGAGCTTGCGGATCATCTCGCGGTCGCTGTCGGGCACGCCGACCAGTTCGGAGATCACCTCGGTCGGGAAGGGGCCGGCGAAGTCGGCCATGAGATCGAAGCTGCGACGCGCCAGCAGTGGCTCCAGCAGCTCGCGGGCAATATCGCGCAGCCGCGGTTCCAGACCCTGTACGCGGTGGGCGGTGAAGGCGCGGGTGACGAGCCCGCGCAGGCGGGTGTGCTTGGGCGGGTCCATGGCCACGAAGGAGAAGAAACGCTCGGCCTGCGGGCCCCAGAACGCCGGTTCCATGCGCAACCCGTTTACGCTGGAGAAACGATCGGAATCGCGCAGTGCGGCGAGGACGTCGGCGTGTCGCGAGAGGGCCCAGAAGTCGTCGGTGTCGTTCCGGTAGACCGGGGCCTCATCGCGCAGCCTGGCATAGTAGGGATACGGATCGGCATGGACATCGAAATCGTATGGGCTGTAGCGCAACTGCATGACACGCCTTCCGGGACGATGCGAGCAGTCGCGGCACACCGGCCGCTATCCGCTCGCAACTCTAGCTGACAGCAACCGACAGTAGTCGAAAGAGATTGGGGGCGTTGTGAACTCGGAGTCCGCAGCGGAGCGGGTGGATACCGGTAAGCCGCATCCGGCCCGCAGGTACGACTACTGGCTCGGTGGTAAGGATAACTTCCCCGCCGACCGGGAATCGGCGGACGCCGTCGCCGAGGCCTTTCCCACGATCCGGATGGCCGCGGTCGAGAACCGCAATTTCCTGCGCCGGGTGACCCGGTATCTGACCGCCGAGGCCGGGATCCGGCAGTTCCTGGATATCGGCAGTGGCCTGCCGACGGCGGGCAATGTGCACGAGATCGCGCAGGACATCGCCCCCGATGCGCGCATCGTCTACGTGGACAACGACCCCATCGTGCTGGTCCACTCGCGCGATCTGCTCAACAGCTCCCCCGAGGGCGCCACCGCGTACATGGATGCCGACCTGCGCGATCCGCAGCGCATCCTCACCCATCCGGACCTGCTGGCCACCCTGGACATGACGCAGCCGGTGGCGCTCATGCTGGTGGCCGTCCTGCATTTCTTCCCCGACGACCAGCATCCGTTCGAGCTGGTCCGGCAGCTGGTCGAGGGACTGCCGTCGGGCAGTTACCTGGTCATGTCCCATGCCACCAGCGACTACATGGAGGACGAGGATCTGGCCCGCACCGATGAGGCCAACCAGCGCAGTGGCGTCCCGTTCCAATTGCGCTCCACCGCGGAGTTCGCGCGGTTCTTCACCGGCTGCACCATGGTCGCGCCCGGCATCACGTCGGTGACGGCGTGGCGGCCGGAGGAATACCGCCCGCACCCCCGCGCCGAGGCGGTTGCGATGCTCGGCGCGGTGGCCCGCGTTCCCTGATCGGGAACGAGCTTCAGAGCGGGCCCACGTCCTTGACGACGCGGCGCGCCTGTGCGAAAAGCATTCCGGCATTGACCGATTTGCGGCAGACGACCACCGCGACCACATCGTCGCGGCTCTCGGTGCGAATGAACAGGTGGGTCAGATTGTCGCTGTTGACGAGAATCTCCTGGAAGTAATGCCGGTCCGTGTGTACGCCGCGGCGTTCCTTCCAGATCTCCTCGATCATCGTCACGGTGCGGCCCTGGAAGAGTTCGAGAGTGGCGGCGGCCAGCAGGTCCAATACTTCCTGCGGGTGATTGTCGATGGTTTCGACTGCCAGCAGCATGCCGGTGGCCATATCGATGGCGCCGGCGGCAATGCATTCGGGTACCTCGGAGCGCAGGTATTTGACGAGGGAGTTGATCCGGTCGCTGAGATTCCCGGACGAGGTTCCGGTGCTGGGATTCATTGTGTCCTTTCTGATTTCCGTATGGGGGCGACGGAGAGAATTGCGGCGGGCGGAGGTTGCGGCGGACGCGGGGGGAGCGCGTCGTTGATGCCGCTGGCTCCGCGCCGCCGGCGCGGCAGCAGTGACCGGACCGTGCCGCCGCGCGAGGGTTCGGACTCGCGCGGCGGCTCGCGCACCACAGGCGCGATCCGGACCAGATCCTGGCCGAGCATCCGGGAGACCTCGACGGTCACCGCATACAGGCTGCGGCACAACAGCATTGCGATATCGCGACAGCTGCGGCGACCGTTCACCCAGAGCAGGATCTGCTGCCACTCACCGATGCCCGGGCCGCTCAGCAGGGCGCGGCCGGTGTCGGTGAGGATCAGGTGGTTTCGGTGCGGGGAGACTCCGGCGCGGTCGATCGCGCGGAGTCGCCGGTCGGTTTCGAGCAGTAGCCAGCCCGGATCGATGCCCGGCAGCGGGGCGACCGGTTCCGGTACCTGGTCATAGCGCTGGCAGCCCTCGATCCAGCCCGCGCCGATGGCGAAGGCGCTGTCCAGGGCGGCCATCATGGTGACGACACGCAATTCCGCGGCGCCGTGCAGGGTGCGGCCGGGGCGCGAAAGCAGTTCTCGCACACCGGGAGCGCCGGGTGATTCGACCATGACGATCAGGCCGTCCACCAAATGCACGGTGCCGCCCGGTTCCCCGGTGACCCGCAGTACGCCGGTGCACGAGGTGGCCGCGGCGCGGGCCAATTCACGGACGAATTCCCGGGCGGATTCGCCGGCGAATGCCGGCAATCGCACCAGATCCGCAATCGGCCCAGTCGACATGCTCGAACTCCTGAAATGGCAGACGAATGGCGGCCCCTCGAGCCCGGGCTCGCCATGCGAAATCATCCTGTCAGCCACCGGATTTTGGAGCAATGAATTCCACTGAATCGGTTACCTAAGTCCCTACCAGTACCGAGCGGTCTAAATCCATCGCTGAATTACCCTGTGGCTGAATGAATTTCAGAAATACCGACAATTTACCCATTACGCCCGGTCGGTCGACACTGACAGGCGAAGAGGGGCCACGCGGTGCCGCCACACGGCTGCCATTGCTCACGCGGGGCGGTCGGCACGGGGCGACTGGCGCGGCCGGGGCCGGACGTTCCGGGTTAGCCTGTGCCATGGCGTCGCCCGGCGCACCGGACCGTTTCCAGGAGGCTCACCCATGCCCGATTCCGCCCTCGACCGCGACTCGATCCTGCAGCGCATCGGCGCGCGCGGCCGGGTCCGCGTGATCGTCGCCGGCGGCGGCACCGGCGGCCACACCTATCCGGCGGTCGCGGCCGCGCGCACGCTGCGCGATCTGGCGGCCGCCGCCGGGGCCGAGGCGGAGATCCTGTGGGTGGGCGTACCCGACAGCCTGGAACAGCGGGTCGCGGGCGAGAACGACATTCCCTTCACCGGCATCAAGGCGGGCAAGCTGCGGCGGGATCGCAATCCGCTGAAGATGCTCAATGCCGACAATGCCCGGGACGCGCTGCGCGTCCCGATCAGCGTGCTCGTCGCCCAGGGTGTGGTGCGGCGGTTCCGGCCGGATGCCGTGCTGTGCACCGGCGGGTACGTGTGCGCGCCGATCGGCATGGCCGCGGCGTTGCGCCGGCGCCCGCTGGTCATCCACGAGCAGACCACCGGCCTCGGCAAGGCCAATCTGCTGCTGGCCCGGATGGCCGATCGCATCGCATTGAGCTCGGACGCGTCGGTGGACCTGCTGCCGGCCAAGGTGCGCGATCGGGCGCTGGTCACCGGCAACCCCATTCGCCCGGCACTCGCGAGCGGCGACCCGGCCGGCGCCGTCAAGGCGCTCGAGTGGGACGGCTACAACGCGGAACTGCCCACGGTCTATGTCACCGGTGGCGCGCAGGGCGCGGCGCAGATCAATGAACTGGTGCACGAACTGCTGCCGGAATTGCTGCGCGCCGCGAACGTGATTCACCAGTGCGGACCCCGTTCTTACGATCAGGTCTCGGAGCAGGCCGCGGCGCTGCCCGCCGAGCTGCGTGGCCGGTACCTGGTGCGCGCCTTCCTCGGCGCCGAGCTGCCCGATGTGCTGGCGCTCGCGGATGTGGTGATATCGCGTTCCGGCGCAGGCACTCTCGCGGAACTGACCACGCTCGGTAAGCCCTCGGTGCTGATCCCCTACCCGCATTCGGCGGGCGGCGAGCAGATTCGCAATGCCCGAATCCTGGCCGATGCCAATGCCGCTCGCGCGCTGGTGGGCGCGGATGCGACGGTGGACAATCTGCGCACCGCGCTCTTCGAATTGCTCACCGAGACCGATACGCGCGCAGCGGTTTCCGCCGCGGCTCGCGCCATGGGCCACCCGGACGCGGCCGAGCAGCTCGCGCTCGCCGTGCTGGATCTGGCGAGCAAGCACTCCTGATCACCACATTACCGGCCAACTACGCCTTGTAGGAGTGAGGTTTACGACCTACCGAAATGTCGGAAAACAGGTAGTGTCAACGGTGTCAGCAAGTTCTCGGCAATCCCGAGAGAGATTGGAGACGCCATGCAAATCCAGGTCTTCGCCGACAAGCACATCGGTGGCGGTGCGCCGCTCATCGAAAAGGCACAGGACGACATCGCCGCGGTCCTGGACAGGTTCTCCGATCAACTCACCCGGGTAGAAGCCCACATCACCGATGTGAACGGCCACAAGGGCGGATCCGAGGACAAGCGCTGCAGCCTGGAAGCGCGCCCCAAGGGGCAGCCGCCGGTGGCAACCAATTTCAAGGCCCCTACCGCGGAAGAGGCATACATCGGCGCCGCGGAGAGCATGGCACATCTACTGGACAGCCGCTTCGGCAAACTCCACCACACCAAGGGTGGCGAATCCATCCGCTACCTGCACGCGGATTAGCGAATCATCAAGGCAGCAAACCCAAACGGCGGGCCCGCACCACGGCTTCGTGGCGGGTGTGGGCCCCTAGTTTGATCATGGCGCTGCGCAGGTAGCTCTTCACTGTTTCGATACGGAGCGAAAGCCTCACCGCCGCTTCGCCATTGGTGCAGCCGAGGGCCACCTGCGCCAGCACGTCGAGTTCCCGCGGCGCGAGGTTCACCGCACTGTCAGGGGCGTTCACGCCCGAGACCAGGCGCGCCAGTTTGTCCGAGACCTCGCGCAGGCGGGCCCGGGCATGAGCGTCGGATACGTCCTGGGTGATGCCCCGCAGTTCGGCGTGCAGATCCCGAAGCTGTTCCGTCGCAATGCCATCCGCGACAGCGAGCACGTCCGCGCCCACGGCGGCGTCGCGCGCGGTCTGCAGCCGAACCCGCCGGTCGACCTCGTCGCGAATGGCGAGTTCGATGCTGAGCCGTTTCCCGGCCTCCACCATCGCCTCGGCAATGCGGTCCCCGATGGGCGCGCTCTCCCGGTTGGCCACGTACAGCACGGCCCGCGCTTGTCCTTCCACCACCACCGGCACCGCGACCACCGCGCGCAGTCCTTCGCCGAGGACGGGTGCGTCGTAGTGGTGGGTGATGGTCGAGGCCGAGCGGTAGTCGGCTACCGAACGCGGTGTGCCGGTCGCGACCGCGGCGCCGCCGAGTCCGGAGCTGGGTGCGACGGCGAGGCCGCGCATGCCGTTGGTGCGGGTGCCGACGAACTCGCTCAGTACCAGCGTGCCGCTGTGCACCTCGCCGCCGAAGACGACGGGCAGTTTGGAGAGGGCGGCCATCTTGCGCAGTTCGGCCCGCAGTGCATCGCCGTCACGCGGGCGCAGCAGGCCATCGGGGGACATCGGGTTACCCCTTTCCGGGGGTAGTCGGGATCGAAGTGTGATGTAGATCCTATCCATGTGAGCACACGTACGGGCCGGCTCCGGTCGGCGAGCTATACCTTCGGGGTCTGGAACGCACCGCTGCTCGGCGACACCATCGGCGCGAACCTGGATCGCACGGTGGCCGCGTTCCCGGATCGGGACGCCTTGATCGATTACGGGACCGGCACCCGGTGGACCTATCGCGAGTTCGTGGCGGAGGTGGACGCGCTGGCGCTGGGTCTGCTGGCGGCGGGCATCGGCAAGGACGATCGGGTGGGGATCTGGGCGCCCAATTGCCCGGAGTGGACGCTGACCCAGTACGCGACGGCGAAGATCGGCGCGATCCTGGTCAATATCAATCCGGCCTATCGGTCGCATGAGTTGCGGTATGTGCTGCGGCAGGCCGGGATTCGGCTGCTGGTGTCCGCGCCGGTTTTCAAGACCTCGGATTACGCGGCCATGATCGCGGAGGTGCGGCCGGATTGCCCGGACCTCGAGCAAGTGGTGTTATTGAACGGTCCGGAGTGGCGGGCCTTGTTCGACACGGGTCGCGCCGGCGATATCGAGCAGCTGGCGCTCGCGCAGGCGGGCCTGTCCCCCGACGATCCGATCAATATCCAATACACTTCGGGCACAACGGGTTTCCCGAAGGGCGCCACACTCAGTCATCACAATATCCTGAACAACGGCTATTTCGTCGGCGAGCTGTGCGGGTACACCGAGCAGGACCGCATCTGTATTCCGGTCCCCTTTTACCACTGTTTCGGCATGGTCATGGGCAATTTGGCCGCCACCAGTCACGGGGCCGCCATGATCATTCCGGGCCCGGCCTTCGATCCGCGCGCCACGCTGGAAGCCGTTGCCGCGGAACGCTGCACCTCGCTGTATGGTGTGCCGACCATGTTCATCGCCGAGCTGGCCGACCCGAATTTCGAGTCCTATGACCTGTCGTCACTACGTACCGGGATCATGGCCGGGTCGCCGTGCCCGGTCGAGGTGATGAAGCAGGTTATCGAGCGCATGGGCATGCGCGAGGTGAGCATCTGCTACGGAATGACCGAGACCAGCCCGGTTTCCACGCAGACCCGGGCCGACGACACCCTGGTGCAGCGCACCGCCACAGTCGGCCGCGCCGGGCCGCATATCGAGATCAAGATCGTCGATCCGGTGACCGGTCTGACCGTGTCGCGCGGCGAGCCCGGTGAGCTGTGCACCCGCGGCTATTCGGTGATGCTCGGCTATTGGGAGGAGCCCGCCAAGACCGCGGAGGCCATCGATACCGCGCGCTGGATGCACACCGGCGACCTGGCCACCATGGACGAGGACGGCTATATCGCCATCACCGGCCGCATCAAGGACATGGTGATCCGCGGCGGCGAGAACATCTATCCGCGGGAGATCGAGGAGTTCCTCTACACACACCCGGACATTCTGGATGCTCAGGTGATCGGGGTGCCCGATGAGAAATACGGTGAAGAGCTGATGGCGTGGATCCGGTTGCGCGAGGGCGCGCAGGAACTCACCGCCGACTCGCTGCGCGAGTTCTGCACCGGCCAACTCGCACGTTTCAAGATTCCGCGCTATGTGCACTTAGTCGACGAGTTCCCGATGACGGTGACCGGCAAGATCCGCAAGGTCGAGATGCGCGAGCTGGCGGCGCAGCTGCTCGGCCTGCCCCGGGAGGACGCATGACCAGCAGCAATACCGCGGCTTATCGGGCCGCGCGCGATCAGCTGATCGCGGCCGCCACCGACTACGAGGCCGCGTTGCGTGATTTCTCCTGGCCGCGGCTGACGGGCGAATTCAACTGGGCCACCGACTGGTTCGATGTGATTGCCCGCGGCAATGACCGCCCGGCGTTATGGATCGTCGAGGAGGACGGCCGCGAACAGCGGATCAGCTTCGCCGACATGGCATCCCGCTCCGATCGGGTGGCGATCTGGCTATCCGGGCTCGGCGTCGGCAAGGGTGATCGGGTCATGCTCATGCTCGGCAATCAGGCCGAGCTATGGGAGTCCATGCTGGCGGTGGCGAAGCTGGGCGCGGTCATCATGCCGACCACCGGCGCGCTGGGTGCGGCGGACCTGATCGACCGGATCGAGCGTGGCGGAGCGCGTTTCGTGATCGCCAATGCCGCCGATACCGCCAAGTTCGACGAGGTGCCGGGCGAGTACACGCGAATCGTGGTGGGCGGGCCGTTATCCGGCTGGCACGACTATCGCGAGGCGGCGGCCGTGGCGTCGGCGGGCCCGTTCACGGCGGTCACCGAGGTCGGCGATCCCTTACTGGTCTATTTCACCTCTGGCACCACCAGCAAGCCGAAGATGGTGGAGCACTCCCAGATCAGTTATCCGGTCGGACATTTGACCACCATGTATTGGATCGGTAGCCGGCCCGGTGATGTGCATCTGGCGATCAGTGCGCCGGGCTGGGCCAAGCACGCCTGGAGTTGTTTCTTCGCGCCGTGGCTGGCCGAGGCCACCATCTTCATCTACAACTACACGCGTTTCGACGCCGCGGCGCTGCTGCACCAGTTACGCCGGGCCGAGGTGAACACGTTCTGCGCGCCGCCGACGGTGTGGCGCATGCTGATTCAGGCCGATCTGGGCGAGCGTCCGGCCGGCTTACGGGAGATCCTCGGCGCCGGTGAGCCGCTCAATCCGGATGTGATCACGCAGGTGGAGAAGGCGTGGGGGCTGACCATCCGGGACGGCTTCGGGCAGACGGAAACCACGCTACAGGTGGGCAATTCGCCCGGTCAGCCGATCAAGCCGGGTTCCATGGGCCGGCCCGCGCCGGGCGTACCGGTGGTGCTGGTGGATCCGATTTCCGGGGAGCCGGCCGAGGAGGGCGAGATCTGCCTGGATCTCGGTGCGGCGCCGGTCAATCTGATGACCGGTTATCTCGGCGATCCGGAGCGCAATGCCGCGGTCATGGACGGCGGCTACTACCACACCGGCGATGTGGCGAGCCGCGACGCGGACGGCTACATCACCTATATCGGCCGGACCGACGACGTGTTCAAGTCCTCGGATTACAAGGTTTCGCCGTTCGAGCTGGAGAGCGTGCTCATCGAGCATCCGGCCGTGGTGGAGGCGGCGGTGGTGCCGCAGCCGGACGCCACGAGGCTCAGCGTGCCCAAGGCGTACGTGTCGCTCGCCGCGGGCTGGGAGCCGGATCATGAAACGGCCCGCGCCATCCTGGAATACGCGCGGGATCACCTGGCCCCGTATCTGCGGGTGCGGCGGCTGGAGTTCGCGGAGCTACCCAAGACCATCTCCGGCAAGATCCGCCGGGTCGACCTACGCCGGCGCGAAGAGCAGGCGCATGCGGCCGGCACGCCCATTCCCACCGAGTACCGCTACGAGGAAGTCATACCCGAAAAACAGCCGTAATCAGCGAGTCCCTACGACCGAACGGAGCCCCAGCGTGGTCCACACCGTGGAAACCGCCACCGCCTACGTCATCGAAGCCCTGGAAGCCAAGGGCACTGCCTCACACGAGGACTTCGACGTGCCCGGCATCGTCACCGCGACCCACAGTCTCTCGGGGACATGGGATTTTCACGTGGTGGACCAGGGCAGATTCTGGGGTATCGCAGCAACATTCCTGCGGCTCTGACGCCCGGGAGAATGCCTGCGCGCTGACCCGGAGGAACGCGCGGGCGGCTCGCCGCGCCGATCGGGCAAGGTAGCGGGTCTCACACTTCGGCGAATTCCCGGTTTTCCGGCGGGAATTCGCCGCAACATTCTCTTGTGCACACCTCCGACACCGTTCTGATGCCCAGGTTCATCCTGTCTCGCGCGGCCTCGGCGGGGATCGACCCGATCCGCCTGGCGCGCGCGGCCGGGATGCCGTCCTGGCTGCTCGCCGATACCGAGGCCCGTGTTCCCAGCGAGTACTTCCTGCGATTGTGGGAACTGCTGGAACGTGAAGCCGGAGATCCGGATACGACCTTGCGGGTGGTCGCCGGCTATCGGGTCGGCGAGTTCGGCCTGGTCGACTATCTGGTCTCCACCGCCGATACGCTCGGCGCCGGGCTCGCGGTGGCGGGCCCCTATGTCGGGACCGCGACCACCAACTATCGCTTCGAGGCCGGTGCGGTGACCGATGCCGAGGCGGCCTTCGAGCTCTACACCATCAATGGGGAAGGGCGGGGCCGGGAACTCGGCGCGCAAGCCGTGCTGGGCGTGCTGATCGCCAGGATCCGCCAGATGACGGGGCGACCCATCGATCCGCTGCGGGTGGCGTTCCGCCAGCCCGCGCCGCGCACGCGGCACGGCTTCGCCGATTTCTTCGGCACGGCCCGCATCGACTTCGGCGCACCGGTGGACGAGATCGCCTTCCGGCCGGACGATTTCGAATTGCCGCAGGTGACGGCCGATCCCATGCTGGCCCGGGTGCTGCTGCGGCATGCCGCCAATATGCCGCCACCGCCGCCGCGCACCACCGAATGGCCCGATCGGGTGGCCGATGTGCTGGCCGTGCTGCAGGACCGTGACTCCGAGCCGGCCCTGGATCAGGCGGCGCGCCGGCTTTTCACCAGTCCGCGCACGCTGCAACGCCGGCTGGCCGAATCCGGCACCACCTGGCGGCTCGAGGTGGATCGGGCCCGCAAACGTCATCTCGAACTGCTGGATGCGGAGCCCGGCCGATTACCGAGGGGAGTCGACCATGTCGACGTCGGATAGCGTGCTGCTACCGCGTTTCGTACTGACCCGGATGCGGGCGGCGGGCCTGGATCCGGTCGAGCTCGCCCGGGCGGCGGGTGCCGGGCATTGGGCGCTGGACGGGCCGCAGGCGAGCGTGCCGGGCCGGGTCTATCAACGGCTGTGGGAGTTGTTCGAACATCGCATCGGCGCACCGCACGTGGGGCTGCGCGCGGCCGAGCGATATGGGACGGGGGAATTGGGCATGATCGACTATCTGGTAGCCACCGCGCACACCGTCGGCGAGGGGTTCCGGGCGGCGGGGGAATTCGGTGGCCGGCTGAGCGATTCGCGGCAGTGGACGGTACTGGCGGAGTCCGAGCGCGAGACCACCTTCGCCGTGCGCAGCGTCACCGAGCAGACGCGGGGCGCGGAGCTGGCGGCGCAGGCGAGTTTCGCCTTCATGCTCTCGCGGGTCCGGCACGGGAGCAAGGCGCCCATAGCGGCGGCCAAGGTTGCCTTCCGGCAGCCGCCGCCGCGTCGGCACACCCCGTTCACCGAGTTCTTCGGCACCGCGGCAGTCGATTTCGAGGCCGACGCGAATACTCTGACACTGCGATCCGACGATCTGCGGCGGCCGATGCAGACCGCCGACCCGCGACTGGCGGCCGTGCTGCGGCGGGGCGCGGACGCCATGCCCCGGCGGACCCCGCCCGCCCGCGCATGGTCGGATCTGGTTGCCGCCGAGCTGGATTCGGCCGGCACGGAGTGCGCGATCGACGAGATGGCCAAGCGACTGCACACCAGTCCGCGGACGCTGCAACGCCGGCTGGCGGCGGCGGGCACCAGCTGGAGCCGCGAGCTCGCGGATGCCCGGCGGCGCACGCAGGCCCAGGTTCCGGCACCGCTGCACCGGCCCGTTCGGTGATGCACCGATCGTGAACACTCGATCGGAATTGACCGACAGCATTCTCATGGCGCGCTTCGCGCTCGAGCGCGCGGCCCGGCTGGGCCTGGATCCCGATCGGCTGGCCCGGCTTGCGGGCGTGCCGAATTGGCGGGAGGGCGGTGAGTCCGCACGGGTGTCGCATCGCTACTGCACCCGCGTGTGGGAGCTGCTGGAACAGCAGACCGGTAATCCGGATATCGCGCTGCGCGCCGCGGACGAGAGCACCATCGGCGAATTCGGGCTCCTGGAGTACCTGTTCCTGTCCGGCGAGACACTCGGCGGTGCGCTCGACGCGTGTGTACGCCATTCCGGCTGCCTGACAACGAGTTACAGTTTGCGGATTGCCGAGCGGACCGAGCATGAGGTCTGCTATGAGGTACTCGGCTTCACCGAGGAGGGCCGCGGACGAGAGTTGCTGGTGCAGGCCGCATTCGCGCTCATCATCGGCCGGGCGCGCGGCGCGACGCGGTATCCGCTGGTGCCGACGCGGGTTTCGTTCCGGCAGGCGGCCCCGGCGTCACGCACCGCCTTCACCGAGTTGTTCGGCGCCACCGCAATCGATTTCGGGTCCGGCTCGGACAGCATCACCTTGCGGGCAGCGGATCTGGCGCTGCCGATGAAGTCCGCGGATCCGGAGTTGACGGCAATTCTGCTGTCCTACGCGGCAACTCTGCCCGCGACCCCGGAGTCCGAGGTGACGTGGCTGGACCGGTTGGGCGCGGCGCTCGATGCGACACTGACGGAGGGTTCGGCGACGCTGGAGGTGGTGGCAAGACGGTTGCTGACCTCACCTAGATCATTACAGCGGCGGCTCACCGAGCACGGCACCAGCTGGCGCCGCGAACTCGATCTGGCGCGGCAGCGGAGATTGCGCCGGGCGGAACATCTTCCACGCGCTCAGCAGGCGGAATTCCTCGGTTACGCCGATCCCGCGAGCCTCCGCCGGGCGGTGCACAGGTGGCGCGGACGCGACGTTTCCTGAGTGATCCGACCCCGGTTGCACCCCCAAAAGGCACCTACCGTACGGTATTTGGGCAACTCCCCAGCAAGAGTTTGGCGCCCCTTCGACCGAGTTGGCGTTTTCGGAACTCCCCTGCGTCACTCGCCGAAACAAAACTGGACGGAAACGCCAGTGACGCGCCGGCCGCGAAGCGCGTCACGGCGTTCAGATGCGTGGCGCGGCCGACGATGTCCGTGGCCACGCATCGCCCCGCACGGCTGTTCCACTTTGCGTCACCAGTGCACTTCACACCACCGGAAATGCCCTGCACCACCGGAAATGCCCTGCACCGCCCGCACCGCCCCGCACGACCTACCCGGCCCGGTACTCGATTGGAGCTCGCATATGCCCCACACCGCAGAAACCGCCACCGCCTTCGTCATCACCGCCGTCGAGGCCAAGGGCACGGCCAGCCGTCACGACTTCGACATCCCGGCGATCGTGACCGCCACGCACAGCCTCACGGAGACCTGGGATTTCCACGCGGTGGACCAGAACATGTTCTGGAACATCGCTGCAACGTTTCTCAAGCACTGAGACGGCCCGGAAAAAGGCTGAAACAGGTTGCAGCAGACCGTCAGACGCCGTCCACCGCGAGGGTGGCCTCGGCCAAAGTCATTGCCGCGGCGCACGGATCCGGTTGCGCGGACCGGTCGCGGTTCTGCACCCACCAGGTGACGGTTCCGGTATCGGCCACCGTGACCGCGCAGCTGCCCGGATTGCCGGGGTCGTGCCAGTACATACCCGAGAAGTGCCGCACGACCACTCGTTCGATCTGATAACCGGACTGCCCGGCCACGTCGGCCTCGCGGCCCATGGTGTCGTTCTGCAGCCAGGCATAGGTGACATCGACGGGGGCGCCGGCCGAATTCCGGCCGGTCCAATTGCAGATGGTGGGCTGGCTCTGCTGTTTCAGACCGGTCACACCGATGATCTGCGCGATCTTCTGATCCTCGATCGGACCGCACCCGGCCAGCAGATTGGGGTCGACCGACTGCCGCACCGCCGAATCCCCGGAATGCTGCGTGCATCCCGACAGCGTCACCATGCCGGCCACCGCGGCCACGGCCAGCGCCAAACTCGTCCGGGCCCTGCGCATTACCCCTGCCCCGCCTTCGTCAAGGTCTCCGCGGCCAGCTGCTGGAGCGCCGAACACGGCTGTGGGCGGCTGTTTTCGGCAGTGTTCGCCTTGATGGACCAATCGATGAAGTCGGTGCCGCCGAAGGGCACGCCCACCTCGCACGATTGCGCGGAGGTCCACATCAGCCCGGATCGGCCGCCCACCGTCACCGTGGCCGGTGTGCTGTCGGTGATCTGATCGCGGCGCGCGTCGAGCCCGGCGCCACGGAACCAGTGGAAGATCACGGTGTAATCGCCGCCGCCGTCCGGCTGCCAGCTACAGCTGAACGGATTGACCGCAACGCGCTGCAGGCCTTGCACTCCCGTCGCCTGTGCGACATCGGAGTCGGAGAGCGCGCCGCAGAGCCCGACCGTGTTCGGGGAGGGCGCGATCGGCCCGGCGCTCGTGGTCGTCGGCGCGGCGGCCGGCCGGCCCGCATGCCCGCAGCCCGCTATCGCCACCCCGATCAGGGCGATCCCTGCCGCTGCCGATACTGCTCTCACCACGCCGACCAGAGTAGGCGACGTATCGAAGATGCGCCGAAAAGAAGCCTTTTGACTTTTTACGGGGCCTTTACTACGTTGGGTATTGCACCTCGATAGGCGAGGCTCCTGTACGAACACAGGCCACTGATCTGACGACGTCGAGAGACGCCCAAGGTTAGGACAGATTTCCCCGGATTAAGGGGTTATCCAAGGTGGCTTCCGTTCATAGCGATACGTCGTACAGTGCCGAAGCTCTGACGAGAGGGGTGTCTGCCCATCTCATGATCCACGGGCCTTCCTCCCAGCGTGCTCATCGGAATACACGCATGCGCAATTCCGGAACGACAGCGGAATTTCGCGAGAAAAATTCATCACCGTAGGCGCCACAGTGCCGATCGGTAAATTCGTGCTGCCCTGAATACAATTCGGGCAGCGATCACACGAGGCATAAAAGATGAGAATTCGTATGCTCGCGCTCGCCACCGCGACGATCACCACCACCGCCCTGGCGGGCCATGCCGTCGGCCTGGCCGAGCCGCCGGAACACACCGGTCCCGCCGAAGCCGCCACCCCCGCCGCTGCCATCGACGGACAGGCGCGGATCGAAGGCCGGTCGGTGGTGCTGCACACCGATGCCGGGTCGCTCCGGGTCGCCGGAAATCAGCTCCGCATCACCGATCCGGACGGCGTGACGCTCACGGCGATCCCGCTGACGATCATCCGGCAGGACACCGTTTTCCCGGTCGACGCGCAGGTGGACGGGACCACCGCGACCCTCACCCCGCGCACCGACCTGGGCCGGCCCGCCACCACGGAAGAACGCAGCCGGACGGCGCAACTCGACGCCGAGGCCCGCGCCACCCAGCCGATCCTGCTGGCGCAGCACATCTCCGATACCCCCGAGGATCGGATGAACACGGCCATGGCCAATGTCAACAACGAGCTCACCGTCGCACTCGCGGTGGGCACGCTGCTGGGCGCGATCGTCGGCGGGCCGCTGGGTTGTGTATTCACCGGTGCCCTCGGCACGGCGACCGCCGGGCCGCTGGGCACGATCGTCGGCTGTCTCGCAGGCGCGGTCGCCGGCGCCGGTATGGGCGTGGTCGTGTTCAACCTGATCATCGGCGTGCCCGCGCTGATCGCGTCGGCCGTCCACTACTACAACGTCATGACCGCCCCGCCCGGTCCGGAGGCGAACGACTGATGACACTCGACATCGCAATCCCGAACAGCCCCAAGACGACTCCGGACAGGCCGGCCGTCCGCAACCGGCTCCGCGCGACGGACTACCTGCTGATCGGCGCGGCCGCCGTACTGATCATCGTGGTGCTCAGGCTGTTCCGCGATATGACGGTGCCCTGGACGCCGGACACCGGGCAGGACACCGTTTCCACCGATCCGTCGAACCTGCCGTACTACGCGGCGCGGACCACGCTGCGCATGTTCCTCGGGCTGCTCGCGTCCATTGTGTTCACGTTGATCGTGGGACAGTGGGCGGCGCGGTCGCGGCGCGCCGAGAAGGTGCTCGTGCCCATGCTCGACGTGCTGCAGTCGGTACCGGTGCTGGCGCTGGTCTCGATCACGGTGACGGCGTTCGTGGCCCTGTTCCGCGGCTCGTACCTGGGTGCCGAGGCGGCGTGCATCTTCGCCATCTTCACCGCGCAGGCGTGGAACATGACCTTCGCCTACTACCAGGCACTGCGCAATATGCCCCGGGAGCTCGATGACGCGGCGCGCATGATGCGGCTGACCCGCTGGCAGCGGCTGTGGCGGCTGGAGGTGCCGACCGCTATGGTGCCGATGATCTGGAACGGCATGATGAGTTTCGGCGGCGCGTGGTTCATGCTCGCCTCGTCCGAGGTGATCACGGTCGCGGGTAATGATCAGGCACTGCCCGGCATGGGCAGTTTCATCGCCGCCGCCACCGCCGATGCGCAGGTCGGGGATCTCATGCTGGGCGCGGCGGTCATGGTGATCACCATCGTGCTGGTGAATGTCCTGTTCTGGCGGCCGTTCACGGCATGGTCGGAGCGCTTCCGGGTGGAGAACACCGAAAGTGCGCTGGCGCCACGGAGTCTGGTGCTCGACCTGCTGCGGCGCTCCACGCTGCCGGGCCGGACCGCGCGGCTGCTGCGGCCGGTCGGTGAGGGCCTCGACCGGGTCATGCGGGTGTTCGGGCACAGCACGCGGTCCGCGTACGACGACCGGCGCGACAGCCGCACCGGTGACGCGATCTTCTTCGGATTGTTGTTCGCGGCGCTGGCCTGGGGGACCTGGACGCTGGCCGCCTACTTCGAAAGAACCGTCGGCTTCGCGGAATTCGGGCCCACCACCCTCATGGGCCTGGCCAGCCTGCTCCGCGTGATCGTGCTGCTGGTGGTGTCCACGGTGGTGTGGGTGCCGATCGGCGTGTGGATCGGCATGAATCCGCGGGTCTGCCGGTTCGCGCAGCCGGTGGTGCAGGTGCTGGCCAGTTTCCCGGCGCAGTTCCTGTACATCTTCGTGATCGCGGCGCTCACCTACACGGGTGTCTCGCTGAATATCGGCGGCACCGTACTGATGGCGCTGGGTGCGCAGTGGTACGTGCTGTTCAATGTGATCGCCGCGGCCGGGCAGATTCCCACCGATCTGCGGGAGGCCATGGACGATCTGGGCGTGCACGGCCTGCAGCGCTGGAAGTCGTTGATACTGCCCGCGATCGCGCCCGGGTATGTGGTCGGCGCCATCACCGCCTTCGGCGGGGCGTGGAACGCGACGCTGGTCGGCGAGGTCGTCGAATCGGGGCACACCCATCTCGAGGCGTTCGGGCTCGGCGCGTACATCACCAATGCCACCGCCGCCGGTGACTTCGCCAAGGTGCTGCTGGGCACCTTCGTCATGAGCGTGGTCACGGTGGCCATCAACCGGCTGGTGTGGCGACGGCTGCAGGTGCAGGCCGAAAAACGTTTCGCGCTCGTGTAATTCAGCGCCTCGCGCTCGTGTGTATTTCAGCGCCTCGCGCGCTTGTCATTGATGTAGGGAGAACTACCATGTCCGCTCCGGTCATCACCGTGGATCGTGTCACCAAGAACTTCACCAACCCCTCCGGGGAGCAACTGCCTGTGCTCTCCGATGTCTGCCTGGAGCTGCGCGAAGGGGAAATCGTTGCGCTGCTCGGGAAATCCGGCTCCGGCAAGTCGACTCTGCTGCGGATCATCGCCGGTCTGGTGCGGCCCTCGGCCGGTACCGCGCGGCTGCGCAGCGCCGAGATCACCGAACCGTCCGCCGGTACCGCCATGGTCTTCCAGACCTTCGCGCTGCTGCCCTGGCTGACGGTGCGGGAGAATGTCGAACTCGGGCTGCGCGCACAGGGGATGCCGGCGTACGAGCGCGGTGAACGCGTCACCGATGCCATCGACATGATCGGTCTCGACGGTTTCGAGAACGCTTATCCCAAGGAGCTTTCCGGCGGTATGCGGCAGCGGGTCGGCTTCGCGCGCGCCCTGGTGGTGCAGCCGGAAGTGCTGCTCATGGACGAGCCGTTCTCGGCGCTGGACGTGCTCACCGCGGAGAACCTGCGCGGCGAGCTCATGCGCTTGTGGGGTGAGACCGCGTTCCCCACCAAGACCATGCTGATGGTCACCCACAATATCGAGGAGGCGGTGCTGCTGGCGGACCGAATCCTGGTGCTGGACAACAATCCCGGCCGCATCAAGGGTGAGATCCGGATCGGTCTCGAACACCCGCGGGATCCCCGCGGCGCGCACTTCCAGCAGCTGGTGGATCAGGCTTATCGCATGCTCACCGACTCGCCGTTCGACGGTGACCACGCGTCCATCACGCCGACCCCCACCACTCGGCCGCTGCCGGATGCGAGCGTGGACGGCATCGGCGGCATGCTGGATCTGGTGGCCGCCACCGGTGGTCGCGCCGACCTGCCAGATCTGGCCGCCGGGCTGCGTTTCGAACTCGACGACCTGATGCCCCTGGTGGATGCGGCCACCCTGCTCGGCCTGGCCACCGCCGCCGACGGCGATCTCGACCTGACCCTCGACGGCAGGCTCTTCACCGAGGCCGATATCGATACCGCCAAGGCGATTTTCGCGCGCCTGGCTCGCGCGAAGGCGCCACTGGTCGGCGCCATCGACCACGCGCTCACCAGCGCCCCGGGCGAACAGGTCCGCGACGGCCTGTTCCTCGACCTGCTACGCCGAGGCTTCACCGAAGACGCAGCACGGCAACAACTCCGGATCGCGGTCGACTGGGGCCGCTACGCCGAGCTCTACGAATACGACGCAGCGGAACGGCTGCTCACTCGGCACCCGATCCACGGCTGAACAGCAGTATCAATACGACGCGGCCGAACAGCTACTGACCCGGCACCCGATCCACGGCTGACGTCGGATGCTGCGTCCTCCTGGTGCGCCCTGGCCAGCTTCCGGGTGCGGCCGACGCTCTTCCGGGTTCGGCCGGCGCGCTTCAGGGTTCGGCTGGCGCGCTTCAGCGTTCGGCCGCGTTGGTTCAGGGTTTCAGAGTGCTGCCGCGTTGGTTCAGGGTTTCAGAGTGCTGCCGCGTTGGTTCAGGGTTTCAGAGTTCTGCTGCGGCGGTTCAGGGTTCGCGGCGGGCTTTGGCGCGGCGCTTGCCCTCGTGCATGGCTTGTACGCGGGCGACGGGGATGGTGTGGCCCTCGGCGATCAGGTCTTCGGGGAGCGCCTGGGGCGCGGGCATGTGCTCGGTCCAGGGGTCGCGGTCGCCGAGTTCCTTTGCGGCCGTGCGGATTGTGAAGTCGTGCGGGTCGATGGCGGGTAGGTCTGCCCAGCTGACGGGGAAGGACACCGTCGCGCCGGGGCGGATGCGCGGGCTGTAGGCGGCCACCACGGTGGCGCCGCCTGCCCGCGTCGAGTCCAGGAATACCTTGCCGCCGCGGTCTTCCCGGATGAAGGCGGTGGTCGCGAGGGCGGGGTCGAGGCGTTCGGCACGCGCGGCGATGGCGCGGGTGGCGGCCGCGGCGTCCTCCAGGTTGATGCCGGGCACGACGGGGACGAAGATGTGCACGCCTTTGGAGCCGCTGGTCTTCACCGCGCCGGCGAGGCCGTCGGCGGCCAGCGCCCGGCGGATCAGTTCGGCGGCGTCCACCACCTGACGGAAGGGCTGGTCCGGTGCGGGGTCGATATCCAGCACCAGATGGGTCGGGCTGCCGGAATAGTCGGCCAGGCCCTCGGCCAGCAGCAACGTGACGTGGTATTCCACGGCGCGCTGGTTGCCGAACCAGAGCAGGGTGCGCACATCGTCGCAGAGTGCGTACGTCACTTCACGTTTCGAGCTCTCCGCCCAGATCGTCTTGCGCTGCACCCAGTCCGGCGTGTACTTGGGCAGGTTCTTCTGCATGAAGGGTTCCTGCCCGGGCCGCACGCGCACCACGGACAGCGGCCGGTCCCGCAACTGCCGTACCAGCCGCTCCCCCACCGCCTCCAGATAGTCGATGAGATCGCCTTTGGACGCCTCCGCCCCGTCGAACAGCGGGCTGTCGAGACTGGTCAGCTTCACCCCGGCCCGGGCCCCGGCATCGGTCGGCCCACCAGCTTCGCTCATCGGCCCACCATGCGCCGGATCCCCAGCCGCGTCAACCGTCGCGGCCGGGGCCACCGGCTCAGGGACGCTCGTAGAATCCGTCGATGCGGCCACGGGCGTGGGCACGCGCGGCGGCCAGCACGTCGCGGGGTTTCGCTTCTTCCGGGCTCTTACCGCCCACTTCGGTGATCGGGGTGGTGAGAGCGAAGAGCTGGAAGGCGTATCGGTGTGGTCCGTGACCCTTGACCGGGGACGGGCCCATGTACTCGCGACCCCAGCCCGAGCGGAGCAGGCGAACGCCGGTCGGCGCGGACTCGGCACGCAGCGCACCGCGCGGCAGTGCCGTGCAGGCCGGGTCCAGGAGCGCGACGCAGTGCACGAAGGGCTGCGCCGTCGGGGCGTCGGGGTCCTCGACCACGAGTAGCAATTGGGCGGTTCCGGCCGGGGGTGCGGTCCAGGCCAGCGCGGGCGACTCGTCCTGACCGCCGGCGCGCTTACCCGCGTGGATCAGCGGCAGGGTGGTCTCGTGCGCGAAGTCGGCGCTGGTGACCTCGAGCTCGCCGGCGGCCGCCAGCTCGGGCAGGTTCCAGGCCATCTGGGCTTCACCCGCCCGCCGGTTGCGGAGAACTTTGCCGAGCAGTGCCATGTGAATCTTCCTGTCTACGTGTCTTTTACAGCTTTTCGGGGCTGGAGAGTCGGTGGTCGTTACAGCTTGCGTGCATCGGCGGGTATCAGCAGTGGCTCCGCGAATCGCCAGATCTCTTCGGTCGCATGGAATTCCAGTGATACGGCGAAGCCCGGGTAGTCCGCCCATTCGCCGGGGATCGGGATGCCGGGCCAGGTGTGGCCACCGCCGAATACCGTCCAGTCGACGACGCGGGTGCCGCCGGCGCCGGGACCGGAGGTGAAGCGGCGCGATTGCTCGGTGGTCACCGTTTCACCGGTCTCCGGGCAGTCGTCGAACGCCCGCCACTGTGCGGCCGATTCCGTCAAACCCAGTGTGCGGCCGCGTAGTTCGCCGTTCGGCCCGTGACGGCGCGAGTAGCCGCCCTCGATCGGCACGCCGAGATCGGCGTCGCCGTTGATGAGGATCGCAGATACGGCGCAGGCCGGCCGCAGCCCGGACAGATCGGCGGGGAGACCGCCTGCGACCGCCGCGAACACCGGCACCCGATCGCTCGCTTCCAATGCGATGCGGTGAGCCATGAACGCGCCATTGGAGATTCCCGCCACCAGCGTGCGTTCGGGATCGGTCCCGTAGCGTTCGGCGCAGTGTTCGATCAGCGCACGCAGGAAGGCCACATCGTCCACGCCCGCCACGTCGGCGGTGGTGGTGCCGCGGCCGTCGGCCCAGCAGCCACCCTGCCCGTGGGGGTAGACGACGGTGATGCCCCAGTCGGCGGCCCGCTCGGCGAAGCCGCTCCAGTCGGTCAGGTTGGGCTCGTCCAGCTCCGACTGGTTGCCGTGCAGCACCAGCACCAGCGGTGTACCCGGACGATCCGCCGCCCGTACCGCGTAGGTGCGTGGCTGTCCGTCGACCGTCAATTCACCGGCGACCAGATTCTCGTTCGCCATCAGCCGGTCCTCCCTCCGAAATACATGCAGTCCAACTGCGCAGTCTTCCTGTACTTTAATGAGTTGTGAGCAATCGGACAAGTGACCCAGCGGACCTCGCTGACGAACTACAGGACGTGGTCGGCGCCCTCGTGCGCCGGATGCGGTCGGCCTCGCCGAGCCGGGAGGTCTCGCTGACGCAGGTATCGATCCTGAAGCGCCTGGACCGGGAGGGCACGGCGACCGTGGCCGATCTGGCCCGCGCCGACAAGATCCGGCACCAGTCGGTCAATGTCGCGGTCGCCGCCCTGATCGAGCGCGGCCTGGTGCACAAGACCGCCGATACCGCCGATCTGCGCCGCAAACTGCTCGGGCTCACCGATGCCGGTCGCACCCTGCTGGCCGAGCGCCGTGAGGCGGGTTCCGGGCATATCGCCGAACTGATCGCCGACCGGATGGATCAGGCCGAGCAGCAGCAGGTTTCGGCGGCGCTGGTGCTGCTGCGCAGGCTCATCGAATAGCCGGTTCCGGACCGTGTGTCACACTCCTGCCCCGGAGTCCGTCATTCAGGTAATCGCGTATCACAACCCGGTGCGCGCAGCCTCGAAAGGAACGAACTCCCATGAACATCGCCTACCACGTAGTCGGAATCGTCGCTGCCCTGTGGGTCGGATTCTCGGGTTATTCGCTGTTCACCAAGCAGCAGTTCGTGGTCGAACCACTGCGGGAGTACGGGGTGCCGCAGACCTGGTGGAATCCGCTGGCGCTGGCCAAATCGGCGGGGGCGCTGGGCCTGGTGGTCGGCTTCTTCATCCCGGCGATCGGGGTGGCCGCCGCCATCGGCTTGATCCTCTATTTCCTGGGCGCGGCGGCGACCACCATTCGCGCCCACTCGTACAAGACCACGCCGTTCCCGCTGCTGTACCTGGCTCCCGCCGCCGCGACGCTGATATTGCAACTCGCACGGTGATGGAAACATCCGGGACCGGCGCCGCGACCTACAGCGGCGCCGGTTCGGTCATTGCTATCCGATCGACCAGCGCGGTAAGGGATTTCGTCAACGAGACGCCGCCGGCAAGCTGGGTGAGACCGCTCGCGGTGAGCGCCTCGGACATCACCTTGCGTGTCAATTGACCTCGGCGCGTAGGGAAGACGAGCACGCGGCGACGGTCGGCGGCATCGACCTTGCGGTGCACCAGATTGTCGGCGATCATCGCGTCGATCAGCCGGGTGAGCGTGGCCGAGTTGAGCAGCGTGGCGTCGGCCAGCTGCGACATGGACAGTCCTTCGGCGTCGGCCACCGCATTCAGCACATGCCAACGGCCGACCGAGGATTCCCCGAGGCAGGCGGCGATCGCCCGGTCCAATTCCTGTGATGCCCGCCGCACGAGTCGGGCCAGATCATCCAGGGCGGCCAGGGCGGTGCTATCGTCCACAAAAGCACTGTACAGCGCCGTTCGAATCATTTTCAGTTGCAAGCACTACGGTGGTGGTTCCCCGTGGCGATCCGGGATTATCAGGCTCGTGATCATCGGGCTCGGAGCACGGTGGATCTTGCCCTGGTGGTGCCGCTCAGCGGGCCTGCCGGAATGTTCGGTCCCTCGGCCGAGGCGTGTGCCGAACTCGCGCTGGAGGATATCAATGCGGCGGGCGGCATCCTGGATCGCCGGGTCCGCTTGCATCCGGTCGACGCGGGGCTGCCACTGCCCTTGCTGGCCGCGCGGATCGACGAGATGGTCGGCCGGGGCCTCGTGGACGGGGTGGTGGGCTGGCATCTGTCCAATGCGCGCAAGGTGATCACGCCGTACACCGCGGGCCGGGTGCCGTATGTCTACACCACCTTCTATGAGGGTGGGGAGAGTTCCGATGGTGTGTACATGGTCGGGGAAACCCCTGAGCAGCAACTGTTTCCGGCGCTGCGCTGGTTGCGCCGCGAGCTGGGCATCCGCCGGTGGTGCGTGATCGGCAACGATTACGTCTGGCCCCGGGAAACCGCCCGGGCCACAGTGGAATTCACGAAGACCACCGATATCGATGTGGTCGGCTGCTCGTTCGTGCCACTCGGCGGGCGTGATTTCACCGCGGCGCTCGGCCGCATCGCCGCCTCGCCCGCCCAGGGCGTGCTGTTGTTCATGGTGGGATCGGACTGCGCGGCCTTCAATCGCGCGTTCGCCGCGGCGGGTCTCGATGAGCACCGCATCCGGCTGAGCATGATGATCGGCGAGGACGTGCTCTACGCGGGCGGCCCCGACAGTGCGCGCGGATTGTTCACCGCCTCGGGCTATTTCGAGAGCGTGGTCTCCGCGGAGAGTATGGCCTTCAGCAGCCGCTACGAGAGCCGTTTCGGCACGCTCGCTCCGGCGCTGAACAATATCGGCGAATCCTGTTACGAGGGGCTGCTGCTTTTCGCCTCGCTCGCCGAGCAGGCCCGCAGCCTGGATCTGCGGGCCATCGAGTCGACCGCGTCCCATGTCACCTATCACGGTCCGCGCGGCGAGGTGCGGGTGCGCGGCGCGCACACCACCCAGCCGGTCTATGTGGCGGGCGCCGACCTGCTCCGTTTCGATGTCCAGGCCGAGCTGTCCGGTTGAGTCATCGGTGCCAGGCCCAGATCGACGGCCGCGACCGCACCGCCGGTGTACGCCGGTGATTGGCACTGCTCGGCACAGCCTTTGGTGAGCGTGCAGGTCAGCGAGGACACCGGGCCGCCGTGGAAGGGGCAGTCGTGCACCATGTCCGGCAGTTCGTAGCGCTTCCCGTCGACCACGTCGAGCAGGGTCTGCCCGGCCCACAACGGTTCCTTCTCGATCTCCTCACGGAGCGGATTCGGCCGTGCCAGATAGTATTTGCCGCCGGTGGCGACGGCGATGATCGGTGACAGCACCACCGCCACCGCCAGCGCCAGGTACGGCGACCATGCCTCGAGGAAAGCGCCGAACGCCCCGAAGTAGGCCACGATCGACAGCGCCGACCCGGCGAGCATGGACACGAACCCCACCGGGTTGATCGGATACAGGTAGGCCCGCTTGAACTCGATGTAGGGCGGGCTGATCTTCAGGATGCCCTTGTTGATCACCAGGTCCGCGACGATCGCGCCGATCCACGCGATGGCCACGTTCGAGTAGAACCCCAGGATCGTGTTCAGCACCGTGAACATGTTCCCGAGCATGAGCGCCAGCGCGATCCCGATGTGCAGCGCCAGCCACACCACCCGGCCGGGGTGCACGTGCAGCACCCGGCTGAAGAAGTTGGACCAGGACAGCGACCCCGAATACGCGTTCGTCACATTGATTTTGATCTGCGAGAGCAGCACCATGACGGTCGCGACGGCCAGCGCCGCGGCATGGCTGTGGATCAGCGCGCCGTACCCGCCCAGGAACTGTTCGATGGGTTCGGTGGCGCGGGTGAAGCCGACCTGACCGGCGACGTAGAACGCCAGGAAGGCGCCGCACAGCTGTTTGGCCGCACCGAGGATCACCCAGCCGGGGCCGGCCGCCAGCACCGCCGACCACCACCGCCAGGCCGGGGTCTCCGACTTCTCCGGCATGAATCGCAGGTAGTCGACCTGTTCGCCGATCTGCGCGATGAGCGAAAGCGCCACGCCCGCACCGGCTCCCACGCCGACGGCGGTCACCCGCGCGGTGCCGCCGTCGCCGGCCCAGGACAGGAAGCCGGAGAAGCCGGACGGATCGTCGATCGCGATGGCCACCAGTGGCGCCGCGAACAGGATCAGCCACAGCGGCTGGGTCCACACCTGGAACTTGGCGAGCGCCGACATCCCGTACAGGACAAGGGGAATGATGATCAGTGAGCCGATCACGTAACCCAGCGGCAGCGGGATGTGGAAGGCCAGCTTCATGGCCTGCGCCATGATCGAGCCCTCCAGCGCGAAGAAGATGAAGCAGAAGCTGGCGTAGATGACGCTGGTCAGCGTGGAACCGAAGTAGCCGAATCCGGCGCCGCGGGTGAGCAGATCCATGTCCAGGTTGTACTTGGCGGCGTAGTAGGCGATGGGGATGCCGGTCAGGAAGATCGTCACCGCGGCCACCAGGATCGCGATGACGGCGCTGGAGGCGCCGTGGGTGACGGCGATGGACGCGCCGATGGAGTAGTCGGCGAGGTAGGCGATGCCGCCCAGCGCGGTCACCGCGCACGCCATCGGGCTCCAGCGACGGAAGGACTTCGGCGCGTACCGCAGCGAGTAGTCCTCGATGTCGTCGCGCGCTGCCCACTCCTGAAACCGCCGCAGGCGGGTGCTTGTGCTCATGGTGTCGTTCTCCTAGCTGTCGAGGCCGGCGTGGCCCCGGGATCCAACGAGAACAGACCATAGAGTCAATAGTTTCATCTGAATATAATTCATTTGAAGGTTTACCTGGCGGATACCCTCGGCGGATCTCGTAACTCCCACTTAATCCAGCAGTTTCACCATCGAGACGCAGGGCGCTTTGTATCGTAGGCAACCGAAATACCTTCAAATGAAAACAATCCGGGCGGCTGGCCCGGGTACGGAGGCGCCGCGTGCCCTACTACGAATTCTGCTGCCGCAGCTGTGGCAGCTTCGACCGTTCCCACCCCATGGCGACCGTGCCCGACGTCGCGCCGTGTCCCGGCTGTGCCCTTCCGGCGCGACGGCGCATGACCGGCGGTGCGCTGCTGCACACCGGCTCGACGGCGACGCGATTGCTCGACGCCACCGCGCGCACCGCGCACGAACCGGCCGTGGTGACGGCGCCGCCTGCCCGGACCACGACCCGGATCTCGCGAAATCCGCTGCACCACAAGCTCCCCCGCGCCTGACATCCCCCGTTCCGGATACCCACGTCCCCGATTTCCCAGGAGGCACCGATGCCCGAGCTGATCTTCCCGCTCGATTCCACCAAGAAGTTCGCCGATCAGAAGTTCGTAGGCCACAATCGCTGGCACCCGGACATTCCGGCGGTCGCCACCGTCGCGCCGGGCACCGAGTTCCGGGTGCATGTGCGCGAATGGTTCGACGGCGCGATCCGCAATGACGATTCCGCCGAGGATGTCCGCGATGCGCCGCTCACCACCGTGCACTGCCTGTCCGGGCCCTTCGCGGTCGAGGGCGCCGAGCCGGGTGACCTGCTGATCGTCGACATTCTCGATATCGGGCCGATCCCGCAGGAGGATTCGGGTCCGCTGGCGGGTCAGGGCTGGGGATACACCGGCATCTTCCCCACCGACAATGGCGGCGGCTTCCTCACCGAGCACTTTCCGGACGCGTACAAGGCGATCTGGGACTTCAGCGGCCATACCACCACCTCGCGGCACGTTCCGCGGGTCAAGTTCACGGGCATCATGCATCCCGGGCTCATGGGCACCGCGCCTTCGGCGGGGCTGCTCGGCACTTGGAACACCCGGGAGGCCGCGCTGATCGCCACCGATCCCGAGCGGGTGCCGCCGCTGGCGCTGCCGCCCGAACCGCGCGATGCGATTCTGGGCGCGTTGATCGGGTCGGATTATGAGCGTGCCGCTGCCGAGGCCGCCCGCACCGCACCGCCTCGCGAGAACGGCGGCAATCAGGACATCAAGAATCTGACGCGGGGCAGCCGGGTGTTCTATCCGGTGTTCGTGCCCGGTGCGAACCTCTCGGTGGGTGATCTGCACTTCTCGCAGGGTGATGGCGAGATAACCTTCTGCGGCGCAATCGAAATGGGCGGCTTCATCGATCTGCGAGTGGATGTGATCAAGAACGGAATGGAGCTCTACGGCGTCACCGAGAACGCCATCTTCCAGCCGGGCAACGAGGGCCCGGTCTACACGGAGTTCCTGGCCTTCTCCGGCACCTCGGTCACCCTCGACGGCGAACAGCGGTATCTCGATTCGCAATTGGCGTTCGAGCGCGCCTGCCTCCACGCCATCGACTATCTGACCAAGTTCGGTTACAGCCGCGAGCAGGCTTATCTGCTGCTGGGCGCCGCGCCTATCGAGGGACGGTTCTCGGGCGTGGTCGATATTCCGAATTCCTGTGCCACCGTCTATATCCCGACCGCCATCTTCGATTTCCCGATCGCGCCGGCCGCGGGTGGCCCGATCCGCATCGATCCCGGCATGGGGGCGCCGCGGGCTACTCGCTGATACTGCGGTATGAGGTGCGCATGCTCCGGTGTGATGTGCGCACCGATCGCCGGGCCGCACCATGTGGCCCATGGTTATCGACGGAGTGTGGCAGACCGACGGTTACAGCACCATCATGGTCGTCGACGCGCACGGCCTGCACACTTACGACCGCACCACTGTCAGCTGTCTGCCGGGCCTTTTCGAGGCCACCACGAAGACCGGCACGGATGAAACCCGCACCTTCGACGGCAATGACGGCACCGTCTCGACGATCACTCTCACCCGTGACCCGAATACCGCCGAGTGGCGGATCGATGCGAACGAGGGCGCCCGCCATCTGCATCGCCTCCCCGAAAAACCTTCCGACTGTGTGGATTCCGGTGGCACCCCTCCTATCGACAAGGATCCGCAGCGCACCTTCGACGTCTTCTGGCACACCCTCGACGAGAACTACCCCTTCTTCGCGGCACACGACGTGAACTGGCACCAGACCTACACCCGCTATCGCCCCATGGTCACCGCCACCACCAGCGATGACGATCTCGCGAAAATCCTCGGCGAAATGATCGCACCCCTACAGGACGCCCACCTGGCGATCATGGCGAACGGCCGGCCGATCGGCACTCCCCGGCCGGGAACCAGACCCCCGACCCCGCAATACATCGACAAGGCCCTCGACCTGGTCCGACAGACCGATCCGAACAGTCCGATGACGATGTGGGCGAACAACCACATCGGCTACGCGGACCTCCCCGACCACATCGGCTACCTCTGGATCAGCGGATTCTCCGACTACACCGACTCCGAATCCGGCTCGTACGCCGCCAACGCCGCCGAACTGGACCGCGCCCTCACCTCGATCTTCACCCCGGCCCGAACCACCGGGCCGAACCGCCTCACCGGCCTGATCATCGATACCCGCATCAACGGCGGCGGTGACGATCCCCTCGGGCTGGCAATCGCCGCGAGACTGACCGACCACCCCTTCTTCGCCTACGCCAAGGAAACCCGCAACAACCCTTGCAACCCCGACAGATTCACACTTCCGCAGCCAATCACAGTGCAGCCCTATGGATCTAACCCCTATCTCGGGAAGATCGCGATCCTGACCAGCGAATCCACTATCAGCGCCGGCGAAACCTTTACCCAAGCTCTACTTCAACGCAGTCCTCGCCCAACGATTCTCGGCGAGAACACCCAAGGCGTCTTCTCCGACGTGATGACCCGGCGTCTCCCCAACGGGTGGACCTTCATCCTCCCCAACGAGAAGTACCTCACCCCAGCAGGTACTACCTACGATGTCACCGGCATTCCTGCCGACGTCCCTATGCCGGTCTTCCCCGACGAGGACTTCAGTCGCGGCGTCGACAGTGCCCGCGCTCGCGCCGTTGAGGTATTGCGCCGCTAGGGCAGAGACAAAGATTAAAAACTGGAGGTGTGGTTGCGTCGTGTGCCCTGCCGGACCGGGGCTGACGCCCAGTGGGGAGCCGTCGCCCTCTGTCCCAGCCCACGGACTGCACGCATCACCTTCTCGAGACACACACCCGAAAAACCGAAAACCAGAAAACCGGAGACCCAAAAACCCCGAAACCCGAAGGAAACCGAAACAGGCACGACCAGTACACCAGTGCGGGGATATGTCTCATTCCCCCACGCTGGCGTACTGGCCGCGCCCCTTTCACACTCTCTAGGCTTCTAGCCCGGCCCCTAGCCCACCGTCGGGCCCACTCTCCGGGCTGGCTTGCGGTCCGGCTGCTGGCACGGTTGCCGATCCAGTCGATGTCCCGGCCTCCGGCGCATCGTTTTGCGCCCCATTGTTCTGCGCTGCACTCGAACAGGCGCGCCGCGCCAGCCACTCACGATGACGGCGTGATTCCCGCTCGGTACGGGCACGAATCCGCGCCGCCGACTCCGCGAGTGCTTCCTTCTCATGGTGGCGGTGGTTGACCTGCGGTATCCCGCTCGGGTCGATGTGGGCGGGCGCGATCCAGCCGGTACGACCCGCATACGGTGAGTCTTGGTCCAGTTTCACGGTTTTCCAGCCACCCGGCCCGTCATGCACCCGTGCGTGGCAGGCGTCGCAGGCCAGGGTGAGGTTGTCGATATCGGTCGGACCGCCCTTGGCCCACTCGGTGACATGATGCACCTGGCACATGGTCGCGGGGGCATCACAACCCGGACGAGTGCAGCCACGTTCGGCGGCGATCAGCGCTATCCGTTGCGCCGGATTCGCCATACGCGGCACCGTGCCCGTCATCGCCCTGCCCGTCATCGCCCCGTCCGTGATCGGTTTGCCCGTCATCGGTTTGCCCGTCATGCGTTTGCCTCTGCCCAGATACAGGGGCATGCCTGTGTGGTTGAGTACCGCCAGCCACGGAATCGACTTCTGCGCCAGCTTCAACGCCTCCTCGATCGACACCCGCCCACCCGACGCCGTCACGGCCACCCCGGCCGCGGTCTCGAGTTCGGCGACGGTCATGGTCACCACGGTGCTGACCGGCATCCCCCGATGCTGGCCCAGGTGGGCCGGACCCATCTCCGGGCGCAGCAACGCCAACACCGCATCATGATTACGCTGACCCGCACTGCGGGTATCGCGTTTCACGCACCCCTGCAATACTTCCGGGTCGATCCCGTCACCGACGGAATCACCGGTGGTCCAGGGGCTTTGCGCGTCCTCGGGGTTACACATGCCTGGGCGCGCCAGTTTCGCCAGCACCGGATCGAGCAGGGCCCGCAGTTCGGGGGTGATCTCCCCGCGGATCGCCGACATGCCGTCGACACGTTGTTTGCCAATGATCAGTTCGCGCATGCGTTGGCGATCCTTGTCCTGCACCAGGATCCCGTCGGGGTCGAGGAACGCCAGGATGCGGTCACCGATCCTCGGCAGATCATCCGGCCAGCCGGTGCGCGCGTAGTCGGCGAGTTGTTGTTCGACCGCTTCGGCTTGTATCGCATCCACATGCATCGGCAGCCGCTTCAGGATCTTCGCGATCCGCCACGCATGATCGACCGAGATCTCCCCCGCGGCTTGCGCGGCAGCAGTATGGGCCAACAGAGGTTCGAGTTCCTCCCCACCGATCAGCCGCGGACCCAACAGCTTCGCCGCATTCACGCGCGCGGCAGCCTCGGCATGCGACAGACGCAGGACGGTGGCCAGGTATTGGGTGGTGCTGCGGGCCTCGGCTTTCTCCGGGATACGACGCTGCTCGATCTCGACCAGCAACCGATGCTCGGCAGCCACGAAACGCCTCTTATCGACCTCGACCTCACGCAACATCGCAACGACCTGCTCATCGGTGCAACGGGTGAGGTTCGCTTCCAGCATGGCGTCGACACCGGCACCGAACGCCGCAGTGGCGTCGCTGCTGTAGTGGTTCCCCCCGGTGCCCATACCACCATCTTATATCGAACGAGTGTTCGAATCCAGCCTAAATCTAGTGTGATACAAAGCTTTTCAGACTTACGCGGCTACACCGAGCTTGGCGGCCCGGAGCTGCGGGCAGCTCCGGGCCTCTGGCGCTACGGAATCAGCAACCTGCCGAGGAGGTCGGAGATTGCCGAGATTACGTCACCGATGAAGTGCGGGATCATGCGTTTCCTCCTTCGCGAAAGATGCTTATAGATCAACTTGATTCGCTTGGCGGTCCGGAGCCGGATCGACAGGCGCGGTGATTTGCTATTCGTTGCGAGGGCGGAGAAGGATGGCCGGTCGGTATGGAGTTTGGCTCAATAAGGCAATATGAGCCGCATGAAAACAGCACGTTCGGCTATGGCAGTGTCCGCACTGTGTCTCGTAGCGGTCGTGGTGGGGGGCTGCTCGAAGACCGATGGCACGCCTACCGCTGCCCCGGAGACCTCATCGTCCGCCGTTGCCACCACGACTACGGCAACCACTACCTCCGCCGCCCCTACCACGACGTCCACTTCCGCTCCGGCGCCCGCGAATCTGGATGACCCACTGAGCGTGACGTGCGCGCAGTACGAAACCTTGGACAAGGCTTCGCAGTTGAAGGTGATCCTGGCGATCTTCGGCGATGATCCGGCGAAGAACGACGACCGCGTGTCGTTGACGGGTCTGCTGTGCAGGTCGGATTACGTGCAGGACAAGGCCGTGAAGGACGCTCTGCCGCACTGATGACGAAGCCGGTCAACCGGTTTCGAGGTTGCGCTTCATTTCCCGGAGCGTGCGCACGAACAACAGACGATCGGCGGGGCTGACGGTCGCCATGGCGCGTTCGGCGATGGCGGCCGTTTCGGCTTCTATGCGTTGTTCCAGTTCGCGGCCGCGGTCGGTGAGGAGGAGGCGGACCAGGCGGCGGTCGGTGGGGTGGGGTTCGCGGCGGAGGAGGCCGGCGGCTTCCATGCGGGTGGCGGCGCGGGTGATGGTGGGGGTGGCGAGGCCCAGGCGGCGGGCGATTTCTCCCGGGGCGAGTCCGTCTTCGGCCCAGAGTTGGCGCAGGACGAACTGCTGGCCCTCGTGGATGCCGTGGTGCGCGAAGGCGGCCGCGTTGGCGGTGGCCAGGGCGTGCTTGGCGGCCCAGAAGGCGGTTTGGAAGTCATCGTCGGGTTCGGGCATAACCAGTACAGCGTAAGGGCTTGACAGTCATTAGCCGGGTAACGATACGATCGTTGTTCGGCTAATGAATCTATCTGAATCTCTGCGGAGGACCCGATGAAGCTCGGAATCGGACTCACCAACTTCTCCTGGCCCATCCCCACCGGGGAACTGGGCGCCACCATCACCGACATCGCGCGCACCGCCGATGAGACCGGCTTCGACAGCCTGTGGGTGATGGACCACTTCTTCCAGATCCGGGTCTCCGGCGCGCCGCCGGAATCGCCTATGCCCGAGGCCTATTCGACGCTCGGGTTCCTGGCGGGCATCACCCGGCGGATCGCGCTCGGGGCGATGGTCGGCTCGGTCGCCTACCGGCATCCGGGTGTGCTGATCAAGACCGTCACCACGCTCGACGTACTCAGCGGCGGGCGCATGTATTTCGGTATCGGGGCGGGTGCGCCGTTCGATCCGGTGCCGGGTGGACCGGGACCCGTCTTCGAGGCCGAGGGGCTGGGAATTCCGTTCCCGCGCTTGGCCGATCGCTTCGAGCAACTGGAGGAGACCCTGCAGATCGCCCATCGGATGTGGGCCGGTGACGAATCACCGTTCCATGGCAAGCATTACCGACTGGAACGCCTGCTGAACTCACCGAACTCGGTGCGCCGCCCGCACCCGCCGATCCTCATCGGCGGCAGCGGCGAGAAGGTGACGCTGCGCTTGGTCGCCCGCTACGCCGACGCCTGCAATCTGTTCGATCTGCCCGGCGCCGGCTACGCCGACAACCTCACTCGCAAGCTGGAGGTCCTGCGCAGCCATTGCGAGGACATCGGGCGCGACCCCGCCGAGATCGAGAAGACCGTGGTGACCACGGTCGACTTCACCGACGGCGTCGCACCCGTCGCCGAGCACCTGCACACGCTCGAGGAACTGGGGATCCAGCACGCCCTCATCACGCCGCCCGGCGCATGGGACAAGTCCTCTCTCGCCGACGCGACCGCCCTACTCGAGCTGGTGCGCTGAGCCATTCCGGCCGCTCTGCCCACTCTGGCTGTTCTGGTAGTTCTGCAAGCAGCGCTCCAGGATCGGCCCGATCTCGGCGGCCTTGTCGGCGTTCAGCATTCCGGTATGCCATTCGTCGATCGGGATCTCCTCGACCCGGCCCGTGATGTGGGCACGCCAGGCTTCCGCGAATCGGTCCCGGCCTGCTTCCCGGGTGGACGTGAACAGCACCGCGTCGCCGGCGAACCGGCCGGGCTCGTACGGCAGCGGGTGCGAGAAGCTTTCGAGCACCCGCTCGACCTGTTGGGGTGCAAGCACTTCCGCACTCGCGAGCCGATCGGAGAGCAAGGCGTAGAAGTCGTCCAGATTCTCGATGTCGGGCATCTCGGCCCCGTCCAGGACATTCCGCCACCCGCCGAGGATGCGGCCGACGACCTCGAGGACGTCCCGCTGCTCGGGCTCCGCGGTATCCACCGCACCGGTTTCGGGAGTGGCGTCGACGAGGGCCAGCAGGCCGACTCGATGGCCCAGCTCCTGCAGGCGCACGGCCATCGCATGGGCGATCTGACCACCCAGCGACCAGCCCACCAGGTGGTAGGTGGTGTCCGGGAACTGTTCCAGGATCTCGCGGACGTACCGATCGGCATAGGCGCCGACCGATTCCAGCCGGGACTCGTCGGCGACGATGTACGGATCCTGCAGGCCGTAGACCGGGCGATCGGGATCGAGGTGTCCGACCAGGGAGCCGTACACCCAAGCCAGGCCGCCACCCGGATGCACGCAGAACACCGGCGGCCGGCTGCCCGCGGACCGCAGTGGCGTGAGTACACCGAGTGAAATGTTCATGGCGTCCGGCCCGCCGTCCAGGGTCTGTGCCAGCGCCGCCGGTGTCGCGTCCGAGAACAATCGGCTGGGCGGCAGTTGACTGCCGGTCCGGGATCGGATCAGGGAGACGACTTGCACTGCGGTGAGCGAGTTTCCGCCGAGCGCGAAGAAGTCGTCGTCGGCGCCGACCCGGTCCACGCCCAGCACCTCGGCGAATACCGTGGCGACGAGCTGTTCGAGCGGCGTCTCGGGGGCGCGGTACACCTGTGCCGGGAACACCGGCTCGGGCAGCGCCCGCCGGTCCACCTTTCCGGTGGCGGTCAATGGCAATGCGCCGAGCACCATCACCGCATCCGGAACCATGTATGCGGGCAGGCGTTCCGCGACAGCTCGCCTGAGCTGCACCGGATCCACCGAGCAGTCCGTAGCGGCCACGACATACGCCGCCAACCGCACGCCGGCCGGCTCCGGGCCGTCACCGGCGTCCTGGTGCACGACGACGACGGCCTGATCGACTCCTTCCAGATCACCCAGCGCAGCCTCGACCTCACCCAGCTCCAGTCGCTGCCCACGCACCTTCACCTGGAAGTCCGCGCGGCCCACGAACATCAGAGTGCCGGTATCGGACTCCGCATCATCGGCCGTCCACCGCACCAGGTCCCCGGTGCGATACAACCGCTCCCCCGCGGACCCGAACGGATTCGCAATGAACCGGGCCGCGGTCAGCCCCGCCTGCTCCCGATATCCGCGTGCCACACCGGAACCCGACACATACAGCTCGCCCACGGCGCCCATCGGCACCGGGCGCAGCCACGCATCCAGTACCGCGACGCGCGCTCCCGCGATGGGAGCGCCGATCCCCACCGGCTGTCCGGGCGCCGGTTCCGCACCCGTCACCCAGATCGTCGCTTCCGCGGGCCCGTACAGGTTGTGCACCCGGCGGCTGCCCGCGGCGTCGGTGCCCGACCAGCGCGAAACCAGCTGCGCCCCACACCGATCGCCGCCGGTCAGCACCACCTGCAACGTATCCAGACCGTCCGGCTCGAGTGACAACGCAACCGACGGGGTCAGGAATGCGTGGCTGATCCGCTGTCCCCGCAACAACTCCCATAGCGGCTGCCCGCCGTAGACGTCCGGAGGAGCGATCACCAGCGCGGAGCCGGCCTGGGTGGCCAGCAGCAATTCCAGAATCGCGGCATCGAAGGTGCGTGCCGCGACCGCCAGTACCCGTGAATCCGGTTCCGCCGCACAGCGATACTCGTGATCGGATGCCACCGCCGCCAAACCCGCGTGCGTGACCTCGACGCCCTTCGGACGTCCGGTCGAACCCGACGTGTAGACGACGTACGCGGTATTGCTCACGCGCACAGGCGCATTGCGGTCGGCATCGGTCACCGGTTCCGGCGAGCACTGCTCGATCCGTGCCGCAACTGCCGAATCGTCGAGCACCAGCCACGATGTGCCTTCGACCGGCAGCGCGTCACGGTGCCGCGCCGAGGTGATCCCCACTCGTGCACCGGAATCAACGCATACGAGGCTGTTGCGATCCAGCGGATGCGCGGGATCCACCGAGACGAAGGCAGCGCCGGTCTTGGCGACGGCCCAGACCGACAGCACCCACTCGAGCGACCGCGGTACGCCCACGGCCACCACCGACTCCGGTACCGCGCCCCGCTCGATCAGCCTGCGCGCCAACCGGTTCGAGGCGGCATCCAGTTCGCGGTACGAGACCCGCCGCGCCCCGTCGACCACCGCGTCGCCCTCGGGATTCGCCGCGACCGCAGCGGCCAGCAGTCCCGGCAGCGTCACCGCTTCGAAGGCCGCCGCTTCGTTGCACCGGCCCCATTCGGCGAGCAGCCGCTGCCGCTCCGGCACCACATCGATGTGCCGTACCGGTACCTCGGGATCGGCCGCCACCGTGCGCAGTACGGCGCACAGCCGCCCGGCGAAGGCCTCGATCGTAGCTGCGTCGAAAAGCTCGGTGGCGTAACTGATTCCGACCGGCATGGCGCCGTTCGCATCGGGTTCGTCGGTCAGTGTGAGGGTGAGGTCGAAGCGTTCGACGCCGGTATCGGCGCCCGCCGCGGTCACTTCGATGCCGGGCAGTGTCAAACCGGCCTCATCGAGATTGTGGAAGGCCAGCATCACCTGGAACAACGGGTGATGCGCCTGACTGCGCGGCGGATCCAGCACTTCGACGACCTGCTCGAACGGAATCTCGGCCTGCGCGAACGCCTCCAGGTCCACGCTCCGCACACCGGCGAGGAATTCGGCGAATGACACCGACTCGTCGATCCGCGTCCGCAGCACCACCGTATTGACGAACATGCCGACCAGGTCGTCCAGCAGGGCCGATCCGCGCCCGGCCACCGGTGTCCCGACCGCGATATCGGTGCTGCCGGACAGGCGCGACAGCACGATCGCCAGCGCGGCATGGAAGACCATGAACACTGTCACGCCCTGTGCACGGGCAATGGCCTGCAGTCCGTGGACCGTGGCCGCGTCCACCGTGCAGCCGAGCATTGCCCCGCGATGCGAGGCGACCGCCGGACGCGGCCGATCAGCCGGCAGCTCCAGCACCTCGGGCAGTTCCCGCAATTGCGCGGTCCAGTAGCCGAGCTGCCGCGACAGCATGGACGCCGGATCCTCGGCGGAACCGAGCAATTCCCGCTGCCACAGGGCGTAATCCGCATACTGCACCGGCAGCGGCGGCAGATCCGGTTGCTGCCCGGCGCACCTGGCGGCGTAAGCCGCGGCCAGATCCCGGGCCAGCGGGCCCATCGAGAACCCGTCCGCGCCGATGTGGTGCACCACGAGCACCAGCACGAACTCATCCGGCCGCACCGACAACAGCCTTGCGCGCAACGGCACTCGCGCGGCCACATCGAATCCCGCGGCCACCACGGCGGCTATCGCATCGGCGATTCCGGCGGCCGGCACCGGCTGCGGCATCAGATCCACATCCACCGCGCCCGCCGGCGCCGGGACCGGCACCACCAGCTGGAACGGCACGCCGTCCACATCCGGATACCGGGTCCGCAGCACCTCGTGCCGAGCCAGCACGTCCCACATCGCCGCCGCGAGGGCGGCGGTGTCCACGCGGCCGCGCAGGCGCAGCACCAACGGGATGCTGTACGCCACGGATTGCGGCGCCAGCCGGTTCACGAACCACATCCGCTGTTGCGCGAAGGAGAGCGGCACCCGTTCGGGACGCACCCGCGCAGCCAGCTGCGGAACCGGAACTGCCTGCGCCCCAGCCGATTTCTCGAGCCGTGCCGCGAGCAACCTCGCGAGCGCGCCGACCGCCGAGGCTTCGAACACGTCTCGCACGCCCACGGAGACGCCCGAGCCTTCGGCCAATCGTGCCGAAAGTCGTGTCGCCGACAGTGAATTGCCGCCGAGCCCGAAGAAGTCGTCGTCGACGCCGACCCTTTCCACGCCCAGCACTTCGGCGAAAACACCGGCCACCAGCTGTTCGGCCGACGTCGAGGGCACGCGGTAACTCGCATGCGCTGTCACCGGCTCCGGCAGCGCGGCCCGGTTCACCTTGCCACTGCTCGTCAATGGCAGTTGGTCGAGCACCACCACATCCGGCACCATGAAGCCCGGCAGGCGCTCGCCCACCGACCGCCGCACCTGCGCCGGATCCAGTACGTGTCCCGTCCCGGCCACCACGTAGCCCACCAAACGCACACCGCCGCCGGCCGCGTCGTCGGCGTCGCCGTGGTGCACGACGACCACGGCGTGTTCGATCCCGTCCAGATCGGTGAGCGCGGTCTCGACTTCGCCGAGTTCCAGTCGCTGTCCGCGCACCTTCACCTGGAAGTCCGACCGCCCCACGAACAGCAGGATGCCGGTGCCGGAGGCGTCGAGGATCCAGCGCACCAGGTCTCCGGTGCGATACAGCCGGCTGCCGGGCGCCCCGTACGGATCCGCGACGAACCGGGCGGCGGTCAGCCCCGCCCGGCCCCGGTATCCGCGGGTCACGCCGGGACCCGACACGTACAGTTCGCCCACCACTCCGACGCCCACCGGTCGCAGCCAGGAATCCAGCACCGATGCGCCCATGCCCGGAACGGGTGCGCCCAGCGAGACCGGATCGCCCACGCGCAGTGCGGGACTGATCGACATGATGATGGTGACCTCGGTCGGCCCGTAAGTGTTGAAGAAGCCGCGGGCGCTCACGGTGTCGGTGCGCGACCAGCGCGCGACCTGTGCGGGCGGGCAGGCCTCGCCCGCCACGATCAGTACGGTCAGCTCGTCGAGCCCGGCCGGATCCAGCGTGGCGGCCACACTCGGCGTTATGCTCGCGTGGCTGATGCGCCGGTCCCGCATGAACTCGGCCAAGCGCGGTCCGCCGTACACGTCCTCGGGGGCCAGGATCAGTACCGCGCCGGCGGGGACGACCAGCAGGAGTTCCAGCACCGCGAGGTCGAAGGTCCGCGCGGCGGCGCTGAGCACCCGTGAATCCGCCTTCACCGCATAGCGATACGACTGTTCGGCCGCCACCGCGACGAGTCCGGCATGCGGTACCTCCACCCCCTTCGGGAGGCCGGTCGACCCGGACGTGTAGATGACGTAGGCGGCATTGCTCGCGCGCAGCGGGCCACGCCGATCGGCATCGGTCACGGCGGTGTGCGGCCGTTGCCGGACCTGCGCACCCACCCCGGGGTGGTCGAGGAGCACCCACGACACCTCCCGATCCGGCAGGTCGGCCGTGTACCGGTCCATCGTGATCCCTACTCGCACACCGGAATCGGTGCACATGAACCGGTTCCGATCCGCCGGGTGTGCCGGGTCCACCGGCAGGAAGGCCGCGCCGGCCTTGGTGACGGCCCACACGGCCAGCACCCATTCCAGCGACCGCGGCAGCGCGAGGGCCACCAGCGATTCCGGGCCCACACCGCAGTCGATCAGGTGCCGCGCCAACCGGTTCGAGTGTTCGTCGAGCTCTCGATAGGTGATGCGCCGGTCCCGTTCGACGACCGCATTGCCGTCGGGGTTATTGGCGACCGCGGCTGCCAGCAACTCCGGCAGGGTGACGCCGCCCGCGGTCACCGTGACTCCGGGGAGCGGCCGGACCTGCTTGTTGCCGCCCCATTCCTCGAGCAGTAACCGCCGTTCCGGCGCGGACAGCACATCGAGATCCCGCACCGGCGCGGCGATATCGGCGGTGACCGCCGCCAGCGCCAGCCGCAGCCGCTCGCCGAGCGTCTCGATGGTCGCCGCGTCGAAGAGGTCGGGCCGGTACTGCAGCCGGATGCGCAACGACTCCTGCAGGATGACGGTGCAGGACAGCGGATAGTGGGTGGAGTCGGCGCCGGTGATCCCGGCGAGTTCCAGCTCCCCGGCGCCGGTGATGTGCCGAATGTGCTGGACGTCAACGGGATACGACTCGAACACCATGAGCGTGTCGAACAGGTTGTCGCCACCGGTGAGTGCGTGGATATCGGTCAGGCCGAGGTGGTGGTGGTCCAGCAGCCGGGCCTGCTCATCGTGGATGCGCGCCCACAGTTCACTGACGGATTCAGTGGGGTCGAAACGCACGCGGGTCGGGATGGTATTGACGAACAGGCCGATAGTCCGCTCGGCGCCGGGCAATTCGGCCGGACGCCCGGAAACAGTGGTACCGAACACCACATCGTTCCGGCCGCTCGTCCGTGCGAGCACCATCGCCCAGACCGACTGCAGCACGGTATTCACCGTCACCCCGGCGGCGGCCGCCGCGGCCAGCAGCGCCCGGGTTTCGGCGCTCTCGATCGTGAGGGACCGATCCACGACCGCGCCGACACCCGCATCCGGGCCAGCGGGGCCAGCGGGGCCAGCGGGGCCAGCGAGCAGGGTGGGTTCGGCACCGACCAAGGCCCCGGCCCACGCCGCTCGCGCTGCATTCCGGTCGCGAGTTTCCAGCCACGCCAGGAAGTCTCGATACGATCCGGCCGCCATCTCCACTCCGCCGCCGTACCGGTTGAAGAGGTCTGTTACCAACAGTGGCAGGGACCAGCCGTCGAGGATGACGTGATGGTTGGTCAGGATCAGCGCCCATCGGCCGGCGCCCAGCGCGGCGACCGTGTACCGCAGCAGCGGCGGCACGGCCAGGTCGAACCGGCGGTCCTGCTCGGCGGCGGCGAGCTCGGCCAGGGCCGTTTCAGGATCGGGCCGCTCGGTCAGATCGACGACCTGCCAGGGCAATTCGACGCTTGCACAGAGCACTGCCACGCTGACGCCGGCTGCCGTGGTGTCGAATGCGGTGCGCAGCCCCTCGTGCCGGTCCAGCACTGCGGCGGCAGCGCGGTGCAGGCGCTGCGGATCCAGGTCACCGTTGACGCGCACGACGACCTGGGCGGTGTACACGTCGGCGTCCGTGCCCGCGGCCAACCGGGCGTGGAACAGCAGTCCGGCCTGCAAAGGAGTCAGCGGCCACACGTCGACCAACCGCGGGTGACGCTGTTCGAGGACGGTGATATCCGATTGGGTCAGTGCCACCAGACCGAAGTCCGACGGGGAATGCCCACCCGTGCCGGGTATTTCGGCGTACTCGGCGATGGCGGTGAGCGACTGCGACCAGAGCGTCGCCAGTTCCTCGACCTCGTCGCGGTCCAGCAGCGTGCGCGGGAACCGGAATCCGGCCTGCAACCGGTCGTCGATCACGATGGCGCTGACATCCAAGGCGAGGGTCACCGGGGTGTCCGGGTCGGCCGCCACGGCCAGTTCGCCAAGCCCGCCGTCCAGACCGCCGGCCGCCTCCGAGACCCGCCCCAGGTAGTTGAACCCGATGCGTCCCGGCATCCGATCCGGCAGCAGCGCGGCCGTTTCGGCGTGGAGGTAGCGCAGCATGCCGTATCCGATGCCCTTGTCCGAGATCGACCGCAGGGTCTCCTTCACCGAGCGCACCGCGGCCGCCACCCAGGCGTCGGTGTCCTCGATATCGACACCGACACCGACACCGGCCAGGTCGAGGTCGAAGCGCACCGGGAACATCGAGGTGAACCAGCCCACCGTCCGTGACAGCTCCGCGCCGATCACCTGGTCCTCGCGGCCGTGGCCTTCCAGGCGCACCAGCACCGACGACTCGTCGAGCCCGCGGCGTGCTCGCCAGATGCGTACCGCCATGGCCAGACCGGCCAGCAGGCCGTCATTGACGCCACCGTGGAAGACGGCCGGGACCCGTGAGATGAGGGCCCGGGTAACAGCTTCCGGCAACTCGATCGCCACGCGTTCGAGGGTCGCGGCGGTGTCGATCGCCGGATCCAGTTCTCGCCCACCCAAACTCGGGTCGGGGCCGTCGACCATTCGCTGCCACAGTGGCAGTTCGTGCATCCGCTCCGGCGCCGCGGTGGCCAAGCCGTGCGCCCACCTGCGCATCGATGTCCCGACCGGAGCCAATACCGGCGCCGTCCCGGCCTTCGCCTGTTCCAGCGCGGACAGCAAGTCCGGCAGCAGGATTCGCCACGACACACCGTCGACGACCAGGTGGTGCGCCACCACTTCCAGCCAGCCCTGCACGCCATCCGCGGGTTCCAGCCAGACGAACTGCACCATCACGCCGCCGGCCGGATCGAGGCGGTTCATCGCCGCATCCAGTTCGGCCGTCGCGATCTCAGCCACGGTCCGACGGTCAGCAGCAGCCTCAACCGCAGTTCCACGGTCAGCAGCAGCCTCAACCGCAGTTCCACAGTCAGCAGCAGCCTCAACCGCAGTTCCACAGTCAGCAGCAGCCTCAACCGCAGTTCCACGGTCAGCGTTGATATCCGTGGCTTCGACTACCCGCCGTTGCAGGACTGCCGCCGCGTCGACGCTGCCCGGCGGCTCGACGAGCAGCGACCAGGCTCCGGACTCACTGTGCCGCAGCCGCGAGCGCAGCATGTCGTGGCGATCCAGCAGCGCCTGCAGCGCCGCGATCAGCTCCGCCGCGCCGACTCCAGCCGGGAGGCGCAGCACCACATGCTGATCGAACCGCCTGAATCCCTTGCCCCACTCCACCATCCACTGCGCCACCGGCAGCAGCGGCAGCTCTCCGACTCCGCCACCGGGCAATTCGGCTATCGCACCGTCGATTTCGGCATCGGCCGATCCGGCGACCACCGCGAGTCGCGCCGCGGTCCGCTGCTCGAAGACATCCCGCGGACCGAACGCCACTCCCAGCGCGCGGGCCCGCGCCACCACCTGGATCGAGACGATCGAATCGCCGCCCAGGGCGAAGAAGTCGTCGTCGACGCCGACCTTGTCCGCGTCGAGGACCTCGGCGAACACCCCGGCAATGAGCTGCTCGGCCGGCGTCGAAGGCGCGCGGTACTCCTGAGCGGGGAAGACCGGTTCCGGCAGTGCCCGCCGGTCCACCTTCCCGCTGGTGCTCAGCGGCATCTCGGCGAGCACCATGATCACGTCCGGCACCATGAAGCCGGGCAGCTGCTCGGCGACCGATCGCCGCACCGTCTCGGGATCGAGCGCGCATCCCGGCTCGGCGACGACGTAACCCACCAGTCGCACACCGCCGCTCTCCGGGTGGTGTACGGCGGCGACGGCTTGTGCGATGTCCGTCAGCCCGGTCAAGGCGGTCTCGACCTCGCCCAGTTCGAGCCGCTGCCCGCGCACCTTCACTTGGAGGTCGGCGCGGCCCACGAATACCAGTACGCCTGCGCCCGGGGTGGTTTCGTCCTCCTGCCAGCGCACCAGGTCGCCGGTGCGGTACAGCCGCGCTCCCGGTGTGCCGAGCGGATCCGCCACGAACGCCGCGGCCGTCGGCCCGGATCGGCCCCGATAACCCCGGGCCACACCGGAACCCGATACGTACAGCTCACCCACGACTCCGACCGGCACCGGACGCAACCAGGGATCCAGCACCGCAGCGGTGACACCCGCGATCGGGCCGCCGATGGCCACCGGTCGCCCCGGCGCCAGTTCGGTGCCGGTGACCCAGATCGTCGCCTCCGCGGGACCGTACATATTGCGTACGCGGCGCAAGCCCGCGGTGTCGGTGCCCGACCAGCGCGCCACCAGTTGCGGGCCGCATCGATCACCACCGGTCAGGACCAGCCGCAGATCGTCGAGCCCGGCGGGCTCCAGTGACAGGGCCACCGACGGAGTCAGGAACGCATGACTGACCCGCTGGTCACGCAGCAACTCCCAGAGCGGTTGTCCACCATAGACATCCGCGGGCGCGATCACCAGCGTGGCACTGCCGGAGAGGGCCAGCAGCAGCTCCAGGATCGCCGCGTCGAAGGTACGTGCGGCCACGGCCAGCACGCGGGAATCCGGTCCGGCCGCGCAGAACCGCCGGTGATCGGCCACCGCCGCGGCCAACCCCGCGTGGCTGACCTCGACGCCCTTGGGCCTTCCGGTGGAACCGGAGGTGTAGATGACATACGCGGTATTGGCCGGGCGCAGTACGCCGCACCGGTCGGCGTCGGTCACCGGCGTGTGCGGCGCTCGCGAGACCTGCATTGCGAGTTCCGGATCATCCAGCATCAGCCAGGACACACCGCGCAGCAGTCCGGCACCGTACTGCTGCGCGGTGATCCCCAGTCGCGCACCGGAATCGCCGCACACGAACCGATTGCGGTCCAGCGGATGCGCCGGATCCACCGATACGAAGGCGGCGCCGGTCTTGGCAATGGCCCATACCGAACGCACCCAGTCCAGCGATCGCGGCATGCCCACCGCGACCACCGATTCCGGACCGGCGCCGCGCCCGATCAGGCACCGCGCCAATCGGTTCGATTCCTCGTCGAGCTCTCGGTAGGTGAGCCGCCGGTCGCCTTCCAGCGCGGCGACCCCGTCCGGATTCGCCGCCACGGCCGCGGCCAGCAACTGGGGCAGTGTCACCGCATCGGCAATCGCCTCGCCGCACCCCCAGTCGTGTACGAGCCGGTGCTGCTCGGCCGGCAGCGTCGCCAGTTCGCGCACCGGCACGGCGGGATCATGGGCGATCGTGCGCAGCACCTGCCGCAGGCGTTCGCCGAATTCGGTGATGGCGGCGGTATCGAAAAGCTCGGTGCGGTACTGGAGTCGAATGCGCAGCGTGTCCTGCAGCATGGCGGTGCAGGTCAGCGGGTAATGGGTGGAGTCGGCGGCCTGCACCTCGGTGATCGCGAGCCCGCCGTGCCCGATCGCGTTCTCGAGGTGCCGCAACTCCACGGGATACGACTCGAGCACCATGAGAGTGTCGAAGAGGCTGTCGGTGCCGGTGCGCAGGTGGATATCGCGCAGTCCGAGGTGGTGGTGGTCGAGCAGCGCCGCCTGTTCGCCGTGGATGCGGGCCCAGAGTTCGGCGGCGGTCTCGGTGGGCGCCAACCGAACCCGGACCGGAATCGTATTGATGAACAGGCCGATGGTGCGCTGGGCGGCGGGCAGTTCGCCGGGACGACCGGATACGGTCGCGCCGAACACCACATCGGTGCGGCCGGTCGACTGCGCCACCATGAGTGCCCAGGCCGACTGCAGCACGGTATTGGCCGTGACCCCGGCACCGGCCGCCGCGGCGACCAAGGCCCGGGTGTCGGAACCGTCGAGAGCTATGGAGTGATCCGCCACCGTTCCGGTATCCGAACCGCCGCCGATCAAGGTGGGTTCGGCGCCGTCGAGGGCCTCCGCCCACGCCGTCAGTGCCGCGTCGCGATCGCGGGATGCCAGCCACGCCAGGAAATCCCGGTACGAGCCGGGCGCGATGCGTGGCTGCTCGCCGGTATACCCGGTGAACAGTTCGGTGAGCAGCAGCGGGTAGGACCAGCCGTCGAGGATGACGTGGTGATTGGTCAGGATCAGCGCCCAGCGATCGATCTCCAGCCGGGCGACGGTGAATCGCAGCAGCGGCGCGGCGGCGAGGTCGAAGCGTTGCACCTTCTCGGCTGCGGCGAGTTCACGCAGGCCGTTCTCCGGATCGGCGTGACCGCTGAGATCGACTATTCGCCAAGGCAATTCGAGCTCATCGCAAAGCACTGCCACGCTCACTCCGCGGCCGGTGGTGGTGAAGGCCGTCCGCAGGCCCTGGTGGCGCCGCACGAGCGCGGCCGCGGCCACGCGCAGGCGGCCCAGGTCCAGCTCGCCGGTCAGCCGCAGAACCAGCTGTGCGACATAGGCATCCGCGTCGGCGTCGTCGTCCGCCAGCTGAGCGTGGTAGAGCATCCCCGCCTGCAGTGCGGTGACCGGCCAGACATCTGCCAGTTGCGGATAGGCCGAATCCAGTGCGGCGACCTCGGATCGGGTCAGCTCTACCAAGCCGAAATCCGACGGTGAATGCCCGCCCGCGCCCGGGGTGCGCACATGGCCGGCGATGGCGGTCAGTACCTCGGACCACAGGTTCGCCAGCTCCTCGACCGCCGTGGGCTCGAGCAGGCTGCACGGGAAGCGGAAACCGGCTTGCAGCCGATCCCCGATGACGATCGCGCTCACCTCCACCGCGGCCGTGACCGGCATATCCGGATCCGGTGCGGCGCTCAGTTCGCCGAGCCCGCCGTGCAGGCCGCCCGCTCCGAGCTCGGCGCTCGAGACGCGGCCCAGGTAGTTGAATCCGATTCGCCCGGGCATGCGATCCGGCAGCAGCCCCGCGGTTTCGGCGCAGAGGTAGCGCAGCATGCCGTAGCCGATGCCCTTGTCCGGGATCGACCGCAAGGTTTCCTTCACTGCCCAGACCGCTTGCGCGACAGCCTCACCCCCGGCTGCCACATCGGCGGGGTCGATACCGGTCAGGTCGAAACGGACCGGGAACATGGAGGTGAACCAACCGACCGTCCGTGACAGCTCGGCGCCCGCGAGCGCCTGCTCCTCGCGGCCGTGGCCTTCGAGGCGCACCAGCACCGACGGGTCGTCGACGCCCCGGCGGGCGCGCCAGATCCGCACGGCCACCACCAAACCCGCCAGCAGGCCGTCGTCGACTCCACCGTGGAACGCGGCGGGCACCTGCGACAGCAACGCCCGCGTCACCGATTCCGGCAGCTGCATGCTGATCTGTTCCAGCGTGGCGGCGGTATCGAGCTCCGGGTCGAGTTCGCGGCCGCCCCAGACCGGATCGGTGCCGGCCACCATGCGCTGCCAGAATTCCAGTTCCGGCATGCGGTCCGCCGCGGCGGTTGTCAGGCCGTGCGACCAGCGCCGCATCGACGTTCCCACCGGGGCGAGCACCGGCAGCGCACCGGCTTTCACCTGTTCGATCGCGGACATCAAGTCCTGCAGCACGATTCGCCAGGAGACGCCGTCGATCACCAGGTGATGCGCCGCCACGACCAGCCAGCCCGGCATCTCGGCGGTGGGCTCTTCGCTGCCCGGATGGAGCCAGGCGAATTGCATCATCACACCGCCGGTCGGATCCAGCCGATCCAGGGCCGAATCCAGTTCCGCAACAGCGATATCCGTCACAACGGACACGCCTGCCGCAGTATCGGTATCGGTATCAGCACCGGCACCAGCACCAGCACCCGCACCGGCACCAGCACCCGCACCGGCACCAGCACCCGCACCGGCACCGGCACCGGCACCGGCGAGCTTGCGGCGGTGCAGCACCGATGCGGCATCTACTGCACCCTCGGGGGCGACCACCATCGACCACTCGCCCGCGGCATCGCGGTGCAGCCGGGAGCGCAGCATGTCGTGGCGATCCAGCACCGCCGCTATTGCCGCGACCAGGCCCGCTTCGTCGACACCGGCCGGGAGGCGCAACACCACATGCTGATCGAAGCGGTCGAATCCCTTGCCCCACTCCACCATCCATTGCGCCACAGGCAGCAGCGGCATGGCGCCCACTCCGCCGCCGTCCAGCTCCGCCAAGCCGCCGGCTTCGCCGGTAACGGCCGTCGCGCACATCGCCAGGCGGGCCGCGGTGCGTTGTTCAAAGACGTCGCGCGGGCCGAAGGCCACACCACGTGCCCGCGCCTTGGCCACCACCTGGATGGACACGATCGAATCTCCACCGAGCGCGAAGAAATCGTCGTCGGCGCCGACCCGGTCGAGACCGAGCACCTCGGCGAACACCGCGGCGACGGTCTCTTCCACCGGTGTCACCGGCGCCCGGTACTCCTGGGCCGCGAACACCGGTTCCGGCAGCGCCCGCCGGTCAACCTTGCCGCTGCTGGTCAAGGGCAGTTCGTCGAGCACCATCACCACGTCCGGCACCATGTATCCCGGCAGCCGGTCCGCGAGTGAACGCCTGACCTGCGCCGGATCGACGGGCCGTCCGTCCGGGGCGAGGACGTAGGCCACCAATCGCACACCGGCTCCGGCACTCTCGCCCGAGCCGTGGGTGATCACGACGGCCTGCGTGATGCCGCCCGTTTCGCAGAGCGCGGCCTCGATCTCCCCCGGTTCCAGGCGCTGCCCGCGCACCTTCACCTGGAAGTCCGCGCGGCCGACGAATTCCAGCGTCCCGGCGCCGGAATCGGATGCGTCGAGCACCCAGCGGACCAGATCCCCGGTCCGATACAACCGGCTCCCGGCGGTACCCAGCGGATTCGCGACGAACCGGGCGGCGCTCAGCTCCGCCCGCCCGCGATACCCGCGCGCCACACCGGCGCCCGACAGATACAGCTCACCCACCACGCCGACCGGTACCGGGCGCAGCCAGGCATCCAGCACCAGCACGCCCATACCGTCGATACCCGCACCCAGGGTGAGCGTCTCGCCGGCCCGCAACTCACGGCTGATCATGGCGATGATGGTGGTCTCGGTCGGCCCGTAGGTATTGAAGAACCGGCGTTCGGCCGCCGCATCGGTGCGTGACCAGCGTGCCAGGAGCTGCGGTGAATAGCGTTCACCGCCGACCGTCACGACCCGCAGCCGGTCGAGTCCCGCCGGGTCCATGGAGGACACCACCGAGGGGGTGAGGAAGGCGTGGGTAATGCGCTGATCGCGCATCAGATCGGTCAGCGGCTGGCCACCGTAGACATCGTCGGGCGCCATGACGAGAGCGGCGCCGGTCGGTACGGCCATCAGGATTTCCAGCACGGCCGCGTCGAAAGTGCGTGCGGCCACGGCCAATACCCGTGAATCGGGCTCGATCGCATACCGGCTGTGATGCGCGGCGGCGACGGCGGCAAGTCCGGCATGAGTGACCTCGACGCCCTTGGGGCGTCCGGTCGAACCCGAGGTGTAGACGATATAGGCGGTATTGGCGGCGCGCAGTGTCCCGCGCCGATCCGCCACCGTCACATGGTTGTCCGGGAACTGACGGATGCGGTCCGCGAGGGCGCGATCGTCGATGACCAGCCAGGATATATCTGCGCGCGGCAGGGCCGCCGCATACCGTTCGGCGGTGATCCCCACCCGCGCACCGGAATCGGCGCACATGAAGGTGTTGCGGTCGACCGGATAGGCCGGATCCAGACACAGGAATCCGGCGCCGGTCTTGGTGATCGCCCAGACCGCGAGCACCCATTCCAGGGAGCGCGGGAGCGCTATGGCGAGCACCGACTCGGGGCCGACACCGCAGCCGATCAGGAAGCGCGCCAGCTGATTCGACTGCTCGTCGAGCTCGCGGTAGGAGATGCGGCGGTCACCGTCGACGACCGCGTCCCCGGCCGGGTGGACGGCCACGGCGGCGGCCAGCAGGACCGGCAGGGTCATACCCGCGATATCGGGGGCGCCCTCGGCGCTCGATTCCCGGAGCAGCCGGTCCTCCGTTTCCGAGAGGATGTCGATGTCGCGCACCGGGATTGCCGGATCGGCGATGGCCGTGCGGAGCACCTGCTGCAGGCGGTCGGCGAGGCGCTCGATAGTGTCCGGGTCGAAAAGATCGGTGGCATAACTCAGATCGACCGGGATTGCCCCGTGCTCGTCGGGGATGTCGGTCAGGGTCAGTGTCAGATCGAAGCGTTCGACGCCGGTGTCGGCGCCGGCCGGTGACACCTCGATGCCGGGGAGGGTGATGCTCGCGGGGTCGAGGTTGTGGAAGGCGAGCAGCACTTGGAACAGCGGGTGATGCGCCTGACTGCGCGGCGGATCCAGGGCCTCGACGACCTGCTCGAACGGCACTTCCGCGTGTGCGAATGCATCCAGATCCACATCGCGAACCTGGGCCAGCAGCTCGGCGAACGACACCGACTCATCCACGCGTGCACGGAGTACGACGGTATTGACGAACATGCCGACTACATCGTCCAGCTCGGCCGCGCCACGCCCGGCCACCGGCGTTCCCACGGCGATATCGTCACTGCCGGACAACCGCGACAACACGACCGCCAAGGCAGCGTGGAACACCATGAAGACGGTCACGCCGTAGCGGTGCGCCAGCTCCTGCAGCCCGGCGACGACTTCGGGCTGCACACTGAAGCCGTGGGTCGATCCGTGATGCGAGGCGATCGCCGGGCGCGGCCGGTCGGCGGGCAGCTCCAAAACCTCAGGGACATACCGCAATTGCGCTGACCAGTACTGAACCTGCTGTGACAGGATCGATTCCGGATCGTCAGCCGCGCCGAGCAGTTCCCGCTGCCACAGGGCGTAATCCGCATACTGGACCGGCAGGGGTGCCCAGTCCGGTTGCTGCCCGGCGCAATGCGCCACATATGCTGCGGCCAGATCGCGCGCGAGCGGGCCCATGGAGAATCCATCGGCACTGATGTGATGCACCACCATCACGAGCACGAACTCCTCCGTGCCCGACGACAACAACCGGGCCCGCAGTGGAACCCGCTCGGCCACATCGAATCCTGCCGACACCAGAGCGGCAACTTCGTCTGAAAGTCGGTGCCGTTCGACCTGCTGCGGTGTCAGGTCGACGTCAACCGCCCCGGCCAGCTCGGTAGCCGGAACCACCACCTGGAACGGAACGCCGTCCACATCCGGATACCGGGTGCGCAGTACCTCGTGCCGGGCCAGCACATCCCATACAGCGGCGGTCAAAGCCGGGACATTCAGCGCGCCACGCAGGCCCAGCACCATGGGAATGCTGTAAGCCACCGACTCCGGCGCGAAGCGGTTCACGAACCACATGCGCTGCTGCGCAAAGGACAACGGCACTCGTTCCGGACGCAGGCGCGCACCCAGGCGCGGACCATCGGCGCGCGTCGTGCCCGCGGCCAGCAGCCCGGCCAGCTCGGCGACCGACGAGGCCTCGAACACCTCCCGCACCGTCACCGGGACGTCCGCGCGCTCGGCGAGCCGCGCCGACAATCGCATGGCCGACAACGAGTTTCCGCCCAGCACGAAGAAGTCGTCGTCCGCGCCCACCCGATCTGCCCCGAGCACCTCGGCGAATACCTCGGCCACCGTCTGTTCGAGCGGCGTCGACGGCGCCCGGTAGAGGGCACGCACCGCTGCGGGCTCGGGCAGTGCGGTCTTGTCGATCTTGCCGTTCACCGTCAAAGGCAGTGCGTCGAGCACCATTACGACATCCGGGACCATGAAGCCGGGCAGGCGCTTGCCCAGCGACCGCCGGATCTGGACAGGATCCAGCGCACGCCCCGGCTCGGCCATCACATAGCCCACCAACCGCGCATCGCCGGTGTCCCGCCGAAGCACGATGACAGCTGCCTGCTCGATGCCCGGCAGATCGCACAGTGCGGCCTCGACCTCGCCCGGCTCCAGTCGCTGCCCGCGCACCTTCACCTGGAAGTCGGCGCGGCCGACGAATGCCAGCACCCCGGTGTCCGCGCCGGACTCATCGGCAAGCCAGCGCACCAGATCGCCGGTCCGATACATCCGCTGTCCCGGGCCGCCGAAGGGATCGGCCACGAATCGCGATGCGGTCAGATCCGGGCGGCCCCGGTATCCCCGCGCGACGCCGGCGCCGGATACGTACAGCTCACCCGCGACGCCCGCCGGGACCGGGCGCAGCCACGGATCCAGTACCGCCACATCCAGACCCGGGACCACCGAACCCATGGTGACCGGGTCACCCGCACGCAGCTCGGCGCTGCCGGTCACCCAGATGGTGGCCTCGGCCGGGCCGTACAGGTTGTGCACGCGGCGCCGGGCCGCGGTATCGGTGCGCGACCACCGCGACACCAGTCCGGGCGGACAGGCCTCGCCCGCCGCGATCAGCACCTCGAGGGCGTCGAGGCCCTCGGGATTCAGCGCGCCCGCGACGCTCGGGGTGAGGACCGCGTGACTGACGGACTCGTCCCGCATGAGGTCGGCCAGCGGCTGCCCGCCGTACGCCTCGGGCGGCGCCACGATGAGCGTCGAGGCGCCCGAAATCGCCAGCAGCAGTTCGAAAATCGCCGCATCGAAGGTGCGAGCGGCCACACTCAGCACGCGGGAATCGCGGCTCGGGCCGAAACGCTCACGCTGTCCAGCGCAGACACCGGCCAGACCGGTGTGCGTGACCTCGACGCCCTTCGGCCGTCCCGTCGAGCCGGATGTGTAAACGACGTAGGCGGTTCCGCCCGGATACAGCGGCGCATGCCGATCCGCAGCCGTGACCGGTATCGAGGAATTCCGGTCGATCAGCGCCGTCAGGGCAGGATCATCGAGCGCCAGCCATGACATGCCGTCCTGCGGCAATGCGGCGGCATAGCCATTCAGCGTAATACCCATCCGCACAGCCGAATCCGTGCACATGAACCGATTGCGATCCAGGGGATGACCCGGATCCAGCGACAGGAATCCCGCGCCGGTCTTGGCAATCGCCCATACCGCCAGCACCCACTCCAGGGATCGCGGCACGCCCACCGCGACCACCGATTCCACCGATTCCACACCGACGCCGCGCTCGATCAGATACCGCGCCAGCCGATTCGAGCGTTCATCGAGCTCCCGGTACGTGACCCGGCGATCTCCGTCGACGACCGCAATGCCGGCCGGATTCGCGGTCACCGCGTCCGCCAGCAGAGCGGGCAGTGTCACCTCGCCCGGGAAGGCGTCCACGGCGAGGCCGTGGCCCCATTGCCGCAGCCGCTGTCGTTCGTCGGCGGACAACGCCTCGATATCGCGCACCGCAATGGCCGGATCGACGGTGATCGCACGCAGAATCCGCTGGAGGCGTTCGCTCAATACGGTGATCGTGTCCGCGTCGAACAACTCCGGCCGGTACTGCAGTCGAATCCGCAGTCCATCCTGCACGGTGACGCTGCACGTCAGGGGGTAGTGGGTGGAGTCGTCGGCACTGAACCCGGTGATCTCCAGTTCGCCCTGACCGGTCACCTGCCGGATGTGCTGGGCATCAAGGGGATACGACTCGAGCACCATCACGGTGTCGAACAGGCTGTCATTGCCGGTGAGCGTGTGGATATCGGTCAGCCCGACATGCTGATGTTCGAGCAGCGAAGCCTGTTCGCCGTGCATGCGGGCCCACAGCTGGACGACGGTCTCGGCCGGGTCCAGTCGCACCCGGGTCGGGATCGTGTTCACGAACAGTCCGAGAGTGCGCTCCGCGCCGGGCAATTCGGCAGGGCGGCCCGATACTGCGGCGCCGAACACCACATCGGTCCGGCCGCTCGCCTGTGCCACCAGCACCGCCCACGCCGATTGCAGCACGGTGTTCACCGTCACCCCGGCGGTGGCGGCAGCTGCCGACAGTTCTCGGGCGCCGGCCTCATCGACGGTGATCCACTCATCGGCCACGCCACCCGCCCCGGCGCCCGGAGCGCCGGCGATCAAGGTGGGTTCCGCGCCGTCGAGGGCCGCGGCCCACGCCGCCAGCGCCGCGTCCCGATCGCGGGATGCCAACCACGCCAGGAAGTCCCGGTACGAGCCGTCCGCAGCGCCGGTCTCGCCGCCGGCGTACCGCGTGAACAGCTCCGTGATCAGCAGCGGGAAGGACCAGCCGTCGAGGATGACGTGATGGTTGGTGAGGATCAGGGCACAGCGGTCCGGACCCAGCTCCGCCAGGGTGAATCGGATCAGTGGCGGCGCCGCGGGATCGAAGCGGCGCGCTTTCTCCGCGGCGGCCAGTTCGGCGAGCGCGGCCTCGGGTTGCGGATAGTTCGTGAGATCTACGGTTTGCCAGGGCAATTCGATATCGTCACAGACCACGGCCACGCTCGAGCCGCTACCCGTGGTGGTGAACGCGGTCCGCAGCGCGGGGTGCCGATCCAGTAGAGCGGTCGCGGCCCGCCGGAGACGCTCGGTATCCGGCTTGCCCTGCAAGCGCAAGACCAGCTGTGCCACATAGGCATCCGTCTGGGCGGCCCCTGCCAGCCGGGCGTGGAAGAGCATTCCGGCCTGCAGCGGGGTCAGCGGCCACACGTCGGTCAGTGCGGGATACGCCAGTTCGAGTGCGGTCACATCGCTTTGCGGCAAGGCCACCAAACCGAAGTCGGACGGCGAATGTCCGCCCGCGCCGGGTGTCTCGGCGTGCGCGGCAATCGCGGTCAGTGCCTCGGTCCACAGTCCGGCGAGCTCTTCCACCTCGGCCGCGTCGAGCAGCGTGCGCGGGAAGCGGAAGCCCGCCCGCAGCCGGTCCCCGATCACGATCGCGCTGATATCCACGGCGAGCGTCACCGGCATATCGGAATCCGTGAGCACCACCGATTCGTCGAATACCTCGCTCGCGGCGGCCTCGGCGGCGCCGAGCTGCCCGAGGTAGTTGAAGCCGATGCGCCCCGGCATCCGATCCGGGAGCGCTCGGGCGGTCTCGGGAGTGAGATACCGCAGCAGGCCGTAGCCGATGCCCTTGTCCGGGATGGACCGCAGGGTTTCCTTCACCGACAGCACCGCTGCCGCCACCGCGTCGACGTCTATCCCGGTCAGATCGAGCCGCACCGGGAACATCGAGGTGAACCAGCCCACCGTGCGCGACAGGTCCGCCCCGGGCACGATCTGTTCCTCGCGGCCGTGTCCCTCCAGGCGCACCAGCAGCGAGGGCTCGTCGAGTCCGCGCCGTGCCCGCCAGATCCGTACCGCCACTGCGAGTCCCGCCAGCAGCCCGTCATCGACGCCGCCGTGGAAGGCCGCCGGAACCCGGGACACCAGCGACCGGGTCACCGATTCGGGCAGTTGCACGGTGATCTGGTCGAGCGTCACGGCGGTATCGATCGCCGGATCCAATTCCCGTCCGCCCCAGACCGGATCCGCGCCCGCCACCATGCGCTGCCACATCTCGAGCTCGCGCATCCGCGCAGGTTCCGCGGCCGCGGTCGTGAGGCCGTGCGCCCATCGGCGCACGGATGTCCCCACCGGATCGAGCATCGGCACTGTTCCGGATTGCGCTTGTTCCAGCGCGGACAGCAAGTCCGGCACCAGGATTCGCCACGAGACGCCATCGATCGCGAGGTGATGCGCGACCACTGCCAGCCGACCCGGCGCGTCGGCGTCCGCGGGATCGGCCACATCGAGCCGCACGAACTGCACCATCACTCCGGCAGACGGATCCAGGCGTGCCACAGCCTCTTTCACCTGCGCGGTCGTCATTGCCACCCGGTCGGCGCCCGCTTCGACCGCGCACCGGCGCACCACGGCCGCCGCGTCGACGCTGCCCGGGGGATCGACCGCCAGGGACCATTCGCCGGAGTCATCGCGCCGCAGCCGGGAGCGCAGCATGTCGTGGCGATCCAGTACGGCCTGCACCGCCGCGAGCAGATCCGCCTCGTGCACACCGGCGGGGAGGCGCAGCACCACATGTTGCTCGAAGTGGTCGAATCCCTTGCCCCACTCCACCATCCATCGCGCTACCGGCAGCAGCGGCAGCTCCCCGGTACCGCCGCCCGCGAGCTCGGTCAGCTCGGTAGCGCTGTCGCCGTCCGCGATGGTCGTCGCGCAGACCGCCAGTCTCGCCGCGGTCCGCTGCTCGAAGACATCCCGCGGACCGAAGACGACGCCCCGCGCCCGGGCCTTCGCCACCACCTGGATGGACACGATCGAATCTCCGCCGAGCGCGAAGAAGTCGTCGTCGATCCCGACCTGTTCGAGTCCCAGTACGGCGGCGAATGTCTCGGCAATGGTCTGCTCCACAGCCGTGGACGGCGCGCGGAACGTCCGGGCCGGGAACACCGGTTCCGGCAGCGCCCGCCGATCCACCTTGCCGCTGACGGTCAGCGGCAGTTCGCCGACCACCATCACCACATCGGGCACCATGAACCCGGGCAGCCGCTCGGCCACCGCCAGGCGCACCTCTTCGGCATCCGGCACGCTCCCCGGACGGGCGACCACATACCCGGCCAGACCGGCACTCTCACCTTGCGAGTGCACGACGACCACGGCCTGATCGATACCGTCGAGGCCGGCCAGCGCCGCCTCGACCTCACCCAGTTCGAGGCGCTGCCCGCGCACCTTCACCTGGAGGTCGGACCGTCCCACGAAGGACAGCACCCCGGAGCCGGACTCGTCGGCAACCCAGCGGACCAGATCGCCGGTGCGGTACAACCGGCCGCCGGGCGCACCGAACGGATCGGCCACGAACTGCGTGGCCGTCAATCCCGCGCGGCCCCGGTATCCGCGTGCCACACCGGAACCCGATACGCAAAGCTCACCCACGACTCCCACGGGAGCCGGCCGCAGCCCGCCGTCCAGCACCACGACGCCCACACCCGGAATCGGGCCGCCGATGCCCACCGGACGCCCCGCCGCCAGTTCGGCGCCGGTCACCCAGATGGTCGCCTCCGCGGGCCCGTACAGGTTGTGTACCCGGCGCAGGGCTGCCTTATCAGTGCCCGACCAGCGTGAAACCAGCTGCGGCCCACACCGATCGCCACCGGTCAGCATCACCCGCAAGGTGTCCAGGCCATTCGGGTCGAGGGACAATGCCACCGACGGTGTCATGAACGCGTGACTGATCCGCGCATCGCGCAGCAGGTCCCGCAAGGGCTGCCCGCCGTACACATCGGGCGGTGCGAGCACCAGGGTCGCGCTGCCCGAGAGCGCCAGCAGCAGTTCCAGGATCGACGCGTCGAATGTCCGCGCCGCGACACCGAGGACGCGTGCATCGGCATCGACGGCGCAACGCCGAATGTGGTCGGCCACCAAGGCCGCCAGGCCCGCATGAGCGACCTCGACGCCCTTCGGACGCCCGGTCGAGCCGGACGTGTAGATGACGTAGGCGGTGCCACCGAGACGCAGCTTTCCCCATCGGTCCGCATCGGTCACCGGGTCGCCCGGTCGCTGCCCGATCTTTTCGGCTTCGGCCGGGTCGTCCAGCACCAGCCACGACAGGCTCTCGTCAGGCAGTGCCGCCGTGTATTCTGCAGCCGTAATACCCACTTGTGCACCGGAATCGGCGCACACGAACCGATTCCTGTCGGACGGATGCGCCGGATCCACCGAGACGAACGCCGCGCCCGTCTTGGCAATCGCCCAGACCGCCAGCACCCATTCCAGCGAGCGCGGAACTCCGACCGCGACAACCGATTCGGCGCCGATGCGGCGCTCGATCAGGTAGCGCGCCAGCCGGTTCGAACGCTCGTCGAGCTCTCGGTAGGTGACGGACCGCTCCCCGTCGATCACCGCGTGACCGTCCGGATTGCCCGCCACCGCGCTCGCCAGCAGGTCCGGCAGCGTCACACCTTCGGGCTCCGCGCCACCGGCGAGACCCCACTCGTGCACGAGGAGCTGCCGTTCGGGCTCCGAGAGGATGTCGATATCGCGCACCAGGATTGCCGGATCGGCGACGATCGTCCGCAGCACCCGCTGCAGGCGTTCGACGAAGACGGCGATCGTGGCCGGGTCGAAAAGGTCGGTGGCATAACCGAGTTCGACCGGGATCGCGCCGCGCGCATCCGGGCTGCCGGTCAGGGTGAAGGTCAGATCGAAACGCTCGATGCCGGTTTCGGCGCCGGTCGCGGTCACCGCCACATCCGGCAGGGCGAGCGTGGCCTGATCGAGATTGTGGAAGGCCAGCATCACCTGGAAGAGCGGATGCTGCGCCTGACTGCGCGGCGGCTCCAGCACCTCCACGACCTGCTCGAACGGCACCTCCGCATGCGCGAAGGCATCCAGATCCACCCCGCGGACCTGCGCCAGCATCTCGGTGAAGGACACCGACTCGTCCACCCGGGTGCGCAATACCACCGTGTTGACGAACATCCCGACCAGTTCATCCAATTCGGCCACGCCGCGGCCCGACACCGGCGAACCCACCGCAATATCGGCGCTGCCCGAGAGCCGCGACAGCACGACGGCCAGCGCCGCGTGGAACAGCATGAACACCGTCACGCCGCGGGCCTGAGCCAGGGCCTGCAACCCGTCGACCACCCGGGGTTCCACCGCGAAGCCGTGCTTCGCGCCCCGATGCGAGGCGACAGCCGGGCGCGGCCGATCGGCCGGCAGCGCCAAAACCTCGGGCAGCTCACGCAATTGCCCGGTCCAGTAGCCGAGCTGACGCGACAGCATCGACTCCGGATCCTCGGCCGAGCCGAGCAGTTCCCGCTGCCACAGTGCGTAATCCGCGTATTGCACGGCCAGCGCCGGCCACTCCGGTTGCCGCCCGGTGCACCTGGACACATACGCGGCGCCCAGATCGCGCGCGAGCGGCGCCATCGAGAACCCGTCCGCGCCGATGTGATGCAACACGAGCACCAGGACGAACTCGTCCGCGCCCGCCTGCAGCAGCCGCGCCCGGACCGGAACCCGTGCTGCCACATCGAAACCCACGGCCACGACGGCCGCAATGGCGGCATCGAGCCCGGCCTCGTCCACCCGCTGCGGCGAGAGCTCCACATCCACCCGACCGGGCAGCTCCGCCACCGGCACCACCACCTGGAACGGCACGCCGTCCACATCCGGATACCTGGTCCGCAGCACCTCGTGCCGGCTCAGCAGGTCCCACACCGCACCCGCCAGCGCGGACACGTCCACCGCTCCCGACAAGCGCAACACCATGGGAATGCTGTAGGCCACCGACTCCGGCGCGAAGCGGTTCACGAACCACATGCGCTGCTGTGCGAAGGACAGCGGCACCCGCTCGGGCCGTTCCCACGCACCCAGCCGCACGCCCTCGGTCCCGACGGGCGATTCCGATACCCGGGCGGCGAGCAGTGCGGCGAGCTCCCCCACCGTCGGCGCCTCGAAGACATCCCGCACCGCCACCGGGACCATCACGGCATCGGACAGCCGTGCGGACAATCGGGTCGCCGACAGCGAATTGCCGCCGAGCGCGAAGAAGTCGTCGTCCACGCCCACTTGCTCGACGCCGAGCACCTCGGCGAACACACCGGCCACGATCTCCTCGACCGGCGTCGCCGGCGCGCGATAGCAGGCGCGTGCGAGGACCGGCTCCGGCAGGGCCGCCTTGTCCACCTTGCCGTTCACCGTGAGCGGCAAGGCATCCAGCGCCATCACCACATCCGGTACCAGGTAGCCGGGCAGGCGCGCACCGAGACGTTCCCGCAGCAGGGTGCCGAGGAAGACCGGTCCGGCCCATTGCGCATCGCGCGCCGGCAGGGTCGGCCGGGCGGCCTCGTCGCTGGCCTCGGTATCCGCCAGGAACGCGCGGCGGACGGCATAGACGATGTGCAGATCCGTGCCGATCACATTCGGTGAGACGCGGGCGTCGACCTCGAATCCGTGCTCGCGCAACAGCTTTTCGATACAGGCCAGCCGGCCGTCGACATCGTGGACCTCGATGGCGATGCGGTCGATGAGCGGCCAGTGTTCGGGTTCGATGCCGCGCAACGCATCGAGTTCGCTGCCTTCCACATCGATCTTCAGCAGGTCGATATGCGGGATGCCGTATTCGCCGATGATGTGCGACAGGGTTCGGATGGGGACCTCGACCCGCACGAATTCCAGCCGGTCCGCGATCAGCTGATCGACATAGCTGTCCCCCAGATCCCGGCTCTCCTCCTGATATTCGTGGTGGATGAAGGATTCGAGGATCTCGTGCTGCACCGTGCTGTCGGTGCCGCGGCCGGAGAGCACCGACATCTCCGGGTAGTAGGTGAAGGTGTCGGTGGTGGACTCCGCGCCGATTCCGCAGGGCACCAGGGTCGCGTCGAGTCCGTGGATGACCGAGTTCGCCTCGTACATGCCGCGGAGTTCGGGCATCGGCTCGACCGCGAAGATCTTGACGGCGGGCGATTTACGCTTGGCGTAGATGGAGAACATGCCGACGTGGGCGCCCACATCGACGATGTGGCCCGATTCGGGGATGGTCAGGCCGCCCTGGTGGTACTCCTCGCGTTCGAAGATCTCCTCGTAGAGGAATTCGATATTCGACCGGTTCCGGCCCACCACCGGCATGCCATTGGGCATCTCGTGCAGGCGGTCGGGCTCCAGCACGCCGTCGCGTTGCAGCTCCAGGCATTTGGCCGCCACGGGCGCGAAACGCGCGTCCGGGACCAGGTAGGCGACCAACTGGGTGGAAGGCGCCGCGTCGGGGGTGAGCGGCGCGACGATATGCGTCGTGACGACGGCCTGGGCCACGGCGGGCTCGGCGGCGAGTACCGCTTCGATCTCACCGAGTTCGATACGGAAGCCACGGATCTTGACCTGTTCGTCGGCGCGGCCGAGGTATTCCAGGACGCCCGCCGCGGTCCACCGGACCACGTCACCGCTGCGGTACAGCCGGCCGGCGCTCCCGGCCGGGTCGAACGGATCGGCCACGAATCGCGCGGCCGTCAGCCCCGCCCGCGCGTGATAGCCCCGCCCGACCTGGTTCCCGGCCACATACAGTTCCCCGGCCACGCCGACCGGCACCGGCCGCAACCACGAATCCAGCACGTACACCCGCAGATTCGACAAGGGCACGCCGATCGGGCTGAGCCCGAGATCGCCGTTCAGGTGCTCCTGCGTGAGCACCTGCCGGGTGACGTGCACGGTGGTCTCGGTGATGCCGTACATGTTCACCAGCATCGGACCGGCCGCGTCCGCGGCGGACTGCCAGCGCTGTAAACGGCTGGGGTCCAGCGCTTCACCGCCGAAGACCACCATGCGCAGCGCGGAATCGGCCGCGACGGTGCGGCGGGATTCCAGCAGCGCGTAGAAGGCGGAGGGCGTCTGGCTGAGGATGGTTACGCCCTGGTCCACGACCAGGTCCCAGAGTTCCGTGGGCGCGTACGCCACCTCCCGCGGCACCACGACCACCCGGCCGCCGTAGAGCAGCGCGCCCCAGATCTCCCAGACGGAGAAGTCGAAGGCCTGCGAATGGCACCAGGCCCAGATGTCTTCCGGGCCGAATCCGCACCAGGACTCGGTGCTTTCGAACAATGACACCGCGTTCGCGTGGGCGATGGCCACGCCCTTGGGATTCCCGGTGGTTCCGGAGGTGTAGATGATGTAGGCGGTATTGCCGGGCCGCAGCGCGCTGGAGTCGGGCACGTCGAGATCGGCTGGTAAAGCAGGGATTTCACCGATGTGCAGCCGGGGCACCGCCACTGCGGTAACCAGCTCGGCCGTGGTGTCGTCGACGATGACCAGCGTGGGAGCCGCGTCGGTGAGGATGTAAGTGATCCGCTCGGCCGGCGAGGTCGGGTCGAGCGGCAGGTACGCGGCGCCGGTGCGGAGTACCGCGAGCATGGCGGTGATCAGCTCGATGCCCTTGGGAAGCGCCACTGCCACAATGTGTTCCGGGCCCGCCCCCCGTGCGGCGAGGGCCGCTGCCAGGCGTCCTGCCTCCGCGTCGAGCTGCGCGTAGGTGATCCGTCGCGAACCGGCGACGACGGCGATCGCGTCAGGGGTCGCCGCGGCCTGCCGCCGGAACATGTCGATGAGCGTGCCGCCCTGGTCGATCGGCGTAGCGGTGTCGTTCCACTGCTGCAGCACGAGCGCCCGCTCATCGGACGCGAGCAGGTCGACATCGCGCACGGGGGTGTCGGGATCGGTGCCGAGCACCCGCAGGAACTCGTCGAACCAGCGCAGGAATCGGCCGTGATGGCGTGCCAGGTCCGCCGGCGTGTACAGGTCGTGGTTGGCGACGAAGTCCACGCACATGACCCCGCCCGCACCGGAATACACGCTCACCGACAGGTCGGAGACCAGTCCGGGAGTGAGCACCTCCAGATGTCCGACGATCGGCCCAAGCACCACCTTCGTGGCGAACAGCATCATGTCCAGGTACGGCCCGAAGACCTGCGTCTGCGGTGTCAGCCGGCCGATATCGCGGAACATGTCCTCCTGCCGGTAGCGCTGCCGGCGGAGCACCTCGATCAGTTGCCGCTGGGTGCCCTGGATCAGCTCGCCCACGGTGCCACGCGGATCGGTGGCGATCCGGAACGGGACCGTGTTCGCCAGCATGCCGCCGGAGCGCAGGGCCGCGGTGGTGACGCGGGCCGATACCGGCAGGCTCAGCACGATGTCGTCGCAGTCGGTCATGCGGCCCAGGAACACCCCGAATCCCGCCAGGATCAGCGCGGCCGGATTCGTCGAGGTCGATTTGACGAGATCGTCGAGCCTGCGCACGGATTCGGCGGCGAGCGCGCCGCGTACGGAGATCGGATGCGCGTCGGCCTGTCCGCTCTTCCCGGCGAGGCTGACCGGAGCGGGCAGCCCGGCCAGTTGCCGCTGCCAGAACTCCCGGTCGGCCTCGAAACGGGCTGAGGCCCGGTACTCTTCGTCGGCGGCGACGAGTTCGGCCAGCCCTTGATTCTTCGCGGGCGCGGGCTTGCGGTCCTCGATCGCGGCGCTGTACAGCTCGCCGATCCGGCCCAGCAGCGTCATGGCGGCGAGCCCGTCCATGGCGATGTGGTGGGCCCGCACGTACCAGAACCAGTGTTCCTCGCCCACCCGCAGCACCGCGGTCGCGATCAGCCGGTCACGGTGCAGATCGATCGGGCGGCTGTACTCCGCGCGCATCCACTCGTGCGCCGCCGCAATGGGATTCGGCGTGAAGCGCAGGTCCAGCGAGCGGGTCGGCTCGTCCAGCGGCCGGTCGGCCACCTGCAGCACTGTGCCGTCCGCTTCGATCAGGCGCAGGCGACCGGCCTCGAACTCGCCGGCCCCCTGCCAGAACGAGGCCATCAGCAGTCCCACGTCGAGATCGCCCTGGAGATCGATACACAGGGCATTGGTTATCGGTGTCGAACCGGCCAGCTGTTGCGCGAACCAAATCCCCTGCTGCGCAGCCGATAACGGAAAGGGACGGGGTCGGTGGCCGGTCAATTCTGCTCCTGCGTCTCGAAACTGGGAAGATCTCCTACGCGGTCGGGGCAATGCTCTCGGGCGTCGCCGACGGCATGCGCTCGGGCGTGGCCAGCGACTCGAGTCCTCTCAGCACCTCGGTGTCCGGAATGCCGAAATCGATCAGGCAGGCGATTTCATCGACGCCGATATCGCGCAATCCCGCGATCATGGGCCGGATCGAGTCCGGCGTTCCGAACAAGCCATTATTGCGGTAGTAGCGTTCGAAGGCGAATTCCAGCACCTTGGCCCGTGATTTCTCGTCCAGGCTTTCCAAGGCATCGGAGCCACGCCGCCAGAGATCCACGGAATCCTGGAGATAACTCTTGAAGGGGCCTTCCACGGTCTTCCGCACCTGCGCCTCGTTGTCTCCGACGAAGGTGTGCAGCATGACGGTGACCGTGCCCTGGTCGGTGCCGTGCCCGTGCCGGGCCCGCGCCTTGCGATAGGCCGCTATTTTCTCCGCCAGATCGTCCACTTCCTGGAACAGCAGCGCGGTAAGCACATTCACGCCGAGCGCGCCGGCCATTTCGAAACGCTCGATGCCGCCGCTGCAGGTGAGCCAGGTCGGCAGCGCGGGCTGCACCGGCGCGGGGAATATCCGCACCGAACGCTGTTCACCGACGCCATTGGGCAATTCGATCGATTCACCGCGCCACAGCCGCTGGACGGAATCCATACCCGATCGGGTGACCTCCACGCGGTCGGCGTAATTGTGCCCCGCCAGCACGAAGTCGTCGACATTCCAACCCGTCGCGAAGGCCAGGTCGACACGTCCGTTCGACAGATTGTCGACGACCGACCAATCCTCGGCGACGCGTACCGGATTGTGCAGCGGGAGAACCACACTGCCGGCGCGAATACGTACCCGCTCGGTACTCGCCGCGAGCGCCGCACCCAGCACCGCGGGATTGGGGTACAGCCCGCCGAACTTGTGGAAATGCCGCTCCGGAATCCAGATGCCCTCGAAGCCATGGGTATCGGCGAAACGCGCGCTCTCCAGCAGCAGCCGGTAGCGGCTGTCGTCGTGCTGCTGGGCATCACTGGAGAAGAACAGCAGGCTGAATTTCATATCGGGACCGGCCGGCGCAGCGGCGCCGTGCCGCGCGTTCACCTTCTCCGCAACCTCGGCCAGGGTCAAACCGTCGAAGATATCCTCGGCGGTGATCTCCGTCTGGAACCGATCCTCCAGCACCGTCATCAATTCCGCGGCCTGCACGGAATCGATACCGAGCGAGGTGAGCGGCGCATGCGGGTCGACCGATTCGCGCTCCAGCCGCGTGGCGGCCCAATTCAGGAAGAAGTCCAGCACATTCGCGCCATCCGGTGAATCGCTCATATCGCGCTCTCCTGAAATACCGCTGCCGATGAGTACTGTTCACGCAAACGCTGCCGCTGAATCTTTCCGCTGGTGGTCTTGGGCACTTCGCCCTTCCCGACGAAGACGACCCGGTGCAGGCTGATGGCATGGGTGCGGCTGACGATGTCGCGGATCGAGCCCGCCAGCGCCTCGCGCTCCTCCTCCGAGACATCGGTGAGTTCCTGCACCACCAGCACCCGGTCCTCGTTGTCGATGCTCGCCGCGAAGACCGCGCAGCCGCCGGGCCGCAGCATCGGATGGCCGGACACGATGGTGCGTTCGATGTCCTGCGGGAAGATGTTCCGCCCGTGCACGATCATCAGCTCCTTGATGCGCCCGGACACGTACAGCTCTCCGTCGCTGACGAATCCGAGGTCACCGGTCCGCAGGTATCGCTCGCCGTCCTCGCCGGGGATCTGCGCGGCGAAGGCGCGCTCGTTCTCGGCCGGCTTGTTCCAGTACCCGGCGGCGATGCTCGCACCGCGCAGCCAGATCTCGCCGACCAGGTTCGCCGGGCACCGCCGCCGGGTCTCCGGATCGACCACGGCGAGCAGCTCGGGATCGACCGGACCGGTGCTCAACAGTTCCCGGCCGCGCGGCAGCTCGATCGCGGCGCCGCCCTCCAGATCGGTCACCGAGAAGCACCGGGAGCGCGCGCCCGCACCGGGCCGCCCACCGCTGACATACAGGGTCGATTCGGCCAGGCCGTACATCGGCACGAAGCTCTCCGGGCGAAAACCGCTCACCGCGAACGCGTCCGAGAATTTGCGCAGAATATCGGGATCGATCGGCTCGGCGCCGACGAAGGCGACGCGCCAGCCGCTCAGGTCCAATTGTGCGGCCTCGGCCCGCGAGACGCGTTTCGAGCACAGTGCGTAGGCCAGATTGGGCCCACCCGCAACGACATTCGCCTTCCCGGATATGGCCCGCAACCAGGCGAGCGGATCGCGCAGAAAGGTCAGGGGCGAGAGGATTGTGCTCGACATTCCCGCGAACACCGGCAGCAACAGCCCTTGAATCAGTCCCATGTCGTGATAGGGCGGCAGCCAGGAAACGATCGAGTTGTCCGATGCGATGCCATTCTTTGCGACAATGAGTCCGAGGTTCTGCATCAGATTCCGGTGCAGCACCATAACGCCCTTGGGATCGCCGGTGGAACCGGACGTATATTGCAGAAACGCAATGTCATCCGGCCCGGGGGCCGAATCCGGTCGCAGGCCGAATCCGCCGGAGCCGGCGGCGCTGCTGTCGATGATCCGAATGTCCGGTCCGAGTTGCCGACTGGCGATCTCCACCACCGACGGTGGCGCAATCGCCACCATCGCGCCACTGTCCCGGATGATCGTGCTCAGTGTCGTCAGTTGCTGCAACGAGAATGGAAGATGAACCGGCACCGCGATTCGCCGAGTCGACAGGCAGGCGAAGAAAGCCTCCATGAACTCCCGGCCGGGCGGGCACAGAATGACAACCCGGTCACCGGGAACGGTCACTTCCTGCACATGCCACGCCAGGCCCGTTACGCGCTCCCACAGGTAACCGTAATCGACTACTTCCCCGTCATCCCGTGAGCTCGCGAACGTGAAAGCGGTTCTGCGCGGGCTCTGCGCAACTCGCGCAGACAAAATGTCTACCAGGGTGAGGGGGTCGTGCGTTGATTGCCGGACATTCATACATACCTCCGCTGAGGGAATGACAGAGCAAAGCTAGTGCCCAGTCAGAAATCTCATCCGGCGACGCGCCGGTACGGAAACCGTCGAGACTCCATCCTCGCATTGTCCGGACAAAGATCCGCTGACCAGGCGTTATTAGCGTGTCCATGGTGGTGGTGCCCGCCGGACAGCGCTACGCGTATCCGGCGCCCGATGCCATCGGCGGGCAAATGGACTCGATCGATAGTTCGTCCGTTTTGCCGGAAACCATGTGTTGCTGAGCCTGACCGTCATTGGTCTGCGTCTCAGCGGCCGGCTGCTGCGCAATGGCATGGCTCAGGCGATACCGCCGCAGATGCCCCGGCCCATCCTGATCATCCGGCCACAGCTGATCATCCGGCCACAGCTGATCATCCGGCCACAGCCGTACGGGGACTTCAGCCGGGCCGCGGTGCCGTGGAACCGGGTGGGAACGGCGCCCGTCTATGAAATGCGTTCGGGCACAGCGGAAGTGCTGGGCAGCCGACCGAGCCCGGTCAGCCTGCGTCAGGTCTTCATCCTGACCATGACCTTCGACATTCCGGTCGAGCCTCTGCCGTTCCACCTCATACTGATATGCCTGTTCATCCTGACTCCTCAGGCGCGTCACCTGGCGAATATCCTTGTGCTGGAACGATATTCCGAGCCGGACACACCGAGCAGATGGCGTGCGCGCGGCCCGGGACGGCTACCGCTTTCGAGCCGACGGCGTTCCGGCGCCGCCGCTGTACGGTATCTGGAACGTAAGCGCGTTAACCATAGACGACCATCCGCAGCCGCCGCTGGCGACTGATGAACTCCGTTGTCGGAGTGTGACTATCGACACTGGGACCGCTACCGCTGATCACGCCTCTTCGCCCGAATCCGGCGGTTCGGGAGCGGGATACAGGCGATGGATCGTCAGGGCCGCCGCCAGCAGCCGGGAGTCATTGGGGTCACTGGGATCGAGACCGGTCAGATCGGCCACCCGGCGCAATCGGTAGCTGAAGGTGTTGGGGTGCACGTGCACCACCGCCGCGGCGGCCTTGCGATCCGAACCGTGCCGGATATGCGCGTCGAGCGCCTCGAAGAGATGCGGGTGCCGCAGGATCGGGGCGATCCGCTCGGCCAGCCGATCCCGCGCCGGACCCGGACGGGTGAGCTGGTACTCGAGCAGCAGATCGTCCAGCCGGTAGACACCCGTCGGACACCCGAGCAGGCGGGCCAGTTCGGCGAGATCGGTGGTCTGCCGGGCCGCGCCGGGCAGCTCCGCGCGCTCTACATCGTGCGCCTCGGCGATGAAGACGTCGACCCCGAACTGCCCGGCGAGACCGGCCGCCAGCCGTTCGAACGGCCCCTGCCCGACCTCCGCCGCCGGCCGGGATCGGCTGGGCACCAGCGCGATTCCGTGCGCACCGTCGAAGGTGTTTAGCGCCGTCTGACCGATGAGCGCGTCCAGGGCCTGCTGGAACTGCCGGATGCGGCGGCGGGTCACCATGGTGTCGGCCAGCATGACCAGCGGGCCGGGCCGCAGATGGAAGCTGAGCACGTCGTAGCGCTCCGCCACTGCGATATCGCCGCGCGCGGCCAGCTCCTCCACCGCCGCGCCGCGCAACAGGGCCGCGCACAGGGTGCGCCGCGCCTCGCGTTCGACGGTGTAGATGGACTGCTCCACATCGGAATGCACCTCGGAGATGGTGATCGTGATGTGCATGAGCGCCTCCAGGATGCGCTGGCCGATCGCCACGATATCGGGCAGCTCGTGGGGTTCCGCCGTCCCGGCGATCTCGTCCCAGAGGTAGCGGGCGCCGGCGAACAGCCCGGTCATGAGCTGGCGCAGCGGAACCCGGTCCTCGGCGTGCCGCTCGACCACCGGGACCACGTACTCGGCGACCTCCTCGTTGCTGATCACGCGGCGCTCCTCGATGGCCCGGATGAAGGCCACCGCACCGCCCAGCAGGCTCGGCATGACATCGGCGAAATGATCGGCGGGCAGATTCTCGGCGCCGGGCACCGCGTCGAGCGCGGCTTCGAAGATCCCGGCGGCGATCTCGGGCAATCGCGGCTGTATACGGGCGAGGACGGACGAGTCGTCACCGAATGACGGAACCAGGGCGAGCATATTCCGATTGTCACCGGAGACAGAGTCGAGCACCAACCATTGTGTGCGAAATACCAATCACCACAGCATCATCCCGGCATCATTGCTGGTCGTTGTCACACCAAGCGGTTGCTTGGCAAGGGCCACAGCGGTTTTCGAGGACCTACCGCCACCTAGTTTCACGAGTGTGAAATGCCAATCAATTCTTGTCACCGAATACAAAGCAGTTCTTTATCTTTCGCCATCCAGTCAATTCCCGGTTAGGCTCGGGTAGTGTCCATCTCGACTTCTCGAATCGTGTCCGTGGACGATCTACCGGGGCCCAAAGGATGGCCCCTGGTCGGCAATCTCCCACAATTGACACCCTCCCTGCTGCACCGCCAATTCGACGACTGGTGCGGCGAATACGGGAAGATGTACCGGGTGCGCATGGCCGGCCAGCGCATCGTGGTGGTCAGCGATCCCGACCTCAACCGGGAAATCCTGCGCGACCGCCCGGGCGGCTTCCGGCGGCAATCCTCTATCGAGTCCGTCATGGACGAAATGGGCTCCAACGGCCTGTTCTCCCTGGAAGGCGACGCCTGGCGGCGGCGCCGCAAACTGGCCATGCCCGCCTTCAACGCCACTCACCTGCGCGGCTTCCAGCCCACCCTGGAGACCATTACCGCACGCCTGCACCGGCGCTGGGAACGCCGCTCCCCCGCGGACATTCGCGCCGACCTGACCCGCTTCACCGTCGACGTCACCGCCAAACTCACCTTCGACTACGACATCAACACCATCGAACAGTCCGGCGACGTCATCCAGCGTCACCTGGAACTGATCTTCCCCATCCTGAATCGGCGGCTCGCCACACCGTTCCCCTACTGGCGCTATGTGAAACTGCCCGACGACCGCGCCCTGGACCGGGCACTCGCTGCCCTGCGCCAGGATCTGACCGCCGTCATCACCCGGGCCCGCGCGAACCTCCCGGAACGACCCTCCAACTTCATCGAGGCCCTGCTGCTGGCGCAGGACGGCCGCGGCGAGTTCACCGATGACGAACTGTTCGCCGAGGCGCTCACCATCCTCATCGCGGGCCAGGACACCACCAGCAATGCCATGGCCTGGCTGCTCTACCACCTGGCCGCGAAACCCGATGTGCAGCAGCGCATCCGGGAGGAGATCGACGAGATCCCGTCCGTGCTGGACCGGCAGCCGTACCTGGAGGCCGTGGTCGCCGAATCCATGCGCCTGCAGCCCACCACGCCGCTGGTCGGCCTGGAGGCGATCGGCGACACCACCATCGACGGCGTGGCCATCCCCGCCGGCACCTGGGTGGTCGTCAATGTGCAGCACGCCGGACTGCAGCCCGAGAACTTCAGCGCCCCCGAGACTTTCGATCCCGAGCGCTGGCTGCGCGAGGGGCCCGGCAACCACCGGCCCGACGCCTCCATCCCCTTCGGCTCCGGCCCCCGCTTCTGCCCGGGACGCGGCCTGGCGATGCTCGAGATCAAGAGCGTGACCGGCATGGTGTGCCGCGGCTTCGACATCAGCCGCACCTACGGCGCCGAACCACCCAGGGACCGTTTCCATTTCGCCGTCATCCCGACCGGCATGCGCCTCGATCTGACGCCCCGACCGGCCGGAGCGATCCGTTCCTGACCCCTCGACAACGTAAGGACCCCGCATGGCAATCAAGAAGCTCTCCGCCACCGACGGCGTCTGGCTGTCCCTCGAATCCCCCGATATGCCCATGCATGTCGCGTTCCTGCTGGAGTTCACCGCACCCGACGGGGACGCCGCTCGCTTCGTGCGGCGCTGGCGCGCACAGGTCGTCGCGCCGATCTCGGTACCGCAACCGTGGAACCTGGTACCCGTCGGCGGCCCGCTGACCCGCCTGGTGGCCCTCATGCGCGAGACCGCCGAAGTGGATCCGGCCGACCACATCCGCACCTGGCAGCTGCAGCGCGGCGGCGACCGCCGCGAACTCACCGAACTGGTCTCGCGAATCCACCGCGAACAACTGGATCCGTCCCGCCCGCAGTGGGAGATCCACCTCATCGAGGGCCTGGCCCCCGACCGGTTCGCCCTCGTCCTCAAGGTGCACCACAGCCTGTTCGACGGCGCCTCCCTCATGCGGCTGTTCACCGACACCTACTCGACCGATCCCGCCGACCGCGACACTCCGAACCTGTTCACCATCGGCCGGGTCGATCTCGATGCGCGGGAAGGTATTCCGTCCGCCGGCCGGGTCCGGACCTGGCTGACGACGCTGCTCGGGGTGCTCCATCTGATCCGCGGCATCGCCACGGCGGGCCGCGACGCCCTCCGCCGGAACCGCGGCCGCGACACCGCGCAACGCGCCTACCGGCAACCGCCCTCGGTCTTCGACGGCCCGATCACCGGCCGCCGCGACCTGTCCCTCCGCCGCTACGGCCTCGGCCACTTCAAACGGCTGGCCAAGGCCGCCGACTGCACGATCAACGACATCGTGCTGTACCTGGTCGGCACCGCCCTGCGCGACTACCTCACCGAGTACTCGGACCTCCCCGATAGCACGCTCACCGCGGGCGTCCCGATGGATCTGCGGGAGGGCGACGACGCCCGGGTCGGCACCCGGGCGGGCATGATGTTCACCTCGCTGGGCACCGATATCGCCGACCCGCTGGAACGGCTCGCCGCGGTGCGGACCGCCATCGGCGCCGCCAAACAGCAGCTCACCGCCCTGCCGCCGAATGCCGTCATCGGCTACGGCCTGGCTGTGACCCTGCCGTGGATCATGGGGCTCACCTGGGGTCGCCCCGGGACCCCGGCTTCCCATCCGATGGGCATCTCCAATGTGCCCGGACCCCGAAAGCCGTTGTACTGGAACGGTGCCCGGCTGGAATCGCTGTATCCGGTCTCGCTGCTCATGCACGGCAACCCGTTCAATGTCACCTGCGTCGGGTACCTCGACGCACTCCACTTCGGCGTGCTGGGCGCAGCAGACAAGCTGCCCGCGATGGCCTACTTCACCGACAGCCTGGACGCGGCCCTCGACGAGCTGACCGCCCTGCTGCTGCCCGCCGAGGAGCGGGCCCTCCCGTCCGCGGGATAGGTCGAGAACCCAAAAGGATGCTCCCGGTCCATACGGACCGGGAGCATCCTTTTCAGTGCACCGCGCAGAAATCACGCCGGCAAGGCGGTGAGGCCACCGATCGACTTCGCCCAAGCCACATAGTTGTCCAGGCCCTGCTGCAGGGAAACCGTTGGCGCATAGCCGAAATCACGCTGAGCCGCGGTGGTGTCGTAGGTGTTCGACACGGTGAGGGCCGCGACCGTCCAGCTGGACAACGGCGGCGCCACCCGGGCCTGCAGACCGGGGATCTTCCAGACGGTATCGAAGACCGTGATGACGGCGTCCAGCAACGGCTTCGGGATGGTGCGGGTCGGCGGTTCCAGGTCGAAGGCGGTGGCCAGATCGCGGGCGAAGGCCCACAGATCGACGTCGTCGCCGTCGGCCAGGAAGTAGGGCTTGCCGGCCACGGCATCCGACCGCGATGCCTGGACGCAGGCGCGGGCCGCGTGCTCGCAGTAGGTGATCGACACCAGGACCGGCTTGCCGCCCGACAGGTCCGGCAGGCGGCCGGAGCGGATCTTGTTGAGCAGCAAGGTCATCCAGCCGCCCGAGCGCGGGCCCCAGATCATGCGCGGACGCAGGGCGCAGGTGGTGAAGTCGGGGCTGTCGGCCGCCAGCACCTCGCGCTCGGCAATGGCCTTGGTCTCGACGTAGTAGCTCTTGGGATTGCGCACGTACGGCTCGGATTCGTCGACGCCGAAACGATCGCGATCATATTCGGTGGCCACGCTCGGGCTGCTCACGAAGACGAACCGGCCGGCCCCGGCGCCGCGCGCGGCATCCAGCAGCCGGCGAGTGCCCTCGACATTGGCCTCCCAGAACAGATCCCGGTGACCGGTCTCGGCCACCCGCCCGGCACTGTGGTGCACCACGTCGATGCCCTTGCAGGCCGCGGCGAGGGATTCCGCGTCGCCGAGATCGCCGTGCACGATCTCGACATCCGGCAGCGACCGCAGGTAGCCGAGATTGCCCGTCGGGCGGGCGAGTACGCGCACCTCGTCGCCCGCCGCGAGGGCCTGGTCGACGATATGGCTGCCGAGGAAACCGGTCGCGCCGGTGACGAGGACTTTCATCGCTGGGTTCCTTCACTGTCGTAGCCGAGGCGCGCGCCGGCCCAGCCGGACAGCGCCTCACGGCCGATCTTGGCGTTGTGCCGGATATCGACCGGAAAACCGTCGTGCCGCAGGAAGGTCCGGATCGGCGCGGTCAGCTCCCGGGCCCCGGCGAGTTCGAGCAGCTCGCGCTCGACGCGCGGGCTCTCCGCCGGATCCACGCCCGCGCGCAGTTCGTAGCAGAGCACGGGCACCTGCGCGTCCGGGCGGCCGACGCCGACCAGTGCGCTGCGGTGGATATCCGGATGGGTATTGAAGATCTGTTCGCACTGCACGGTGAACAGGTCCCCGGCGGCGGTGCGCACCCGCTGGGAGATGCGGCCGCAGAACCACAACCGGTCGTCCGCATCACGCCACGCCAGGTCGCCGATGCGATGCCAGCGGCGCACGGTGCCGTCCGGCAGCCGTTCGTCGATCTTGGCTCGCGCATCGGCGGCCGGATTGCCGTGATAGTTCTTGCTGACCTGGCCTCCGGTCGCGACGATCTCGCCGACCTCTCCGCGCGCGACTTCCAAATCCTCTGTCCAGTAAGGGATTTCGGCATCGCTGATGCGAATGATGCGGACCCGCGTATCACTGTCGGATTCCGGCAGCGCCCGACCCACGCAGGTGCCCGCACCGTCGAGGGTCCGCTCCCGCAGTTCCGCCAGCTCCGACCACTCCAGGGTGGTCAGCGGAAGCGCCTCCGTCGCACCGTAGGTGGTGAAGACCCGCGCCTGCGCTCCCAGCGCACCGCGCACGGCGGCCAGCGCCGCCAGATTCGCGGGCGCACCCATGGAAATGACGGTGGTGAGACTCGGCAGCTCGATTCCCGTGCGCTCCAGATATTCACCGAGCGGGCCGAGCAGTGCGGGCGACGCCGTGAGATCGGTGACCCGGAACGACCGCGCCACCTCCACCAGCAAGGCCGGATCGGCCTTCGCCACCCGCACCGGATCGACCGGGCCGAGCACCACGTGCGCACCCTGCAACAAGTCGAACAGCCCGAACAGCGGCACGGTCGACAGTGAGACGAAACCGTCCGCACGACCGTGCAGTTCGGCCACCACGCGCAGCGATGCGGCGAAGCCGGCGCGGGTGAACTCGACACCCTTGGCCGGTCCCGTGCTGCCGGTCGTGAACGCGATCATCAGCAGCTCCTCGGGCGCGTGTACCGGGGCCACCGGCACGCCTGTGCGACCCCGGTCCGCGAGCTGCGCCAGCGTGTAACCGCCCCAATAGGTCCGGCTGCCCGCCGTCACGTGCACGCGGATGGTGCCGAAGGTGCGCCGCGCGGCGATCCGGACCAGGTGCGCCTCCGGCACGCCGATGAACGCCTGCGCGCCGACACTGCGGAAGCAGTGCAACATGCGCTGCACACCCATGCCCGGATCCACCACCACCGGCACCGCACCCACCCGGAACAGCGCGAAGATCACCGCGAACAGGTCCGGATCGGGCCGGACCATCACGATCGTCTTGACGCCCTCGGTGATTCCGATATCGGTGAAGGCGCGCGCGTACGCGTCGACCCGCTCGCCGAGTTCCCGGAAGGTCACCGCCTCGAAGGAGTCGGTGCCCGACTTGCCGGAACGCCGCGTCCGATGGCTCACCGCCGGTAGATCGGCGTACTTTTCGAGCTGCCGCGTGAGCAGCACATCCGGATCGTCGAGTACCGCGTTCACACAGCCCCTTCCACCCGGTAGCTCACGCAACCGGCCATCGGGCCCGAACCGGCCGCCAGCAGTACGAGATCGGTGCCGGGCGACAGCGCACCCTGCTCGCGGAGCTGGTGGTAGGCAATGGCCAGACCCGAACTGCCGGCATCGCGGTCACCGGTCATGGCCTGGTAGCCCTCGGCGAATCCGAAGTCCCGCGCGAGTCCGCTCGCGAAACCGGGCAGTGGATTGTTGGTGACCAGAATGGCTTTACCCGTATCGATATCGGGCCGGCCGGCCAGATATCCGCGCAGAGTATCGGCCGCCGTGGCGGTCAGCACGGTGTCATAGTCTTCGGCGACCTCCACCGTAATCGTCTGCTGCCCAGCACTTCCCATGGACTTCAGGTCCAGGAATCCGGACACGCCGGGATGGGTATCCGTGGCACGGCCGCGCACGGGGGAAATACGGAACGAGCCGAAACCCGTCTCGCGATCCACACCCTTGCCGAGTAGCCAGGCCGCACCGACCGTCGCATAGCGGAAATCGCCCGGCTCATGAGCGATTCCGCCCGGATGCGCATCGCTGCCGACGACCAGTACCCGCTCGGCGGTGCCATTGGCCAGCAGCGCGGTTGCCGCATGCACCGCATTCAGCACACCGCAGGCGCCATTGCGCAGGTCCAGCGAGAAAGTGGCACGGCCCGAGCCGGCCTCGTAGTCCAGGTGCATATCCAGGCCGAGCTGGATGAGCGCCGAGTTCGCGGGCTCGACCACATTGCCGTCCCGGTAGACCCCGACATTCACCAGCACATCCACATCACCGGGCGCGATTCCGGCGCGCTCCAGGCATTCCCTGCCCGCGGCGACCGCATGATCGATGGAGCCCGCCGTCGCCGGGGCAGCGCTGATCGCGGAGTGTTCGATGACAACCGACATGTTCATCCCACCAGAGAATCGATAGTGGCCGACAGGACGCCGAAAATCATTCCGGAAGCGGTCGGCACCAGGCAGACCTTGGAACCCTTCGGTATTTCGCCGCGCGAAATGTAGTCGTACAGGGCGAGAAAGTGTGTGCTGGCACCGGTATTCGCGTATTTGTGCACGGTCGCCAGCCGCGGCGGCATCTCCGCCTCGTGGATCTTGCTGCCGGATTCCGCGAGTTTTTCGGTGAAGGCCACGCCGAGCTGATGGAAGACGATGAAATCGAACTTCTCCTCGGCGAAAGTGGTGCCGCGCTTGATCAGCCGATCCCGATGCAGTTTCGCCCAGGTCTCCCGGCGCGGGGCGGCCTGCATGGTCATATTGTCGGTCAGCATGATCATGTTCTCGGAGGCGTCGCTGGGCTTCGCGATACAGAGCGGCGAGAACTCCGCACAGGTGATCATGTCCACGTAGTGGATGCGGTCGCCCTCGTCCTCGGCGCGGTCCACGATCACCGCGATGGCGGCGTCGGCCAGGGTGAGCGCCGGGAACTGCAGGTCCCGCGCATCCTTCGCCTCGGCCAGCGCACCCTCGGTGACCGGGGAGATGATCTCCGAGGTGACCACCATGCCGGTCCGCACCAGACCGGCGCGAATCATGTTCTCCAGCAGGTAGATCGCCGTCATGGTGCCACCGCAGGCATTGACGACGTCATAGCCCATGGCATTGTCCGCGCCGATCCCGCGGGCGATACCGTGCGCGGCGGCGGGCTCGAACACCATGTGGAACCCGTCGTGCACCGTGGTGCCGGCGCTGATGATCACGTCCAGATCGGCGGCCGCGTAACGGGATCGCGCCAGGCAGTCCTGCGCGGCGCGCACGCCGAGCGTCAGCGAATCCTCACCCGCCGACCGGTCGACCATGCGACGGGTCCGAATTCCGGTGATCCGCTCGACTTCGAATTGCCCGCCGCTCGACATGCGGGAGAGTACTTCATCCGTGGTGAATTCGCGTTGGGGCAGAGCAGCTCCCAGCGCACTTAGGCGCGCAGCACTCGACATCGTGACTCCCGATAGTGATGGGATGGGATGGGATGGGATGGATCTGGCGACGGAGCCGTCCATATGAATCGACATGAATCGACCGAGGCTGACAGTGGCTCGATCCGGATATTCCTCGGACGGTAGAGACGACCGCCGTACGGTGTCAAGACAACTCGTGGCCGAGAGCGACCCAGGTCACCCGGAAGCGCGGTCATATCGAATGCCACTGCACGCGAGAAACCAATTCACACAATGGATTCTGTCTCCGGAGACAACCGCCCGCGTCCGGTTGCGACCGGGCCGAAATCCTGGTTACGCTGACTGTGACCGGCACCCTTCCGGCAATCGAATTCCAGCGGGCCTACCCACCACCCATCGCCCGTAATTGCCCTTGATTCCGCGCGTCGTCGCGCGATCCGGCCCGCCAGATTTGGAGCACCTTCGCGATGACATCCATGGCAACCGTCACCACCGCGAGCCGCCCGGCCCCCACCGCGCCCGGCGCCCTCCCCCTGCTCGGCCACTGGCTGCGCTTCGGCCGCCGCCCCTACCGGTTCATGTCCACCCTGCCCGCGGTGGGACCGGTTGTGCGGGTGAAGATTCCGGGCTACGACACCTATGTTGTCACCGATCCGGAACTGGTGCGCGAGGCCTTCGTCGCACTCTCCGACCAAGGGCACATGATCGAACGCGGCGAAGCGCTGCTCGGCGAGGGCGTCACCGTGTTACAGGGCCAACGACACAAGCGCGAACGCCGCATGATCGCACCGGCCTTCGCCAAATCCCGCATCGCCCGCTATGCGGCCGTCATGACGCGACTCGGCGCCGAACGCGCCGCCGCCTGGCACGACGGCGAGCAGCTCGCGGTCAACGAGGAGATGCACGACCTCGCCCTGCGTACCGTCGCCGGCTCCCTCTTCACCGGCGAACTCGGTTCCGAGACAGCCGAACACATCCACCGGCTACTGCCGCCGGTCATGACGCTGCTGTCGCGGCGCGTCACCCGCCCCGCCTGGATCGACCGGCTGCCGCTCCCCGGCAACCGCCGCTTCGACCGGCTGGTCCTCGAAATGAAGGCCGCCACCGGCACCATCATCGGCGCCTACCGCGCCGAACTGGCCGCCGATCCCGGCCTCGATCACGGCGACCTGCTCGACACCCTGCTCAAGGCGCGCGACGAGACCGGGACCGCCCTCACCGACTCCCAGGTGCACGACGAACTGATCAACTTCCTGGTCGGCGGCACCGAGGCCATCGGCGCGACACTCGCCTGGGTATTCCACGAACTCGGACAGAACCCGGACGTGGAGTCGGCGCTGCACGCCGAGGTGGACGCCCTACTGCGCAGCGAAGACGGCACCAGCGTCCGGGCCGCGGAATTCGGTGACCTGGCTGCCCTCGAAGTCACCAAACGCATTGTGCTGGAGACGCTGCGCAAGTACTCACCCTGGCTGACCGTCCGGCACGTGCCCGCCGACTACACCCTGGGCGACACCGAAATACCCGGCGGCAGCATGCTTTTCGTCTGCCCCGTCGCTGTCCACCGGGACCCCGCGATCCACCCCGATCCGGAGCGCTTCGACCCCGGCCGCTGGCTGCCCGAACGGATGGCGACCATGTCCAAGGGTGCGCACATTCCATTCGGCATGGGCGCCCGGCAGTGCCCCGGAAACGTGTTCGCGCTCACCGAGATCGCCCTGCAGGTGGCGACGATCAGCGCCCGCTGGCGACTACGGCCCGTCCCGGGCGTCCCCGTGCGCGAGACGGTGATCGGCGCGCTCGTGCATCCGCAGCGCCTGCCCATGATCGCCGAGGCCCGTTGATCGTGATCGGCTTCGTGCTCCGCAGATACCGGGCGGTGCTCATCATCGCCGCCGTGCTCGCGGTGCTCGCCGGCCTGGCGGGCACCACCCTGTTCGACAAGCTGCAGGGCGGCGGCTACTTCGATCCGGCCGCGGAATCCACCGCCGCGGCCGACGCGCTGCGCGACCACTTCGGGCAGGGCGCACCGAACGTCGTCCTGCTCGTGGACACCGGACGGGCCGTCGACGACCCCGAATCGGGCCGCGCCGCAACGGCACTCGTGCAGAAGTTGCAGGCCGAAGCCGATATCTCCGGGGTCATGTCCTACTGGACCTCCGGGCGCCTGCCGGCGCTGCGCGACAAGAACGGCCACGCGGGGCTGATCGTCGCCACCATCCTGGGCGACGAGATGCAGATCGATCACCGGATCGCCCGGCTCGCACCGGAATTCGCGGGCAAGCACGACGGCATCGAGGTGCGGGTCGGCGGCTACGCCATGATGATGCACGAGACCGTGCAACAGGGGCAAAAGGACGTAGTCGCCGGTGAGGCCGTCGCCTTTCCGCTGACCCTCATCGCACTGCTCGTGGTGTTCGGGACCGTCGTGGGTGCGGCCCTGCCGCTCATCACCGGCACCGTCACCACCATGCTCACCATGGGCGTGCTGTGGCTGGTAGCCGAGGTCACCGACTTGTCCTCCACCGCAACCAATGTCGCCTCACTGCTGGGACTGGGGCTGGCGATCGACTACAGCCTGCTGATCGTCAACCGGTATCGCGAGGAGCTCACGACCGCCGACGACCCGCGGGCGGCGTTGATCGCGACCATGAGTTCGGCGGGGCGGACGGTAGCCTTCTCGGCACTGACCGTCGCCATCGCGCTCTCCTCCATGCTGGTCTTCCCGCTGCTCGCCGTGCGGTCGATCGGCTATGCGGGTATCGCCGTGGCGCTCACCGCCGCCCTGGTCTCGCTGACCGTGCTGCCGGCGATCCTGCTGGTCGCGGGCGATCGCATCGACAGGTTCCGCCTCTTCCGGAAGCGGGCCGGGACCTCCCGCGAATTGGACGAGGGGTTCTGGCATCGCCTGGCCACCGTGGTCATGCGGCGGCCGCTGCCCATCGCCACCGTCACGGTCTTGCTGCTGCTCGCATTGGGGCTGCCGTTCCTGCGATTCCATCCCGGGTTCCCGGACTATCGGTCCATGCCGGCGGGCTCGGCCTCGCGACAGGTCGCCGAGACCGTGCAACGCGACTTCGACGCCGCCGAACTCAGCGGATTGTTCGTGGTGCTGCCCGACAGCAAGGCCGGGCTCACCGACTACGCCACCGCGCTGTCACGACTCGGCAATGTCGCGCGCGTCGACACCGCGACGGGCAGTTACGCGAAGGGCGCGCCGGCCATTCCCGCCACCGCCGTGCACAGTCGCTTCGAAAACGGCGAGGCCGCTTACCTTTCCATTGTTCCCACCGCGGCCGACCCGGCGAGCATGGATGCCGTCATTCGCGATATCCGGGCGGTCCCGGCCCCGTCGCGGGCGCTGGTCGGCGGGGTGGATGCCGCCAATATGGATGCCATCCACGCGCTGACCGCGCGAGCCCCGCTCGCCCTCGGCTATGCGCTGGTCGCCATGGCGCTGCTGCTGTTCCTGCTGACCGGCAGCGTGTTCGTTCCGGTGCTGGCACTGATTCTCAGTGCGCTGAGCCTGTCCGCCACCTTCGGCGCGCTCGTCTGGATCTTCCAGGACGGCCACCTCTCCGGGCTGCTCGGGTTCACGGTGACCGGTGATCTGTCGGCGGTGGTGCCGGTCATGCTGTTCGCCGTCGCATTCGGGCTGGCCATGGACTACCAGGTGTTCCTGCTCGCCCGCATCCGCGAGGAATACGAGAAGACCGGTGACGCAACGGCATCGGTGGCCATCGGACTCGAACGGATCGGCCGCATCGTGACCGCGGCCGCCATCCTCATCTCCATCGTGTTCCTGGGCTTCCTCGCCTCCGACATCACCTTCATGAAGGCGTTCGGCATCGGACTGCCGCTGGCGGTGCTGGCGGATGCCACCATCGTGCGCGGATTCCTGCTCCCGGCGACCCTGCGGCTGGGCGGACGCTGGACCTGGTGGGCGCCACCGCCATTGCGCCGCCTGCACGCCCGCATCGGCCTGCGCGAAAGCGGTCCGGCTCCCGCCGAAGTCGCCGTCGCCACCTGAGATTCCCCGACTTTCACCACTTTCCGTCCACAGACCGAGGTATCCCCATGACTGCTTCTTCCACCGGCCCCGAACGCTATGACGTCGCCATTATCGGAACCGGATTCAGCGGCCTGGGCGTGGCGATCAACCTGCGCCGGCTCGGCCTGGACAACTTCGTCATGCTGGAACGCGCCGACGCCATCGGCGGCACCTGGCGCGACAATGTGTATCCCGGCTGCGCGGTCGACGTGCCGTCGGTGCTGTATTCGTACTCGTTCGCGCCGAATCCGGACTGGACGCGGCTCTACGCGACGCAACCCGAACTGCGCGCCTACACCGAATCCGTGGTCGACCGATTCGACCTGCGGCAGCATGTGCGACTGAAAAGCGAAGTGGCCGAGGCCGACTTCGACGACGAGGCCGCGGAATGGGTGATCCGGCTGACCGACGGCCGGCTGGTCCGGGCGCGCGCGGTCGTCATGGGGTACTTCTCACTGCACACCGCGGCCATCCCCGATATCCCCGGTCGCGCCGGCTTCGCCGGGCCGCAAATGCACTCCAGCGCTTGGGATCCGGCCTTCGAGCCCGAGGGCAAGCGCATAGCCGTGGTGGGCGCGGGCGCCAGCGCCGTCCAGATCGTGCCCGCGCTGGCGCGCACGGCGGGCCGGGTCGTTTCGTTCCAGCGCACCGCCGCCTGGGTGCTGCCGCGCGGTGATCGGCCGATTCCGCCGGCCGTGCGCACGCTGCTGCGCCGCATTCCGCCGCTGCGGCTGGCGGCGCGCGGCTTCGTCTTCACCTTCCTGGAGGCGCTGCACTTCGCCGAATTCCACCCGAGCCTGGTCCGGCTCTATGCGCGAATCTGCCTGGCCGCCTTGGCTCGTCAGGTGCCCGATCCGGAGGTGCGCCGGAAGCTGACGCCCGACTACAGCTTCGGCTGCAAACGGCCCATGGTGTCGGACGAGTACTACGCCGCCTACGCCCGGCCGAATGTCGACCTGATCACCGAGAAGATCATCGAGATCACCGCGACCGGGCTGCGCACCGCGGATGGTGCGCACCACGAGGTCGATGCGATCGTGTGGGCCACCGGATTCCACGTGCAGGACTCCATTGCGCGCTTCCCCGATTTCCGCACGTCGACCACCTCCACCCGGGAGAAGTTCGGCCGCGACGGTTTCACCGCGTACCGCGGCATCGCCTTCGCGGGCCTCCCCAATCTGTTCGCCGTCACCGGGCCCAATACGGCGCTGCCGCATACCTCCCAGTTCCTGGCCATCGAGCCCACCGCGCGCCTGATCGCCCGCACCATCACGCATATGCGGGACAATGCGATCCGCCGCTACACCCCGACCGAGTCCGCCGAACGCGCATGGGTGACCCGCGCCCGCGAGCTCCTCAGCACCCGGATCTGGTCCACCGGCGGCTGCACCAGCTATTTCATCGACCCCACCGGCACCAATACGCTCACCTATCCCGGTGGCACCTGGACCCTGCGCCGCGATCGGCGGAACCTCCGCGTCGAGGACTGGCAACGCGACGGGTAACGGACATTCATCCTCAATCCCCACTAGATGGACACGTCAACCAAATACGCTGTTCTGGTGCGGACCCTCCCGTCCGCCCGAACCGCAGGAGACTCCATGTCCACGAACAATGCTCTGACCCCGGGCAAGTGGATCATCGATCCGGCCCACTCCACCCTCGGCTTCGTCGCCCGCCACCTGATGGTGAGCAAAGTACGCGGCCGCTTCACCGACTTCTCCGGCACGCTCATCGTCAACGAGGACGGCAGCGCGCACGCCGAAGCCGAGATCCGCGTCGACTCGGTCACCACCGACAACGACCAACGCGACGCCCACCTGCGCACCGCCGACTTCTTCCACGCCGAGCAGTTCCCGACCGCGACCTTCAAATCCACCGGCTTCCGGGTCGTCGGCGACGACTTCGTGGTCGACGGCGACTTCACCATTCGCGGCGTCACCAAACCGGTCAGCCTCACCGTGGAATTCCTCGGCGTCAACCCCGGCATGGGCGCGGGCCCGGTCGCCGGCTTCGAGGCCAAGACCGTCATCAGCCGCCGCGACTTCGACATCACCATCGACATGCCGCTCCCCGACGGCGGCACGGTGATCGGCGACAAGATCACCCTCGACCTCGAAGTCGAGGTCGGATTGCAGGGCTGAGCCGCCCGCAGACACGTAACTCGAGCCTGAATCGATCGGCGATCGGCCGGTCGTGGAGGAAACCTGCGCAGAATCGCATGGTCATTGTCGCTGGTAGAAGGCCGTCCTACTGTGGCCGTTATGCGAAGCGACAAAGACAACTGGGATATCAACACCAGCGTCGGATCCACGGCACTCTTCGTGGCAGCCGCACGCGCACTGGCCGGCCGCGGCCCCGAACCCCTGTCCGTCGACCCGCTCGCCGAGGTCTTCGTACGAGCGGCCGGCGGCGAACTCGCGCAACTCCTCGACGGCGATCCGGAACTCACCCGCGACCACCCCCTGCGGTCCGCGGACTTCGGCCTCGGCTTCCAGCAACACCAATCCGCCCGCACCCGCTACTTCGACGACTACCTGAAAGCCGCCGCGGACGAGGGAATCCGCCAGGTGGTCATCCTCGCCGCCGGCCTCGACTCCCGCGCCTACCGCCTCCCCTGGCCCGACGGCGTCACCGTCTACGAACTCGACCGCCCCCAGGTCCTCGACTTCAAACGCGAAACCCTCACCGCCGCAGGCTATTCCCCGACAGCGGACCGCCACGAGGTAGCCGTGGACCTCCGCGAGGACTGGCTCAGCGCCCTGCAGCAAAACGGCTTCAACCCCGAAGCCCCCACCGCCTGGCTCGTCGAGGGCCTCCTCATCTACCTCTCCCCCGAGGCCCAGGACCAACTCTTCGAAACCATCGAAAAGGCCAGCGCCCCCGGCAGCCAGGCCGCCATCGAGCAAATGACCCCCCTCCCCGCCGAAACCTACGAAACCCTCACCGCCCCCACCGAAGACGACCCCGAAGGCGCCGGCAACTGGGCCCGCCTCATCTACAACGCCCCCAGATCCGATGCCGCCCAATGGTTCCCCGACCGAGGCTGGACCGCCACCCGCACCGACCTCGCCGACTACCTCCGCACGTTGGGCCGCCCGGTACCCCCGCGCGACCCCGCCGCCGGCTTCCACCCCGCCAACATCAACCTGGTCACAGTGAAACGTCCCGAAACCGCCTGACGCCTACGGGCAGCAGTCGGAAACACCTTGCGCGACAGCCTCGGCCCAGCCGTCGGCCCAGTGCGTCAGCGGGGCGAGCGCGGTCGCCAGTGATCGTCCGTGCGCTGTCAGGTGATATCCGCCGGGACCGTGATCGACCAATTGCAGCGTTCGCAGTTCCTTCAAGCGGGTGTTGAGGGCGCCGGGGTTGGACTCGCAGGCCTCGACGAGCGCACGGAAGGTCAGGGCGCGTCCATCGCGGAGTTCCCAGATCACGCGGAGTGCACCGCGGCGGCCGAGTGCGTCGAGCAGCACCATGATCGGGCGTCCCGTGGTGCTGCCCCGAGCGGGCCGGCCGATTTCCAGGTCTTCCACGCTATTGATTCTATAGCGGTCCCTGTTTACGCTCCGGAACATGGACCGCTCTAATTCTTATAGCGCTCGGATCGCTCCGGCGGCCGAGCCACTCGACTCCGACATCCAGACGGCCATCGACCGCGTCATGCGCGGAGAACCGCCACTGATTCTCTTCACCACACTGGCCCGTGACCGGCGACTATTCCTCAAGTTCTTCGGAAACGGACTTCTCGACCGCGGCCACCTCACCCTGCGTCAGCGCGAGATCGTCATCGACCGCACGACCGCGCTGTGCGGCGCCGAATACGAATGGGGCGTTCACGTCACCGCTTTCGCGGCCGCCGCAGAGCTGACGACCGCCCAGATCGGATCCCTGGCCCACGGCAACTCCGACGACGAGTGCTGGAACGAGGACGATCGCATCCTGATCGACCTCTGCGATGCACTCCACGAAACCGCCACAGTGGACGACAACCTCTGGGCGCGACTGCGGACCCGGTTCCCCGAGGAAGCAATCCTCGAACTGCTGATGCTCGCCGGTTTCTACCACGCCACTTCATATTTGGTGAACGCACTCACGCTGCCACTGGAACAGGGCAGGCCGCGATTCACCGATTACGCAGGGTCGCCCGCCGAGTAGCCGCGACACCGAAACCGTTGCCACCGAACGACAATGGGCCGGTATCGCAGATTCTGCGATACCGGCCCATTGAATCGGTCTGTTGAATGACCTTCACGGTGGAGCTAAGGGGACTCGAACCCCTGACCCCCACACTGCCAGTGTGGTGCGCTACCAGCTGCGCCATAGCCCCGTGTTCACTTTTTTGCAACCGGGGCGTGCCCCGCTTGCCTGAACGAAGTTACACGACAGTGGTGGGACGAACCAAATCGCCTGGATAAAGGCTGGCGCGGGCGATCTTCTGGGCGTAGTCTCGAACACATGTTCGATAGCCGAGAGGTGGAGGCGATGGGCGACGAGGAGCTGATCGACGCGCTGCGGCGGGCACATGGGGCGGCGGCGTTCGCACAGGCGGCGGAAATCACAGCTATTCGGGAGGTGTATCGACGGCATCGGGCGCGGAATGCGGAACCCGGGCCGGGCGGGGTGCGGGCCGGAGAGTTCGCGACGGCGGAGATCGCGGTCGCGGCGCATGTGTCGGAGGGGGTGGCGGCGGCTCTCATAGATATAGGGCTGGCGCTGGACTCGCTGCCGCAGACCCGGCTGGCGTTCGCGGCCGGGCGCATCGATCTGTCGCGCGTGCAGGTCATCGCCGACAGTATGCGCGGACTACCGGCCGAAACGCGAGAAGCGCTGGAGCCCAAGCTGATCGATGCGGCTACCCGGTCCGATCCGGCGCGGCTGCGGCAGACCGCGCAACGCTGGGTCACCCGGCTCGACCCCGAGGGCGAGCAGCGGCGGCGCGAAGAGCGCGAGGACGATCGCGATGTCCGCATTCGGGCTGTTCAGGACGGTATGGCCGTATTCGACGGGCTGCTACCCGCCGCCGGCGCGCAGACCCTCGCAATGCGGTTGCGGGAGATGAGCCTACAAGTCTGCGACGATGACCCGCGTTCGATGGCACAGCGCCGCGCGGACGCGCTGGTCGCGCTCGCCGACGGCTCCGGTCGGCTGCATTGCGGCTGCACCCACGGAACCGACTGCCCCAAGGCCGCCACACCCGGCGCACCACGCCGCCCGCTCATCCAGGTCGGCGTCTCGGCCGAAACCCTGCTCGGCCTTCGCGACGATCCGGCCTTCCTGTCCGGCTACGGCCCCATCGACGCCGCGCTGGCCCGCTCCATTGCCGAACACGCCCGCTTCCAGGTCATTCCGGAGTACTTCCCCGAGTCCGGCGAACCATCCGCACCCGTCGCCGAACTCCCGGAGACAACCACCCCCGCGGAGGTGACGACGAAGGATGCAGAACCACCGAAAAATGCTGCCGTACGGCCTTTCTCGGCCGCTCCGCCACGCGAGGTGCGCGCCGTCGACGGATTCTGCCGGTTTCCCGGCTGCGGGATGCCCGCCGCCGAAACCGTTGTCGCCCAATTCGATCCGCTACCCGTCCGGCTCTCGACGCCACGCGGCATGTCCACCCGGGCCGTACTGTGCACCCACCACCATCGCCTGAAGACGCTCGCCGACAATGGCAAACAACCCTGGCGCGTCTATCTGGCCGATACCGATCACCTGCGCTGGATCGACCCGACCGGTGAAGCCCACGAAACCGTCCGCGAAGGCGCCCGATATCTGTTCCCGCACACCGATATAGACGCGCCCGCCCGGCCCCGTCAGCACCGGCCCAGGCTGACCCGCGACCCGGCCGATCCGGTGGGCCGGCCGTTCCCGAGCGACCTCGCCTACCCGGTGGAGAACCACACCCTCATCCACCCGCAGTTGTCCCGCACCACCCCGGACAACGACATCCCGGACACCAAGGCCATCCCGGACACCAAGGCCCGCGCCGGAACCCGCTGAACCCCACCCGAACCACGGAGCCGCGCCCTCGGGTGCGGCTCCCTGCGAGGGGTGCGGCTCGCCCCGGCACCCCCGATGGGCCGCACCCCGTCCAAACGTTCAATCGATACTCGACGCCCGGCTACTTGGCCGCGTCGGCCACCCAGTTCTGGTTGGTGGTATCGATCTTCTTGCCGTCGATGAAGACCGAGGGCGTACCGACGCGGTCGCCCGAGGCGGCCGTCAGGGCCTTCATGGCGCCGTCGGCGTGATTGCGGGCGGTCTCACCGCGATCACCGCTGGTAATGCACTTGGCCACGTCGTCACCCGCGCCCGCGTCCTTGGCCACGGCGGCCAGCGCCTTGTTGTCCAGGTCGGCGCCGCCCTCCTCGGGCTGCTTGGTGGTGAAGAGCAAGGTGTGGAACTTGGCGTAGATCGGGCCGTCGCCGTTCTGGGCCACACATTCGTTGGCGGCGATGGCGCGGCTGGAGTAATCCTTGCTCTTCGACCGATCATCGAGGAAGTTCACCAGGCGGTACCGCACGGCGAACTTGCCCTGATCGATCTGCTGGGCGATCTCCTGGCCGAAGATCTTCTCCAGATGCCCACAGGCCGGGCACAGCGGATCCTCGAAGATGTCAACGACTTTGGCGACCCCCGGCTTGCCGAGCACGATGCCGCCGTCGGCATCCATGGCCACACTCACCGACGAATCGTGCGCGGACCCGTAACCGTCGTTGCGCACGGTCTCCGAACCGCCGCCACGATTCCACGAGTACAACGCGATCACGATCACTGCCACCACGATCACGGCGACACCGCCGAGTAGGTAAGTGGTCTTACTGGAGACGGGCTGCGGGGTGTGCTTCGACGACGTGGGTGTGGTCACGCGCAACACTCTGCCCGAAACCACCCTCCCGCGTCGGAGCGGGTCCGGAATTCACCCGCGCTCGGTGAGCGCCCGGCCGACCATCTCCTCCGCGGCCGCCTGCACCTGCGCGAGATGTTCGGGCCCTTCGAAGGATTCCGCGTAGATCTTGTACTTGTCCTCGGTACCGGAGGGCCGGGCGGCGAACCAGGCGTTCTCGGTGGTCACCTTGACCCCGCCGAGCGCCGCGCCATTACCCCGCGCGCGGGTCTGGATTCCGGTGATGGGCTCGCCGGCGATCTCGGTGGCGGTGATCAGATCCGGCGTCAGCGCCGCCAGCCGCGCCTTCTGTTCCGCCGTCGCGGTGGCGTCCACCCGCGCGTAAGCCGGGCTGCCGTACCGCTTTTCCAGTTCCGTGTACCGGGTGGACGGGCTCTGCCCGGTGACCGCGGTGATCTCGGCGGCCAGCAGGGCGAGCAGGATGCCGTCCTTATCGGTGGTCCACACGGTGCCGTCCATGCGCAGGAACGAGGCCCCGGCCGATTCCTCACCGCCGAAAGCCAGACTGCCGCTGAACAATCCGGGCACGAACCATTTGAATCCGACCGGCACCTCGTACACATCGCGGCCCAGCACCCCGACCACGCGATCGATCATCGAGGAGGTCACCACGGTCTTGCCGATCTTGGTGAGCGCGTCCCAGCCCATCCGATTGGCGATCAGGTATTCGATCGCCACCGCCAGATAGTGGTTCGGATTCATCAGTCCCGCATCGGGAGTCACGATGCCGTGCCGGTCGGCGTCCGCATCGTTGCCGGTGGAGATGTCGTAATCATCGCGAATGGCCACCAGCGAGGCCATGGCATACCGCGAGGAAGGATCCATCCGGATCCGCCCGTCCGCGTCGAGCGTCATGAACCGCCAGGTCGGATCGACGAACGGATTCACCACCTCGAGCTCGAGGTCGTACCGCTGCCCGATCTCCTCCCAGTAGTCGACGGAGGCCCCGCCCATGGGGTCCGCACCCAGCCGAATCCCGGCGCCCCGAATGGCGTCCAGGTTCAGCACATTGGGTAGGTCCCCGATATAGCGATCCAGATAGTCGTAGCGCTCCACCTTGGCGGCCAGCGCATGCGCGAGGCTGGTGCGCTTGACCTCGGCCAGGCCGGTGCGCAGCAATTCGTTGGCGCGCGCCGCGATCGCGTCGGTGGCGATGGTGTCGGCCGGGCCGCCGTGCGGCGGATTGTATTTGAAGCCGCCGTCGCGCGGCGGATTGTGCGACGGCGTCACCACGATGCCGTCGGCCTGATGCCGGGTGCCGCCGCGATTGTGGCGCAGCACGGCATGACTCAAAGCCGGTGTGGGCGTGTACCTGTCACGTGCGTCGATGACGGCGGTGACATCGTTGGCCGCCAGCACCTCCAGCGCGGTGGTCCACGCGGGTTCGGACAATGCGTGCGTATCGCGGGCCAGGTAGAGCGGTCCGGTGATGCCGCGCGTGGCACGGTATTCCACGATCGCCTGCGTGATGGCGAGGATGTGCGCCTCGTTGAAGGCGCAGTCGAGGCTCGAGCCGCGATGCCCGGAGGTGCCGAACGACACCAGCTGCTCCGGCTCGGCGGGATCGGGAATCCGGGCGTAGTACGCCGTCACCAGGTGCGCGATGTCTTCGAGGTCGGTGGCCCGTGCCGGTCGCCCGGCTCGATCGTGGGCCATGCTCGCGCCTCCCTTCCGTATCGCCTGGGCCCGGCTGGTCATCAGCATCACCGCCGCACCCGCTGCCCCTGGTGGGTACGGCGAACCGCCACGACCCGTCGAGCGGTCGAGGCCGAGTTCTCCGCAACGCCGATCACGACGTTCGCCACCGCATAGCTGTAAGCGCCCTCCTCGGCCGATCGACCCATTGCGTCCACCACGGTTGTGCCCAGAGGGAAGACCCTATCGAATCGACCCGCCACCGCGCGATCCGCCGGTTGCCGGGGGTACGCCCCGGGCCGCGGGCCGGGGGCGTCGAGCGCGGCGGTCACCGTCGTACTCCATCGAACACCTCGACGGGTGAGATCGCCACCGTCACCGAATCCAGCAGGTCCGCATTGGATTCCACGAAGTCGCGCAGGCGCGCGGTGTCCTCGATGATCATGATCAGCACCGGCAGCCGCTCGGCCAGATCGAGCAGCCGCGACGTATGGATGTGTGAGGAGACGCCGTAACCCTCGATCCCGCGCCACACACTGGCGCCGGCCAGTCCGGCATCGCGGGCGCGGCGCACGATCTCGTGATAGCGAGGCTTGTGCCGCCACAGGTCATCCTCGCCGAGCAGCACCGTCAGCCGCGATGCCGTCACCCAGCGCGAAACCGACCCACTCATCCGCCTGCCCCCAATCGTCGTGCCGTTCCCGGTGTCCGTCGCGCCGCGCCGATTCGGGTACGACCGCGTCCGGACCTTGTCACCAGCGTCCCCCGAGATTGCCGGGACCGGAATGCATCCGGCCCGATTCGAGCAGTGTACGAACTTCCGCCGCCTCTGTGGACATTGTGCCGGAGTACCCAGATAGCAACCCCTTTTCGCAAGTTTGCCAAAACATTGCTACCCGGCGTGTTGCTATGCGCATTTCACTACCTGGAACTGCGAGGATAGGGCAGCTTGCCCAGAGTTGTCCCATCGGCATCGAGGAGCTCGAGTTGGCTGTGCGGCAGTCGATCAGAAGGACGCTGTTCCAGGGCGCCGGAATCGCCACGGTGCTGATGGCCGTCATGGCCGCCGCACCCGCAGCGCACGCCGGAGCGATCTACCCCATCCCCGACCCGGACGGGTTCTACTACGCCGCAGGGAATCTCGACGCCGCCGCACCGGGCGACGTACTCAATTCCCGCCTCATCCCCGCGCACCCGTTCGCCGGCGCGACGGTCTGGCAGCTGCTGTACCGCTCCACCGATTCCCACGGCGGCCCGATCGCCGCCGTCACCACCCTGGTCTCCCCCGGCCCCGGCGCGCGTCCGCTGGTCTCGTACCAGCCGTTCGTGAATTCCCTGGGCCTGCAATGCGCTCCGTCGCACACCCTGCTCAACGGCGGCCTGCAGGAGACGCCCGCGCTCAACCTGCTGCTGGCTCGCGGCTGGGCACTGTCGATTCCGGACCACCTCGGACCGGACAGCGCCTATGGCGCGGCCCGCATGGGCGGGCAGATCACGCTGGACGGCATTCGCGCGGTGAAGCGTTTCGCCCCCGCCGGACTCGCGGACGGACCGGTCGGCCTGGCCGGATATTCCGGCGGCGCCATGTCCACCGGCTTCGCCGCCGCCCTCGCCCCGGACTACGCACCCGAGCTACCCATCGTCGGCGTGGCCGAGGGCGGCGTCCCGGTGAACCCGGGCAAGATGGCCCTGCAAGCCGCCGACACCCCGCAGCCGCTGTTCGGCCTCGGCTTCGCGGTGGCGGTCGGCATGGAACGCGAATACCCCGCCGAAATGCCCCTTGACGAGGCTCTCACCCCCGCCGGCTTCGCCATGCGCGACCGCATCGCGAATTCCTGTGTGGACGACATCATTTCGGTCGGCGCCAACCATCACATCAGCGAGGTCTTCCACTCCAGCATCGAGAACGACCCGACGCTGATCGGCGCCATGCACGCCAACGCCCTCGAGGTCGCGCCGGAGTTGATCCACGTACCCCTCTACGAATGGCACGGCGGCAACGATCAGGTCCCGCTGGACCTCGCCATGTACACCGCCGGCCGCTACTGCGCCGCCGGCACCCCGGTGCAGTTCGACATCATTCCCGGCGCGGACCACGGCACCGCGATCTTCCCCGGCGCCGCCAACGCCTTCGGCTACCTGGCCGATCGTTTCGCGGGCTTGGCCCCGCCCTCCAACTGCCGCTGAACGGCGGTAAGCCGAAAAGGAAGCAGCCCCGCTCACTTTCGTGAGCGGGGCTGCTCTCCTATGGGGAGATTCGACATTGAATCTCAGTGCACAGTCACCGTTTCCGATGCTGTACGACCTGGTATCTCAGTGCGCCAGAACGGGTTCGCCCTCCGCCGGGACCGGAACATTGTTGGGCATGATGAACCCGACAACGACCGCGCCGACGGCGAAGATGATGGCCGCCCACCAGAAGGTGGTGGTGTAGCTCTTCACCGCGGCCTCCGCCAGCACCAGCGGCGAGGGTGCGCCGCCCGAGAGGTGGTCCGTCACATAGTTGCTCGCGGCCGTGGCGGCCAGCGTGCTCAGCAGCGCGGTACCGATGGAGCCACCGACCTGCTGGCTGGTGTTGACCATGGCCGAGGCCACGCCCGCATCGGTGTGATGCACGCCCGAGGTCGCGCCCGTGAAGGCGGTCGAGAGGGCGAAGCCCAGACCCAGACCCATCAGGATCAGGCTCGGCAGGATGTGGCTCGCGTAGCCGGTGTCCACGCCGATGCGGGTCAGCAGCACCATTCCCACTGCGGCGAGCACGAATCCGAACACCGCGGTCGCCTTCGGGCCGACTCGCGGCACGACCAGCGCCGGGACGGTGGTCGACGAGGCGACCATGCCGGCCACCATGGGCAGGAAGGCCAGACCGGTGCGGATCGGCGAGAAGCCCATCTGCTGCTGCATGTAGTAGGTGAGGAACAGGAACATGGCGAACATGCCGATACCGGTGGTGAACACGACCAGGTACGACGCGCCGCGGGTCCGGTCCAGCACCACGCGCAGCGGCAGCAGCGGGTGTGCCACGCGCTGCTCGATCAGCACGAACACGGCCAACAGCACCGCGCCGCCGATCAGGAAGGCCAGCGTGACGCCGTTGCTCCACCCGTCGGACTCGGCGTGCGAGAAGCCGTACACGATGGCGAACAGCGAAGCCGAGACCGCGAGCGTGCCCGGCAGGTCGAGCTTGGGCCGCTGGGTGGCGGTGTGCTTGGCCAGCAGCAGAACCGCGCCGACCAGTGCGATGGCCGCGAAGACCAGGTTCACGTACATGACCCAGCGCCACGACGCCCATTCGGTGAGCGCGCCGCCGAGCAGCAGGCCCAGCGCGCCGCCGGCGCCCGCGATGGCGCCGAAGATGCCGAAGGCCTTGGCGCGCTCGGAGGGTTCGGTGAAGGTCACGGTCAGCAGCGACAGTGCGGCGGGCGCGAGCAGCGCCGCGAACACACCCTGCGCGACACGGGAGGCGACCAGCATGTCGAAGTTGGCGGCGGCGCCGCCGATGGCCGAGGCGACCGCGAAGCCGATCAGGCCGACGATGAACGTGGTCCGGCGGCCGAAGAGATCGGAGAGCCGGCCACCGAGCAGCAGCAGGCTGCCGAAGGCGAGTGCGTAACCGGTGACGACCCACTGGCGGTCGCCGTTGGAGAAGCCGAGGTCGGCCTGCGCATGCGGCAGGGCGATGTTCACCACGGTCGCGTCCAGCACGACCATCAACTGCGCTACGCCGAGGACGGCGAGCACCCACCAGCGCATGGCATGGGATCCGCGGCGCCCGGTGCTCGCCGGGGCTGCGACTTCTTTCTCGAGAGCTGTTGTCATGATGTTTTCCTCGTCCCCTAGGATTACCGGAGATCCTCTCTCCGTTTACTGAATGAAGCTACCATCTAAACGGAGAGATAGTCTCCGGATAATCCCGATGACTGTTAGGATCAGCGTGTGAATCCCGTCACCACCGCGCCACCACCTCGGCGTCTGCGCGCGGACGCCGCCCGCAATCAACAGCGCATCATCGCGGCCGCCCGCGAGCTGTTCGCCGATCGCGGCCTGGAGGTCACCCTCGACGACGTCGCCGAAAAGGCGGGCGTCGGCGTGGGTACCGTCTACCGGCGTTTCGCCAACAAACAGGAGCTCATTTCCGAGGTCTTCGACCAGATGGTCACCGAGCTCGCCCAGGCCGTCGACACCGCACTGCACCACTCGGACCCCTGGGAGGGTCTGGTGGGGCTGTTCGAGTACTCCTGCCGCCACATGGCCGTCAATCGCGGCTTCGGTGAGGTGATCCTCGAGCTGCATGACACCATGGACCGCTTCGCCTGCATGAAGGAGCGGATCCGGCCCGGCATGCAGGCCGTCATCACTCGGGCCCATCAAGCCGGCGTGTTGCAGCCCGATGTCGAGGCGGGTGACTTCTTCGCCTTGGTGAACATGGTCGACGGCGTCGCCGGTTTCGCCCGGACCGTCAATCCCGATGTGTGGCGGCGTTATTCGACGCTGCTGCTGAACGCCATCCGTGGCGACGACGTGGCGCGCATGCCGCTCTCGCCCGCTCCGATGACCGATGACGAGGTGGAACTCGCCAAAGAAGCGGCATACGCGGCGCGGAAACGGTAGCGCGTATCACACCTCCGGTTTACAGTTGGTCGCATGACCAACTCTTGGGTGAACTGGGCCGGGGATCAGAGCTGTGCTCCCGCGTCCATCGCCGAACCGAGCTCGCCCGAGGACGTCGCGGCGCTACTCGCCCAGGCCGAGGCCGCAGGGCACACCGTACGAGTGGCCGGATCCGGCCACTCCTTCACCGACACCGTGCTCACCGACGGCACGCTCATGCGGTTGAACAAGCTCGACCGGATCCTGTCCGTGGACCGGGAGAGCGGCTTGGTCCGCGCCGAGGCCGGCATCACCCTCAATGCCGCCAGCAATGCATTGCATCCGCTGGGCCTGGCCTTCCCCAATCTCGGTGACATCGATGTGCAGTCCGTCGCGGGCGCGACCGCGACCGGCACGCACGGCACCGGCGCGAAACTCCAGAACCTCTCGGCCGCACTGCAGTCGGTGCAACTCATGCTGGCCGACGGCAGCACCGTCGAACTCAACGAACAGACCGATCCGGACGGCTGGCGCGCCGCGCGGGTGAACGTGGGCGCGCTCGGCGTGGTCACCGCGGTCACCCTGCAGCTGGTGCCGTCGTTCGTACTCGAGGGCGTCGAGCGACCGGTCCCGGTCGACGAGATACTCGCCGATCTCGAGTCCTACGTGGACGGCAACGAGCACTTCGAGTTCTACATGTTCGCCCACAGTCCGCTGGCCATGACCAAGCGCAACAACACCGTGAACCTGCCGGAACAGCCGCGCGGCAAGGCCGTCGACTGGCTCTCCGACATCGTCATGACCAACTACACCTTCGACGCGCTGTGCCGGCTCACCCGGCGGCGGCCCAGCCTGATCCCGGCGGTGCAGCGCGCCGCGGCCTACGCCGGCAGCTACCGGCGGCAGGTGGAACGGTCCTACCGGGTCTTCGCCAGCCCCCGCCTGTTCCGCTTCACCGAGATGGAGTACGCGATCCCGCGCGCGCATTCGGTGGACGCCATCCGCGAAATCAAGGATGTGGCAAAGCATTTCGACACGGCGATGCCCATCGAGGTACGCTGGGTCGCCCCCGACGACGCCTTCCTCTCCCCCGCCGGCGGTCGCGAGACCTGCTACATCGCGGTGCACCAGTACCAGGGCATGAACTACGAACCGTACTTCCGCGCCTGCGAACGGGTCTTCGATCGATACGACGGCCGGCCGCACTGGGGTAAGCGGCACTTCCAGACCGCCGCGACACTGCGGGATCGCTACCCGGACTGGGAGAAGTTCGCCGAGGTCCGCCGCCGCTTCGATCCGAAGGGCCGATTCACGAACGCCTACATCGAACGGGTTCTCGGACCGGTCGCTTGAGCTGGACAACCGGACTATGATCGGTTGCTGAAAGATCGCTGCTCGAACTGTCCTGGACGCACGCCCTTCCGGCGTGACCCAACGTAGGAGGTTCCGATGACTTCTTTCAGCGACAAGATGAACGAAGCCGGTGACAAGGCCAAAGACATGGCGGACAAGGCCCGCGGCGACGCCCGCGATGCCATGAACGACATGCAGTCCGGGGCAGACCAGATGAAGGACCGCCTCGAACACGCCGGTGACGATGTGAAGGAAAAGGTCGGCGGCCTGATGGACAAGGTCAAAGAGAAGTTCGGCGGCTCGAAGTAGAGGGGCCCGCGAACTATGCCGACGAATGACGACTTCGGCGCGAACGCCGAACGACTGGCCGACGACCTCCGGACCACCGCCGACGACCTGACCACCGACCTCGGGGTCACCGCCGGCGACCTACGGGACCGGGCCGGAGCCGCCGCCGGCCAACTGGCCGAACGGGCCAGTGGCGCCGCCGCCGAACTCGCCGACCGCGCCCAGACCGCGGCCGCCGACCTCGCCGATATGGCGAAGGCGTTCGCCGACAAGTTCAATACCGAGGACGTGCAGGGCACCCTCGAACAGGTGCGCGCGAACCTCGAACACGCCGCACAGGACGTCATGGCCGCGGTCAACGAGATCGTCAACGCCATGAAGGACAAGGTCGGGAAGTAGCAGACCCAACCCCGATTCCGAGCTCCCTTCGGTCACGCTCGGAATCGGGGTCTTTCCGTGTTTCCGGTAGTTTCCGACTTCGCAGGGGGATATCACCCGTGAGTACGCCCGGCACCACCTCGTCCGATCCGGCCCCGGTTCATCCGCGAGTGGCGGTGGCGCCGCGGGTGTTCTGGCCGTCGGCCATCGTGGTGACGGCGTTCACGGTGTACGCCATCATCTTTCGCGAGACCGCCGCTCGGCAGGCGAAGATGTTGCAGGACAATGTGATCGGCAGTTTCGGCTGGTACTACATCGTCATCGTGAGTCTGTTCGTGGTGTTCGCCATCTGGCTCGGGATGGGGCGGTTCGGCAATCTCACCCTCGGCGACGATGGGGAGTCGGCTCAATATTCGATCGGCGCTTGGCTTTCCATGCTGTTCGCGGCGGGTATGGGCATCGGCCTGGTGTTCTGGGGTGTGGCCGAGCCGCTGTTCCATTTCGAGGATCCGCGGCCGGGCGTCGGGTCGACCACCGCGCAGCGTGCGGATGCCGCCATGGTGCAGACCTTCCTGCACTGGGGCATCCATCCGTGGGCCATCTATGTGGTGGTGGGGCTGGCCATCGCCTACTCGATCCACCGCAAGGGGCGGCCGGTGTCGATTCGCTGGTCGCTGGAATCGCTGGTGGGCGAACGCATCAAGGGCTGGCGCGGCGATGTGATCGACATCGTCGCGGTGATCGGGACCGTGTTCGGCGTGGCCACCTCGCTGGGGCTGGGCGTGCTGCAGATCTCGGCGGGCCTGAATTTCCAAGGGTGGCTGCACGAACCGGGCAAGGGCCTGCAAGTGGTGCTGATCGTGGCGGTCACGGCGCTGGCCACGGTGTCGGTGGTCACCGGGGTGGACAAAGGGATCAAGCTGCTGTCGCAGGTGAATATGGGGGTGGCCGGGGTGCTGCTGCTCTATGTACTGGTGGCCGGGCCGACCCTGTTCATCGTGAATGATCTGGTGCAGAATCTCGGCGCGTATCTGCAGTCGCTGCCCAAGATCAGCCTCTACACGGGCGCCAGCGAGGGGCCGGACGGTACCGCGTGGACGCAGCAGTGGACCGTTTTCTATTGGGGCTGGTGGATTTCGTGGGCGCCCTTCGTGGGTGTGTTCATCGCGCGCATCTCCCGCGGCCGCACGGTGCGCGAGTTCGTGGCCGGGGTGCTGCTGGTGCCGACGCTGCTCACCTTCGTGTGGTTCGCGGTCTTCGGCGGCGCGGGCCTGCATCGCGAAATGTTCGGCGGCGGTGGACTTGTGGGGCCGGACGGACCCGATCGCGACAGTGCGCTGTTCGCGCTGCTGCATACGCTGCCGGGCGGTGGTATCACGGCAGGGCTGGCGATTCTGGTGATCGTGCTGTTCTTCGTTACCTCCGCCGATTCCGGTGCGCTGGTGGTGAACATGCTGTCCTCCGGCGGTAATCCGGAGCCGCCCACCTGGAGTCGCTGCTTCTGGACCTGCGCGCAGGGCGCGGTGGCGGTGGCGCTGCTGGTCGCCAGCGGGACCGGTGCGTCGGCGCTGACCACCCTGCAGACGGTGGCGATTCTGATCGCCTTACCGTTCAGTGTGGTCATGCTGGCCATGTGTGTTGCGCTGGTGCGCACCTTTCGTGCCGACAGCGGCGGGTGAGTTCGGTAACTGAAAGGTCGCTAGCGTGTCACGATCTGGACACCCTAGACTCTCGACGCAGTAGCTATCGAAATCGTAGGGATTGGATTCAGCAGCGTCATGCTCAAGGGCTTCAAAGACTTCCTGATGAGGGGCAATGTCATCGATCTCGCGGTCGCGGTGGTCATGGGCACCGCCTTCACCGCGATCGTCACCTCGGTGACCAAGGGCATGATCGAACCGCTGCTCGCGCTACTCGGGGGAAACAAGCAGTACGGTCTGGGTTTTCAGATCATCGCCGACAAGCCGTCCACCTTCATCGCGCTCGGGCCGATCATCAGTGCGGGCATCAACTTCGTCTGCGTCGCGGCGGTCCTCTACTTCGTGCTCATTCTGCCGATGAACCACCTCAAGTCCCGGCTGCTCAAGCCCACCGCGGTCAAGGCCGACCCCACCGAGCTGGAGCTGCTCACCGAGATTCGCGACCTGCTGGCCAAGCAGACCGCGGACAAGTAACCCCGCGCTATCGTTCTTAACCAGAGTGTTGCTGTCCATCTGATGAGCACTGTGCATCTGGAACGACCAGTCGAGGAGGCGGGAAACCGTGGGCCGCATCCCGCACCGGCAACAGTCCGACGATCGGCCCGAGCTGCACGCACCCGCGCCCGCCAGCCGGTGGGCCATGCTCGCGGTGTTGTGCGCGAGCCTGCTCCTGGTGGCGATGGACGCGACGATCCTTAATGTCGCGCTGCCCTCGCTCATCGATCACATGGAACCCAGCCCCATGGAACAACTCTGGATCGTGGACCTCTACGGGCTGGTACTGGGCGGGCTGCTCATCACCTGCGGGGCCATCGGTGACCGGTTCGGCCGCAAGCGATTGTTCATCGCGGGCTTCGTACTCTTCGGCCTGGCCTCGGTGGTCGCGGCCACCGCGCACACTCCGGCGCAGTTGATCGCGGGCCGGGCCCTGCTGGGTGTGGGCGGCGCCATGGTGATGCCGTCCACCCTCTCGCTCATCCGCAATATCTTCACCGACGACCGCGAGCGCACCACGGCCATCGGTATCTGGGCGGCGGTGGCCGGTGCGGGCGCGGCGATCGGCCCGCTGGTCGGCGGTCAGCTGGTGGAGGCGTTCGGCTGGTCGGCGGCCTTCTGGCTGAATGTGCCGGTGGTCGTGGTGACGGTGATCGCCGGGCTGTGGCTGCTGCCGGAGTACCGGGCGCCGCAGCACGGCCGGCTGGACTGGTTCAGCGCGGTGCTGTCCGTACTGGGCGTCGTGGCGCTGGCCTGGGGCATCAAGCATGTGGCCAAGGGCAATCCGGCGGTGCTCGACTGGGTGATCCTGGTAGCCTCGGCAGTCCTGCTGGGGCTCTTCGCCTATCGCCAGTCGCGGTCGGCGGACCCGCTGCTGGATGTGCGGCTGTTCCGCAATCGCGCCTTCACCGCGGCGGCGCTGGCGACCCTGCTGGCCATGCTCGCCATCGGCGCCGCCCTGTTCCTGATCTCACTGTGGCTGCAATACATTCACGGCTATTCGCCGTCGGAGGCGGGCGTGCGCACGCTGCCCGCCGCCATCGCCACCCTGCTCGGCGCGCTGGCCACGCCGTGGCTCATGGAGCGGGTGGGCGTGCGCGTGCTCATGGGCTTCGGATTGGGCGCGCTGACAGTGGGTTTCGTAGTGCTGGCCGCGGTCCCGGACACCACCTACCCACTGGTCGCGATGATCCTGGCCTGCCTCGGCCTCGGCGACGGGCTCGCGATCACCACCGCGGCCGCGGTGCTGGTATCGGCGGTGCCGGCAGAACGGGCCGGGCAGGCGGGCGCGGTCGAGGAGACCAACTACGAACTCGGCATCGGCTTGGGCGTCGCACTGCTGGGCAGTATTCACGGCCGGCTGTTCACCGGCCACATGACCGGGCTCCCGTTACAGGGCGCCGACCTCGAGGATGCGCGGGGATCCGTCGGCGGCGCCGCCTACGTCGCGCACCACATCGGCGGCCCCACCGGCGACGAGGTGCTCCGGATCGCCCAGCACGCCTACGATTCCGCGCTGACCACCACCTCGTGGATCTCGGCCGGACTGGTGGGCACGGTCGCGGTGCTGACGGTGGTGCTGGTGCCGCGCGGCTTCAAGGCCACAGCCGCGCACTGACTCCCGTCGTACGCTGCTCACGACTCCCGTTCGTGCCATCCCGGGCCTGCTCATTCGACTTCGATGAGGACCTCGCGGTCGACCACGCGCTGCGCTACCTGCATGAGCGAAAGGCCGTGCGCGAAGGCGTATCCGCGCAGGCAGGCATAGGCGTCGCCGAGCTCGATGCCGAGCCGGGCGCTGGTCATGCCGGCCGCCTGATGGATGCGCCGCGCGGACGGGGGCTGCGCCCACTGCTGGGCCACGTCCCCGGCGGCCAGCACCAGGCTGGCGGTCACCAGGTCGGCGACGTGCAGCGCGGTCGCGATGAATCGCGGACCGTTGCGGCCCACCGTATCGCGGTACAGGTCCACCGAGCCGAGCCGGATTCCGCCCAGCCGCAAGGGCACCGCCAGCATGGAACCGGAGACCCCGGCGCCGGACAGGGCCTCGGCGAAGCCCGGCCAGCGCTCGCAGTCCACGCTGAGATCGATGACCGATACCGGCACCCCGAACGCCACCGCCGACAGCGCGGGGCCCTCCCCCGCCGTCGCCTGTGCGCTTTCCACCAGATCGGCGAAATCGTCACTGGCACACCAGGGCTGGAGGCCCGCCTCACCGTCCTCGAGGACGATGGCGCACCGCCGCACCGGTAGCACTCGCACACATGCCGCACACACCGCGGGCAGACCGCCGCCCGCCTCACGCACCTCGAGCAGGAACTGCCCGGTCAACTGATCGAACTGTGACGTACCCATTGCGCTGAACCGCCCCACACTCATCGCCCTGTGATGAGGTATTCGATGCCCCGGCCCCATCCTGCCGTCACAGCACGGCAACGAAAAGGGCCGAAAGTCACTGGGCGAGTGAGCTACTCCACCACCGCCGTTTCGGTCCGATGCGGCACGCCCAGCCGGTAGAGACCGCGCAGATCGTAGGCGTGGGTGACGACGAAGCCCAGCAGCAGGCCGACGGCCAGACCGAACAGGGTCATCCAGAGGCCGTGTCCGAGGCCCGATTCCAGATGCCCGTCGAAGAACAGCAGGGCACGCACGGCCAGATAGATCTGGTGCATGGGCTCGAAGTCGGCCAGTCGCGCGATGAAACGCGGTGTCGCCTCGATGGGCACGGTGCCCGAGGACGACGGCAGGCCCAGCACCACGAACAAGACCATATTCACGATCAGGCCGACCGTGCCGAAGGCCGCGAGGATCGACAGGCCCGTGATGGATACGGCCGCGACGGCGAGCGCGCCGTAGAGGAACAAGGGCAGTTTCAGGTCGATGGGCATATCCAACAGCAGTGCGATGCCGAGGAATACGCCCGAGACCAGCGGCGCGGTGAGCGCGGCGATGCCCCATTTCACCAGCAGCGTGCGCCACCGGCTGATGGCCACCGGCGGCAGGTGGCGATACCACGGGCCGTATTCGGCGGGCACGTAACCGAGGACGTTGTCGATCATGGCGTGGATGAGCAGCGAGCTGCTGAAGCCCGCGAGCAGCAGGATCACGGTGTAGAAGAAGGCCGAAAGGCCCTGCCCCGTACCGCTGCCCAGCGGACGGTAGGGGGTGGTCACCACATCGATGGGCGTGGCCAGTTGCAGCCGCGCCGCGCCGACGAGTTCGGTGGGCGCCGCGCCGGGCGGCGGTTTCAGTTGCGCCTGCACCTGATCGGTGAGCTGCGCGCCGACGGTCGCATTGACCTGACCCAGCGCCTGATCGGTGATGCGCGACATGATCTGCGAGGCATAGGTGCCCGCACGCGGATTGGTTTCGACGGTGATGATCGGCTGCTCCACATCACCGGGCACCACCGCGGATGCGGCGAGGATGTTCAGCCGCTTGGTGAAATCGCCCGGAATGACAATGGCGCCGTAGGCGCGGCCTTCCTGCAGCCGGGTGTGCGCCTCGTTGATGCCGACCACGCTCAGATCGACCTTGTCGGACGGGATCTTCTGGGTCAGCGCCGCGGTGATCTGATCGCCGATGTTCACCGTCTTGCCGTTCACGACATCGCCGACGTCCTGGTTGACCAGGGCGATCGGGAAGTCGTGCAGGTTCTTCTCCGGGTCGGAGGTGTAACCGAGGTACATGGTGCCCAGCAGCGCCGCGAGCAGCGTGATGATCAGCATCGGGCCGATCCAGCCGCGCAGGGGTACGCGCGGTGTGTGCTCCGGCATCGCAGCGTGTTTCTGCACCGCAACGTCTTTCGCCATATCGCCTAATGTAGGCAGCGACAACAAAGTAGTCAACGCAAACATCGCCGAGTGTGTCCTATATCCTGCAATGACCATGTCGATTGCCAGACCGCGCTCCTATCACCACGGCGACCTGCGGGCCGAACTACTGCGCCGCGCCGAGGCCACCCTGCGCCGCTCCGGAGTCGACGGCTTATCCCTGCGGCAGCTGGCCCGCGACACCGGCGTCAGCCACGCCGCCCCGAGCCGCCACTTCCGCGATAAGCAGGCGCTGCTCGACGCGCTGGCCGTCGCGGGTTTCGACCGGCTCGGCGGCGCCTTCGAAAAGGCCGCCGCCAGCGGCACTTTCCTGGAGCGGCTGCACGCCATGGCCCGCACCTACCTGCGCTTCGCCATCGACAATCCGGCGCTGCTGGCCCTCATGTTCGCGCGCAAGCACCGGCAGACCCCGGATATCGAGGCGGCCGCCGCCCGCACCCTGGCCACCCCGTTCGACATGATCGCCGACGGTCAGGAGCGCGGCGAAGTGGTGGACGGCGACCCGCGCACCATCTGCCTGTCGGCCATGGCGGCGTTGCAGGGCCTGGCCACCTTCGTCGGCTCGGGCTTCGTCCCGCCCGAGGAAGCGGACGTACTCTTCGAGGAGACCGTCCGCCATCTGCTCGACGGTTTACGTCCCCGGCGCTGATCCGCAGGCGGGTGCCGCTACCTTTGGGTGCGTGATGTTCGAGGGCCGACAGTGACGATCGAGGGCAGGCAGTACGGCGGACGGGCCGTCGCCGAACGGAAAGCCGAACGACGGCAGCGCTTCCTGGACGCCGCCATCCGGATCTTCGGCGAACGCGGCTACGCCGATTGTTCGCTCGCCGACGTATGCGCCGCCGCGGGACTGTCCAAGCGTCAGTTCTACGAGGAGTTCGAGACCCGCGAGGACGTCCTGGTCGCCGCCTACGACCAGATCCAGGACCAGGCCGCGCTCACCCTCGCCGCGGCGCTGGCCGAGCTGGGCCCCGATCCCGATCCGACCACGACGGTCACCCATGCGCTGACCGCCTACCTGGGCTCGCTCGGTTCCGATCCGCATCGGGCCAAGGTGGCCTTCGTCGAGGTGGTCGGCGTCAGCGAACGGATGGAACGGCATCGCCGGGCCCGCCGCCACGCCTGGGCCGACACCATCTCCTCGGCCATCGAACCGCTGGCCGGTCCGGGCGCCCACACCCGCGGCACCCCGGGCCTCGCCGGCAGCGCGCTGATCGGCGCGATCAACGGGCTGGCGCACGAGTGGCTGCTCTCCGATCCCCGGCCGCCGGTGGCGGACCTGGTGGATGTGCTCGTCCCCATGGCCGTTTCGCTGATCGTGCGGGACTGATTCGCCGAATCGATCCAGCCGTCGCCGCCTACATCAACTGTCGCATGAAGTAGGTGTACTCGAGGGCGCTGGTGTGCGCCTTCTCGTCATTGTTCGCACCCGAGCCGTGGCCGCCCTCCGTCTGCTCGTAGAAGTAGTAGGGATCGCCGTACTCCGCTAGTCGGGCGGCGAACTTGCGGGCATGCTGCGGGCCGACGCGATCGTCCTTGGTGGTGGTCCAGATGAACGGCTCCGGATACTTCCCGCCCTTCTTCAATTGCGCGTAGGGCGAGATGGATTCGAGGAAGGCCCGCTCGCCGGGATTCGACATCGACCCGTACTCGCCCACCCAGGACGCGCCCGCCTCGATCTGCTCGTACCGTTCCATGTCCAGCAGCGGTATCTGAATGTCCACGGCATTGAACAGTTCCGGATGCTGGGTGAACTGCACGCCCATGAGCAGACCGCCATTGGACCCGCCGGCAATGCCCAGATGCCGTGGCGTGGTGATATTGCGGTCGATCAGATCCTTCGCCACGGCGGTGAAGTCGTCGAACGCCCGCTGCCGCTCGGTCTTCAGTGCCGCGTCGTGCCAGGCCGGGCCGTACTCGCCGCCACCGCGGATATTCGCGATGACGTACACGCCGCCGTGTTCCAGCCAATCCTTACCGCGCAGCCCGTCGTAGCCGGGTGTGAGCGAGATGCCGAAGCCACCGTAGCCATTGACGATCGTTGGATTACTGCCGTCGTACTTCATATCCGCGGCATGGATGACGAAGTACGGCACCTTGGTACCGTCCGGCGAGGTGGCCTTCGCCTGCTCGACCACGAAGCGCGACGAATCGAAGCGTGCCGGTGCGGATTTCACCACGGCGAGCGCACCGGTCACCGCGTTCAGGCGCCAGAGGGTCGAGGGCGTGACCGGGGAGTTGACCGAGAGGTAGGCCGTATCCCCGTGGGAATCGGCGTCCACCGCGGCCACGGTCGCATTGTCGGGCAGCGGGACCGGTGTGCTCGACCAGCTCCCGTCGGGCTTCACGGTGTAGACCGCCGCGCGGCCGCGGACGTCGTACAGCGAGGTCACCACCACCCGGTCACGAGTGACCAGCACCTGCTGCAGGGTCTCCTGCGGCCCGGGGGCGTAGACCAGGGTGGGCTTCGGATGCGCGGGATCGGCGGTCAGTTCGTCGGCATTCAGCGAAACCAGCGCTCCCACTGGGAAAGTCGTGCCGCCGGCGGACCAGTCCTGCTGCAGCGACACCAGCACCTTGCCGCCGACCATCCCGTCCACTTCGGACTTCGCGGGCAAGGCCAGCGGGACCGGCTGCGCGCCGGTCAGCAGGCTGTACTCGGTATCGAAGAAGGACGGCTTGCGCGCCAGCACATTCAGCCGCCGGCCGGTGCCGTCATCGAGCAGGAAGGCCGCAGTGGCGAGCCCGTCGGACTGCCGGCCGCGCAGCACTTCCTGCGCCTGATCCAGCGGTTGCCCGCGATGCCAGCGCTTCACCACATACGGGTAGCCCGACGCGGTCTTCTCCCCCGGCTGCCATTCCCGCGAGACCAGCAGCGTATCGGCGTCCACCCAGGACACTTCCTGTTTGCCGCGGTCCAGCGTGAACCCGCCGTCCACGAACTTCCCCGTGGTGCGGTCGAATTCGCGCACGGTGACGGCATCCTCACCGCCGTCGGACAGCGATACCAGGCAGTGCCGGTACGTGACGGGATCGCAGTTCATGCCCTCCCACACCCAGTTCCGGCCCTCGGCCTTCGCGACCGCGTCCAGATCCAGCACGGTCCGCCACTGTGGTTGCGGTGCTTCGTAATCCGCGACCGTGGTCTCCCGCCAGATACCGCGCGGATGGTCGGCATCCTGCCAGAAGTTGCCGATCACGCCGTCGATAGAGGTCGGCACGGCCAGCCGATCCGGCGCATTCCCCAGCGCCGTCGCCTGGGCCAGATTGTCCGCGTAGCGCGGATCCTGCTGCAGCACGTTCAGTGTCTTGGTGTTCTCCGCCGACACCCAGGTCTGCACCCGTGGACTGTCGACCGTCTCGAGCCACAGATACGGATCACCCCCGCCGCTCGACCCGCCGCAGGCCGCGATCACCCCCGCCGCCAGCGTCAGCGCGGCCATCCGCAAGCCGATCCTGCTCCGACCCATGATTCCCCCGCTCGTGATCATTTCCCCGTGTTGATCAAGACCTCTCCAGCACATTACCGCCGGGCACCGACGAAATCCGCCGGAATATGTCGGTGCCCGGCGGCAAGATCGAAGCCATGACCGACGCGGACCCGCCACGACCGGTGAATCCCGATGCCACCGCGGCCTTGCGGGCCTTCCTGCGCCGCCGCAGGGCCGCCATCGAACCCGTGCTCATCGCCGCCGAGGTGGAGGGGCTGGGACCATTGGCCGCGGCCGCGCGGACATATCTCGACGCGCCGCAGGCGCCCGCCGTTCCCGAGGGCGCGGCGGCCGTCTACGCGCTCGCCCTGTTCACCAGCGCCACCGTCACTTTCGACACGGCCCGCGAGCGCGAGTTCGCCGAGCGGTTCGCGGACAGCTGGATTCTCGAGCACGGCCACGCCTTCGCCGCGGCGGCCACGGTGTGGCGGTACGCCATCCGGATCTCGCAGCACAATCCATTGCGTGGCCGCCGGACCGCCCGGCTCGAGGTCATCGCGCCCGGACACCCGGGTTCGCTCGCCGATGATCAGCTGGCACGACGGGTGCGAGCCCTGCTGGCGATCGCACCGTCCGACGATTATCAGGCGGCGGTGCAACAGCTTTCGGCCCTGTCCACCGATCCGGCGACGGCTTGGGCCGGACCGATCGTCGCGGCTCTACTGCCGCAACCGGGCGTCGCCGACTCCGCCGCGACCTCGGCGCAAGAGCCGAAATCCGTGACCACGGACCAGATTCGACGGCTCGAGGCGGCCATGGTGGACGGCCGCCGCTGGCGCGCCGATACCCACCGCACCCTGATCATCGAGCACCCGGGGCTCGGGGACCTCGCGCGGCAGCTGGTCTGGGCGATCTTCGAACCCGGCGGCAGCGTCACCGGTTCCTTCCAGGTGACGGCGGACGGCACGCTCACCGACGCCGGCGGCGCGCAGCTCGATCCAGTCGGCGACATGCTGATCGGCGTCGCCCATCCCCTGCACCTGGCCGATGATCTCGGCCGATGGCAGGACGTGTTCGCGGATCACGCACTGCGGCAGCCATTTCAGCAGCTGCGACGCAGCACGCACCGGTTCACGCCCGACGAGGCGGACTCGAATCGGTTGCCGCGCTTCACGGATCGGCAGGTGCGGACCGATCGGATCTTCGGCCTGCAGCAGCGCGGCTGGGAGATCGCGCACACCGTGCTGTCCCGCCGGGTCGGCGGCCGACACGAGGTGACCGTCACGCTGGATCCCGGCCTCGAGGGCGGCTACCGCTACCAGCCCGCCGAACAACGCATTGCCGCCGTCGAACTGCACGGCGGCACGTTCGGTGTCCTCGATCCGGTCACCGCCTCCGAACTACTACGTCAGCTGGAGCGGCTGGCCGCGTGATGCCCGGCCCGGCGGCCGAAGAACGAGCCCGCGCCGAGCTGGGTGCCGCTGGCATAGCCCTTGCCGTCCTGGGCCAGCGTGGACGAGGTCGCCCCGGCGGCATAGAGGCCCGGAATCGGTGACCCGTTGTCGCGCAGCACTTCTCCGTCGACGGAAGTCCGCAGTCCACCGAGGGTGAAGCCGGCGTAGAGCGCCTTGCCCAGCGTCAGATCGAACGCACCCCACGGGCCCTTGTCCTGCGGCGCCAGCCATTCCGCGCCCTTGTGGAAGTCCGGGTCCGTCCCCTGGGCGGCATTGGCGTTGTAGTTGTCGAGCGTGGATTGCAGTGTCTCGTAGGGAACTCCGAGCCCGGCAGCCATCTCCTCGACCGTCTCCCAGCCGTCGATGAAGGGCGCCAGCGGGAAGACGGGACGTTCCATATGCTCCGAGTCCACGATCAGGTACGCGGCCGCGCCGGGCTGATCGAGCACGAAGGCGGAGGTGCGTGCGTGATAGGAGTCCTCGGCGACGAACCGTTCCCCCTTGCGGTTCACCACGATTCCCGTCAGCAGCTGCGCGGGCGGATATACGGGCGCGGTCACGAAGGCCTGATCCATGTTCCGCGTGGCGCCGCCCGCCGAGACGCCGAGCCGGATGCCGAGCCCGTCGTCATAGGTGGTGCCGAGCACGAACGGCTTCTCGGCCAGCCACGGTACGTGCGCGGCGACCATCTCGGAGTTCATGACGAAACCACCGGCGGCGAGTACCACCGACTTCGCCTTGACGGCACCGGTTTCCCCGGGTTTGCGCCAGGTCACGCCCGCTACCGCGCCATCCGCGTCGAGCACGAGGTTGGTCACGCCGGTCTCGTAGCGGACCTCGACGCCGAGTGCGGCGGCCCGCTTCACCAGCAGTTCGATCACCAGCGCCGCGCCCTGCGTATCGCCGGGCACCGGCACCTTGTGCCCGCGCGGTGCGGGCACGGCCTGCTCGCGGTACGGCCACACCTTCTCGTTGCCGGTGTACATCAGCCCCTGGGTGCCGGGCTGGATGACGGCCTTCTCGGGGTAGTAGCTGCGTTCGAACTCGAAGCCGAGCTGTTCCAGCCAATCGAAGTGCGCGACACTGCCTTCGGCGTAGGCGCGAATCTTGTCCGGTTCCGGATCGCGCGACACCGAGAGCAGGTACTTGTACATCTCCTCGGCCGAATCGGTGTGCCCGGTCGCCTGCTGTACCGCGGTGCCGCCGCCGAGGTAGAAGTGCCCGCCGGCGAGTGCGGTGGTGCCGCCCGCCACCGCGGCCCGCTCCAGTACCAGGACGCGGGCGCCCCGGGTGGCGGCCGCCACGGCCGCGCAGCCGCCCGCGATGCCGAATCCGGCCACCACCACGTCGAATTCGGCATCCCACGCGGTAATGGCCGCCGCGGCAATGACTTCGGGTATGTCGGCTGTGCTCACTGCATATCCTTCTTCAACTGGTCGAAAAGCACTCGCATATGCGGTCCGATCTCCACCAGCTCGAGGAAGGGCACGCCCGCCGCCGCACCGTCCAGGTAGGCGAAGCGCAGCTGACCACCGATATTGCCGTCCTGCACGACGTCGATGCCCTGGGCCGCGGCCTCGCGCAGCGCGGCGTCGTAGTCGTCGGGCTCCAGGCAGATGTGATGCAACCCGGGTCCGCTGCGCTCCAGGAATTCGGTGTAGATCGAGACGCCGCTGACGGGCTGGATCAGTTCGAGCTGCATATCGCCGCGGTAGGACAAGGAGACGTGCGCGGTGTGATCCGCGGGTTCGCCTCGGTAGGTGGAGGTTTCGGGTCCGAAGTGGACGTCCGGCATGCGCGCCCATTTGCGCGCTCCGAGCAGGGTGCCCAGGAATTCCTCGGCTGCCGCGATGTCCTCGACTACCCAGGCGATCTGCATGACGGGCCCCTCGGTCACACTCATACCCGCAGTTAATCACACGTGCTTAATTTGGCAACCCCTCTTCGAGCCGCGCATTGCCCGCCAGGTTCAGCGACTTGCGGGCCCACCTGATGGTCCGGCCGGTGATCAGGAAGAGCACACCGAACGTACCGACCATGAGCACGGTGGACAGCCAGGCCATGGTGTGCACCGGCAGCTGGTAGGCCAGCACCACCCGGACCCCGGCCTCGGCCAGCAGACCGACACCCCAGACGGAGGCCAGCGCCAGGTGGATCTTCCGCACCGCGGGAACGGTCCGGTAGGACTCCGCCATGGCGGCCGCCTTGGCCGGATCCGAGCTCGCGAAGGCCTTGAGGGCCGCCGCGTAGGTCAGCGGCTTACCGATCAGCGCACTGCCCAGGAAGGCCAGGCCGATGGCCGCGGTGCTGATCGAATCACGGACGATCATCAGCCGCGCGTCCCCGCTGATGAACGAGGCGACCAGTCCGAATGCGAAGCCCACCAGGATAATCGCCGACAGCGCGTCGATGCGCCGCGCCTTGATCACCTGGTAGATCACCATCGCGCCGGAGACCAGCGCACCGGCCAGCAGGGCGGCAAAATCCGAGTACCCCGCCCAATGCAAGGCGAAGTAAGCGGCGAGCGGAACCGCGACATCCCGCGCCGTCGGGGCCAGCAGTCGCAGCATGTTCGTCCGCCCCGGTGCTGCGGCGGGAGTGCTCTGGCCGGTCGTGCCGGTGCTGTTGGCGGTCATTTCGGCAACTCCTGTTGGTTCGTGATCCGACTGTGCGCTACAGGAAATGACGTTACGGACGCGCAGACCGCACCGACTCTGCCAACCATCACCTCCTCGCCATGACAACTGTCATGCGGCGGCGGGTCGCCGCCGGCTCAGGCGACGCGCTCCACCGCCACATCGGTGGTCGCCATCTCGAAGACCGATTCGGCCAGCTCGTCCGGCGATACCCGCATGATAGGGCCGATCTCGACGTCGCCGAAGTGACCGGAATCGAAGAGCGCTGCGGCTGCACTGCGTTCGACCATGCGCGGCAGCATGGCGCGCAGTAGCCGAATCGGCGTGAGCAGATTGAGTGGCAGCCAGGTCGCCAAGGTGTCGGCATCGAGGGACAGCGCCCCGACGTGAATCCCACCGATATCGGCCTGCTGCTGTGGTCGGTGGTACGCGCCACCGAACCCATTCGCGCGACAGCACCGGGTGTCTGGCGCCGTCACCTCGCCATTCTGCTGGACGGCCTGCGCACCGAGGCGGCCCATCCACTGCCGGGCGCACCGCTCGACCCGGCGCAGGTGCGCGCGGCCATGACGCTCTGAGGCGCAATCATTGTCCGGCGGCTGCGATTACACGCGAACCGGGGCTGCGGCGGCGGCTTCCAGGTTGGCGCCCTTGGTTTCCGGTGCGCCCCAGAGGCAGATCAGGAAGCCGAGCGCGGTGAGCGCCGCCGCCGACAGGAAGGTCGGTCCCATGCCGAGGTGATCGAGCGACCACGGCAGCAGGTAGGTACCGAGCGCCGCGCCCACGCGGCTGATCGAGGTGGCGAAACCGACTGCGGTGGCCCGAATGTGGGTGGGGAACAACTCGTTCGGGTAGGTCCAGTCCAGCACATTGGGACCACCGCAGAAGAACGCGTACAGCAAAAGCATCAGGAAGGCGAGCAGTGCCGGCATGCTCGGCCAGATGCCGATGAACAGCACCGGCACGATCATCAGGCCGAAACACCAGACGATGGTGGGGCGGCGGCCGACGGTATCGATGAGCCGCATGGCCGGCAGGCAGCCGAGCAGGAACACCAGGCTGATGAGCGCGGTGCCGAGGGTGTCCATCCAGGTGCCCGCGGGCATGCCGAAGGCGGACAGGATCTGCGGGCCGAAGGTCAGCATGGCGAACAGCACCGCGACCTGGCACAGGAAGAAGCCGCTGCAGAACAAGGTCCGCTTGCGGTATTGCGGCCGGAACAACTCCCGCAATGAGCCGTGCCGCACCGGTTCCGCCGCCTCTCCGCCCTCGATCAGATCCGCCGGATCGACTCGTACGTGCAGATATTTCTCGATCATCCCGGCGGCCTTGTCGGCCTTGCCGTGCTGGGCCAGCCAGCGCGGCGATTCGGGGGCCGTGCTCTGCCGGATGATCAGGAAGAACGCGCACAACACCGCGCCGGAGGCCAATTGCCAGCGCCAGCTGCCGTTCCCGCCGAAATGCAGGAAGAGATAGCCGACCACGTACGCCAGCACCGAGCCCGCGTACCAGGCGACGATCTGGAATCCGAGTAGCTTGCCGCGCTGCTTGACCGGCAGCCACTCCCCCAGCAATGAAGTGGCGATCGGGTAGTCGGCGGAGACGGCCATGCCGAGCACGAACCGCAGAACCACGATGAGCCAGACGGATTCGGTCCAGAAGGACAGGATCGAGCACACCATCATGACCACCAGGTCGAGGGTGTACATGACCTCGCGCCCGATCTTGTCGGTGAGGACACCGAACAGCGCGCCGCCGACGAACATGCCGATCAGCGCGGAAGCGCCGATGAGCTGCTTGTCGCCGGTGCTGAGATTCAGTTCCGGAGTCATGCCGATCAGCGCGGTGCCGACGATGCTGAGGATGTAGCCGTCCAGCAAGGGCCCGCCGGAGCAGGCGATGGCGAGGCGTTTGTGGAACCCGGTGAAGGGTGCGTCGTCGATGACGGTGCTCAAACGGCCTCCTCGGCGATCCGGCAATGCACCGGATCTCTAAAACAGCGAATTCATGGCAAACAACGCGAAGGTACCCGGATCCGAGAATTCGAAACCCGGCCGACACGCACACCCGGCCGATTCGACACCGAATCCAGCCATGCAAAGAGTCTTTGCAAACACCCTTTGCACGCAGTAGGCTGGCCGACATGGCCGATCAGCCTGTCCCCCAGCCGATTACCGACGTGGCCGCCCTGCGGCTGCTCGCCCACCCCCTGCGCCGCCGCATCGAGGAACATCTGCGCGCGGGCCCCGTCACCGCGACCACCCTCGCGCAAGCACTCGGTGAGAGCACCGGGCTCACCAGCTACCACCTGCGGCACATGGCCAAACACGGCTTCATCGAAGAAGTTCCGGAGTTGGCCACCGGCAAGGAACGCTGGTGGCGGGCCGTGCCCGGCGACCGCCGCTTCCCGCCGTACAGCGAGCAGACCCCCGAGATGTGGGCGGCCAGCTCGGAAATGAACCGGAACAACCTCGCCGAACTGGTCGAACTCTACGAAGACTTCGAGCGGCACGCCCCCGAACTCGGCGAGTGGGCCGACGCATTCCTGTTCTCCCGCGCCACGATTCGCGTCGACCCGGCGCGGCTCCGGGAGTTCTTCGAGGAGTACATCCAGCTCATCTACCGCTACAGCCCCGCCGGCGACGACAGCGGTGACAACCGGAAAGCCGTGCTGCTGCGGCTTTTCGGCTTCCCCGAAACCTGATTCCGTCCCGAAAGACAACTGAACATGCACAACACTCGATCGCTGTCCCGGAAAACCCTCGGATGGCTACCGCGCCTTGCCCTCACACTCCTGCTGGCACTTCTGATACTCGCCCCGCCGTTCCTGCCTGCCGGATCAGCCGACGCCGCACCCGCGCCCGGCGCCACGGATGTCACCTTCACCGGCGGCAACGGTCTTACACTGCACGGCACCGTCATTGCCCCCGCCGCACCGCATTCCGATACGCCGGGCATCGTCCTGGTCGGCGGTTCCGGACCGGGACCGCGCGCCGAATACCGGGCAGAGGCCGACGCTTTCGCCGCGGCCGGCATCACCACATTGATCTACGACAAACGCACCACCGGCTATTCACACACGCACCGCGACTTCTCCCTGCTCGCCGACGACGCCCTCGGCGCGGTCGAAAACCTGCGCCGCACACCGGGAGTGCGGGCGGATCAGGTCGGGTTGTGGGGTTTCAGTGAGGGCGGCTGGGTCGCGCCGCTGGCCGCCTCGCGCTCGGGCGATGTCGCTTTCCTGGTGACGCTCGGCGCGCCCGGCTTCACGCCGCTGCGCACCCAGACCTGGAGTCTGGCCGAAACGCTGCGCCACCGAGGCGATACCGGTCCGCTCGCGGGAGATGTCGCCGGACCGGCGGCCCGGCTGATCGGTGAGACCGGAGTGTTCCCCGAGGCCGCCTTCGATCCGCTGCCCGCCTTGCGCGCGCTGCGCATTCCGGTCCTGGCGCTGTGGGGCGACCACGATGTGCAGGTACCGCCCGCGGAAAGCGCTGCGGTGCTGCGTAACACGCTGACGGCATCGCCCTCGGTCACCATCCGGTTCATTACGGGCGGCGCACACGGTGGCCGCATGACCGGCGACGGCTTCGATCGCCTCGGCGTCGCACCTGATCCGGGCGCGCCACCCGGGGCCTTCGCGCCCGGTTATCTCGACACCATGACCACGTGGGTGAACCAGGTCGCCGCGGGCGCGCCGCCCGCCTCCACGGCGGATCGGCCACCCGTGCAGCACGTGTCGAGTATCGATCCGGGACACGGCTGGTGGACCTCGGCGCGCACTCAGTCGATCGTGCTCGCGGCGCTGGTCCTGGCGTTCCTCGGCTACCTGCTGATGTCCTTCGGCGACCGCCGATCGCGTATTGCTCGCTGGTCCGCCCGGCTGCTCGCGGTATCCGGCCTGATCTCCCTGGTGGCGACCGTGGGGTACGTGGAGTCGATCCTCGCCACCGACGCGCAGACCGTCGGCCCGATGGCTGCTTCCCGGCCGGTGGTGTGGCTGATCCTGCAGTTACTCGCCCTGATCACCGTCGCATTGCTGGCCGTCACCGCGACGTCCGCCGTGCGCGGGCGGGGCAGCGCGGCTGCGGTACCTCGAATCAGACTGGGCGTCTTGCTGATTGCCGTATGCGCATGGGTCGCCTGGGCGATCACCTGGGGTCTGTTCGCACTCTGAACGACCGCGGCCCGCCCGGAACTATCGTGCGACGCTCTGTGCTGGTTCCTCCGCTGCCACCGCACCGGCCTGCGCCTGCGAACGCGACAGCCCGACCGCCGTGACACACATGATCAGTACCGCGATACCGGTGATCACCAGCCCGAATCCGTGCGCCTGTAGTCGTTCGTCGAGGACCGTGCGCCCGAGGAAGGCGGCCACGAGCGGCTCGGCGATCATCACCGTCGGCAATGAAGCCGACAGCGGTCCCGCCTGGAAGGCGAGCTGCTGCAGATAGACGCCCGTGATACCCGCCGCCACCAGGGTCCAGGTCTGCCAGCTGGTCAGCACGTGACCGAAGCCGTGCTCGAACAGTCCGGAAACATAGGAGGTGAGCGCCGCGGCGACACCGTAGAGGGAACCGCTCGCCACACCGAGCAGCAGCGCCCGCGGCGCGGGCCCGCTGCGCAGTCCGGCGATGACGGCGGCCACGATCAGCACCAGCAGCACGCCCATGGGCACGATCCAATCGTGCAGCGGCGCGGTCGATTTGCCCTCGGTCGGATCGCCGATCACCACGAAGCAGGCCAGTCCCGCCGTGAGCGCGACGGCCATCCCCATCTCGCGCCCGGTGACCCGCCGCCCGTTGAGCCGGGCCGCCAGCGGCAGGGCGAACACCAGCGAGCTGACCAGGATGGGCTGTACCAGCAGTACGGCTCCCAGAGCCAGCGCCGCGACCTGCATGCCGTAGCCGCCCGCATCACCCACCAGACCGGCCCACCACCGCGGGTTCCGGACCAGCGCCCCGATCAGCGCATCCCCTTCGGCTACGGCCGCCGCTGCTCGCTGTTGGGCCACTGCCGCCACGGCGAAGAGCAGGGCCGCGATCAACGCGCAGATGATGGATGCCACTGGATGGTTCGACACGTCCACCAGTCTGCCCCACGCCTCCGACTTCCGATCCTGGCAGTCCGTTCCCAGGGAAAGGAAAAACCGCCCCCGAGAGGGCGGTTTCCGTTCCGCTGAGACTTTCGCGACTCGCGCCGTGTCTACATGGTGGGCAATTGCTCGCCCTGCACCAGTTCCATATCGAGCTCGATCTTCACGGTGGTGCCGACGGCGGCGATCCCGGCCCGGACGACGGCGTTGTAGTCGATCGCGAAATCCTCGCGGTGCAGCAGGGTTTCGGCGTGGAAGGCGGCGCGCACGCCACCCCACGGGTCGGGGCCGTAGCCGCCGTAGGTGACCGTGAGTTCGACCGGGCGGGTCTGGCCGTGCAGCACCAGTTCGCCCGGCATCACCCAGGTGTCGCCGCCGGTGCGGCGGAAACCGTTGCCGGTGAAGGTGATCAGCGGAAATCGCTCGACGTCGAGGAAGTCCGAGGAGCGCAGGTGGTCGTCGCGCATGCCGATGCCGGTATCGACGGTGGCCGCCTTGATCTCGGCGAATCCGCTGGACCGCTCGAAGACTCCGGAGATGTCGAGGCGGCCGCTCACCTCCGCGAATCGCGCCTTGATCCCGGCGATGCCGAGATGCCGGGCGGTGGCCTGGACCGTGGAGTGCATCGGGTCGATGGTCCACGGTCCGGGCGGCGGTAGCGCTATCGCGTCCGCTTCCCGTTCCAGCCGGATCTCACCGAGTGCGCCCACACCCGCCGCGGAGATGCGGATGACCCGCGCGACGGGCTGATGCCCGGGCGCGGTCACCACCGCGGTGTGCATGCCCGGGGGCAGCGGCGCGGTGGCCGCCATCCCCGTTTCGCCGGCCGCCGCGCGGGCGAGCTGGCGGCCGGTCATATCGGTGACGGTGAGCACCGCCCCCGGGACCGGCCAGCCTTCCGCGCTGCGGATCTCCGCGGTCAGGCCGTTCATGGCCGGTCCGTGAACTGTTCCACGCCGGTCGGTTCGGCGCCGGCCGCGTCCAGGTCGTAGCCGAGCTCGACGCTGTGCTCGACCTGGCCGCCGCTGACGGTCACCCGGCTGGCCACCGGCGGATATCCGCGAGCGACCACCGTGTAGCCGCCCTCGACGAGGTCGGTCAGCGTGTAGCGGCCGTCTTCGTCGGTGCGGGCGGTCCCGATCGGCGTCCCGGCCGCGTCGAGCACGGTGACGAGAGCGTCGGGCACCACCCGGCCGCCGGCGACGACCGTGCCGGACAGCATGGCCATGGCGGTCAGTTCGACGTCGTAGTGCAGCAGTCCGCTGTCCGGCACGACCAGCGTGGTGGCGAACGGCCGCATGTGCTCGGCCACCGCGACCAGCGTGTAGACCCCCGACACCACGCCGTTGCACACGTAGCCGCCGTCCACTCCGGTGACGGCCGCCCCGACGACCTCGCCGCGCGGATCGGTCAGTGTGATGGTGGCGCCCGGCAGCGGTTCCCCGTGCCCGGCGGTGCGCACGGTGCCGGACAGTTCACCCGAACCCTGCAGTGTGAGGTCCAGCTGCTGGGCGTGCCCGTCGACCTTGACGTTCACCGCGGACGGCATATGCCCGCCCGCCGACGCGATCAGCACATAGTGTCCGGCGGAAGGGGTCTCGATGCGGTATGCGCCACCGCCGTCACCGAGGGCGCGCGAAACCTGATGTCCGCGTTGATCGATGAGGGTCAGTGCGACACCGGAAACCGGCCGGCCGTCCTCCCGGCGGACATATCCGCCGATCGAGGGCCCGCCCAGCGCGCCGTCCAGCGCCGCGACGATCGCGCCCGGCTGGGCGGTAGTGCGTTGTGTGCCCTGGCCATTGGCGTGCTGCCCTTCGGCCACCGCGAACTGCGTGGTCTCGGCCGCACCGTTGGTCTCGGCGGCCCCGAGGTGACCGTTGGCGGCCGCATGCTGTCCGTTGCCGGCGTACCGCCCATTGGCAACCGCGACATGACCATTGGCCTCGTGGCGTCCCATCGCGGCGGCCGCCAAGACCGGTTCGGGCTGCGAGATCACCTGTGCGGCACCCTCCCACACCTGCTCGGCGCCCCATTCGGGATCGTCGGCCGGCTCATCGGTGAGGTCGACGGGCGCGCCTTCGGCGGCAGCAGCGGCGGCGGCAGCGGCGCCCGGGTCCTGCAACGGAATCTCCTTCATGAACGCGAGCACGATGCACGCCAGCAGCGCCACGCCTGCCGCGGCCCAGAACACGCCGTGCATGGAGTTGGTGAAGCCGATCAGGATGGGATCCCGCACCTGCGCCGGAAGCGCCTGGATACCAGCGGTATTGGATTGGATGCTGTCGAGCTTTCCGGCGCTGAATCCGGGCGGCAGATGACCGCCGAAGGCGTCGGTGATCTTGTGCGGCAGCAGGTTGAACAGGATGGTCAGGAAGACCGCGACACCCAGGGTGCCGCCGACCTGCCGGAAGAAGGTCGCCGCGGCGGTCGAGACACCCATATCCGAACGGGGACCGGCATTCTGGACCGCGATGATCAGGGTCTGCATGCAGCAACCCAGGCCGAGGCCGATGATGGCGCCCCAGACCAGCGGCTGCCACAGCGGGCTGTCGTAGTGCACGGTCGCGTACAGCGCACCACCGCAGGCGATGATGAAGGTGCCGATGACCGGCAGGATCTTGTACCGTCCGGTCCGCTTGGTGACCTGACCCGAGATCAGCGATCCGGCCATCAGGCCCGCCATCAGCGGCACCATCAGCAGACCCGCCTTGGTGGGCGAGAAGCCGCGCACGACCTGCATGTACAGCGGGACCATGGAGATCGCGCCGAACATGGCGATACCGACGATGAAGCCGCCGACGATGCAGACGGTGAAGGTCGAATTCCGGAACAGCCGCAAGGGAATCAGCGCGGCTTCCTTCATCAGGTATTCGATGAGGATGAACAGCCCGAGGCCGATGAGCCCGATGAGGTAGCAGAGGATCGCCTTGCCGGAGCCCCAGCCCCAGGTGCGGCCCTGTTCGGCGACGATCAGCAGCGGCACCACGCAGATGGCGAGTGCCACCGCGCCGCCCCAGTCGACCCGGACGTTCTGCCGCTGATGCGGCATGTTCAGCACCTTGGCGACGACGACCAGCGCGAGGATGCCGATCGGCACGTTGACCAGGAACACCCAGCGCCAGCCCTCGATACCCCACAGGTGGTCGAAGCCGGAGAACCAGCCGCCGAGGACCGGGCCGGCGACGGTGGCGATACCGAACACCATCATGAAGTAGCCCTGGTACCGCGAGCGTTCCCGCGGCGGGACGATGTCACCGATGATGGTCATGGCCAGCGACATCAGACCGCCCGCACCGAGACCCTGGAAGGCGCGGAACCCGGCCAGCTCGTACATCGAGGTGGAGAAGGTGCACGCCGCCGAGCCGATCACGAAGAGCGCGATGGCGGTGAGGTAGAAGTACTTTCGCCCGTAGATGTCGGCGAGTTTGCCGTACAGCGGGGTGCTGATCGTGGCGGTGATGAGGTAAGCCGTAGTGGCCCAGGCCTGCTGGTCGAAGCCGTGCAGGCTGTTGGCGATCTTCACGATCGCGACGCTCACGATGTTCTGGTCCAGCGCCGCGAGGAACATGCCGAGCAGCAGGCCGGACAGGATGGTGAGGATCTGCCGATGGGACAATCTCGGCGGTGCACCCGCCGCCGTGATCGGCGGCGCCTCGTTGGTCGCAGTTGTCATGTCTCGAAGCCTTATTTCGAATCGGTTGAAGCGGTGGTTCTTTCCATGCCGCTGACGAATCGGTCCAGCAGGCGGATGAGGTCCGCGCGATCGGCCGGTGGCCAGTCGGCGAACAGTTCCGCGAGCCAGAGAGTGCGTTGCCTCCGGTTCTCCGTGAAGATCCGCTCACCCTCCGCGGTTGCACGCAATACGCACGCGCGGCCGTCGATGGGGTCGGCGCCGCGTTCCACGAGACCGTGGCTCACCAGGCTGCGACTCTGCCGGCTGATGGTCGAGATCTCGGCGTGCAATGTTTCCGCGAGCTTCCCCGTGCGCTGCGGTCCGTCGTGGACCAGGCAGAAGAGCATGGAGTAGGCAAGCTGCTCGAGGCCTTCCGGCCCGTGCTTGATTACCCGATGCTTCGCCCGGCCGACGGCACGCAACAGCCGAACCAGTTGAGTACCGAACAGGTCGGCATCTTCGAGTTCGGTTGTGACACTGGGATCACGGGCTGCGGTGACCATGATCGATTCCTTTACGAACCATTTACTTAGCTCATACAACTACTTGCTGTTGCCAACTATACATGCGAGCCAGGTCGGATGCCATGGGCTTGCTGCACTCCCCTGTTACGGGGAGCGGATCAGCGCTGCGGCGGCGTAATCGCCTCCACCGTTTCGTCTTCCGGAGTTTCCTCGTCGGCCATGACGGCTTCACCACGCGCCACCATGCCGGCCTGATCGGACAGCGTCAGCTGCGGAATGAACAGGGACAGAATGAAGGCCAGGATCGCGCCCGGAATCAGATACCAGAATCCGGGCACGAGGGCGTGCACGTAGGCGCCCACGATCGCATCGTGCAGGCCGCTCGGCAGGTGTTTGACCACCGACGGAACCAGGCTGCCGGCCTGCAGGTGCGCACCCATGGCGTCCTGCCAATGATCCTTGAACGCGGAGGTGAGTCCCTCGGTCAGGCGGTGCGTGAAAATCGAGCCGAAGATCGCCACGCCGACGGCGCCGCCCATTTCGCGGAAGTAGTTGTTGGCACTGGTCGCGGTGCCGATCTGGTCCGCCGACACCGCGTTCTGCACCACCAGCACGATGATCTGCATGATCAGGCCCAGTCCCGCGCCCATGGCGAACAGCATGCCACCGATGACCCACATCGGAGTGCTCGCGTGCAGCGTGGTCAGCCACAGCATGGCGCCCACCAGGATCAGCGCGCCGAGCGGCGGATAGGCCCGGTACTTACCGGTTTTGGTGATCGCGGTCATCGAGGCGATGAGCGTACCCATCATGCCGATCATCATCGGGATCAGCAGCAGCCCCGACACCGCGGCCGAAGCGCCCGTGGCCATCTGCAGGTAGGTCGGCAGGAAACCGAGCGCCGCGAACATCACCAGACCGACCACCAGGCCGATCGCGGAGGTCAGCACGAAGGTGCGATTGCGGAACAGCCACAGCGGCAGCATCGGCTCCTCGGCCCGCGCCTCCACCATCACGAACGTCGCGACCACCACGACCAGCGCCGCGATCATCGCCAGGATCACCGCCGAACCCCACGCGTACTGCTTACCGCCCCAATCGGTGATGAGGATCAGCAGCGCGGTCGCCGACGACATCAGGATGACGCCGAGATAGTCGGGCTTGGTCTTCGGACGATGCGTCGGAATCGACAGGTAGCGGAAGGCGATCACCAGCGCCGCCAGCCCGATCGGCACATTCAGCCAGAAGCAGTAGCGCCAGCTGAGCGAATCGGAGAAGAAGCCGCCCAGCAGCGGACCGGCCACCGAGGTGATACCGAAGATCGCGCCCATCGGGGCCATGTACTTGCCGCGATCCTTCGCCGGCACCACATCGGCGATGATGGCCTGCGCCAGGATCATCAGACCGCCGCCGCCGACGCCCTGCAGCCCGCGGAACACCACGAACTCCCAGAATCCGGTGGCCGCGGCCGCGCCCACGGAGGCCGCGGTGAAGACGGCGATGGCGAACAGGAACAGCCAGCGACGGCCGAACAGGTCACCGAACTTGCCGTAGATCGGCATCACGATGGTGGTCGCCAGCAGGTATGACGTTGCGGTCCAAGCCATATTGGAGATGCCGCCGAGGTCGCCGACGATGGTCGGCATGGCGGTGCCCACGATGGTCTGATCGAGGCTGGCGAGGAACATGCCCGCGATGAGCGCGGAGAAGATCAGCCAGATTCGTTTCTGAGTAAGGACTATCGGAGCCGGCGGCGCTTCAGTCGTCGCGGTCATCACTTCTCCTGTCGGCAGGGTGGTGGAACAGCCGGGCGGCCATGACGGATTGTTCGTGCAGTGCGGTGGCCAGCGACCGGTCGGGATGCGCGGCCAGCGACATGGCGGCCCGCGTGGTGAGGGCCGACATGAGTCCCGCTGTCAGGGAAACGAATTCGGGTGTGGCTGCGGCGCCCAGGCGCGCTCTCAGCAGTTCCTGGAGCGCGGCCTCGTGCTTCACGCCCGCGGCGACGAAGCCGGCCAGTACCCGGGGTTCGGTCGTGATGAGCTGGGTGACGAGCGAGATACCCTCGCGTGCTTGCTCTTCGGGCTCGTACGAGGCGCTGTACAGCGCGACCAGATCCGCGAGCAGCACCCCGGTGGGTCCGCCCGTGACGAAGACTTCCCGCGACGGCGGCGTACCGATTTCGGTCACCGGACCGACCACGGCGTCCAGTTTCGTCTCGTAATAGTTGAAGAAGGTGCGCGGCGAGACCCCCACCGCTTTGGATACGTCATCGACGTTCATGGCGTCGAGCCCGCGCTCGACGGCCAGCCGTCGCGCGGCCATGCAGATCTCCAGCCGCGTCTGCTGCTTCTTCTGCTCCCGCCATCCGACGGGCGTCTCGCCCTGCTCCACTGGGGACATACAGAGAATTTAGCAGAATCTGCAATTTTTCAGGATCTGCAATTATGTGAGCCGTGCTACACGCTCAGCGGAACCCTCCTATATCTCCCCGATCCCCGGCAGCCCGGCCACGAAATCGAAACGGCCCGAACGCATCTCGGTCGCGGCCGCCTTGAAGGCATGCAACGCGGCCCGGGACAGGCCGCCGCCGATACTGACCCGGCGCACCCCGAGCTCGCCCAGCCGTTCCAGCGTGAGCGACGGATCCGCAGTACCCATCAGGACATTCACCGGCTTACCCACCGACGAGACCACCGCGCGAATGTCCTCGGCGGTCCGCAGGCCCGGCGCGAACAGCACATCCGCCCCGGCCTCCTCGAACGCCTGCAATCGGCGGATCGTCTCGTCGAGATCACCGAACCCGTGCAGCAGATTCTCGGCCCGCGCGGTGAGCAGCAAGGGAATCGGCAGATCGTGCGCGACCTCCGCCGCCGCCCGCACCCGCTCGACCGCGAGTCCGAACTCGTAGATCGGCTGCTCGCCATTCCCGGTCGCATCCTCGATCGACGCCCCGACCGCCCCCGTCGCCGCGGCCCGCACGACCATCGCCGCCGCCGCGGCCGGGTCATCGGCGAAACCGTTCTCCAGATCCGCGTTCACCGGCAGATCCGTTGCCGCATCGATCTCCCGGCAGTTGTCCAGGATCTCCGCCGCGGTCGCCCGCGCCCGGCCCCGCGAACTGGCGACGCCGGAACTCGTCGTGGCCAGCGCCTCGAAACCCAGCGCGGCCAGAATCCGTGCCGTCCCGGCATCCCACGGATTAGGTATGAGGAACGGTTCCGGACGCTCGTGCAGGGCCCGGAACAACGCAGCTTTCTTCGCCTGATCAGTCACCTGATCCAGCGTAATGCTGTGCCACATGGTCGATATTGCGAAGAATGCGGTCCACCGGAACCGGTGTGTGCCGGTCACCATGGCCGGCATCGGGCTGCGGCAGCAGCACCAGCCGATCGACGCCGAGTTCCCGGTACTGCTCGATGACGCGCCGGTTCAACGGCCCGACCGGGGTCACGGTGATCTCCAGCGTCCCCAACTCCGGCGGGCGCTCGTATTCCCCGGCCGCCGCGCGCAGATTCCGGAGGTGCTGCCGGGTGCGCTCCACATCGAATCCGAAGCCGTACCAGCCGTTCGCCAGGGTGATGGCACGGCGTGCGGCCAGCCGGCCACCCGCACCGACGACGATCGGCGGGCCCGGCTGCAGGACGGGCCTCGGATAGGCATTGACGCCCGAAAAGCTGACATAACGTCCCTTGTAAGCAGGTTCGGGCATGGACCACAGGGCCCGCATGGCGCGAATGTAGTCATCGGTACGCGCCGCCCGCTCGGACAGCGCTACACCCACCGCGTCGAACTCCGCCGGCACGTAACCCGGTCCGATGCCGACGATGAGCCGCCCGTCCGCCACCTGGTCGAGGCTGGCCAGCTCCTTCGCCAGTACCACCGGATTCCGCAGGGGCAGCACGATGATGCCGCTGGCGATCCGCACCGTGCTGGTATGCGCCGCCACCAGCGTCAGCCCGACCACGGTGTCCAGCAGCGGCAGTGTCGGGGCGATCGGGAACCCGTCGGGGGCGGGATCCGCGAGCACGAGATGCTCACCGCTCCACAGTGATTCGAAGCCCGCCGCCTCGGCGTGCCGCGCCACTCGCACGGCGGTCCGAGGGTCACCGCAGGACCCATGGTTGATGGCAAACAGTCCGAATTTCAACGCCATCACCACAATTTATGAGCGCCCCGAGTATGCGACCAGCGAGAATCTCGCATATGCGGCATGAGCATTCCGCATGGACCGGGGCGGCACCGGATGCCCGGATCACCCGACAGGCAGCACCGGCTACCCGGCCACGAAGCGCTGGACGCGCAATAGTGGTCGTATGGGCAACAAGCCAACTGTCGCGGCCGCGTTCACGCCTTTGCTGCGACTCGCTTTCGGACCACAGCCACCGTTGCGGTTCGAGTTCTGGGATGGAAGCTCGATCGAGCCGCCGGGCGAGGTTCCGGGCACCATGCGAATCCGGTCGGAGGATGCATTGAGCCATATGATCTGGGCGCCCGGCGAACTCGGCCTGGGCCGCGCCTTCGTCTCGGGCGCCGTGGATCTCGACGGCGATATCTTCAAGATCTGCCGCGCCCTCCAGTCCGCGGTGCCCGACCAGGCCCGCCTCGGCGCCGCCGGAGTGGTGCAGGCCGCCGACGCCGCCCGCAAGCTCGGCGCGTTGAGCCGCCGTCCGAAGCCGCCGGCCGAGGAGGCGCCGCCCCTGCGCGGCCGGCTCCACACCCGGGCTCGCGATGCGGCCGCGATCAGCCATCACTACGACGTCGGCGACGACTTCTACCGCCTCGTCCTCGGCCCGAGCATGACCTACTCGTGTGCCCGCTTCGCCGCGGCGGACGGGGACGGCACCGACGTCTCCCTGGAAGACGCCCAAGCCGCCAAACACGATCTGATCTGCCGCAAGCTGGGTCTGGCCGAACGCCCCGGCATGCGGCTGCTGGATGTCGGTTGCGGCTGGGGTTCCATGGCGATGCACGCCGCCTCGGTGTACGACGCGCAGGTCGTGGGCGTCACCATCAGTGGCACCCAAGCCGATTCCGCCCGTAAACGCGTCGCCGAAGCCGGCCTCTCCGACAATATCGAGATCCGCCGGACCGACTACCGGGACCTGCGCGGCGAGAAGTTCGACGCCATCTCCTCCATCGGCATGTTCGAACACGTCGGCGCCGAGCGCACTCCCGAATACTTCGAAACCCTGCACAGCCTGCTCCGCCCGCGGGGCCGCCTGCTCAATCACGCGATCTCCTCCCGCGGCGGCTCCAAGATCAAAAACCGCTCCTTCATCGGCCGCTACGTCTTCCCCGACGGGGAGCTACAAGATGTCGGCAATGTCGTATTGGCCATGGAGCGAGCCGGATTCGAGGTCCGCGATGTCGAATCCCTCCGCGAGCACTACGCCCTGACCCTCCGCCAATGGGTCGCCAACCTGGAATCCGCCTGGCCGGAAGCGGTTTCACAAACCAGCGAGGGCCGCGCCCGAGTCTGGCGCATCTATATGGCGGCCTCGGCCCTCGGCTTCGAGGACGGCGGCCTCAACCTCCACCAAGTCCTCGGCGTCGTCCCCACTCCCGAGGGCAACGCCGCCATGCCCGCGACCCGCCGCGCCTGGCGATAACCGAGATGGCAGGCTGATCCCCATGGCCGATGAAAGAGAAGTCTCACCAGAGCATCTCGAGGGCGAAGCCACCGAGTCGCCGCAAGAGGCGACCAAACGCAAGTTCCGCGAAGCCCTCGAACGCAAGAATGGCCACGCCTCCACGGGCGGGTCCGCCCAGAATTCCGCCAAGGTCCGCGGCACCCACGCCCAGGCCGGCGGTAAGCGCACCTTCCGCCGCCGCGCCGGCGGATAACCGCAGCACCTGTCAGCTCGGCGGTTCCAGATGGTCGCCGATGAGCATCGTGCCCGGGCCGCGTCGCGCGCCCGGGCCGTGCCGCCAGTACACGTTGTCTGCCGTGAGCGGCTCTCCACACTCACGGCAGACAACCACTCCGGAAGTCTCGTGCCCGCATTCGCGGTGCACCACCAGCGCGGGCGGCCCCGCCTCCCCCGCCAGCCACTTGTCCCCCCACGCGATCAGCATGGTCAGCGCCGGATAGAAATCCCGCCCCTGCTCGGTAAGCACATACTCGTGCCGAACCGGGTTCGATTGGTATTCACGGGCTTCCACGATCCCGTACTCCTGCAAGGCCTCGAGGCGAGCGGCCAGCACATTCGAGGCGATCCCCAGATCCCTTCGCAGATCCTCGAATCGGGTGATCCCCACGAACAGGTCGCGCAGAATCAGCGGCGTCCACCGCTCCCCGACCGCGTCGAGCGTCCGCGCGATCGAGCACACCATCTCGGACAAGGCAGCTTTGGGCACCACCCCACTCTAGTCCATTGCTTTTTGCAACGGACATGCCTACCTTGATGAAATGAGCTCCGACGCGGTAACCCAGTTCCGTAAGGCCACCGAGGCCGGCGATATCGACACCATGATGAGCACCCTCGCCCCCGACGCCGAACTGATCTCCCCGGTCTCCGCCCGCCTGATCTTCCGCAGCGAGGACGACCTCCGAATCCTGCTCTCGGCGGCCTACGGCAGCCTGGCCAACCTCCGCTGGACCGACCAGATCGGCATCGGCCCCCGCCGAGTCCTCCTGGCAACAGCCACAATCGGCCCCTTCCGCGTCACCGAAGCCCTCGTCCTCGACCTCGCCGACGACGGCCGCATCCGCCGCTTCAGCCCCCACCTCCGCCCCTGGCTCCCCCTGACCCTGCTCGCAATCAAGCTGGGCCCCCGCCTCGCCCGCCACCCCGGCGTCCTCCGCCGAGCCGGCCGGCACTGACAGCCGTATCGCGAAACGAAGAAGGCCCGGTCCGCATGGACCGGGCCTTTCCCGAGTGGAGCTGCCGGGAATCGAACCCGGGTCCTCCGCCGCATTTTCAGGGCTTCTCCGTGTGCAGTTCGCTATGCCTCTGCTCGGATCTTCCGGTCACGCGAACAAGCCGGAATGACGATCCCAGTCGCTGTTGGTTGTCCCATCCGACGCCGCGACCGCGCCGGACGGTAGAGCCCTCTAGCTGATGCCAGGGACCGGGTCGAGGGCGAACCCGGGCTGACAGACACGCTTCGTTGCTTAGGCAGCGAGAGCGTAGTCGCGCTGATTGGAATCGGCGCTTATAAGGTTGCAGCGACGCTCATACGGTGGTCTCCTGCCTGCACCGACACGCTTCCCCTGAATCAACGTACGCAGTCGAAACCGTTCAGCCCCGTCTGTGTCCACCGAATCAGATGAACTACCCGGCTCGCACCGGGCCACCTACTTTAACACCGAACAAACCTTGGTTCATTCCATTAACGCGGCGCCACCGGCCGTCAGCCGCGCATGCCCTTGATCCGGCGGCCGAGCTCGCGGGTGACCTCGCGTTCCGCATCGCGTTTGGCCAGGTCCTGGCGCTTGTCGTAGTCCTGCTTACCCTTGGCCAGAGCCAGTTCGACCTTGACCTTGCCGTCGGAGAAGTACATCGACAGCGGGACCAGCGTCAGGCTGGACTCCTTGGTCTTGCCGAGCAGCTTGTCGATCTCGCGGCGATGCAGCAGCAACTTGCGGGTGCGGCGCGGGGAGTGATTGGTCCAGGTGCCGTGCCCGTACTCGGGAACGTGCAGACCGCGCAGCCACACCTCGCCGTCATCGATGGAGGCGTAGGCGTCGACCAGCGAGGCCTTGCCCTCACGCAGGCTCTTCACCTCGGTACCGACCAACGCGACCCCGGCCTCGAACGTCTCCAGGATCGAATAGTTGTGCCGGGCCTTCTTGTTGCTGGCGATGACCTTGCGCCCCTTCTCCTTCATAACGGTCAACATTAATGGCCGGAGCCAGCGATTTATTCCGCGCATGGCCCGGACGCCCCGCCCGTCGCGCGCCGGCGACGGGCGCGGGCAACGGCGAGCAGCGGATCCGACTGTGCGCGAACGACTTTCGCGCGGAATGCGGAAGGCCCCGCAACCCGATGGGTTGCGGGGCCTTCGTGGTAGTCCCGACGGGATTCGAACCCGCGCTACCGCCTTGAGAGGGCGGCGTCCTAGGCCTCTAGACGACGGGACCAGGCCGCTCACTGCGATCTTCCGACCGAAGCAGCTCCGAAAGCTTATCTTGCCGACGCTCGCCTTCCAAATCCGCAGCTATCCGGCGTGGGCCGGATCACCGGGCGGAGCGCGGCACCGGTGGCGGGGGCGGGAGCCGCCACTCGGACGGCGGGGCAGGCGGAGTGGGGTGGGGCGAGCCGTACGGCGGCAGCGCGGGTGGGACCTGACGACCCGATGGCAGTTGCGGCGGCGGATATGCGGTCTCCCACTCGGGCCGATGTCCCGGCCGGTACTCGCCGGCGCGCGCGCCCTCCGCACGATCGATGAGGAGCGGAATACCGGTGTGCTGCCACCAATGTGCCGAGATCACGCCGTCGCTCATGCCGTGACCGACCGCGAAGGCCGAAACCGGCTGCCCCGCATACCGATCCGGCACCGGATCCAGCTTTGCCCCGATGATCGCGGCAATGGCGTCTTCGACCGCGACCCGGACATCCCAGAACGTCTCCGGAATCGGCCGTCCCCGCAGTCGTTCCCGCAGCGCATCCCACAGATACGGATCACCGCGGAGTCCCCACTGCGGTGGCGTGCGTTCGAACAGTGCGTCGAATGTCGGCATATCCCCTCCGGAGTCCTGCGCACGGGGCTGCCCCGCATCGAGTCACGGACGTTCGTCGCGCCAGCCGCGCTCGAACATCACCTTCAGTTTGTCGGCGATCGCGGCATCCAGATCGATGCCGAGTTCGGCCGCCGCCAGCCAGGAGATGATGACGACATCCGCCAGCTCCGCTCGCACCTCGTCGAAGGTGCCGGTGCGACGGGCCTGCCCGGACCAGCGACGATAGGCGCCGACGAACTCACCGGCCTCTTCGGCCAGCGCCAGCACGGCCCGATTGGCCGCGCCTTCCTCCGGAAATCCGCTCTCGCGCAATCGCTCCCGGATCTCGGCCACCACCTGCGACATGGATTCCGTCACAGTGCACTCCCCTACTGGTAGTCCGGCGGCAGGTCGTCGAAGTCCGGCGGCATCTCATCGGGCCACGGCACCTCGTCGTCCGGCGCGCCCCACGTCGGATTGCCGCCGCCACGGGATGCGGGCTGCGCCGCCGTGGATGCGGGCGGCGCCGACCTGGCGGGGCGGGCCGCGGTCGAACCGGCGGGCTCCGCGAATCGAGACGTAGCGGGACGGGCCGCGGGCGCTGCCGCCGTCGGGCGGGAGATCGGTGCGGGAGCAGGGTTTTCGGCCGCTCCGGCCGGTGCACCGCCGACCGCGGCGACGACCTCGAGGACGCCCTCGCCGTATTTGGCGCGCTTGTTCTCACCGATGCCGGAGATACCGGCGAGGTCGCCGAGGGTGGCGGGTTTGCGGGCGGCGATATCGCGCAGAGTGGCGTCGTGGAAGACCACGTAGGCGGGAACGCCCTGCTCCTTGGCGGTGGCCGCGCGCCAGGCGCGCAACTTCTCGAAGAGGTCGGAGTCGCCGGGCGCGAGGTCGGCGGTGGCGAGCCGGGATCCCTTGGCGGGCTTGGCCGCCCGGGCGGCCTTGGCGCGTTCGGGCTCGCGGCGGAGCATGACCTGGCGGCCGTCGAAGAGCACCTCGTTGGAGGACTCGGTGAGGGTCAGGACGCCGTAGTCGCCGTGCACGGCGAGCAGGCCCTGGGCCAGTAGCTGGCGGACCACGCCGCGCCATTCGGTATCACGCAGGTCGGCGCCGATGCCGAAGACCTTGAGCTCATGGTGGGAGTGCTGCTCCACCTTGGGATTGCGCTTGCCGATCAGGATGTCCACGATGTGGCCGGCGCCGAAGCTCTGTCCGCGTTCACGTTTCAGGCGCAGCACGGTGGACAGCAACTTCTGCGCGGGGACCGTGCCGTCCCACGACTCGGGCGCATTCAGGCAGGTGTCGCAATTGCCGCACGCCGCCCCGGTCTGCCCGAAGTAGGCGAGCAGCTGGCTGCGACGGCACTGCACGGTCTCGCACAGGGCGAGCATGGCGTCGAGGTGCAACTGCAGCTGGCGGCGGTGCGCCGCGTCGCCGTCGGAGGAGTCGATCATCTTCCGTTGCTGCACAACGTCATTGAGGCCGTACACCATCCACGCCGTGGACGGCTGACCATCACGGCCGGCGCGACCGGTCTCCTGGTAGTAGCCCTCGACGGATTTCGGCAGGTCCAGGTGTGCGACGAAGCGCACGTCCGGCTTGTCGATGCCCATGCCGAAGGCGATGGTGGCGACCACCACCAGTCCCTCTTCCCGCAGGAAGCGGGATTGGTTCGTCGCGCGGATCCGATTGTCCAGCCCCGCGTGATACGGCACCGCCTCCACGCCATTGGCGGTGAGGAACGCGGCCGTCTTCTCCACCGAGTTACGCGACAAGCAGTAGACGATGCCCGCATCCCCGGCGTGCTCGGTCTGGATGAATGACAGCAGCTGCTGGTCGGCGCGGTTCTTGGCCTCGATGCGGTACTGGATGTTCGGCCGGTCGAAGCTCGCGACGAAGTGCTTGGCCCGCGTCAGATCCAGCCGTTCGGCGATCTCCTTGCGCGTCGCCTCGGTGGCCGTCGCGGTGAGCGCGATGCGCGGCACATCCGGCCAGCGCTCGTGCACCATCGACAGGCTGAGATAGTCCGGCCGGAAGTCGTGGCCCCACTGCGAGACACAGTGCGCCTCGTCGATGGCGAAGACGGAGATCTTGCCCCGGTCGAGCAGCTGCGCCGTGGACTCCAGTCGCAGCCGCTCGGGTGCGAGGTAGAGCACATCCAGCTCGCCCGCCACGAATTGCGCCTCGACAGTGCGGCGTTCGTCGGGGAACTGCGTCGAGTTCAGGAACCCGGCGCGCACCCCGACAGCGTTCAGCGCGTCCACCTGATCCTGCATGAGCGCGATGAGCGGTGAGATCACCACGCCCACGCCCGGCCGCACCAGCGCGGGAATCTGATAGCAGAGCGACTTACCGCCACCGGTGGGCATCAGCACCAGCGCGTCGCCGCCGGAGATCACCTGTTCGACGATCTCCTGCTGCGGCCCGCGAAAACTGTCGTACCCGAACGTCTTTCGCAGTACCTGATGCGCCGCTTCCATTCCGGCGCTCAGGTTTTCGCTGACGGTGTCGACCTCGGCTGCGCTCACCCGGGCAATCCTACGGATATCAGCCGACACCGACGAGCGCGTCGCCAACTTCGCACCCCGTTACTCACGAACGTAATAGCGAAGTGCGGCATACGCGGTGAGCGCGGCGAATCCGACACCGATCGGTGTGACGATCAACGCCACCGTCGCGATGTCGTCGCTCGAGATCTTCGGCAGCACCTGATCATTGAACAGACTGCCCAGTGCCCGATTGATCACCAGCGGCTGCGCAATGAACAAACCGCCTACTGCCAGCACCGATCCCACCAGCGCCGCAAGCACGGCCTCCAAGAGGAACGGCAACTGCGTGTACCAGCGCGTCGCGCCGACCAGCCGCATGATGCCGACCTCGGTCTTCCGCGCCAGCGCCGCGACCTGAACCATATTGGCGATCAACAACAGTGCCGCCAGCGCCTGCAGCGCCGCGAGACCGAAGGCCGCATTGCGCAATCCGACGAAGAAGCTGACCAGCCGGTCCACGATGTCCATGTCATTGAGCACCGTCATGACGCCCGGGCGTTTGGCGAAGTCGTCGTAGATGTCCCGGTACTTGGTGACATCGTCCAGCTTCACCCGGAACGAGGCCGGCAGCCCGTCCTGGCTCACCTCGTCGGCGAGGCCCGGCTGGTCCTTGAAGGTGGTCTCCTTGACCTCCTTCACCGCGTCCGCGCTGTTGACGTACTGCACGCTCGCCACATCCGCGTGCTTCTTCAGATCCGACATCAGCGTCTTGCACGGATCGGCGGTGCAGTCCGGGTCGGTCTTGGAGGTGTTGTCGTCGAGGTACAGCCGGATCTCGACCCGCTGGACGTAGTAGTCCTGGATCTTGTCGGCCATGCGCACCGCGAGCAGACCGCCACCGAGCATGGTCAGCGACACCGCCGTGGTGAGCACCATGGCGATGGTCATGGTGACATTGCGGCGCAGGCCGGTGAAGATCTCACCGAAGAGGAATCCGACGCGCATCAGCGACCCACCCCGTAAACGCCCATCTCGTCGTCGCGCACCACGCGGCCGCGGTCGAGCTCGACCACACGCCGGCGCATGGCGTCGACGATGGTGTTGTCGTGGGTGGCCATGACCACCGTGGTGCCGATGCGATTGATGCGTTCCAGCAGCGTCATGATGTCCTGACTGGTATCCGGGTCCAGGTTGCCGGTGGGCTCGTCGGCCAGCAGGACCAGCGGCCGGTTCACGAAGGCGCGGGCGAGGGCCACGCGCTGCTGTTCACCGCCGGAGAGCTCGCCGGGTAGTCGATCGGCCTTGCCTGCGAGACCGACCATGTCGAGCGCCTCGGGCACGGCGCGCTCGATGAAGGATCGGTTCTTGCCGATCACCTCGAGCGCGAAGGCGACGTTCTGGTACACCGTCTTCTGTTGCAGCAGCCGGAAGTCCTGGAAGACACAGCCGATGCGCTGACGTAGTTTCGGCACCTTGCGCCCGGGCAGGCGGTCGACTCGGAAGTCGGCGACCCAGACCTCGCCGTCGGTCGGCTTCTCGTCCTTGAGCAGCAACCGCATGAACGTCGACTTCCCGGAGCCGGAGGGCCCGATGACGAAGACGAACTCGCCTTTTTCGATATCGACCGAAACGTTGTCCAGAGCAGGCCGCGTCGACGTCTTGTAGGACTTGGTGACGTTCCGCAGGGTTATCACGGGTTGCCAGTGTAACCATTAGGTCACGATGATCGCCCCCGCCGCGCGGAAACCGAGGTCAACGTGCCGGATGGTTTGTTTCTGACGGCAGATAGTTGCTGAGCACGGTGTTCACAATGGGCGGTGTAGCCGTTTTGTCGTGACTGTCGGGTTTCACGAATAGATACAACACGAATGTGGCGACCCACACGGTGAGCAGAATCGCCGTGGACTTACGTGTTTTCACTCAAACCCTCCCGGCGCAGTGCCGCGGCCACCCGCACCCGCAGCTCCCGTCCGACTTCGAACTGTTTGCCCGGCAACGTGCGGGCCACCATCTTGATATTCATCTGGTCGACCGTGAGGTCCTCGACACCCATCACGGTGGGCTCGTCCAGCAGCAGCGCTTTCAGCTTGCGATCCGCGAATGCCTTGGCGCCCACGTCGTGCAGAATCTCGTTGACCTTGTTGATGTCGGCGGTAGCGGGTACGGGCACGTCGATGGCCGCACGCGCCCAATCCTTCGACAGGTTGGTCACTTTCACGATCTGACCGTTCGGGACAGTTATCACTTCGCCATCAGCGCTACGCAAAGTCGTGATACGCAACGTGACGTCCTCGACCGTACCCTCGGCCTCCAACGAATTACCAGTGACCGCGATCCGCACCACATCACCGAAGCCGTACTGCCTTTCGGTGATGAGGAAGAAGCCGGCCAGAAGGTCCTGTACAACGCGCTGCGCACCGAAACCCAGTGCGGCGCCGAGCACCGCCGCTGGCGCAACTAGGCCACCGAGCTGGAAGCCCAAGCGGCGCAACACTTCCAGCGATACCAGAAAATATGCGAGGGACAGGATCACCCAGGTGATGACCTGAGCCAGCGCATGCCGGTGTTTGGCCGCCTCGGACCGCACCAGCGAATCACTGGAACGGAAGCCGGCGTCGATCCGGCGCGTGATCCGGTCCCGCACAAAGGTTGTGGCACGACTGAACAGCATCGTGCCGATGATCAGCAGCACGATCTCGAGACCGCTGGACCGGGCCCAATTTCCGACGTCGGCTCCGGAACCCATGGCGAGAATCGAACTGGTGCTCATCTATTGCCTCCGCTTCACCCTGGAGTGGGCTCAGGCCTGGGTCTGCTGCTCCCGCATGCGCCAGCGGATTCCGGATTCGATGAAGGCATCGATATCACCGTCGAGCACGGCGGACGGATTGTTGACCTCGTAGTTGGTCCGCAGATCCTTGACCATCTGGTACGGATGCAAGACGTACGAACGCATCTGGTTGCCCCAGGACGCGCCCTCATTGGTCTTGAGCGCGTCCATCTGGGCGCGCTCTTCCTGCCGCTTGCGCTCGAGCAGCTTGGCCTGCAGCACGCGCATGGCCGAAATCTTGTTCTGCAGCTGCGATTTCTCGTTCTGACAGGTGACGACGACGCCGGTGGGGATGTGCGTGAGGCGGACCGCGGAGTCGGTGGTGTTGACGGACTGACCGCCCGGCCCCGACGAGCGGTACACGTCGACGCGGATCTCGCCCTCGGGGATGTCGATATGGTCGGTGGTCTCCACCACGGGCAGCACCTCGACCTCGGCGAACGAGGTCTGGCGGCGGCCCTGGTTGTCGAACGGGCTGATGCGCACCAGGCGGTGTGTGCCCATCTCGACCGACAGGGTGCCGTAGGCGTAAGGCGTCTTGACCGCGAAGGTGGCCGACTTGATGCCCGCCTCTTCGGCGTAGGAGGTGTCGTAGATCTCGACCGAGTACTTGTGGCGCTCGGCCCAGCGCACGTACATGCGCATGAGCATCTGCGCCCAGTCGGCCGCGTCCACGCCGCCCGCGCCGGAGCGAATATTGACCAGCGCCTCGCGCTTGTCGTATTCGCCCGACAGCAGGGTGCGGACTTCCATGGCTTCCACATCGGCGTGCAGGGCGGACCGCTCGGCGTCGGCGTCGGCGAGGGCCGCGGTGCGATCCGCACCCTCCTCGGCCTCGGCGAGCTCGTACAGCACGGGTAGGTCTTCCAGGCGCTGCCGCAGGTCCTTGACCCGCCGCAATTCGCTCTGGGCATGGGACAACTCGCTGGTCACGCTCTGCGCGTGCTCTTGGTTGTTCCAGAGTTCGGGATCTGCCGCCTGCTGTTCGAGCTCGTCGATGCGGCGAGCCAGCTCGTCGATATCGAGCACCGACTCGATGGTCTTCAGAGTGGTGTCGAGTTCGGCCAAGTCAGCGGAGACGTCAGGATGCACGGTGTTCAAGGCTACCGGGCTGGCCCGCCTCCCCGAAACTTCGGCGCCCGGCTAAGGATCGTGGCCTGTCGGATCGGGCGTGCCGCGGTTGGGAGCCAACCCGATTTGCCCGTACCCGACGAGTTACCCTCGCCCCCCGGAAATCAGTTGTCACGTTGCCGAGAATCAACCCGCGACGGCGCGTAATCCCCCCGGGCGGCGGCCGACCAGGCGGTCGAGGGCCTCGGCGGTGACGTCGTCGGCCGGGAGCAGGACAAGGATGAACTGGTCGTCATCGGCCGAGAGCTGCAGGGATTCGTAGGCGATGCGCAGCATGCCCGCCTCCGGATGCTGGATGCGGCCTACGCCATTGGTGTCGGCCATGCCGGGAATGCTGTCCATGCGGCGGGCGAATTCCGCGCCGCCGGTGACGAGCAGTTCGTCGATGAGCTGGGCGACCTGCGGATCCGCCCGTCCCGGGCCCTGTTTCAGGGTGGAGACGGCCTTGTCGGCCTTGTGGTCCCAGTCGGGGTAGGTCTCGCGGGCGCGCGGGTCGGTGAAGATATAGCGGACATAGCTGCTGGGCAGCCCGCCGTCGAGCAGGCCGGCGGGACCCATCAGCCGCCGGTAACCCTCGGTGCAGGCGAGGATTTCGCTGAGGCGGTTCATCAGCACCGCGGGTGCGGGCTCGAGCAGATCGAGGGTGGCCTGCACCGCGGGCCGGATCTCACGATTGGGCCCGAAACCGCCGCGGCAGTTGAAGCCCGGGTCGGAGGCCTTGGCCAGTTGCAGCAGGTGGACCCGCTCCCCGCGGGACAGCCGCAGCGCATCGGCCAGGGCCTGGGTCACCGGTGGTGAGGGGTTGCGGTCGCGGCCCTGTTCCAGCCGGGTCAGGTATTCGATGCTGACGCCGGCCAGGGTGGCGAGTTCGGAGCGGCGCAGTCCGGGCGTGCGGCGACGCGGGCCGGCGGGCAGCCCGACTTCGGCGGGCGTGACCGCTTCCCTGCGCTGCCGCAGGAACAGTCCCAGCTCGTTATCGCTCACATATTCGACCGTACCAAGCCGCGCAAGCGTGAAAGTAGCCCTCTCACTACCACTCTCACAGCGGTCTCCCTCGGCCTTCCGGTCCGCCGCAGAGTTGATCTCAGCGGCCGGACGGTCGCCCCGACCTGCAAGGAGAACCCCCATGACCAGCACGTCTCTACGCCTAGCGGTGATCATCGGCAGCGTCCGGGAAGGACGTTTCGGTCCCGTGGTGGCGAACTGGTTCGCCGATCAGGCGAAGCAGTACGGCCGCTTCGACGTGGATGTCATCGATCTCGCCGATTACCCGCTGCCGCATGCGCTGCCCGCGGTGTCGCCGCTGATGGAGCCGAATCCGGTGCGGCCCGGCAATACCCAGGAGCTGGCCGAGCGGCTGGCCGCGGCGGATGCCTTCGTGGTCGTCACCCCGGATATCAATCGCAGCTTCCCGGCGTCGCTGAAGACCGCGATCGACTGGCATTACACCCAGTGGGACCGCAAGACCATCGGTTTCGTGGGTTACAGCGGCCGCAGTGGCGGGCTGCTGGCGATCGAGGGTCTGCGGGCGGTGTTCAACGAGCTCAATGCCCATACGGTCAAGGATTACGTGTCGTTCCCGCGCTACTTCCTGCACTTCGGCCCGGACGGCACGCTGCACGAGCCCGCCGAGTTCGAGCAGTCCGCGCAGGGCATGCTGGATCAGTTGCACTGGTGGGCAACCGCTCTCAGCACGGCCCGCGCGGTGCCCGTCCCGGCCTGACGGCCTGCCCGTTTCGCCCATAACGGCGGCGGCTAACGTTTTGCGGGTGACCGCATACTCCGCTGATCTCGAACTCGCGTTGAAGCTGGCCGATGCGGCCGACGCCATCACCCGCGACCGCTTCGGCGCGCTGGATCTGAAGATCGACGCCAAGCCGGACCTGACTCCGGTGTCGGATGCGGATCTGGCCGTGGAACGCATGGTCCGGGAGGTGCTGGCGGTGGAGCGGCCGGGAGATCTGGTGCTGGGCGAGGAGTTCGGCGGGGATGCCGAATTCAGCGGCCGGCAGTGGGTCATCGATCCGATCGACGGCACCAAGAACTTCGTGCGCGGTGTCCCGGTGTGGGCTTCGCTGATCTCGCTGCTGGAGGACGGGGTGCCGGTGGTGGGTGTGGTGAGCGCTCCGGCGCTGGCCCGCCGCTGGTGGGCGGCCGCGGGCGCGGGGGCGTGGAGCAGTTTCGAAGGGGGCGAGCCACGGGCCATCTCGGTGTCCGCGGTGGCCGAGCTGGGTGCGGCGAGTCTGGCGATCTCCAGTCTGTCGGGCTGGCGGGCGATCGGGCGGCGCGCCAAGCTGATCGCGCTCACCGATGAGGTGTGGCGGGTGCGCGGTTACGGTGATTTCTTCGGTTACGCGCTGCTGGCGGAGGGTGCGGTGGATATCGTCACGGAACCTGAACTGTCCCTGTGGGATATGGCGGCGCTCGACGTGCTGATCCGGGAGGCGGGTGGCACGTTCACTTCGCTGGACGGTGATCCGGGGCCGCACGGCGGTAGTGCGGTGGCCACCAATTCGCATCTGCAGGATCAGGTGCTGGCGGCGCTGCAGGCCTGAGTTTTTCTGCGGCGCCGCAGGATTCGCCTCTCGAACGCACGAAGGCCCCCGCATCGAATGCGGGGGCCTCGCGGCTAGTAGGTGGGTGCGGGACTAGAGCGATCCCGTACTGGTGCCGCCCCCGGTGCCGCCGCCCCCGATAAGGGCGCCTACCACACCGTTGAGCAGATTGAGAACGACCGAGACGAGTCCTGTCAACATAACCGTTCCTCCTTTCGTCTCGATCAAAAACGTAGTGAGGCTTGACAGTTGGTGTGATCGGAATGAAATAACAGTAATGAACTCCGGCAATACAAGATCCGCTAGGCAGCGAATTACTGTGTGCACAACCGGTTTTCGAGAGATCTTGACGCAATGACGTTGCGGGGGCTGCGGTCCCCCGTGCGCCGGGCGCGGTCAGTGGCAGCCGGAGGCGGGACCGCTGATCGGGATGCAGGAGGAGCCGAGGTTCAGCTGCGAGTTGCCGGCTCCGGTGCCGATGCCGCTGAGGCTGAAGGCGGTTCCGGTCTCGATCGGGTCGGCCGTCTGCGGGGCGGCCTGCGGGGCCGCGGGCTGCAGCGGGATGCCGTCGGTCGAGGCGTTGGCGCTCGGGGCGGCGGCAAGGAAGAGGGCAATGGCGAACGCGCCAGTCGTGCCTACCAGCGTCTTCATGGGCAAACCTCCAAATCAGGGTTGATGCGCCGATACGGTAACGCAAGTCGTGACCATCTGAAGTGGATTTGTTTCACTGACTTCGGGAAAACTGTCCGTCCAGTCGGAACCACCGCGCTGACCTGGTGATTCGACAACCCTCGACGACAGTTCTTACTCTGAAGTAAGATAGTCTTACTCAGGAGTAAGATTGCTGGGCAGGATCACCCACCTCCTCGATAGAAAACTGGTGATTATGAGCACTCGAGACACCGCAACGAAGCGGGATACTTCCGCCGTCGGCCTCAACCCGGTGAAGCGGGACTGGATGGGCACGGCCATGCGGGTAATGACGACCATCACGGGGTCCGAACTCGCCGAGAAGTACAAGCTGCGCAAGCCGATCGAACGCCTCACCTACGAAGGCACCAAGACCGGATTCCGCACGCTCGGTGCCGCAGGTCGAGTGTTCGAGAAGGTCGCCGGCGGCGGCGCGCCGAAGCGCCTGCCCGTCAACGAGTCTCGCAAGAAGGACTACTTCGACCTCACCCCGTCCGACGAACAGCAGATGATCGTCGAGACCGTCCGTGAGTTCGCCGCCGAGATCCTGCGCCCGGCCGCCTACGACGCCGACAATGCCGCCAAGGCCCCGCGCGATCTGCTGGAGCGCGCCGCCGAGCTCGGCATCACCCTGATCAATGTGCCCGAGGAGCTCGAGGGCGCGGCCTCCGAGCGTGGCGCGGTGACGAATTCGCTGGTCGCCGAGGCGCTGGCGCACGGAGACATGGGCCTGGCGCTGCCGATCCTGGCGCCGAGCGGTGTCGCGGTCGCGCTGTCGCAGTGGGGTACCGACGCGCAGCAGAAGACTTACCTGGGCGCCTTCACCGGTGAGAACGTCCCGCAGTCCGCGGTCGTCATCTCGGAGCCGCAGGCGTTGTTCGATCCGTTCGCGTTGAAGACCAAGGCCACCCGCTCGCCCAGCGGTTACCGCATCAACGGTGTCAAGAGCCTGGTTCCCGCCGCCGGTGACGCCGAATTGTTCATCGTGGCCGCCGAACTCGACGGCCGCCCCGCGTTTTTCATCATCGAGTCGGACACCCAGGGTCTGAGTGTCGAGGCCGACCCGAGCATGGGTCTGCGCGCCGCCGGTCTGGGCCGCCTGATCCTCGACAATGTCGCGGTGCCGCAGTCCGCGCTGCTGGGTGACGCCGAGGTGGCGGAGCGCGCCGAGGATTACGCCGACGCCGTGCGGCTGGCCCGTCTGGGCTGGGCTTCGCTGGCCATCGGTACCGGTCAGGCCGTGCTGGACTACGTGATTCCGTATGTGAAGGAGCGGGAGGCGTTCGGTGAGCCGATCGCGCACCGGCAGGCGGTCGCGTTCATGGTCGCGAACATGGCGATCGAGCTGGACGGTCTTCGGCTCGTGACGCTGCGCGGTGCGTCGCGCGCGGAGCAGGGTCTGTCGTTCGCCCGTGAGGCGGCGCTGGCCAAGAAGCTGGCCACCGACAAGGGCATGCAGATCGGCCTGGACGGGGTGCAGCTGCTGGGCGGTCACGGCTTCACCAAGGAGCACCCGGTGGAGCGCTGGTACCGCGATCTGCGCGCCATCGGCGTCGCCGAAGGCATCGTCCTCATCTGACCCGACTTCTCAACGGAGAGACCATCATGATCAATCTCGAACTCCCCAAGAAGCTGCGGGCCAGCGCCAACCAGGCCCACCAGGTTGCCGCCGAGATCTTCCGCCCGGCTTCGCGCAAGTACGACCTGGCCGAGCACGAGTACCCGGTCGAGCTGGACACCATGGCCGCCATGGTGGAGGGCCTGTCGGACTCCGGCTCGCAGGACATCTCCGGTGCGACCGGCGGTCGCAAGGCCGGCGAGTCGAACGAGGGTGACTCGCACGCCACCGAGCTGCTCGGAAACTCCAACGGCGGCAATATGTCCGCGCTGATGAACGCCCTCGAAACCTCGTGGGGCGATGTCGGCCTCATGCTGTCGATCCCCTACCAGGGCCTCGGCAATGCCGCCATCGCGGCGGTCGCCACCGATGAGCAGCTGTCACGGTTCGGCAAGGTGTGGGCCGCCATGGCCATCACCGAGCCGTCCTTCGGCTCCGACTCGGCGGCCGTCACCACCACCGCCGTCCTCGACGGTGACGAGTGGGTCCTCAACGGCACCAAGATCTTCGTGACCGCGGGTTCGCGCGCCACCCACATCGTGGTGTGGGCGACCGTCGACAAGTCGGCCGGTCGCGCCGCCATCAAGTCCTTCGTCGTCCCGCGGGATGCCAAGGGCCTGACCGTGTCCCGCCTCGAGCACAAGCTCGGCATCAAGGCGTCGGATACCGCCGAGCTCCGCCTCGAGGACTGCCGCATTCCGAAGGACAACATCCTCGGTTCGCCGGAAGTCAATGTGGAGAAGGGTTTCGCCGGCGTCATGCAGACGTTCGACAACACCCGCCCCCTGGTCGCCGGCATGGCCGTCGGCGTGGGCCGCGCCGCCCTCGAGGAGCTCCGCAAGGTCCTCACCGACGCCGGCGTGGAGATCTCCTACGACAAGCCCGCCAACAACCAACACGCCGCGGCCGCGGAATTCCTTCGCCTGGAAGCCGATTGGGAGTCCGCCTACCTCCTGTCGCTACGCGCGGCCTGGATGGCCGACAACAAGAAGCCCAACTCCCTCGAGGCCTCCATGTCCAAGGCCAAGGCCGGCCGCATGGGCACCGACGTCACCCTCAAGGCCGTCGAACTGGCCGGCACCACCGGCTACTCCCAGCGCACCCTCCTGGAGAAGTGGGCCCGCGACTCGAAGATCCTCGACATCTTCGAAGGCACCCAGCAGATCCAGCAGCTGATCGTGGCTCGCCGAGTCCTCGGACTGTCGAGCGACAAGCTGAAGTAGTCCGCACCAGCGCAAAGAAACCGGTGCGAACCACGGAATGTGGTTCGCACCGGTTTTTTCTTCGGCCGCCACCGATGAATTCTCGGACAGCTCACCGTGCGGGCCGACGGAGCTACTCGCGAGTATCAATCGGCGAATTGCTTTCACCTGGTCGGATCGGGGGCGAAGGGTTGCTGTCGCGATCCGGGTGTGGCGTCGCAAAGGTGCCGCTACACTTTGAATCCATTCCGGGTCCTGAAGCGCGGCTCGCGTTCCTACTCAGTTGTGCCAAGGACCGAGGACGTCGTGATACCCGATGGAATTCCCTCACCAGACGACTCCGAATGCGGTACCGGTGATGGTCTGCTACGGCGTGCATTCGACACCGGGCTGAGATTGCGCACCCTGCGCGTCACGCTCGACGACGAGCGCGAGCCGTTCGCCGATGATGTCATCGCCGAATCGGTGATCGCCATCCTCGGCGAGCTGGACCTCCTCATCCACGACATCGTCGAACTCTCCCGGGGGTCATCCGAAGTGGGGCGGGTCAGGCGGCGGAGGTGAAGCGGAGCGCCAGTTGCGTGCGGGTGGCACAGGAGGTTTCGGCCAGGACGCGGGTCAGGTGTTTCTTCACGGTGTCCACGCCGATGAACAGTCGTTCGGCGATCTGGCGATTGGTGAGTCCGCGCGCGGCCAGGTCGGCGACCTCCCATTCGCGTGGTGTCAGTTGCCAATTCGCGGTGGCGGTGCGCCGCTCACGATCCCGGTCCAGTTGTTCGACGGCGAGCGGGGCGAGATGCCGCCGGAGGGCTTGCAGGACGGCGAGATCCCGGTCGGGGACGCGGTCGCGGTCGCAGACGGCCATGCCTACGTAGAGGACTCCGGAGGCGCCGGCGTCCACGATCATGGCGGCTTTGTCGGTGATTCCGTTGGGGCGCAGGAAGTTCGCGATGAAGTCCGAACCGCCGGCGACCTCGCCGAGACGAATGACGCCGCGGGAGAGCAGGAGTCCGCCGATGCGCTCGCTGCGCAGCGGGTCGGCGTCGATCCAGTGCGCCGCGTATTCGGTGAGGAATTGCTCGGTGTATCCGCCTTGGACGCCGCAGCCTTCGCGGATGGCGTGGGCGAGGGTGTCGCCGTGTAAGACGGCGACGCCGGTGAAACCGAACCAGGTCTGGAGGGCGCGTACCAGGCGCTCCCGGAACTCCGGAAGGTCGGCGGCGCGGTCGACGGACTCCAGGACGCCGATGAGGCGGCGGTGGTCTTCGGCGCTGAGGGGCTCGTCCGCCGGCAGGGGGCGCGGGCGGCGAACCGGATCGGTCAGGGCTCCACTCACCCGACCATATTCCACCTTCGGGCCATACCGGGCCACCGCGGCCGTCGGCAAGATTGACAGCGAGACCTCGGGGACGAACGCCCGGGGCACAGCGAGAAGGATCGACCATGAGTGCAGAGCACACCCGCCGCTGGCTGATCACGGGCGCCAACAGTGGTTTCGGCGCCGCCTTCACCCGGGCCGTACTGGCCGCCGGTGACGAGGTGGTGGCGGCGGTGCGCCGGCCCGAGAGCATGGCGGAGATCGTTGCCGCACACCCCGATCGGGTGCAGGTGGTGACCCTGGATGTGCGGGACGCGGCGGCGGCCGAGCGGGTCGTGAAGGAAGCCGGGCGGATCGACGTGCTGGTCAACAATGCCGGGTACGGGATCGTCGGCGCGATCGAGGAGACCACGGACGCGGATCTGCGCGACGCCATGGAGGTGATGTTCCACGGCCCGCTGCGCCTGACCCGGCTGGTGCTGCCGCAGCTGCGGGAGCGGCGGGCGGGTGCGATCGTGCAGGTGTCGAGCATGGGCGGGTTCATGTCGTTCGCGGGTGTCGGCGTCTACAGTGCCGCGAAGGGTGCGCTGGAGCTGGCCAGCGAAGCCCTTGCGGCGGAGGTGAATCCGCTGGGTATCCAGGTTTTGATCGTCGAACCCGGCTCGTTCCGAACGGGTTTCGCCAATCCGGCGGCACTGCGGATGACCGGTGAGATCGCGGATTACACGGCGACGGTCGGCGCGATCCGCGACGGACTGCCGGGCTCCGATCAGCAGCAGGAAGGCGATCCCGACAAGGCCGCGGCGGCGGTGATCGCCGTTGTGGGACAGCCGAATCCGCCGCTGCGCCTGGCTCTCGGCGCTGATGCGGTAGAGGCGATCCGCGGGAAACTGGCAACGGTGGCAGCGGATCTGGCCGCCACCGCCCATTTGGGTCTGACCACCGGAGTCGACGGCTGCCCGGCCGGACACTGAAAACCATCAATATCGGCGGGGCCCGCGTCAATGCCCCGTCAAGGGGGGTGGCTGCGGTCACACTCCCGGAGCGATTCTCCCAGTGCGGATCACACCTGCGATCCGCACTGAAAAGGAGATAACGATGAAGTTCTCGAAGAGCGCCGCGTATGCCGTGACCGTGGCGGCCATCAGCGGCGGCGCGGTGTTCGCCCCGGCCGCGCAGGCCGCCGTCGGCACCACCGCGACCGTCACCGCGGTCGGCTCGTCCGGTCAGGGCGACCTGTACCCGGGCTGCGGCGACTGCCACCCGGACGTCATCTGACACCCGATCCTGTCCTGAATTTCCGATGAGGCAATGGGATCCGGCCGGCGCCGGCCGGATCCCTCTTGTAGAGGATCTGTAGTGGATGAACTCGAGCAGTGTGTCGGGGATGCGGAGAGCTTCCTGAGCACCCATTGGCGGCAGGGTCCGGTGGTGCTGCGGCCGCCCGCTCCCCCGGTCGATCTGCTGTCCCTGCCCGATGTGTACGGACTGATCGACGACGGCCTGCTGAGTGGCCCGTACCTGCGGCTGTTCACCGCCGAGGGCCGAGTGCCCGCGGAACGCTTCTGCCCGCCGCGCCTGGTGTCCGGTGAACCCGTCGCCGGCTACGCGAATCCGGATGCGGTATACGAGCTGCTGCACACCGGGGGCGCGACGCTGCTGCTGCGCTATATCGACCAATGGCATTACGGTGTGCGGGATTTCGCCGCCGGGCTGGGCGAGCGCATGGGACGCCGGGTCGAGGCCTTCTTCTTCCTGTCCAGTCGCCGCCCGACCGCGCCGCATCGTGACGACGCCGATGTGCTGGCCGTGCAGGTGAGCGGCGCGAAGCGGTGGCTGATCTATCCGGGTCCGGCCGATGGCGACTGGGCCACCGGTCCGCTCCCGGCGGATCCGGGCGCACCGATTCTCGAGACCGTCCTGCGCCGCGGCGAGGTGCTCTACGTGCCACGGGGTTTCGCGCACGCCGCGGTGACCGAATCCGATACTCCCTCGGCGCATCTGACGCTCACGATTCGCGAGGCCGAAACCGAGCATCTGACCACGGCGACCCGCGGGATGCTGGCGACCGGCTTGCAGCTGCCGGCCAGGCCGCTGACCGAAGCCACGCTGACCGCGACGGCCGCGGCGCTGATCGCGCATTTCCGCGCGCGATTGGACGCGATCGCGCCCGAGGCCGTGGTAGCCGCGGCGCGCGCGATCGCCCAACCACATCGCAGCGAGGGGTGACCGATGCATCGAATAGCCGAACCCGACGATCTGCGCAGGCTGCTGCGGCGGCGCGAACCCGTCGTGCTGCGTCCACCACGGCCGCCGATCGACGTGCTGCCGTTCGCCACCGTGCTCGGATTACTCGACGACGGCCTGCTCGCGCACCCGTATATCCAGCTCGTGCGGCGCGAGGGACCCGTTGCGCCCGAACAGTTCTGCCCGCCCCGCGTGTTCCTGGACCGGATCATCGCGGGCTACGCCGACGCGGGTGCGGTGCGCCGGCTGGTCGGTGAAGAAGGCTGCACGCTGCTGCTCCGCTATGTCGATCAGTGGCATCGGGGCGTGCGGGAACTGACCGAATCGATTGCGCAGCAACTGGATCGGCAGGTGGAGGCGTTCTATTTCGTGACCCCGCCGGGGACGACGGGCCGTCCGGTGCATCGTGACGACGCCGATGTGCTGGTCGTGCAGATGGCGGGTGTCAAACAGTGGACCGTCCATGCCGGTCCGGCCGACGGCGCGTGGGAGCCCAGCCGCGTCGACGAGCCCGGACCGGTGCTGCTGGAGACCGGCCTGCACCCCGGTGAGGTGCTGTATGTGCCGCGCGGCCATGCGCATTCGGCCACCGCGGGCGCGGAGGGTGTTTCGGTGCACCTCTCGCTGACCATCCGGGAGGCCGGTGCGGCGCATCTGTTCGCCATGCTGGAGTCGGTGCTGACGCAGGAGGCCGATCTCCCGCCCCGCCCGCTCGATGACGCGGAGCTGCGGGCCACGGCGGCGGAACTGCTGGCCCGCATGCGATCCCGGCTCGACGAGGTGACGCCGCAGGGCTTGCTCGCCGCTGCCCGCGCCGCCATGCGCCCGGATCGCGGCAGCGCGGTCCCGGACCTGATGCTCGGCTGACATGACCGTGGCCCATCGGTGTCGCACCGGTGGGCCACGGTCGTTGCGTCAGGCGCTCGCGGAGACCACGGGGAGCAGGGTCAGGGCGAGGTTGGAGAGCAGTTGCAGTATTGCCATTTCGAGCCTCATCGATCTGTAGTACGGGCCTGCAGCCTGCTCGACGATTGTTTCCGGGACATGCCGGGGACATGAACAGATCGGGGCGTCGTGCAGATGACCGGGAGATGTCCGATGTGACCGGATTTGTGTAACGTCGATCACATCCCGCTGTTACGGTGACGCTACCCCGCCACCGGGTCGGTCGGCGGGCGGCTAGGTCACACGGAGGTGGTCGGAATGCCCTCGGTTCTGCATTCGGCTCAGCAGCGGCTCTCGCACACTGCGGAGGCCCTCAGGGGATTGCGCCGGCTGCGGGAGCTGGGGTTGTCGGATCCGTCCAAGCCGCTGGAGACGATCCAGTTGCTCAGGGACGCAAAGGTTTACGGACCACCGGCCACGGCCATACGCCGCGCCGGGCGAAGTTGGCCGGAGCGCCCGGCCCTCGCCGACGAGCGCGGCGAGCTCACCTACGGCGAACTCGACCGGCAGTCCGACGCCCTCGCCCGGGGCTTGCAGCGCATGGGCATCAAGCCCGGCACGGTGGTCGCCGTGCTGGCGCGGGATCACCGGGGGCTGCTGCTCACCATGGGTGCGCTGGGCAAGCTGGGAGCGCGCATGGCGCTCATGAACACCGGTTTCGCGAAACCGCAGTTCGCGCAGGTCTGTGCGCGCGAGAACGTCAGAGCGGTGCTGCACGACAGCGAATTCATCGGCCTGCTCGACGCCCTGCCGCCGGAACTGCCCCGGGTACTGACCTGGGTCGACGAGGGCGCCGAAATCCCGGACGGCGTCACCACTCTCGACGCCTTGATCGGCGCCAATGCGCAGACTCCGCTGCCCGCGCCGCAGAAGGCGGGCGGTTTCATCATCCTGACCAGCGGCACCACCGGCCTGCCCAAGGGCGCGCCGCGGGAGCGGACCGGGCCGCTGGCCACCGTGCAGATGGTGGATCGCATCGATTTCCCGCGCGGCGGCACCATGGTGATCGTCTCGCCCATCTTCCATTCCACCGGTTTCGGCACCTGGCTGACCTGCGTGGCCTTCGGCAACAAGGTGGTGCTGGCGCGCCGCTTCGATGCCGAGCAGACCTTGCGGCTGATCGCCGAGCACGGCGCGGAGATGCTGGTGGCGGTGCCGACCATGTTGCATCGCATGGTGGAACTGGATCCGGCCATCCGCGAGAAGTACGACACGTCCACGCTGAACGCCATCGTGATCGCGGGTTCGGCGCTGTCGCCGGAACTTTCGGTGCGCACCGCCGAGGTGTTCGGTCCGGTGCTCTTCAACCTCTACGGGTCGACCGAGTGCGCGGTGGCGACGGTGGCCCGGCCGGAGGATCTGACCATCGCGCCGGGTACCGCCGGTCGCGCGCCGCTGACCTGCGAGGTGGTGCTGTTCGATCAGGACGGGCGCCGCATTCTCGCCAAGAATGTGAAGGGCCGCATCTTCGTTCGCTCCGGTTCCCCGTTCAAGGGCTATACCGACGGGCGGAACAAGGAGATCATCGAGGGCTATATGTCGAGCGGCGATACGGGTCATTTCGATGAGCGCGGTTTGCTGTTCGTGGACGGCCGCGATGACGACATGATCGTGTCGGGCGGCGAGAACGTCTTCCCGCAGGAGGTGGAGAACCTGCTGCTGGAGCGTCCCGACGTCTTCGATGCGGCGGTGGTCGGCGTCGACGATGCCGAGTTCGGAAAGCGCTTGCGCGCCTTCATCGTCCCCGAGCCCGGCGCCGAGCTGGACCCGGACGAGGTCAAGGCGTATGTGAAGGGCAATCTGGCCCGCTACAAGGTTCCTCGCGATGTGTTCTTCCTGGCGGATCTCCCGCGCAATGCCACCGGCAAATTGCTGCGCAAGCAACTCGTCGAGTACGAGGCGCCCGCCGCCGGCCGCTGACGGCACACGCGCCGCGTCAGTGCGAGCCGGGCCACGACCTGGGGTTCCTATGCGTTACCCCAGGTAACGGAGACCTCGGCCACACCACCGTGCCGACTGCTTGCTAGGGTTAGCACCGCACTGGATCTCGAGGTTGCGATCCGTACGGCCGACTCGTCAGCGGCAGGGGATCGCGGAAGGTTGTACCCATGTCATTTGCCCTTCCGTCGGCTGGCACGGTTCTACGCAGGGCGGGCGATACGGCGCTCAGCGTCAACGCCATGGTCCGAGGGGGACTCTTCAATCCGTTGCGCCCGGATCACGCGGTGCGGTCGGCACTCAATGTGCTGAAGTTCGGTCCGTTCGCGGGCGCGGTCGTGCATGCGGCGCAGACCAATCCGAAGTCCGCCGCCATTGTCGATGAGCTCGGCGAGATGACGTTCGAGCAGATCGACCAGCAGTCCAACGCCTTCGCGCGCGGCCTCGCCGCTCAGGGGCTGGGCCCCGGCGATGTGATCGGCGTGCTGGCCCGCGATCACCGCGGCATGGTGCTGAGCCTGGTCGCCGCCGGCAAGCTGGGCGTGCGCGCGGTGCTCATGAACACCGGCTTCGCCAAGCCGCAGTTCGCCGATGTGGCCGAGCGTGAGCAGGTCAAGGCGGTCCTGCACGACAGCGAGTTCGTCGAGCTCATGTCGGCCATCCCGGCCGAGATTCCGCGCATTCTCACCTGGGTGGACGCCAAGGACGCGGTGGATCCGGCGATCGCGACCATCGAAACCGTCGCGGCCGGCCAGTCCACCGAGGCGCTGGCCCCGCCGGAGAAGCCGGGCGGCATGGTGATCCTGACCTCGGGCACCACCGGCACCCCGAAGGGCGCCCCGCGCGACAAGGTCAGCCCGTTCATTACCGCGCAGTTCCTGGACCGTATCCCGATCCCGCGCAACAGCACCGTGGTGATGGCCGCGCCGATCTTCCACGCGACCGGCCTGTCGCAGTTCACGCTGTCCATCGCGCTCGGTAACCGAGTCGTGTTGCAGCAGAGGCGTTTCGATCCGGAAGAGACCCTCGCGAACATCCAGAAGTACCGCGCGCAGGGCCTGACCGTGGTGCCGACCATGTTGCAGCGCATCCTCGATCTGCCCGAGGAGACCCTGGCCAAGTACAAGCCGAGCGAGACCCTGCGGGTCATCTTCGCGGCCGGTTCGGCCATCCCGCCGGATGTCGTCACCCGCACCCTCGACTACTTCGGCGAGACCCTCTACAACGTGTACGGCTCCACCGAGTGCGCGGTCATGACCGTCGCCACCCCGGCGGAGCTGCGCAAGGCGCCGAGCACCGCGGGCAAGGCGCCGGTCGGCATCCGTGTCGCGCTCTACGACGAGAACCGCAACCGGATCAGCGCGCCCAATGTGACCGGCACGATCTTCATCGAGAACGGGCACTCGTTCAAGCAGTACACCGACGGCCGCACCAAGGAGTACGTGGACGGCCTGATGTCCTCGGGCGATGTGGGTCATCTCGATGCGGACGGCCTGCTGTTCATCGACGGCCGCGATGACGACATGATCGTGTCCGGTGGCGAGAACGTCTTCCCGCAGGAGGTCGAGCACCTCATCTCCAACCGCCACGACGTGCTGGAGGCGGCCGTGGTGGGTGTGGACGACCGCGATTTCGGGAAGCGGCTGCGCGCCATCGTGGTTCCGGGCCCGGAGTCCAAGCAGGACGTCCAGGAGATCAAGGACTACGTGAAGGAGAACCTGGCGCGCTACAAGGTGCCGCGCGAGGTGATCTTCGTGGATGAGCTGCCGCGTAATGCCACGGGGAAGCTGCTGCGGAAGCCGCTGATCGAAATGTCCGTTCCCGCGGAATAACTGCCTGACTATCATCAGCGCGTGATATTCGCGTCCGGCCGGTCCACGGCGTCAACCCGCAGGGATGCTGCGGTGTTGCGCGGTGGATCGGCCGGATCCGTATCGGGCGCCTTGGCGGTCGCCGCACACGGCTGGATCTCCGGAACCGAGCCGCTGCACGCCGGTTCGCTGATGCTGCTGGTCGCGTCCTCGGCGGCGGTGGGTGGATCGGTCGCCGCCGTCGGTGCGTTGCGCACCTCTCGCATCGGTCTCGTGGCCGCCCTGCTCGGCGGGCAACTGCTCGGGCATTTCGCCATGATGTGGGGCTCACCCGGCATGAGCCACGACCCGCAGCACTCCACGTCGATGTGGAGTCCGGCCATGCTGGGCGCACACCTTGTCGCAGCGTGCGCCGCCGCTGTCGTCATTCTCGGTGCGGAGGTGGCCTACCGGATCTGTACCACCGTGCTGGCCCGGGTATTGCCGGCGCCGGTTTCGCTGCCGATCCCGCCCGGACCTCCGAAACTCGCGATCACGCACGGTGATCGCGTCATCCTGCGTGTTTTCGCCGCAGACGTCTGCCGTACCCGCGGTCCGCCCGCCTGCGTTCGAGGTTGAGCTTCCTTCTTCACCCGAACCATCGGAAGACCCCCATGACACTCACCGAAAGCGGTGCCGGTACGGCACCGCCGTCCTCCCCTACCCGAAATCCCGGGCCCGAACGCACTGCGGGCCAAGCCATTCAGGCGCTGCTGCTGCGCCTGCACTTCTACGCCGGTGTGTTCATCGCACCGTTCATCCTGATCGCCGCCGTCACCGGGGCGTTGTATGCCATCTCGCCGACGCTGGAGAACATCACCGATCGCGGCCTGCTGCACACGGATTCGACCGGGCCGGTCCGGCCATTGCGGGATCAGGTCGCCGCGGCGCTGACCATCGAGCCCGAGCTGGCGTTGAATGCGGTGGATCCGGCCCAGCGGCTGGGCGATACCACCCGCGTCCTCTTCACCGATCCGTCGCTGGGCACCTCCGAGCGGCGCGCGGTGTTCGTCGATCCGGTCACCGCGCGTCCGGTGGGCGACAGCGTCGTGTACGGCAGTTCGGGTGCGCTGCCCGTGCGCACCTGGATCGACCAGTTGCACCGGGATCTTCACCTCGGCGACTTCGGCCGCTACTACAGCGAGATCGCCGCGTCCTGGATGTGGGTGGTGGCGCTCGCGGGCCTGGTGTTGTGGATCCGCCGGGTGCGGGCCCGCCGCGACCGCCGGTCCGTGGGCTGGCTGCTGCGGCCGGACCGTGCCCGCCCGCGCGGCCGCACACTGAATTGGCATGCGGCCGTGGGTGTCTGGATCCTGCCGGTCATCCTGCTGCTGTCGGTCACGGGCATGACCTGGTCGAAGTACGCGGGTGACCATGTCGACGGACTGCGCAGCGCGCTGAGCTGGACCACCCCGTCGGTGAACGCGAAACTGCCCGGCAATACCGATATGGCCATGCCCGCCATGGGTGATCACGCCGAGCACATGGGCGGCGCGCAGTCCGGCCCGGCCTCGAATGCCGCGAACGCCATGCTGTTCGACACCGTGTACGGCGTCGCACGCGCCAATGAGCTGACCGGTCCGCTGGAGATCAGCGTGCCGAGCGGCGACGGGATGGCCTTCGTCGCGCAGGAACTGCGCAGGCCGGGGCAGTACACCCGCGATGCGATCGCGGTGAACGGTGTGACCGGTGTCGTCACCGACAAGCTGCCGTACTCGGAGTGGGGGCTGATGGCCAAGCTCACCAACTGGGGCATCCAGTTCCATATGGGCCTGATGTTCGGGCTGCTGAATCAGTTGCTGCTGCTGGCGGTCATAATCGGCCTGATCACGGTGATCGTGCGCGGTTACCTCATGTGGTGGCGGCGCCGTCCGGCCAAGGCGACCGGGTTCTCCGCGGGTAAGCCGCCGCGGCGCGGGACGCTGCGGCAGACTCCGCTGATCATTGTGGCGCCCTTGGCCGTCGCGGCCGTGGTGGTCGGCTGGTTCGCGCCGCTGCTCGGCATTCCGCTGCTGGGTTTCCTGGTGATCGATGTGCTGGTGGGTGTCGCGGCGCGGCAGCGTGTCAGTCCCGAGGCGGGCTGAGGCGCACCCAGGCCAGAAAACAAACGCCGACGGCCAGCATGGCCAGGCCGGACCAGAGGTTGATGTTCACGCCACCGGTCTTGGCCTGCTGGACCGCCGGGTCGTAAGCGTAGCTGGTGATGATCAGGATGATGCCGTAGACGCCGAGCAGGGCGCCGACAATGGTGCGGATATCGAAGAGCATCAGCGGCTTTCCTATCCGACGAAGACGTCGAGTGCGATGACGAGTCCCAGTGCGATGGCGGCGAGCGGCCCCGGCCGCTGGTACCACGGGAGGATCTCCGCATCGGGTTCGGTGCGCAGTTCCCGGGGTGTTTCGGAGTAGACCAGGCCCACCAGTTCCGTGGCGGGCCTGGGCAGCGTGTACGCGCTGACCCCGATGCTCACCACGATGTCGACCACGAAGGCGACCCCGGCCGCCACGAAACTCGTGCCCTGGCCGGACAATTCGAAGACGTTCAGTTTGCTCAGCGCGAAGATGACGATGGCGGCGACGGTGCCGCAGACCAGCCCGATCCAGCCCGCCGCCGGCGTCATGCGTTTCCAGAACATGCCGAGGATGAAGGTCGCGAACAGCGGCGCGTTGAAGAAGCTGAACAGGGTTTGCAGGTAGTCCATCATGTTCGCGAAATTGCCTGCGATGAAGGCGGTTCCGATGGCGGCCAGGGTCGCGCCGACCGTCGCGAGCCGTCCGACCGTGAGGTAGTAGTGGTCCTCACGGTCCTTGACCGCGTACGTCTGCCACAGGTCGTAGCTGAAGACCGTATTGAAGGCCGAGATGTTCGCGGCCATGCCCGCCATGAAAGCGGCCAGCAGTCCGGCCAGCCCGACGCCGAGCAGGCCATTGGGCAGGATGTCCTTCATGAGGTAGAGCAGCGCCTGGTTGTAGGTGACATCCCCTTTGTAGTTCGGGTCCGCGCTGACCCGGTCCTTGAAGTCGGCGATCTGCGGCACCAGGACCGCGCTGATCATGCCGGGGATGACGACGATGAACGGGATGAACATCTTCGGGAAGGCGCCGATGATGGGAGTGCGCTGGGCGGCGGAAATGGAGTTGGTGGCCATGGCCCGCTGCACCTCGACGAAATTGGTTGTCCAGTAACCGAAGGACAGCACGAAGCCCAGGCCGAACACGATGCCGATCACCGAGAGCACGCTGTTCGCGAAGCCGGTCAGTTCGGTACCCGGCCAGGCGTGCAGCTGGTTCACGCCGCCCGGTCCTTCGATCACCCGCACCCGCAGGCCCTCCCACCCGCCGACCTTGTGCAGGCCGACCAGGGTCAGCGGCAGCAGCGCGGCGACGATGACGAAGAACTGCAGCACCTCGTTGTAGATGGCCGCGGACAGGCCGCCGAGCGTCAGATAGAACAGCACGATGAGCGCGGCCACGGTGATGGACAGCCACAGTGGCCAGCCCAGCAGCGCATCCAGGATCGATCCGAGCAGGTACAGGTTCACGCCCGCGATGAGCACCTGCGCGATGGCGAAACTGATGGCGTTCACCAGGTGCGCGCCGGGACCGAAGCGGCGCAGCATGAATTCGGGCACGCTGCGCACCTTGGAGCCGTAATAGAACGGCATCATGACGATGCCGAGGAACAGCATGGCCGGGACCGCGCCGATCCAGTAGTAGTGCATGGTCGGCATGCCGTACTGGGCGCCGTTGGCGGACATGCCCATGATCTCGACCGCGCCGAGATTGGCGGAGATGAAGGCCAGACCGGTCACCCAGGCGGGCAGGGAGCGGCCGGAGAGGAAGAAGTCCAGGCTCGACGACACCCGCCGCCGGGCCATCAGGCCGATGCCCAGTACGACGACGAAATACAGTGCGACCATCGCATAGTCGACCGGATCGGCCTGCAATCGCAGTGACTGCCCCGCGGCCGACACCGACGCGACGGTGGTCGCGGCGGGCAGCGGCAGGCTGGCGGCGAACGGCATACGGCACTCCTGTCGAGACGATCACGAGATGACGCGGGCACGCTTGCGAGCGGCAATGCTAGTCGCGTACACCCCGCACTCCGGGGAGCTCGGGGCAATGCTCCCGCGTGTGTCCGGCAGGTGCTCCCGCGTGTGTCCTGCGGGCCGTTGAGGGCGTCCGGCAGGGCCGTTACGTGTGTCCCGCGATACCGTTGCGGGTGTCGCCACGGCCCATGTGAGGGTCCGGCACTGCACTTGTGAGGGTCCGGCAGCGGCCTTGTGAGGGTCCGGCGTACCGCTAGGCGTTTTCCGCGGGGAGGCGGTGGGCGCCTGCCGCAGGGGTCACCGAGAAGGTGCACGGTGCGTCGAAGCCATTGTCGGCGAAGGCTTTTCGGACGGAGTCGGTTACCGTCCGGGCGTTCTCGCGGTCGGTCAGGGCGATGACGCTGCCGCCGAATCCGCCGCCGACCATGCGCGCGCCATGGGCCCCGGCCGCGACCGCGGTCTCGACGGCCGTGTCCAGGGCGGGTGCGGAGACCTCGAAATCGTCGCGGAGCGAGGCGTGCCCGGCGGTGAGGATCGGGCCGATGACGCGCGGATCCGCACCGGCCCGCAGTTGCTCGACGACCCGCAGCACCCGGGCGTCCTCGGTGACGACGTGCCTGGCGCGGCGTCGCAGCACCGGGTCCGCCAGCGCCTCGACCTGCGCCGGGTCGCGTACGTCGCGCAGGAAGGGCACGCCGAGTTCCGCGGCCGCGGCGGCGCATTCGGCGCGGCGGCGCGAGTATTCGCCGTCCACCAGGTGATGCGGGCTGCCGGTGTCGAAAACCAGCAGTTCCAGGCCGAATCGGTCCAGGTCGAACGGAATCTGCCGGTACTCACCGCTGCGCACGTCGAGGAAGAGCACGTGCCCTTCGGTGCAGAGCATGGACGCCGACTGGTCGAGTACGCCGGTGGGCACGCCCACGTAGACGTTCTCCGCGGTGCGCGCGATATCGATGATCTCGGCGGTGGTCACGCTGGGCGCGAACAGGTCCCGCAGTGCGATGGCCACCGAGCAGGACAGCGCCGCGGAGGAGGAGAGGCCCGCGCCGATGGGCACGGTGCCGTCGAGATCCAGGTCGATACCGTGCATCTCGTGGCCGCGGCGCACGAATTCACGGATGACGCCGAGCGGATAGTGCGCCCAGGCAGGCATTTCCGACCAGCCGGCGACGCCGAGATCGACGGCGGTGGTCTCGACCGAATCGCCGGGCGCCTGCCGGGATCGCACCCGCACCGTACCGTCGGCGCGAGTGGTCGCGGTGCAGGTCACGCCGAGCGGAAGGGCCAGCGGCAGCACGTATCCCTCGTTGTAATCGGTGTGCTCACCGATGAGATTGACCCGTCCCGGTGCCAGCCAGCGCCCCGCTGTGGTGTCCACTCCCGCTCCTGTCCAAGAGTCGTGCAGGCCGTTCGGTTCGATTTCGCAGGGAGCATAGCGAGTCTCGCACCTCGTGATCCTGCGGGTTCGACGAACTCCGCTACGGAGAGCGACATTTCGTGCCATGATCGATCCGGTTGCCCAATTCCCCGACGGCAGCGCCGCTCCACCCGTGGATAATCCGCTTCCGGCTGGGACCTATGCTCGTACAGCAACACTCGGTTCATGATCGGCGGTGTCTTTTTCGAGTACTGCTCGAACTAAGGGGGGCTGGTGGGATCAGACACAGAACCGGCCGTGGGGTCCGGTCGGCGATTCCGGATCTGCTGGCGCACCCTGCTGTTCGGATGTGGGGTCTCGATTCTCATTCTGCCGCTCGTCGTGAACTCCCGGCTGCTGGCGTTGGTGACACTGTACGGTTCCGTCGGCATCTGCCTGGTGATGATCGGCATGGGTGTGCGCAAGTATCGGCCGCGCCATCCGCTCCCCTGGTATCTGCTCTCCGCGTCGGCGGTGCAGTTCATGATCGGGACGACGCTGCGCACCTTCGCCCAGCACCGTAATCCGTTCGACGATCTGTTCACCCTCGGCGGGTATTGCTGCATCGGCGCGGCGGCGGTGCTGTGGTTGCGGCCGCGGCACAACAGCACCGATCACGATCTGCTGCTCGACTCCGGGCTGATCGGGCTGGGCGCCTTGCTGCTGTCCTGGACCTTTCTCATCTCGCCGGTGCTGCATCATGCGCACGGCGCGGATTTCACCACGGTCACCGCGGTCGCGGATCCGGTCGTGGACGCGTTGCTGCTCACCGTGATCGTGCATTCGATGATCACCTCCGGGCGGTCGGAAACCTCGGTGCGGCTGGTGAATCTGGCCATGCTGGTGATTCTGGTGGGAGATCTGGCCTACAACCTGGAGGCCGCCGGTTCCGCGGCGCTGGGGCGCCAGATCCAGCTCATGCCACTGCAATTGGGCTATACGCTGATCGGCGCGGCGGCGCTGCATCCGAGCATGGTGGTGCTGGGCGGGCGGCGGGATATCCATTCGCATCGGTCGCGGCAGCGGGCCAGCATCATCGCCATTGTCATGATCGTGGCCTCGTTGGTGCCGATCGTCGGCTCGCGCCTGGATCTCATGGACCGGGTGGTCGTGTCCTCCTTGTTCGCGCTGCTGCTAGCCGGGGTGCTGCTACGCAGTGAGCGCGCCATCGAACGCAGCGCCCGCAGCGAGCGGCGCGCGCAGTATCAGGCCGATCACGACATGCTGACCGGACTCCTGAACCGCGCCGCCCTGCTGCGGGCGCTGCATCGTAATCGGGAGCGGTGGGGTGGGCAGCCGCTGGCCTTGCTGTTCATCGACCTGGACGGTTTCAAACGGGTCAACGACAACTACGGGCATGCGGTCGGTGACGAATTGATCGCCAATGCGGCGGCGCGCATCCGGCGCATGATCCGCCGGGACGATGCCGCGGCGCGGTACGGCGGTGACGAATTCGTCGTGCTCGCGCCATTGGCTCGCAAGCAAGCACAGCTCTTGGCCGAACGCCTGCTCGCCACGCTCGGTGAACCGTTCGAGTTGAGTGCGGCCGAGGTGCGCATCGCGGCCAGTATCGGAATCTCTTGCAGCGGAACGCGCGGGATCGATACCACCGTGTACGAGCTACTGCGCGAGGCGGATTCGGCCATGTACCGCGCGAAGGAGTACTCGCTCGGCTACGTCTTCCACGACGACCTGCAGCGCGCGCATCCGGAGTCCGGTCCGCGCGCCTGGCGCCGCGAGTCCGCGGTCTGAACAAGTCGGCGGTCTGAACAAATCGGCGGTCCGAACAAGTCCACGGTCCGAACAAACGGCCCTGCGGCGGAATCACTTCCACCGCAGGGCCGTTATGTCAGCGGCTGTGAAAACTGGGGCTGTGAGATCCGGGGCCGGGAGGTCTCAGCCCGCGAGATCGTCGAGTAGCCGACGGGCGTTTTCCAGTTCGGCCTGCAGGGCCTCGACCTTGGCGCGCTGGCTGGCGCGCACGGCGTCCAGCACCGAGTCGACGACCTCGGCGGCCTCCGGGTGCAGCAGCTTCGCGGCCTGCGAGACGGCCGAACCCGGTACGGAGATACCGCGGATGGTGCGCTTCTTGCCATTGACGACGTCGAGGGTCCATTCGCCGTCGGCGGTGCCGCTGAGCGTGATCGTCACCTCCGCTGCCTTGGGCGCCCGCGCGGCGGCGGCATTGCGCGCCGGACGGGAGGCCTTGGCGGCCTTGGCCTCGGAGCTGTCCGCCGCGGCTGCGGCGGGCTGTGCTGCCTCGGGCTTCTTCTCGGGCTCGGGGGCGGGGGTCGCCGGAGCCGGTGGGGTGGCGGGGGCGCTCGGCGCGCCGGCCGGCGCGGGGGAAGACATCGTCACGGTGGAGTCCTTCCTGGTAGCCGTTTTCGGTTTCGCGGCCGCGGTCTGCCGGGCCGGCTTGGTCAAGGTCACCTCGGTCGGGCCGAACGACAGGACGTCCTTCGAACCGGTCGGCTTCACCTGCAGAAAATCTCCCTCGGACGGATCACCGAGTGAGATCACCTTGCCGGAACGGCCTTCCGGTACACCGACCGCCGCAGCCGTGAACCACACCATCGGTGGCCGGCCCGCGTCGATATCGCTGGCGATCTGCCGAATCTCGGTATCCGACAAGGGCTGTGGCTTGGTACGGGTCGACATGAGGCACTCCGGGCGGACGGGGCGGACAGCTGCGTGCACAGAGCATGCCCCATGGCACCGACAAATACTGGCCCACCGAGCATGGCCGGCGGTCCGATCGTAGGCGGTGACCCCGGTACGCGCGCAACTTTGCCCATGAGCCCGGGCAACTTTGCGCCCTGTCAGAGTTGTTCGACCCCGTGCAGCTCGCACCGCACCGACTGCGGCCGGTCCACCGGATTCAGCTTGGTCTCGGTGGTGAAGTCCTGGGTCGTGCCCGGCGGCACCACCACATCGGTGCTGGTGCGTTCCAGTACCGCCGATTCCGGCGTCACGAAGCTGATGACCACGCGGTAGGTGTGCTCGATGGCATCGCGGTTGCTCACCACGCCGGTCGCCTCCCAGCCCGCCGCGGTACCCGAACATTCGGTCACGAAGGCGCTGCGCTGCATCTCGGCCGCTTCGGTGGCGGTGATCTCGGACTTCGAATCGGCCGCCGCGGAACAGCCCGTGAGCAGGGCCGCACATCCGGACACCAGACCGACGAGCCTCAGACAAGGGGCGATCATCAATCTCCCTTTCGACCACGCAATTCCGCCCCCGGGACCACTGTTGCCGCTGCTCAGCCACACCGTGTGGCTAATTGGCCGCGCGCACAGAGTAACGGAGGATTTCCGCGTGTCGTTCACAAACGACGCGCGTGTCGTTCTTCTGGGCCCGCGTTTCAGATCCGGCGGGAGAATTGTCGGTGCCGTTCCCTACCATCGATAGCGTGAAGGTACTGGGAGCTTGCCCGCTGGATTGCCCGGACGCGTGCTCCTGGGTGGTCACCGTGGAGGACGGCAAGGCCGTCGGCCTGCGCGGGAACAAGGAGCATCCGGTCACCCGCGGCGCCCTGTGCGTGAAAGTGAACCGGTATCTGGAACAACTGCATTCGACGGAACGCATCCGATATCCGATGCGCCGCGTCGGCCCCAAGGGTTCCGGGCAGTTCGAGCGCATCTCCTGGGACGAGGCGCTCGGCGAGATAGCCACCCGCCTCACCGGCATCATCGACGAGTACGGCGGCGAGGCCATCTGGCCGTTCCACGGCACCGGCAGCCTCGGCTACATCCAAGGGCTGGAAGGCTTCTCGGGCCGCCGATTCTTCAATGCGCTCGGCGCGTCCCTGCACGACCCCACCATCTGCTCCATCGCGGGCAGCACCGGATTGAAATACACGCTCGGCACCTCCGGCGGTATGGATCCGGAGGATCTCGCGAAGTCGAAGCTGATCCTGTTGTGGGGCACCAATCCGCTCACCTCGGGGCATCACGGCTGGAAGTTCATCCAGGACAGCGACGCCTACACGGTGGCCATCGACCCGGTGCGCTCCCGCACCGCCGAGCGCTGCGACGAACACCTCGCTCCGCTGCCGGGCACGGATGCCGCGCTCGCGCTCGGGCTCATGCACGTCGTGCTTTCGCTCGGCGCGGAGGACACCGCCTATCTGGCCGAGCACACCGAGGGCTGGCCCGAATTCCGCGCCCGCATCGAGGAGTTCACGCCCGAGCGGGTCGCCGGGATCACCGGGCTGCCGATGGAGCGCATCGTCGCGCTGGGTGAACGCATTGCCCGTACCCGTCCGACCGCCATTCGCGCCTCGCAGGGCATGCAGCGGCATGCGGGCGGCGGCATGGCGCTGCGAACGCTGGCCTGCCTGCCGGGCGTCACCGGTGACTGGGCGATTCCGGGTGGCGGCCTGCACTATTCGACCAGCGGTCACTTCGAGCTGAACCTGCCCGAGCTGGTGCGCTTCGATCTGCTGCCGCATCCGGTGCGGACGCTCTCGATGACGCGCCTGGGCGAGGCCCTGCTCGGAACGGACGATCCGCCGGTCAAGGCGCTGTTCGTGATCGCCGCGAATCCGGTCGGCTCGAATCCGCAGCAGGCCAAGGTGATCGAGGGGCTGCGGCGCGAGGATCTGTTCACCGTTGTGCTGGAACATTTCCCGACCGATACCGTCGACTACGCGGATATCGTGCTCCCGGCCACCATGCAGCCCGAGCATCTGGATGTGATCGCCGCCTACGGGAACATGTACCTGGTCTGGAACGAGCCCGCCGTGCCGCCGCCCGGCGAATGCCTGTCCACCACCGAGACTTTCCGCCGCCTGGCCGGTCGCATGGGCCTGACCGAACCGGCGCTGTTCGACTCCGACGAGGAGCTGGCCCGGCAACTGCTGAAGGGCTACGACGTGGAACGCCTGCGGGCCGAAGGCTTCCTGAAGGTCCCGGTCAAATCGGTCCCCGTGGGCAAGCTGCAGTTCATCTCACGCCGCGCCGCCCAGGCCGGGCACGATCCACTGGCGGGCTACAACCCGCCCGCCGATCCGGGCGACGGCCTGGTGCTGATCTCGGCCGCCTCGCACTACTTCCTGAACACGACCTTCGGCGCCAACCCCGAACTACGCCGCCGCGCAGGCGATCCGCGTGTCACCCTGCACCCGGACGACGCGGCCGCGCGCAGCATCGAGACGGGAGACCCGATCACCGTCTCGAACGAACGCGGCTCGTTCACCGCCATCGCCGAGGTCTCGGATATGGTCCGCCCCGGCGTGGCCGCGACCCCGAAGGGCCGCTGGGCCAAGCTATCCGGCGGCGCCACCGTGAATGCCACCATCGCCGAACGGGATTCGGACTTCGGCGGCGGTGCCGTCTTCCACGACAACCGTGTGCAGATCACCCGGACGCCGGCGGCCGGCTGACCCCGCTCAGCCGGCGGCTTGGACCGGGCGGCGATTCTTGGTGCCGTACCGGGCTCGTCCCTGGGTGGGAGTGACGGTTTCGAGCAGCGCCGGAGGCTCGTTCTTCAGGTGCTGCTGCAGGATCTGACCGGCCATCGGGGCGATGATCGGCGCTGCCATGATCAGGCCGCGCTTGTCGAACAGCGTGAAAAGCCAGACCAGGATGCGGCCGGCCGGGCGGACCAGCAGGTCGACAATGCCGGGGCGGTCGAAGTGACCGAGCTTGCGCATCCATTTCGGCAGGGTCGCAATGGAAGCGAAGGACAGGATGCGGGCGCCGAGGGCGTAGGTCACGCCCGCGCCGTGCTTGGGGGAGGTGAACAGCATCTGCCGCATACCCGCTTCGGCGCGTTCCGAGGTGCACAGGCGCGCACGGACATTCGCGTAGTACTCGCGTACGCCCTCGCGGGTGAGCGGCACCTCCTCCGGCTTGCAGGTCTGCAGTTCGGCGGCGATGCGGCACTCCTGCCAGTAGCGCGTCTCCTCCTCCGGGGTCAGGCCCGGCCCGAACATCTCGTAGGCCTTGAGCACGGACTGCCAGCCGGTGATGTGGATCCAGAGCTGGGTCTCGGGGCTGTTGGCGCTGTAGCGCTGACCGCTGATGGGTTCGATGCCGGTGGACTTGGCATGAATCGCCATCAGGTGTTCGGAGGCTTCGATCGCCGTCTTGCTGTCGCCGATCGCGACGATCAGGAAGTACGCGAAGGTCATGTCCAGCCGGTCCCGGGGATCGGTGTGGATCTTGCCGGTGTCGGCGACCGCCGCGGTCAGGAACGGGTCGAAGAACTCCAGGGCGACCGCGCGCTGGAATCCGATCACGGCGGTGGGTGAGGTCCAGACCTTCCAACTCGGCGAGTCCGGGCCGAAGAAGCCCAGATCGGTGCGTCGAAGCGTGGTCGGATCGAAGCTCATGTGCGCTCCTTCAGCGGGCTGCCCTGCGAATACAACGCAACCGTAGCAATTACTGCGGGCTAATACAACGGTGCCGTAGGATTTGTTCGGACAGGATCCCGACCACGCCGTCACGAATGACAGAATGAGGTCGATGAAGGTGAGCAAACCCGGCACCGACCGGCCACGCAGGCGCTACGCCCCACGCCTGCCACCCGAGCAACGCCGGGCGCAATTGCTCGACGCCGCCTTCACCGTGCTGGAGCGCGCGGAACTGCACGAACTCAGTATGGAAGCCGTCGCCGCCGAGGCGGGCGTCGGCAAGCCCGTGCTCTACACCGTCTTCAAGACCCGCGCCGAACTGGTCGAAGCCCTGCTCGAACGGGAACGCGAACGCGCCCTCGATCAGGTCGCCGACACCCTCCCCACCGATCTGCTCGGCGCGGACCCGGTGGTCGCCGCCTCCGCGACGGTGAAGGCGTTCGTCGATGTGGCCCTGCGCGATCCGACCCGCTGGCGCCTCATCCTCGCCGGCCCGGGCAGCGCACCCGACGAATACCGCGAAGCCATCCGCAGCTCCCGCGCCGGCGTCTTCGACCAGGCCGAAGCGCTGGTCCGCGTCGGCCTGATCGCCGACCCCCGCTGGTCCGCAATGGATTCCGCCCTCCTCACCAACTCCCTGCTGACCATCGCCGAAATGCTCGGCCGCCTCGCCGTCAGCGACCCGGACACCTATCCGCGCGAACGCATCGAGGGTTTCGTGCAGTCCATCGTCCAGCTGCTCGTCGGTCAGCCGGCGAGCTAGCTCGCACCTCGATCCCGGTACGCGGCGACCCGGCTGCGGGTGGCGCAGCGCGGACCGCAAAAGCGTTGCGGCTGACGGCGGCCGGTATCGATGAAGAAACGCTCGCAATCCGGTGCGTCGCATTGCCCCCAGGCGCAGCGGCCACTCAGCCAGAGGCCGAAGGCGAGAGCCGCGGTGGACAGTAGCCAGTAGGTGCGATCGGCGTCCGGCGGCGGCTCGGAGTGCATGGACCATGGGCGGCCCGGCAGCTGTACGAGCAGCGGGTACGCAGGGTAGCGCCGCAGCAATGTATCGACAATCTGGTCATCGAGGCGCGCGCCGAGGTTTCCCGCCATCCGAAGGCTCGCGGGATCGCGGCGCGGTCGATGGAAATCTTCCGGCGCTGCGATCTGGAAAAGGAGATCCGTGCGGCCGGGCTGCCTCCTGAGCACGTCGCGTTCTTCCGCGGGCGGACACTCGATGATCCGGATTATGTCCGGACGCAACCCGCTTCGCCGGACGAGGCCGAATACACGCCCTCCCCCGGCTTGATCTGCTCGCAGGACGCCCTCGAACGAGTGCTCTCCGAACGGGTCGGGACGCACTTGCGGCGCGGGGTGCGGCTGCTGTCGTTCCGGCCGGAAGGCCCGGACATCGTTGCGACGCTGTCGGATACACACGCCGGCACCGAGTTCGAATTGCGGGCGCGGTGGCTGGTCGGGTGCGACGGTGCGCGCAGTACCGTGCGCGCGGGCAGCGGGATCGGGATGAGCGGGCCGGTCGCGCTCGGGGAGTTTCTCAGCGTGCGCTTCGAGGCGCCGCTGGGGCCGGTGGTCGCGGATCGGGCCAGTGCCTCGTATTTCCTGGTGCGCGGCGGCGGATTCATGGCCGTCGACAATGACCGGTGGTGGATTTATCAACATCCGCTGGGGTCCGGGGACCGGGCCGCGGAACTCGATGCGGTACAGCTCATCCGGTCCGGTGCCGGGATCGCCGAGCTCGAGGTCACCGTGCACGACACCCTCACCTGGCGGATGGACGCGCAACTCGCGGACGCCTACCGCCGCGGCCGGGTGCTGCTGGCCGGGGATGCGGCGCATACCGTGCCGCCGACCGGTGGGCACGGCATGAATGTCGGGATCGGTGATGCCGACAATCTGGCGTGGAAACTGGCCGCCGTACTGAGCGGCCGGGCGGGCGAATCACTGCTCGACAGCTACGAATCCGAGCGCCGGCCGCTCGCGCGGCAGGTCATCGATATCGCGAGCGACAATGCCCGGCGGGACTACCGGATCGACGATCAGCTCCTGCTCAGTGCGAACTATGCCGCCACGCCGCCGCTCACGCCCGATGGTTACCGGCCGTCGTTCGCAGTGGGTGCGCGGCTGCCGCATGCCTGGTCGGCCGACGGCAACTCGACTCTCGACCTGGTCGGCGTGCGGCCTGCCGCGCTCGCCGCATCACGATTGCCGCGCGAGCTCGCTGCCGCCTGTGGGTCGTCGCCGGACGCCGTTGTGGTGGTGCGACCGGACGGCCATATCGATTCGGTCGAGGATCCGGCCTCGGCCTGACCGGCGGGTCGTTGCCCGTTTCCCACCTGTTGGATGATCGTTTGACCTGGTGGTCAGCTGTTTCGTATCGTCATGTGATCGGCGATTCGTTGGAATCCGGTGTAATTCCGGAACGGTCGCGCCACTGTGAGCATCCGCGTGGATGTGAGTCAGACACCGGGCCGCCGTGTTGATACCGGCTCTGGGGACGCGAAATCCCCTGAAAGCAAGGAGTTCTCGTGGCCACTTCCTACGTTCCTCGTTCCGGCCTCGGCGCGGGCGCGCTGTCCCTGCCGACCACGGCCATGTGGTTGATCGGCACCACTGTGCTGGCACTGCTCGCCATCTACTTCATCGGCATCGATCAGGGCGCCGTCTCGGTGTTCGGCAGTGATATGCACGTGCACGAGTTCGTCCATGACGGACGGCATTTCCTCGGATTCCCCTGCCACTAGTCACGGGAATCGAGTACCCACAATGGAAAAACGGATCATCGGCCGGGGCGTCCTGCTGGGCGCGCTCGGCGGACTCTTCGCGTTCATCTTCGCCCGGATCATGGCCGAGCCCATCATCGATCGGGCCATCGACTACGAATCCGGCCGCGACGACGCCCAGATGGCGCTGGACAAGGCCGCCGGGCTGCCCATGCCCGATATGGGACCCGACATCTTCACCCGCGGCCAGCAGCAGAACATCGGTCTCGGGTTCGGTGTGATCGTGTTCGGCATGGCCATGGGCGCGCTGTTCGCGGTCGTCTACTACCTGGCCATGACCCGCTCGGGCAGGACCACCCCGCGCAATCTCGCGCTGCTGGTGTCGGGCGGCATGTTCCTGGCGTTCTATGCGGTGCCGTTCCTGAAGTACCCGGCCAACCCGCCGTCGATCGGGCATCCGGACACCATCAAGGAACGCACCGGGCTGTACGTGCTCATGATCGTGATCAGCACGGTGGCGCTGTTCGCGGCCATCTGGCTGGGCCGCAGACTGGCCGCGCGACTGGGCAATTGGACCGCGACCATCGCTTCGGGCCTGTCCTTCGTGGTGGTCATGAGCATTGTGATGCTGGTGCTACCGTCGCTCGGACATCTGTCGGCGAACAAGTCGTTCGGCGACTTCGACACGGAAACGCCGCAGCCGCTGAAGGATGCGGCGGGGACCATCGTCTACCCGGGCTTCCCGGCGGACGATCTGTTCCACTTCCGGCTGTACTCCTTCATCGCGCAGGCGATTCTCTGGGCCGTCATCGGCGTCGGGTTCGCCTGGCTCGCACCACGATTGCTCGGTGAGCGCGCCGTCACCGCCCCGGAACAGTCCACCGCGGCGGCATGAGCGCGGTCACCCGCCTCACCCTGGTGACGCATGCGTTCACCGATGCCGTGCAGGCCGCCCGCTTCCCGGCCGATGAACCGCTGAACCCGCTGGGGTTGCGGTCGGTCGAGACGTCGGGCGGACTGTCCGGCGAGGCTGCCGGCGTGTGCTACGCGCCGGAGGCCCGCACCGCGCAGACCGCCGACGCGCTCGGGCTCTCCGGCACCGCCGAGGAAGCCTTGCGCGACTTGGATTGTGGCAGCTGGGCGGGGCGGTCGATGGATGCCATCGCACCCGATCAGCTGATGGCCTGGCTCACCGATCCGGGCTTCCGCGGGCACGGCGGCGAGGCCATCACCGATCTCATCGAACGAGTGAGCTTGTGGCTCAACGGTGTAGCGGGTCAGGGTGACCGCGTCATCGCAATCACCCATCCAGCGATCGTGCGTGCGGCGATTCTGTGCACCTTGCAGGCTCCCGCGGAATCGTTCTGGCGCATCGATATTCCACCGTTGACTGCGACGACGCTGCATCACCGGCAGCCCGCTTGGACGCTGCGTTCCACCGCGCACGCACTGACCGAATGAGTCAGGCCAGAACCTGGTCATGGGCGGCAATGAAGTTCAGGAAGCGCGGAATCACCTGATCCGGATTCGCCCACAGCACATCGTGTCCGATGCCCGGGTAGATCTCGATATCCACGGCCGGAATGTGCTTCCGGATCTTGTCCGGCACCACCGCGAGGTCATTGGCCACGGTTTCGGCGCCGAAGAGCACCAGCATCGGCGCGGTGATGGTGGCCAGTTGTTCGTCGGTGAGCGGCTTCTCCCACGGCATGCCCGGCCGGAACTTCAAGCACGCCATGACCATTTCGAACTCCTCGTCGCTGAGTTCGATACTGGGGTTCAGCCACTTGTTGAACTTCCGCATCCGGTCCGGAGTGGGCCGGAGACCCGCGGCCAGGAACTTGATCAGTAGGCTCCACCGCGGTTTGGCGAAAGTGCCTCCGCCCGGCTCGAACATGGTCAGGCTCGCCAGCCGCTCCGGATACGTGGCCGCGGTCATGATGGAGATCCAGGAGCCGACCGAGTTTCCGGCCAGATGGACACGCTCGAGGCCGAGCCCATCCAGCACTTCGACCAGCCATTTCGCCACATCCAGCCCGTCACGCAGCGGTGCCGTCTGCTCGCAGCGCCCCGGCCAGCCCATGACATCCGGTGTGTAGACCACGCGGTCGCGGGCCAGGTCTGCGATGAATCGCAGCCAGATCTGGCCATTGCCGGGCATACCCGGCAGCAGCACGATCGGCGTGCCCTCCCCCGTTCCCGATTTGCGCACCGGTGTTGTCCCGTAGGAGGTTTCGACAACGGTCCGAGTCGACGGGATCGGCCATTCCGCGGCCGCGCCGTCGTAACGACGCAGGAAGGTTTCCTTCGCTTGGTCACTGGTGAATCGCCCGATCTTCGGCATGGGCCTCCCCTTCATCAGTTTTTACGGTATGCCCGTATCACTTATCGCGGTACGAACATATCACGTATGCGGTACGCACGTACCATCTACGCTGAAGCGTTCGCGAACCGAAGGGAAAGGCGGCAACACCCGTGCCGAAGCTGGTCGACCACGAAGTGCGGCGACGCGAGATCACCGCGGCCGTGCGCCGCGTCATCGTCGGCGGTGGGCTGGAGGCCGTCACCTTCCAGTCGGTGGCTGCCGAGGCCGGGATCTCGGTTCGGCTGGTGCAGTACTACTTCGGCACGAAGAAGGAGTTCCTGCTCGCCACCCACCGCTCGGTCATGGATGCTGCCGGGGTGCGCTTCCTGCAGCGCTGGACGTCGCTGGGCGAGAATCCCGAGCCGCGCGCGGCCATCCGCGCCGTCCTGAACGAAGTCCTCCCCCTCGACGACCGACGCACCGAGGAAGCCGTTGTGCTCGGCGCATTCAATACCGCGGCCATCACCGGACTGGGGATCACGTCCGAGGAAACCCTCGCGGCGCCACGCGCTCTCGTCATGCTGGTGGCCCAGCAGCTGAAGCGGACGCCCGAGGCCACCGCGACGCCGGACCTGGATGCCGAACTCATCGGCGCCGCGGTCGGTGGCATAGCCCAGGGCACACTCGCCGGCTACTGCACTCGCGAGGGGGCGGTCGAATTGCTCGACCACCTCCTCGACCGGGTCATGGGGACTCAGCCCTCCGGGTAGAACAGGAAAAGCGTGCAGCCCGTAGCGGATTGGGGAATGTGCGAGGACCCCGCGGATCGTTCGGGCTATTCCGTGACCGGGCGGTCCAGGCGGAAGAAGTGACTGCGCCGGGTGGTGCCGTCCCGGCGGACCAGGGTGTCCTGCCGGACACCGAGATCCGTGGCGCCGAGCTTCCGGATGGCCGCGGCCGAACGGGCATTGCGCTCATCGGTGCGGAGCTGAACCCACTGCACTCCCTGCGCGAACAGCTCGCGCAGGAGTACCTTCTTCGCCCGCGCATTGACGCCCGTCCCCCACACCGCCGGATCGAACTGTGTGGCGCCGATTTCCACGCCGTCGGGTGCGGATCGGTCGTACATGATCGACGTGGTGCCGACGATGCGCTCGCCGCTGCGGACGGTGAACGTCAGCCGCTGAAGGTCGCCCAGTTTGGCCCTTATCCCCGCATCCAATTCCTCGGCGTCGCGGGGAATCTCGCGTGGAATGTGTTCCCACACGCGCTCATCGCGGATCGCTTCGAACAGTCCCTGCGCATCGGCGGAGCTGTACTCGCGCAGGGACACCGCGCCGTCCTCGAGACGGGCCGCGGGTAGGGAGATAGGCCAGATCACAAGCGACATCATGGCACCCGAGCGCTGATCGGGCGGTAGCCGGAGAGTTCGGATTGCCAGCCGCCCTCGCCGTGGGTGAGGTTCGTCAGTTGCTGCTGGGCGGTGTGGACGTGTCGTACGGGGATGGCGCCGAGGAGCAGGCCGGTGGCGGAGTCCGTCGTGGTGTTCCGGATGTCGGCGCCCAGGGCCGCCAAGGCGGCGGCGACCTGGGCGAGTGCCGCTGTAGGCGTGGAGATTTCGAAGTCATGGCAGGGTTCTAGCAGCTGGGTTCCGGCCGCTCGCAGGGCGCGGTCGAGCACCAGCGGGGTGAGGGTGCGGAAGTCCGCCGCCGTGCTGAGGGGGCCGACGAATCCGCTATGGGTGAGGGTGACGGCGCAGTCGGTGATCTCCCAGCCGCGCGGGCCGTGCCGGAGCCGGGCGCGGACCGACTGCTCGATGGCGTCGTGGAAGGCGCGCGGCAGGGCGCCGAGTTCGGTCTCGTAGTGGAAGCGCACGCCCGCACCGGCGGGGAGGGCGCGACGCGCAGGCCGATGGTGGCCCAGTAGCCGTTCGGGCTCGGCGCGCGGAAGCCCATTTCCTCGACGGCCGTGCCGGTTCCGCTGACGCGTTCGAGGCAGATCGGTTCGCTGTCCCGGAATTCGGCGTCGATGCCGAACTCCTCGCCGAGGGTGGCGGCGATGATCTGCTTCTGCACCTCGCCGTAGAGCAGGATCGAGGTGGCGCCGCCGGGTTCGGTGCGCACGTGCAGCAGCGGGTCCTGCTCGGTCAGCAATTGCAGCGCTCGATGCAGATCGGCGTCGCGCCCGGTGCGGGCCCGGACCTCGGTGCGCAGGATGGGTGGCGAAAAGTGCTCGGGTGCAGTGGAATCGGTGCCGGCGAGCCGGTCGCCGACCCGGATGTCCGCAGGACCGGTGATCATCCCGATATTGCCGGCGGTCAGCTCCTCGGCATCTGTGCCGCCGATGACCCGCAGCGAGGTGATCCGTCCTCGGTAGCGGTGTGGCGTCCCATCGTGCTCGCGACGTTCCAGAGTCACCTGCCCACGGGCGGCGAGGCTGCCGGAAAACAGCCGCAGATAAGCCGTTTTCGCCCCGGACGGCGAGCGTTCGAGCGCGAACACGGTGCCGTGCGGTGACTCCGGATCGGCGGCGTCCGGATCCGGGGGCAGCAGTTCGGTGATCCCGTCCAGCAGTGCGGCAATGCCTTCGCCGGACCGGGCCGAGCCGAAGTAGACCGGGCACAGCTGCGCGTCGGCGGTCTGCTCGGCCAGCATGCGCGCGAGTTCGCCGTCGGTGAGCGGGGGCCCGTCCACCACCCGGCTCAGTACCCGGTCATCGACTTCGGCGAGCCGTTCGGCGATGGCGTCGCCGAAGCCCGGGGTCCGCAGGGTGCGCGGAACAGCTTGCGCCGCAGGCGTTCCGATCCCGTGCACGTCCGTCATGGCGAGCACGTTCGGCGTGAGCCGCCGCCGGATATCGGCGAGCAGCTCCTCGGTGCGCGCACCCCGCCGATCGATCTTGTTGACGAAGATCAGGGTCGGCACACGCATGGCGCGCAAGGTCCGCGACAGCAACCGGGTGTGTGGTTGCACGCCTTCGACGGCAGATATCACCAGCACCGCGGCATCGAGCACGCCGAGCGCGCGTTCGACCTCGGCCACGAAATCGGCGTGACCGGGCGTATCGATGACATTGACCTGCCGGCCTCGGTGCGTGAACGAGACGACAGCGGAGCGCACGGTGATACCGCGCCGGCGTTCGATGGCCGAGGTATCGGTGCGGATGGTCCCGGCGTCGACGCTGCCGAGCGTGTGAATGACGCCGGTATCGAACAGCAGACGCTCGGTCAGGCTGGTTTTACCTGCGTCGACATGGGCGAGAATCCCGATATTGAGGGTGCGGAGCGGGTGCATGGATGCCGAAGTCCTCGAAAGTCACAGTCCGGTGGGAGGGCTGAGGTGTTTCGAAGAATCGGCGCATCGCAACTCCTGGTCGGCATCGGCACGGTCCTCGGCAGCATGGTTTCCCGGCCGCCGAGGCGCAACCGATTTTCGGCGCCGGGCCGCTACCGCGGGGAGTCGATGGCTTCGAGGAGGCGGCGGGCCTGGTAGTCGGCGCCGAGCTGATTGGGGTGGAAGGGGACGGCGAGGCCGACCGGGTCGCCGGAGTACGGGACCAGGCCCTCCACCCAGCGGGTGCCGACCGGCCGGCAGGCGTCGTGGCCGGCGCTGCCGTCGTAGGTGTCGACCAGCTGGATGCCGGTTCGGGCGGCGACGCGGGTGAGCATGTGGTCGATTTCGAGAAGCTTCTGCCCCAGCCAGATTGCGTCGGCCTCGGAGATGGGGATCTGCGGGAAGCAGCCGCCGTCGGTGCCGATGCCCTCGAAGTAGTCGAGCAGCAGGATGCGGGCGTGCGGCGCCCGTTCGCGAATGCCGGCGATGGTGGCGGCGACCTTGGGTGCGGCGGCGGCGATCTTCTGCGACATGAGGTCGACGCCGTGCACGACGTTCTTCTCCAGGCAGGGGCTGACGGCCGGATCGATGGTGAGGCAGTCGGTGACGGTGGCGGCCAGATCGGCGTCATTGCCGCCGATTCCGAGGGTGACCAGATCGGTCGACGGGGTGAGCCGGTCGAACTGCGGCGGATTGACGCCGACCGGGCTGGACTGCGGGTTCAGCATGTTCACCGTGGTGGCGCCGCCGCAGGTGGCGTCGCGGAAGACCGGGACGGACAGGGCCGCCGCGACCTGTTTGGCGTAGTCGTGGCTGCTCTGCACGCAGCCGAACGGGGTGGAGGCGGTGGTGATCTGGCTCAGGGTGGCGTCGGCGGCCCACGAATCGCCCAGGGCGACATACTCGTTCACCGTGGGCGGGGTGTCGGCCGGATCGGCCTGAGCGGCTCCGGCGGGTACGGCCGCGGCCAGCGCGGCGGTCAAGAGTGCGCGTGCGATCTTCATGCGTGGTCTCCCCGGGATCGGCCCGGCATTCCGCGCCGGGCCGTGTTCAGCGCCGAAAACCTAACAGGTAGTAGGTGAATTTGCGCGCCGAACCGGGAAACAGCTACCGACCATTAACTTTGCTCGGCCGACGCCAGACCCTGGATCGACTCGACCCGCTCGTAACCGAGCAGCACATCGTGCGCGACCTCGCCGTCGGCTACTGAGACCCGGCTGAAAACCGGCGGATAACCGCGCGCCATGATCGTGTACCTGCCTTCGACCAGATCGGGCACGCTGTAGCGGCCCGCATGGTCGGTGCGGGTGGTGGCGACCAGATCGCCGCCCTCGTCCAGCACGGTGATCTGGGCGTCGGGGATCGCGAGACCGTCCTCGTTGCAGGCCACCCCGGCCAGCACCGCGCGCTGGCTCAATTCGATGTCGTGGCGCAGCATTCCGCTGTCGGGCACGGTAAGGGTGATGGCGCTCGGCCGCATGTGCGCGGCGGTCGCGACCAGCGTGTAGGTGCCCGCCAGCACGCCGCGGCAGGAGAACACGCCGTCGGCGGTGGTGACCGCCGACCCGACCACATCGCCGTAGGCATCGGTCAGGGTGACCGTCGCATCCCCCAGCGGCACACCACGTCCCGCCGAGCGCACCACCCCCGACACCTCGCCGGAACCCGACAGCGCGACATCCAGCTCCTGCGGGCGACGGCCGACCGCGAGGCTGACGGCCGCGGGCTGATAGCCGTGTGCCGACACGATGAGCACATACCCGCCCGCGCGCGGCACGCCGATGATGTAGCCGCCGTCGGGTTCGGCGATCGCGCGCGAAACCTGGCGTCCGCGTTGATCGATGAGGGTCAGCACCGCATCGGGCACCGACTGGCCGTCCTCACGGTGAATGAGACCGGACACGAACAATCCGGGCGGCTCGATGATCCGCAGCTCCTCGGCGTCCGCCACCGGTTCCGGCTCGGCCTCCTCGATCGCCTCTTCGGGGGCGGACGGCGGACCGTCCTGCAGCGGAATCTCTTTCATGAACATGAGCACCACGGCGGCCAGCACCGACACTCCCGCGGCCACCGCGAACACGATGCTCATGGAATGCGTGAAGCCGGTCAGGATGGGTTCGCGCAGCTGCTCGGGGAGCGAGGAGATCACGCTGGTATTGCTCTGGATCAGCCCCAGCTGCGCGGGCGAGAGACCCGGCGGCAACTGCCCGCCGAAGGCGTCGAGGATCTTGTGCGGCAGCAGGTTGAACAGAATGGTCAGGAAGATCGCGACGCCGAGCGTGCCGCCCATCTGCCGGAAGAACGTTGCCGCCGCGGTTGACACGCCCATATCGGCGCGCGGTCCGGCGTTCTGCGCCGCGATGATCAGCGTCTGCATGCATCCGCCGAGCCCCAAACCGATGACGCCGCAGTACAACAGCGGCTGCCACAGCGGAGTCTCCAAGCGCACCAGCGCGAACAGCAACGCACCCGCGGCGATGATGGCCGAGCCGAGCACCGGGAATACCTTGTACCGCCCGGTGGACTTGGTGATCCAGCCCGCGACCTGCGCACCCACCATGATGCCCAGCACCAGCGGCAGCATGAAAAGCCCGGCCTTGGTGGGCGAATACCCGCGTATCACCTGGAAGTACAGCGGCACCAGCACGATTGCGCCGAACATGGCGACACCGACGATGAAGCCGCCCAGAATCGAGATGCTGAAGGTGCCACTCCGGAACAGCCGCAGCGGAATCAGCGCGGAGTCCTTCATGAGGAACTCGACAATGAGGAACAGCACCATTCCGGCCGCGGCAATGCCGTAACAGAGCAGCGCGCGATGCGACTGCCAACCCCATTCCCGGCCCTGCTGGGCAATGACGAGCAGCGGCACGGTCGCAATGGTGAGCGCGAGTGCGCCGGGCCAATCGGTGCGGTGCGGCTGTCTTTGGAAGGGCACGTTCAGGACTCGGGCCACCACGATCAGTGCGAGCACGCCGATGGGCACGTTCACCAGGAATACCCAGCGCCAGCCGGCCAGATGGAAGATGTGGTCGGCATTGGAGAAGAAGCCGCCCAGCACCGGCCCGAGCACGGTGGCAATGCCGAACACCATCATGAAATAGCCCTGGTATCTGACTCTTTCACGGGGCGGCACGATATCGCCGATAATGGTGAAGGCCAGCGACATGAGCCCGCCCGCGCCGATGCCCTGGAAGGCCCGGAATCCCGCGAGCTGGTACATGGAGGTGGCGAAGGTGCAGGCCACCGAGCCGATCACGAAGATGCCGATGGCAATGAGATAAAAGGGTTTTCGGCCGTAGATGTCGGCGAGCTTGCCGTACAGCGGCGTGCTGATGGTGGCGGTGATCAGATACGCGGTGGTGGCCCAGGCCTGCTTGTCGAAGCCGTGCAGGCTGTTGGCGATGCGCACGATCGCGACGCTCACGATGTTCTGGTCCAGTGCGGCCAGGAATACGCCGAGCAGTAGACCGGACAGCACCGTCATGATCTGCCGGTGCGACAGTGTCGTTTCCGTCGCGGGAGCCGGCGCGGGCGGAACCCGCACCGGTTGAGCGATCGGCGCATGAGTGGTGGTATTCGTCATGTTTGGGGCCCTTGTCGGAATTCGGCTGTCCGTAGGTGCGGTGCTACTCGAAAAGACCTCGCCATGAAGCAATTCGGGCAGCTTACCCCCGCCTATCCAGGACCCCTGCGGCAGGTGGTGGTTACGCCTCCACTTGTGCGTAGAGCGGAATACCGGTGTGGAAGAAGCGAATGAGCCGGCCGATACGCACGCAATGGTCGGCACAGCGCTCGTAGTGATGCGCGAGCAGCGCGATATCGATGGCCATGGCGGGCCCGTGATCCCAGCCGTCATCGGCCGCTATCTCGAGCAATTGCACCCGCAGCCGGTCCAGGTTCTCGTCGCGCGGGATCAGCACCCGGTCGCGCGGCGGATTCTGTGCGGCAATGACTCTCACCGAATGGTCGACCAGATGTATCACGGCATCCGCGATCTCCGACAGCAGTGCGATGACATGCTGCGGCGCAACCGGATTCGGGTAGCGGCGCACCACGACATCGGCGACGCGGCTGAGCGCGCCGCTCACCGCGAGCAGATCGTCGGCAATCTGCATGGCGGTGACCACGTGCCGTAGGTCCCGGGCCACCGGCGCTTCCAGGGCGAGCAGAATGACCGAGCGGTCCTCACACTTGGCGTGCTCGACCTGAACCTGCTCCTCGAGCGCGAACACCTCGTAGGCAGCGGTGAGATCGGCGCCTGTCAGCGCCGCCGCGCCGCGCTCGGCCGCCTCCTGCGTCAGGCGCGCCATATGCGCCAACTCATCGGTCAACGCCATGAGCTCGATGGAGAATTTCGTCCGCACTCGCATATCTTGGCCGCCCGCCCGCATACCTGCACAATATCGTGGGAAAACCTTTCGGCCCGAAAGGCTCTCGGTTATTTTCGGTAAATACAAACCAACCGGCACGATAATTGCGGTGGAGCGCCCGGTGCGTCGCCCCGGCAAACACTTCGCGGTAACCGACACTGGGGCGGTGGCAGACTCCGAATCCCCTGCCGAGCAGCCCGGGCAGCAACCGGACAACAGCGGCGCGACCACCGCCGATACCGCGCCATCCGATAGCGGAACCACAGCACCGGGTACTCACATGCCCGCGTGGCTACCGCGCGCCATGGTGCTGGCGCTCGCCCTGGTCGGCGTGTTCGAGCTGGCGAATTGGGCCGCGTCGCGGCTGATCGGCATCGCCGTGATGATGACCGTCGCCTTCTTCGTCTCCCTCGCCATGGAGCCGGCCGTCGACGTATTGGCCGCAAGGGGACTGAACCGCGGGCTCGCCGTCACCTTCGTCTTCGTGCTCGTGTTCGCCTGCACGGCAGGGTTCATCGCCACCCTCGGCGTGCTGCTGGTGGAGACCGTGTCCAATGTGGTCGGCGAACTCCCCCGGCTGCTGGACGAACTCATCAGCTGGATCAACCACACCTTCCACAAGGACCTCACCCTGGATCAGCTGCGCGACAGGCTGTTCAAGGATTCCGACATCATCAACTCGTACGCCGGGAAGGCGGCCGGCAATGTGTGGGGACTGTCCAGCACCGTGCTCGGCGGGCTCGCCAAGTTCGTCACCATCGCGCTGTTCAGCGTGTACATGACCGCCGACGGGCCGAAACTGCGGCGCGCCCTGTGCTCGGTACTGCCACCCGCCAAACAGGGCGCGGTGCTGCACGCCTGGGACCTGGCCATCGAGAAGACCGGCGGATATCTGTACTCACGGGCGCTGCTGGCGGTCATCTCCTCCGTCGCGCACTGGGCTTTCCTTGCGCTGCTGGGCATTCCGAACGCGCTCGCGCTGGGCGTCTGGTTCGGCGTGGTGGCGAGCTTCGTGCCGACCATCGGAACCTATATAGCCGGCATCCTGCCGATCCTGGTGGCGCTCACCGTCCGGCCCATCGACGCGGTCTGGATCATCATCTTCGTGGTGGTCTACCAGTGGATCCAGGACTACGTCCTGCAACCGCGCATCACCGCCCGCACCGTGGACGTGAACCCCGCGGTGGCCCTGCTCTCCGTCATCGTGGGCGGCGCGCTGCTCGGCGCGGTGGGCGCGCTGCTGGCCATCCCGGCCACCGCCACCGTGCAGGCCTTCCTCGGCGAGTACGTGAAGCGGTACCGGGTGGCCGAGGACCCGCGCATCGAGCGCGCGGGAACCCGCAAGAAGGACAAGAAGACTCCCGCCGCGAAGCCCTGACCCCGCTCAGGCCGGCGCCGGCTCCTTCACCTCCGGCCGGGCCCGCACCGTGCCCAGGATCGAACCCAGAATGACCAGCGGGAAGCCGATCGCCATGCCCGCGCTCAGCGGCTCGTGTAGCAGGGTGACGCCGATCAGCAGCGCCACAGCGGGATTGATGTAGGTGAACACGGTGGCGCGGGACGGGCCGACCTCGCTGATGAGCGCGAAGAACACCACGAAGGCCAGCGCCGTGCACACCAGACCGAGGCCAACCACCGACCAGGTCGGCGCGGCGGGATAGTGAGCCGGCATGCGCCACAGCGTGAACGGCGCGTAGATGACCGCCGCGAAGATGAGCGAAGCGGCCGCCACACCGATCGGCGGCAGATCACCGAGCTTGCGGCCGATCAGGATCGCGCCCACGGCGTACCCGAGCACGCTGACGCCGATGGCCGCCAGCGCTCCGACATCCGACATGTCGACGTCCAGGCCGACCAGCGCGGCCACCCCGCCGAAACCCACCAGCAGCCCGAGGATCCGGCGGCGGTCCAGGCGCTCGTGCCCGAGGCGGGTGACGATGAGGATGGTGACCAGCGGTACCGCCGCGATGAGCAGGCCGACGGTGGAGCTCGTCAGCTTGGTCTCCGCGTGCCCGATGAGCAGCCACGGACCCGTGACCTCGACGAGGGTATAGAGCAGTACCCAGCGCCAGCGGCGCAGCGCGGGTAGCAGGCCCTTGGTGTACAAGGCGACCGGCAGCAGCACCAGCGCACCGAGGAAGGTGCGGCCGAAGGCCACCACCACCGGATCGAAGTCCCGCACCGCGACCCGGATCATGGCGTACGGGATACCCCAGATGACGCCCATGGCCAGGAACAACAGCCAGCCACGCTTACTCACAGCCCACTCCCGATCGCTCCGGGTAATTCATCCCAGCATTCATTCCGACGCTTCGGAGGATAAGCCACGGCACCGACACGGCGGCATGGGCAAAAACGGACAGAACTGCCCGGTCGGGCATCCGAACCCCGCGCGTCCCCGAAGAACTGTCCGACGCCCCCGGAGCACCCGTCCGGTGCGTTCGATCGACCCGATGAAGGAGACAGTCCTTGCGCGAGTTGCGTATTCACGCGTGCGCCCTGCTGGCCGCGGTCCTGCTCCCGCTCTGCGCCGCCCCGGCGGCGGCCGCACCCGGATCGGCAGCGGGCACCCTCGAACCCGCGATCGACTGCGCGGCGGGACCGGACCGGCCGAATCCGGTTGTGCTGCTGGGCGGTTTCGGCGGGGTCGGGGATATCGGCGCGACGCTGGAGAAACAGCTGGCCGGCATCACCGCGGGCATTCGCGCGGCGGGCGGGTGCCCGCTCATCTTCGGGTACGGGATCATCGGGCCGGTGCACGCGGCGGCGCCCGTGCCGGAATCGGCGCGGCAGGTGGGGGCATTCGTCGACAAGGTGCTGGCGGCTACCGGCGCGGCCCGGGTCGATATCGTCGCGCACTCGTCGGGGGCGCTGGTGGCCGACTATTACGTCAAACTGCTGCACGGGGATTCGCAGGTGCGGCGCATGGTGCAGCTCGCGCCGGTCACCCGGGGGACCACCGGGGCGACGCTGGTCGCGGGGCTGGATATCCCGGGTGTACCGGGCGGCCCGGCCGAGCTCATTCAGGATGTGGCGAACCCCTTGCGCGACACGGTTTTCGCGGGAATGCGGGGTGCGCTGGACTGCCTGGCCGGATCCGAGGTGACGCGCGAGGTGCTCGCGGGCGGGGTCACGCGGCCCGGTGTGCGGTACGCGGTGCTCGCGACCCGGGGCGATCAGGTGCTCACACCGCCCGGAACGGCGTCGTTCATCGAGGAGCCGGGCGTGCTGAACGAGTTCTTCGAGGACAGGTATCCGGCGGCGGGCGTGGCGGGTCACGCCACCTTGCCGATGCAACCCGATGCCGACCACTGGGTGCTCGACCAGCTGTTTTCCAAGTAATTTCCCGTCGGGCAATTTTTCCTACCGGGAAATCTTGCCCACTGGGCACGTTTCACGCATACTTGAGCCATGCCGGACGAACAATCACTCAGCCTCCGCGAACGCAAGAAGCTCGACACCCGTCGCGCCCTCAGCGACGCGGCGCTGGAGCTGATGTTCGAACGCGGGCTGGAGAACGTGGTCCGCGAGGACATCGCGGCCCGCGCCGGGGTCTCGGTCCGCACCTTCAACAACTACTTCTCCAGCAAGTACGAGGCCCTCGTCTACCGGCAGGTGGAGCGCTTCCACACCAGCAGCCGACTGCTGCGTGAGCGGCCGGCCGGCGAGCCGCTGTGGACGGCGCTCACCGCGGCTGTTCTCCGCCCCCTCGAAGACGACGGTGCGGGCGGGCCCCTACCGACACCCGAACAGCTCGTCGAGGTGCGCAAACTGCTTGCCTCACAGGACATTCCACTCTTGCTCCTGCGCGGCGTCATGGACGAACTGATCGCCGCCATCGCCGAACGCACCGGCACCGATCCCGAACACGACCTGTACCCACGGCTGGCGGCGGGAGCGGTCGTCGCCGCTTTCCAGGCCGCCGTCGATACCTATGTCCGGACGGATCCGGCCATCACAGTCGTCTCCCTGCTTCGGGAAGCCCTGACCGCCTTGGCGGCCGGGCTGCCCGATCCCTCGGCACAGCACCGACGCTAAGGCCGATCACCGCATAACCCTCGCTCCCGAGAGGTGTATTTGTCATGCCCGAAAACATCTATGACGTAGTCATTTCCGGCGCCGGACCCAATGGGCTCATGCTCGCCTGCGAACTGAAACTAGCCGGAATTCGGCCGGTGGTGCTGGACGCTCTCCCGGAACCCAGCCGCGAACCCAAGGCCAACGGCCTGCTCGGCGAGGTGGTCCGGCTGCTCGACATGCGCGGTCTCTACACCGAACTCACCGGGAACACCGGCGCGCCGGAACCCATACCGATGTACATCTTCGGCGCATTTCCACTGAAACTCACTGCTGTGCAACCGAATCCGATTCGCATACTGCCGATTCCACAACCCGATCTGGTGCGGCGCATGGTGCAGCACGCGATGAACCTCGGAGTCGAGATCCGATGGGGCAACGCCCTCACCGATTTTCAGCACACTCCCGACGGGGTGACCATCCGAGTGGCAGGACCCGACGGACCGTATGCCCTGGATGCCCGCTACCTGGTCGGCGCGGACGGTGGAAAGAGCGTGGTCCGCAAGCAAACCGGCATCGACTTCCCCGGCTACACCAGCACCGCGCACATCACCCGTGTCGGACACGCCGAGATCCCCGACCACATGCGCACTCCCGACGGCGGCATCGATATCCCCGGAGTCGGGAGGTTCCCCCTGGGGCATACCCGGCTCGAGAACGGCCTGTTCGTCTATGCCGCAATCCATCCCGGACAACCGCCCCTGATCGGCGTCAGTGAACACGACGGCGGCGACACCATCGACGACGACGCACCGATGAGCTTCGAGGAACTGCGCTCGGCCGTCGAACGCGTGCTCGGCACCACGCTCCCGATGAAACCCCCCACCGGCCCCGGCCCGTTCGCCCTGCGCCGCACCGTCGGCCAGAACACCCGGGTGGCCGAGCACTACCGGTCGGGCAATGTGCTACTGCTCGGCGACGCCGCGCACGTGCACTCCGCCATGGGCGGGCCCGGACTCAACCTGGGCCTGCAGGACGCGGTCAACCTCGGCTGGAAACTCGCCGCGACCCTGAACGGCTGGGCGCCCGAAGGCCTGCTCGACACCTACGAATCCGAACGGCACCCCCTCGCCGAACGGGTTGTCATGCATTCACTCGGCCAGTCGGCGCTCGTCGGCCCCGGACCGGAAATCACCGCACTACGAGCGCTTTTCGGTGAGCTTCTCGAACTCCCGGCCGTCCAATCCCACATCGCAAACCTGATGGCCGGCTCCGATACTCGCTACGACATCGGCGACAGCCACCCACTCTCGGGCCACCTGATGCCGGAGCTGTCCGCCGGAATCGACGGCAGCACAGTACGAATCGCCGAGCTCATGCACCAGGCGCGCCCGCTGCTCATCGACTACGGCATGAACCCGAAGATCGCCGAAACCGCCGCGGGCTGGTCCGACCGCGTCCGCCTCGTCACGGCGACCTCCTCCACTCCCCCGGCGGCCGCCCTGCTGATCCGGCCGGACGGCTACATCGCCTGGGCCGCGGACGATTTCACCGAAACCACCGCGATCGGCCTGCATACGGCCCTGACCCGCTGGTTCGGTCAGTCGAACCATTCGGGATCACCGGCCGCGATGAGCCTGCGCAGCACCGTCGGATCCTGAAGCGCCTCCTGCAATACGATCCCGAGCCGCCGTAGCGCTTCCGCGTCCTCCCCATACGCGACGAACGTTCCGGCCTCGGGATCGAATTTCACCACCTCGGCCGCCGCGGGCCCCTCCGTGCTCACCGCTGCCCGGGCCACCCCGGCCCACCCGTAACCATTGCCGTCATAACCGAATTCGGCGAAGACGGCCTCGGTCGCGAGCATGTGATTATCCGAGAGCAGCAGACAGAAGTGTCCCGGTTTGTGGTCGTATTCGAAGAACACCAACGGGGCGAAGGTCTCGCGATCAGTCACAAGCCGAACTTACAAGCCGGCACCGACAGGCCGCGGCGAAGAAACCGGGATCGAGCGGTTCAGCAACTAGAGTCCCGCAGCATGTCGACTTCGGATGCTGAAGCTGTTGCCGGGGCTGTCGATGAGTCGTCGGCCGAGGTAGGGCGGGCTGCACGGAAACTGGCGCCCCGGTCTGCGCTGGGACAGTGGGAGGCCGGGGCGGACCGGGAAGATCCCATCTCGATTCTGGAGCGACAGGCGAGCACACGCGTGCCGGAGTTGGTTCCCATCCGGTACGCGCGGATGGCGGCGGGACGGTTTCCGTTCTATCGCGGGGCGCCGGCCATCATGGCGGCGGACCTTGCCGCCGGGGCGAATACCGGGCTGACGGTGCAGCTGTGCGGGGATGCGCATCTGTCGAACTTCGGGCTGTTCGCTTCGCCGGAGCGGGCGCTGGTGTTCGATGTGAACGACTTCGACGAGACATTGCCTGGGCCGTTCGAGTGGGATGTGAAGCGGCTGGCCGCGAGTGTGGCGGTGGCGGCGCAGGCCAATGGGTTCACCGACGAGGAGGCGCGGCAGGCGGCGGTCGCTTCGGCGACCGCGTATCGGGAGTCCATGACGCGGCTGGCCGAGCTCGGCGAGACCGATGTCTGGTACGAGATGGTCGATGCCACGCAGGTGGAACAGTTGCTGCGGCCGGAGGATCGGAAGCTGGCGACCAAGGTCATCACCAAGGCGCGGAATCGCACCAGCATGCAGGCACTGGACAAGCTGACCGAACCCGGGCCCGGTGGCGAGCCGCGCATCAAACAAGATCCGCCGCTGGTGCTTCCGGTGCCGGACTGGGAGCAGTTCTCGCTGGACTCGGTGCTCTCCGACTATCGGGCCACGCTGCCCGAGGAACGGCGGGTGCTGCTCGATCGGTACCGGCTGCGCGATCTGGCCATGAAGGTCGTCGGCGTGGGGAGTGTGGGGACGCGGTGCTTCATTGCGCTGCTGTCCGGGCGTACTACCGGCGATCCACTGTTCCTCCAGGTCAAGCAGGCCGAGAATTCGGTGCTGGCGCAACATCTCCGGTCCAGCGTGTTCAAGCATCAAGGGCATCGGGTGGTGCACGGGCAGCGGCTCACGCAGTCCGCGGGCGATATCTTCCTGGGCTGGGCGACCGGGCCGGACGGGCTGTTCTACTACTGGCGGCAGCTGCGAGATATGAAGGGCTCCTTGACGATCGAGGACATGACGGCGGCACAGCTGCAGCAGTACGCGGGACTGTGCGGGCTCACGCTGGCGCGCGGGCACGCGCGGTCGGGTGATCGGGTCGCCATTGCCGCGTATCTGGGCAGCGGTGACGTATTCGACAAGGCCATGGGTGAATTCGCGCTCGCCTACGCCGCGCAGACGGTGGCGGATCACGAACGACTGCTGGAGGCCATCGATCTGGGGCGCGTGCAGGCCGGTGAAGCAGACGGAAAGGGTCAGGACAACTGACAAATGTCCCGATCCGGACGTGTTTTAACCGAATAGCAACTTCTCAGCATTCTCTTAAGCTCGAGGCTTAGCGTCCCCTCACATGCGCTCAGTGCTGGATGGCAAACCAGGAGAGAACTTTCGGGTCGAGCAGATAGGACTCCTGGGCCGGCAGCGGCGGCGACTGCTCGAAATGGGACTGATCCCCGGCGCGCCGATCACCGTCGCCGCCATCGGCGCCTTCGGCGGGCGCATCGTGCGACTCGGCGAGGCCCGCATCGCCCTCGACGCGGCCACGGCCCGCGCCATCACCGTCGCCGCGGAGTCGGCGCATGAGTGAAGCCTGCTGCGGCACTCCGGGTTCCGGCGCCGCGAACTCCGGCGCCGACCTACTGCACACGAGCGGCACCGTGGTGCTGGTCGGCAATCCGAACGTCGGTAAATCCACGCTGTTCAACGCCGCCACCGGAGCGCGACAGCGGGTCGGCAACTGGCCCGGGACCACCGTCGAAGTCTCCGACGGCCCCTGGCGGCTCGGCCCCGGCCGCACCGTGCGGGTACTCGACCTGCCCGGCACCCAGAGCCTGCTGCCCGCCGCACCCGACGAGGCCGTCACCCGCGACGCCCTGCTCACCGCGGACACCGCGGACCGCCCGGACGTGGTGGTCGCCGTCGTCGATGCGGCCAATCTCGCGCGCAGCCTCTACCTGCTGTCACAGGTGCTGGAAACCGGTCTGCCCATCGTGGTCGCCATGACCATGACCGATGTCGCGGCCGGGCGCGGCACCGCCATCGACACCGACCGGCTCGCCGCGGCCCTGGGGGTACCCGTGGTGCCGGTGGTCGCGCGGGGCGGCACGGGCCTACCGGCCCTGGCGCGGGCCGTGGACTCCGCGCTCACCGAGCGGTCGGCCTCGGAACCACCATGTCTGGGCGTGGACATCGACGCAGCCGTTGCCGCCCTCACGCCGCAGCTACCGGACCGCTACCCGACCCGCTGGCTCGCAACCGCGCTCCTCGCGGGCGAGGTGCCGCCCGAGATACCGGACGAACTATCGACTGCCGCGCGGAAGGCCTTGCAACAGGCCGTCTCCCACGCGGACGGCAACGCCGCTGCCGGTTCGCTGTCGGATACCGAGGACGCGGAGCTGCTCATCGCGGAGCGGCGGTATGCGTGGGCACACGAAATGCTCGAGGCAGCGGTCGAGGGCGGCCCCGCGCGAATCACGCTGAGCGACAGGGTGGATCGAGTCGTGACGCACCGATGGCTCGGGGTGCCGATCTTCCTCGCGGTCATGTGGCTGGTGTTCCAGCTGACCACCACGGTGGCCAAACCGCTGCAGGATGCGCTGGGCGGCTTCATCACCGGACCGGTCGCCGACGGGGCGGCCAACTTCCTGAACGATATCGGCGCACCCGAACCACTGGTCGGGCTCGTGCACGACGGGCTGATCAACGGCGTCGGCCAGGTGCTGAGCTTCGTACCGCTCATGCTCATCATGTTCATACTGCTTGCGCTGCTGGAGGATTCGGGTTACATGGCGCGCGCCGCCTTCGTGGCCGATCGGCTCATGCGCGCCATGGGACTACCCGGACGTGCGGTACTGCCGCTCATCGTGGGCTTCGGCTGCAATGTGCCCGCCATCTCCGGCACCCGCATCCTGTCCAACCCCCGGCACCGCATACTCACCGCCCTGCTCATCCCGTTCACCAGCTGCAATGCCCGCCTCGTGGTCTACGTGCTGCTCGCCGGGGTGTTCTTCGGCAGCGGCGCCGGCACCGTCGTCTTCGCCATGTACCTGTCGTCGATCCTGCTGGTCATGGGACTGGGATTCCTGTTGCGCCGCAGCGTGTTCCGGGATATGGCCACCGAACCCCTGGTGCTGGACCTGCCGCCCTACCGCCGGCCGAGCCTGCGGGTGCTGGGCATGCACACCTGGCAGAAGATGCGCGGGTTCCTGACCACCGCGAGCGGCATCATCGTCGCCACCGTCACCGCCGTATGGCTGCTGTCCTCGATTCCGCTGGGCGGCGGGACCTTCGGGCACGTGGAACCGGGCAACAGCGCGCTCGGCGCGGCCTCCTCCGCGGTCGCGCCGATCTTCGCTCCCGCCGGATTCGACGACTGGCATGCGGGGGCGGCCCTCATCAGCGGCTTCGTAGCGAAAGAGGCTGTGGTTGCCACCATTTCGCAGTCCTACAGCATGGATGATCCCGGCGGCGGTGCGGCCTCACCCTCGCTCTCGGAGGCCCTGCATGCCACCTTCGAACACTCCTCGGGCGGACATCCGATCCCGGCCGTCCTCGCCTTCATGATGTTCCTGCTCGCCTACACACCGTGCATGACGACCCTTGCGGTACTGCGCACCACGGTCGGCACCCGGATCACCCTGTGGAGCGTGGCGCTGCAATTGAGCGTCGCCTGGGTCCTCGCCGTCGCCGTCTTCCAGATCGGCAGGATCTTCTGGTGAGCGCCCCGCAGAGCCCGCTGCGCCGCATCCTCGCCGAGATCACCGCCGCCCAGGGCAACCTCAATCTGGACGAGATCGCCCGCCGCATCGGAATCTCCCGCGACGAAGCCGACGCCATGATCGATTACTGGGTCCGCAAGGGCCGGCTGTCCATCGAACAGATCACCTCCGGCTGCCCCACCGGAGGCTGCGGCAGCTGCGCCGACAGCCAGTGCGGAACCAAGTCCACCGGACCGGTATTACTGGCCATCGGGTTGACAAAACAACAGATACGGGCATAAAACAACATAAGTCAACATTGGAGTTGGAGGTTCGGATGTACGCCGAGGAGCGGCAGCAGGCCATCGCCGCACTGATCGCGCACCGTGGACGGGTATCGGTCGCGGAAGTGTCCGAACAGTTCGACGTGACCACCGAGACCGTGCGCCGCGACCTCGCCGTACTCGACCGCATGGGGCTGGTCCGGCGCGTACACGGCGGCGCGGTACCGGCCGCCGCGCTCACCGCCATCGAACTCGGCACCAGCGAACGCGAGCACAGCCGCGCGGCGGAGAAGGACCGCATCGCCAAGGCGGCCCTGGCCTTCCTGCCACCCGCCGGCGGCAGCGTCCTCTTCGACGCGGGCACCACCACCGCACGGATCGCCGCACAACTGCCCGCGGACCGGGAACTCGTCGCCATCACCAATTCCATGCCCATCGCGGTGCGGCTCAGCGGATACGCGGGGGTGCGGCTGCATCTGCTGGGCGGGCGGGTACGCGGGGTCACCCAGGCGGCGGTCGGCGCGGATACCCTGCGCACACTCGGCGATCTGCGGGTGGATGTCGCGTTCATCGGAACCAATGCGCTCACCGTCGGGCACGGGCTTTCCACCCCCGATCCGGATGAGGCAGCGGTCAAACGGGCCATGGTGGCCAGCGCGCATCGGGTGGTCGTGGTCGCCGATTCCAGCAAGGTCGGGCGCGAGGATCTGGTGCGGTTCGCGGCCATCGCCGATATCGATGTGCTGGTCAGCGATGACGAGCTGCTGCCCGCCGTGCGAAACGAACTGTCCGAGTTCGGGATCGAAGTGGTGACGGCATGATCGTCACGCTCACCGCCAATCCGAGCATCGATCACACGGTGTCGCTAGCGGAACCGCTGCGGCGCGGAGACTTGCAGCGGGCGCGGGCGGCCACCTCGTATCCCGGCGGTAAGGGCGTCAACGTATCGCGGGTGATCGCCGCGGCCGGGGCCGAGACCGTCGCGGTCCTGCCGGGCAGCGCGGGCGATCCGTTGCTGCGCGCGCTCACCGGCACCGGGCTCGACTATCGCGCCGTGCCGTGCGGCGGCCCGGCCCGCACCAATCTGACCCTCACCGAATCCGACGGCACCACAACGAAAATCAACGAGCCGGGCACGCCGCTCACCGAAGCCGAGCGAAACGACCTGGCCGACACGCTCATCGAGCTCGCGGGCGCTGCGGCGGACTGGGTGGTGCTCTCCGGGTCGCTGCCGCCGCTGGTGCCCGTCGACTGGTATGTGGAGCTGCTGCGGCGGCTGCGTGGGACGCGGGTCGCCGTCGATACCTCCGACGCACCGCTGGCGGCGGTGGCGGCGCAGCTGGATTCCATTGCACCGCAATTGCTCAAGCCGAATGCCGAGGAGCTGGCGCAGCTCACCGGGGGCGACCCGGCGGAACTGCATGATCCGACCGCCGCGGCGCGGGCCGGCGCGGCCTTGGTGGAGCGCGGCGTCGACGCGGTGCTCGCCACGCTCGGCGCGGCGGGCGCGGTGCTGGTCACCGCCGAAGGAGCCTGGCACGCCACCGCACCCGCCATTACCGCGCGAAGCACCGTCGGCGCGGGCGATTCCGCCCTGGCGGGATACCTGCTCGCCGATTCGACCGGCGCCGCACCGGAAGACCGCTTGCGGCGGGCCGTCGCCTACGGCAGTGCCGCCGCCGCGCTGCCCGGGACCGGGCTGCCCGGTCCGCACCACACCGACCCGGGCGCCGTGACCGTCACGGCCCTCGACTTCCAGCCCCACCACTGAAGGACCCGCGATGACCGACCGGATCATCATCACCGACCTCGTCACCCTCGACGCCGACCTGGGCGCCGACAGCACGGAAGTGATCGCGGCCCTCGCCCAGCGCCTCGCCCGCACCGGCCGCGCCACCGACCCCACCGCCGTGCGGGACGCCGCCCTGGCCCGCGAATCCCAGTCGGCCACCGGCCTACCCGGCGGCATCGCCATCCCGCACTGCCGGGCCGCAGCCATCACCACTCCCTCCCTGGTCTTCGCCCGCCTCTCCCCCAAAGTCGCCTTCGGCGCACCCGACGGCCCCGCCGATCTCGTGTTCCTGATCGCCGCCCCCGAAGGTGCGGGCGCCGAACACATGAAGCTCCTCTCGTCCCTGGCCCGCGCTCTCGTCAAACCCGAATTCCTCGCCACCCTCCGCGCGGCCGCGACCCCGGACGAGATCGTCACGCTGGTCGACGGTGTGATCAACCCCGAGCCCGAGCCGGCCGTCTCCACCGAACAGGCCGCACAGCAGGCGAATTCACCCGCCACCCCCGACTCTCGTTCGAACGCGGCATCGACAGAATCCGCTGCCGGAACGACGGCGGCTTCTTCGACAGGCACGATCCGCTCGACACCACCACCGGATGCCGGTGCCACAGCGACCGACCCGGCGGGCGGCGGCGCGGCGCAACGCAGCATCGTGGCGGTGACCGCTTGCCCGACCGGGATTGCGCACACCTATATGGCGGCGGATTCGCTGGTCGCGGCGGGGGAACGGGCCGGGGTGCGGGTTCAGGTGGAGACACAAGGGTCCAGTGGGAGTGCGCCTTTAGGGGCGAGCGATATTGCCGAGGCTGTTGCGGTCATCTTCGCTACCGATGTCGGGGTGAAGGGGCGGGAGCGGTTCGCGGGGAAGCCGGTCATCGAGTCCGGGGTGAAGCGGGCCATCAATGAGCCCGATGTCATGGTTCGGGAGGCGCTGGCGGCCGGCACTGATCCGCACGCCGCGGTGGTGTCCGGTGCGGCGCGGAGCGAAAGTGGCGCTGCGGCAGCGGATTCCGGGGCGCTCGGGTGGGGGACGCGATTGCGGCAGATTCTGCTGACCGGCGTGAGCTACATGATTCCGTTCGTGGCGGCGGGCGGGTTGCTCATTGCGCTCGGGTTCCTGCTGGGCGGGTATCAGATCTCCGGTAATGCCAAGAACATCGTGCTCGACAACTCGCTGACCGATCTGCCGGCGGGCGGACTGGGCACCTATCTGGGCGCGGTGTTGTTCCAGATCGGTTCGCTGGCCTTCAGTTTCCTGGTTCCGGCCTTGGCCGGGTACATCGCTTACGCGATTGCCGATCGGCCGGGCCTGGCGCCCGGCTTCACCGCCGGTGCGGTGGCGGTCTTCGTCGGCGCGGGCTTCCTCGGAGGTCTGGTGGGCGGTCTGATCGCCGGGTTCGCGGCGCTGTGGATCGCGAAACTGTCCATCCCGCAATGGGCTCGGGGACTCATGCCGGTGGTGGTGATTCCGCTGTTCGCCTCGCTGGTGGTCGGCGCGATCATGTTCATCGTGCTGGGGAAGCCGCTGGCGGCGGTCACCAGCGGGCTCACGCACTGGCTCAACAGCCTGTCCGGCACCTCCGCCATCGCGCTCGGCATCATCCTCGGCCTCATGATGTGCTTCGACCTGGGCGGGCCGGTCAACAAGGCCGCCTACTCGTTCGCGGTCGCGGGCCTCGATGTGAACGATGCCGCATCGCTGAAGATCATGGCGGCGGTGATGGCGGCCGGTATGGTGCCGCCGCTGGCCATGGCGCTCTCGACCGCCCTGCGGCCCAAGCTCTTCACCACCGCCGAACGCGAGAACGGCAAGGCCGCATGGCTGCTCGGCGCCTCCTTCATCTCCGAGGGCGCGATCCCGTTCGCGGCGGCCGACCCACTGCGGGTGATCCCATCCATGATGGCGGGCGGCGCGGTGACCGGCGCACTGGTCATGGCCACCGGCACCACCCTGAGCGCACCGCACGGCGGCATCTTCGTCTTCTTCGCCGTCGGCGGCCTGGCCGGGTTCCTGCTCGCACTGGCCGCGGGCACCGTGGTCGGCGCGGCCTGCGTCACCGCCGCCAAACAACTCCGCAAACCCCGCGCCGGCGCCGCCTCCCCCGCGGCCCTGGCCACCGTGTAATCGCCCTGGCCACCGTGTAATCGCCCGTCCCACAAAAGGAGTCAGCATCATGCCCAGCACCACCGTCGAAGTCGGTTCGGCCGTCGGCCTGCACGCCCGCCCCGCGGCCCTCATCGCCGAAACCGCCAAGGCCGCAGGCGTTCCCGTCACCCTCGCCCTGGTCGGCGGCGCACCGGTGGACGCCGGCTCCGCACTCATGATCATGACCCTGGGCGCGGCAAAGGGCGCCGCGGTCGTCGTCAGCAGCGATGATCAGCCCACCGTCGACAAGATCGCCGCACTGGTCGCCGCAGACCTCGACGCCTGATCCGAACCCCGCACTCCGCCGACGCCGAATCCGCCGGCGGAGCGAACAGCTCGCGCGGCGCGAAGATTACGGCTGGGTGCGCAGAATGACGCCGCGCAGGTAGGCCGCCTGCCCGGCGTGCTGTAGGTCGTCGGAGATCACGCTGACCAGCCGCACCCCCAGCGTGACCGGCGGATCCCAGCGGGTATCGACGATCCGCGTCAGATCCTGATCGGCCAGCGTCTCGATATACCGCAGCGACTGCTCGTGAACCGCGTCGTAATAGCCGGTCAGCAGTTCCGCGGACGCCTGCACCACCGCCACGTCATCGGCGCTGTCCCCATACCCGGTGGCCCGCTTGCCGACCGGCAGCCCGAACCGCTCGTACCAGCCGTCCGCCGTCCACACCTGTTCCAGCCCCGCCACATCGGCCACATGATCGTCCTGCACCCGCGTCAGATGCCAGACCAGCCAGGAAATCGAGTTGGCCCCCGGATCCACCCGGAACCCCAGCTCCTTCTCCCCCAGACCGTCGACCGCCTCGTGCACGACCTCCCGGATCCGCCCGAACGCATCCAGCAGCACACCGGCACTACTCATCGTCGAATCTCCGTTCCCACGTAGGTATCTCGCACCGTACTCCGCTCCCCCGACAGCGTTCACGCGGCGCGGATCTCCGGCGCCCCCGCCGCGCGCCGCCGTAGACTCGGCGCATGCGGATCGCGATCATCGGAGGACACGGGCAGATCGCCTTGCAGCTCACCCGGCTGCTCAGCGCACACGGGGATGCGGTGCAGGCCGTCATCCGGAACCCGGCGCATGCCGGGGATGTCGAGGCGGCGGGCGGGCAACCGGTCGTGCTGGACCTCGAACGGCAGGGCGCCGACGCGCTCACGCCCGTACTGGCCGGGGTCGACGCGGTGGTGTTCGCCGCGGGCGCGGGGCCGGGCAGCGGGCCCGAGCGGAAGTACAGCGTCGACCGGGACGGGTCGGTACTGCTCGCGGATGCGGCGGAGAAGGCCGGGGTCCGGCGGTTCCTGCAGATCTCGACCATGGGCGCGGGCAAACCGGCGGCCGGCGGGGACGAATCGTGGATCGCCTACATCGATGCGAAGACGCAGGCGGAGAACGATCTCCGGGCCCGCGACCTGGACTGGACCATCCTGCGGCCGGGCAGTCTCAGCAATGAGCCCGCGGGCGGGCTGGTCCGGCTGGCGACGAGCGTTCCGGGCGGCAGCATCCCCCGCGCCGATGTGGCTGCGGTCCTGGCCGAACTGCTCATTACCGGCAGTGCCGCGCGGCAGGTGCTCGAACTCATCCGCGGCGATACGCCTGTCGCGGAGGCCGTTCGGGCCCTCGCAAGCTGAGCGGTCACTGCCCAGCGAGTGAGTCGGTCGCCTCGCGACCGGCTCGGCCGACCCGATCCAGGAAGTCGGCCAGCAGGTCCAGTTCCTCGGGCGTGTAATCGGCGCACAGCTCGTCCACGGCGGTGTTCATGACCGACAACAGGCCGTACATCTCGCCGAGGCGGTTCGGCAGCGAGCGGATGGTGACCGCGCGGCGGTCGACGCCGTCACGTTCGCGCACGATCCAGCCCGCGCGTTCCAATCGATCCAGTACCCCGGTCAGGGTGGCGGGATGCAGGCCGGCGCGGCGGGCCAGCGTCGTGGTGCCGATCGGGCCTTCGCTGTCGATCACATCCAGGCAGTCCAGATCCACGTCCTTGAGGGCGAGACGGGTGCCCACCTGCCGGTTGAGCAGGGCGAGTTGGCTGCGGACATCGCGGAGTGACCCCTTGACGCGCGTCACCTTCCGGCGATGGTGACCGGGATCACCATCATTTACTACGGAACTCATATCATCTCCAACTCGAAACAAATAATATGACTCTCATATCTTATGAGAGGTTGACTATGTTCGTAATCATCGGAGCCACCGGAATCGTCGGACGTACCACTGTTTCCCTGCTGCACGCCGCCGGCGCGGACGTCACCGCCGTCACCCGCACTCCCGCAACAGCACAACTGCCCGCCGGAGTCCGGGTGGTCGAGGGCGACCCGGCTGCACCCCGTATCCCGGACCAGATCTGGCGCAATGCCGAAGCAGTCCTGCTCAGTTCACGTGGAATCACGGCCTCGGCGGGCGAAATCCTCACTGCCGCAGCCGAACACGGGGTGCAGCGCGTGGTGGTGGTCTCCGCGGCCACCGTGGCCCATCCGGTCGGCGAACCCCGCTTCATCGAAGGCTTCGCGCGACTCGAGGCCGCCGCCGAATCCTCCGGACTGGCGTGGACCGCCTTGCGCTGCGCGGACTTCGACGCCAACAACCTCGCCTGGATCCCACAGCTGCGCGCGGGAGATGTGGTGCGCGGCGCATACGGCACAGCCGCCACCTCCCCTATCCACGAGCGCGATATCGCCGAGGTCGCCGTGCGCGCACTCACCGGCGACGAGCACGAGGGCAGGCGGTACGTCCTCACCGGGCCGGAGTCCCTCACTCAATACGACAAGGTCCGCATCCTCGGCGAGACCCTCGGCCGGACCCTGACCTTCGCCGAGGTCGCGCCCGAGCAGGTCCGGGCGGCCATGCTCGTCCAGGGCCTGCCCGAGGAAGTTCCGGCGCGGCTGCTCGGCTCGCTCACCGACTACGCGCGCACCCCCGGCCCGACCACGGACACCGTGCGACAGCTGCTCGGCCGCCCGGCGCTCGACTTCGCGACATGGGCCGCCGAGCGCGCCGCGGCGTTCGGGTAACCGCAACCCCTCCCCGCGTGCAAGCATGAATGCTTGCTGCGACGGAAGGACGCAAAGGTGCGGGTGCTTGTCACGGGGGCGGGCGGATACCTCGGACGGGCTGTGGTGTCCGAACTCGCGGCGGCCGGCCACGAACCGGTCGCCATGACCCATACGCCGGGCCGCGAGGTCCCCGGCGCGACGGAAACCCGGATCGCCGAACTGACCGACGCCGACGCGGTACGACAGGCCGTCGCGGGCGCCGATACGGTGATCCACCTCGCGGGACTCACCCGCGTCCGCGAATCGCTCACCGACCCGATGCGGTTCTTCCGCGTCAATACGGGCGGCACCATCACCCTCCTCGACGCCATGGCCGCCGCCGGAGTGCCGCGAATGGTGTTCTCCTCCACGTGTTCCGTGTACGGCTCACCGGAACGGCAACCCATGACCGAGGACCTGCCGGACGCCCCACCGCACCCGTACGCGAGCAGCAAACTCGCCGCCGAACTGGCGGTCGCCGCGCAGGCGCAGAGCGGGGCGCTCGGCGCCATCGTGCTGCGCCTGCCGAATCTCGCCGGCGGCGACGACCGCGACCCGACCCGGCTCATCCCCCGCGCGCTGGACGCCGCCGTCCACCAGACCGACCTCGGCGTCCACGGCGACGGCACCGCGGTGCGCGACTACCTGCACCTGCGCGACGCCGCCACGGCCTTCGTCGCCTGCGTCGACTACGAACCCGCCGTCGGCACCTGCACCCGCTACAACATCGGAAGCGGCCGCGGCACCAGCGTTCTCGACGTGGTCGCGGCCGTCGAACGGGTTACCGGCCTGCGCGTCTCCGTGGAACACAAACCGGCCGTCACCGAATCCCCCAGCCTCATCAACGATTCCACCCGATTCCGCACCGAACTCGGCTGGATCCCCCGTCGCTCCGATATCGCCACCATTATTCGCGACACCTGGGCCGCCGCCGCGGCCGAGCACCGGAGGCAGCACTGACCATGCGGTCGGCCGGGCCGGTCGGAGGTGCGCCCCGGCCCGTCGCGATCCGCCCGGCCGGGCGCTGGCCTCAGCTAGTCGCGGCGTGCGTTGCGGGCTGTACCACGGTGGGCCACAACGGTTGTGGGGTCCTCCGGCCAGGCGTGTTTGGGATAGCGACCACGGAGGTCGGCGCGAACCTGAGGCCAGCCATTACGCCAGAAGGAGGCGAGGTCGGCCGTTACCGCCACCGGGCGCCGTGCGGGTGAGAGCAGGTGCAGCAGCAGGGAGACGCGACCGTCGGCCAGCCGGGGCGGGTCGATCCAGCCGAAGATCTCCTGCACCTTGACCGCGAGGACCGGTGGGTCGGCGGCGTAGTCGATACGAATCCTGCTGCCGGAGGGGACTTCCAGGCGTTCCGGGGCGAGGTCGTCGAAGCGGGCGGCCGCCGGCCACGGGAGCAGGCGGCGTAACGCCTGGCCGGCGTCGATCCGCTCGAGGTCGGCGCGGCGGCGGGCGGTCGCCAGCTCCGGACCCAGCCAGGCGTCGGCCGTGTCGAGCAGCGTCTCGTCATCGACCGCGGGCCAGGGCGCACCGAGAGTGCGATGCAGGAAATCGAGGCGCTGCCGGAGTGACACGGCATCCTCGTTCCAGCGCAGGATGCCGAGACCGCTCTCCCGCAGTCCGCGGCGCAGCGCGGCCGCCAGCAGTTCCGTATCCGGTTCCCGCAGCGGCTTTTCCGATAGGACGATCGCGCCGAGCCGCTCCACGCGGCGCGCGATCACCTCGCCATCGACCCAGTCCACCTCGTCGGCCACCCGCACCAGGCTCGGCGCCGCTCGCCGCGCCAACTCCTCATCCGCTATGGCGGCCAATCGAATTCGCCCCTCCGAACGGCCCGGATCCCGGCCCGCCACCGCGACCGCCAGCCACTCGGCATCCCCGAGACCGGACCCGGGCTGCAAGGTCACCGCCGTCCCGCCCGCCATCAGATAACTGGCCGACCCCACCGCCCGCCGCCTCGCGAGCCGCTCCGGATAGGCCAGCGCCGCAATCAGTGCCGGATCATCGCCACGCGAAGATGCCGGATCATCGCCACGCGAAACAGACTTCGCACCGGCGTTTCCCGCAGCCGGACGACCGCCTTCGCGCAACACACTCTCGACCAGGCGGGTGAGGCGGTCGGATTCGCGCTTCCAGCGGGCGGGGCGATCATTGCGGAGCATGCGGAGGGCGACGACGAGATCGGTGCCGGGAGCAAGGGTGTCGTCGTCGAGCAGGGCGACCGTTTCGGCGGCGGCGCGCGGGCTGATGGCGGCAGCACCGTCGAGCAGGGCGCGGGCCAGACGTGGGTGCAGGCCGAGGGTGGCCATGTGGCGGCCACGGTCGGTGATCGCGCCGGAGGCGTCGAGAGCCCCCAGCGCACGGAGGACTTCCAGGCCCGCGGCCAGGCCGCCCGCCGGTGGGGCGTCCCACCAACTGAGGCCGGAACCGTCAGCGGTTCCCCAACAGGCGAGTTCGAGCGCCAGGCGGGTCAGATCGGCCGTGCGGATCTCCGGCTCCGGATAGGCGGGCAAGGTCGCCTGCTCGTACTCGGGCCAGCACCGCCAGGCCCGGCCGGGCGCCTCGCGGCCCGCACGACCGGCGCGCTGCTCGGCCACCGCCTGCGAAACCCGCACGGTGGCAAGGCCGGACAGGCCACGACGATGATCGATCCGCGGCACCCGAGACAAACCCGAATCCACCACCGACCGCACACCGGGCACGGTCAAACTGGATTCGGCCACGGCCGTGGACAACACCACGCGCCGCCGGGCCCCCGGCCGCAGCGCCGCGTCCTGAGCGGCGGCGGCCAAGCGCCCGTGCAGCGGCAGCACATCCACCCCATCCAGGCCGGACAGCAGATCCGCGGTCCGCCGGATCTCGGCGGCGCCCGGCAGGAAGACGAGAATGTCACCATCACTGTCCGCCAAGGCCATTCGCGTGGTCCGCGCCACCTGCGCCTCGATCCGCTCGCGCGGCAAGGGCGGAACATAGGACATGGCAACGGGATACGCCCGCCCCTCGACGGTCAGCACCGGCGCGGCAGGGCCGCCACCCGGCCTGCCCGCAGCAACGCCACCCCGCACCTCGGACAAGTCACCGCCCGGCAACGCGGAAGGATCACCTGGAAGCGCAGAGGAATCACCGGCCGACAGCGAAGCAGAATCGCCGCCGAGCAGCGCTGAAAGGCGGTCTGCCGCAACAGTTGCCGAGGTGGCCAGTACGCGTAGCTCCGGGCGCAGTCCTGCCCGTGCGTCCAGTAGGAGCGCGAGCAGCAGGTCGGCGTCGAGGTGGCGCTCGTGGCATTCGTCGAGGACGACCACGTCGACTCCGGATAGCTCCGGGTCCTGTTGCAGGCGCCGCACCAGCAGGCCCGAGGTGACGACCTCGATGCGGGTATCGGCGCCGACCTTGCGATCGCCGCGTACCGAATAGCCGACGGTGGCGCCGACCTGCTCGCCGAGCAGTGCCGCCATGCGCGCGGCCGCAGCCCGCGCCGCCAATCGCCGCGGTTCCGCGACCACCACCCGGCCCGGAGTGCTCGCGGCCAGGGCCAGCGGGACCAGTGTCGTCTTACCGGTTCCCGGGGGCGCGACGAGCACGGCGGTACCCCGCGCGGACAGGGTCCCGACGATTTCGCCGAGCGCCGCACGCACGGGGAGGTCGGGCAACTCGGGCAGCTTCATTGCCGACCAGTGTTCCATTGCCGGCCGACGCGTCATGCGCCCACTCCGCGGCGCCGGCGCGCACTGTCAGAGCAGCGTGATCGGGTCCGCCGCATCGCCGACCGTGGCGATCAGGGCCGGACGGTTGCCGGCCCGCACCGTCAGCTGGGCGCCGACGGCCTTCAGTCGTTCCACTACCGAGGCCGGGTCCGGGTGTACCGCTTCGAGCGAAAGCAGTGGCACGACGGGAAGTTCGCCGGAGGGATGGTCGGTGTCGCCCCAGTCGATGATCGCGGGGACCACCCGGGTCCGCTCCGCACCGACCGGGAAGGTCAACCGCCACTCCAGGATTCGCCCATCCGGTGTGGTCCGGGACAGATCCGAGACAGCACCGGGGTCGTATCCGGCTGCCCGCGACTCCGCCACCGCGGCATCGATATCCGTGACACGGACCAGCCAGGCCACCAGCCGGGCCTCGGTCAGATCGTCGATCCCGAACGGGCGCGGCAGTTCCGGCTCGGGCTGCTCCGGATCGGGTCCGATGATCTCCAGGTACGCGCCGTTTCCGAGGCCCAGCAGATAGTTCCGGGTCCCGCGGCCGGTATGCCGACCACCGGCGACCGGCTCGACCCCCACCAGGCGCGCAACCTCCGCGACGGTGCCCGCCAGATCCGGTGTCGCCAAAACCACATGATCGAGTTCGCTCACACCACAGCACAGTAGGGACGGCAACGCTGTCGCAGAACCGTTCCGCTCACAACGATCCGGACGGGACCACCCGCTCGCCCGTGGGAGCCAAGTCCGTTCGCACCTTGTGCAACAGCTGTCCGGCGCGTGCCCGGTGCACCACCGCCTGCCGGGTGTCGCCGAGTTCCTCCGCGAGATCGGCCAGGATGGCATCCATCGGACCCAGGGTGAGCAGGCCGGTTTCCAGGCCGACAATCGTCCCGCGGTGCGGTGACAGCAGCCGGTACAGCCGCTGCATCTCGGGCAGATCACCCAATTCGATTGCGGCCGCGGCCCGGAACACCGACATGGTCGTCTGGAAGAACAGCGGGTTCACCGGGTTGCCGCGGTCGAAGACGATGCGGGCCCGCTCCCGATCCCCCGCGTGCAGTAGCGCCAGCGCGTACGGCTGCACGGCCAGCTCCGGTCGCACGCGGTAGAGCAGGCCGAGCGATTCGACGATGCCGGACAGGTCGCCGGCGGCCCAGCCGAGCGTCAGCGGACCGGCGATCCGGCTCACCGGATCTGTTCCGATCGCCGAATGCTGGGAACGCTCGTAGAGCTGGTTGTAGGCCCGGTCCGCCGCCGCCAGATCACCGCGCAACACCGCCACGATGGCGCCGAAGGTCTCGGCGAGCACGAGCAGTTGCGGCAGCTGTGCGTCGGTGGCGGATTCGATGGCGAGACGGGCGTGTTCATCGGCGGTGGCCAGATCGCTGGCATCCAGCGCATAGCGGTACAGCATGAGATGCGCCGCCGACCGATGCTCGGCCGATGCGGTCCGGCGCGCCAGTTCCCGGCAGTCCTCCGCCAGTCTCGGATCGGGTTTGCGATCGTCCCTGATGAATACGGCGGCATTCAGTGCGATGCAGAACAATTCGGGGTCGTCGAGTGTGCGGGCGAGCGCGAGCGCCCGCTCGCCGTACTCGTGCCCGAGCGCCATGCTCTCCGGATCCATCGAGAAGTCGAACACCGCGGCGGCGAGCAAGCGGATCCGGTCCTCGACCGGTAACTCTTCGTTCAGGCAGGTGGTGACGAGGTCCATGGTGCGGCGATCGCGATCGAGGTGTCCCTGCACCGCCCAGCCGACCGGCCCGCGCCAGCTGGTCAGCGCGCGGACCAGCAGCTCGGTGCCGCCCAGATCCCGGGCCAGGGCGACGGCCCGGTTCCGCACCACGCGGGCTTCGAGCGGCCGCCCCTGGTAGGCGAGGGCGCCGACCAGCTCGCAGCAGGCATCGAACAGGGCGAGACGGTCGGCGCGGTCGGCGCGATCATTGTCGTGCCCGGCCATTTCGTGCAGTTCGATGGCCGACCGCCACAGGTGCACGGTATCGGCGCGCATGCCTCGTTCGGCGCTGCCGGTGGCGGCGATGCGGACGTATTCGAGTGCCCGCCCGGCGGTTTCGGGCCGGGCGCCGAGGATCGCATTGTGCGCCAGCATGTCCGGGTCGCGTGCGAGTCCCGGGAAGTCTCGAGCGTGCTTCTCCAGCAATTCCACTGCCGCCCAATGCATCCGGACCCTGCGCAACATGGGAATGCTCAGATACACCGTTTCGTGAATGAGGGCGTGGTCGAAGGTGATACGGCCGGTGCGGTCGGTGCGGATCAGGCCGTGCGCTTCGGCGGTGGCGATGAGGTCGATGAGCGCGTCCTCGCCCAGGTCGGCGGCGAGGCCGAGAATGCGCAGGTCCACGCCGTCGCGCCAGATGGCCAGCTGTTGCAGGGCAGCGATCACCGCGGCGGACAATCCCGCGATCCGGTGACCGATCAGTTCCCGGATGGAGTCCGGCACCTCGGCCAGCGCATCGAGAGAGCCCTGTGCGGCAACGAGTTTCGTCATCTCCCGGATGAAGAGCGGGTTGCCGCCGGTGCGTTCGTGCAGTTGCACCAGCTGGCCGTCCGACAGCGATTCGATGCCGGCGGCCGCCGCCGCGGCGCGGGTGGCATCGAGGTCCAGACCGGCCAGTTCCAGCCAGGCCGCGGTGGAATGCGCGAGCGCGCCCGCGGTGGCATGCAATCTCGGCTCGGCCTTGGAGCCGCGCAGGGTGATCACGATGAGGACCGGCTGATCCCGCAGCCAATTCACCACCTGACGCAGCACCTGCAGGGTCGCGGTATCGGCGCGGTGCGCATCCTCCAGCAGGATGACCAGCGGCGCGGCCGCCGTAACCCGCCTACAGTGCTCGGAAACCGCACGCGCGAGCGCGAAAGCGTCACCGCCGGTGACCGATTCGGGTGACGCCTGCGGATCGAGTTCGAGCAGGATCTCCGACCACGCCCACGCCGGAGGCGCGCCGTCGACCTCCGGGCAGCCGCCGCGCAACACCTTCCAGCCCTCGTCGCCGAGACCGCCCAGCACCGATTCGGTGAGCGTCGTCTTCCCCGCCCCGGGAGCGCCTGCCACCCACACCAATTGGAGTCGGCCACCGCGGCAACCGTCGGCCGTCTCCCGCAGGGCGGTGCGCTCGCTCGCATAACCCGGGGCGAGCGGCAGCCGGCGCACCGGCCGCGGCGTGGCGAGCACGAGCGGTGGCGGCGGGGCGGATACCAGTGCCGCGGAGTGGCTGAGGATGGCGGCCTCGAGGTCGCGCGACGCCGGACCGGGGTCGACACCGAATTCGGCGCCGAGGAATTCACGAGAACGCCGCAGCGTGGCGAGTGCCTGCGCCTGCTGCCCGATCCGGTATTGCGCGGTGGCGAGCAGCCGCGCGCATTCCTCGCGCTCGGGATGCTCATCGAACACCGAGCGCAATTCGATGGCGACCTCGGTGGGCCGATGCAGTTCGAGCTCGATCTGCGCGCGCAATTCCACTGCGGTGAGCCGCAATTCGGTGAGCCGCGCGGCTTCCTGTGCGGCCCAGGCGTAATCGGTCAGCGCCTCGAAGGCCGACCCGTTCCAGCACGCCAGCACGGCATCGAGGGCATACCGCCGCTTCTGTAGTTCGAGCGGGCCGACCGGCTGTTGTCCGTAGCGCCGCAGCAGGGCTTCGAAATGCCAGGCGTCCACCGCCTCGGCCACGAGCTCCAGTGCGTAACCGGCGGATTCCGAGACGATGACCTGCGCCTGCGCCCGGCGCGGCCGCTCGGGTTCCATGAGCCGGCGCAGATTGTGGATGTGCACCTGCAGTACCGAGGCGGCGGATGCGGGTGGCTGCCCCTCCCAGAGGTCCTCGATCAGGCGGTCGGCGGTTACCGCCCGGCCACCGGCGATGACCAGCCGGGCCAGCAGCGCGCGGAGCATCGAGGTGCCCAGATTGACCGGCTTGCCGTCCACGCACAACTGGATCGGCCCTAGCACCTGCACTTGCGGTTTCGCCATGCCCTGCAACTGCCTCCGGAGCACTCCGAGTCCTTTGGGTGACCACGAATTATTCCACCGTGCCGGACCCCAGCGATCCGGAATCAGACCGGGAAAAGCGACACGGAAGTTTTCCAGAAGTGGGAGCGCGGAGGATCGTCGTCGCCGCCGGGTAGGTGCGCCCATCCACCCGGCGGCGCCCTGTTCCCGGGACGCGACGTTAGAGCTACGACATGTAACAGATACCATTTGGTTTGTGGCAAAGCTCAACGTCTCCGTAGACGTCCCGATCCCGCCCGACCAGGCGTGGGCGCACGCCTCCGACCTGCCCGAGCTCGACAAATGGCTCACCCTCCACGAGGGCTGGCGCGGACCCGTCCCCGAAGGACTGACCCCCGGCACCCGGCTCATCGGTGTGGCCACCGTCAAGGGCTTCCGCAATCGCGTCACCTGGACCGTGAAAACCGCCGAACCCCCGAATCGCCTGGTGCTCACGGGATCCGGCATCGGCGGCACCAAATTCGGCATCGAACTCCGGGTCGCGCCGAGCCCTGCCGGTTCGAAGGTCACCGCCGACTTCACCCTCGGCGGTGCACCCTTGTTCGGGCCCATCGGCTCGGTGGTGGCCCGCGCCCTCCGCGGCGATGTCGAGGACTCCCTGAACAACTTCGTGAAGCTCTACGGCTGACGCCTCGCGCATCGAAAAACGGCCCGGAACCGAGAGTTCCGGGCCGTTTTCGCTACTGATCACATCGGGTAGATCGGGTGCTTGCGCGGGTTGAACTCCGGCTTGACCTTCGACTTGCCGCGCAGCAGGCGCAGCGCCTGCCGGATCTCCAGCCGGCTGCGCGAGGGTTCGATGACCGCGTCGATGTAACCGCGTTCGGCGGCGATCCACGGGGTGGCGACGGTCTCGTTGTACGTGTTGACCATGAACTCGCGGGCCGCCGCGCGGTGCTCCTCGGGGACCGCCGCCAACTGACGCTTGCCGAGCAGGTCGACCGCGCTCTCGGCGCCGATCACCGCGATGCGGGCGGTCGGCCAGGCGAAGCTGACGTCGGCGCCGACCTGCCGGGCCGCCATCATGCCGTAGGCGCCGCCGTAGGACTTGCGCACCACCAGGTTGATGATCGGCACCGTCGCTTCGATGATGGCGCGGGGGACGCGGCCACCGCGGATGATCACGCCGGCCGCCTCCTCCGAGAGACCCGGCAGCACCCCCGGGGTGTCGGCGACGAACACCAGCGGAATATTGAAGGCGTCGCACAGCCGGATGAAGTAGGTCGACTTGTCCGAGCAGGCGGCATCGATAGAACCGCCCAGCACCAGTGGCTGATTGGCGATCACACCGACCGGGTAGCCGTCGACGCGGGCGAATCCGGTGATCAGGTTCGGGGCGAAAGCGGCACGGATCTCGTGGAATTCACCGTCGTCGAAGAGCCGCAGCAGGATCTCGTGCATGTCGTAGCCGGCGCGATCGGAGTCCGGGATGATCTTGTCGAGCTCGAGATCATGCGCGGTGAGCTCCGGTTCCAGGCCGGGATTCACGATCGGCGGCTGCTCGACGCAACTGGTCGGCATGTAGCTCAGGTAGTTGCGGGCCCACTCGTAAGCATCCTGCTCGGTCTCCGCGACGTGATGCAGGGTGCCGCGCTCGGCCTGCACCTTGGCGCCGCCGAGCTCCTCGGCCGTGACATCCTCGCCATTGACCGCCTTGATCACGTCCGGCCCGGTGACGAACATGTACGAATCCTTGGTCCCGATCAGCACATCCGTGTTGATCGGGCCGTACACCGAACCCGCGGCGCACTTGCCGAGAATGATCGACACCTGCGGCACATACCCGGACAGCTTCTCCAGCACCCGCGAGATATCGCCGAACGAGGCGATGGAACCCACCGCGTCCTGGATCCGGGCGCCACCCGAATCATTGATCGTCACCACCGGGCACGCATTGTCGAACGCGAACTTCAAGGCCCGCATGAACTTCTGCGCGGAGGTGACGCCGACGGATCCGCCGTACACGGTCTGATCGTGGGAGATCACCACCACCGGGCGTCCCCCGATCAGCCCGCGACCGGTGACCAGTCCATCACCGTAGAGCGCATCCTGCTGGCCGGGCTGGCGAGCCAGCGCGCCGGTCTCGATGAACGTCCCGGGGTCGAGCAGCATGTGCACACGCTGCCGAACACTCGGAATACCCTTCTTCTCCCGCTTGGCGACACCGGCTTCACCCGCCGGTTCTGCGGCCATCTCCAGAATCTTGGCGAGTTCATCGAGCTTCGCCCGCGTACCGATCACGCTTACTGCACCTTCCAACCAACGGTTCTGTCCCCGCGACGTTATGCGCTACAAGCACAGAACGGGGCACCGAGTCGGATATAAGGGATGAATCACAGTCGAGACCACCCGAACCTCGACAAAAACGAGGGTGGCCCTGACCTAATCGGTCAGGGCCACCCTCTTCAGTAGCGGGGACAGGATTTGAACCTGCGACCTCTGGGTTATGAGCCCAGCGAGCTACCGAGCTGCTCCACCCCGCGTCGTATGCACAACCTTACACACATGGGTGAGCGAGATGCAAAACGGTTTCGGTGTCATGAGATTTCGCAGGTCGGAACGGATCTGACGAGTCGGCGCAACCTTCGGGCACGCGACCTCGGCGGAAGATACGTAGATAGGCGTAGCCGCGATGACTCCCCGGTACGGATGCCGCAGGTACCCCGAAACGCGTTCACTCGGTCGTATGAACGTGATTCGACATCGGACCGTCTCCGTCAATGGGCTGAACATGCACCTGGCCGAAGCCGGTAGCGGTCCACTTGTGTTGCTACTGCACGGCTTTCCCGAACTCTGGTACTCGTGGCGGCATCAGCTGCCGGCCCTGGCCGCGGCCGGCTACCATGCCGTCGCACCTGACCTGCGCGGGCACGGCCGCACCGACGGACCGCCGGAGGTCGAGGACTATGGGATGTCGGACCACGTCGCCGACGCCGTAGCCCTACTGGACGCACTGGGCGCGCGGACCGCCGTGCTGGTCGGCCACGACTGGGGTGCGAACACCGTCTGGGCTGCCGCCGAGCTGCACCCGGAACGCTTCACGGCCCTCGCCGCCCTGAGCGTGCCCCACCGCCCCCGCTCCCCTCGCCCCCCGATCGAAATGCTGCGCACCTTCACAGGCGACCGCTTCAACTGGATGCTCCACTTCCAGGAGCCGGGCACAGCCGAGGCCGAATTCTCGGCCGACGTCCCCCGCGCCGTGCGCCTGATGCTGTACGGCCTCTCCGGCGACGCCGGCGATCTCGGCGTCCACCTACTGACCCAACTCCCTCGAACCACGGTGCTACTCAACGAAATCCCCGAACCACCGAGCCCACTCCCCTGGCTCACCGCCGCCGACCTCTCGTACTACTCCACCGAATATGAACGCACCGGCTTCACCGGCGGCCTCAACCGTTACCGCAACGCCGACCGCGACTGGCACCACCTCCCGACCCTCGCCACCCGCCCCCTCGACCAACCGGCCCTCTTCCTCGCCGGCGCCCTCGACACCGCAGTCCGCTACGGAAACCTCTCGGCGATGCGCGACCTCGTCCCCAACCTCGCCGACCCGATAGTCCTCCGCGGCGCCGGTCACTGGATCCAGCAGGAACGCCCCGACGAGGTCAACGCCGCACTGATCAAATTCCTGCAAGCTGTCAGCTGACTACCGAGAGTTGTCAGGCTCTGGACACCGCACGGGCGGCCGCGTCGTCCAGCTTGCGGACGGCGGTGGCGGGCAGCAGCCGGTCGACGAGTCCGACCAGCGAATCGATATCCATCATGCGAGCGGCCAGTCGCGCGCCCGCCGGGGAGATTCGCGCGCTGGTGCAGGCGATCCGGGATTCGAACGGGGTCGGTGCGATGGCCGGATTGTGCCCGGCGATGCGAACGATATTGCGCGCCACGGTTTCCGGGCTGCGCGCGACCAACTGAGCGGCGAGCACCGAGATGTTCTTGCCGCGGCCGACCGACTTGCTCTCGCTCTCCACGACCTGGGCGTTGGGGTAGAAGCCGGTATTGATGAAGGCGGGCAGGATCGCGGTGACCCCGACGCCGGTGCCCGCGAATTCCAGCCGCAGGCATTCCGTGAACATCTGCGCCGCTGCCTTACTGGTGCAGTACGCGGTCGACAGCGGGATCGGCAGCACCGCCGCCGGCGAGGTGACGTTCAGGATGCGACCGCCCCGACCCGCCTCGATCATCTGCCGGCCGAACAGCCGGCTGCCGTGCACGACGCCCCAGAAATTGACGCCCATGATCCGATCCCAGTCCGCCACAGTGTGATTGAGGAACGGACCGGCGGTGGTGTATCCGGCATTGTTGACCACCACGGCGGGTGCGCCGTGCGCGTCGTGGACGCTCGCGGCGAAGTTCTCCATGGCCTGCACGTCGGAGACGTTCACGGCGTACGGGAAGGCCTGGCCGCCCAGGGCGGTGATCCGGTCGACGGTGTCCTTCGCGGTATCGCCGTTGAGGTCGCTCACGATCACCCGGGCGCCCTGTACCGCGAAGCGCGCCGCGGTCGCCCGGCCGATGCCGCTGCCCGCCCCCGTCACGATAACCAGCTTGTTCTCGAATTTGGCCATGATCTACCTCAGTTCGAATTCGCACGTCGTCGTGCCACTGTCTCAGTCACGTTACACTGTGCAACACAGTGCGGACAACAGCTGCGGGAGCGCTGATTTTCAAGTCAGCCACCCGCGGAATGCGGCACTGAAGCACGCCAAACGGGTCCCGATCGAAGAATCACTTGATGTCGTCCCAGACAGTGGTTACTGTGTAACACAGCGTAGACGGCAAGGTCGCCGTCGAGAAGGAGACGCATCATGCCAACCGTCACCATCGAATATCCACGCCGCGCCGGCTGGGCGCTCCGGGCAGCGCATCCGCTCTCCTACGCCGTGCTCCGGCAGGGCATGAACGCGATCGTCGGCCTGGCCTGGCGCGGAATTCCGGTTCGCGGGGTCCGGATCTTCCATATCAGCAGGGCCCTCGATCCGCTGGCCGGGTTCCTGGTACCGATTCGCGGAACCAGCCTGCAGCCCATCGGTTTTCCGAGATTCCGCGCCGAATGGGTCTGGCACCGCGGCACTTCCGATCCGTCCCGGGTCCAGGACTCCGCGATCCTCTACTTCCACGGCGGCGGGCTGGTCTCGTGCGGACTGAACACCCACCGCCGCATCGTGTCCCGCATCGCCGAGGCGAGTGGCGCGCCGGTCTTCCAAGTCGACTACCGGCAGTTGCCGCAGGCGCATGTCGTGGACACCATCGAGGACTGCGTCGAAGCCTACGAATACCTGCTCGCACAGGGCTTTCCGGGCGAACGGATCATCATGGCTGGTGACTCCGCCGGCGGTGGCCTGGCCTTCCGCACCGCCATCGCGGTCCGGGACCGCGGACTGCCGATGCCGGGCGGCCTCGTCGGCATAGCGCCGTGGGCGAACTACGACTCGACCCTGCGCTACGCCCACCCCAACGACCCGCTCGACCCGCTGCTGGGCGCCAAGGCCCTCGACACTCCGGTACAGCTCGGACTGCTCCGCGACGGCAAGCTCGACCCGTCCTGGTCGGCGGTCAATCACGATTTCGCGGGCCTGCCGCCGGTACTGCTCCAGGTCGGCTCCACCGAGGTCCTGCTGGCCGACGCCTACCAACTGGCCGAACGCTGCGAGCAGGCCGGGGTCCCGTGCCGGATGCAGGTGTGGGACAGGGCCATTCACGTCTTCCACGCCGGCGCGGACCTGCTGCCCGACGCCCGGCAGGCGATCGGCGTCATCGGCGCGTTCGTCTCCGGACGCCTCGCCGGCACCGCGGCGCAACAGCCACGATCCACCGCTGCCTGATCGGACACGGAGCACACATGTCGAAGAAACCCTTCTATCCGAGCCTGGCCGTCGTCACCGGCGCAGGCAGCGGCATCGGCCGCGGCACCGCCAAGGCGTTCGCCGCGATCGGCACGAAAGTCATTGTCGCCGATATCAATCGGACACACGCGGACGAGACCGTCGCGATCATCGAGGCGGCAGGCGGCGAGGCCGTCGCCTATACCGTCGACGTCTCCGACACCGCGGCGCTGGAGGATTTCGGCGCCCGCGTCAAGACCGAGCACGGCGTCCCCGACGCGGTGCTCAACAATGCGGGCATCTTCGTGGGCGGGCCGTTCCTGGACACTCCGGACGCGGACTTCAAACGCATCATCGACATCAATATGATGGCGATGATCCACGGCTGCAGGATCTTCGGCGCACAGATGGTGGAACGAGGGCGCGGCGGGCAACTCGCCAATGTCGCCTCCCTGGCGGCCTTCGGACCGGCCCGCTTCACCAGCGGTTACAGCATCGGCAAGTACGCCGTGAAGCACTTCGGGGACTGCCTCCGCGCCGAACTCGCACAGCGCGATATCGGCGTCACCACCATCTGCCCCGGCCTGATCGCCACCAACCTGGCCGATACCGCGACCGTCGCGAGCATCGACGACGCACAGGCCGGACTCGCTAAGGTCGCGACGCGGCGGCTCATGGCGCAACTCGGCATGCATCCCGACAAGGCGGGCCGGATCGTCGTCGATGCCATGAGCCGGAACCTGCCCGTTCGGCCGATCCGTCCGGAGGCGTATGCCTTTCAGGCCGTCGGCCGGGTCGCGCCGGGCCTGTGGCGCGGCATCGCCCGGGTGACCATGGGACCCGAACTGGAAGGCGTGGGCCGCGGCTTCCTGGCGCGGCCGGACAGCACCGAGCGGGTCGCCGCTCTCGTCGGTCGCATACACCCCAAAGATGTCGGCAATCCCGCCGAAACCCCGGATGTCCGCCGCTGACCGCGAAAGCGACGGAGCGCACCATGACCTGCTGCGGCCGGACGGACGTGGCGGTAGCCGGCGTCCGTGCGGCGACCGGTCGCGATACCGGCATGTGGAACGGCGCCTGGGACAATCGTGCCGTGTCGAAGCCGACGGTCGTGGACGCGATCACCGAACAACTGGCCTACCGCATCGCGACGGGCAGCTATCAGCCCGGTGAGCTGCTGCCCTCGGTTCGCCAGCTGGCCACCGAATTCGCCGCCAGCACGCCCACCGCCAACAGCGCGCTCGGGCGGCTGGCCGCGCTCGGTTTCGCCGAAGCCCGCCGCGGCCTCGGCTACACGGTCCGCGATATCCGGGTGTACGGCGGTATCGACACCTGGCGTTACCTGTTCCGCTTCGCGCACCGCGTACCCGACCAGGCGGCCGAACTCTTCGCCGACATCATCGATATCGACCACATGCTTCTCATGGAGACGCTGCGCACCTTCGCCGCCGATCCCCGGCGCTATGACATCACCCAGGCCGTGCACGCCGCCGATCGGCTGGAACTCCTGATCGCCGACGAGAAGTCGACCCTCGACGAGATCATGGCGGCGGAACTGCACCTGCTGCGCTGCACCTTCGCGGCCGCCGGCAAGCCCGGCGTGCTCAGTCTGTTCAATACCGTCGGCGAGATCCTGCTCTCCATTCCCGAAGCGGCCCAGGCCTTCTACGCGCCGGTGGAGCCGGCCGGCCATCTGGTGCTCGCGCGCAAGGTGCAGGAGATGCGTGACATGGACGCCGGCTTCGAGGCGACCGACCTCTCGGTGATCGAAGTCCTGATCCGCGAATACCACAACCAGGTCATCCAGGCCTTCCGCGAGCTGATCACCGCGCGGGCGGCCGCCCCCGGCTGACCGCCGTACCGAAAGGCCCATCACCCCATGGTTTTCCATCCCGAAATCGTCGAGGCCTCCTTGGAGGACTACGACGCGCAGCGCGGTCACGTACACCATCGCCATCGCGCCGGCCGGATTCCCCGGCGTCCGTCTCGCGCCGCTCACCGTCCTTGCCCGCCCTTTGTTCTCGCGCGTGCTGCGGGTCCTGATCGGCCGTTCGCTCGGCACCGCTGACTGAGGGAGCGGCGAGAGTGCACTGGTGGTTCCCTGCGGTCGGTGGTCAACCGGCAGGGAACCACCAGCGCCCGGATCGTCTGCGGCGCATGAGGGGGCGCGCCGCAGACGAAGTCGAATTCGCCGAGTCTCATTCATCGGACAGGTGCGAGGAATTCGGATCATTCGCGGCCACACTCGCCGCGACGCTCCTCCGAAGACTACAAGGCGCTCGCGGATAAGTCCTGCCGTGGACGTAACAAACATTTAATCATGTCCGTTTTGCCGCTTCCCGTGAAGCATTGCGGGGCACTATGTTTCGCGCTGATATCCGATATGTTTCGCACCGATATCCGCAGGTCAGCAGTGTGTATCCGCTCTCGACTGCGGCGCACGTCACTCTTTCCGACCCCGGATTGACAACCCCGGATCATCCCCACATGATTGGCAGCGCCCGACAAGAACATTCGTCGAACATCATTGGAAAAGCCCTCGCAGAGCGAGTATTTCGGGCAAATACCAGACCGTTTGCGGCCAATTCCTGAGTTCGCCCGCAATTCCGAAGTACCGAAGAAAGATCCCAGATGAAGTTCCGCAATATCGCCGCGACCGCCACCATTGCCATCGCGGCCCTGTCGATCACCGCTGTCACCGCGAACACCGCCTCCGCGGACACCGGCAACCCCTCGGTCACCACGGATATCGCTCCCGGCATCCACTATCAGGCGAACGTCGTCGACCACTCGGTAGTCCTGACCACCGACGCCGGCTCGATGACGGTGAAGGACAACCAGTTCCAGATCGTCGACAACTCCGGCGCAACCGTCGCCACCCTGCCGATGAGCTACCAGAACGACGGCAAGACCTACCCGATCGCCGCGCAGATCGACGGTAATACCGCCACCTTGACGCCGAACGTCGATCCAGCCGCCGGCCAGCCGATCACTCCGGATACGCCGACCATCAAGGACATCGACGCCACCGCGAACCCGAACTTCAACCAGGCGCTGAGCAACCTGTCCAGCGCGGTCTCCGTCGGCGTGGCGGTCGGCACCCTGGTCGGCACCGCGATCGGCGCGACCATCGGCTGCATCGCGGGCGGCGCCATCCTCGGCGCCGGCGCCACCGTCGCCACCATCGGCACCCTGACCGTTCCGGGCGCCATCGGCGGCTGCTTGGTCACCGGTGCTGCCGCGGGCGCCATCGGCGCCGTGGCCGGCACCATCTTCGTCGGCGGCCCGGTCGTCGCCGCGGCCCTCTTCCAGTTCGCCAGCGACCTCGCCACCCCGCCCGCCCCCACCACCCCGGCTCCCGCCCCGGCCGGCTAAACAGCCCGAACAGTCAAGTGGGGGTGGCCCTTACAGGCCACCCCCACTTGTCGTGTTGGATACAGAGTTCGCTGGATATGCGAAAGGCCCGGAACCTGGTGGTTCCGGGCCTTTCGCATTAGTAGCGGGGACAGGATTTGAACCTGCGACCTCTGGGTTATGAGCCAACGGGACGCCGTCCCGAACGCATCATCACGTATCGCCACGTCCCGTCCGTCCAGGTCAGCGGAATTTCAATCGTTCACGGTGTCCGCCTGATCCCACCCTGACCGGTGGGTTCCGTGCTGTCATGATGCCAAATCTGATGCCAAATCGGGCCGTCCGACCAGCGATTTCGTCACCGGCGGGACGCCTGTCCGACCACATATGAAAAGCGCACCCTCTCTTCGGCGTCGCCGTTGCATCCGAATGCACCGACTGCGGCGACCCGGGGTCGAGTACCCCATCGTTCGACGCTACCCTGCCGACACGTTGCCTAGGAATCCGGTTCGTGGCCAGGGTCCCGTCCTACCCCTGGCTAGCACCTGGCTGAAGATTGATCCCGGCTTGCTCCCGCGGGCATCTGGATATTGGCAGTTAGCGCGCTTATCCCCGCGCGTGCGGGGAGCACCTGGCAGTCGCCGAACTCGCCGGCGGCCATCTGGGCTCATCCCCGCGCGTGCGGGGAGCACGTCGCCCTGGTCCTGTACAAGCTCATGGCCGCGGGCTCATCCCCGCGCGTGCGGGGAGCGCTTTGATAGGCTCGAACTTCGCTCCGGTCCACAGGGCTCATCCCCGCGCGTGCGGGGAGCACTCCACGGCATCGGCCACCGGCTCGACGGCCATGGGCTCATCCCCGCGCGTGCGGGGAGCACGGGACGATGGCGATTTCGATGATCTCGGGCGGGGGCTCATCCCCGCGCATGCGAGGAGCACGCCACGAGCGGTTCCCAGACATCTGCCTTGCGGGGCTCATCCCCGCGCGTGCGGGGAGCACAGTATTCGCGTGAGGTCGGGTTCGGTGTCCTTGGGCTCATCCCCGCGCGTGCGGGGAGCACGCGGACCGCGATGCTGGCGTCGGTGACGTTGAGGGCTCATCCCCGCGCGTTCGGGGAGCACCTCCTCCGGCGCCCTCACACAGCTGATCGGCACGGGCTCATCCCCGCGCGTGCGGGGAGCACGCCAAGGACGGCGACATGATGAACGGCGTCACCGGCTCATCCCCGCGCGTGCGGGGAGCACCCGCCGACCAGGCGCAAGGCTGGCTCGTGTGGGGGCTCATCCCCGCGCGTGCGGGGAGCACACTTCCTGACCTGCGCTTGAATGACGTGTAGGGGTGTTTTTCATTCACTTTTGCTCGTCATTCTCGCGCTTGGCGCTCTGTTTTGCGGCCTTGCGGTATCGGCTGGCCTTGCTCCAACCGGCCCGCGGCCGGCCTGCTGCTGGGCTGTTGGTGTGGGGTCGGTGCATCAGGTGGATGCCGTCGATGTCGACGGGTTCCCATTCGTGCCGATGCACTTTGAAGGCGAGGCGTTGTTCTGATCGCGTCGAGTAGATCATGATGGCGCGGCCGTCTTTCGACAGTTCCACGACCCGCTGCCAGGCCAGGTCTCGTACGCGTGTGGGGAGCACGCCGACGAAGACGCCTGGGCTGATCTCGAGTAGCCAGCGGGTCATGTGTCCGCGAAGGCCCGCGGGACAGGCACTGAGTACCAGCACTACCACGGCACTTCCTCGTCGGTGTAGGAGGTGCCGCCGTCCACGGTGCCGTGCCGGTCCCACAAGTAGACGACGTCGGTGTCCCAGTTGTCGCCGGCATCGGGTTCATCCGGTAGCAGCAGTGTGTGTATGTCTTTGCAGCAGCGCCCGAGCAGTCCGCCGGCGTGGATTGCGTCTCGGACTGCGCGCCGGGTCGTGGCACCGATGTCTTCCACGTCGGTGGCGGCGGCGATATCGAAGGCTATCGGGATCGCGAATTCTGCCTTGTAGAGGTCAGCGATGTCGAAGACGAACGAGCGTTCGTGGCCGGTGTGCACGAATCCGAGTCCTGGTGCTGTTCCCAGCGCCACGATCACTGCGTGCGCGAGGCCGTACAGGCAGGTTGTCGCCGCGGATAAGGCTTGGTTCACCGGGTCGCCGCCGGCGAAGTTGTCAGGGTCGAATTTCCTTTTCTCCCAGTCGATCCCGGTTCTTTCGGCGTGTTCGCGGTAGATTCGGCGGACTCGGGCGCCCTCTCGACCGCGAAGCTGCTGCATTGTGAGATTGTCGATCGAGTCGCCCGGAAAACGCATCGTGTACATTGCGCGTGCGACACGCAGTCGCGCGGATTGGTTGGCGAACGCGATCGCTTGTGCCTCCAGCAGCCGTGAGCTGCGTGCCAGCGACCGTCCGTGCGCGTAGTAACGCACGCCGTGCTCGCCGACCCATACTGCGGTGGAACCGCTTTCGGCAAGCAGCATCATCGCTTGATGGGTCACGCGTGTGCCGGGCCCCAGAATCAGCGCACCCAATGTTGCCGCCCGGCGGATAACCCACACATAGGGCGGTCTCATTACGAGCTCGGCTCAGGAAAGAAGAATAGAACTCGAATGTCTGAAACCACTGCTGAAAACAAGCCTGTCTGCGACACCATCGAGCCGGTCCTTACGGGTAGTTTGTTGACTTCGATCTCTGTTGGGCGTAGTCGTTGACGGGCAAGGTTTTTCGTTGTGGTCGGGGTGTGTGATGACTGCGCGGTGCGAGTGTCCGCAGGCGGTGGGTCCACTGGAGGAGTACGCGGCCTGTTTCGATGATCTGTTCACCAGGCTGGCCCAGCGCAGAGAGTTCCGTGGGTATCTGACCGGGTTACTGGCCGCGCGGGATCGCAACAAGACCCTGACCTGTTTGGCCGGGGCGGAGCCGGTGGTCGGGGCTCAGCATCCGGCGGTGCAGCGGTTGCAGTGGTTCCTCTCGGAGTCTCGATGGGATCCGGAGAAGGTCAATGACCGGCGGCTGGCGTTGCTGCTGACCGATCCGGTGACCGCGCCGCATGCCGGGGGTGTGCTGGTCGTCGACTCCGGCGACCGCAAGGACGGCACCGCGACCACGCACGTGGGCCGTCAATGGCTGGGCCGGATCGGCAAGACCGACAACGGTATCGTCACGGTGAGCACGCTGTAGGCCGACGAGCGGATCTACTATCCGCTGAATGCCCGGCCCTACACCCCGGCGCATCATTTCCCGAAAGGCAAGACCGACCCCGCTTTTCGCATCAAACCGAGGATCGCGGCCGAATTGCCCCGCCGTGCGGTGGCGGCCGCGGTGAGGTGTCGGGCGGCCGTGGCCGACGCTGCTTACGGCGACATCGACGACTTCCGCGCCGCGGGGATCGCGTTCGTGATGGCACTGCGACGACGGCACAGGACCTGGGCCTACGGGCCGGTCGCGCGCACCCCGGTCGCCGCAGCCCGGGAGCTGGCCTGGCATGGTCCCCGTCGGCCCGGTGACCGGACCCTGGTACGGCGGGTCTTCCGCGACGGGCACACCGAAACCTGGTGGGCCGCCGACGCCCACCTAGGCTGGTGGGGACCCGACGGGTCGACGCGGCTGGTGGTGGTCACCATCGCCCCGGCCCGCCTGCCGGAGGAGACCACCTGATACCTGGCCACCGACCTGGCACGCCCCGGCACACGCCGAGCCGAGGAAAGCCCGTATCCGGAGAATTCCGGCCGCCCTGCTGGAGTGGGCTCATTCCCGCGCGTGCGGGGAGCGCGAATCCTTCACTGGGCCCGACGATTCCGGCTTGGGCTCATCCCCGCGCGTGCGGGGAGCACATCGAGTGGATACCGGGGGTGGGTGTGTAGCTGGGCTCATCCCCGCGCGTGCGGGGGAGCACGAAGTTCCGGTTCGGAAGACTTCGCCCGCCGAGGGCTCATCCCCGCGCGTGCGGGGAGCACCAGTTCCTCGGCGGCGGTGACCTTCTCGTCGCGGGCTCATCCCCGCGCGTGCGGGGAGCACTCTTCGGCGATCTCGTGTGCGAGCCAGTGGGCGGGCTCATCCCCGCGCGTGCGGGGAGCACGACGCCTCACGCAGCGCGTCGGTGTTGCCGGAGGGCTCATCCCCGCGCGTGCGGGGAGCACTTGGTCTGGCTGAGCCGGTCCACGCGGGTGAGGGGCTCATCCCCGCGCGTGCGGAGAGCGCTGCTCGTCGTGGTACCGAATCGGGATGTCCGCGGGCTTATCCCCGCGCGCGTGGGGAGCACCACTATTGATTTTTCAATGTGCATATTGGGAGGCCAGCTCCCCACCCGTCAAGGAGCGCAAACCGCTGTCCTCAGTGTCCTACCAGGACCGGGGTCAAATCCGAAACGTGACCGGCACAATGGGAAAATCGCCGCCTCTGGTAGACATCGGGCGCGACACCCCCTACAGGCAGCGCTGACAATGGGTGCATCTCGATGCTTAAGGGGTTACTCGATTCTGTGGAAGGGTGCAACCGAGAGCATTCCGCATCCGTATGCTCTCCCGCGGCCTATGCCTGCCAGTAGCGCTGTAGATACTTCCGAGGGGTCGACGACAGTGGCTGTACCTTCGAACGTGACAGCCACGATGGTGAGCCGAGATCGGTGGCCGTCCTTCGCGCGACTGCCAGTGAGGCGGTCGGTTGCGGTAAGGGTGGTGTCGGCGAGTTCGAGGCCGGATTGGTTTGCCTTGCGTGACCACCATTCGATTGCTTCGTCTCCCGTTACAGGCTGGACCTTGCCGCGCTTGTTCGGGCCCTGGACAACGCTTTTGGTCGGGTTGGCGGTGATGCGGTAGCGCACTCTTGTTCCGATTTGCAATTGGTTGAGCAGTGGCGCCAGGTCGGTGGTTCCGATGATGTCATAGCCCGGCGATAGGCGTTTCGGGTCAGGCCGGGTGATAGATTGCATCAGGATCTGAACTCCCCTGGCGGTGTGTTCGACTCGGTAGAGCAGCCCGGCCGCAAGACGGCTCGAAGGGCCGAAATCGGGTCGGCAGGCGAGGGTGGTGAGGACGTGGTGCATTCGCTGGATGTCTCGAAGATCCTGGCGTACTTGCGTTTGTGCCATGTTGGCCACGATCTTGGTCAGTGCCGCGGTTTCTGTGAAAACAGTCATCTAGGTCTCCCAGTCAGCGCGCCGCATCCTCGCAGGTAAGCATGTCGGCAGGGTGCTCACGATGTTAAGTAGCGGTAGTCGATCAGGGCGTCGACGTAGCTCGACCCGATACCCCCGCAGAGTTCGATTGGTATCAAATGAGTGGTGCGCCAGGTGGTGTGGGGTTCATGGGCGCGCGGTCCCGCGAAGCTGATCGGGCGAGTGGTCGCGGTTTCGGAGCGGGACGGGCCACCGCCAGGGGGCGGTCTCTCGGCCACTAGTTCGACGGCCACGTGGTCGTCACCGTGGGGCTTTTCTCTGGCGATGGGGACGCGGTACAGCAGTTCGGCGACTGGGTCGTCAGAGCGGCCGACAACAAGCGGCGCTGCCGGTGGGCACGATCGCCGGCCAAGGTGCACACCGTATTTCGGTGCACTCAACGCTGTCTCGAGCTCATCGATCAGTTCCTCGGAGTCGTGCATGACTGCGACCGTGAATGCCGCGTCGGAAAGGTAGTAGCGCTCGGAAACGATGGTTCCTTTGCCCGCCGGGCGATGTTGCCCGTTGGCAAGTAGCGGGCTCTCCTCACGCGGACGGCCTCCACCGACAGTCTGGAAATCGACGATGATCTGGCCGGGTCGGTCGATTCTGATGGCGAACTCCAGTGCGGCATACCGCGTGAGGGGCTCATGACGCTTATGTCCCAGGGCGGCCGCGAGCATGCCGACCAGGCCGGAGCGACTCGGGTAGGACAAGGTATCCCGGACGTTCCAATCTGAGCGGGTTCCCCATGACTGCAAAGGGCCCGACAGATGCAGGAGCAATCCGCTCATGAGCTGGCCTCTACCGGCAGTGTGCCGAAGACAGCGTCGCAGGAATGCTGGACCAGCTTGTCGAGGGATTCGTGCGGGTCACCCAACGCCGGCAGCTTTGTGTCGATGGTCCCGGCGTAGCCCGACCACAGGCCGTCGTCGCCGAGGAATCGGTGCAGGCGGGTGGTGTAGTCGTTCAACACGTCCACAGCGCGATCGAGGTAGCCGAATCCACTTGTCGAGATGGGCTTTTCGAATCCGGCAGCCAACGACAAAGGCGAGTTGCGGACCGCGATGTACACGAGGTCGGGGGCGGTGTTGGCCGCGGTGGAGTTCTTCTTCCCCGACGGCACCACTGTCAGGAACGTTCGCACCCAGGCCGCTATGACCTGCCGCGCGGTCTCGTGGTCGGCCAGTTGCTCATCGAATTGAGTGACGTTGATGGTGGAGTAGCGGTAGAAGGTGCCGGTCGCGAACTCTGCGGTCGCGAGGTGCCCGGCACCGGAGTTGGGCGCGAGATCGTCGACGGCGGTGAAGTAGTCGAAATCGGGCGCTGCCTCGTGGACGGTGAAAGCGTGCGCCACTTCGGTCGCGCCGTCGACGGTGTGGTCAGGAGTGTCGGCCAGCATTCGGCCGAGCAGTGCGATAGTCGCGTTTCTCTCGTTGAGGATCCTGGTCACCGGTTCCTTGAGCAAGGCGACTGCGGCTCGTGCGGCCTCGTCTCGCTTGTCCTTCTCATCTTTGGACAGCCGTTTCGACTTGCCCTTCTCGTCCAGTTCAGGAAGCGACAAAGTGCGGATCAGGTCACGGTGTTCGATGGCAAGTGTCGCGAGTTCGTCCAACACCGTATACGGCAGCCACAGAAGAACTTTGGTGATGTCGTCGGCGTCTTCGGGTGTAAGGCCATACGCCTGGACAATGGCGCGACCGGCCCGACGCGCGTCGTCGGTTCCCCAGTTTTCTTGTTCGACGAGCTGCTTGGCCACCGTCGCGGCGATCTGCCGAGTTCGTAGTGTCGGCGAACCGATCTGGCTTTCCACCTGCAGGCGCGCCGCGCGCTTCCAGCTTTGGCTGGAGACCCGGATTCGTTGAACGCCACCGTAAATGCAGCTCTTCGGACTTCCGAGGCCGTCTCTGTTCACGTTCGAATAGGGCAAGGTGTGCAAAGCATGGATATCGAGAAACACGCGAATCCTTCCTCTGGTACTGGGAATGGTTCGATCAAGTTCGACTCGCCGGGCGAGCCGCGTCACCGATGCGATGACGCTGTGTTGCTTTACGATTCGATGGCGTCGGCTCGGTAGTACGCCTGTAGCCAGTGGCGGGCGATGGTGGTGTGCTGCCAGGGCCACGCGGATGCGTCGTGAACCAGAGCCGCGAAGTCGACGGCTACGCTGTCGGAGCGCAGGGGAACGACGATGCGGGTGAGCATCCGACAGAGTTGGTTCGCTGGTTGGCGAGCCAGCAGATGGACCGACGATTCGCGGGTTGCCGGGGCAAGCGTGCGGTACTGGGCGATGCTCGCGCCGACATTGCCCGGCGATTTCTCTGGATTCGCTCCTACGGGATTGTGAGCGATCAAGGCCGCGACGGTGTAGCGCACCGCTTCTTGGTGAGGTTTTCCGCTGTCGGTCCATCTCGATAGGTAGGCGTGCATTCGCATGGATTGGTCCACCGAGCGGCCCAGCCCGGATCGAAGCGCTACACGAATTCCGGTGTCCTGTACGAGATCCAGAATGTAATCCACGAACCGAACCTCGGTTTCGGTGGGCATCAGTCTTCTTCTTTCTTGACTCGGGGATTCTTCTTCGCGACGAATCGACGGAGAAACCGGACAGCTTCCGCGACCTCACGAGCCACCGGCGGATGGTGAGCGACGTGTCGTGTGACAGCGTCGACGGCCTCGAGTGCGAGCGGTAGATAGTCTCGATACGATTGGTCGAACTGTCGTTGTTCGAGCCGCTGCCAAAACAAGGTTTCCGCTGCCGACCAGTAGTAGGTCTCGGCTGGTGCCACCCATGGCACTTCCTTGCCGGGCTTACCGGCTGATCCGGTACCCAGTTTGCGGTAGGCCGTGCGCAGCGCTGAGCACATCACCCCGTGGATATCTTCGGCCGCGGTGTGCAGGCCGGCGGCGCCGTCGGCTGCTTCGGGGTCGTTCTCGTAGGACCATTGCAGCAGCTCTGGTGTGGTGGCGGTGAACATCATCCGATCGACGGATTGTCGGTCTTGATCCCATCCGTGCACGCGAAGTCGAAGGGTGCTCTGCCAGCTGTCCGGCAGAGTCTGGGTATCGGTCCAGACTTGCGGTCGCCGGTGATCTGCTTCATCGGCGAGCAGCGCGTCCACGTCGCGCCAGACTGCGCGGCTCGCATCGGCTGATCGAGGCTGCCACAAGTCTTTTCGCCTGTCCTGGATGGTGTAGGGATCCTTGAGTGGAGGGTGTTTTCGCTTCAGCGCCCAGGTCAGATAGCAACCTTCGACCCTGGAGCCGGTGAGGTCGGGAACTAGGAGCATGGCGTGGCGCGACTGACCGGTCAGCAGTCCGGCGGGCCAGGTTGCTTCGTCGGGTTGAGACAGCGGGTCGAGGTGGTCGCCGGCCTCCCAGGGAGCAGCATCCGGGCCGGTACGATGTGCTGTCGCTGGGGATGGAACGCCAGCGATGAGCGTCTGGAAGAGGTTGTCGCCCAGCGGGTAGAAGCTCAGCGCGCCGCGCAGCGGGCCCGCGGACATGTATTGGTCGCCTTTTCCGCAGACCCGGCGGGTACCGCCGGAACCGCCCGAGCCGTACCAGTGATGTGCGAGCAACCAGTACATCGCTTCCTGTGGTGACAAAGGCGGGGCATTGTCTTTCCAGGTGTGCTGCCACCAGATCGGCGAGTTGTCCCCCGGCCTGGTGGGGTCGAGCGCGTTGACCGATTTGCGATCTGCTTGCTCGGCTAGCCGGGGATCTTGCAACCATGGCCACGCGGAATCGAAGAGATTCCAGCGGTTATCGAGATCGGTGCGCCAGAAGTACTCGTCCACGTTCGTGGGCGCGAACATCCCTTCCTTGGCCACGGCCAAGCGGAGGGCCTCGAACTCGGTTCTGCTGTGCGCCTTGTCTATTCCGGTGATGCGCGCAGCGATCGTATACAGCACGCGGAGCATGCCCGCGGCAGTCGGCGGGATCGCGATCGCTAGATCGCGGTATTCGTGTGCGGAGACGAACAACTCACGAAAGCCGATCGTCTTGATATCCGCTCCACGTCCAGGGCCGTTGCCTGGGACAAACACTGGAATCGCCGGCTCGACGCGAAGGTCAAAGGTCATCGTGCAAGCCTTCTTTCACGAGGCCGAGTACAGGATCGAGCCGTAGTCCCCCATATGCAGGAGCAGGAAAAGACAGTGCGTCGCGGCCGAGAGGTGTGCGTTTCCATTGCTCGGCAAGCGGATTTTCCCATCCCTGGGTCCACGCTGCAGGGCATCGGACCGAGGCGTTCATCATGGCCATGATCTCGGTGTGTACCGGCCTGCCGATCGGAAATGGTTGGGTACGTTCGGGATCGAGCCACGTGCGGCCATCCGGGCCGATGTACTGCGGAATCAGCCATAGATTGTCGACTCCGAGGCGAGCCGTCGCGTCCTTGTCGGTGATGTTCGGGTCGCTGAGCTCGCGCAGCCAACCGAGCATGTGCGGCACCGGGATCGCCCGGTTGCGAGCCGAGGCTCCGTCCCGAATCTTCGTCGCACGACGATCAGCCCACAACCACGCCACCGCATCGTCGATCGTCGGCAGCCCTTGGTCGTGGACAGCCTGGACCAGGTCGTCGACATCATCGGGGACGACGAGCGTCCCATCATGGCCTTCCAACAGCCGGCGTGTTGCCGCCAGCTCATACTCGGAATAGATGCTGGTCCACTCCGCAGGGAAGCGTTCGAGCAGTGGATCCAGCACGACGAGAGCCGGTTCCGGGATCCAGCCGGGCCGGTTGTCGCGGTGGTGCCGCCACGCTCGCCCCAGGCGTTGGATCAATTGCGCGATGGGCACCAGATCGCTGATCACCAGGTCGAAGTCGACGTCGAGGGATTGTTCGAGGATCGAGGTCGTGACCACGATCCCTGTGCGTGGCCGCGGCAGATCATCGGTCGGGTTGTTACCGAACCGGGTGATGATCTCGTTTTCGATCCCGAGCCGCCGGTGATAGGGAAGCCGCGCGTGCAGTAACCAGGTCTGCACCGCATCCGGTGAGGGCGGTAGTCGTCGCAATGCCGCGGCCATTGTGGCGTAGGTGTTCTGTGCGGAGGCCACCGTGGAGCACACCACCGCCACACAGCCACCTTCTGCAACAGCCGAGTTCACATACCGGGCTATTCTGGCCAAACGTGTCCCGCGCTCATACCGGAGGTATTTGACTCGGGCACTACGCTTCCCGTACTCCCGCATGGCCTGCAACGATCCCTGTGTGGGCCGATGCACGCCACCATCGGCCGCAGTGAACAGCCAACCCGGATACGACGGCGTTTCGATGGCGAGATCAGCGGAACTCGGCCCCGTATCCCCCACTCCGCTCAGGTATGCGATGGTCAACTCCCGACTGATATGTCGCGGCAACGTCGCCGACAGCAGGACAACCGAAATACCGAAGTGCCCGCACCAGCTCAGCAATCGCGCCAGCAGGGCGAGCATGTAGGGATCGGCTGCATGAACCTCGTCGACTACCAGGGTCTTTCCGAGGATCGCCCACAGGCGCAGCATGTTGAACGTGATAGGCAGCGCCGCGATGAGGATCTGATCGATCGTCACCACCGACATTCCGGCCAACAGCGGCTTGTGTCGACCGTTGAGCCAGTCCATGACAGGGTCGTCGGCGCAGTAGACCCGATAAGGTTCAAAGAACGCACTCATCGTATGCGCCAGTGTCACAGGCCGATCCGATGCAGCCACCTGACCAGCGAACCCGGTACCACGAATCCACATCGCATTAGTCGTCGCCTGCGTCGGCAAGGACATCACCATGCCAGGACGCCCCGTGACCGCCCCCAGCCTGTGCACCGCAAGGAAAGCCGCCTCCGTCTTACCCGAGGCCGTGCTCGACGTGATCACCAGCAGCCCCGGCCCGGCCGGATGAAAATCCTCTTCGATGGAGGCCTGAAGCGGATTGGGCGGATGCCCGATCAGGCGCTCCGTACTCACAGTCTCAGCGAGGACCGGGACGGATACACCCAAACCGGACAGGCGATTTCGGATCGATGACACTGTCTGAGACCACCTGATCCTCGGATCCGTACTCGCTTTCATTTGCGAGGTCTCAATCCATTTCGTATCGCTCGCAGTCCAGTCCGCGAGAATCACGAGCCCGGCCAACACAGCCGCAACCGGACCGGGGATCTCGTCGGGGATTCTCGGCTGGCCCAACAACATCCGGAGCATCTCTACCTGTCGGCGGCGTTCATCCTGCCAGGGTGCGCCCCCGAGACGATCCTCAAAGCGCGGGGTACCCGACCGGCCGAGTCGGCGGTCCGTCTCCTGAAAGAAGCCATGATGACCACCAAGAAGCTCAGCCATCCGGTAGGGACTCGAACGCGCGAACGGCTCATACTCACGCCCCGGCCCCCTCAACAACTGCGACAAGGTCAAATACGTCACGTTCGCGTGATGAATCCATCCGACCGTTCCCCGGGCCGGCGTCTGATCCTGAAAACACGGACAAGCCTTCCCGACATCGTGCAACCCGGCCAGAAATGCTACAAACCAACGGGTTTCATCGCCAGGAAGTCCAAGCTGCCCACCGATCCACCCTCGCAGCCCTTCCGGTAGGTGCATCTCCCACAACACATACGCAGCAGCAGCGGTATCCATCAGATGCCACTTCAGCGCATACGGCTCCGGTAGGCCCCACCACTTCCCCCACGGCTCACGCACGAGCACCAGACTAAAGTTGAAATGCTCTGGCATGCACGAACTCTCCGAAACATACCGCCGCACCAGCTTCGTTACCACGCCGCGGCCAGATCGCCGGTTCTATGATCTGGCCATATCCCTGCGTCGCCGGGATGAACCGATTTCGACTTTGCTGGAACCACCCACAACCACTACGCCCCGCACGGGCGTGGAACCGATGAGGTCCGAACACGCCAGCGGGGATCGGCCACACCACAAGCTGCTACCTTGCCCATGCGACCAACATTCCCTGATGTCAGGAAGCTTGAAAACTCCAGAAGACCTTCGCCGGAAGCGTTTCGGCAACCGCGAGGCAAGCCTGATCGCCACGCATGCGAGGATCGGACTTGCCGCCATGCAGCCGTTGGGTGAGCCGGCCGAGTGCTCCCCGCGTGCGGGGATGAGCCCTGCCGTCACCGGCTCGCCCTGTGGCTGCCTGGTGCTCCCTGCGCGTGCGGGGATGAGCCCATGGGCGACGGCGGCCTCCCGGTGATTTGCCCGTGCTCCCCGCGCCTGCGGGGATGAGCCCGGCGACCGCGCCGCGGCCCCATAGCGGGTGTTGTGCTCCCCGCGCGTGCGGGGATGAGCCCGTGTGGCTGACAGACACGATCCCGCGTGAGCACGCATGTACGAGGAGCACGCCTTCGTTTTACGCGGTGTTTTAGTGCGGGACTGTCTGCGCTCTGCACGAGGATCCATCGCTTTCATTAGAGCGCTCGCCTCCGTCGCGCTGCCGTTGTTGCCACGCGCTTCGAAGGGCGCAGAAGGGAGACATCCCCGCGATCGAGGGGGCGGACGGCACGGGGGAGTTTACTGTCCGCCCCCGCTGTCTGCCCCTGTTATCCCGCCGACCTGCGGCTTTCGCGGTTTCGCTCCCGTCGAATCTGGCCATGACCGGCATGGGCTCATCCCCGCGCGTGCGGGGAGCACGTCAACCTCAATGCTTCGCTCACGGTGGAGGTGGGCTCATCCCCGCGCGTGCGGGGAGCACTGTGGTGTGGGCGGCCAACGGGTCCGGGGCGGGGGCTCATCCCCGCGCATGCGGGGAGCACCACGCGTCAGTGATCTTGGGCGGCTTGCAGTCGGGCTCATCCCCGCGCGTGCGGGGAGCACCGGATCATGTCTTCCCGCGAAACCGGTTGGCCGGGCTCATCCCCGCGCGTGCGGGGAGCACCATCCCCGAGGCCGGTTCCACCCAGATATCGCGGGCTCATCCCCGCGCGTGCGGGGAGCACACTTCCTGACCAGCATCTTAGAAACACCGACGGCCAATTTTCATTCACTTTTATTCTCGTCCGTACCTCATACCGACCGCGCCGGTCACATCCGTAGATCAATGGACATCAGTCGGCGGCGATGGGAGATCTGCTGCCATAGTGTCTGAAGTCGTCATCCCATGAATCGTCACCAGTGGTCAGCGATTGCGGTGGTGCGGTGGTGGTGCGCGCGAGAGCATCCCGCGCAACGTCGTGAACGGCTCGCACGTCCTCGCGATCGGCGATCGCGTCGAGTTCGGCGCGGATGGCGTGCTTCGCGGCGGTGTGCGCTTGTCCGATCAGGTCGAGGACATTGGCCACGATCCGGTTCGTGTGTTCATCCGCGCCCGCGATCCGCCAGTTGTGTACTGTCCCGTCGGCGCTCACCTCGACGGTGACACTCCCATCCGCCGAACTGGCAGCGACGGTACGCGTTGCGATCGCCGCCTGCAGCCGTTCGGTGTCGTCTGCGACCGAGTCCAACAATGACCTGGTGCGCGGATAACCCTGATCAGCCATGGTGAGTGGCCCCTTGCTCGCTCGGCTCAGGTGCCACGGCCCTTGTAAGGGTCCGGGTCTGGGCTGGATTGGGTTGTAAAGTACCCAAAACTAGTTTGTATCATCGCAGGCGTCTATCACGCGTCGCCAGCGAAAGGGGACCATCGGGTATGGGTGGGCGTGTAGAGGTTGATCCAGAACGTGTGCGCTCGTTGGCATCCGGGTTCAAGGATGCGTCACGAACAGTCGGGGGGATGAGTGGCCACGACTCTGCAGAACAGATCTCCACGGGCTTGACCGACACCTCGGTAGGAGGTGCGTGCGCGGCTGCAGCATCCACCGCGGGTGCGGCGTTGACCGCCATTTCCGGCCACTACGGCAATCTGCACACCCATACCCACAACGGTGCCGGCGAGTACGTCGAGACCGAGACCGTGTCGGTCGACAAGTTCACCACTTTGGGGGACTCGATCTGATGGGCACACCGACCATCCCTCAGGTGAAGGCGTGGGATCCGGAAGTTCTCAATACCCAAGCCGGTGAATGGGACCAGAAAGCACAGACCCTCGGCGACACACTGGACGCTGCAGCGCGGTCGGTCGATGGTTCCTACCACTATTGGATCGGGACGGCCGGCGACTCGATGCGTGACCGTCACGACGAAATCCACGGCGACGCAACCACAGTCAAGACAGCACTCGAAAACGGCGTCACCGCCGCGCGTAACGGCGCCATCGCGATCCAGGCCGCCAAGACAACGCTGCTGAACCAGGTCACCACCGCCGAAAGCGCGCACTTCACCGTCAGCGACACCGGCGAGGTGAAGGTCAGCACCGACATGCTCATGTTGCTCAGGTTTACCGATAAGGACTCCGCGGCCAAACTGCAGGCTGGCCTGGATCACCGAGCAGAGGAGTATCAGAAGGCGATTCAGGGCGCGCTCGTCGATTGCGGTACCGCCGACGACGAGGCGATGACCGCAGTCAACAACGCCTTCGCCAATCTGGCCACCACCCAGGTGGCACCCCCGGATCCGAAGAGCGCGGTCGACCACGCCGGTGACCAGGACGGCACCGATCTGGCCAACGCGCTGAAGAACCACGACAACGCCAAGGTCGACGAGATTCTCTCCCACATGCCTCCGAACGTGTTGTCGCAGGCCGATATTCAAGATCTCGATGACGGTCGTGATGTGGTCGTCCCTGCCGATGTGCAGGACTACTACAAGAAGTTCTACAACAACCTAGGCAAAGACGGGCTGATCTCCCTCGACGACTACCTCAACAGCCAAAACCAGCCCGGAAACCCCAACGCCCCCATCGCCGCCAAGGACCAGACCACCATCTCCGACAGCATCCTGATGCTGTCCAACGAAAAGATCGGCACCGGCTTCGACGGTGATGGAAAGCTGAAGTCTCCGGGCGACTACACCCAACTCCCTTCCGATATCCGCAAACTCGTATCCGGTCGGCTGGAGGATGCCAACTTGGGCTCGGTCGCACCGGACGGGCCGAATGCGTTCCAGAACCACCTCACCGACGAAGTGAAATTCGCCGACTTGCTATCCCATGCCGACAAGGGCATGCAACCGGGCACCACCTTCGGCACCGAGCTCGGGCGCCAAGGTGCCAGCCTCGCCGCTTACATCGACGGCAAGGATGCCAACAATGATGTCGGCAAGTGGATCAACCAGAACTGGAAACCCATCACCCCCGACGGGTTCTTCAGCCCGAGCAAGGCCCTCGAGAACGCCGCCAGCCAGTATGTGAACATCGGTGCCAGCAACCACCAGTCCGCGTACCAGTTGCTGACAGGCTTGGATGTCCACACCGGCACCAAACTCCCGTCAGACCTGTCCTTCGGGGCCCTCGGTAGCGACTACAAGCCGAGCGGCGACTACGACCCGTCGAAATTCGCCGCAGACACGTTCCAGCACACCTGGGACGACAAGGGCAAATCTGCTGCGGGACTGGTGGATTGGATCGGCGAGCACACTCACGACCAAGGCCCCACCGGTGATCTGGCTCGTAACGCCTACACCAAGCTGCCCGACGTGTTCGCACCGCACGACAGCACCGGCAAGCTACTCAGCCAGGGTGACGACACAGTGTTCAAACTCAACACCGACGCATTCATCAAGAATCCCGAGCTGGCGACAGGGCTGGCGAAAGTCCTTGCACCGAATATCGACTCGTTCGTTGGCTACAACCCGAACTCCAGCGGCATCGACAACGGTGTCGCGCACCTGGCCACCCGAGACGCCGAACGGCTGTTGTTCCTGAGCGCTCAATCTGATCAAGGGAAGATCTACCTGGAGACTTCCCGGCAGGTCTACGACCACGCTGTGATCGACCAGATCGTGCATGGTCAGGACCCCAGTAAGGTAGACACGACTCGCGCCCTCGCCGGTGTGGACGCCAGGATCGACACTGCGATCCTCAACGCTGCCACCTACCAAGACGCGCACGACACGATGAACGGACTGACGCACCAGCAGGAAGTGCAAGACACGAAGTCGAAGGCCGCCGACATCGCCAAATCCGTGTTTCAGACGGTCACCAAAGAGGCAGTCGACAAACTGCCCGGCGGCGATATCGTCCACGGGGTCGTCAGCACCATGCGAGACCAACAATGGGACTCCCAGATCGAAGCCTGGAATCCCAAACCCAACCCCGTCGTCGTCCAGTTCCCTGGCCCCAGCGACGTCCATGCCACAGGCGATTTCGACTTCGACCACCACATCGAAGACGCCAACTCGAATGGAGGAAACCAAAGCAAGGACCAGATCGACGACTATCGCACGCGATACGGCACCGGCTACAACGAACTCGTCACCGACCTGCTCGCTGATAGCCCTGACAAAATCAACGCCTTCGTCGATGGAGGCTCTAAGGTCCAGGCATCATCGAAATGACCCAACACCGCACCCATACCCTCACATGGCTCATCCTGCTGCCGGTACTTCTTGTCGCCGCGCTCACCTCATGCAGCAAGACAACCACCACCACCGGCCCTGCTGAACCCTTGTCCGCAAGCCTGAGCCACCAACCGCTCAGGTTCGACCCCTGCACTGCGGTTCCGCAGGACCAGTTGTCTGCCTTGGGACTCGAGGTGCGCATACCGAACCACTACATCGGTCCATTCAGTGAACCGAACCTGCAGTTCTCCGGCTGCTTGGTGAGGTATCAATCCAATCCGGATGTGGAGTTCTATCTGCAGGCCACCAACATAACCGGTGACTACCTGCACTCTGTCCTGGCGCAGTCCAGATCATTCCAGCAGGTGAAGGTCGCCAGCCACGACGCGACCTTGGCGACTATCCAGAGCTCGCCCGGAGAGTGCATGCTGCTGACACCAATGAGTGATTACCGTCTTCTGCTCGACGGGAACTTCCCCAACAAGTCCTGTGACCTCGCGATCGACCTCGCCACCAAACTCGTTGTGCTACCGCAACTCCAGTAACCTCGCACCTATCGGGGCCCAGTCACCGAGTCCTAAGCTGTTTCGTGAGATCTCTCGCGACACCATGACCTGGGTTTCAGCGATCCGCCACGGGGCTCGGTTTGCTCAGCCCGGTTACAGCTTTACACGCGCCACATGCAGTTAGGCCGCTAGAATTTCCTGGTCAAACTCCCCGTCGGCCGCACCGGCAACGAAAGCCGCCCATTCTTGAGGAGTGAACGAAAGCGTTAGCGCGTTGGCTGACCGGAAGACGGCGCAACCCGCGTCATCGATCTCGATAGCCGGCTCAGTCGCGGCTTTCGACGCGTTGACAGCCGCTTCGACCAGATTCGCCCACTCCGTCAGCGTGACAGCGATGATCGGCTCTCGCAGAAGGTCGTTCGATGCATCGCGTCGATACTTACTGTCGCGTATGAAGACCTGAGCGCCGTCGCTGGCCACCTCGACACAGTTGCCACCGGTGTTTCCGCTGTAGCTGGATGTCCGCCAAGCGAGCGGGCGCGAGATCATGGTGTGCTCCGTTAGTTGTTATCGATCGCTGCGATACGTGTAGCAAGCATATCGGCTGATTCGGCTGGCGAAAGTGCTGCGGCGCAAAGCCGTTCGGCTGCGAGCTTGTACCAGCGCAACTGATCTTCGTCTTGGACGTAGAGGGCACCGGTGGAGTGTTCGACGTATCCGATGCTTCGGTCGCCCGGTAGGTCGAGCAGGACGAAGTCTCCGTTGATTCCATCGTGCACGGGGACCGAGAACGGCATGACATGGAGTTCGACGTTATCGCGCTTCATCAGATCCAGCAGATGTTCGAGTTGCTGGCGCATGACCGCCGGGCCACCGACGAGACGGTGCAGGACCGCCTCGTCGATGACGGCCCGGAAGTTCAACGGCGCGGTCTCGGTCTCCAGCCTTTGGCGGGCCATCCGAGCCTTGACGACCTGATCGATCTCCAGCGGTGCGATCTCGATACTGTCGGCGAATAGCGCGCGGGCGTACTCCGGTGTCTGAACCTGGCCAGGGAGTTTCATCGATTCGAAGGCGAAGAGCCCCTCGCACATGCCTTCGAGTCCGACGAAGGTCTTGAACCAGTCCGGCAGGACCTCACCGAACGGTGTCCACCAAGGGTTCTGGTCGGCGCGGGCGGCCAGGGACACCACACGGTCGATGTGCTTCTCGTCTACGCCGTAGAGCGCGAGCAGCTTCCGTATGTCGGCCGGCTGCTGTTGGGTGCGGCCGGTCTCCAGGTAGTTGATCTTCGCTGTGCTGGAGCCGATTTCCTTGGAGGCTTCGACCTGGGAGACACGGGCGCGTTCACGTGCGACGCGCAGCTCGTATCCGATCAGGAAGCTCACGGCCGTGGGGTCGGCACGACGTTCGGACATCGGAACATACCTCCTCAACTTGGCAGCGAGAGATTACCGGACGCTCCTCTGTCACCACCGTACGGAACGTTCGTGAATCTATTGCCAGATGTAGATCTACATCCTAATCTACATGTGATCCATCTATGACTGATTTGGCAGCACCACGACGACTCCGAGGTAGGTCGAGATGATGGGTACGACTGCTGTCGAGGATTCACAGTTACCGCTGGCATACGGGTATCTGCGCATCGATCTGCTCAGCGGTGAAGTAGCCGACTGGGAACACCGATTGGTAGAGGTCTCCCGCGGACTGGGCGTCGAGGTCGCGGCCGTCTTCCGAGAGTCCTCGCCCCAAGGGACCGTCCCGCCGGCGTACCTCGAACTCGTGCACGAATGCTGCCGCACGGGTGCCCACATCGTCATCACCGCGCCTGGTCACTTGTCGGGAATGGCCATTCCGCATACGTGCCTGCTCGACATCCTGGCCATTCGAGCCGGTGCACGAGTTTGCGAGGTGTCACTGTGAATGGGACCGGATCCGCGGAAAGACTCGCGTACGGATTCGTACGGCGCGACCGTTCCGGCGAAAGCACGGACGATCACGTAGATCAGATCCGCGCGCTGGCCAGTCGACTTCCGCTCCAACTGCGCGGTGTCCTGGTCTCCGGTACTGACGCCGAATTCGCCCGCCTGCTGGCCAGTTTCGTACCCTCAGGGATCGCGATCCTGCTGGTTCCCCATGTGGTTCATCTCGCTGGCTGGATGGACGCCACACGGCGCGACGTCGACATCTGGTCGCTGAACCCGCTCGGCCGCTGGCCCCGCCTCGTCAGCGCACATCACGAAGTGTTCGTACCTGGCGCGGACGGTGGCTGGTGAGCGCCCGGGTCGCCGTGCACCGTCGGGCACTTGGCCATTGCCACGCAATCGATCGACCCGAAGCTAAGGCTTGTTGATTTAAATACCCAGCGCTGCAACAGCATCCGATCTCCCTTATGCCCTGCCTGTGAGCGCGACCTGGGCGCCAGCCACAGATTTCTGATTGTCCGACAACAAGTTTCATTCGATGAGAAGGGCTTGCCGATGTCTGTAATCGTGGTGTTCTTGGCCGGTTTCGGTGTGGGTTGCATGGCAATGTGGCTACTCCAGACGTTGCATGCCGCAGACGATGATTCTGTCCATTCCTCGCGTGAGAACGATCTGGAGTATTGGTCAGTGCGCAGCATCAGGGCCCGCATTGCCGAGGAGAATCCGAGCACGGCGCGCTCCGGGCATCGTTCCCGTGCAGCCGGCCCTTCCAGCGGTGCTCGGACGGCCGGGGGCTGGCCGACAACCGCTTCGGCGCGCTGAAGCTGGTGGCCAATGCCCGTCTGGATCAAAGCTTTCGATGCTGATCTCAGTAGTGCAGTGCGAATGGTTGAGCAGCACTGCGATGTGTACCGGCGGCAGTTCGCGTTGGAGGCGTTCCGCGATCCGATTGGCGGCCATATCGTCGCGGTGACCGGCCCTCATACGGCGGGAGTGATCGTACCGCGGCTGCTCGCGGCGGCGGCCTGTCACCTGCTGGATATGGCCCCGGTGCCGGTTTTCGCGGTCGGCGGTGACCTGCGGGTTTTCCTGACCGAAGGTGTGCCGGATTCGTCTGCGACCCTGCGGTTGTCGTGGTCGCTGTTCCGGTACCCGATCGTGCCGACTCTCACGCCGACACCGTTGGCGCTGCCGACCCCTGGTTCCGGCTTGCGCAGCTGGTTGTGGCCCCCGGAAGGCCCCGCTCGGCCACCGATCGCCACCGTAGTGGCCGCGCTTCAGGCGGCCACCCGACTCGGTTCCTGACCCACTCAGGAGAAGGCGATGCCGGAGTTCTCACATACCAATTTGTTTGTACATGCCGACGGTGTGCTCGCTGAGTACGTGTGCCAGGCCGAGCCGTTGGGCATGACTGCCCACCGCGCCCAGCAGCCTCTTTCGAGGGTGCCATTGATCCAGGCTGTTCCGGCAGCTAGGGCGGCGGCGGTAGCCTTCGGAATCGGACATCAGGATCGCATACCCCTCTCCGATCAGACCCCGAGAGTGCCGCTCGCCCAATCGAACTCAGCGAACTCCAGATCAGCAAACCTCTCGCAATACATCGACGCCTCCCGTAATACGCTGTGCTCTAACCCATTTCATATGCCGACCGGTCTCGCTCTAATCGATGTGCAGCTGCCGATACAGGCCATCGACGGCAGTGGAGCGGGTATAGTCGCCTGGTCCACAGGCGGACAAAAACGGCGCTGTGGACACCTCACTTGGTGAGGTGCGGCGAGGGGGCCGACATCGCCACGCGACTTCGTACCACGATTACGCAACGCGGTGCACACCCGCCGAGTCATGGCACCGAACGGCTGACGACAGGTTCCGAAGGGGACGGAGAAATGGACCCAATCGCTTTTCCAGTACTGGCAGGAGCGCTGCTCAACGAGGCGATCCGGTTCCTCTTCAACCGGGCTAATGCCGTTCTGGACAGACGTGCCGGTCGCATGCCCGTAGAAGAGCCGGAACAGATTGCTGGACAACCGCATCCGCTACTGGTGCATGCCGAGGCGCTGGCCGATGACGACCGGATCGAACGGGTGGCTCAGGCTCGCGATGTCCTTGAGCAGTACCTTGCCGATCCCGATCGCGCACGCGAAGGCGACGAAGACCTTCGACAGGTTCTCGCGGCGCTCAAACGAGACCTCGAGGCGATCTACGGGCAGGAATTTGTGTTCGCTGAGCAGCGTCCAGGACCCACGGTAGATGTCAGCCAGAACGTCGACTCGATCGCTGACACCGTGACGGGGGTAAAGGCTACCCGCGTCGGCGGGCAAGCCAAGGTCCACGTGGATCAGAAGTCCACGCGTGTCGAGTCCGGCGGTTCCATGACCGGAGCCGATCTCGGGTCCATCGGTTGAGGGACGCAGCGGCACAATGAATCCCAGCCCCGACGAATACCGGCAACACACCCCTCCCCTTGTCGAGCCCGAAACACCTGAGTTCATCGGGCAGAACAAGCCGTCACTCAGAGCGCCCTTCCTCCGTCCTCCGGGCCATGGCACCGAGAACCCTGAAATCGATCAACCTCAGGGCCGAGAAGATCACGCGCACCCGGCGGACCGAGGCACGAGCGAACCTACGCCAGATATATTGCGGCCCAGCATCTCCCACTCTGATTCCCCTCAATACTCGGAGCCGCCCGCGGTATCCGACCCGGCGATGCCTCTCTCGCAACCTCAAGCGACCCCCTCGTCTCCCGAGGCCGACGATTACGAGCTTGCCAGTCCGACCGCTCATGTTGGGCACACTGACCATCATCAGGACAGTCTCTCGGAGCACCCGCACAGCATCGAACCGACGTATGCATCTCCGACGAACACCGAAGCGATGCAGCCGGATTCGGTGGCTGAAGAGCCAACGATAGCTGCGCCCCTGGACGTGGACCATTTCGATCAGAAGCCAAAGACACCCGCAGCTACGTCGACCGTGGACGCATCCGCCGACAGCAGCGAATCCAAGGTAAAGATCCAGCAGGGTGTTGCCGTCAATCTCGGCTCGATAGTCGGCCTTGTCCAGCACTTCGAAGAAACCCTCGATCTCCACGCGCCTAGCGATCCCGGGTACTTGCAAGACAAGCGCCGAGAGTTCGCGCGACCGACCCCCGAGGAACCCTTCGTAGAAGCTTTGCAGAGACTGCGGTTGCCCGGTGGTGTCCTGGTGGTCAATCGACCTCCCGATCAGGGCCGACGCATCATGGCACTCGCACTGATGAGCGAGTTACTGCGCGAGCATGCCATTACGGAGGTTCGGCCCATACCGATCGGACAAAGCGGGTATTTTGCCCCCCGTCGACTACCCCACGACCGCCAGTGTGGATTTCTTCTCGAATTACCGCCAGACGACGAACTACGTGTCCACGACTCATTCGGCGCTACCTTGCATGAGGCCGCCGTGGTCCTCGCCAAGCGCCATAATCGACTCATCATCCTCACTCGACCCGCACAATGGCTGCGCATTGGATCAGGCGCGCCCCGCGGCGTTGCACCTGACCTCGGGGTTGCCCAGCCGAGGGACATCGCCCATCGACGATTACTCGCCTGCGAGCCCGACATCGCGGCATCCGAATGGGTCGACCACCACGACATCGCGCCGCTGCTCACAGGTCGCCCTCCCGCAGAAGCCCGCCGCGTCGCCGACATCATTATCAAAGAACACCGGCATTACGTCGCTACCCGCTCCGGCAATGTGCCCGTCACAGACCCCGACGAGGCGGCCATCGAATTCGACAAGCTCGTCGCCGGCGTTGTTAAGGCGTGCAAGAACTGGCACGACGAGCTCCTGGAGTGGCACTCGAAACCGTCCCGGACCGCGCTCGACCGCAATTTCTTGCTTGCGGCTGCAGTCCTACGCGGTGGCTCTGTCAGCCATATCTACGCCACCGCTGCCGATCTATGCCGAACGCTCGATAAGCAAAAGATCCGTCTCACGGGCCAGCAAGCACCCGGCGCGTACGCATTGATAGCCGAGATCGACGCCCGTCGCGACGACAACGACGTCCTCGTGTTCAGCAAAGCCGACTGGGACGACGCAGCGCTCGAATACTTCTGGAGCGACCGACCACTGGCGCGTTCGGCCTTCTGCGAGTGGCTCGCCCAAGTCCCTTCCCGCGGTGGCGTGATCAACGCCGCCTTCGAAAACTTCTCCACGAGCGACAAGCACGACCTCGCGCGCAGAATCGGCGCATTCGCCGTCCGTTGGGCAGTCCGTCACCGCCGCCAAGAGCCGCTCAAGAGACTCGTCACCGCTTGGCACAAAGACACCGGCTTATGGGCACTGGCCATAGAAATCGTCGACACAGCCGCTATCGACGAGCTCAGCGCCTCCTACATTCATCAGATGCTGCTCAGCTGGTCCAGCAGGGACAACCCTGTACTGCAGGAGGCGGTCGTGGCAGTCTGCCAAGGCAGATTCGGTCGCCAATACGCTGACAAAGCTCTTCGCCGACTGAAAAAGGTCACCGAAACCATCAGCGAACCCGAGACCACGGCACTGGTTTCGAACGCTGTCACCACTCTCTTCCGCGACCCCGCGATGCGCACCATCCTATTCGAATACGTCGTGAAGTGGTGCGATCACGGTCTCCGTCGAGGAACTGTCGGACGGTACGCCTTTGGCGCGCTGGCCGTCGTGACCCTGCCTGACGAGCTGGATACTCCCGCCTTGCTGGCACACCATCTAGTGCCGATTGACCTTCTGGAAGAAATCGACTTCCAACCCTCCATCGAGGAACTGGCAAGAGGTTGGCGAACGCTGCTTTCGGCACCTGCTGACGCCTCGGGACCGAATGTCCAAGCTGCGCTGGATATCTGGCTTGAGGCCGCCCACAAACAACCCACGTTGCGCCCAATCATCCTCGATGTACTGCGCCATGCCGTCGCGATCGACAACCGACTATCCATACGAGATATTCTCCGTCTAGGTGCCGATACCTGGGCCCGGGAGCGTCATCCAGACCGTCCAATACGCAACGGCGTTCGATTGGACCTGCACGAACTTCTCGACAACGATCTGCAAGAATTCGGCGCCCGACGAGCCCGCACCAACGACGTGAGCGCACATCACAACATCTCAGATATTCTGGCAACGCGAACACCGGATGCCGATAGGGCGTGAGAGACCCATTCCGCCGCAAGGCAGCCCACTACAACGCACCGTCCCCGGACGATCTCGCTCTCACCGACAATCCGTTCTCCTTCGTCGACCGCGTCACCAGCATCGACAAGCTGCTGCCCTTCTCCATACAGGTGACATTTGCGTGGCAGCCCATCGCCGCGGACGGACACGCTGCCGATCCCTACGGCGCTGCCTCTGCCCTCCAAACCGACATCGAGAGCATCGCGAGGCATCACAACGTCCTGCGATGTGATAGGGCCCGTCAGGACATCATGACCAACCTACGGGCCTTACCGCGGCACAGCGACGGCATCGTAATCTCCGCAATCAACGTAGCCGTAGAAGCCGATGAAGAAACCTGCCGTGCCGCTCGCCAGATCGAGGCCCAGCGACAAGCACAACGCTTGGAACGCGAGGCGCTGGAACACGACTGCCATCTCGATGCTCTCGCACAACGCCAAACACGGGCCCGAGTCGAATTTCTACGGGGACAGATCCTCGAATCCCCTGCGACGGTCGAGCTGTACAAGACCGTCGATCGGCACAGCGAGTTCGCCACACGGCTCGGTATACGCCCTGATACCGATCTCGACCATCTCGCGCGCCAGCTCCACATGTGGGACTCGAGCAGTCGATGGGTCTCCACAGCGACGTTGTTGCACAACCTACTGACCGACCTATCCGACTCGGGTCGAATCGAATTGCTGATATTGCTATCCAATACAATCCGTGATCTCGGTGTCGACGAGCTAGCCGACAAGCTCGCGGCGCTTGCCAAGGAAGCGCGAACCCCGCCATCCTGACCAACTACCTATCGTGAACGCCGACGGACGGGTGATCGGAGCCAATCTGTCCTGACCTCGCGGCAGCCTTGGATTGCCCTACGCCGCTTCAATTTCCGCTCGGAGCTCTCGCAGAAGTATCGCCGCGTATCGTCCAGCCGGAGCAGAGAGGCCGGCGGGTGGTGGTGGCATTCCACCACCACCCCTTTACGGACCGTCTTACCGAGTTCCGCCCACATTGTCATCCCCATTCCGTCAATCGTGACTGCAGTGAGCGGACGACGATTCGGTTACTGGCTCCCGCTCGGTCTCACTGCACCACAGCGGAATTTGCAGCACCCTGTTCTGCGGTGTACTGCGGGTGATTGCCGGATCCTGCAGAGGACTGCGGCGATGTGGCGGGACAGCATGCCACGTATGGGGTGGTCAGGATGCGGCCCACGTAGTCGACGCCCGGCTTCGGGAACCTCCACGGAGGAAGGGTGTGGGGGTCAAACAGAAAATCCGTCTGGGAGCTGCTCATCATTCATCCTCGGTGGATTGGCTGATCGTCAACGCTGAAGGCCAGCTTGGCCCAGGATGCTCCGAGATGCAGTCGGATCCGGCCGTGTGTATTGATCTCGGCACCTGTGTAGGCCGGACACGCGCACCGCCCATTCGCTGCGGCCACTTCGAGCAGCCGCGCTCCGGATTCTCCAACTGTGACCACCCCCGGGAGGGATTTTCGGGAGCTTTGTCGCGAGTACAGGGTGCCCACGTTCAAGAACCCATTCCGTGCACGAGGCACTTGACCCAACGAACGCACCGGAGGGTCCATATCCCGTCGTACCGCACCGGTACCTAGCCGATCCGGCACCCGACCAAAGGATGCGACCATGCCCGAACCCGACCCGGATCCCAGCCACCGCAATCACTGGGACACGCTTCCGCTACTGCTGTCCGTGCCCAGAACCGCAGCGCTGCTCGGGATCAGCCGCTCCGCGGCATACCGGCTCGCCGAGTCCGGCGACCTACCGACCAAGCGCATGGGCGGACGCGTCTACATCGTCACAGCCCGACTGCGGGCAATGCTCGAACAGGACGACCTCGGGCAGGCCGCCGCATGAAGCAGGGGCACGTCCGCAAGCGCGGCAACATCTGGTACTACCAGTTCCGACTCCCGGAGAAGGGCCCCGACGGCAAACCCGAATACGACTCCAAAGGCGGCTTCGCCACTGAGAAGGAAGCCTGGGTGGCCTGCCGGGAAGCGATCAAAGCGGTCGAGCAGAACAAGCGGGTGAAGCACTCGAAGCTCACCGTGCGCGCGTTCTTCGTCGACGAATGGCTGCCCGCGATCAAGATGGTCGTCGACGCCACCACCTACGACAACTGGCAGGCGTTCGTCCACGCCTACGTCGTACCCCGCCTCGGCGCCGGCGATCTACAGAAACTGACCGCTCCGATGCTGGTGAAGTTCTACACCCAACTCCTCACCGACGGACGCATCAAGCCCGACAACAACATTCGCATGTACCAGTACTGGCTCAAGGCGACCGACCGCGGCCAGCAGCCCACACCCCGCCAGATCGAGCAAGCCCGCGGAGTCACCATCCACGCCGCCCGAGCCGCCGTGCGCCGCTTCAAATCCGGGCGGATACCGAAACCGAAACCAGCTGGGCTGGAACCGAAAACCGTCCGCAACATCCACCTCGCCATCCACCGCGCCCTCGTCGACGCCGTCGCCTGGAAACACCTCGTCGACAACCCCGCCGACAACGCGAGACCACCTCGCGTCCCCCGCGCACGGCGACCGGTGTGGACGCCCGAGCAGGCCACCCAGTTCATGGACAGCATCTGCTTCGACCGCTTCTACGCGCTGTTCCGGTTGGAATTGACCACCGGACTGCGACGCGCGGAAATCTGCGGAATCCGCTGGCCCTCCCTGGATCTCGACGCTGGAGTGCTGTCGGTGTACCAGGGCCGGGTCGTCGTGGCCGGACGCGCTCAGGACGCCGAGGTCAAATCCGAAGACTCGGTCCGCCTGATCGCTCTCGACACCGAAACCGTGTACGCGCTGCGCACCTGGAAGGCCATCCAGGATGCCGAACGCGCGCTCTACGGTGACGACTTCCGCGACACCGACCTGGTCTTCACCTATGAAGACGGCCGCCCCGTGCACCCTGATTCCATCCGGGAACGATTCAAGCGCCTCGGCGCACGCGCCGGGCTGCCCGAGATCCGCTTCTACGACCTGCGCCACACCTACATCACCGCGTCCCTGATGGCCGGAGTCAGCCCGAAGGTGGTCAGCCAACGCGCCGGGCACGCCGACGTCGCCTTCACTATGAAGACCTATCAACACGTCCTGCCCGGCATGGACGAGGACGCTGCCGCTCGCGCCGCCAGCTACATGCTGGGACGCCGCGAAACCCCTGCGACGGCACCGCACCCATGAAACTGAGTTTGGCTAATGATGCCAACCGTGATGCCAAATGAATGCGAAAACGGCCCGGAACCTGTTGGTTCCGGGCCGTTTTCCCTAGTAGCGGGGACAGGATTTGAACCTGCGACCTCTGGGTTATGAGCCCAGCGAGCTACCGAGCTGCTCCACCCCGCGTCGGTGAACACAACATTACACACGGGCTTGCCGTAGTACCAAATCGGCTGGTCAGGTGGCGTTTCGAGGGTGAACGGCGCGATCTTGAACGAGGGTGGCGGGGGTTCAGGGGGTTCGGAACGGCTGAAAATCTTGGTTCAGATGGCGGGTTCGCGTGCGCGTCTCCACGAAATCCGTCGAAAAACGTGACCGGCATCACATTTCGGTCGTGAGTAAAGTCACATCACGGGTAGATAACAGACCGATCGGAATATGCAAATACAGCATAGCCAGCCTGCATCAACGGGGTTTTCGCGGTCATTCGCTTCATGCAATTCTGGAGTTATCAAGACGTGATCTGTCGAGATTTCCTCGTTATCGTCTGTTTCGGCCTGGATCAAACCCGTGATGGGCCTCGACCCGAACCGCCGCACGCCGGAAACCCTGTCCCGCGGTTGGGTGCCCCGACCTCCTGGGGACAGGGACATGACGGAGCTCATGCGTCGGAAGCCGGCGAGCGCAGGGAAGGAAACGACCATGAAACAGAACCGGAAGATCAACACCCGCGTCCTCGGCCTGGCGGCCGTGACCAGCGCACTTGTTGCCGTCCCGTTCGGCTTCTCAGCAACCGCTTCCGCCGCTCCGGCACACGACTGGGACGGTGTCGCCCAGTGTGAGTCGGGCGGCAACTGGGGCATCAACACCGGCAACGGCTACTACGGCGGTCTGCAGTTCACGCAGAGCACCTGGGCCGCCAACGGCGGCTACGGCTCACCGTCCAGCGCGAGCAAGGACGAGCAGATCCGCGTGGCCGAGAACGTGCTCAACTCCCAGGGCCGCGGCGCCTGGCCGGTCTGCGGCCAGTACCTGCGCCAGGGCTCCTCCGAGCCCGAGGTCGCCGCCGCCCCGGAACCCGCGCCCGCTCCTGCCCCCGCGCCCGCCCCCACCGATCGCCAGGCCCTGATCAATCAGGCCGAGAGCGTCGCCGGCGGGCTGGCTCAGCAGTTCGGTGTCCAGGACCAGTACAACCAGGTCCTGCAGCAGAACACCGGACTCATCGATTCCCTGGGCCGCTGAACCCACCGATTCCTTCCCTACGCAGGAAGAAAGCGACTGGCGCTGCCGCCAACGAGGACGGCAGCGCCTATCGTCATCATGAGCCCCGCACGGCAGCGTCGTGAGCCTCAGGCGGCGAACTCGGCCCGATGCTCGACCGCCCACTCCCGGAACGACCGCGGCGGGCGACCGGTGACCGCCTCGACCGCCGGATGCACCACCGAGGTGAACGACTCCAGCGCGGTGGCCCGCAAAGCCATGATGGCATCGGCCATTTCGGGTTCCACGCCGAAGGACAGCAGCGCCGCCCGCGCCTCCGCCGGCGCGGTCTCCACATAGCGCAGCGGCCGGCCCAGCACCTCGGCCAGGATCTCGGTCTGCTCACCCGGCGACAGCGCCTGCGGACCGCTGAGCGTGTACGACCGCCCCTCATGCCCGGCCCCGATCAGGGATTCCGTTGCGACAGCGGCGATATCACCGGCGTCGACCACCGCGATCCGGCCCTGGCCGAACGGCGCAAGCACGGTGTCCTGAGCACGCACGGCCCCCGCCCAGTGCAGCGCGTTCGACATGAAGCCCAAGGGCCGCAACATCGTCCACGGGATCCCGCTCTCGCGCACCGCCGCTTCGCCCGCCCGATGCCAGGCCGGAATCGGATCGGTGGCGGTCGCGTCGTCGACCCGGCCGGAGGACAGCTTCACGATGCGCCGCACTCCGGAGGCCGCCGCGGCCGCCGCGAGATTTGCGTCGTGGCCGGGGATCTCGGGGCCTGCCGTGAGCAGGAAGACGCGATCGACATCGGTCAGTGCCGCCGAAATATCCTCGGGCACACCGAGATCACCGCGCACCACCTCGATATCGCCTGGCAGGCCCGCGGTTTCGGGCCGCCGGGTGAGCGCACGCACCGGCTGGCCGAGCGCACGCAGCCGATCGACCACGGCCCGGCCGACGGTGCCGGTGGCTCCGGTTACGAGAATCATGGGGAACTCCTTCATCGACTGATTTGCTGCCATCAGCGTCGTCCCGGAGCATGATTCGATCCATCCACAGCGCTCATCTGCCGGTAATCCTCCAACTACCTACCGATGATCAATGACTTCCGCTACAGATCAGGCAGATGGCTGGAGAATTCACCATCGCACGGATTCACCCCGGACAACAGAAAGGCGCTGCCACCCAAGGGGTGACAGCGCCTCGGCCGCAGCCGGACCCGGCTAGTTGCCGGCCTTCTGATAGTTGTTCACCGCGGTCTGGAGCTGCTCCAGCGCCTTGCCGAGCGTCCCCAGATCACCCGACTTCTGCGCATCCTGAACCGCCTTGAGCGCATCGTTGATCTGCGCCACCGCCGCGTCCTTGGCCGCGGAACCGGACGGCGCCGGTATCGGGACGGTGGGCGCCGGGTTGCTCTGGTTCGGCGGCGGGTTGCCCTGGTTCTGATTCGGCGGTGTCACCGTCGAATTCGGTTGCACGGTGGCCGCACCGGCCAGATCCGACAAGCCGACCTGACTCAGCGCGTCCTGGACCGTCGCACCGAAGCCGATCTTGTCCTGGTAACTGACCAGCACCTTCACCAGCTGCGGGTAGGACGGGGCGTTGGACCCGGCCGAATTGCGTTCCAGATACCACGGTTCCACGTACAGGATGCCGCCGTTGCCGACCGGCAGGGTCAGCAGATTCCCGTACTTGATCTTGTTCTGGTTGCTCGCGGTGAGCAGGTTCCGCTGCTGCGCCACCGGACCGTAGTTGGTCATCGACGTCTGCACCTGCCCCGGACCCGCCGGGGCATCGGCAGGCAAGCGCAGCACCGTCAGCTTCCCGTAGTTACCCGGATCCGAATGCGCTTGCAGATAGGCCGTCAGGAAGTTCCGCTTGTAGCCCACCATCACACCGGTCAGGTTGAACTCCGGCTTACCGGTCTTGGGATCACCGATCAGCACGTAGTAGGGCGGCTGATGCGAACCGCTGGCCGCACCCTCCTGGGTCGGATCGTTGGGCACCGACCAGAAGGCGTTGTTGGTGAAGAACTCTCGCGGATCGTCCACGTGGTAGTTCGCCAGCATCTCCCGCTGCACCTTGAAAAGATCCTCGGGATAACGGAAGTGCGCCCGCAACTCCGGCGTGATCGCGCTCTCCGGCTTCACCGTGCCCGGGAAGACCGAACTCCACGCCTTCAGCACCGGATCGGTGGGATCCACCGTGTACAGCTTCACCGTGCCGTCGTAGGCGTCGACGGTGGCCTTCACCGAGTTACGGATGTAGGACACCTCCTTGCGCGGCAGCAACCGGCCGGTGGTCTGGTCGATGCTGTCCTCCACCGCGCCGTCCAGCGAGGTGCGCTGGGCGTACGGGTAGTTGTCGAGCGTGGTGTACGCGTCGACGATCCAGACGATGCGCTTGTCCACCACCGCCGGGTAGGCGCTGCCGTCGGTGGTCAGCCACGGCGCCACCTTCTCGACCCGGTCCCGCGGATTACGGTTGAAGATGATCTTCGAATCCGACCCGATGGCGCTCGAGAACAAGATATTGCGCTCGGCATACTTGGCCGCGAAAGCCAGCCGGTTGAACCAGTTTCCGATCGACACACCGCCCGCACCGTTGTAGGTGTACTGCGAATCATTGGTGTCGTACTCACGCGCCGGCTGACCGTTGCTGCCGACGATGGCGTAGTCGGAATCGGTCTTCGAGATCAGCTCGCCGTAGTAGATGCGCGGCTGATCGACCGGAATGGCCTCCTGGTCCTGCGGCGTGAAAAGGTCACTGACCGTCTTCAATTCGGTGCCGTTCGGCCCGGGCACCGCGAACACCGGATAGCCGTAGCCACCGGCATTAACGTCATTACCCGCGGCCTGCTGCACCTGCGAGGGATCCGCCGGCGGCGCCGCGTTCACCTTGTTGGCCGGCGAGGCGACGAAACCGTTGCCGTGCGTGTAAACGGTGTGCCGGTTGATCCAATCCTTCTGGTTGTCGGCCAGATTCTGCGGCTGCAGCTCACGCGCCGCCACAATGTAATCGCCGGCCTGGTTGTTGATGGTGTAGCGATCGACCGCCAGCGTGTCCGGGAAGCCGTAGAAGTTCTGCAGCTGCTGGTTGCGCTGAATGAAGGTCGGCGTCAGCAGGCTCGGATCGAGCAGCCGGATATTGGCGGCCGTCTGCTGATCGGCCTGCGTCTTCGCCGCGGCCTCCGGACTGGAATCGGACTTGTAATCGGTGTACTGCACCTTGTCCGGAGTCAGCCCGTACGCCTCCCGGGTGGCCTCGATATTGCGGGAGATATAGGCCGCTTCCTTGGTGGCCGCGTTCGGGCGCACCGAGAACTGCTCCACCAGCAGCGGCCACACCGCGCCGACCAGGATCGAGGACAGCACCAGCAGCGCCGCCGCCATCGCCGGAATCCGCAAGTCGCGCAGCACGATCCCACCGAAGAAGGCGAGCGCGCAGATCACCGCGATGGACAACAGGATCAGCTTGGCCGGCAACACCGCATTGATATCGGTATAGGAGGCGCCACTGAATGTCGGCTCCTTCCGCGTACTGGACAACAGCGCATACCGGTCGAACCAGTACGCAATCGCCTTGAGCAGCACGAAGAGTCCCGCCAGCACGGCCAGCTGGATGCGCGCCGCATTGCTCAGCGTGCCCTCCCGGCCGGCCAGCCGCAGCCCGCCGAACACGTAGTGCGTCACCAGGTTCGCGAAGAACGCGATCACCACGGAGACGAACAGCCAGTTCAGCACCATGCGATAGAACGGCAGATCGAAGGCGTAGAAACCCACGTCCAGATGGAACTGCGGATCCTTCACCCCGAACGAGCCACCGTGCAGGAACAACTGCACCGTCACCCAACTCGACTGTGCCACCAGGCCCGACAGCACGCCGATGATCAGCGGGATGCCGATGCCGAACAAGCGCAGCCGGCTCATGACGGTGGTGCGATACCGCGCGATCGGATCCCCCGGCCCCGAAACCGGCACGAACACCGGCCGGGACCGATACGCCACCAGCAGCGACAGCCAGATGATCGCGGCCACCACCAGCGCGACTACCAGGAACAACAGAATCCGGGTCAGCAGCACCTTGTGGTAGACGCTCCGGAAACCCACCTCCCCGAACCACAACCAGTTCGTATAGGCGTCGGTGAGGCGCGGCCCGATCAATAACAGGGCCGCCAGCACCAAGGCCGTCACCAGCAGTATGCGGCTGCGTCGGGACAGCGAAGGTAAGCCAGTCGGGGGGCGCATGCCCACGATGCCACTCTCCCAGGGTCCGGCGGCGCCCATGCCGGGGTGACCGGCCCGGTGCGCCGCAGTCCGATGATGCGAGGTGGTCCCGGGGGACCATTCGCGCCCCACTCTACGTAAAACGACCTCGGTCCGGCCGTCGGGAGGTCGAAGTCGGGCCCGTCGGCTTTCGATCGGGCAAGCCCGGTGCCCCTCGATCGGGACAAAGTAGCCGCGATGCGAGGATTGCGGGGTGAATCCAGAGCAGTGGGCAGCGTCGGCCCTGTACCGGTGCATCCGCGAAGTCGCTGAATACGTCGACGGCGAGGGCTGGGACCGCCCGCCGCAGATGTTCGCGCTGGTACCGACCGTGGACCTGGTCGCCGCCGAGCCCTCGCTACTGGATCAGCTGGACCAGGAGAACGCGCTCACTCCCATTGCGCAGGAACCGTTTCCGGAAGACATCATGGGCGAGGCCGACGCCATGGCCCTCGACGAATTCCTCGGCACCACCAGCTGGCCGTCCGCGGTCGAGGGATGCGTTCTCGTACAGCAGATCGTGGTGCTGCCGCCCGATGCCGAACAGACCCTCGACGAGGCCATCGCTCCCCTGCTCGCCGATCGCGACGCCGCCGACCGCGCGGGCCGCCGCGCCGCGGTCTCGCATCCGGAGCGGCGCGAGGCCCGCCTGTTCGTCGGCGTGCTCCGCGACGGCACCTCGCTATCGCTGATCCAGGTCCGCCCGTCCGCGGACGACGAAGATCCCTTCGCCGACCTCGAACTGCGCACCGCGCCCGACCTCGCCACCAACCTGGTCGAGGCCCTGCGGAACACCCTCGAGAACGAAACCGACTGAGTCTCGAAATCGACTGAGCCCACCACACACTCGCGCCCACTGTCTCGAAGACAGTGGGCGCGAATGTGAATCGGGTCAGCTGCAGCTCGGGGCGGACTTACCGGCCTTGAGATCCTGCAGCGCCTGCACCGCGCCGGCCAGGTTCTCGACCTTCACCAGGCGCAGGCCCGACGGGGTGCGCTGGGCGGCCTCGTTGCAGTTGTCGGCGGGGACCAGGAAGGTCTCCGCGCCCGCGTCCCGGGCGGCGATCATCTTGTACTGGATGCCGCCGATCGGGCCGACCTTGCCGTCCGGATCGATGGTGCCGGTACCGGCCACGAACTTGCCGTTGCTCAGATCGTCGGGGGTGACCTTGTCGATCACGGCCAGCGTGAACATCAGGCCCGCCGACGGACCGCCGATACGGGCCAGATTGAAATCGACCTTGATGGGCCCGGCCGCGACCTCACCCGGCGTGATGCCCAGATAACCCTTGTTCGAATCATCGGGTCGCGCGCCGAGGGTGATCTCCGCGGTCTGCTCGGCATTGTCGCGTTTGAAGACCACCGGAATCGGCGAGCCCGGCTTGGCCGAGGACACCGCATTCACCACATCCTGAGCCGTGGTGATGGGTTTGCCGGCGACGTCGAGCAATACATCGCCCTTGTGCAGCACATCTTTCGACGGCCCGTTGTCGGAGACATCGGCGAGCCGGACCACGGTCGGCAGCTTCAGATAATGCAGCGCCGCCAATTCCGCGTCGTCCTCGGAATCCTTGAACTGCTGCTGGTTGGATTTGTCTACTTCGTCACGTGAGACGCCCGGCGGATACACCTCGGCGCGCGGCACCAAACCGTGTTGGCCGTCTATCCACAGGCCGAGCGCCTCGAAAATGTTCAGCTGATCGCGAACCGACACCGTCGTCATATTGAGATTGCCGGTGGTCGGATCGACGGGCACGCCCTGTACATCGACCACCTGCTGACCGTCCACCTGCCCCAGCGTATTGAACGTCGGCCCAGGTCCGAGCGCCACGAAGGGGACGGTGACGACGCTACCCACGACCCCCAGCACCAGAATGGGAACGAGCGCGGCGAGCAGGGTGAATATCCGACGGTTCACGCGGCCAAGGGTACTGGTCACCGTGGCCATTGCCGCGCTCCGCTCGCCGGTTCGCGGCGTTCGCGGCTCAAGTACCGTAGTTGTATGACTGACTTCCCGTTCGGATTCTCGAATCGCGATGACGACCCGGAGCGCAAGCCCGGGGACGAATCCAGCGGTTCTGGTGCGAACAACCCGTTCGGGCTCGGCGGTCCGGGCGGCGGATTCGATCCGTCCCAGCTCGGTCAGATGCTGACCCAGCTGGGCGCCATGTTCTCCAGCATCGGACAGCCGGGCACGCAATCCGGACCTGTCAATTACGACATCGCCAAGCGACTGGCCCGCCAGCAACTCGGGGCCGGCGTCACGCCGGTGTCCTCCGGTGCGCACCGCGCGGTCGCCGATTCGGCGCACCTGGCGGAACTGTGGCTGGACGAGGCCACCACCTTCCCGGCCGGCGCCACCAAGACCACGGCGTGGACCGCCAACGACTGGATCGAGGAGACGCTGCCGACCTGGAAGCGGCTGTGTGATCCGGTGGCCGAACAGGTTTCGGGCATGTGGACCGCGACCCTGCCCGCCGAGGCGCGCGAATTCGCCGCACCCATGATGGGCATGCTCGGCCAGATGGGCGGCCTCGCCTTCGGCTCGCAGCTCGGGCAGGCGCTGGGGCAGCTCGCCAAGGAGGTGCTGACCTCCACCGATATCGGCCTGCCGCTGGGTCCGGCCGGGACCGCGGCGCTGCTGCCGGCCGCCATCTCGGAATTCAGTGCCGGGCTCGAACAGCCGGAAAGCGAGATCCTGGTCTACCTGGCCGCGCGTGAGGCCGCGCATCAGCGGCTGTTCGCGCACGTGCCGTGGCTGCGTCAGCAGGTGCTGGGCGCGGTCGAGGATTACGCGCGCGGGATCAAGATGGATTTCTCGGCCATCGAGGAGGCCGCGCAGAACCTCGACCCGATGCAGCTGGCCTCCGATCCGTCGAAGCTGGAAGAGCTGCTCTCGCAGGGCACCTTCGAACCGCAGACCACGCCGGAGCAGCAGGCCGCGCTGGACCGGCTGGAAACCCTGCTCGCGCTGATCGAGGGCTGGGTGGAGACCGTGGTGACCGATGCGGTGGGCGACCGCCTGCCGGGTGCGGGCGCACTGGCCGAGACACTGCGCCGGCGCCGGGCCACCGGCGGCCCGGCCGAGCAGACCTTCGCGACCCTGGTCGGCCTGGAACTGCGGCCGCGCAAGGTGCGTGAGGCGGCGGCGCTGTGGCGGCGGCTCACCACCGATGTGGGCGTGGAACGGCGCGACGGCGTATGGGCGCACCCGGACCTGCTGCCCGACTCCGCCGATCTGGACTCCCCGGCCGGCTTCATCGATTCGGTGATCGGCGGCGGCACAGCGGTTTTCGACGACCCGCTGCAGCAGCTGGCCGATACCGTGGCGCGGGAGCAGGCCGAGAAGGAAGCTCAGCAGGGCGGCCCGGCCGCACCGAGCGGCGAGGACAAGGGCGAAGGCAACGACAAGGGCGAGGGCAACCCGTCGGCCTGATCCCGGAATTCGGGGCCGAAAGTCCGGGCGGCGCCCCGACTTTCGAGCCGGATCCGGCAGGCCCCACCGATCCCGGCCTTTTCCACAGGCCCACGCAGTGGGCAAGACCCTTTCGCCGACTTGTGGATAACCCGCGAAAGCGCTGATCATCATGCGTTTCCGCGGGTTTTCGCTGCTTCGGTGGCGCGCACACTGGCGGCATGACCACGCTCACGCGTACCCACGGACCTCTGCTGCATCCCCGCATCACCGTACTGATCCGGCCGAACGGCGCCGTACAGCTCGGCTGGGATCCCGAGCGCGCGGTGCTGGTGCAACCGCCCGGGCCGGTGGAGGCGGTGCCGGCGCTACTGCGGCTGCTCGACGGTGTTCGTACCCGGCAGCAGATCGTCTGTCAGGCCAGGGAACTCGGCTTCGCCGCCGATACCACGGAGTCGCTGCTGCGGCAGATGGCGGCAGCCGGGCTGCTGCTGGCCGAGCAGCCGCGCTCGCGACTGCGCACGGTGCGGGTACACGGGCGGGGACCGCTCTCGGACGCGCTGCTGGCGGGGGTACGGCGGATCGGGTTGCGGCCCAGTCATTCCCGCGAGCGGGACCTCGCCGAGGTCGATCGCATCGGCTCACCGTCGGAGGAGACCGAGCGGCCCGATCTGCTGGTCCTCTCGGACACTCTGGTGCCCGATCCCGGGCTGGTGGCCGATCTCATGCGCCGGCGCATTCCGCATCTGCAGGTGCGGATGCGTGATGGGCGCGGCATCGTCGGGCCGCTGGTGCTCCCCGGCGAGTCCAGTTGCCTGCACTGCGCCGACCTGCACCGGCTGGACCGCGACCCGGAGTGGACGCATCTCGCGGCGCAACTGCTGGGCCGGGTGGGCTATGCCTCGCCGGCGGGCATCGCGGGGGCAGCGGCCTTGGCGCTCAAGGAAATCGAGATCATTTCCCGCGGCGAGCCCGGTAATCCACCGGCCACGCTGAATGCCACGCTGGAGGTGGATTTCGAATCCCCGCACATCGATCGGCGACGGTGGCTGCCGCATCCGGATTGCGGTTGCCGCGCAGGTGGCGGCGCCGATGACGCCGAAAAGGAATGACTGTGATGGAAACCACTATCCTTCGCGACCCGAAAGAACGGGCAATTCCCATGGCGCACCGTCTGGGACATCGGCATGATGGGAACGTGTCAGAGATTGTGAGCAAGCGCTCTTCCCGCAATGCCAAGCTGGCCAAGATCCCACTCGGCATCGCAGGGCGGGCGGCCGTGGGATTCGGCCGCAAACTTGCCGGGGGAGACAAACAGGAAATCAACGCCGAACTGAACCAGAAGGCCGCCGAGCAGCTCTTCGCCGTCCTCGGCGAACTCAAGGGCGGCGCCATGAAATTCGGTCAGGCGCTGTCCGTGATGGAAGCCGCGGTGCCCGAGGAATTCGGCGAGCACTACCGCGAGGCCCTCACCAAATTGCAGGCCGCGGCGCCGCCCATGCCGGCCGCCGCCGTCCACCGCCAGCTCGACCAGCAACTGGGAACCGCATGGCGCCAGCGCTTCCAGGAGTTCGACGACACTCCCACCGCCTCGGCCAGCATCGGTCAGGTGCACAAGGCGGTATGGGCCGATGGCCGCGTGGTCGCGGTGAAGGTGCAGTACCCGGGCGCCGATGAGGCGCTGCGCGCGGATCTGAAGACCCTCAACCGCATGGCGAGCATGATCGGCGCGCTGATTCCGGGCGCCGACGTCAAACCCGTCCTGGCCGAGATCTCCGAGCGCACCGAGGAAGAACTCGACTACCGGATCGAGGCCGGCTACCAGCGCCAGTTCGCGAAGGCGTTCGACGGTCACCCGCGGTTCGTGGTGCCCAAGGTGGTGGCCAGCGCGCCCAAGGTGATCGTCACCGAATGGCTGGACAGCGCCAGCTCGGTCGCGCAGATCATCCAGCGCGGCAACGAGGATCCGGAGGGCACCCGCGAACTGCGCAACCGGGTCGCCGGGCTGCTGGGTGAATTCCATTTCAGCTCACCATCGATCGCCGGTCTGCTGCACGCCGATCCGCATCCGGGCAACTTCATGATGCTGGCGGACGGCCGTCTCGCCGTCATCGACTACGGCGCGTGCGCACCGCTGCCCAATGGTTTTCCGCCCATCCTCGGGGAGATGGTGGCGCTGGAGGTCGACGGCCGCTACGACGAGCTGACCCAGCTGCTGCACGACAATGGCTGGGTGATTCCCGGGAAGATCCTGACCCATCAGGAGATTCAGGACTACCTGCGGCCGTTCACCGACCCCATCAAGACCGAGACCTTCCACTTCACCCGCAAGTGGATGCAGCGGGTCGCGGGCAAGGCCACCGACATCACCAACCAGGACATGATGAAAACCGCTCGGGCCATGCAACTTCCGGCCGAGCACGTCATGATCTTCCGCGTGCTCGGCGGTTCCGTGGGCATCTGCGCGCAGCTCGATGCCGAGGTCCCCTTCATGAAACTGATGAACGACTGGGTCCCCGGTTACGCCGAAACCCGCCGCGCCGCAAGCTGACTGCACCACCGGCTCACTCCCCAGACGCAAAACGACCCGCTTACCATCCGGTAAGCGGGTCGTATGCGTTCAACTCCCCCGTCGATGAGGGTGGTCATGCCTCCGCCTCGCTAGCGCTCGACTCCGGCATAACCACCCTGGTGGCTGTGCCCTTTGTCCGCTCGCTGCGCTCGCTCATGCCACCGCGACCTTGCGCGGGCGGCCACGAGGCCGCTTGCGGGCGATCACGACACCCTGGTCGAAGATCTCCCCGCCCCAGACACCCCAGGGCTCACCACGATCCAGCGCGGCCGTCAAGCACCCCTTCCGGATCGGGCAGGAGGCGCACAGCGTCTTCGCCTCTTCCAGCTGGGCGGGGTTCTCGGCGAACCACAGGTCGGGGTTACCGGCCCGGCAGGGCAGGGTCATCGTGACACCCCGGCGCACCCGGGTAGTCGTGGCCACGGTATTGCGGCATGTCACTCGTTCACGGATAACCGTGGTGGACACGTCGTTCTCCTTCAGCTCGTGCAGCGGTTGTTCGTTCTTCCGCGAAACCGGTGCCGGTGGCTGGAGGCCGATAAAACTATGGCCACGGTTTCGCGTCTGTCGCGATCCGTGGCCAGGAGGCTGGGATTGAGTCCCTACCTGAGTCGACTTCGGTGTCGACTCCTGATCACGGTCGCTGGGTGGGTGTTCGGGCGGAGGCGGAAGGCCTGCGTATCGGCCGGGTTGACACCGGCTTCGATGACGACGGCGCCGGTGGCCGCATACACGGCTGCCGGGTGCCACGCGCCCATGGGCTTGTCCTGCTTGATCACGATCTGCTCGACCGCTTGGGCTTTGGTTGCAAAACCCTGAAGACCGAGATCGCTTCCACTGGACACACGAATCCCCTGCGCGAGGATCCCCCGGGAGGCCGAAATGACGGACACAACAGATGCCATCGCCAGATCGCCGGCATGCATGCCGGTTGCGTTGACGTTCAAGATGTTGTTCATCGAAATCTGCCTCCCTTCCATCACTCGTTGCTATCAGTTACCGTGCGCGCCGGGACGAACTCCCGGGTGCATGCGAACCACACTAGGTATATATACGGATGCGCACAACTATTTTTTGACCTGCGCTTTTGGGGGCTTGCACACACCCGAACTCTCGTGAACTCTCGAGTCCCGCCGCCTTCGGCGGCGAGACTCGAACGGGGGCAGAAGGACGATTCATCCCTCGGCCCGCGCCCGGGAGCGGACGATCGCCAGGACGTCGGCGCCGTAGGTTTGGAGCTTCTTCGCACCGATGCCCGGAATGGCGACCAAGGCGCGATCATCGGACGGGCGTTGCTCGGCGATGGCCGTCAGGGTGGTGTCGCTGAAGATCACGAAGTGCGGGAGCGAGAGCGCCTCCGACTTCTCCTTGCGCCAATCCTTGAGAGCAGTCAGGAGTTCCTGATCGATGTCCGCGGGGCAGCGGGAGCAGCGGCCGAGCATGGTCGCGGTGGTGTTCAGCAGCGGGCGGCCGCAGACGCGGCAGGTGGGGTGCACGCGTTTGGGGCCGCGCGTGGCGGTGGTGTGCGGCGCTATGCGCGAGGCGGGCGAATCGTCCGGGACCAGGCCGACCAGGAATCGGGAGCGGCGGCGCACTTTGCGCCCGCCCTCGGAACGGGCCAGGGCCCAGGACAATTGGAGGTGTTCGCGGGGGCGGGTGACGCCGACGTAGAGGAGGCGGCGTTCCTCTTCCAGGGCGGCCTCGTCGGAGACCGTGGAGTCGGGGCCGAGGACGTGCTGGATGGGGAGGGTGCCGTCGGCCAGGCCGACCAGGAATACGGCGTCCCATTCCAGGCCCTTGGCGGCGTGCAGGGAGGCGAGGGTGACGCCCTGCACGGTGGGTGGGTGCCGGGCCTCGGAGCGGGCGGCCAGTTCGCGCAGCAGGCCGCTCAGGTCGAGCTCCTCGTCGTGCGCGGTGAGTTCCTCGGTGAGCTGGACCAGCGCCATGAGCGAGGACCAGCGCTCGCGGGCCTGCGCGCCGACCGGTTCCTCCTTGGTCAGGCCGACCTTGGCCAGCGCGGCGCGCACCAGCGTCACCAGATCCGCGCCGCGGGCATCGGGCAGGTCGTCGCGATTGGCGGCCTGCCGCAGCGCCTGTACCGCCTGCCGCACCTCGGGACGGTTGAAGAAGCCTTCACCGCCGCGCACCTGGTACGGGATGCCGGCCTCGGTCAAAGCCTGTTCGTAGACCTCGGATTGGGCGTTGATGCGGTAGAGGATCGCGATTTCCGCTGCGGGAACGCCCTTTTCGAGCAGTTTCGCGATCTTGCGCGCGGTGGCGGCGGCCTCGGCGGGTTCGTCGTCGTATTCGGCGAAGCCGGGTTCGGGGCCGTCGGGGCGCTGGCCGATCAGTTGCAGGCGGGTGCCCGCGATGCGGCCGCGGGCCGCGCCGATCACCCGGTTGGCCAGGGAGACCACCTGCGGGCTGGAGCGGTAGTCGCGTTCCAGCCGGATCACCGTGGCCTCGGGGAAGCGGCGGGAGAAGTCGAGCAGGGCGGCCGGGCTGGCGCCGGTGAACGAGTAGATGGTCTGGTTGGCGTCGCCGACCACGGTGAGATCGTCCCGATCGCCGAGCCAGGCATCCAGCACGCGCTGCTGCAGCGGCGTGACGTCCTGGTATTCGTCGACCACGAAGCTGCGGTAGCGGCCGCGGAATTCCTCGGCGACGGACGGATAGTCCTCCAGCGCGGCGGCGGTGTGCAGCAGCAGATCGTCGAAGTCGAGCAGCAGGCCGTCGGGGGTGTTCTTGAGCGCCTCGTAATAGGTGTAGACGGTGGCGACCTTCTTCGCGTCGTACGGGGCGTCACGATGCAGGCGGGCCACCTCGCCCGCATAGTCCTCGGGGGCGATGAGCGAGGCCTTGGCCCACTCGATTTCGCTGGACAGGTCGCGCAGGCTGTCGGTGTCGGTGGACAGGCCCGCGCGGCCGGCGGCCTGGGCCACGATGGGGAACTTGCTGTCCAGCAGCTTCCACGGCACATCGCCCACGACCTGCGGCCAGAAATAGCGCAGCTGCCGCAGCGCCGCCGCGTGGAAGGTGCGGGCCTGCACCTGACCCGCCTCACCCCCGAGCCCGAGCGCCCGCAACCGGTTCCGCAGCTCCCCCGCCGCTCGCGCGGTGAAGGTCACCGCCAGCACCTGATCCGCCCGCACATGCCCCGACGCCACCAGATGCGCGATCCGATGCGTAATGGTCCGCGTCTTCCCGGTCCCGGCCCCCGCCAGCACACAGACCGGTCCCCGCGGTGCGCGCACGGCCGCGGCCTGCTCGGCATCGAGTTCGTCGAGCGCGAGCTTCGGCTGTGTCGGCGCGGCAGTCACGCGCTCCATCATGACAGCGCCGTCCGACACATCCCCCGCGCATCACGCGATCCACCGCCGAATTCACCCGATCCCGGCCGGGTCGGCCCGCTCACCGCCCGCATGATCGCCGGATCTCGCTCACACGATCGCCGGGTATCACCCGCGTGATCGCCGGATGTACCCCGCGGATCACCGGGATCCGGCCGGCGCGCAGACGATGCGTGCACGCGGAAAGAAGGGCCGGGGCGCGGGGTCCGCGCATTCCGCACCGGGGCGGGTTAGCGTGCCGTCGTGGCGAAGGAGATGGACGCGGTCGGTGCGGCGGATGATGCGGCGTTCGGCGGGACGGGCAGGACCGCGCCGGGCGAGGTCGGCGGTGCTGCCGCGGCAGGCGAGAGCGATAACGCGGCGCCCGGGGAACGGCATGCCAGCTGGATGGAGTTGTTCTTCGATCTGGTGGCGGTCGCGGGTATCGGGCAACTGACGCATTTGCTGCACCGTGGGCCCTCGCTGGGGGATTTCGGGTTGTATGTGGTGCTCTACCTGGCGTTCTGGATGGTGTGGGCGTGTATCACGATGTACGGCAATATCGCCCGCGATCACACGCGGGTGTGGCTGATGATGGCCGCCATGCTGGGGCTGGGGTTGATGGTGGCGGCGGTGGCGGGGCTACCGGATCGGCATGCGACCACGTTCGCGGCCGTGTATGTGATCGTGCGGATGGGGTCGGCGCAGGTGTGGGGGCGCGGGCGGGTGGTGGTGGATTGGCCGACCGCGCAGCTGTCGATCGGGGTGACTCCGTGGGTGGTCTCGTTGTGGGTGGCGGAACCGGCGAAGTACTGGTGGTGGGCTGCGGGTCTGGTGATCGATCTGTGGGCCATGTTCGCGGTCAGCGGCGAGAAGATGTTCGCGACCATCCGGCGCGAATACGATCGGCGCCTGCGGAAGATGGCCGCCGCACCCGGGTTCGACGGCGACCGCATGCCGGAACTCGTTGCCCTGCATGCCGATCCGGCGCATCTCGGGGAACGGCTGGGGCTCTACGTGATCATCGTGCTCGGTGAGGGCGTCATCACGGTCGTCGACGAGGTGGGTGGGGTGAAATGGAATGTCACGGTGCTGAGCCTCGGCTTCGCGGCCTTCGTGATCCTCGCCGGGTTGTGGGCGCTCACCCTGCTCTACGGCACCATCCCACGCCTGACCACCGCGCCTGAGCTGAGTGAACCGTGGCAGCACATCATGCTCGGGCACTGCGCCGTCACCGGTGCGCTGGCCACGCTCGCCGCCGGGCTGGGCCTGGCCATCGATCACGCGGGCACCCATCTGACCACCGGTATCGGCTGGGCGTTGTGTGGTGGCGCCGCAGCCTATTTCACGACGGTCGCGATCACCGGCGCGCGCAGCGGATCCGGCCGGCGGGGCATGCTGGCCTGGCCGATCCCGTGCGCCATCGTCTCGATCCTGCTCGGCGCCTTCGCCGCCCACCTCACCGCGCTGCCGCTGATCTGCGCGATCGCGGTCCTGGTGGTCTGGTCCCTGCTCTGGGAAACCTGGAAGGCGGGCAAGTGGCGCACCGGTTCCGGCCCCGCCCGCCCCCGCCGCCGTCGTCGTCGTCGGGCCGACACTGCCACGACCTGAAATAACCTGCCCTGGAATCGAATCCGGGACCGCTCAGGTGCCGTCCCGGAGGCGGCGCAATGCCGCGGTGAACTGCGGGGTGCGGTCGGCCAGCGGGGCGAAGAAGTCGTTATCGCAGGCTTCGACGGCGACAATGGCGCGATTGACCAGGGCCGCACCGGATTCGGTGGGTACCAGGGATTTGGCGCGGCGGTCGGTCGGGTGGTCGCGGCGTTCGATGAGGCCCTTCTGTTCGAGGGCGCGCAGGACCTGGGAGGTCATCATGGGATCGGTGGCGGCGTGGGTGGCGAGGTCGCGCTGCATGACCGGGTCGCCGCCGGAGCCTGCGGTGAGCCAGGTGAGCGAGGCCAGCAGCACGAACTGGACGTGGGTGAGGTCGAAGGGTGCGAGGGCCGCCCGCTGGGCGGCCTGCCATCGGTTGGTCACCTGCCAGAGCACGAGTCCCGGACTTTCGTCGGCGTCACCGAATTCGGTGTGCAGGCCGTTGGTTCCGGCCTGCGAGTCCGCGAGCTTGCTGGGCGTGCTGCCACCGTGCGCCGTCACCGCCCGACCATAGCGCGGGAGATGAGGTCGAAATCGTGGGCGGTGAGTTCGACCAGACCCCGGCGGAGGACGATGCCCCAGTTCGGTGTGCTGGTCAGGTCGAGTTCGGTCTGCAGTTCCGCGATGGGGGTCTGGCGTGCGGTCTTGTCGTAGCTGACCCGGCGCCGCCAGGGGCGGAAGCAGCCGCCCTGGTCTTCGGCCTGCCAGACCGGGACGTCGTCGATGGTGCCGAGGGCGGTGAAGGCCCGCACGGGTTCGCCTTCGCGCATGCCGGTGCGGGGTGAGTAGTAGACGAATCCGTCGCCGGGACTCATGCGTTCGACGGGTGCGCGTTTGCCGTGGTTGGCCTGGGCGATGCCTTGTTCGACACCGCGTTGTACGTGGTCGCGGGAGACGACGGCCAGCCAGTACCGGGTCATGCCCGCGCCCCCTCGGCGGCGGCGACGAGCGCGTTCAGGTCGGCGCCGACGGATTTGGCGAGGTCGCCGCCGAGCACCTTGGTCCAGAACCAGCCGAGCGGGCCGTCGATGGTGATGCGGACGGTGACGGTGGTGCGGTCGGCGGCTTCGGCGATCTGCGTCATGCAGAATAGTATGCGCGCATACTAAATCTTCGTCAATCCCCCGCCCGCTATGACCGGGCTCACTCCCAGGGAACAGGAGTCATGGGGCCGGCGTTGCACGATCCGTGACTGCAACGGACCTGACCATGTACTCGACGACCTGGTGCGGCTACTGCCGTCGGCTGAAGAAGCAGCTGGACGAAGCCGGTATCACCTACGAGATCATCGATATCGAGGACCATCCCGACGCCGCAGAGTTCGTCGGCAGCGTGAACAACGGCAACCATGTCGTTCCGACGGTCAAGTACCGCGACGGTTCCACCGCCACCAACCCCACCCTCGTCCAGGTCAAGGAAGCGCTCGCTGCCATCAGCTGAGCCTCCGTAATAAAAAGGCCGCACACCCGGGCTTCTCTTCACCGGATGTGCGGCTTTTTGCTGTGCGGGCCGGATCAGCTTGCGGCAGCCCAGGATTCGACGATGGTGCGGGCAATCGAGATGGAACCCGGCAGCAGCAGGCGCGAGGCCGCCGCGTCACCGGTCCCCCACGCGCCCGCCGCCAGCGCCTGCCGCACCTCGGCGCGGGTGAACCACTCCGCCTCGGCGATCTCGCCGTCGTGGAAGGTCAGCGGCTGCTCCGGATCGGCGACCGCGGTGAAGCCGAGCATGAGCGAACGCGGGAACGGCCAGGGCTGGCTGCCCAGGTAGCGGATATCGCGGACCTCGACACCGACCTCCTCGGCCATTTCACGTTCGACGCAGCGTTCCAGCGATTCACCCGCCTCCACGAAACCGGCCAGGATCGAGAACAGGCCCTGCGGCCAGGTGTGCTGGCGAGCGAGCAGGACGCGGTCGCCGCCGTCGTGGATGAGGACGATGACGGCCGGGTCGATGCGCGGGAATTCCTCGTGCCCGGATTCACTGGTGCGTGACCAGCCGCCGTTGGTGATCGTGGTGGGGGTGCCGTCACCGGCGCTGAAGTGGGCCTTGTCGTGCCAGTTCAGCAGGGCGATGGCGGTGGACAGCAGGCCGGTGCCGAAGTCGTCGAGGTCCAGGGTGCTGCCGTAGGCGCGCAGATCGGTCAGCGTGCCTTCGATGTCGTTGTCGCGCACCGCCCACAGGTGGGTGTCGCCGTCGACGCCGAGGAAGACGGTCTCCGGCGCGGGCGCGGAACCCAGGGCCACGGCCTCGTCGAGCACCACCTTGCCGTCCTCGATACGGACCTGGCCGCGCTTGTTCATCCGTAGCAGTTTGGCTTGGGCCCAGCCCTCTTTGAGGGCCTGTTCGTCACTGCGGAGGTCTTCCGCGCGGTCGAGAGTGGAACGGGACAAGACCGGGACAGCATTCAGCTGAAACTCTGACACAAGGTCGAGACTAACCGTCAGCTTTGAACGCGCCTCAGGTAGAGGAGTTTGTCGCCGGTTTCGAGCGCGTCGGTTTCGGGGTCGCCGACCCGGATCAGGACCTTGTCGCGGACCACACCGAGGACGATATCGCGCAGGTGGCGGGGTGAGCCGCCGACTTCCTCCGGTTCGACGTCACGTTCCGAGATGGCGAAACCGGCCTCGGGCGTGAGCAGGTCCTCGATCATGTCGACGACGGCGGGGGTGGTGGTGGCGATGCCGAGCAGGCGGCCCGCGGTTTCGGAGGAGACCACCACCGAGTCGGCGCCGGACTGCCGCAGCAGGTGGGTGTTCTCGGCCTCGCGGACGGACGCGGAAATCCTTGCCTTGGGGTTGATTTCGCGTGCGGTGAGGGTGACCAGGACGGCGGTGTCGTCGCGGTTGGGGGCCACCACGACGGCGGCGGCGTGCTGAACTCCGGCCAGCCGCAGCACATCCGAGCGGGTGGCCGAGCCGTGCACGGTGACCAGGCCGGCATTGGCGGCGGTTTCCAGGACCACGGGATCGGTGTCGACCACCACGATGTCGGCGGGTTGCACGCCGTCGCCGAGCAGGGCGTCGACGGCGGTGCGGCCCTTGGTGCCGTAGCCGACGACCACGGTGTGATTACGCACGGAACGCCTCCATCGCTGAATCTTGAATGCCTGCCGGGATCGTTCGGTGAGCACCGCCAGGGTGGTGCCGACCAACACGATGAGGAAGAGGATGCGCAGCGGGGTGACGACCAGGATATTGATGAGCCGAGCGCTGGCGGTGACGGGCGTGATGTCACCGTAGCCGGTGGTGGAGAGCGACACCGTGGCGTAATAGGCGGCGTCGAGCAGGCCCATTTTCTCGCGCGCATTGTCGTGGTAGCCGTCGCGGCCGATGTAGACGACCAGGGTGGCGAAGGCCAGCAGGAACACCGCCAGGCCGAGCCGCCGGGCCAGGGCCCACCAGGGGCTGGATTGCGCGGTCGGGACGCGCAGAATGCCGACGAGCGCGAAGTCGGGGCGTTCGGTGAGCCGGCCCAGAGCCCGCGAGGCGTCACCGAACATGGGGATCACCGGCCCGTTTCGGGTTCATCAGCTGCGGCACAGGACCGGAGCGTACCGGGCGAATCACCGATTCAGGAGTTCGACCGGGGCGCGTCGCGGCTATGGGATGGGCTCCGGGGGCAGAGATTCCGGATCGGGCGGGGGCTCCAGGTCGAAGAGGGGGTCGCTGTCCGGCGGGGGTTCGTGCTCCGGCGGCGGCACGTCCTCGTAGGGCGACTCGTAGCGCAGCGATTCCACGTCGGTCGGGGGTACGGCGCCGTCGTCCGGATCAAGTTGCGGTGGTGTGGGTTCGGCGCGTGCGGGGGCATTGGTGCGGATGAGGTGCTCGAGTTCGGCGGGACCGGGGACGTGGTCGGGGGCGATGGTGCGGCCGGTGCGGACGTAGTGGAAGGCGGCGGTGACGCGGTCGAGCATGTCGGCCTCGGGGACACCCGTGCGGGCGGCTTCCAGGCGCGCCCAGGCGAGCCGGTAGACGGCGAGCTGGACGGCGACGGAATCCTCTTCGGCGGCGGTGGGTTCGGCGCCGGTCTTCCAGTCGACGACGACCCAGCCGCCGTCGGGGCGGCGGAAGACGGCGTCCATGCGGCCGCGGATCACGGTGCCCGCGAGGGAGGTTTCGAAGGAGACCTCGACTTCGACCGGATTGCGGTCGGCCCACGGGGAGGCCAGGAAGGACTCCTGCAGGCGGACGAGTTCCGCGTCACGGTCGCCGGCATCCTCGGCGCCGGGAAGTTCGTCGAAGCCGAGCAGTCGGGTGCCGGCGAACCAGCGTTGCAGCCAGGCATGGAAGGCGGTGCCGCGGCGGGTGTACGCGCTGGGCGGGTAGGGCAGCGGGCGGCGCAGGCGCGCAGCGAGTTTCGCCGGATCGGCGCGCAGGTCGACCAGGGCGGTGGCGGCCAATTGGCCGGGGAGCTCCACCTCGCGCACGGCTTGCTCGGCGGCGAGGTGTTCGGCGATGAGGGCGTCGACGTCCTGGGCCCAGCCCTCGGGGTCGTCGTCGACTTCGGGGTCGTCCTCGGGTTCCGGGTCGCCGAGTCCGAGGTCGAATTCGATCTGCTGGGGCCGGGATTCGGCGTGCAGGGTGACGAGCGCCGAATTCACCAGGGCGGCGCCCTCTTCCACGAATTCGCGACGGGCGCCGAGCGGGTCGCGGGGCCAGGTGGCGGTTTGCGGGTTGTCGGTGAAGGGGTTCGGGGTTTCGGGCGGGGGCGGATCGTCCCAGCGGTCGATGCGGACGCCGCGGGACAGGGCGGAGCCCGGGATTTCGGCGGCCTGTTTCAGGTCGAGCAGGAAATCGGAGGGGCCCTTGGGTTTCGAGCCGGTCTCCGCCCACCAGTGTGCGGAGACGAACAGGGCGCGTTCGGTGCGGGTGAGGGCCACGTAGAAAAGGCGGCGTTCCTCGTCGATGCGGCGGGCGGCGAGGGCCTTCTTGTGCTCATCGAGAGCACGCTCCAGATCGGAGCGGTCGTAGACGTTTTCGAGGTCGAGGACGGGGACGCCGTCGGTGGCGTCGTCCTGCTGACGGTCGCCGCGCAGGGTGGTCGGGAGTTCGGCGAGGGCGCCCATCCAGGTGGTGGTGCCGGTGCCGGAGGGGAAGGTGCCGTCGACGACGTGCGGGACGGCGACCACCTCCCATTCCAGGCCCTTGGCGGCGTGCACGGTGAGGACCTGCACGCGGTCGTGCGCCACCTCCACCTCGCCGGGTTCCAGGCCGTTCTCGACTTCCTCTGCGGCGGACAGGAAATCGAGCAGACCGGTGAGGGAGGAACGGTGGTCGGCGCTGTAGCCGGCGACCACGTCGGCGAAGGCGTCCAGGTGTTCGCGACCCGCGGCGGCGAGGGCGCGGCGGGCCTGGGTCTCCACGCCGACGCCGATGGTGCGTTCCACATCGGCGACGAGTTCCGGGAGAAGTTGACCGCTGCGCTCACGCAGGGCGGACAGTTCGCGGCCGAGGGCGACTATGCGGGTGTAACCCGGTTCGGAGTACGAATATTGGTCCGGCTTACCGGGGTCGGCGATGGCGTCGCCCAGGCCCGCCCGTTCGGCGGGTTCGGGGGCGACCTCGCGCAAAGCCTCGTCCAGGGTTGCGGTGTCGGTGATGGCGGCGGTCTGCCCGGTGGGCCGCGAGATCGACAGGTCGCGAGCGCGGCGGGACAACGCGGCGATATCGGCGACGCCGAGCCGCCAGCGCGCGCCGGTGAGCAGTCGCACGGCGGCGCTGCCCGCGGACGGGTCGGCGATCAATCGCAGGGTGGCAACGATATCCGCGACTTCGGGGGTGTGCAGCAGTCCGCCGAGGCCGACGATCTCCACCGGCAGTCCGTGCTCGCGCAGGGCCTCCGCCAGCGGCGCGGCGTCCGCATTGCGGCGCACAAGTACCGCCGAGGTGGGTGGCGGATCTCCCTCGTCGGCCGCCGCTTCCCATTCGGCGGCGATTCGTTCGGCTATCCAATCCCGTTCCTCGGCAACGGTTTCCGCGAGTGCCAGGGCGACCACACCTGGCGTGGCATCCGGCCGTGGCCGCAGGGCGTCCACCGTCACCCCACCGCCCTGTGCCGCCCGCAGCCGCAGTGGATCCGCGACCAGGTTCGCCAGATCCAAGGCTTCCGGCGGGTTCCGCCAGCTGGTGAGCAGCGGCAGGATCGGGGCGGGAATCCCTGGCGCACTGGGGAAATCGGTGGCGAATCGCGGCAGGTTCGCCGCCGATGCTCCGCGCCAGCCGTAGATCGATTGCATGGGATCGCCCACCGCGGTCACCGCAAGCTGTTGACCATCAACGCTTTCCGCCGGTTCTGCTGTTGCCGGCGCCGCCGCGCCGAAGAGGGAGGAGAGGAGGATGCGCTGGGAGTGGCCGGTGTCCTGATATTCGTCGAGGAGGACGAGGCGGAAGCGGGTGCGTTCCGCCGTGCCGACTTCGGGGTGCAGGGCGGCGAGGCGGGCGGAGAGGGACATCTGGGCGCCGAAGTCGAGGGCGCCGCGGCGGCGGAGTTCCTCGGCGAGGCGATTCACCAAGGGCAGCAGGGAGACTCGCTCGTGCTGGGTTTCGAGAATGTCCAGGAGGGCTTTCTTGGGGCCGCCGCGCTGTTTCGGACCGGCGGGGAGGGTGTGCACGAGGCGGTCGAGTTCGCGGTGCGCGGCGGTGAGGTCGCGGGGTTCGACGAGGTGTTCGGCGAGCTGGCCGGAGAGGGCGAGGACGGCCTCGGTGACGGAGACGGGGGTGCGGTCGGTCTCGAGGTCGCCGTCCCAGGTGGAGACGACGCGGTAGGCGAGCTGCCACAGCTGGGTCTGGGTGAGCAGGGTCGCGGTCGGCTCGACGGGCAGCAGCAGGCCGTATTCGCCCAGCAGGCGACCGGCATACGAGTGATAGGTACTGATCTCAGGTTCCGACGAGCTGAGGATCCCGCGCAACCGCCCGGTCGGATCGATATCCCGCACGATCGGCGCACCCGCCAGCCGTGCCAGCCGCGTCCGGATACGAGTCGTCAACTGCTGCGCCGCTTTCCGCGTGAACGTCAGCCCCAGCACCTGCTCCGGCTCGACCAGACCGTTGGCCACCATCCACACCACCCGCGCGGCCATGGTCTCCGTCTTCCCCGCCCCCGCGCCCGCCACCACCAGGGTGGGCCCCGGCGGTGCGGCAATGACCGCGGCCTGCTCCTCCGTCGGAGTCGGCAGACCGAGCGCCTCCGCCAGCTGCTGCGGGGTGATCCGTGTGCTCATCGTCGCAACACCGGGTCAGCGGATGACACCCCGGCGCTCGGTGCGATGTCCCCGCGCAGCCCTTCGCCCACGCGCGGCGGCGTGGGCGAAGGGTGTTGTGCGAGTGGGGTGGACGAGGTCACTCGTCCGTCACCTGGCGTCCGGTGTCCTGGACGGGGCAGCTGCCGGCGACCTTGCAGTGGCGGCAGCCGTCGTTGCGCATGGCGAGGTAGCTGGGGCCCTTGGAGGCGTCGGCGGCGTCGTGGATGATGCCGCGCCAGGTGTCGATGCCGTCGGCGTCGAGTGGGGGCTGGAGGCGTTGGGTGGCGCCTTCTTTGGTGCTGGGTTTGGCTACGTAGACGAGGCGGGCGCCGCCGGGCTCGCCGTCGCCGAGGGCGCCGGAGGCGGCGGCTACCTGGTAGGTGGCGAGCTGGGCGTGGTCTTCGGCGGCCTGTTTGGAGATGGGGGTCTTGCCGGTCTTCACGTCGACGATGACGAAGCGGCCCAAGGGGTCTCGTTCGACGCGGTCGACGCGGCCGCTGATGCGGACGGGGCGTTCGTCGGGGGTGCGGGCGGGGAGGATGCAGTCGACGGGGACTTCGACGCCGATGGCGGTGAGTTCGTCGCGGGTATTGCGCAGCCAGGCCAGGAAGGTGTCGACCATGGTTTCGGTGCGGCGCAGTTCGGCTCGGGAATGCCAGTTCTCGCCGTCGCGGGAGCTGGGGTCGACCTTCTTCCACGCCTTGGCGAGCGCTTGTTTGACCTGGGCTTCGTCGACCTGGCCGGCAAGGGCCTGGACGAGGGTGTGGACCAGGTTTCCCTTGAGCGCGTGCGGGTTCTCGCCGTCGCCGCCGCCGTGGCGTTCCAGCGCCCAGCGCAGCGGGCAGGTCTTCAGCTGGTCGACCGTGGAGGGGGAGAGGGCGATGGCGCTGTCCTCGTCGCCCCACAGGGAATCGGCGGTGGAGAGGGTGGCGGTGCCGTACCAGTCGTCGGGGTGGGCGCCGCGCACGCCGGCGCGGGCGAGGCGCGCGAGTTGGCGGGCGGCGCGGGCGCGGCGTTCCGGGAGGGCTTCGGGATCGCAGGCGGCGGCGCGCAATTCGGCGATGAGGGCGTGCATGGCGAGGGCGCGGCCCGGATCGACCGGCGGCGGGATGCGGCCGGGTTGCCCGTCGGCGGCGTCGGCGTCGAGTTCGGCGAGGAAGCGGGACGGGACCAGGTCCTGGTCGCCGGTCACCGATTCCACCGCGGTCACCAGCAGCGAGCGCCGCGCGCGACTGCAGGCGACGAGCAGCAGCCGTCGCTCCTCGGCCAGTAGTGGCGCGGCGCGGCTCACCCGCTCCCCCGAACCGCCCACGCCCGCAAGCACATCCACCAGATCCTCGACGCCAAGCAGGGTGCCGCGCGGCCGCAGGTTGGGCCAGATCCCCTCCTGTACGGCGGCGACCGCGACGGTGTCCCACTCGCGGCCGGCGGCCGCGTGCGCGCTGCAGATGGTGACGGCCTCGCCCGGATCGGTGTGCGGGGCATTGTCCTGCGGAATCTCCTGCTGCTCCAGGTATTCCACGAATCCTTCGACGGTGGCGCGCGGCAGCCGATCCACATACGCGGCAGCGGCCTCGAACAACCCGACCACCGCATCCAGATCCCGGTCCGCCTGCATCCCGACCGCTCCCCCGCGCTCGGACTGCCCCACCCAGCGCCGCTCCAGCGTGGACCCGGTCCACAAGGCCCACAACACATCTTCGAGCCCCGCCCCGCCCCGCCGCACCTTCCCCGCCCGCCCGAGCGCCTTCAGCACCCGCCGCAACGGCGCCGCCTCCACCTCGGTGAGCCGCTCCAGAATCACCCGATTTCCCATGCCCACCAGCAGATCCCGCAAGATCTCCGCCGACGATCGATCCAAATCCGCGAACCGATCGACGGATTCGAGGTCGGGATCCGGCTCCCGCCGCACCGCAGCCGGATCACCCTCTCCGGCAGGTGCATCCGTCGCACCGTCGGATTCGGCGTCGCGTTCGGGATAGCCGAGTTCGATCACGGTGCGGCGAATACCTCGACGCAGGCGGCGCAGGCTGATCTGGTCGGCGCCGCCGAGCGGACCGGCCAGCAGGTCGAGGGCATCATCCGCGCTGAACGGGATCGGACGCGGGAAGCGCACCTGGGTGGGATCACCCGCGGTGACAGCGCGGAGAGCGAGCAGCATCCAGGCCGCGCCACGGCGGCGGGCGAGCGGAACATCGGCGGGCGGCTGGCGGACCGGCACACCGGCAGCCAGCAGGGCGCGGCGCAGCGGAGCCAGGGAGAGCGGCACCGAACGGACGATCACAGCCATCCGTGACCAGGGCACGCCGTGTGTGAGGTGGGCTCGGCGCAGGTGATCGGCGATCAACGCTGCCTCTTTGGCCGGAGTGGTGAGCACCTGCACCCGCACCTCGCCCTCGGATTGCGCACTGCCCTCGCCGATTTCGCGGAGGAAGTCCGCGGAGTCGGGATCGGTGTCCGAGTCGGCAACGGCGAGTCGAGTCGGTGGGATCCGGTGGGCGGAGGAGCCGGGGAGGCGGGAGGTTATGCGGGTGGCTACTTCTCGGATGGGTGGGGCGGAGCGGTGGTTGGCGGGGAGGGTTATGCGGCGGTCGGTGGGGGCGTCGGGGTCGAGGGAGAAGCGGGGGTCGGCGCCCCGGAAGGTGAAGATGGATTGGTCGGGGTCGGCGGCGAGGATGGTGGTGGCGGGGCCGCTGCCGATGCCGCGGATGAGCTGGGCGGCGTGCGGGTCGAGGTGCTGGGCGTCGTCGACGAGCAGGCAGTGCAGGCGATTGCGTTCGGCGGCAAGGAGTTCCGGGTCGAGCAGGAAGGCGTCGATGGCGGCGCCGACGAGTTCGGCGGCGTCCAGGGCGGGGGCGCTGGCTTCGGGTACGTCCATGCCGACGGACCAGCGGAGCAGTTGGATCTGTTCGTAGCGTTCGGCGAAGTGGCCGGCGGCGACCCATTCCGGATGCCGGTGGGTGTGGCCCAGTTCGATGAGGTCTTCGGGGCCGAGGCCGCGTTCGGTGGCGCGCAACATGAGGTCGCGCAACTGTTCGGCGAACCCGGTGGTGGGCAGTGCGGCGTGCAGGCGTTCGGGCCAGCCGGGGGCGCCGTCGGCGAGTTCGCCGCGCAGCAGTTCGCGAATGGCGATGTCCTGTTCGGAGCCGGTGAGCAGCCGCGGCGGTGGATTGCCGTGGGTCGCGGCGAAGGTGCGCAACACCCCGAAGGCGTAGGAGTGCACGGTCCGGACCAGTGGTCCGCGGGTGGCGCCGGGCACGCCGCCGAGTTCGGGATCGGCCTCGGCGATGCGGGCGCTGATGGCGGTGCGGACGGCGGTGGCGGCACGCTTGGAGTAGGTGAGCACGAGCACCGAGTCCGGATCGGCGCCGGCCGCGATGCGGGCGGCGGCCGCGTCCACCAGCAGTGCGGTCTTGCCCGTCCCCGGCCCGCCGAGCACCTGCCAGGGCCGCCAGCCGGGGTCGATGCCGAGGTCGTCGAGCAGCGGCCGGATAGCGGCGTCCCACTCGCGAGAGCGAGATTCTGCCGCGACCCGGCGCACCAACTGCACCGAGCTATCCGATCGCATCACGTCGGCTATTTCAACAGACCGCCCCGACAGATTTTGTTTGCCATCGGTTGGCCGTGCCGCCGGTCACAGTGTGCGGGCCGTTCATGTCGCGGTACGCGCGCCGCCGGTGTCCCCCTCGAACAGCGACATGTCCCCCTCGAACAGCGGAGTGTCGGCCACGGGCAGCAGAATGGGCGGGGTGTCGGATCTTCATGTTCATCGTTTCGGTCCCTCGACCGGTCCGGTCGTACTGGCTCTGCACGGGTTGACGGGTCACGGCCGGCGCTGGGCAGCCCTGGCCGTCGAACAGTTGCCCGATGTGCGGATTATTGCTCCGGATCTACGCGGGCACGGGAGGTCGCCCGGCGTGCCGCCGTGGGATTTCGAGACCCTGGTTTCCGATCTCGTGGAGCTGCTGCGGGCCGAGACCGGCGAACCCGTGGTTGTGCTCGGGCATTCGTTCGGCGCGGCCACGGCGGTGCATCTCGCGCATCGGCATCCGGAACTGGTGCGCGGGCTGGTGCTGCTGGATCCGGCCATCGGGCTGGATCCGGATTTCATGCTGCAGATCGCGAATTCGGTGCTCGCCAACCCGGATTACCCGAGTGTCGAGGCGGCCCGTTCCGACAAGCTGGAAACCGCGTGGGCCGAGCTGGATCCGGCGATATTGGACGCGGAACTGGCCGAGCATCTGATCCCCACGGCCGCGGGCCGCTTCGAATGGCGGCTGACCATGCCGGCGATCATCGCGTATTGGGGTCAGCTGGCCCGGGATTTCGTGCTGCCGCCGCAACAGCTGCCGACGGTGCTGGTGCAGGCCATGAAGGTGGATCCGCCGTTCGTCACGCCGGCCTTCCGGTCCGCGCTCGCCGCGCGGCTGGGTGACCGGCTGGCGGTGCACGAATTCGATTGCAATCACATGGTTGCGCAGGCGCGGCCCGCCGAAACCGCGGCGTTGTTGCGCTCGCTGCTCTGAGAGGATCGCGGGATGTCCACTTCCGACGCCGAAATCGAGCAGGTCCGGGAATTGGTGGCGGCCATTCCGCCCGGCCGGGTGTCCACGTACGGCGATATCGCGGCCGCGGTGGGGCTTTCCACGCCGCGGACGGTCGCGTGGATCATGCGGACCGATTCGGCGGATCTACCGTGGCATCGGGTATTGCGCGCAAACGGCACACCCGCACCGCATTTGGCGCACCGGCAGCTGGCGGAATTGCGTGCCGAGGGCTGCCCGATGGTGGACGGCCGGATAGATATGCGCCGCGCCCGGCACACCTTCGATCTGCGTGACGCCCAGCGCCGCTTCGGCGAAACCTGACCCACGCCGGCCGAGACCGCGGTTACCGTGGAGGCATGTCCACCCGGCTGGCGTGCGTGGTGTTCGATGCGGAGCAGCCTCGGGCCGTGGCCCGGTTCTGGTCCGAGCTGCTGGGCTGGGAGGTGACCGTGGACCGGCCGGGTGCGGTGGAGGTGGCCGCGCCGGATCCGGACGGGCCGGATGTGGCGCTGACCTTCCTGCCGGAGCGGCGGCCCAAGTCGGCGAAGAACCGGATCCATCTGGATCTGTCCGCGCGTTCGCTGGATCATCAGCAGATTCAGGTGGACCGGGCCTTGTCGCTGGGCGCGCGGCGGGTGGATCTGGGGCAGGGCGCGGTGCCGTGGGTGGTGCTGGCCGATCCCGAGGGCAACGAGTTCTGTGTGCTGGAGCCGCGTGAGGAGTACGTGGATACCGGCGCGGTGGCGGCGATCGTGGTGGATACCCGGAATCCGTTGCGCCTGGCCGAGTTCTGGTCCGCCGCCGCGGGCTGGCCGATCACGCACGATCGCGGCGATTACGCCGGCATCCGTTCCGCCACCGGGCAGGGCCCGTGGCTGGAGTTCCTGCGGGTGCACGATGCGGCCGACGCCCATACCCGGCTGCATCTGGATCTGATCGCCTTCCCGGCCGAGGAGGCGGCGCGCCTGCGGGCCGCGGGCGCGCTGCCGATCGGTCCGGGCCTGCCGCCGGCTAACGCGTCCGCGGTGCTGCTGGCCGATCCGGAAACCAATGAATTCTGCCTACTACCAGCGATTTCCGACTGATCGGCGCACTTCCCCTGCACCGATCGGCCGCTCCGATCAGGTAGTCGTAAGCTGCGCTTCCACAGCCGCTTTCGCGGTCAGGCCGCCCCGCGTTCACGGCGGCGCCGTTCCCGCGGCGAGAGTCCGCCCCAGATGCCGAAGCGCTGATCGTGGGCCATCGCGTAGTCCAAGCATTCCCGGCGCACCTCGCAGCCGGCGCAGATGCGCTTGGCCTCGCGGGTGGAGCCGCCCTTGTCCGGGAAGAACGCCTCCGGATCGGTCTGGGTACACAGCGCGCGCTGATGCCAGGATTCGGGTTCGAATCCGTCCCGGCGCGCAAGGGATTCGAACATGGCGTCGAAATTCGTGAAAAGCATTCTCACCGTCGTGCCCCTTCGAAATGTTCGATTCGGATTACGCGATCCGGATTTACGCGCGGACCGTTCCGCAGTCGCCGACGGCGGCCAGGCGGGCCTGTTCGCCGGGGCCGAAGATGCGGCGGTTGTGTACCGCGGCGGGGGTGGTCGACCAGGGTGCGAGTGCGGTGGTGAACATGAGTTCGCACCAGCTCAGGGCCGGTACCGCGCCGCCGGAGAGGGTATTGAGCAGCGACAGTTCGGTATCGGAGTGATTCCAGGCGGCGAAGAGCCAGGAGGCGTCGAGGCGGCCGAGGAATTCCTCGGCGTCCTCGGGAATCCCGAGCGGAGCGTCGACCGCGAGGTGTACGACCGCGGCGATCGCATGCCGCATGCGCGCATCCAGACCCACTCCGTCGTGCAGCAGGAGCCCTTCGAGCGATTCACGCAGTCCCGCACCGCGATCGACCCGGAAGTCATTGCGGCGGGTTGCGGTGGTGGCGTCGAACATTGTTTCCTCCCTGAGAAATTGCACTTGAACCGAAAGCGCGACGGCATGATTCAAATCGAAATCCGATCTTGTTGTCCAGTTGTAAGTGAATATGGGGCAAACCCCTAGCAGTAGTGACACTGGCCAGTGTGGGTACCCGTCGGGAACATCACGGAAGGGTGCCTGGCACCACACTGGCAAACATGAGGTTCCGGCCGGTTCCAGCATCTACGGTCTGACCATGCCTTATGTGCGATCAGGCGCCGCCACGGTCCATTTCGTGACCAGCGACGTTCCCGGACCGACCCTCCTGCTTGCCCACGGGTTTCTCATGGACGAATCCATGTTCGAACCCATGCGCGAATCTCTGGCAGCGTGCGGAATCAATCTCGTGACAATTGACGCCAGGTGTCATGGACGCACCCAGTCACCCGATGGCGAACCCTTCAGTTATTGGGATCTCGCGGCCGACGGATTGGCGGTCCTGGATGAACTCGGGATCGGCAGCGCCGTGATCGGCGGGATGAGCCAGGGCGGCTACTCCGCGCTGCGCATGGCGCTGCTCGCGCCGGAACGGGTGCTGGGGCTGGCGCTCATCGATACCGAGGCCGGCGCCTGCAGCCCGGCCGAACTGGCCTTCCACCGCACCTTCTTCCAGCGCTGGGCGGGTCCGGAACCGATCGCGCCACTGGTGGCCGAGCTGGCGCCGCAACTCATCGGCGGTACCGATCCGCGCTTGTGGCGGACCTGGACCAGCCGCTGGTATTCCTCCGACCGCCGCGCCATCCTGCCCGCGGCGCGCTGCCTGATGGACCGCCGCTCGGTGCTGCATCGGCTACCCGAGATCACCGCCCCGGCCCTGGTGCTGCGCGGTGGTCACGACGGCGCCAGCACCGCACAGAAATCGGAGGCGCTGGCCGCCGGTCTGGTGGGCGCGGACGGCGTGGTCACCGTGCCGGGCGCGGGGCACGGTGCGGTGTGGACGCATCCGGAGGTGGTGGCGCCGTTGCTGATCCGCTTGGTGCGGCAGGCCACCGCCTCGCGGCCGGATCTACTCGTCCAGATGTGAAGGATCCAGCGCCGCACCGGTTTCCGAACACCAGGTGGGGATGCCGAGGTAGATCTGGATCTGATTGGGATAGGCCGCGCTGAAGACGCTGAAGAGCTGGACCGAGATGGCCCGGCAGCGGTCGGTCTCGAGATCGTGGAGGTGCATGGTGGGGCGGGGCCGGCCGTAGAGCGCGATGCCCTCGTCCCACATTTCCCGGAAGAGCCCGAAACGTCCCAGCTCCGCGAGGAATTCGGCGGACCAGGCGGTATCGCCGGAGCCGGCGATGAGCCCGCGCAGCCAGTGCACGGTGAGCCGGACCTCCTCCTCCCAGTCCAGCACCACCCGGCGGGCGTGCTCGTTGGCGAGGTACCAGCGCAGGATATTGACGTCTTCCTCGATCCCGGGGAAGGCGCGGCGGTAACTGTCGTTGCAGGCCAGTACATTCCAGCGGCTGTCGACGTAGGCGGCCAGATTCGGCTCGTGCAATTCGAGCGCGCGGCGCATGTCGTCGTTGATTTCGGCGCGCAGTTGTTCGACACTCGGGAATTCGGCGACGCCGAGTCCGGCCAGATCGAGCAGATGCCGGCGCTCGACGACGGACAGCGGATCTATTCGATCCAGATAGCGCATGAGCGCATCGACCACTTCGCGGGTCGGATGGCCGCGATCGCCCTTCTCCAAATGGCTGATGTAGCTGGCGCTCACGCCCGCATTGAACGCGAGTCTTTCTCGCGATACGGCGCGCGCATCCCGCAGCTTGCGCAGCAGCAGCCCGAAAGTCGGCGGTTTCAGCTCGTCGGAGTCCCTAGTGGGTTTCACGCCCAGCACCACGCCGATCCCTCTCCCACAAACATTCAGCAAACCAACCTTCATCGCTTTGGGCCCTGCCGGTACCGGACGGCCGAACCCACTCTGACGCCTGCTGGGAACCTCCACGGAGGCCGCGAACTCCGCCAGTTCTCGCTCCGGATACTGCCATACGTGATGGTGCCGAAGTTCAAAACATGATCATTTCTACTATGTCCCGGCGCGTAATGGGTAACGACACAGCCTCGAGCAATTACATGGCTAGCTTACGATTCGGCGTATGCGAGGGTTGGGAAGAATGGCGCAGCCACTACCATCATCGATCATGATCAGCAGCGCGCCGGATTCCGCCTCGTGACAACCGCCGACGCCATCGTGCTCGCCGGTGGCCGCGCGAGCCGGATGGGCGGCGTGGACAAGCCCGCGATCGTGGTGGGCGGGCAATCCATGCTGGATGCGGCGCTCACGGCGGTCGCCGGCTGCGCCCGGACCGTGGTGGTGGGGCCGCATCGCCCGGAGCTGCCGCCGGAAATCCTGCAGGCACAGGAGATCCCGGCGGGCGGCGGGCCGGTGGCGGCCATCGCGGCCGGTATGGGAATGCTGGCGGGTTGCGAATTCCCGGCCGGGCATATTGTGGTGCTGGCGGCGGATATGCCGTTTCTCACAATGCAGGCCGTGGACGAATTACTCATGCACGCAAGGGAATCCGGCGCTGACGCGGTCTTCGCCGCGGATGCTTCGGGGCGGCCGCAGTATCTGGTCGGCGTGTGGCGGCGGACCGCGCTGTGCGATGCGCTCAACGGCCTGGATTCCCTGGTGAATCGGCCGATGAAGGCCCTGGTGCCGGTGGATACCGCGCTGGTGCCGCTGCCCGGCGTGGACGACTGCGACACCCCCGAGGATGTGCGGCGGGCGCGCACCGCCGCCGCCCGGGCCGCCGCACCGCTCTCGCTCGACGAGGCGCGGGATGTGCTGCGGCGGAAGACGACCCGGCTGCCGGTGCGCCGGTCGGCGGTGCGGGCCGCGCGCGGCGCCGCGCTGGCCGAACCCATGCTCGCGGTGGCGGCGCTGCCGCGCTTCGACGTGTCGGCCATGGACGGGTACGCGGTCAGCGGCGACGGGCCGTGGCGGCTGCGCCGCGATATCGGTTTCGCCGGCGGGCAGCGGCCGGTGGGGCTGCTCGACGGTGAGGCGGTGCGCATCGCCACCGGCGCGCATCTGCCCGACGGCACCGGCAGCGTGGTGCGCGACGAATGGGTGCGGGCCGGGGACGACGGCTTCCTGTATCGCCTGCCGGACACGCCGATTCGCGATGATGTCCGCCGGCGCGGCGAGGATTGGCAGGCCGGGGACGAGGTGGCGGCCACGGGCACGCCGGTGACGGCGGCGCTGATCTCGCTGGCGGCCAGCGCGGAGGTGAGCTCCGTCGCGGTGCGCGGGCCGGTGCGCGCGCGAATCGTCATGACCGGGGACGAGATTCGCGGCGAGGGGCCCTTGCACACCGGGCAGACCCGCGACTCCATCGGGCCGGTACTGCCGGACATGCTGGCCTGGTACGGCATTGTCACGGTGGATCGGGTGCATCTGCGCGATACCGCGAACGCGTTCGACGAAGTGCTCGCCGCCACCACGGATTGCGATCTGCTGATCATCGTGGGAGCGACCGGCGGCGGTGCCGCCGATCAGCTGCGTGACGCCCTGGATCGCACCGAGGCGCGAATGCTGTTGCGCCGCCTGCGACTACGACCGGGTGGTTCCACCGTGGCGGCGCAATTGGAGTCCGGGCCGATCGTGATCGGACTGCCCGGCAATCCGTACGCCGCGGTGGCCACCCTGCTCGCGCTCATCGATGCGGTGCTGGCCGGTCTCACCGGCGCGCCGCCCGCGCATCGGATCGCCGGTCCGCTCGCCAATGCCACCGAACTCGCGGGCCGGGTCGCCCGCATCGTTCCCGCACACGCGCTTCCGGAGGGCGGCTGGCGCGGCGATCTCCGGCTCCGCACCGCGCATCTCGCCAATCTGCTCGGCCGCGACGGCCTGGTCGTCGTCCCCGCCGACGCCGAAGACGGCGACCTCGTCGAATTCATCCCGCTGCGCGGCTGATTCGAGGTCTCACGCCGCCGGCCGTATCCGCCCCTCGCCGCCGCACCCGCATCCTGTGACTGGCTGCCTCGAATTCTTCGCGCCGTCGGCCGCGTCTGCGTCGCGCTGCGGGCTTGCGTCTACATCGCGCTGCCGGCTGCCGTCCGCTCCGCTGCCGGGGTGCGCTTCCCCTGCACCCCGGTAGGAGCGCTTCAGGTCAGCCCGGTAGTGCGATGACCATGACCAGGTGGCCGGGGTAGGCGGTGCCGGCGACACTGCCGGTTTGGGTGTAGTAGCGGCGGCGGACGCCGGTGAGGGGATTGCGGAGTTCGAGGGCCCAGATGTGGGGGGCGAAATCCACGCCGCCGTCGGCCCAGACCTTACGGAAGTGGGGGTAGACGGCGAGTTCGTCGATCAGGGAGATGAAGCCGCTGCTACCTATTCGGCCCATGGTGCCGCGTAGCCAGCGGACGGATTCGTTGACGTCGCTCTCCCAGTTGACCAGGACGCGGCGGGACATGTCGTTGCCGAAGTACCAGCGGAAGACATTGCCGTCGCGGGACATGCCGGGGTAGGTGACGTCCCAGCCGGCGTTGCAGGCCAGCACATTGCCGCGGACGTCGAGGTAGCCGGCCGGGTTGGGGCGGTGCAGGTCCAGGGCGGCGCGCATATCGGGGGTGACGGCGGCGCGCAGCAGGGCGGCGTCGGGGATCTCGTTGTTCTCCAGTCCGGCCAGGTCGGCCAGCTGGCGGCGGTCGGAGAGGGTCAGGGGATTCAGCCGGTCCAGGTAACGCATCAATGCGGTGACGACTTCGCGGGTCGGGTTTCCGCGATCGCCTTTCTCCAAATGCGTTATGTAACTTGCGCTTACGCCCGCATTGAAGGCCAGGCGTTCGCGCGAAATTCCGCGCGCGTCACGCAGCCGGCGGAGTAAGTTGCCGAAAGTGGGGGCCTCCAGCTCCGGAAAATCATTTCCCCATGCCGCATCGGCGGTCAACACCGTCCTCCTTCATCAGTTTGCACTCATGACGGATGGTTACATGGACGGTGTCAGGAACCGTTCTTCCGGGCAAATCCAATCAGTATCACCGGATACTCCTGTCGGTATATGTGTCTCTGGAATGCTGACACAAAACCGACCGGTACGACTTAATATTGCGCGTAATTCCCGGGGATACGTGAACGACTCACGCCCCCAATGCCAGCGGACGCGGATCGCGCGCACGGGCCCGTTCCGGATCAGGTACAGGTACCGCGGCGAGCAGCCCACGGGTGTATTCCGCCCGCGGATTTCCGAAAACCTCTGCCGCCGAACCCGTCTCGACCACCGTACCGTCCCGCAGCACCACCACCCGATCCGCGACCCGATGCACCACCGCCAGATCGTGACTGATGAAAAGGCACGCGAATCCGTATTCCGCACGCAGATCCGTGAACAGGTCGAGCACCTGCGCCTGCACCGAGACATCCAGCGCGCTGGTCGGCTCGTCCGCCACCAGCAGCCGCGGCGCCAGCGCCAGCGCCCGCGCCAAGGCCACCCGCTGCCGCTGCCCACCGGACAACTCGCCGGGCCGGCGCGCCCCGTACTCCCGCGGCAACCGCACGGACTCGAGCAGCTCTCCGACCTTCGCCCGCAACAGCGCGCCGGAAGCCGCCCGATGCACCACCAGCGGCTCCCCGATCGAATCCGCCACGCTCCGGCGCGGATCCAGCGAAGCCGCCACATCCTGATGCACCAGCGCCACATTCTTCCGCAGCCCACGCAACTCCCGCCGCGACCGCCCCCGCAGCGAAATCCCCTGCAACACCACCTCCCCCGAGCTCGCCGGCACCAACCCCAGCGCCGCCCGCCCCAATGTGCTCTTCCCCGACCCGGACTCCCCCACCAGCCCGATCACCTCCCGCGCCGCCACCTCCAGCGACACCTCCGCCAAAGCCTGGAATCGCTGGCTGCCACGCCGATACACCACCGACAACCCCTCGACCCGAAGCACCGGCTCGACAGCCGGCGATGCCGGAGGTTCGGACGGTTCACTCGGCGCCGTGTCCGAGGCGGGCACGGCATCCAGGGCCGGCACAACTCGCACCGCGGGCACGGAGGCCGCCCGCGCCGAAGACGCGGACGCCGCACCTCGCCGTGGTGTGGCGGACGGGCCACCTACCGTCGGGACCGGGTTCGCCGGAACGGTATTCGGTGTAGCGGCACCCTGCGCCGAGGAGACGGCGACCGGTGCCGCGAGGGCCGATGTGGCCCGCGCCGAATGCGATTCGGCCGCGGCCGCGGGGCCCGGCAGGGTGGGGACGGCGGCGAGGAGGGCGCGGGTATAGGCGTCGCGGGGGTGGGCGAACAGGTCGTGGACGGGGCGAGTTTCGATCACCCGGCCGGCGCGCATGACCACGACCCGGTCCGCGATGGCCGCGACCACGCCCAGATTGTGGGTGATGAACAGGACAGCGGTGTGGTTGCGCTGCTGGATGTTCCGCAGCAGGGCGAGGATCTCGGCCTGGACGGTGACGTCGAGGGCGGTGGTCGGCTCGTCGGCGATCAGGAGATCCGGGTCGCCGGAGAGGGCCAGGGCGATGACGACCCGCTGCTTCTGGCCGCCGGAGAGCTGATGCGGGTACCAGTCGATGCGTTTCTCCGGCTCCGGAAGGTCCACCTGGGCGAGCAGGTCGATGGCGCGGGCCCGGGCCTCGGACTTGGAGATCTCGCGATGGGCGCGCAGGGCCTGCGCGATCTGGGTGCCGATGCGCTGCACGGGGTTCAGCGCCGTCTGCGGTTCCTGGAAGACCATGGCGGCGCGGGTGCCGCGCAGCGGGCGCAGGTCGTCCTCGGCGGCGCCGACGATCTCGGTGCCGTCCAGGCGGATCGAGCCCGCGGCCGTCGCGCCGCCGGGCAGCAGGCCGAGCACGGCGCGGGCGGTGAGCGATTTGCCGGAGCCGGATTCGCCCACCAGCGCGACGGTTTCACCGCGCGCCACCTGCACCGTCACGCCGTCGACCACGGTCCGGGCGCCGAAACGCACTGTCAGGTCTGCGATGTCGAGCAGCGGCGGCGCGTCCTCGTGACCGCTGCGCCGACCGGCTGCCTCGCCGGGAGTGGACGACTCGCGGGCGGCGGGCGCCTCGTGTGGGGCTGATGCGGTGCTCACAGGGTCCTCCGGGCGCGGCCCAGGGCCTGGGCGATCAACAGGAATCCGAGGGTGAGGGCGGAGACCACGAGCAGTGGCCCGATCGCCATGGCCGGGTTGACATCCAGGTTGCGGGTGGATTCGGCGACGATCGAGCCCAGCGACGGGTCCGGCGGGCGGACGCCGATGCCGATGAAGCTCATGGCGCTCTCGACGAAGACGGCCAGCGACAGGGACAGCGACAGCTGCACCGACAGCGGCTCGATCACCTGCGGGAGAATGTGTTTGCGCAATGTCCACCAGGTGCCGGCGCCGATGACCTCGGCCGCCTCCACATACGGCTGCTCGCGCACGGCGAGCACGGCGGTGCGGATCTGGCGGCCGAAGACGGGGATCTCGGCGGCCACGATCACAATGATCACGGCGTGCGCGCCGGGGCCGGTGACGGCGGTCAGCGCGATGGCGAAGATCAGCGCGGGGAAGGCCAGGACCAGATCGAACAGTCGCTGCGCCAGCACATCCGCGACGGCGTTCACGCTGGCGGCGAGCCCGATCAGGGAACCGAGCAGGGCGCCGAGCGGGACGGCGGTGAACGCGATCAGCAGGTCCACGCGTACGCCGTACAGCACGCGGGAGAACACGTCCCGATTCAGCTGATCGGTCCCGAGCCAGTGCGCGCCGCTCGCGCCGAGCAAGTTGGCATTCGGAAGCTGTTCCAGCGGACCGTATTTCGCCAGCAGTGGCGCGAGCAGTCCGGCGGCCGCGACGACGGCGATCAGAATCAGCCCGGCCAAGCCCTGCCCCCGCCGCAGGGCCTGCAGCAGGGGGCGGGCCGGAACCGGTTCGCGCTCGGTGCTTCCGGGGCCACGCTCGGCGGCTGCGAGGCCAGGCTCGACGCCTCCGAGGCCACGCTCGGGACTTCCGGGGCTACGCTCGGCGGCCGCGAGGCCGGGCTCGACGCTACCGGGGCCAGGCTCGACGCTACCGGGGCCGCGCTCGGGGCTTTCCGGAGCGTGGTGAATACCGTCGGCGGCGTCGACTTCGATTGTCCCGGTGTCGGTGTCGCTCATACTTGCCCGCCGATCCGGATGCGTGGATCCAGGTACGCGTGCACGATATCGGTGACGAGCTGGATGGCGATGAATACCGCCACCGAGACCAGCAGCAGCGCCTGCACCACGGGATAGTCGCGCTGGTTGATGCCCTGTTCGATGAGTTGCCCGATGCCGGGCCAGGCGAAGGCGGCCTCGACCAGCACCGCGCCGCCGAGCAGCTGACCGGTCTGGATGCCGAGCACGGTCAGCAGGGTGGGCAGCGCGTTGCGCAGCGCGCCGCGAGTGATGATCTGCCGGTGCGGGATTCCCAGGGCGCGCGCGGTGAGCACGTACGGCTTGGTCAGCTCGGTGCGCAGCGCCTCGGTGAGGAACCGGGTCAGCGCCGCGGTCACCGGCAGCGCCAGGCAGATCGCCGGTAGCAGCAAGTACTGCACGGTGATGTCCGGCGCCGCGAGGAAGCCGTCCGGCGGAATGCCCCCCGCGGGCAGCACCGGGATCGCGACGGCGAACAACAGCACCAGCAGCACGCTGGTCACGAAGGCCGGCACCGCGACCGCGACCGTATTGGCCAGGGCCACCACGGTATTCAGCCATCGCCTGTCCCACAGCACCGCGGCGATGCTGACCGACAGGCTCACCACCACGGCCAGGAACAGCGCCGCGCCCGTGAGCACCAGGGTGTTGGTCAGCCCGCGGCCGATGAGGTCCGAGATCCGGCCGCCGATGAGGTAGGACCGGCCCAGGTCCCCGGTCACCAATCCGCGCAGCCAGCTGAGGTATTGGGCCGGCAGCGATCGATCCAGCCCGAGCTGGTGCCGGATGGCGGCGATCGTCGCGGGCGTGGCGTCGGGTCCGGCGAGGGTGGTGGCCGGATCGCCCGGTACCAGCCGGAGCAGCAGGAAGATCAGGACCGAGGCCGCGAACAGGATCGCGATCGCGGACGGCACCCGGCGCAGCAGGTAGCCGATCATGCGAGGAAAGCCTGCGTGAGCACTGTTTCCCGGCGCTTGGTCCAGTCGAGTCCGTGCAACTGCCGGGTCGCGCCGGCCTGGGCGAGCCGGACGCCGATCTCGATCAGGAAGAGGTTGTCCAGCAACTGATCGCTGAGGGCCTGGTAGGCGCGTACGGCGTCGGGTCCGGTGCCGTCGGGCAGCTGCCAGGCCGCGTCGGCCGCGGCCACGTAGGCGGGCGATTCGAAGTGGGAGGTGTTCTTGCGCGCGTTGAAGGGGTAGGCGCTGATGGTGAGCGTGGAGGGCAGGAACTGCGCCCACGAGTGGTCGGTCAGCCACAGGCCCGGGAATTGGCCGCCGATCAGCTGTTTCACGAAGGTGGCATTGTCCACGGGGGTGAGCTCCACCTCGATGCCGATCTCGGCGAGGTTGGCCTGCACGATCTGCGCGCTCTCCTCGTAACTCTTCAGCGCGGTGTTGTAGGTGAGCGGGAGTTTCGGCGGCTTGGGCAGGTCGGCCAGCGCCTGCTTCGCCTTGGCCACATCGCGCGTGTAGCGGGCGTTCCGGTCGGCGTCGAAGGCGGGAGAGCTCTTGGGCCACGGCAGGTTCAGCGGGTAGCCGACGCCGCGGAACACCTCGCTGACTATGCGGTCACGATCGATGGCGTACGCGATGGCCTGCCGCAGCCGTACCTCCGCGAGCGCCGGATGCTGCAGGTTGGCGCCGACATAGAACTGCACCTCGGCGCCGTCGTACCGGATGCTGCGGTAGCCGTCGGTCTTGGCCAGGTTCTCCAGATCGCGGTTGGCGATGGCGTCGGCGAGGTGGATCTGCCCGGTGCGCAGGGCGTTCAGCTGCGCCTGGCCGTCGGTGATGATGGTGAACTCGACCCGGTCCAGGTAGGGGCGCTCGGGCACCCAGTAGTTCTCGTTGCGTTCGAACACCAACTGCGAGTTGGGGATCCGCTGCGCGAACTTGAACGGCCCGGTGCCGACGATCTTGTCGCCGGTGCCCAGCTGGTCGATGGATTCGCTGTCCAGGATGGGTACGGTGTCGAGCAGGTCGAAGATATTGCCCAGCGGATGCTCGAAGTTCAGCACGATGCGATGCGGGTCGCCGGTGTCGAATCCGGTGATGGCCGCGGCCGTACTCTTCAGCTGCGCGGACCATTTCGGGTCGGCGTAGGTGCGCAGCGAGAACTCGACATCCTTCGAGGTGAAGGGGCGGCCGCTGTGGAATTTCACGTCATCGCGCAGGTCCAGGGCGATGGATCTGCCGTCCGGCGCGAGCGTCCACGACTTGGCCAGCAGTGGTTGCGGCACCAGTTTGTCGTGCGGATAACGCACCAGCGATTCGAAGACGAGCCCGACCACGTACGGCGTGGTGCCGGTATTGGTGAGGATGTTCGCGGGCACCAGGTCCAGTGCGACCCCGTACTTCAGGGTGCCGCCGCGCACCGGCTGCGCATTGTCGTCGCCGTTTCCGCGCTGCTGATGGACCGCCGAGGTGCACGCGGCCAGCGCTCCGCCGCCGAAGATGGCCAGGGCGGCGACCGCGGAGCCGCGCAGGAAGCGACGGCGATCGAGGCCGCCGGGGGACGAATTCATCTGGGGATCCTCGAGATTCACGCCGCGACAGGACGGCGGGGTGCGCGGCGCGCTGGGCCGGACCGAGCAACGCACCGGGGGGACTGATACGTGGTGGAGCAACGCTAACAGCGGATCCCGCGCCGATCAGCGGTTGCGCGCAACACGAATGAAACCCTGGCTCGGGCCCGGCCCGGACCCCTTTGCTGGGAGGATGCCTGTTCCACCGAATGCCCGTGGCTACGAGAACTTCTCCGGCGTCGCCGGCCGCACCACCGCCGACTCCACCCCGGAGTGGAGCTACCCGCCGTCCGCGCCCGCGGGGGCGCCCAACATCATCGTGGTGCTGGTCGACGATATGGGTTTCAGCGATATCGGCCCGTTCGGCTCGGAAATCGATACGCCGACGCTGGATCGGCTGGCGGCCGATGGATTGCGGCTCACCAACTTTCACACCACCCCCTTGTGCTCGCCGTCGCGGGCCGCGCTGCTGACCGGAATCAATTCGCACCGTGCGGGTTTCGGGTTCGTCGCCAATGCCGATCCGGGATATCCGGGGCTGCGGCTGGAATTGGCCGATGATGTGCTGACCTTGCCGGAAATCCTGCGCGCCAACGGGTATGCCACGTATGCGGTCGGGAAATGGCATCTGGTGCGGGATGCCACGCTGCATCCGGCGGCGGCCCGGGATTCCTGGCCGACGCAGCGCGGATTCGACCGGTATTACGGGTCGCTGGAGGGTTTGAACTCCTTCTACCATCCGAATCAGCTGGTCTCCGACAGTTCGCCGGTGCAGGTGGACGAGTATCCGGCGGACTACTACCTCACCGACGATTACACCGAGCGGGCCATCGGGTACCTCAAGGACCTGCGCGCGCACGATGCGGACAAACCGTTCTTCCTGTATTTCGCGCATACCGCCATGCACGGGCCGTTGCAGGCCAAGCCGGCGGATCAGGCCAAGTACCGGGGCCGGTACGCGGAGGGCTGGGATCGGCTGCGGCAGAGCCGGTTCGCCGCGCAGCTCGCGCAGGGCTTGTTCCCGGAGGGGACGCAGCAGAAGCCGCGCAATACCGAACCGGGTTACGAAGCGCAGGAATGGGATTCGCTGACGCCTGAACAGCAGTCACGGTTCGAGCGGTACATGGAGGTGTACGCGGGCATGGTCGACAGCATCGACCAGAGCCTGGGGCGCATCGTGGAGACGCTGGAGCGGTTCGGCGAACTGGACAACACCATCATCGTTTTCACCTCGGACAATGGCGGTACCGCCGAGGGCGGACCGGAGGGCACACGCACCTACTTCGCGCAGTTCGCGCAGGTGGACGAGCCGGACTGGGAGCGCGACGTACCACACGACGACGAACTCATCGGCACCGCGAAACTCGGCGTGCACTACCCGCGCGGGTGGGGGCAGGCCTCCAATACGCCGTTCCGGTTCTACAAGGGCCAGACCTTCGCGGGCGGCGTTCGGGTGCCGTTCATCCTGTCCTGGCCCAAGGGACTCGCCCGCGCCGAGAATGATTCCGGCATCCGGCAGGAGTACGTCTACGCCACCGACCTCGCCCCGACCCTCCTGGAGCTCGCGGGCCTACAGCGGCCGCCGGTGCGTAACGGCCTGCCCGCCAAGGATTTCGACGGCGTCTCCGCGGTCGAGGTGCTACGCGACGCGACCGCCGTCTCCCGGCACGTCGAGCAGTATTCGGAAATGACCGGCCACCGCGGCTTCTACCGCGACGGCTGGAAGCTCCTCGCCCTGTACGAGCCCGAACGCGGCATCGACAACCCCCACTGGCAACTCTTCGACGTGCGCACCGACCCCACCGAACTACACGACCTCTCGGAACAACACCCGGAAAAGGTCGCGGAACTCGCCGCCGCCTGGGACGAATCCGCCTGGCACAATACGGTTTTCCCGCTGGTAACCCGCCAAGACCTGGCCAAGCGCCGCCCGGAGGAGGCCCGCTACGGCGAACGCGTCCGCATCCTCGCCGGCACCCCACCCCTGGAGCGCTACCGCTCCCAACGCCTGATCGCCTACCGCGACTTCACCATCGCCGTCGAACTGGACGGCTACCGCCCCGGCGACGAGGGCGTCCTGGTAGCCCACGGCGACCCCCTCGGCGGCTACCTCCTCTACATAGAGGACAACCACCTCCACTTCGGCTACAACGCCTACGGCCGCTACACCACCGTCGAAGCGGGCGAAATCCCCACCGGCAGCAAACATTTGACGGTCTCCGCCATAGTCCGCCCCCACCTCCGCTGGGACTTCACCCTCGGCATAGACGGCGTCCGGGCCGCCCACCTCCCGGACCAGGTCCAACTGGTAGGCATGTCCCCCTGGACCGGCATCTCCATCGGCCTCGACGCCCGCGGCCCCGTCTCCTGGGACCTCCGCGACCGCCACGGCGTCTACCGCTACACCGGCACCCTCCACTCCGTCACCTACCGCCCGGGCGCCATCGGCGTCGACGAAGAAACCCAGCGTGCCTTGGACTCCGAGGCCGAACTGGTCGCCGAATAGGTCAGCCGCCGAGGGAGGTGATGATCTTTTCGATGCGGCGGGTGCGGGTTTCGGGGCGTTTGGCGTCGGTTACGGAGAGGGAGTGTTCCTTGCGGGTGGTGTAGCCGAGTTTGTCGAAGGCTGGGCGGAGGCCCTTTTGGTTCAGGGCCTCCGCCAGGTCGGTGGGGACTTCGACGGTGCGTTCGGCGGTGTCGCGTTCGACGGTGACGGTGACCTTGTCGCCGGGGGACTTGTTCAGTTCGGTTTGGACGGCTTTGAGGATGCCGAGGCAGGGGCCGTTGCCCATGTTGGCTATGGAGCCGGTGTAGGGGATGCCGTCGAAGGTGGCGCGGACGGGGATGCGGCCGCCGCCACCCAGCGCCTCGAGAACGGGAGGCGGAACGGGGATGTACGCGCCACCGCGGTCTGCTTCCTGGATCGTGCCTTCGAATTGCTGCATGAAAGCATGCTATTCCGCGCGGACCTGGGGAGATGGCCCGGCGCCACCGCCGCGGACGTTGCGCAGTCGTTCGGTGTGCTGCTCCTGGATGGCGGTGTTGGTGCGCAGGAAATCGATGACGAGTTGTAGTTGCGCCACATCGTATTTCGCGCCGATGGTGGCCGAGCCCTCCTCGATGAGGGGGCCGATCAGCTCGTAGATGCGTTGTTCGGCGGTGTCGGTCAGCCGGACCACGACCTTGCGGCGGTCCACCGGGTGGGGGCTGCGGACGAGGAGGTCCAGCTTTGCCAGGCGGTCGAGCATGGCGGTGACGCTGCCGGTGGTGAGGGCCAGTTTGATGCTGAGTTCGCGGGGTGACTGCTCGCCCTCGGTGGTGAGGAGTTCCAGGCAGCGCAGGTCCGTCTCGTTGACGCCGAGCAGGCGGGCGGACTCGCGGTCGTAGTCGTCGACCGAGGCCTGGTATGCCTGTACGGCGACGCCCAGGTCAGCCAGCGTCTTTTCCATTTCACTTGACATTCGAGACACTTCCTCGGATTCTCTAGAACTAGCTTGAACATCAAGATACACGGTCTTCAAGAATCATCATAGTCCAGAGAACTCGGGAGCTTCCGCATGTCCGCCACCGCACCCGCCGCCTTCGACGCGGCACCGCCGACCACGCCATATCCGAAGCGCTGGGCGGCGGCGACCGTCATGATCGTGGCCGCCCTGCTCGACATGATCGACGGCTCGATCGTCAATACCGCGCTACCCGCCATCGGGCACGGACTATCGGCCACGCCCACACAGTTGCAGTGGATCGTGTCGGCCTATCTGCTCGGTTTCGCCTCGACGCTGATCATTGCCGGACACCTCGGCGATCGGTTCGGGCGTAAGACACTGTTCCTGACCGGCGTCGGCGGATTCGCCGCCGCCAGCCTGGCCAGCGCGCTCGCCGGCGGGGCCGCGGAACTCGTTGCCGCGCGCGCGATCCAGGGGGTCGCGGCGGCCGTGATCATGCCGCAGGTACTCGGCTCGTTCCGGACCATGTTCGGCGGCGAGGAACGCGGCAAGGTTTTCGCGGTCTACGGCGCGATCGCCGGATCGGCCGTTGCCGCAGGCGTACTGCTGGGTGGCGTACTCACGGACTTGGATCTCTTCGGGTGGGGCTGGCGGACGATCTTCGCGGTCAATATTCCGCTGGCGGTAGTGGTGATCGCGCTCGGCGCGCTGTGGATTCCGGGTGGCGGGGAGCGCACTCCGGGGCGGATCGGGTTGCCGGGCAACATCATTCTCGCCGCATCCCTGGTCGCCGTGGTGCTGCCGCTGGTCGAGGGGCGGGCGCACGGGTGGCCACTGCGGGGCTGGATCTGCCTCGGCGCAGGCGTTTTCGGGTTGATCGCTTTGAGCATCACGCAGTCGGTGCGCGGGACCGAGCATCCGCTGCTGCCGCTCGGCCTGTTCCGGTCCCGGGCGTTCGGTGCGGGGCTGGCCATCCAATTGCTGTTCTACGGTGCCATGTCGGGATTCATGCTGGCCTTCACCATCTGGCTGCAGACGGGCCAGGGCTATTCGCCCGCGCAGGCCGGGCTGCTCATGGTCGCCTTCAGTGGCGGCACTTTTCTGACCGCACCCATGGTCGACGGACTGCTGGCCAAGTACGGCCGCGCTGTTCTGATCTTCGGTGGCCTGGCGTTGGCCGGGGGTTTCTACCGGGTGCAGATCGCCGCCCGGCATGCCGCCGAAATCCACACTGCCGCATGGCCACTCGTCCCCGGACTGCTGGTCGCGGGTGGCGGGCTCGGGCTGCTGATCGTGCCGCTGGCGAACATCGTGCTGAGCGCGGTGCCCGCCGAGAGCGCCGGTGGCGCTTCGGGATTGTTCACCACCGCCCAGCAGTTCGGCGGCGCGCTCGGCGTGGCGGTGATCGGGAATGCGTTCTTCGCGCACGCCGGTAGTGGATTGACGAACGGTATCGCGCACGCCGGGCCGTGGGCGGTCGGGGCACTGCTGGCGTGCGCAGCGCTGTGCCTGGTACTGCCGCGGATCACCGCAGGTCAGCAGGCATCCGAGATTTAGCTTGACAATCGAGTTACTTGTAGTTCAAGATATAAATAGCTCGAAGAGCAAGATACACAACTTTCAAGGGAAGTGGTTCACATGCGAGTCCTCATCATCGGCGGCGGCACCGGCGGCATGTGCCTGGCACACGGACTGAAGCAGGCCGGCATCGAGGTCGCGGTCTACGAGCGCTACGGCTCCCGCCGCGACGGCCTCTACGGCTACCGCGTCGGCATCGACCCCACCGGCAACCGGGCACTCAAGGAATGCCTGCCCGCCGAGCTCTTCGAAACCTTCGTCGCCACCTGCGCCAATACGCCCCGGCACTTCAATGTGCTGACGCAGTCCATGCACGCCACCGCGAGCATCCCGCTGCGCGACGACAGCGACGACGTCAACAGTGAACGCTCGGTCTCCCGCTCCACACTGCGGCAGGTGCTGTTCACCGGCATGGACGACGTGGTGCGCTTCGGCAAGGAGTTCACCCATTACGAACAGCACGAGAACGGCACCGTCACAGCGTTTTTCAGCGACGGCACCAGCGACACCGGTGATGTCCTGATCGCCGCCGACGGCACCCGCTCGGCCGTGCGGCAGCAGTTCCTGCCGCACGCCACGATCGAGGACTCCGGCATCACCGCCATCGCCACCAAGACCGCCCTCACCCCCGAAACCCGCGCCCTGCTCACCGACGAAATGCTCAGCGGCATCAACCTGATCTTCGCCACCAAGGGCCTGATCGGCATGCTGCACGTCATGGAGTTCAAGTGGGACGCCGACGGCAACCCCAAGAACCCCGCCGACGCCGCCCTCCTGGACAGCTGGTCCGGCCTGCAGTTCGACAACACCCGCGACTACATCAACCTCTCGGTGTGGAGCTCCCACAACCACTTCCCCGCCGGCATCGTCGACCAGCGCGGCAAGGAACTCATCGCCTCGCTCCTCGAAGTGACCCGCAACTGGCACCCCGACCTGCGCCGCATCTTCGAACTCTCCGACCCCGAAGCCGCCTTCCCCCTGCGGATCTCGACCTCGGTACCCGTCGAGCCCTGGAAAACCACCACCATCACCCTGCTGGGCGACGCCATCCACACCATGACCCCCGGCCAGGGCGTCGGCGCCAACACCGCTCTCCGCGACGCCGCCCTCCTCGCCCGCGAACTCATCGCCGCCGCCAACGGCGAAAAGACCCTCCTCGCCGCCCTCGCCGACTACGAAGCCGAAATGCTCCCCTACGGCTTCGCCCGAGTAGCCGACTCCCTCGACAACAACGGCACCAGCGGCAAAGACCCCCTCTACAACCCCGCCACCGGCCGCCTGGCCCTCTTCGCCGCCCGCACCTACTTCAGCCTCACCAGCAAAATCCCCGCCCTCCGCCGCAAATTCCTGGAAGACCTCTACACCTACCGCGGCTCCGAGGCCGCCTGAACTTCAGCCATATCTCCACCGCTTCTACCATTCGAATCTAGAATGGTAGAAGCGGTGTCGTTCGTGGCACAGGAGGAGGAATTATGAGCCTGAACATCAAGAACGAACACGTCCATGCCCTCGTCCGCGAGGCGGCACGACGCACCGGCCTGTCCCAGACCGGCGTGGTGGAGGAAGCGATGACCCGGATGCTGCGAGACCTCGACGCCCTCGATCGAAAGGGAACCGATCCGCGCATCGACATACAGCGGCAGGAGATCGCAGTCATCCTCGCCGACCTCGATTCCCGTATGACACCCGAGTTCCGGGCGAGCCTGTCCACCGACGACCTCTACGACGAGGAGGGCATGCCGGCGTGATCGTCGACGCCTCAGCCGTGATCGCGATCCTGCAACGCGAGCCCGAACGTCCCGCGTTCCTGGAGGCGATCACCTCGGCAGAACAGCCGATGATGTCGGTCGTCAACCATCTCGAGGTGGCCATCAAGGTTGACCGCAACCCCGACCCGATCGTCGCCCGCCGCGCGGACGACCTGATCAAGCGCCTTCGCATCGATCTACAACCGGTCACCGCGGAACAGGCCGCCATAGCCCGCGCCGCCTACCGCGACTTCGGCAAAGGCAGCGGTCACCGCGCCCAGCTGAACTTCGGCGACTGCTTCGCCTACGCCCTGGCCATCACCACCGATAAACCCTTGCTCTACAAGGGAAACGACTTCATCCACACCGACATCCGCTCGGCCCTCCGCGAGTGAGGTCAACGGATTTCGCCTGGTCGAAACGTACGCGCAGTTAGGATGAGCGTCATGTCGATAGGGCATGACTGCGAGCCACCCGGACTTCCCGAGTTCATGACGTGGGAGGAACTCGAACAACTACCCGAAGAGGTAGCGGGCCAGATCGAGTTGTGGAATGGACGGGTCGTCTGGGTGCGGCGTGGTCCGGCCGAGCATCAGGACTACACGAACACAATATGGAACGCATTGCGGCGTCATGCTCGAGCATCGATGTCGGAAGATCGCGACCAATGCTGGCGTGCTTCAACCGAGACCAATATCTTCTTCGGGCCCACCGGCAAGTCCGACTTCGTTACTCCCGACTTCCTGATCTACCGGTGCCTGGCCAACCGATACCAGGACATTCGCGGCGACGATGTCCTGCTCGTCGGTGAAGTCCTGTCCCCCAGCAATCGATACAGCGATATCGAGGCGAAGAAGGCTCGCTACGCCGAGGCACGGATTCCCTGGTACTGGGAGGTCACACTCTCACGCGGTGCCGAACCGATCCACGGAATCGACGTCATCCGCGCCTATGCGCTGGAAACCGGAGCCGGACCCCTGCCACCAGGAGTCCGGCCACTGTATCCCGCCAACTACATCCTCATCGACGAGTGGAATCCGAAGAACACCAACGGAATTCGCACAGTCTTCCCGTTCCCGATCGACATCCCGTGGGCGGAACTCGAACCCTGAGCGGGACGTGCCGCCTTCGGTTTCAGGCGGAGTAGTTCATGACGGGGATAGTTCGGGCGACCTTCTGCGGGGCGCCGCCGATGAGGCCGCGCCAGGGGAGGTAGGGCAGGAGGCGGACGTTGAGGTTGCGGAAGCGGATCATGGCTTTGCTGGCGGGGGCGTACCAGGCGCCGGTGCCCTCCGCGAACTGCTGGCAGGCGTCGACCATGGGGCGCAGCTGTCGTTCGTAGGCGGCGAAGGCAACAGCGTGATCGCCTGCGGCAGCGCCTAGTTCGCCGGCCAGGATGTAGGCGCCGACCAAGGATAGGTCGGCGCCCTGACCCGATAGCGGGGAGGCGCAGTAGCCGGCGTCGCCAACCAGGGCGACACGGCCGGTAGACCAGGTGTCCATGTGGATCTGGACCATCGCATCGAAGTAGAAGTCCGGCGAATCATCCAGGTGAGCAAGCAGGTTCGGGACCTCCCAGCCCTGACCGCCATAGGTTTCCGCGAGGATCTTCTTCTGCTGCGGGAGATCCCGGTAGTCGTAGTCGATCGGGTCGGAAGCCCAGGCGAAAACCGCTTTCGCTTCGGTGTTCTCGCGAGCACTGTAGGCCCCGGCGATCTTGCCGGGCGTGTTGTAGTCCAGCTCCCACCGGTCGAGCCCGAGGAAGTTCGGGATCGTGTAGATCGAGATGTAGTAGCCCATATGCTTCGCGAACCGCGATTCCGGCCCGAAAGCCAGTGTGCGCGTGTGGGAGTGGGCACCATCAGCGCCGATGACCAGGTCGAAGGTACGCGGCGCGCCGCGCTCGAAGGTCACCCGCACCCCATCCTCGGCCTTGTCTGAACCCTATAACCGATTTGGGAAACCGTGCAAGACAAGCGTCTAAGGCATATGCGCTACCGAGGGTCGAGCTCTTGGTCGAAGGCTTGCTCGACTCGGGTGAGGAAGTCGGCGATGAGGGTCAGTTCTTCGGGGGTGTAGGTCGAGAGGGCGCGCCGCCAGGTGCCGAGGAGGGGGCCGTAGAGGGGAGCGATTTCGGTGCGGGCCCGGGAGTCGTTGAGGTGGATGAGGATTCGGCGGCGGTCGGACTCGTCGCGGACGCGGGTGACGAAGTGGGCCTTTTCGAGGCGGTCGATGAGGCCGGTCATGGATGCTGTGGTGAGGCCGGTGAGTTTGGCGAGGTCGGTGGAGGTACGGGGGGCGGATTGGAGGAGTTGGAGGACCTGCATGTCGGTGGGGTTGATGCCGAGGCGGGCGGCGGCACGTTGGTTCATGCGCATGGCGCGTTCGGCGGTGCGGCCGATGCCGGACAGGGCGGCATCGATCAAATCGGCCTTCTTCGTTGACATCTCGCTGACCTCTCGGCATCCTGATTACTAGGAAAACTAGTTATTTGGTTTTCCGCAAAGTCAGGATAGTTAATCGAAGGACGGCGGAAGCCATGGTCCGATCACTGATTCCCGCATTTGTTCTGATCAGCGCCGCGCTCATGGGCGGCATACCCACTGCCACCGCGGATTCCGGGAGGGGCGACGCCTATCTCGGGCGGTGGAACTACGACTTCCCCGACCGGGCGAGCATGATCAATTACGCCACCGAGGACATACCGGGCGCTGCGCCCGGGCCGCAGATCGGGGACATCGTCTTCACATCATCGGCCGCGGGGCGGATCACCGGGCGCACCGATGTCGGGTGTACCTGGGAATTCAAGACCACCGTGGACGAGCTGACATTGGATCCGCCCGGACAGACCTGCCACAACCCCACGTATGGATACGCGTACACGACCACGGCTTGGACCGTGCGGGTGCGGGACGACAAGGAGACCGAATCCATTACGGCCGTGAGCCATCACGCGGACAAGGACTACACCTTCGATCTCGCGCACGGAGCACGCACAAAAGCGCGCGAGGATGATCCGGGCGCGGCACAGGCGTTCGAGGGTGCCTGGGGGTATGACGGCCCGCAGCCGGGAAACATCACTGTCGCAAAGAATTACGATGATCGGCTGATTGCCCGGACCGGCGATGGATGCAGCTGGACGTTGATCTCGCGGGGCGATACCGCCAAGCTCGACCCGCCTATCCAGACCTGCACGCAGGGCGATTCCGCTGTGACACTGCGGTTCTGGACCATCGCGGTGGCGGGTGACCACGAACTCTCGACGATGACCGGCACCGATGCCAAGGGTGCGGCCATCGCGATCAGCGGTGATCTCACCCGCCACTGACAGTGGATCAGCCTGCGAGTTTTGCCAGGTTGGGGAAGTTGCTCAGTTCCCAGCCGCCGTCTACGACCATGTCTATGCCGGTGATGTAGGAGGCTTCGTCGGAGGCCAGGAAGAGGGCGGGGGCGGCTATTTGTTCCGGGGTGGCGGCTGCGCCCATGGGGATGCGGTCCAGGAACATTTGTTTGGCTGGTTCGTAGCCCATTACCGCTGCTACCAGGGGCGTGTCGACGAGGCCCGGGAGGACGGAGTTGACGCGGATCTTGTATTGGGCCAGCTCCAATGCCGCGTTCTTGGTGAACATGACTACTCCGGCCTTGCCGGTGGCATACGGGCTGCCGCCCGGCATGGGGACTCGGCCGTCGAGGGAGGAGATGTTGACGATCGCGCCGGCGCCGCGCTCCTTCATATGCCGCGCTTCGTGTTTGGTGCAGAGGAAAACGCTTTTCTGAACCAGATTTACGGTGAAATCCCAGTCGGCTTCGGTCAATTCGGTGATGGCGCCGATGCGGGAACCGCCCGCTGCGTTGAAGGCCGCGTCGAGGCCGCCGAAACGGGTTGCGGCGGTGGCTATTCCGGCTTCCACCTGGGATTCGACCGTCACATCGGTGACTACAGGGATGAAGGAGTCGCCCCATTCGGCGGCTCGTTTCTGGAGGCCGGGCTCGTCGATGTCGAGGCCGACCACCGATGCGCCCTCGGCCAGTAGCGCAGCCGTGATGGCTGCGCCTATGCCGGAGGCGGCGCCGGTCACGACCGCGGATTTGCCTTCGAATCGTCCTGTCATTGCTGAACTTCCGTTCCGTGTCGGCCCGCGCGCAGGAACTCGCCGGTGCGCTCGGTGCCGAGGGTTGCCGCCTTCTTGCCGTTGCCGAAGACGTATTCGCCGTTCACCAGGACCGCGGTGACGGTGGCGTCATTGCGGTTGACCATGCGGGAGAGGCCGTCGAACTCGGGGATGGGGTTTTCCGCGTAGGCGTCCAGGGATTCGTCCAGGTGTTCCGGGTCGATGATCAGGACGTCGGCGCGGTCGCCTACGCGCAGGTGGCCGGTGTCGATGTCGTACCAGTCGGCGAGTTCGCCGGTGAGGCGGTGCACCGCGTGTTCGATTGTCATGAACGGGGTTCCGGCCTGCTGGGCGTCGCGGACTCGGCGGAGCAGGCGGAGGCCGAAGTTGTAGAAGGCCATATTGCGGAGGTGCGCGCCCGCGTCCGAGAAGCCCAGTTGCAGGCCGGGATCGGCGGCCAGCTTGTTCAGGACTTCGGGGCGGTGGTTGGAGATGGTGGTGCGCCAGCGGACCTTCGAGCCGTACTCGACGACCAGATCCAGGAAGGCGTCCACGGGGTGCGCGCCACGCTCCTGGCCGACCTGGCCGAAGCTCTTACCGATCACGCTCGCGTCGGGGCATTCGGTGATCTCGGCGTCGAAGAGGTCACGGTGCCAGACCCGCGGGCCCCACTTCTTCTCGTAGTCCCTGCGGAACCAGCGCCGATACTCCTGATCGGCGAGCAGTTCGCGGCGCTGCTCCAGCTCGTTCGAGAGGTGCAGAGCCGCTGCGCCGGAACCGAATTCCTCGAATACCGGCAGATCGATGCCGTCGGAGTACACCTCGAACGGTACCGGCAGATGCTGGAAGCGGAAATCGCCGCCCAGCCGGTTCAGCACCCGGGCGATACCGGACAGCAGGAACACCACACCCGGAATCGCCTTGATATCGGCGGCCGAGAGCAGGCTCACCTTCAACTTCGGGCGGAAGAAACCGAGCGTGCTCGCCGCCATGGCGATGAGGCTCTGGGGCCGCGCCACATCCGGGCCACCCTGCAGTGCCCGGCCGCGATCCCGCAGAATCCGGTTGAGCCGCCGCCGTTCCCGCGTGGCGGCATAGGTGGACGGCAGCGTGCGCGACCGGCACACCTCACCGTCCAGCTTGTCGAACATGAGCTGCTGCGAGGACATGCCGACGAAACCGGCGTCGAGGGCCTCGATCAGCTTGTGCTCCATGGCCTTCAGCTCGGCGGCGGTCGGCTGCACATCCGGGGTGGTGGCCCGCTCCAGACCCAGCTGCGCCGCCCGGATATCCGAATGGCCGATGAAGGCGGCCAGATTCGGGCCCAGCGGCAGCGACTCCAGCGCCTGCACATAACCGTGCGCGCTGGTCCACGACTTGGTGTCGTCGACCGCGGCCACCACGTGCTTCCGCGGAATCGCCTCGACTCGCCCGAACAGATCCCCCGCATCCTGGCCGGTCACATGGACCGTCGACAGTGAGCAGGATCCGAGCAGGATGGTGGTCATGCCGTGCCGCAGCGATTCCGACAGCGTCGGATCCAGCAGCACCTCGACGTCGTAATGGGTGTGGATATCGATCATGCCGGGCAGCACCCACTGCCCGATCGCGTCGATGATACGCGCGCAATCGGTTTCGTCCAGCGGCTCCGCGCTCACCGCCGCGACCCGCCCGTGCCGCAGGCCCAGATGCCGGATCGCGGACGGCGCGCCCGTGCCGTCGAACCAGCGGCCACCCTTGATAATGGTGTCGTACATGGGTTTTCAATCCCCCAGAGCGAGTTGTCGGCGCAACACCTTGCCGGTCGCATTGCGCGGCAAGGGTTCCGCCGTGATGAGCCAGCGGGCCGGCACCTTGAAGTAGGCCAGCTGTTTGGCCACATGATCGCGCAGTTCGTCCGCGGTCAGCGAATCCGGGGCGTCGACCACGACGATCGCCGCCACTTCCTGCCCGAGATCCTCGTGCGGGACACCGATGACGGCCGATTCCCGCACCGCCGGATGCTCGTCGAGGACATTCTCGATCTCCTGCGGATAGACGTTCTCGCCACCACGCAGAATGAGATCCGACCGGCGACCGGAGATATAGAGCCGGCCGTCCCGCAGTACCCCGAAATCGCCGGTGCGCAACCACCGGTCCGCATCGATGGACGCCGCGGTGGCGGCCTCGTCGTTCCAGTAGCCGAGCATCACATACGGGCTGCGCACACAGATCTCGCCCTCGACGCCGTCCGGCACCGCCTTGCCGTCGGGATCCCGGACCTCGATGGAGACGCCGATCACCGCGCGCCCCACCGTCTCCGCATCCGCGGCCAGCTCGGGCGGTGTCGCCACGGTCGCGGCGGTACCGCTCTCGGTGCAGCCGTAACTGGTGGTCAGGCCCTGCAAGGCCACGGGGAAGTTCTCCCGCAACCGCTGCAGCAGGGCGGGCGAGGACGGCGCCGAATTCAGCGAGAACGCCGTCAGCGAGGACAGGTCGTACTGCGAGATATCCAGGCTCAGCAGGCGATTGGCCAAGGTCGGCACCGCCGCCCAGTTGGTCACCCGCTCGGCCTCCACCAGCCGCAGCACCGAATCGGCATCGTAGGAACCGGACGGGAAGACCACCGCGTCACCGGTGGTGATCCGCGGCACCGCCAGATTGTGCAGGCTGGCGATGTGGAACAACGGCATGGTCGCCAGGAAGCGGCGGCCCGCCGGTGAACCGTCCCACGCGAGACCCCGGAAACCGGCCGCCATCGCGTCGTTGAAACGGTGATAGTCACTGACCGCCACCAGGTTCCGCTGCGTGTGCACGACACCCTTGGGGCGTCCCGTGGTGCCGCTGGTGTACAGGATGATCGCCGGATCATCCTCGCCCACGGTCGCTTCCGGATTGCCGCCCGCGAACTCGGTCAGCAGCGCGGGCAGGTCGCCGTCCATGGTGAGCACCGGAATCCCGGTCCCGGTCTCGGCCAGTAGCGCCGCCCGCTTGGCATCGGCGATCACCACCTTCGGCGCGGTGTGCTCCAGCCCGTAGGCGATCTCGCGGGGCGCCCACCAGGCGTTGTACCCGACCGGGATGGCGCCCAGCCGTTGCGCCGCCCAGAAGGTGAGCACCCATTCCGGCGCATTGGCGGCCAGAATGCCGACCCGATCACCCTTGCCGACGCCGTACCGCTCCCGCAACGCCGCTGCCAGCGCGCCCGCCGCCGCATAGTGTGCGGCGAAGGTGAGACGCCGGCCCGCGGACACCAGATAGTCGCGGTCACCCAGCTCACGCGACCCCTCGAGCAGTTCCAGCAGCGAGCCGGCGCGGTTCCGGAAGACCGGGATGGGCGCGCCCAGCACCTGCTCGACCGTCAGCTCGAACGGCCCGCCCGGCCCGGTCAGGCCCGCGGCGACCTTCGCCGCGAGCGCCTGGAGGTCAACGGCATTCGTCATGAATCAAATCCTCGCGATTCGTCAGGGAATCTTCGCAGCTTGCCCGAGCAAGCCGTGCCCGTGGGCGTGAACGGCCGAAAATCTGGCGCAGGCGTGCAACTTTTCCCGGACATCAGGACTGTCCCCGCACGACGTCGAAAGTGGCCTTCAGATAGGCATCCGCGCGATCGGAGCCGATGAGGCCCGCCGCCATCCGATTCATGGCATAGGCGAACGTGACCCGATGATCCAGATCGTTCACCACCATCGCGCCGCCCAGTCCCGCCCACCAGCACACCCGGCCGTCCGGGACATGCGGGGCCGTCTGCGACTGCGGCAGGCCGTAACCGATCCCGAACCGCAACGGCAGCATGATCGCCAGATCCACGCCGTCGGACTGCTGTTCGAAGATCAGGTCGATGGTCTTGCCCGACAGGAACCGGCGGCCACTCAGCTCACCGCCATTGCTGATCAGCGACTGCAAGCGGGCGATGGAACGCGCATTGCCGTGACCGCCCATGCCGCCCAGCTCCGCGCTCCGCCACTCCGGCGTACCGACCTCCGCGAAATCCAGCAGCGGCTGGAACAGCGTCTTGAACATGACACTGTCCTGCGGCAGCAGCGACTGATCGAACTCCGGCAGCTCCGGCGGGATCAAGGTGGCGATACGGCCGAAATCCTCGGCATCGGTGCCGATATGGAAATCCGCGCCCAACGGCTCGGCCAGCTCCTCCGCGAAGAAGCGGCGCAGCGAGCGGCCCGTGATGCGCTGGATCAGGGCGCCGATGAGATGGCCGTAGTTCATGGCGTGATAGCCCGACGCGGTGCCCGGCTCCCACCACGGGGCCTGCGCCGCAAGGCGATCGGCGGCGGCCTCCGCGTCATAGATATCGGCCAGCACGATCGGGGCTTCCCAGCCGGAGACGCCCGACGTATGCGAAAGCAGATGCCGCACTTCGATATCGGCCTTGCCATTGGCCGCGAACTCCGGCCAATAGTGCGACACCTTCTGATGCACATCCAGTTCACCGCGATCGACCAGCAGCAGCGCACACAATGCCACCATGGTCTTGGTGATCGAGAAGGTATTCACCAGGGTGTCCGCACCCCAGCGCCGCGTCTGCTCCGGATCGGCGTAACCGCCCCACAGATCCAGCACCGGAGCGCCGTCCACCGTAATGGCCAGTGACGCGCCCAGTTCGGCGCCGGAGTCCACCTGCTCCTCGAAAGCCGCACGCACTCCCGCGAATTCGTCGGTACAGAAACCCGCGACGGTGCTCATGCCACGCCCTCGCGCATCTCGGCGGCCACCGCGCGGGCCGGCACCGGCAGCGTATAGCCGTGGTTGGCCGCGCGTTTCGCGCCCCGCGCCATCTCACGCTCCAGATCCCTTACGTACGGCTCGAATTCGAGCTGAATAGTGTGCCGCGGGGAATCGTAGTAGCGGCCCGAACGGGCCGCTTCCGCCTCGCGCATGCTCTCCTTCATCTCCGTCTCCGACGGCAGGCGGTAATTGCCGGTCAGGTAGGCGGCGATCAGCTTCGACTGCTGCTCGGCGAAGTTCACCAGCGTCGGCATCGGCTGGGCCAGACCCAGGAAGAACAGGTTGTCGATACCCGGCTTGATCATCTGCCGGTACAGCGGGAACATATTGCGCTCGTCGGGCAGCAGCTCGGATTCGGCGAAGAACGGGAAGTTGATGTGATACCCGGTGGCGCACACCACCACATCGACCTCCTCGGCACTCCCGTCCGCGAAATGCACCTTGTCGCCGTCCAATCGGGTGATGGCGGGCTTGAAGGTGATATCGCCGCAGCCGGCGCGGTGCAGGAATTCCTCGCTCGCGGAGGGATGCGCCTCGAACGGCAGGTGATCCGGCTTGGGCAGGCCGTAATCCTCCATCTGCCCGCGGTTCTTCACCACGAAGCGCTGCTTCATCTTCAATGCCATCTTGGGCGGAATCCAGGCCGGCATCGACCGCTTGTCGCCGACCTGGCCGTTCACATACTTGGGCAGCACCCAGACGCCGCGGCGAGCGGACAGGTAGAACTTCGAGGCGATGAAGCGCTGGGACAGCTCGGTGGCGATATCCAGGCCCGAATTGCCCATGCCCACCACCACGATCCGCTTGCCGCGCATATCGATCGGATCGAACGGGTCGTTGTAGGCGTGCGAATGCAGGAGGACGCCGTCGAATTCACCCGGATAGTCGGGCAGGCGCGGGTCCCAGTGGTGGCCGTTGCAGACCAGCAGCACGTCATAGGTCTCGGTGCGGCCGGCGTCGGTGGTGACCACCCACAGGCCGTCCGCATCGCGTTCGGCGGAGATCACCTTGTTGCCGAAGATGATTCGATCGCGGATGCCGAAATGATCGACGTAATCCTTGAAGTACTGGTGCAACTGGGTGTGATGCGGGAAGTCCGGCCACTCGTCCGGAGCCGGGTAGTCCTCGAATTGCAGCCGGAATTTCGAGGTGTCGATGTGCAGGCTCTGATAGCAGGCCGACATTCCGTTCGGGTTCTTGAAGTACCAGTTTCCGCCCACCTCGTCCGACGCTTCATAGCAGTCGAAGGGAATCCCGTACTCGGCCAGTCGTTTTGCGACGGTGATTCCGGACGGGCCGGCGCCGATGACGCACACCCGGGGCAACTCACGTGTTTCCAATGTCACTCAATCCTTCTCCGGACGTGATGTGACACACACGCTAACACTCACTAGACAGTGTGTCTAGTGAGTGAACTTCCGTCTATTATTCAAGCGTGACCCGGACCGACGAAGACCAGAACACCCCGCGCCGCACCTCGCTGCGCGACGAACAGAAACGCCTCACCCGCAGCCGGCTCATCGAAGCCGCCACCCAGCTGTTCACCACGCAGGGCTACGCCACCGTGCGCGTCGACGACATCGCCGCCGCCGTCGGCTGCAGCCGCGCCACCTTCTACCTGCACTTCACCGGCAAGCCGGATGTCCTGCGCGCCATCGCCGAACAAGGCACCCTGCCCAGCGTCCAGCACTTCTACGAAGACCTCGACCACGTACTCGACAGCGGATCCCGCACCGAATTCGCGGCCTGGATGCGGCGCGCCATCGACTGGTTCCAGGAATACAAGGACCTGCTCCCCGCCTGGGACGAGGCCACCGCCCTCGAACCCGAATTCCGCGAAGTCGCCCGCGAAGGGATCCTCGCGCTCCCCAATGTCATGACCTCGTACCTGTCCCGGTGGCCCGCCGACCGCCAGGACGAGGCGCGATTGCGGATAGAACTGCTCGTCGCGCAGCTGGAACGGTTCTTCACGCGCTGGGCGATGCAGGGCACCATCGACGTCTCCGCCGACGAGGCCGCCAATGTCCTCACCGACATCTGGTTCCCGGCCCTGCAATCCCCCGGCGCCTGATCAGTGCAGTCCGACCAGCTCCGCCGAGCGGTCGAACATGCTGGTGCGCAAGGCATCATCGCGCCGGGCGGGCACGGCGGGCAGGAAGCGCAGGCCCGGGGTCGAGGTGTAGAACCGGCCGGTGGTGCCGGTGAGCCCCGCGTCCAAGGCCAGCCGGATCCCCATCTGCGCACCCTGCTCCGGCGTGCGGATCAGCGGGGTGTGCGAAAACGTCCGGGCCGCAGCGGAAATGACGCGGCTGCCGCGGATCAGTCCCGAGGCGACCACGCCCGGGCAGAAGCTGTTCACGGTGACGCCGGTCCCGGCGAGCCGGTGCGCCAGCTCCTCGGTGAACAGGATGTTCAGCAGTTTGGAGCGGCCGTAGATCGGCTGGGAGCCGATGGCGCTGTGGCGCAACGGTTCCGCGAAATCCTCGGGGCGCAGGCGCGCGGCGGCGCGATGCGCTTCGGAGGCCGTCACCACGATCCGGGACGGTGCGGCCGCGATCAGCGGGTCGAGCAGCAGGTGGGTGAGCAGGAAGGGGCCCAGGTGATTGGTCGCGGCCATCAACTCGTAGCCGTCGCGGGTCGTGCCGCCCTCGAAACTGTGGACGCCCGCATTGTCGAACAGGATGTCGATCTTCGGGGTGCTCGCCACGATTCGCGCCGCCGCCGTGCGCACCGAGGAGAGATCCGCCAGGTCGGCGAGCACATAGTCCAGGCGACCCGCGGCGCCCGGTTCGGCCGATAGTTCCGCGACGGTGGCCCGGGCCTTCGATTCGGTGCGCGCCACGATCGTGAGATCCGCGCCGCGCCGCGCCATGGCACGGGCGATTTCCTTGCCGATGCCATTGGTGGCACCGGTGATCACTATCTGCTTACCGATGATCGAGCGTTCTTCGTAGCTGGGCACGGTGTGCTCCTCAGTCTGCTGGCCGGACCGGCTTAGATGTCAGTGACATTCAAATGTCGCTGACATCTGAAGCAGTCTAGGCCACCTCACCGGTCGAATCGAGCCCGATAAACTTCCCGGATGCCCACACGGATGAGCCGCCCGCAGTCCCAGGCGCAGACCCGTGCCCGGCTCATCGAATCGGCGGCCACGCTGTACCTGCGCGACGGCTACGCCGCCACCTCGAACAACCAGGTCGCCGAGGCCGCCGGCTACAGCCGCGGCGCGGTCTACTCGAACTTCGCGAGCAAGGAAGACCTCGCACTCGCCGTACTCGACAAACACACCGCCGAGGAATTCGAGGCCGTCCGCCACATCATGGCCACCGGAACCGTCGCCGAACGCATCACCGGACTACGGACCTGGATGGCCGCGACGATCCAGGATCCGCAATGGGCGCTGTTCAAGGCCGAACTCGCCTTCGCCGCCCGGCACAGCCGGACCCTGCCCGCACAACTCGCGGAACGCGATCGGAACGCCCGCCGCGAACTCACCGAACTGATCGAACAGGTCACCGCCGAACTCGAAGTCGCGGTACCCATCCGCCCGCAGGTGCTCGCGGGCTTGATCCTCGCGCTGGGCAAGGGCATAGCGATCGACTGCCTGGTCGAACCGGCGGAACCGCAGAACTGGCTCGACGAGATCTTCACCCTCGTCGAGCCACTACTGACCCTGCTCGCGATCGATCCTTCGGCCGAGCGGCAGCCCTGAGCTCGGCTCAGGCGACGCGCACCGTCGCCAAAGCGCCTGCGGCGGTTCGATACCGATCGGCCAGCAACCGCACCACCGCGGGGTGCGTACCGATCGGATCGGCCACACCATCCGCACCGGCCTCGTGCAGACGCTGATGAAACAGACCGTGCGCCAGCAGATAAGACGCGAGGAAAACCCGCCGCGCACCGGACTTCCGCACGGACGCAACGACTTCCGGAACCCGAGGCGCACCGGTGGCAATGTAGGCAACCTGAACCGGCGCCCCGATCTGCTCGGCCAGCATGGCCGCCGCACACCGGACATCATGCCGCGCACGGGCATCCGAGGACCCCGCCGCCGCGAAGACCACCGCATCCCCCGGCCGCCAGCCCGCGGCCCGCAAGCGCACCCGCATGACCATCGCCAGCATCGGATCGGGCCCCATGGCCGGGGTCACCGCCACCGCCGGATGCGCACTCGCCGCCACTTCCCGCGGCACATCCTGATACACGTGATATCCCGACGCCAGAAACGCCGGAACCACCACCGCCGGAACCGAACCCAGATCACCCAGCACCTCGGCGGGCGCCGGCCCCAGCACATCCACGAAGGCCGTGCGGACCAGCGGCGCCGAACGTAACGATGCCGGTGCTGCCCCGAAAACGGCACCGGCACCCGTCTGTGAACCCTCCGACGTGCGACCCCGCGCGGGAACCGGCACACCCAGTTCCCGAGCCACGGCCTCCGCCAGCTCGGCAATCATCTCCACACCCTTCGCACTCCTGGTGCCATGCGCCACCAGCACCAGCGCCGGCCCGCTCACCACTCCCCCGAACCACGACCACGCACCGGCCCGCCGGGCTGACCCGCCGGCCGCAACGAAACCTCGGGCCGTGCAGCAGAACTGACGACCGGCGAACGGGTCACACCCTGGCCGGACATCGGCAGCGGTGCGGGGAGGACGTGGCGCTGGCCGCTGGGCGGCGTCTGCGGGGGAAGCGGGTGGGTCCCGGGAATAACGGGGGCGTCGAGGGTCGGCGGGCGAGTGCCCGGGGTGCGTGCCGGGTATTCGCGGCGCATACCGGGGACCTGGGGCCGGACCGGAACAGGTTGGCGCGCAGGGGGGCTCGCGAGGGTCGGGCGGGGGTTGTCCATGCACTCGGCGGGGTCGAGGGCCAGGCGGTAGCCGCGTTTGACGACGGTTTGGATGGCTTTGGGAGCGCCCAGGCCGGCGCGCAGGCGGGCGATGGCGGTTTCGACGGCGTGGGTGTCGTCGCCACCGCCGGGGAGGGCGGCCAGGAGGTCTTCACGGGAGACGACGCGGCCGGGCTGGCGGGCCAAGGAGCGCATCAATGCCATTGGCGCCGGGGCGAGTTGGCGGACCTGGCCGTCGACCACGACGCAGGCGCCGCGGACGCTGAGGAGGTGACCCGCGGCGGGGATGCGGTTGGCGCGGCGCGGGAGTTCCTCGGCCACGTGGCGGGCCAGGGCGCCCAGGCGGGCGCGGGCGGGCATGGAGGTGGCGACGCCGAGTTCTTCCAGCGGGGCGGCCGTGATGGGGCCGACGCAGGCGGGGAGGACGCGGGTGCGGAAGGCGTGCAGGACGGCCTCCAGCAGGCCGGTTTCCTTGGCGCGCATGAGAAGTGACGCCACGGCGGGCGCGCTGGTGAAGGTCACGCAGTCGATGGCGGCGGTGACGATGGCCTCGAGCATGCGGTCCATGGGGACACGGTCGTCGGGCGGCACCCAGCGGTAGACCGGGACCGGCACGACATCCGCACCGGCGCAACGCAGTACCTCGCAGAAGTCCGGCACCGGCTCCCATTCGGTGGTCGCACCGTGCAACTGCACCGCGATGCGGACACCCTCGACCCCCTGGGCCAGTAGATGATCCAGCACCTCGGCACTGGATTCCGAAGCGGGAGACCATTCCTCGCGCAGCTCCGCCGCACGGATGGCGCCCTTGGCCTTGGGACCACGCGCCAGCAGGCGGGTGGAAGCCAGTGCGGTGTGCAGCCCTTCGGCCAGCCCCCAGCCCTCCGCGGCCTCCATCCAGCCACGGAAACCGATACCGGTAGTGGCCACACTGATCTGCGGCGGATCCGCCACCAGCCGGCGCGTCACCCGCTCCAGCTCGGTGTCGTCGGACAGCGGAATGATCCGGATCGCCGGCGCCGCCTGAATCGTCGCGCCCCGGCGGGCGAGCAGGGTGCCGAGCTCGTCGGCGCGTCGTGCGGCGGTGATTCCGACCGTGAATCCGGCCAGCGGGGTGCCCGCGTCGACCTCGGTCATGCCGTACCGCCGGTGATCTGCAACGGGTCGTTGGACACCGCGACCACGCCGTCCACCACCCGGACCCCGTACACCGGCAGCGACTGGCTCGCATCATCCAGGCAACGTCCGTCGACGAGCGAGAAAACCTGCTTGAGCAGCGGGGAGGCGATCACCGGCACACCGCCGCGATCACCCACGATGCCGCGCGACATGACCGCCGCCCGGCCGAACGGATCGATATTGCCGACAGCGAAGAGCGTGCCGTCGGTCAGGAGGAAGAGCGCCGCCTGGCGGCCGCCCTTCAGCAGGACCGCCACGCCGCGGCCGGGAATCAGATAATCCAACCGGCAGGCCTGCGTCCAGCCGGTGATGCTGGTGGCGGTGCTTGGTGTGTCGATCACGGTCATCGGTAACTCTCCTCCGAACGCCTTACTTATTGGTACCGACGGCCTGTTTCCAGGCGGTTAAGCCGTCATTTCTCCTGCGTGGCCGGAACCGCGGGCTGCGCCACATCAACGCCACCGGCGTGGACCACGCCGACCGGGATATCCGGAATGCCGAGCAGCACCGGCACCTTGCGCTCGCCGCTCTCGTCGAAACCGATGGTCGGATCGGCCTCCTCGGGCGCGTTCACGAAGGACACGAAGCGCGACAGCTTCTCCTCGTCCTCGAGGACGGCGGCCCATTCGTCCCGGTAGCCCGCGACATGCTCGGCCATGGCGGCCTCCAGCTCCCCGGCGATGCCGAGGCTGTCCTCGCACACGACCGCCTTCAGGTAGTCGATGCCGCCCTCGAGGGCCTCCTGCCACGGCGCGGTGCGCTGCAACCGGTCCGCGGTGCGGATGTAGAACATGAGGTACCGGTCGATGTACTTGATCAGCGTCTCGTCGTCCAGCTCACCGGCCAGCAGCACCGCGTGCTTCGGGCTGAGACCGCCATTGCCGCCCACATACAGGTTCCACCCGTTCTCGGTGGCGATGACGCCGACATCCTTGCCGCGCGCCTCCGCGCACTCGCGCGCGCAACCCGACACCGCCAGCTTCAGCTTGTGCGGGGAACGCAAACCGCGGTAACGCTTTTCGAGCAGCACCGCCATGCCCACCGAATCCTGCTGCCCGTACCGGCACCAGGTGGAGCCGACGCAGGACTTCACCGTGCGCAGCGACTTGCCGTACGCGTGACCGGATTCCATGCCCACATCGACCAGACGCTGCCAGATCAGCGGCAGCTGCTCCACCCGCGCGCCGAACAGGTCGATGCGCTGACCGCCGGTGACCTTCACGTAAAGACCGAAGTCCTTGGCGATCTGGCCGATGGTGATCAGCTGATCCGCCGTCACCTCACCGCCGGGCATGCGCGGCACCACCGAATAGGTGCCGTTCTTCTGCAGATTCGCCAGGAAGTGATCGTTGGTGTCCTGCAGCGCCGCCTGCTCGCCGTCCAGAATGTGATCGCTGGAGGTGGAGGCCAGAATCGACGCGACGGTCGGCTTGCAGATATCGCAGCCGGATCCCTTGCCGTACTTGGCGATCAACGCCGAGAAGGTGCGGATACCGGTCGACTGGATGATGTGGAACAGCTCGGCGCGCGACTGCCCGAAGTGCTCGCACAGCGCCTTCGACAGCTCCACACCGGACTGCTCCAGCAGTTTCTTGAGCATGGGAACGCAACCGCCGCAGGAGGTTCCGGCATTGGTGCAGCCCTTGACCGCGGCGATATCGCACGCGCCATCCGCGATGGCCCCGCAGATCGCGCCCTTGGAAACATTGTTGCAGGAGCAGATCTGCGCATCGTCGGGCAGCGCGTCCGCGCCCAGTTCCGCACCGGCCGGCGAGATGAGCGCGGCCGGCTCGGCGGGCAGCGGACGGCCGACCAGCGGGCGCAGCGCCGAATACTGGGTGGCGTCGCCGACCAGGATGCCGCCCAGCAGGGTCTCGGCATCATCGGAGACAACGAGTTTCGCGTAGGTGCCCTTGGCGGCATCGTGCAGCACCACCGACAGCGCGCCCTCGGTGACGCCGTGCGCGTCACCGAAGCTGGCCACATCCACGCCCAGCAGCTTCAGCTTGGTGGACAGGTCCGCGCCCGGAAACTCACCCGCGCCGCCCACCAGCCGGTCGGCCACCACCTCGGCGGTGGTGTAACCAGGAGCGACCAGGCCGTAGCAGACACCCTCCACCGCGGCGACCTCGCCGACCGCGTAGATATTCGGGTCCGAGGTGCGCAGGCCCAGGTCGGTGACCACACCGCCGCGCGCGCCGATCTCCAGTCCGGCATCCCGGGCGAGCTGGTCCCGCGGGCGGATACCGGCCGCGAAAACGACCAGGGCGGCGCGGATTTCGCTCCCATCGGACAAGCTGACCCGCAGCTGCTCGGCAGCCGGTGCGTCCGTGACGGTTTCGATGGCCGAGGTGCCGACACCGGTGTGCACGTGCAGCCCCAGCCCGGTGACCAGCTGCTCCAGGATGGCGCCACCGCCCGCGTCCACCTGGGCGGGCATCAGCCGCGGGCTGAACTCGACCACGTGCGGCGTCATGCCCAGCAGGCGCAGCGCATTCGCGGCCTCCAGGCCGAGCAGGCCGCCGCCGACCACGATGCCGTGCGCACCCGGCCCGGCCGCCTCGGCCGCGGCGCGAATGCCGTCCAGGTCCTCCAGCGTGCGGTAGACGAAGCAGCCGTCGGCGTCGTGACCCGGCACCGGCGGCACGAAGGCGTACGACCCGGTCGCGAGAATCAGTGCGTCGTAACCGATCACGTCACCGGCGGAGGTGGTCACCTTGCGGGCGGCGCGGTCGATGCTGTCGGCGCGCACGCCCAGCCGGAGATCCACCAGGTCGTCGCCGGTGTATTCGTTGCCCGGCAGCGCGAGCCGCGCGTCATCCCAGACACCCACGTAGGAGGAGAGTCCGACCCGGTCGTAGGCAGGCAGCCGCTCCTCGCCGAGCACGACCACCTGCCAGGCGCCGGCCTCGTCACGGGAGCGCAGCGCCTCGACGAAGCGGTGCCCCACCATGCCGTGGCCGATGACAACCGCGGTCCTGTGTTCGATCGAGTGGGTCATGACGGTCCCTTTCGGAGTGGTCGGGTCAGGCTCGCGCCGACGAAGTATCCACAGTGCCAAGGCTTTCGCCCGCGGCCCGCAATACCAAGGTCTCGGCTTCGACAATGACGAACGTCTCATCGGCGCCGGCGGCCGTCTGATCGGCCGGCCGCGCGCTCGGACGGCGCAGGAACACCATCCAGCAGACCACCGCGCACAGCACATAGAAGGCCGTGAAGACCCAGAAAGCCGTGGTAGCGGACTTGGTGGAGGCGTAGGAGGACCGCAGCACCAGGTTGATGCCGACGCCGCCGAGCGCACCGACCGCGCCGACGAAACCGATGAGCGCACCGGAGGTATTGCGCGCCCAGGCCGCCCTGTCTATCGAATCACCCACCAGCCCACGTGATTCGGCCTCGAACACCGACGGGATGATCTTGGTGACGGCGCCGTTGCCGATACCCGAGATCACGAACAGCAGCGTGAAGCCGACGATCATGGCGACCAGCACCCCGCCCTTCGGGCTGCCCGTACGATCACCCATGGTGCTCGCCAGCGCCACCACCACGGCCGCGGAAGTCATTGCGGCGAAGGTATACAGCGTCACCTTGCTGCCGCCGATGCGGTCCGCCCACTTGCCGCCGTACGGGCGGGACAGCGACCCCAGCAGCGGGCCGATGAACGCGATCTGCGCGGCGTGCAGGGTGGCCGCCGCGACGCTCTCGCCGCCGGCCTTGAAACCGATCTGCAGCACCTGACCGAACGCGAACCCGTAACCGATGAACGAACCGAAGGTGCCGATGTAGAGGAACGCGATGGCCCAGGACCGCGGCACCCGCAACGCCTTCAGCATGAAGGACAGGTCCGCCTGCTGGTTCCGGACATTGTCCATATAGAGCGCCGCGGCGAGCGCGGCCACCACGATCAGCGCCAGATACACGAGGCACACCACCGAGGCATTGCCGTACGCATTGCCCAGCGTCGCGATGACCGCGAGCCCGACCAGCTGCACCAGCGGCACACCGAGATTGCCGCCGCCCGCATTGATGCCCAGCGCCCAGCCCTTGAGCCGCTGCGGATAGAAGACATTGATATTGGCCATCGACGAGGAGAAGTTGCCGCCGCCCAGACCCGCGAATGCCGCCACGATCATGAACGTCGTGTAGGAGGTGCCCGGCTGATTCATGAAGTACAGCGTCAGCAGCGTCGGAATCAGCAGCAGCAAGGCGCTCACGATGGTCCAGTTGCGGCCGCCGAACCGGGCCGTGGCCACGGTGTACGGAATCCGCATGAAACCGCCGACCAGCGTCGGCATCGCGCCCAGGAAGAATTTCCCGGCCGGATCGATATGGAAGGTGGCGACCGGCATGAACAGCACCATGACCGACCAGATCGACCACACCGAGAACCCGACGTGCTCGGCGAACACCGACCAGATCAGATTGCGGCGGGCAATCTCCTTACCGCCGTTCTCCCAGGCCACGACGTCTTCCGCATCCCAGTGTTCGATGTCGCGATTGCGCTTCGGCAGCTGCACGGCGGGCCTCCTGGATTTCGGATGCCCCTAACGTAGGAAACGGGTATTGCCGCAATGCTGCGACCGATGACCGTTTGATCAATGGTTGCTCACCTGCGCCGAACAGGTCCGGTGAGAAGGAAGAAACCTCACCGGACCTGCGCGGGAATTGTGAACTGTGTGATCAGTTCCAGGTGTCTTCGAGCAGCTGCGGCTTGCACGCCAGCCAGCCGCCGGCGAGCAGCACCAATACCGCCACCACCAGGAAGGCGAAGGGCGCCAGCCACCCGCCGGTCATCGAGTGCAGCGCACCGAACAGCAGCGGCCCGACACATGCCACGGTGTAACCGACACCCTGGGTGAAGCCGGACAGGGCGGCCGATCCGGCGCCGGTACGGCTGCGCAGGTTGATCAGCGTCAAGGCCATCGGGAAGGTCGACGGGCCCAGGCCGAGGAACAACACCCACAGCAGCGGCACGCTCATGGGCGCGATGAGCAGACCCGCGAAGCCGGCGAGAAAGAAGACGGCGCAACCGATCACGATCGGGAACGGATTCTTCATGCGGCCCACCACCATCGGCGCGGTGAGCGCCGCGCCCAGGCCGAAGAGCGCGAACAGGCCGACCATGCTGCCGCCGAAGCCCGCGCTCGCGCCCGCCTCGGTGAAGATCGTCGGCATCCACGCGAACAGCGAGTAGGTGATCAGCGAGGTCATGCCGAACATGAGGGCCATGCCCCACGCCAGCGGCGACTTCCACACCTTGCCGGTGGATTCCGGTGCGTCCGCGGGCATTTCGGTGGTGTCCGCCAGGGCGGCGTGCCGCCGCACCCGGAGTACGCCCAGCCAGGGCAGCGCGGCCGCGAAGGCCAGCAGCGCCCACATGCCCAGCGAGATCCGCCAGCCGTGCGCCTGCGCGACCGGCACCGTGATCATGGCCGGCAGCACGGTGCCCAGCTGTACCGCCACGATGTAGAGCGAGGACAGCAGCGCCAGCTTGTCCGAGAAGTACCGCTTGACCAGCGGCGGGATCACCACATTGCCGATGCCCATGCCGGACAGCGCCAGTGCGGAGAAGACCAGCAGTTCCCAGGTGTCGGGGACGATCGCGCGCACGGCCGAGCCGACGCCGGTCAGCAGCATGGCGGTCAGCGCGGTGGCCTCCAGGCCGAGGCGGCTGGTCAGGATCGGGGTGAGCAGGCCCGCCAGGGCGAACATGGCGGTCGGGATCATGCCGAACACGCCGACGACGGCGGTGGAGTAGCCGATGTCCTGGCCGATCTGCTTGGCCAGCGGGGTGAAGGCGGTGACGGCGACACGCAGGGTGAGTGCGGACATGAGGATGGCGGCGAGCACGAGCAGCCGCCCCTCGACGAGGGCGCGCTTGGATCGGATGTGCCCACCGGCCGGGGTTTGTCCGGGGGTAGCGGAGCGGTCCCGCTCGGGGGCCGTCATCGAATTCAGCGTCGCAGTCACCCGAAAATCATAGGATGACCCGATGATGTGATGCAAAGAATGTGAGGCACGGTACGCTGTCTTCCGTGCAACCAGTCCGGCGTACGAGCCTCATCGCACAGGTGACCGAGCAACTTCGAGACGAAATCCGTTCCGGCCGTTGGGCCGTCGGATCGCGTATCCCCACCGAGCCGGAACTCACCGAGCTCACCGGCACCGGCCGGAATACCGTCCGCGAGGCCGTCCAGGCCCTCGTACACGCGGGCATGGTGGAACGCCGGCAAGGCTCGGGCACCTATGTCATCTCCACCTCCACCCTCGGCGGCACCCTCACCGAGTACTTCGCCGACGCCCAGCAACACGACGTCCTCGAACTGCGCCGCGCCCTCGACACCACCGCCGCCGCCCTCGCCGCCCGCCGCCGCGACGAGGCCGATGTCGCCGAACTGGAACGGCTGCTCGAAGAGCGCCGGGTCAACTGGGACACCGACATCGAAGCCGCCATCGAAGCCGACGTGCAACTGCACCGCGCCATCGTGGTCGCCAGCCACAACGCGGTATACCTGGAGTTCTACGATTCGCTGCTACCGGTCATCGAGGCCGTCATCCGCTCCCGCTCCACCCGCGCGGGCGAGGCGTACCACGAGGAACACGAGGAACTGGTGCGCACCATCGTCGACGGTGACTCGGAAGGCGCTGCGCGAGCGGCCAATTGCTTCCTGGCCCGGCTCATCGGGGAATTCCCGGAGCCCCGCTGAAAACCCGGGGTAACCGAACGATCACCACGGCCCGAACCCAGACGTGAGCTGAATTTCCCGCAGCCTTCACGGTAAATCTTGCCGTTGTAAACCCGAGTTCGTAACGTTGACGCGACCGCAACGCCCCTCCCCCGGAATACTTTCCGTGACGAGTAGCAGCGATGAGGGCGGTCGAGGGCTCGAGAGGAAAGCTGCATATGTCAACCGTTGAGGCTCCACCGACGTCGATCACCTATCAGAGACGCGGGCGCTGGATCAACGATTGGAATCCCGACAATAATGAATTCTGGGAAAACGGGGGTAAACAAACAGCCCGCAAGAACCTGATCTTCTCCGTATTCGCGGAGAACCTGGGCTTCAGCATCTGGGTCATCTGGGCCAGCGTCGTCACCGCCATGGGCTCAGCGGGTTTCGACTTCCTGGCCGGACTGGGCAAGGGCAATGCCACCGCGGTCGACAACGCGCTCTGGCTATCCTCCACGCCGACCCTGGTCGGCGCGGCCCTGCGCATCCCCTACACCTTCGCGATCCCGCGCTTCGGCGGGCGCAACTTCACCATCTTCAGCGCGGGCATGCTGCTGCTCCCCACGCTCGGATTGGTCTGGTTCATCAATGAACCCGGCACCCCCATGTGGGTGTTCATGCTGCTGGCCGCGCTGGCCGGCTTCGGCGGCGGCAACTTCTCGTCGTCGATGGCCAATATCAACTTCTTCTACCCCGAAGGGAAGAAGGGCACGGCCCTCGGCATCAATGCCGCCGGCGGCAATCTCGGTGTGGCACAGACGCAGTTGTTCGTGCCGCTGATCATCACGCTCGGCACGCACATCATGGCCAAGGATGCGGGCGGCTACCGATTCGGCATCACACTGGCGGTGCTGGTGTGGATTCCGTTCATTCTCATCGCCATGTTCGGCGCCCTGCGCTACATGGATTCGCTCTCCGGCGCGAAATCCGATGGGACATCGTACAAACGCGCGCTGACCAACCAGCACACCTGGGTGATGGCCCTGCTCTACGTCGGCACCTTCGGCTCGTTCATCGGCTTCTCCTTCGCCTTCCCGACACTGATCAAGGCCGACTTCCCCAGCCTCGCCAAGATCGGCTGGATGGGCACGCTGGGTAACCTGGCCTTCCTCGGCGCCCTGGTGGGCTCGATGAGCCGGCCGTTCGGCGGCTGGGTCGCCGACAAGCTCAGCGGCGCCAAGATCACGCTGTACACGTTCGGCGGCATGGCGATCGCCACCCTGCTCATCATGGCCGGGTTGTCCGCCAAGAACTTCCCGCTGTTCCTGATCGCCTTCCTGTTGCTGTTCGTGCTCACCGGCATCGGCAACGGCTCCACCTACCGGATGATCCCGATGATCTTCACCGCCGAAGCACGACGCCGGGCCTCGGAGACCGGGGACGAGATCGGTGCGGCTCTGATCTCGGCGAAAAGGCAAGCGGGCGCGGCCATCGGCGTCATCGGCGCGGTCGGCGCGGCGGGCGGCTGGGTACTGCAGCAGGTGCTGCGCCTGTCCAACGAGAATTACCACTCGATGAGCCCGGCCTTCTGGGGCTACGCCGTGACCTACGTCGTCATGGGGGCGCTCACCTGGTGGTTCTACCTGCGGTCGTCGTTCGCGACCGACCGTGTGCCGTCACTGGCCCACGCCAACGTCTGACGGTCACCTGGACACGGGTATTCGAGGTCTCGCGCCCTCGGGTGCCCGGAAAGCTGTCGCGCCGAGCGAAACTCATCCGCTCGGCGCGACAGCGCTTTCACCAGCTTGCGAAACGCCTAGAGCGCCAACCGGATCATGTCCGCCGTATGCGCCAGGCCCGGAAAGGCCTCCGGCGTGGAGCGCGGGTGCAGGGCATGCACCGCCAGCCGGAACATGACCGCGCGCACCAGCATCTGCGACCATTCGGGCAGATCACCCCAGCGCTCGAGCAGACCCTCGTCCGCGCCGCCCCAGGACAGCGCATCCACCACGATCACCGCGGCCGCCCACGGCGCGGGACGCCAATACGGGGTGATATCGGTCAGACCCGGCGCGAAAGAGCCGGAGAACAACACGGTTCCGAACAGATCGCCGTGCACCAGCTGCGCGGGCGTCGTCACCGGCTTACGCAGCGTGGACAACTGGGTGATCAGATGCAGGCTGCGGTCACCGTCCGGTGAGGTGGCGGGCAGCATGCCGCCCATCTTGAGACTGCGCAGCGGAACCGCTTCCCACGCGGCCCGATCCGCCGCGGCGAACACATCCACATCCACCCACGGCGCGATCGGCGGCTGCGCCAGGAAGCGCGGGCGCTCCAGCTTCGCGGTCACCTGATGCAGGCGCAGCGAGAGCGACACCACCTCGTCGTGCCGGGGCTCGGGCACACCGTCGAGGTAAGTGTCCGCGCGCCAACCGGATACGACATAGCGGCCGTCCGTGGCCCGCACAGGGCGGGCCAAGCGTAGCCCGTCCACCCGTATACCTTCCCGGACCTTGGCCGACCACGCGGCCCGCGCGTGATCGGTCACCGGGCTCAGCACCACGTCACCGCAGCGCCACCCGCCGTCCCAGTTCCCGAGCGGAACCGGCACTTCCTCGCGCAGCCCGAAGGTCGCACGCACATGCTCCGGAGGTTCCACAGCAGTCATGGTCACGCGCGTCCTGTCCCGCCTCTCCGCGACTCGAGGCCAGACCCGTGTGCCGTGGCCATTTTCGCTGGCGACCGGCGGTTGAACTCGTACCCGATCTATCCGGTACCCGGTGAGTTACCCGAATCGTTACGAAATCAGTCGCCAACTCGGCAATCGTCGCTCAGTATTCGGTGCTCAGCCAGCTTTTCCGGCTTGCGGCGTGTCGTGATCGCCGCAGCCGGAATCAGTACACCGGTAGCGAGGAATCGACCTGGTTGGCCCAAGCGATGATGCCGCCCTGCAAATGCGTGGCATCGGAGAAACCGGCACGCTTGAGCGCGGCCAGCGCCTCGGCCGAGCGGATACCGGTCTTGCAGTGCAACACGATCGGACGGTTCTGCGGCAACTCCGCCAACGCCTCACCGGAGAGGATGCGGTCCTTGGGGATCAGTGTCGCCCCGTCTATACGGACGATGTCCCATTCGACGGGCTCGCGCACATCGATGATCGCGACATCCTTGCCCGCGTCGAGCATCTCCTTGAGCTCCCGTGCGGTGATGGTCGAACCGATCGCCGCGGCCTGACCCTCCTCGGAGACCACGCCGCAGAAGGCGTCGTAGTCGATGAGTTCGGTGATCGGCTGACGCGCCGGGTCGCGGCGCAGCTTGATGGTGCGGTAGGTCATGTCGAGTGCGTCGTAGACCATGAGACGGCCCAGCAGCGGGTCGCCGATACCGGTGATCAGCTTGATCGCCTCGGTCACCATGATCGAACCGATGGACGCGCACAACACGCCCAGTACGCCGCCCTCGGCGCAGGACGGGACCATGCCCGGCGGCGGGGCCTCCGGATAGAGGTCGCGGTAGTTGATGCCACGACCGTCGGGGGCGTCTTCCCAGAAGACCGAGACCTGGCCCTCGAACCGGTAGATCGAGCCCCACACATACGGCTTGTGCGCCAGCACGGCGGCATCGTTGACCAGGTAGCGGGTGGCGAAGTTGTCGGTGCCGTCCACGATCAGGTCGTACTGCTCGAACAGCTCGATCGCGTTCTCGGGTTCGAGGCGAATCTTGTGCAGCACCACATCGATTCCGGAGTTGATCTCCAGAATCGACTCGCGCGCACTGTCGGCCTTGGAGCGGCCGATATCGGATTCGCCGTGAATGATCTGCCGTTGCAGATTCGAGGCATCCACCTCGTCGAACTCGACGATGCCCAGGGTGCCCACTCCGGCGGCGGCCAGGTACAGCAGTGCCGGGGAACCCAGCCCGCCCGCACCGATCACCAGCACCTTGGCGTTCTTCAAACGTTTCTGCCCGTCCACCCCGAGATCCGGGATGATCAGGTGACGGCTGTAGCGGGCGACCTCGTCCCGGGTCAGCTCCGCGGCCGGCTCCACCAGGGGCGGCAGGGACTGATGCGATGACACGTCTGCGGACTCCTCAATCGAATTCGCCGAATACTCGCGGCAGATGTGTGCAACACCGCGGCTCGGGCCGTTCTTCCCCAGCCTATTCCGGCGGGCAGGCGGAATCCGGCCAGGGGTCAGGCGCGGGGGTAGGGCCAGGGGTTGAACTTGCAGGTCTTGCCGTCCATCGGGACGACGCCCTCCGGATCCAGTTTGGCGATGTCGTTGTTCCGGGTGCCGAAGGTCTGCTGCATCATCACCGGCGCCAGGCCGCCGTCGGTCTCACAGGGCTGATGCTGGTGGTAGCCGATGGCATGCCCCACCTCGTGATTGATCTGGTACTGCCGGTAGGAGCCGACATCGCCCTCGAAGGCCAATGCGCCACGCACCCAGCGCACTTCGGACAATACGACGCGGCCGATATCGGCATTGAAACACGAGGAGTCGATGGGGATTTCGAAGCCGCACGCCTTGCGGGTGCTGTCGCGGGAGGTCAGCGAGATCCGGAAGTCCGGATTGCCGTTGTCGATGCGGCGGAAGCCGAAGCGCGGATCATGCGTCCAGGACTTGGGATTCGCGAGGGTGGCGTCGACCATGCGGCCGATGGCGTCGTCCCCGCCGAGGCTGGACGTGTCCACCCCGTCCTCGACCTCGACGGTGTAGGAGAAGACGTGTTCGGTGCCCTGGCCGATCTGCCCGGTACCGCCGGGGACCACATGCCAAGTGCCGGCGGCGGTATCGGTGTAGGGGCCGCCGCCCGGGACCGCGCCCGCGGGCAGGTTCGCGGGGAAGACGCCGTCGCCCTTGGGTGGCAGACCGCCGACGATGCCGGTCGGTTTGTCCGTGTGGTCACTCAGGCGGCCGAAGCCGGGGACACCGGAACCGTTGCCGCCGTGGCCACTGAAGGCGTCCCAGGCCACCAGCACGGTGACCACCAGCAGGACGGGGAGGGCGTAGGCGCGCCAGCCGTAGGTGGAGACGAATCTGCCGAGCCCACTCTGTTTCTTGGTCTCGCGTTCCGGGCGCGGGCGGCCGTTGCCGCCTTCGGGGACCGCGGTCGGATCCCAGCTGGCCCGCAGTGGCTGATGCGGCAGGGGCATTCGATCATCTCCGGGAGGTGGATCCTCGACCAGAGAAGGAACCGACGGGCCGGTCTGCGGTGCGCTGTCCGCGGAATACATACCGAGCGGATCGTAGATCGGCCCGGTGGGTCTACCTCGGCGCTTCACGCCCATCAGACTCTCACAGAATGCCCGCCGCCACGTGGGGCGAGTGTCCGGTCCGGACACCCCTACTCCACTCCCTGCGAGATATCTCACGTGAATGGGGTACACCTCACAAATCGGCACATGTGCTACACAAGTGTGATCGGCCTCGCATAATCGATGCGGCAACCGCACTGTCGTATCAATGCGGATCGGCCACGGCATTGTGCGGATCGACAAGATCCAGCACATCAAATATTCGGAACCAGGATCGGCACCGGACCCCCGAGCGAGTATCGTTCGAGAGATACCCCCGGTGACCTCCTTCCTACCGGGAATCGACTGGGAGATCGGAATGACTGACCTCGTGGACCGGATGACTAGCCATCGCATGTCGTCCGAGGCCATGGCGCCGAGCAAGCGCGGCACCCGCCTGCCCCGCGAGGCGCGCCGCGCACAGCTACTCGCCGCCGCCAGCGAGGTTTTCGTGCTGCGCGGCTACCACGCCTCCGGTATGGACGAAATCTCCCAATGTGCGGGAGTCAGCAAACCCGTGCTGTACCAGCACTTCTCGAGCAAACTCGAGCTGTACCTGGCCGTGCTGCAGAACTACGTCGACGCCCTGGTGTCGAGCGTGCGCCAGGCGCTGCGCTCCACCACCGACAACAAGCAGCGCGTCCGCGCCGCCGTACAGGCCTACTTCGACTTCGTCGACCACGAAACCCAGGGTTTCCGACTGGTTTTCGAATCCGACCTCACCAATGAGCCGCAGGTGCAACGCCGCGTCGAACAGGCCACCGAGGCCTGCGTGGACGCCGTCTTCGACCTGGTCGCGCACGACTCCGGACTGGACCCCTACCGCGCCCGCGTGCTCGCCGTCGGGCTCGTCGGCGCGAGCCAGTTCAGTGCGCGCTACTGGCTGGAGGCCGATCGCCCGATCCCCAAGGAAGAGGCCGTCGACACCACCGTCTCGCTGTGCTGGGGCGGACTCAAGCATGTGCCGCTGCACCCGATCGATTGAGCGATAAGCACTCTCGCTGAATCGAATCGGACAGCGAATCGGACAAAAAGAATTGGCCCGCCGAGAACCTCGGCGGGCCAATCTTGTTCGTCTCTCAGACAGCCGCGAAGCCGACGCGACCCGAGGACGGAGTGCCGATCTCCACATAGGCGACCTTGGAAGCCTGGATCAGGTACTTGCGGCCCTTCTCGTCGGTGAGCGACACGACGCCGCCCTCACCCTGGAAAGCACCGGCGACGAGCGCCTCGACCTCGGCAGGGGTCTGCGAGCTGTTGATCACGAGCTCACGCGGGCTATCCGAAATACCGATCTTGACCTCCACGGCCAACCTCCGAACCTAGAGTCCTGTGCTGTCTTGATCAGGCTAGTCGAGCGTGCCGCGGTACCGGCACAGACGGCCGTGCGCTCTCAGCGAACGAACGGCCGGGAACGGCTAGCCGAGACCGAGCTGCCGCATGCGCTCGGCGTGACTGTCCTGCATGTGCTCGAACAGCGTCGCCACGCCGTTCAGATCACCGGTGGCGGTGAGCACCAGCTCGGTGAGGTCGTCGCGCTGCGCCATCACGTACTGGGCCTGGGTGATGGCCTCGCCCAGCAGGCGCCGGCCCCACAGGGTGAGGCGGTCCCGCTCGGAACGATTCAGGGAGACTGCGGTACGCACCTCCTCGATGACGAACTCGGAGTGACTGGTCTCGGCCAGCACATCCCGCACCACGTCGGCGACCTCGGGAGCCAGGGCGCCGGCGATCTCGGTGTAGAAGTCGGCGGCGATGCCGTCACCGACATAGAACTTGACCATCGACTCCAGCCAGGTGGAAGGGTCGGTGGAGGCGTGATAGGCGTCCAGGGCGCGCACGAACGGCGCCATGGCGTCGAACACGTCCGCGCCGCGATCCGCCAGCGCCTGCTCGAGCGTGTGGAAATGGGCCATCTCATTGGCGGCCATCTTGGCGACGGCCACCTTGCCGCGCAGTGAAGGCGAAAGCTTCGCCTCTTCGGCCAGACGGTAGAAGGCGGAGATCTCGCCATAGGCGAGCACCGCGAACAGATCGGTCACTCCGGGGTGCGCGGCGGCGATCTTGCCGTCAGCAGATTCCGGCTCGGCGCCCAGCGCGGTAGGCGAATTTGCTCCCATGGGTCCCACCCTAGTCCGCCCCGGACGTGCGCATTCACCCATCGGCGACGACACCCGCGGCCTGATCCGTAGGCGCACGGAAAGCCGTGCGCCACTGCGTTTTTCGTACGCGACTCAAGCCTGGTCGCGCAGGAACTTGTCCAGGTACGTCCAGGTGGTCTCCCGGGCCGTGAGAATGCCGAGATGCGAACCCCGGGCAGTCTCGTAGCGCACGTCCGGCGAACCGGTCAGCGTCTCGAGGCCGTGCCGGACCGCGGCGGCCGCGGTGATCACATCGTCGGGGCCGCCGACCAGCAGCACCGGGACCGTCACCTCGGCGACGGCGATCTCGCGCTCACCCAGGTGCACGACGCCCTTGCCGATGTCGTTCTCCAGCATGAAGCGGCTCCACAACTGGTTGTAGAACCGGCCCGGATAACCCGGCAGCGAATTCTGGAACCGGTCGATGGTCTCCATCCGGGCCAGCGTCGCCGTATCCGCGAGATTGCTCGCAATGAAGAAGGGGCGCTTGATTTCTCGCTCCCACGCGGTGGCGCGGTAGGCGATTCGGGTGAGGCGCGCCGAGACGCCGCCCGCGGCGCGGATCGCGGCCGTGGCGGTCCAGCCGCCGTCCAGCCAGGTGAGGGCGCGCAACTCACGCACGCCGACCATGTGGTCGTAGCTCAGCGGGGCGCCGACCGCGGTGATGGAACGAATCGGCAGGGTCTGATCCGCGGCCGCGGTCAGCAGGGCGAGCACGCCGCCGATGGACCAGCCCACCAGATCCACCGGCCGGCCATCGCGATCGGCGGAAACCTGGCGGATGGCCTCGGGCAGAATGTCGTCCACCCAGTCCTCGAAGCCCATGCGGCGGTCGTCGAAGGTGATGTCGCCGTAGTCGACCAGGTAGGGGGCGCGGCCCGTCTCGAGCAGGAAGCGGGCCAGGCTCTGATCGGGGCGCAGATCGAAGCAGAAGGCGGGCGCGGCCAGCGGCGGCACCAGCAGCACGGCCGGGGCGTCGGCGCTCGCGCCGTCGTAGCGGCGCAGCTCACGATGCGGCGCATCGTGCAGCACGGTCGAGGGAGTGGGTTCGGGGTCGGCGATGCCGTCGCCGAAGGTCAGAGCCCACGCGTTGCGTGCTGATGTCACAGCGTTGCGTGCGGCGGTGCTCACGGTGTCTGCCAAGCTCACCCGCACAACTTCGCACATACTGCTACACCTTGTAACACATATGTGAGCAACCCAACTCTCCACACACGCACCCAGCGTTCATCCTGATGCGAATTATGGTGCGCCGCAATCCTTAACGGAGATGCGAAGACCCACGCCCCACTCGCCCGAACGTTCGATTTCCACCCCTACCAGCGCAATAATGCCCGGCAATTACGGTGGCGGAAAACAGGGCGAAGTATGTATCACGCTACAATCTCCGCGGACAGCGAAAATTTCGCCCGAACGAGTTTGCCCTCAACACGGTGAACCCGGGCCGATGGCCGTAGTCCACGGAAAATGTGCGCGCACTCCGATCCGCAGCACTGCACGCCGCGCCAGGTCGATGCCCGGCCCAGGACGATCCCGGAAAGGCATCCCGCAGCGGCGCGAAAACGGATCAGTGGTCGTCGCGGACCGGCCGGTCCGCCCCACACCTCGTGCGCGCGAGATGCGAACACGAGGAAAGGCAAGAACCCTGAGCAAGATCACCGTAGAGCCGGAACCGGGCGTGGCGGACACGCTGCTCACCGCGGAGCTCGACGAAACCCACACCGCCCCCACCTTCGCCGAACTGAATGTGCGCCCCGAAATCGTGCGCGCACTCGCCGAAATGGGCATCGAACGCACCTTCGCGATTCAGGAACTCACCCTGCCGCTCGCACTGGCCGGTGAGGATCTCATCGGACAGGCCCGCACCGGCATGGGCAAGACCTTCGGATTCGGTGTGCCACTGCTGCATCGGATCAGCACCGGTAGCTCCGGCACCATCGCGCTGGACGGCACGCCGCGCGCGCTGGTCATCGTGCCCACCCGCGAGCTGTGCGTGCAGGTCACCTCCGACCTGGAGAACGCCGCCAAGCATGTGAAGGCCGCCGACGGCACGCCGCTGCGCGTCACCGCCATCTACGGCGGCCGGCCGTACGAGTCGCAGATCGAGGCGCTGCGCCGCGGCGTCGACGTCGTCGTCGGCACGCCCGGACGACTGCTGGACCTGGCCGAACAGCAGCATCTGATCCTGGGCAAGGTGCAGGTGCTGGTGCTCGACGAGGCCGACGAGATGCTCGACCTGGGCTTCCTGCCCGATATCGAGCGCATCCTCAATATGGTCCCCGATCAGCGGCAGACCATGCTGTTCTCGGCCACAATGCCGGGACCCATCATCACGCTGGCGCGCACATTCCTGAACCGGCCCACGCACATTCGCGCGGAAGAGCCGCACGATTCGGCGATCCACGACCGCATCGAGCAATTCGTCTATCGCGCACACGCATTGGACAAGAGCGAGCTCGTCGCCCGCATCCTGCAGGCCGAAACCCGCGGCGCCACCATGATTTTCGCGCGCACCAAGCGGACCGCACAGAAGGTCGCCGACGATCTCGCCGAACGCGGCTTCGCCGTCGGGGCGGTACACGGCGACCTCGGGCAGATCGCCCGTGAGAAGGCGCTCAAGAAGTTCCGCGAGGGCAAGATCGACGTGCTGGTCGCCACCGACGTGGCCGCCCGCGGCATCGATATCGACGACGTCACCCACGTCATCAACTACCAGTGCCCCGAGGACGAGAAGACCTACGTGCACCGCATCGGCCGCACCGGCCGCGCGGGCCGCGCCGGTGTCGCCATCACCCTGGTGGACTGGGACGAACTGAAGCGCTGGGCCTCCATCGACGCCGCCCTCGACCTGAAGATCCCCGAACCGGTCGAAACCTACTCCCGCTCCCCGCACCTCTACGCCGAACTCGGCATCCCCGAGGGCATCACCGGTGTGCTGCGCAAGCGCAAGCCGGAACGCGACGAGGACGCCGTCGTGGTCGAACGCGAATCCCGCGCCCCCCGCGACCGCGGCCGCCGCCGCACCCGCGGCGGACGCCCCCTCGACAACGAGGCCGTCGTCACCGAGACCACCGGAACCCCTGTCTCCGAAGGCGATTCGACCGACGAAGACAAGCCCGGCCGTCGCCGCCGCCGCCGTCGCCGCGGCAAGGGCGCCGGCGACAACACCGCCGCGGTCACCAACGGCAACACCGAGACCACCTCGAATACCGAAGCGGCACAGCCCGATCCGGCAATCGAGGACAGCGGCAACACCGAAGGCGGCCGTCGCCGCCGCCGCAACCGCCGTGGCGGCCGCGGCCAGGCCGACACCAACGGCTCTGTCGAGTCGCGCAACAGCGAGGCCGACTCTGCCGGGCAGGCCGAGGTCTCGGCCACCGCTCGCCAGGCCGAGGTCTCGACCGCGGACACGGCAGCGACCGAAATCCCGGCCGTGGCAGCCGATGCCGGTACCGCAGTGGCGAATGCCGCCGGCATCGCAGCGGTGAACTCCGGAAACGCTTCCGCCGAAACGGATTCCACCACCGAGGCCCCGCGCAAGCGCACCCGCCGCACCAGAGGCACGACCGACACCACGAACGGTTCCACCGTCGCGGTGAACGGCACCGACTCGAACGCCACCGGCGTGCAGACCGCACTCTTCTCGCATGCCCCGGACACCCACGCACCGAGCACGACCGCTGCGGCAGCAAACGGTTCGGCCGTCACCGATCCCACCGCAACCGCTGCACCGGCCACCGGCGATTCGGTCGCGACCGGCGAGGCGCCCCGCAAGCGCACCCGCCGAGCCAAGACCTCCGAGCCCACCGGAACGGAAGCCGCGAGCGGCACGGCCACCGAGGCAGCCACCACCGAGGCCGAGGCCCCGCGTAAGCGGACCCGCAGCAAGGCCACCGTCGGCGGTAACAGCACCGCGACCGAGGCGGCCGTCACCGAGGCCACCCCGGTGCCGGCCGGCGCCGAGGCGGTAAGCGCCGCCGAGATCGCAGGCGACGCCCCGAAGGCGGCTCCGCGCAAGCGCACCCGCAAGGCCACGACCGAAGCGAACGACGTCGCGGCCGGTGCTGCGAACGACGTCGCGGCCAAGGCCGCGGACAGCACAGCAAGCGAGGCCACGGCGAAGGCCGCGCCGCGCAAGCGCACTCGCGTCACCGAGGCAGCGGCCGAGACCGTGAACGGCACGGCCGACCTCGCGGCACCTGCCGCAGCCGAGGCCGCCGCACCGCGCAAACGCGCTCGCCGGGCCGCGGGAGCAGCAGATTCGACGACCACGGAAGCATCGGTCGAGGCCGGTGCGGCGGCTGACATCGCCGAAGCCCCGAAGGCCGCACCGCGCAAGCGCACCCGCGGCACCGCCGGGGAGGCCGAAGCTGTGAACGGCGCGGCCGACTCGGATGCGGCTACCGCCGGGCAGGCAGCCGTTGCCGCTGAGGTCGCACCGAAGAAGCGCGCCCGCCGCACCGCGGGGGCACCGGACGCGACGGCCGTTGCCACGGAAGCCTCGGCCACCGTGGATGCGCCGAAGGCCGCGCCGCGCAAGCGGACCCCCAAGGCCGCGACCTCTGCCGCGAGTGAGACGGCCGTGGTGGCGGACGCTGAGCAGGAAGCTGCCGCGGCCCCGCGGAAGCGCGCTCGGAGCACCAAAGCTTCCGCCGCCGCAGACACCGCGGTGAACGGAACTGCGGCCGTGGAGGTTACGGCCGAGGCAGCTCCGAAGAAGCGCGTGAGCCGGGCCAAGACTGCCGAAGCGTCCACCGCCGAGGTGGCGGAGGCCGTGCCGGCCGCTCCGAAGAAGCGCGCGACGCGCAGCGCCAAATCCGCTACCGCGGACGCGGCCCCCGCCGAGACCGTTGCCGAGAAGCCGAAGAAGCGGACTCGGAGCAAGGCCACGGTGAGTGCCGGTGTGACCGCCGACGACGCCGTCGCAGCCTCGGCATAGCGGAAACAATTCAGTCGCCCGCCGCCCCTGCTCCTCGAGCCGGTGCGGCGGGCGATTGCCGTCTCAGGGGTCTGCCGCCGGCGGCGCATCGAAGGGTGGATCGGCTAGTCTCGCTGTCGTGCTCGCACCCGAGCGGCGGACGCGCGCCGATATTCTCACCGCTGTCGCGATCGCTGCTCTGGTGGCTATCGCGATAGTGGTCATCGTGTGGGACAGCGATGTCCGGGGGACGGAGTCGGTGCCTGCGGCGCAGACGCTGGCGGCGCCTGCTCCTGCTACGGCGTTGCCTACCGAGTTGCACGAGTTGTGGCAGCAGGCGGATGGGGTGGCGGGGCGGGCGCTTTCGGTGGGGGCGGTGGCGGTTACCGCGGAGGGCGGGACCGTGACCGGGCGGGATCCGCGGACCGGGGAGCAGGTGTGGAAGTACGCGCGGAAGCTGCCGTTGTGTGCGGCGGAGGTGCAGTTCGGGACGGTTATCGCCACGTATCGGGATGAGCGGGGCTGTAGTCAGACGACGCTGTTGAATGCGGAGACCGGGACTCGGCTGGCCGCGCGATCCAGTTATATGGATGATCATGTGTCGCTGGCGCCGGATGGCACGTACATGCTGGCGCTCGGTGACAATCGGCTGGAGATGTGGCGGTCGGATCTGGTGCGCACGCTCGAATACGGGTATGTCGATGCGCCGGTGAACCCGCATACGCAACCGCGCACCGGATGCACGCTCTTGTCGGCGGCTTCGGCGCCGAGCCGGCTGGCGGTGCTGGAACGCTGCCCCAAGGAGAACGCGGACCGGCTCACCATCCAGAATCCGGCGCCCAAGGACGGCACCGTCCCGGAGGAATACAGTTCGCAGGTGCTCAACGAGCCCGGCGGCGCGGTGAACGGCGCGCGGGTGCTCGCGGCATCGGACAGCCGGACCCTGGTGTATCTGCCCGGAACATCCGGCACCCCACCGGAATTCGCGGTGTACGACGTGTCCGGGAATCTCGTTGCCACCCATGCGCTCACGGCGCCGATGGCCGACAACGCATTGGTCGCGCATATCGCGAACGCCTATTTCGTGTACACCGGCGACACCTTGATCGCGTTGAACTCCACCACTTTCGACCCACTGTGGGGTGTGCAGCATGTACTCGGCACCCCCGCCCTGATGGCCGGCAAGGTATTGGTCCCGGTGCCCGACGGGCTGGCCGCGCTGGATCCCGCCACCGGCACGCAGACCGCCCGAATCCCGGTGCAGCGCAGCAACTATCACAACGAGCCCATCACCCTCGCCACGGTCGGCTCGACCGTGCTGGAACGCCGCGGCCCCACCATGTACGCGCTGGGTTCCTAGCGGCACCACGGCACGCGGCAGGGGGCCGGGCAACGTATGTCACCGTCGTCCGGCATGATCCCTTGCATGAGCGGTGGCGAGTTCCGGTTGGTGTTGTTGCGGCACGGCGAGACGGAGTGGTCCGCGAACGGCAGGCATACCGGTCGTACCGATCTCCCCCTCACCGCGACCGGCGAAGCGCAGGCGCGCGAAGCCGGGAAGATCATCGCCGGCCTGCAATTGCGCGATCCGCTGGTGGTGTCGAGCCCCCGGCAGCGCGCCGTGCACACCGCGGAACTGGCCGGGATTCCCGCCGACCGCACCGACGAGGACCTCGCCGAATGGGATTACGGCGACTACGAGGGCCTCACCACCACCCAGATCCGCGAGCAGGATCCCGGCTGGACCATCTGGAAGGGCGTCGTCCCCGGCGGTGAATCCGCCGCGCAGGTGACCGCCCGCGCCGACCGGATGCTCGCGAAAGTCGAACCCGCACTGCGGGATCGGGATGTGGTGCTGGTCGGGCACGGGCACTTCTCCCGCGCCCTCATCGCCCGCTGGCTGGAATTCGACGTGTGCGAGGGACAGCGGTTCTTCATGTCCACCGCGGGCATCAGCCTGCTGGGCCACGAGCACGACGCCCGGACCCTGCGGGCGCACAACCTCATCGCCCATCTAGACGATCTCTGAAAGGACCCCGATGATCCGCCGCGCCACCCCCGCCGACATTCCCGCGCTCGTGCAACTCGTCTACGACCTCGCCGAATACGAGAAGGCCCGCGACGAATGCACCCTCACCGCGGAGCAGCTGGAGACGGCGTTGTTCGGGCCGCGCGCGGCGTTGTACGCGCATGTGGCCGAATCGGATCAGGGTGTGGTCGGCTGCGCCATCTGGTTCCTGAACTACAGCACCTGGAAGGGTGTGCACGGCATCTTCCTCGAGGATCTGTTCGTGCAGCCGGAGGCGCGTGGGCGCGGCCTGGGCCGGGATCTGCTGGCCGCGCTGGCCCGCGAGGCGGTCGAGCAGGGTTATGCGCGCGTCGACTGGTCGGTGCTCACCTGGAACACGCCGTCGATCGATTTCTACGAATCCATCGGCGCGGAGCATCAGCACGAGTGGACCGGATACCGGCTCTCCGGCGGCGCGCTCGCCCGCCTGGCTTCCCACGCCGACGACTGAGCCGGCGACCGAAAGGTCCGGACAGCCCCGAAAACGCGGCAGTGAGCCATTCAGCGGGCTTTACGAGCTACTGCAGAATCACTGCAGCGGGGCTGTCCCGAAATGATCTATTCGCCCGAGAATTCGTACCCGGCGGCCATCCAGCGGCTCGACGGCGGCGCGAAAAGGCACACCAGTCCGGCGATCGCGATCAGGCCCAGCGGAATCCCGAAGAACGGCTGATGCGAGGTGATCATGTACCAGGCCGGCGGCAGCAACAGCAGATTCGCGATAACGGCGATGGCGCGTCCCCACCGCTTGCCGAGGGACAGCCCGATACCCGCCGCGAGCACCGCGCCGCCGAGAATGGCCAGCCAGGCGGCGGTCCCATAACCGTTCACCACATGCTGGTCGGCGCCCGTCGCCGCGCGCACGATGAAGATGATCGCCACGACCACCCCGACCGCGCCTTCGAGCGCGGTCAGCGCGCCCGCCGCCCGGATGGTGTTCGGCACGACCGCCGCGACATCCTTGCCGCCGTCGTTTCCCTCGGCCACGCCATTCTCCTCAGCCACGCGGGACAGCCTACGACCGTGCGTAGTCGTGTGGTTCTACGAGGGGGAATCTGTGGCGGCCGCCGCGCCCATGATCACCCCGGAGATTCCCGGTCGTTGCGCCCGAACGGTTTACGCCCGACTCGGGCATTCGGGTCGCGGCGAACCTCAGTAGGCTGCTCCCGTGCGGACGTTGCTGATCGTGAACCCGAATGCCACCTCGACCACTCGGTCCACTCGCGATCTGCTTGCTCACGCGTTGGAAAGCCGGACCGAATTGACGGTCGTGCAGACCGAGCATCGGGGACATGCCGCGGAATTGGCGCAGTGGGCCGCGGACACGCGGATGGATTTGATCGTGGTGCACGGCGGCGACGGCACCGTGAACGAAACCATCAATGGTTTTCTGCCGCTGCCGGGTGCGCAACAGCGGGAATGGCTGCCGCGGCTGGGGATCATTCCGGGCGGTTCCGCGAATGTGTTCGCGCGCTCGCTCGGCATCGAGCCGGATCCGGTGACCGCCACCAATCAGCTCATCGATCTGCTGCGCGACGAGGCCGATCGCCGCATCGGACTGGGTGTCGCCGATGATCGCTGGTTCACCTTCAGTGCCGGTGTCGGCCTGGACGCGGATGTGTGCGAGGCCATCGACGCGAAGCGCGCGAACGGTAAGCCCGCGACGCCGACCCGCTATGTGCGCACCACGGTGAAACAGTTCTTCCGCACCAAACGGCATGCCCCGCAGGTACGTCTGACGATTCCCGGTCACGAACCGATCACGGATGTGCACTACGCGTTCGTGACCAACGCGAGTCCATGGACATACCTCGACAACACGCCCGTCGTCACCAACCCGGGGACCAGTTTCGAAACGGGTCTCGGAGTGTTTGCCATGCGCACCATGGGCATCCTGTCCACCCTGCTCCTCACCCGGCAGTTGCTGATCGCCAATGGAGATCCCCAGGGCCACAAATTGTTTCGCGAGGACGACGTTCCGGGCGTGTCGATCGAGTCCGAGCGGCCCATCGGGTTGCAAATCGACGGCGACTTCATCGGCCGGCGCAACATGGTGAATTTCACAGCCGTCCCGGATATCCTCGATGTGGTCGCGCCGAAGCCCTAGCAGGCTCGACACACCTGAGAAACATCGCTGTTGTGCTGCGAAAACCGGCTAGAGCGAGTACAAATGACACGGCAGACTCCCCATGTAGGGGTCTTACAGCGTGAGCTTCCCCACGGTGCACTGTGTATCTCTTGACATCTACGGTGTTCGTGAAAGCATTCACAAGCAACCGTGCGGAAACATTCGAGTCGCACAAGTGAACGGACCACAAACCCGAAGGGCCGCCGTATGCGCGCGCCCTAGCAAAGGAGCAGAGGAATGGACTGGCGCCACAAGGCCATCTGTCGTGACGAGGACCCCGAGCTGTTCTTCCCGGTGGGTAACAGTGGTCCGGCGCTCGCGCAGATTGCCGATGCCAAGCTGGTCTGCGCTCGCTGCCCTGTAACCGCCGACTGCCTGTCCTGGGCCCTGAAGTCCGGGCAGGATGCAGGCGTTTGGGGTGGTATGAGCGAAGACGAGCGTCGGGCGCTGAAGCGTCGCAACGCCCGCACCCGTACCCGTACCGTCGTCTAACACGCTGACGACAGGCGTTACGACCGAAACCCCAGCCTCTCGGTCGCAACGCAATTCGGCCCGGCACCACCACAGGTGCCGGGCTTCACTGTTTCCCGATCAGACCCGTTGCGCGAGGCGACCACTGATTTCGCGAGAATCGGGGTAACTCGTCGGGTACGACCGAAGGTGAGTCGGTGCGTATCCGCCGGTCCGCAACGTAAATGCCATGGACGTTTCTGGTCGGCAAGAGTCGCGGAGAGGCGGATAAGCCGCAGGTTTTCAGCGCACAAATCATTGCGCGGGAATATATTTCAGCGCGCGGACCTGCGACCCAATGGAACTCGCAGTACAGCATCCGTTCCGACATCGGCTCCGGGGTGCAGTCCGATGGAGCCGCCGAGTTCCGCGGTGACCAGGGTTCGGACAATTTGCAGGCCCAACCGGTCGGAAGCCTCGAGGCTGAATCCGTCGGGCAATCCGCGGCCATCGTCGCTGATGATGACGTCGAGCCAGCGCGCGGAACGTTCGGAACGGATTGTCACGGTGCCGTTTTCGCCGGCGTCGAATGCGTGCTCGATGGCGTTCTGCACGAGTTCGGTCAGCACCATTACCAGCGGTGTTGCGCGTTCCGCGGAGAAAACTCCCAGCGAACCGGAGCGGCGGACCTTGATGCGCGCGGTGTGCACGGTGGCGACGTCCGCCATGATCGGCAGCAGGCGGTCCACCACCTCGTCGAGGTCGACTTCCTCGTCAACCGACATGGACAACATTTCGTGCACGGAGGCGATGGAGGTCACCCGGCGAACCGATTCGGTCAACGCCAATCGCGCTTCCTCGTTCTCGGTGCGGCGGGCCTGCAAGCGCAGCAGCGCGGCCACCGTCTGCAGGTTGTTCTTCACGCGGTGGTGGATCTCGCGGATGGTCGCGTCCTTGGAGAGCAGGGCGCGGTCGCGGCGCTTCACCTCGGTCACATCGCGGACCAGCACTGCGGCACCGGCCAATTCGCCGTGCGGGCGCAGGACCAGGGTGCGCAGCAGCACCGTTGCGCCGCGCGCCTCGACTTCCATTCGGCGCCCGGCCTTTCCGGCCAGGGCCGCCTGGATATCGCCGACCACCTCCTGTGCGTCGAAGGGGTCGGTGATGAGGGAACGGGTGGTCAGCGCCAGATCCTGGCCGACCAGATCGTTCTGTAAACCCATGCGGTGGTAGGCGGACAGGGCGTTGGGGCTGGCGTAGACGACGGTGCCCTCGGTGTCGAGGCGGATGAACCCGTCACCGGCGCGCGGGCTGGAGTGCGCGCCGGTGCGGTCCTCCAGTGCGGGCCAGGTGCCGTCGGCGACCATCTGGCACAGGTCGTCCGCGCAGGACATGTACGCGATCTCCAAGCTGGAGCGCATTTTCCGGCGTTGTACATCGGTGTCGCGGCCGAGGATGGCGATCACATCGTCGCCGACGCGCACCGGGATGGCCTCGCGGATCGCGTGCACCGGATGCGGGTGGTAGACGCCGGTGGTCTCGGTGTCGGCGTCCGAGCGGACGATCTCACCGGTGAGCAGGGCCTCGTAGACCTGCGGGTGGGCTTCCTTCAGGGCGCTGGAGCCGACCAGGTCCTCCGGGTGCACGGTGGGTGCGGTGGTGGGGCGGCATTGCGCCACGCACACGATGTCCGCGCCGTCGGCGACCGGACCGGTTCCCACCCACAGCAGCAGATCCGCGAAGGACAGATCCGCCAGCAGTTGCCAATCCCCCACGACCCGCTGCAGATGATCGACGGCGGCACCCGGTAGGTCGGTGTGCTCGGCCAGTAGATCGCTCAGTGTCGACATGCACCCACGCTCCTCAGTTCCCAAGTCGAGGGTATGTTCCCACGGCCGGTGCCCGGAAACGGCCATGCACCGGTCAAGCGACCGGTGCATGGGGGCAAATGCGACAAACCGCTCAGATCAGGAGATGACGGCGATCAGATCCCCGGGCTGCAGGACGTCACCCGGCTTGACATTGATGGACGCCACCGTGCCCTCGGACTCCACGATCACCGGAATCTCCATCTTCATGGACTCCAGCATGACGACCGGGTCGTCGGCCTTCACGGCGTCACCGACGGCAACCAGGATCTCCTGGACCGTCGAGACCATCTCCGCCAGCACTTCCTCAGCCATGCACACCTCTCCGTTCGAGTGACCTGTAGCCCCTGAAGGTACAGCCAACCACACGTGAAAGAATGGCGACCGACTGAAGGGAGATTACCTATGGGTAAGCGTGGACGTAAGAAGCGTGGCCGCAAGAAGAACGCAGCCAATCACGGCAAGCGGCCGAACGCCTGAGCTATCGCTACAAGCTCGAAAACTGCTGAGCGGCACCACTTCCCACCGGGAAGGGTGCCGCTCAGCTGTATGTATACCGTTATTCGGCCGTTTCGATCCGGGTCTCGACGTAGCTCGTCCGGATCTCCATGGTCAGCCGCTTGCGCAAGGCCTCCGGCGCGCGATCGCCGCCGCACTTGCGGTTCAGCAGCGACTTCAGCTTCTCCTCCAGGCCGTAGGCCTCGATGCACGGCGAGCAGCGATCGATGTGCTCCCGCAGCCGCTCCTTGGCGGCTCCGTCGCACTCGTTGTCCAGGAGCAGCCAGACATCGGCGAGCACCGCCGAGCAGTCCAGATCATCCATCTCGTCGCTCACTGGGTTACCTCCTCACGCGCGCCGTTGCCCGACCGGTTGAATCCACGTTCCCGCGCCACGTCCGAAAGCAGGCCCTTGAGCTGCTTGCGGCCACGGTGCAGACGGGACATGACGGTACCGATGGGGGTTCCCATGATCTCGGCGATTTCCTTGTAGGGGAAGCCCTCCACGTCGGCGTAGTACACCGCCATCCGGAACTCCTCGGGCAGCTCCTGCAGAGCGGCCTTGATGTCGTCGTCGGGCAGCGCCTCGAGGGCTTCCATTTCGGCCGAGCGCAGACCGGTGGAGGTGTGCTCGGCGGTGGAGGCCAGCTGCCAGTCGGTGATCTCGTCGGTCGGATACTGCGCGGGCTGGCGCTGCTTCTTCCGATACGAGTTGATGTAGGTGTTGGTGAGGATGCGGTACAGCCAGGCCCGCAGGTTGGTGCCCTCCCGGAAGGAACGGAACCCCTGATACGCCTTGGCGAAGGTCTCCTGCACCAGATCCTCGGCATCGGCCGGGTTGCGCGTCATGCGCAAGGCGGCGCCGTAGAGCTGGTCCAGCAGCGGGAGCGCGTCACGCTCGAACCGCTGTGCCAGATCGACGGCGGATTCGGCGCTGCGCGCACCGTCCTCATCCGCTTCGCCGTGTTCGACTGCGCGATCGTCGCCGTCATCGATGACTTCGTCATCGCGCAGGCGATCGACATTGTCGTCGTCGCTCGTCACACTGATCCCTTCGATCGCCGTAGCAATTGAATCTACCGCGAACAGGGATTCGGCCAGGAAACCGGCCGGTAGCGTAACGAGAGGCTCTTCGACCAAGACGGTCACCGACTCCTCCTTCGTGATGGATGCTGCGCCGGCACGCCGTGGGCCCTGCGGTTGCTGCGAAGCGCGTAACGCATGCAACAGGTGTGGCCCGATCCCTGTTCCCACAGTGTGAAAATCCGCTTGCGGACGGTCTCTAAGGTGAAGGTCATGGCTGCTTCGACTCCGGCGATCAAGGGTTCCACCCCGGCGATCAAGGCGCTCGTGCAAGCGAAGGTAGATCATCGGGTGCACGCGTACGCGCATGATCCGCGAAATGATTCGTACGGCGTGGAAGCCGTCGAGGCGCTGGCCGGCGAGCTCGGAGTTACCGGCGAGCAGATTTTCAAAACCCTGGTGATCGAGCTGGGTTCGGGCGCGCTGGCGGTGGCCGTGCTGCCGGTGCCGACGACGCTGTCGCTGAAGGCGGCGGCCGCGGCGCTCGGCGGCGGTAAGGCCGCCATGGCGGACAAGGCGAAGGCCGAACGCACGACCGGCTATGTGCTGGGCGGTATTTCGCCGCTCGGGCAGAAGAAGCTGCTGCCGACCGTCGTCGACGAGTCCGCGCTGCAGTGGGATCGGGTGCTGTGCAGTGCCGGGAAGCGCGGGCTGGAGATCGAGCTGGCACCCGCCGACCTGGTACGACTCACGGGTGCGGTAACCTCCCCCGTCGCTGTCCGGTGATCACTTACCCGTGAGCTGAGACACCTCCTCCGGAAAAAACTTGCCCTGGGTCAACCATCTGGGAATACTTGCGGCGTACAACTAGTTGATTGCCGCAAGCAGTTGATTGAGACAAGAAGTTGAGATTTGCAAGGAGGTGGGACCGAGATGACCGATGACCCGGCGATCACGAACAGCGCCGACGAACTCGTCGACACCATCGGCTTCCAGATCGGCCGCCTGAGCAAGCTGCGCGACCGCACCAATGCGCAGATCGCCGCCGCCACCAACGGCGAGATCGAGCCCGCCGCGTTCGCCATCCTGTTCCAGCTGATCCACTGCGGCCCGATGCGCTCCGGCGCCGTCGCCGAGGCGCTCTACTCGGACGCCTCGACCATCAGCCGGCAGGTCGCCGCCCTGGTCAAGCGCGGACTCATCGAACGCCGCGCCGATCCCGCCGACGGCCGGGTCAGCGTGCTGGCGATCACCGCGGACGGACGCACCGTGGCGACCCAGATCCTGGTGCGCCGCAACGAATCCCTGAACCAGGTCATGCGCGACTGGTCACCCGCCGAACGGGAGACCTTCGCCGCGTTGCTGATCCGCTTCATCGACGGCTACGAGACCACCCGCCAGCAGATGCTGGCCGAGCTCTCGGCCCACAGAGACCTTCAGTCCTTTTACGCACCATCGGAGAAGAAGCAGTGAGTACAACAACGGAAGTCGCCGAGCCGGAAGTCAATTCCGCCGGCTTCACCCACAAGCAGATCCTGGTGATCATGAGCGGCCTGGTGCTGGGCATGCTGCTGGCCGCCCTGGATCAGACCATCGTCTCGACCTCGATCCGCACCATCGCCGATGAGCTGCACGGATATTCGGCGCAGGCCTGGGTCACCACCGCGTACCTGATCACCTCCACGCTGGCCACCCCGCTCTACGGCAAGCTCTCGGACATGTACGGCCGCAAGCCGTTCTACCTCGCGGCCATCACCATTTTCGTGGTCGGCTCACTGGCCTGTTCGATGGCCTCGTCCATGTACGAACTCGCCGCCTTCCGGGCCTTCCAGGGCCTCGGCGCGGGCGGTCTGATGTCGCTGGCGCTGACCATCATGGGTGACATCGTGTCGCCGCGGGAACGCGCCCGCTACCAGGGCTACTTCCTCGCCGTGTTCGGTACCTCCAGCGTCGTCGGCCCCGTCATCGGCGGCGTGCTGTCCGGCACCAACCAGATCCTGGGCGTCACCGGCTGGCGCTGGGTGTTCCTGGTGAACGTGCCGATCGGCCTGATCGCGCTGGCCGTGGTCACCAAGGTGCTGAAGCTGCCGAAGCGTCCCGCCAACAAGGTCGCCATCGACTGGGCCGGCATCCTCGCCCTGGCCGTCGGCCTGGTGCCGCTGCTGGTCGTGGCCGAACAGGGCCGCGAATGGGGTTGGACCAGTGGACACGCGCTGTTCTGCTACATCCTCGGCGCGCTGGGCATCCTCGCCTTCATCGCCGTGGAAGCCAAGCTGGGCGATGCCGCGCTGATCCCGCTGCGCATGTTCAAGAGCTCCACCTTCGCGCTCGGCGTGGTCATCTCGGTGGTCGTGGGTGCGGCCATGTTCGGCGGCATCACGCTGCTGCCGCAGTACCTGCAGGTGGTGCAGGGCGCCAGCCCGACCAAGGCGGGTCTGCTCATGCTGCCGCTGGTGGCGGGCATGATGTCCGGCTCGATCCTGGCCGGCCAGCTGATCGCCCGGACCGGTCGCTACAAGTGGTTCCCGCCCACCGGCGCGGCGCTGCTGACCATCGGACTGTTCCTGCTGCACTTCGTGTCCGCGGACACCGCGCTGTGGCAGACCATGATCTTCATGGCCATCACCGGCTTCGGTCTCGGCAACCTGATGCAGCCGCTGACCCTCGCCATCCAGAACGCGCTGCCGCCCAAGGACATGGGCGTGTCCACCGCGGCCGCGACCTTCTTCCGGCAGATCGGCGGCACCCTGGGCGTGGCGGTGTTCCTGTCCGTGCTGTTCACCCAGCTGACCGGCAATATCACCACCTCGTTGGAGCACGCCTCGCACGACAAGGAGTACTCCGTCGCCATCCAGAACGCCATGACCGGCAGCAACCCCGTCGACAAGGAAGTCGCCAACGGTCTGGTGAACAAGGATCCGGCGGTCGCGGGCCAGGTGCTCAACGACAGCTCGATCATCCAGAAGCTGGACCCGACGCTGGCGCACCCGTTCAAGGAGGGCTTCGCCAAGTCCATGGACACGGTGTTCCTGTCGGCGACCTTCGTGGCGCTGCTCGGCTTCATCCTGGTGCTGTTCTGGAAGGAAGTCCCGCTGCGTAGCGCGGGCGGCCTCCAGGCGCGCAAGGAAGAGGCGCCGATGGAGCCCGCGATCGGCTGACCAGGTCCGCCTGGCAAACACGGACAATGCCCCCGCTGCTGGTAAGCAGCGGGGGCATTGCTGTAGGTGGGCCACACGCCGGATCCGGGCACGTTTCACAATTCGGGCGATTTTCTGTGAGTTACTTGGGAACGGACAGGGAGTTCTTTGTGAGTCGGCGTGTCCTTCGACCCTAGGATGTGATGCGGTTTATGGCCTCTCATCGGCGTTTTCGCACTACCGTCATAGCCCTCTCCGGGGCACTGCTGATCGCGTCGGCCGCCGGGCCCATAACGGCAGCTACGGCCGCAGCTACACCGTTCGAGGTTGTGCCGGCGCTGAACCCGAGCTTCCCGGACCCGGGACAGGGCAGCGGGCAGCAGCCGAAGAAAGAGGAGCACCTCGACAAGGCCGAGAAGCTCGGTGGCGGTTTGACCACCAAGATTCTCGACCTGATCGCGGACACGTTGAAGTGCTCGCTCAATATCGCGTTGCCGACGGTCAAGTGCAGTTAGACGCTCGAAAGCGCTCGCGGGCCGGTCAGATCAGGGTGATCTGACCGGCCTGTTCGTCCACCGCGCCCAATAGTTCGGGGCCGTTGTTCTTCACGCTGTTCACCAGCGACGGCACCGCGCGCAGGAGAATCCCCGAAACCGCTTCGGCGTCAGGCGTTTCCAGCAGTTGCTCGGGCGCCGGATGATCGGGATCCAGCCAGGCGTCCCAATGCTCGCGCGGCATCGGTAGCGGCATGCGGTCGTGCACCTTGGTCAGTTCGCCGACCGCGTCCGTGGTCAGAATGGTGCAGGAGAGCAGGGGTTTCGCCTCGCCACCGAGGCTGCGGTCGCGCCAGACCGACCACAGGCCGGCCATATAGAGGCGGCCGCCGTCGGCGCGGGACATGAAATACGGCCGCTTGACGGCCTTTCCGAGGGAATCGGATTCGGTCACCCACTCGTACCAGCCGTCCATGGGGACCAGGCAGCGCCGCTTCTTCACCGCGTCGCGGAAGGACGCGGTGGTGGCGGCCTTGTCCGCGCGCGCATTGAACAGCGGCTTGCCCTTCGCCGGCAGGCCCGGTTCGGAGGCCTTGGTCCAGGGTGGGATCAGGCCCCAGCGCATGGCGCGGATCCGGAGCGTGGCCGGGTCGTCCGGGTGGTCGCGGTCGTGGCGTTCGACGACCGTGAGCACCTGGTTGGTGGGGGCCACGTTGTAGTTGGGGTTGAAGCCGGTATCGCCCGTCTCGTCGATGGCATCGAGTTCGACGGCCAGCTTCGCGGGATTCGTCGTGGTCGCATACCTACCGCACATATCGACCATGCTGCCACCGCGGACCGACAATGGAGCGAGATGCGCCGTCGTAAACTGTGACGTACGCATCTGATGGCAATTGACATCAATTGAACCGTGTGAGACGTTCGTCCCATCACACTCTCATCAAGGGACTGCCGCGAACCATGACTGCAACCGAAACCGCCCCGCTCGGTCAGGCCGACACGCTGACCTCCGTCAATCCCGCTACCGGCGAGACCCTCGCCACCTACAAGATCGACGATGAAGCGGCGGTGCGCGCGGCCGTCGCCAAGGCCCGCGGCGCCGCGGCCACCTGGGGTGCGCTCACCTACGCCGAGCGCAAGAAGCATCTGCTGCGCTGGGGCAGCAAATTGGTCGCCAAATCCGACGAGCTCAGCGAGCTCATCCACGCCGAGAACGGCAAGCCGCTGGACGACGCCTTCCTCGAACTCATGCTCGCGCTCGAGCACATCAAATGGGCGGCCGCCAATGCCGAGAAGGTACTGAAGCCGAAGAAGGTCGCGCCGGGCGCGTTCATGGCGAATTTCGCCGCGCACCTGGAATACCGGCCCGTCGGCGTCGTCGGCGTGATCGGACCGTGGAACTACCCGATCTACACACCCAACGGGTCCATCGCGTACGCGCTCGCCGCAGGCAATACCGTGGTGTTCAAGCCGTCCGAATTCTCCACGGGCATCGGCAATTTCTTCGCCGCGGCCTTCGCCGAGGCGAATCCCGAACTGCCGGACGGGGTTTTCGTCACCATCAACGGCTTCGGCGCGACAGGTGCGGCGCTGGTGCAGGCCGGCGTGGACAAGATCGCGTTCACCGGCTCCACCGCCACCGGTAAGAAGATCATGGCCGCCGCGGCCGACAAGCTGACCCCGGTACTGCTGGAATGCGGCGGCAAGGACGCGGTCATCGTGGCCGCCGACGCCGACATCAAGGCCGCCGCCGACGCGGTCGCCTGGGGCGCCACCTCCAACTCCGGGCAGACCTGCGCGGGTGTGGAGCGGGTGTACGTGGACAAGTCGATAGCCGACCAGTTCGTCACCGAGGTGAAGCGGATTCTCACCGATATCAAGCCGGGCTCGGGCGCGAAGGCCTCCTACGGGCCGATGACCATGCCCAGCCAGATCGATATCGTGCGCCGGCACATCGACGACGCGTTGAAGAACGGCGGCAAGGCGGTGCTCGGCGGGCCCGAATCCGTCAAGGGGCCGTTCATCGAACCCGTGGTGATCGTCGATGCCGACGAATCCTCGGATGCGGTGTCCGAGGAGACCTTCGGGCCGACCGTCACCATTCGCACGGTGAACGGTGTGGACGAGGCCGTGGAGCTGGCGAACAAGAGCAAGTACGGGCTCGGGTCGGCGGTGTACTCGAAGAAGCAGGGCATGGAGATCGCGCGGCGGCTGCACGTCGGGTGCACTTCGGTGAACTCGGTGCTCTCCTATGCCGCTATCTCCGGGCTGCCGTTCGGTGGCGTGGGCGATTCCGGTATCGGCCGCATTCACGGCGCGCCGGGGCTGCTGGAATTCTCGCGGCCGCATTCGATCGCGGTGCAGCGCTTCACGATTCCGGGGATGGCATTGCTGTCGTACAGCCGTACCGACCGGACCATGAGTCTGCTGCGCAAGCTGGTGCCGCTGATCCACGGCCGCGCAAAGTAATTCGGACTTTCAGGACACCGGCGGCAGCGTCGGTGGCGTGAAGAAGTCTTCGAGCGGAGTGGGGCCCGTGTAGCGGCGACAGCCGCAGCGGGCCCATTCCTTCAGGCCGTATCCGGTCTTGCGCATGGATTCGGAGTGGCAGTCACCGGATTCCCGGTCGTGGAGCGCCAGGTTGTGGCCGCAGCCGCACATGGCCTGGGCGGGCTGTGCGCTCTGCGCGGATCGGCGGCGGCTGATGCGGCCGGCCACCCAGCCGCCGCCGACGAGTCCGGCGCCGGCGATCAGTGAGATGGGATCGAACACGAGGCCCAGTATACGTACCTATATACGTATACGTCCAGGGTCTCGAATCGGCCCGAATAGGACTCGGAGCCCCAAACGCCCTCGATCGTTTGGGAAGATGGGCTGGTGACTTTCTGGCCCGCGCCCTCCGTCGAAGCTCCCGTCCACGCGACCGTGACCCTGCCCGGGTCCAAATCCATCACCAACCGGGCGCTGATCCTCGCCGCGCTGGCGGATCGGCCGTCCACCCTCACCGGTGCACTCCGCAGCCGGGACACCGACCTCATGATCAACGCGCTGCGGGCCATGGGGACCGGCATCGAAGGCGACGGCAATACGCTCACCGTCACCCCGCCCGCCGAATTCACCAGTGCCATGGTCGATTGCGGGCTGGCCGGCACCGTCATGCGATTCCTGCCGCCGGTCGCCGCACTGGCGCACGGCGATGTGGCGTTCGACGGCGACGAGCAGGCCCGGGTCCGGCCACTCGGCACCATCCTCGACGCCCTGCGCTCGCTCGGCCTCGACATCGACGGCAACACACTGCCTTTCGTGGTGCACGGCACCGGCACCCTGCGCGGCGGGCCGGTCACCATCGACGCGTCGGGCTCCTCGCAGTTCGTATCCGGGCTGCTGCTGTCGGCCGCACGCTTCGAACAGGGCGTCACCGTGAACCACGACGGCGCGCGACTGCCGTCCATGCCGCACATCGAGATGACCGTGCAGATGCTGCGGCAAGCAGACGTCCGCGTCGAGGCGCCGACCGATCCGCGCAAGGCGCAGACCTGGACCGTCTCCCCCGGACCCATCCGCGCCGTGGACTGGGAAGTGGAACCGGACCTCTCCAATGCCACCCCGTTCCTGGCCGCCGCCGCCATCACCGGCGGCGAGGTGAGCATTCCGCACTGGCCGCGGATCACCACCCAGCCCGGCGACGTCATCCGCGAGATCCTGGTACGGATGGGCGCGGAGGCGCGCTTCTTCGAGAACACGCTGACCGTGCGCGGGCCGGGGCGACTGGCGGGCATCGATATCGACCTGCACGATGTGGGTGAACTGACGCCGACCGTGGCCGCCCTTGCGGCGCTGGCGGATTCGCCGTCGCGGCTGCGCGGCATCGCGCACCTGCGCGGGCACGAGACCGACCGGCTGGCGGCGCTGGCCACCGAGCTGAATCGGCTGGGCGGCAAGGTCACCGAGACCGACGACGGGCTGCAGATCGTGCCCGCCCCGCTCACCGGCGGCCAGTGGCATTCCTACGCGGACCATCGGATGGCGACGGCGGGCGCGATCATCGGGCTGAAGGTGCCGGGCGTACGGATCGAGGACATCGGCACCACCGCCAAGACGCTGCCGAACTTCGTGGTGCTGTGGCACGGGATGCTCGCGGGCACCGATGCGGGTCACGCCGGCGGGGCCGGGCAGGCCGGCGGGCCGGGAGCGGGACGCTGAGCCGCAGGGAGTACGACGAGTCCGACGTCCGGGTGCGGCCGGGGAAGAGTTCCCGGCCCCGGACCAAGACCCGGCCGCAACATCTGGATGCCGAAGCGGCCATGGTGGTTTCGGTGGATCGCGGCCGCTGGGGCTGTGTGCTCGACAACGATCCGGACCGGCATCTGGTCGCCATGCGCGCCCGGGAACTCGGCCGTAATCCCATCGTGGTCGGCGATCAGGTGGATGTGGTCGGCGACCTGTCCGGTAAACCGGACACCCTGGCCCGCATCGTGCGGGTCTCCGAGCGGCGAACGGTATTGCGCCGCACCGCGGATGACACCGATCCGTTCGAGCGGGTGGTGGTCGCCAACGCGGAGCAGTTGTTCATCGTGGTGGCGCTGGCGGATCCGCCGCCGCGCACCGGTTTCGTGGAGCGCGCCATGGTGGCCGCGTATGTCGGTGGGCTGCAACCGATTCTGTGTCTGACCAAACACGATCTGGCGGCGGAATCCGAATTCGCCGCCACCTTCGAGGATTTGGATCTCATCATCGTGTACGGCGGGGTCGAGGATCCGGTCGAACCGGTGCTGGAATTGCTGGACGACAAGCTGACCGCGCTCATCGGGCATTCCGGGGTGGGTAAGTCCACGTTGGTGAATCGTCTTGTGCCGGACGCGGATCGGGCGGTCGGCGTGGTGTCCGGGGTGGGTAAGGGCCGGCACACCTCCACCCAGTCGGTGGCGTTGCCGCTGCCCGAGGGCGGCTGGGTCGTCGATACTCCGGGCGTGCGGTCGTTCGGGCTGGCGCACATCACGCCCGACGATGTCATTCAGGCGTTCTCGGATCTGGCCGATGCCATCGAGAACTGCCCGCGCGGCTGCACCCATCTGGGTCCGCCCGCCGATCCGGAATGCGCGCTCGACAATCTTCCGGGTAAGGAATTGCGGGTGGCCGCGATTCGCCGCCTGCTGGTGGCCTTGAATTCCAATGACCCCTGGTTCCGGGGAAACTCCGACGCTTAAGCTAGCTACGAAATAGCTCATTCGATACCTTTTGTGCATAACCGGCACAGAGGGAGGAAATGGGCGCGTTGGCCACGGTGTCCCAGGTACGTGCGACCGACCCGGCGAAACTCCTCGCCGTGGCCACGGCGCTGACCGATCTCAGCGCCGCCCGGCAGACGGTCGTCTCGATTGCCGACGCGGCCACGGCCAATGGCTGCCTGGTTGCCGAGGACGGTCACGTCCGGGCTCCCGACATGGGCGATCCCACACTGCAGTCCGTCGCGAACGACCGCGCCCGCACCTACGATGTCCAACTGATCGCGGCGCTGGCCGCCTTCGACGACCTCGATACCACGCAGGCCGCCACGCTCACCACGGCCGTCACCCGGCTCCGGGACCTCATCGCCCGGCCCGCGAGCGGCGACATCCGCAACAGGTGAATCCGCGGCTACCGGCCGACGACCGGGTGCCGGGGTATCGTCGCAGCCCTCGCCCCGACCACACGCGTACTCCCGAGGAGGATTTCGTGACCACGAGCAGTGCGGACGCGGCACTCACCGAATTGATGCTGCGGGCAGTGGTGATCGAGGAACGGGTGGAGCAGATCCGCGGCAGGGGCGAGGCGGCGGAAGGGCGGATCCGGGCGGAAGTGGATGTACGGGGGACGTTGACCGGCCTGTACATCGCGGACAGCCTGGCCGGATTCGCCATGGATGAGCTGGCGCAGTGGGTGACGCGGGCGCAGTCGGAGGCTTGTACTCGAGCACGAGCGGAGGCGGACGAAATGCAACGGGAGTTGACCGAGAGTTCGTATGCGGCTGCCCTTTTCCACGAGGCCGCCCAGGCCGGGCTACGCGAGGCGGAGACCAAGACCCGGGCAGTCGAGCGGGGCTGGCCGGGAAACACCGCGGGACCACACGACTGGCAGGACGAGTGGGAGCGGGCGCGGTGGCGGCCGTGAAAAATGCGCCGGCGGACCGGATCGTGACCTTGACAACTCGCACCCGGCCGCGCGCCGCGGTGTCGAGCGGTATGGACACATAATTGGGCATGGTTTCCGGCCGAGGTACACGCAAACAACGGAAGGTGCTGCCGGCGATCGGGCGCGCGATCGCGCGGCGGCCGTTCGCCATGCGTTCCGGCCCGGTGGTCAAGGTGCTGGAGCGGGTCAGCCGGCGGTTGACCAAGGGCCGCAAGGGGATTCTGGATGTGGCCGGGATTCCGGCCATGGAGATCACGGTGCCCGGCCGGCGCAGTGGCGTGCCGCGCACCGTGACGCTGTTGTACGTGCCGTTCTCGACGGACGACACGGCGTTCCTGCTGGTCGGGTCGAATTGGGGCAAACCGGACCATCCTTCGTGGTCGGCAAACCTGCTGCACGCGGAACGCGCCGACTTGCACATCCTCGGCGAACGATTCGAAGTGAAGGTGCGGCGGCTCACCGGAACCGAACGCGAACGGGCCTGGCAACGCGCCGTCGAATTCTGGCCCGGCTACGAGATGGAACAGCGATTGGCCGGTGACCGGGTATTCCGGCTGTTCGAACTCACCCGGGCCTGAACCGGGCGTACCGGATTCGGGTACGCCCGGAAATCGCTAGCCTTCCGGCGTGGAAGACCGTGAGCGCAAGCAATTTTCGCCGCTCCTCGACGATGATCTGGGGCCCGGCGCGCCCGTGACCCCCGAGGTGCGGGTGGGCCGCAACGATCCGGCACATGCGCTGCCCGACTGCGTGCGCTGTAATCGGCCCGCCGCCCTGCACCTGCACGCCGTCTGGCTCTCCACCCGCGCCGTCCTCGCCGGCGACACCGACGTCGACCACCTCATCCAGGTCGACGCCTGCGGCGCCTGCGCGGGCAGCGTGGCGGGCATGATCCTGATCAACTGGGACCCGCGCTACTGGGGCGAATCCGTCAACCTCGACTGACCGCCGCAGCGCGGCCGCCAGCGCGAGCACGGCCATCGCCTCAGCGCGGGCGCGGCCGACCACGTCGACGCGGGTGTGGGCGATCGCGTCAGCGCGGTGCGGGCGACCACGTCAGCGGGGCGCGGGCGACCACGCCAACGCGGTGTGGGCGATCGCGGCGGCGGAACCGCGGGGTCAGCGTGGGCGGACTATGCGCATGCCGTTGTCGAAGTCGATGTCCACCAACTCCGCTCGGCGGCTCAGGCCGAGTTTGCCGAAGATGCGGGACAGGTGGTGGCCGACGGTGCGGGGGCTGAGGAACAGTTCGGCGCCGATCTCACGGTTGGTGAGGCCCTGTGCCGCCAGGCGGGCGACGCGGGTCTCCTGGGCCGTGAGCACCGAACCCGCGCCCGGCGTCGCGGCGGGTGCGAGGCGGCGGCCGGTGAGTTCGAGTTCCTGCTGAGCGCGCAGCTCCCATTCGGTGGCGCCCATGCGCTCGAAGGATTCCCGCGCCGTACGCAGATGCTCGGCGGCGTCGCCGCGCCGGCGCATGCGGCGCAGCCACTTGCCGTACAGCAGGTGGATGCGGGCATTGTTCAGCTCCGGCGCGGCACGGCGCGGCGCCAGGGCGCGCTGGAACCAGTGGTCGGCGCGGTCGTCCGCGCTCAGCAGCGCGCGGCAGGCGTAGGCCATCGATATCGCCCAATCCGCGCGGGAGCGAATCGCCCACGCCTGGATGGTTTCCGCGTAGGCGGCCGCCTCCTCCATCCGCCCGACGCGACTGGCCGCCTCGACCATGTCCAGCGCGGCCAGCCGCGCATAGGTCGGATGCCGCGCATCGTGGCCGGGCTGCGCGAGCGTCCGCAGCCGCAGATACGCGGCCTCCGGATCGGATTTGCTCAAGGCGTGGAAGCCGAGATGCCAATGCACCGAGGCGATCAGCGCATGCGCGCGATGCGGCCGCGCGATGGCCAGCGCCCGCTCGGCGCTCTCCAGCACGGTGTCCGAATCACCGCGCAGCGCAGCGATCTTCGCGCGCAGCGTGTAGCACTGCGCCAGCACGTTCGCCGTCCCCACCGACCGCGCCAGCTCGAAGGCCTCGGCCAGCGTCTCCTCGGCCTCCGCCCACCGGCCGTTGGCGAACTGCACGATCGCCAGCTGCGGCAACAGGCACACCGTCGCCGGATGCGCCCCCGCCGCCCGCAACGCGGCCACCGCCGCCCCGAACGGCTCGATGGCCTGACCCCCCAGCCCCCACAACAACACCAGCGGCGCCGGCGGCAACCGCCGCAACACCGCATCGGCCGACCCCATCCCCCGCCACATATCGCCGGGCCCCTCCGGATCCGCCACCCGAGTCACCGTGCCGGACCGCACGATCCGAGCCTCGACGCCACCCGTGACAGCACCGGACGCCGGGACCGAGGCCTCCACGCCACGAATGCTGGTGCCCGGCACAGTGATCCGGGCGCCGACCGGCGTGTCGGAGACAACGGTGGATGCGGCGGCGGCTGTACCGCCGGCTACGGCGGCCACCGCGACGGCCCCGGCGGACACGGACAACTCGGAAACGGGGTTGGGCACACCCGTTTCGGCAGCCATCACGGGTGCCGCGGCCTGCGCGGCCATCTCGGCCACCGCCATCGGCACGGCGGTTTCAACTCCCAGGCCGGGCATCGAGACCGCCGCGGCGGTCTCGGCCGGCAGGGTGCGGCCGGAGGTGTCGGGGAGGTCGGGGCCGAGGGTGAGGTGGATGGGGGGTGGGGGTTCCTCGAGGCCGGCGGCCCAGCGGGCCTGGGCGGCGAATTCGAGGAGGAGGGCGGCGGTTTCGGGGTCGGTGACGAGGGCCGCGTCGCGGTGCAGGAGGGTGGCGGCGCGTTCCGGTTGGCCGGCAACGAATTCCAGCAGGCCGGCCAGGCCGCCGCCGGCGATGGCGAGGCCGGCCGGGGAGATGCGGTCGGCGGCGCGGCCGAGGAGGGAGTCGGCGGATTCGATATCGCCGCCCGCCCAGGCGAAACGGGCCGCGGCGGCCAGGCGGCCGGCGGCCGCGTCCGGTTCCGGGGTGATGGCGGCGGCCTGCCGGAGCATGGCCGCGGCCACCAGGGAGCCGTAGCGGGCGTGCTCGGCGCCTTCCGCGAGCGCGGCGGCCAGGGCTTCATCGGGGAATTCGGCGGCGACGGCGCGATGCCAGATGCGCAGGTCCTCCTCTCCGGGGGCGGTGAGGGCGGCGGCGATGGCGAGGTGGGCGGCGCGGCGTTCGGCGGGGGTGGCGGCATCGTGGACGGCCGCGCAGAGGAGGCGGTCGAGCATGTCGACGCAGCCGTCGCCGACCGCGAGCAAGCGCTCGCGGGCCACGAATTCCCATGCGGCGGTGGTGACTCCGAGCGCACCGGCCGACACCGATACCACGCGGTGGACGCCGCGGGTTTCGGCGGCGACCACGGTCAGCAGGGTGCGCACCGGGCCGGGTAGTCCGGCGACCCGGTCGTGGTAGACGGCGCGCAGGCGCGGCCCGAACAGCATGGATCCGCGGGTGGCGCCGGCGAGTTCCGCTGTCATGCTCGGCAATTCGCGCAGGGCCAGCGGGTTGCCCTGTGCCACTTCGAGGACGCGGGCCACCCGGAGGGCGCCCACCGGCCCGCACTGTTCCTCCACCAGGCGGCGCGCGTCCGCTTCGTCGAGGCCGGTGACGGGCAGTGCGGGGAGACCGCGCCAGACGGTGCCGGCGGGGTCGAAGCGCATGGCGCACAACAGGACCACGGGTGCGGCCGACAACCGCCGCAGCGCGAAGACGAGCGCGTGCGCGGTGGCGTCGTCGACCAGGTGCGCGTCATCGACGATGAGCAGCAGCGGCAGCTCGGCGGCCAGCGTGCTCAGCAGGGTGACCAGGGCCGCGCGGACGAGGAAGGGGTCCGCCGGTCCCGGATCGCTGCCGAGCGCGGCGCCCAGTGCGCGAGCCTGCGGGTCCGGCAGTGCGGCAACGCGTCCGGTGACGGGTAGCAGTAGTTCGTGCAGTGCGGCGAAACTCAGTTCGGACTCCGCGTGCGCGCCGCGACAGCGCAGGATTCGGAAATCGGTGGCTCGTTGTAGCGCATCCCCCAGAATTGTGGTCTTGCCCACTGCCGGTTCTCCGTAAAGGACTGCGGCCGAACCATTGCCGCAACGCGCTGCGGTGAGCATTCGATCCAGTTGGATCTGCTCCTGTTCCCGCCCGTACAGCGCTTCTCTCTCATGCACAAATGGCAATTTATCGCAGCTAACAAGCTGCAATCAAATAACAGGTTTGAAGTCCCCGAAAATGGGTTAATTCCAGGGGTTACACCCCGCCACCGGGGAGTGACCGATACGGTGACCGATTCACCGGCCGATACCGAATGTCACTGCCTCGCTTAATATCCCGGCCAGCAGCAACGGCTGCGATAGACCGGCCGGCGCACGGGACGGAAAAACGGGGAGTCACGCCGAAAGATCGGATCATACGTCGCTATTTGCGACGCACATCACAGCGAATCCACGAAATGCAATGTCGCACGCCGAATCACCGCGCGACCAATTTTGCATGTCCGCAAAGATATAGCAACACGAAATCTCCGGAAACTCCGGCGGTACAGATCGGGCGCCCGGGTGAAAATCACCCGGGCGCCCGAATTTCAGTTCGTACAGTCGGAAATCAGCGGCGGCGCTTCGTCTTCGGAGCCCGATCCTGCTTGCCCGCGGCCCGCGCCGCTTCCCGGCGCTCGCGACGGGTACCGGCATCATCGGAGTCGGCGCCGTACTCGTCACGATCACTGCGGACGGCGGCCTGACCACCCTCGTCCGGACCCGAGTAGGACAGGCCACGCGGACCCGACTCGTCGATGCCCTTGGCACGCAAGGCCGCCGGGGCCGCATTGCCATTGCCGTTGGCCGCGGCCTCATCCGTGGGCAGCGGACGATTACCGACCGGCGACTGCAGCCCGGCGCCCACGTTCACGCCCGCCGGCTGCGGCTGCTGCACCTCGACCTGCAGGTTGAACAGGAAGCCGACCGACTCCTCCTTCAGGCCCTCCAGCATCGCCGCGAACATGTCGAAGCCCTCGCGCTGGTACTCGACCAGCGGATCACGCTGCGCCATGGCCCGCAGGCCGATGCCCTCCTTGAGGTAGTCCATCTCGTAGAGGTGCTCACGCCACTTGCGGTCCAGCACCGACAGCAGGATCTGGCGTTCCAGGTTCCGCATGCTGCCTTCGCCCGCGAGACCGTCGATTTCGTTCTCGCGGTTCTCGTAGGCGGCGTGCGCGTCCTCGAGGATGGCTTCCAGGAGTTCCTCGCGGTCGAGGTCGCCGGGCTCGCCGGTCTGGGCCTCACCGGTGAGATCCTTGTACTCGATCCCGATGGGGTACAGCGTCTTCAGCGCGGTCCACAGCTTGGCGAGGTCCCAGTCCTCCACGTAGCCCTCGGCGGTGGCGCCGTTGACGTAGGCGGTGATCACGTCGGTGATCATCTCCTGGACCTGGCCCTCCATATCCTCGCCCTCGAGGATGCGGGCGCGCTCGGCGTAGATCACCTTGCGCTGCTGGTTCATGACCTCGTCGTACTTCAGAACGTTCTTGCGGATCTCGAAGTTCTGCTGCTCGACCTGGGTCTGCGCGGATTTGATCGCGCGCGAGACCATCTTGGCCTCGATCGGCACATCGTCGGGCAGGTTCAGGCGCGTCATGATGGTCTCGAGCGCCGCGCCGTTGAAGCGCCGCATGAGCTCGTCACCCAGCGACAGGTAGAACCGGGATTCGCCCGGATCGCCCTGGCGGCCGGAACGACCGCGCAACTGGTTGTCGATGCGCCGCGACTCGTGGCGTTCGGTGCCGAGCACGTACAGGCCGCCGGCCTCACGCACCGCCTCCGCGTCCTCCTCGGTCTGCTCCTTGACCCGTTCCAGGGTGGGCAGCCAGCGCGCCTCGTACTCGTCGACGGTCTCGACCGGGTCGAAGCCCTCGCGGCGCAGCAGGATGTCGGCGATGATGTCCGGGTTGCCGCCCAGCACGATGTCGGTACCACGACCGGCCATATTGGTGGCGACCGTGACCGCGCCCGGCCGGCCGGCCTCGGCCACGATCTGCGCTTCCTGCTCGTGGAACTTGGCGTTCAGCACGTTGTGCGGGATACCGCGCTTGGTGAGCTGCTTGGACAGGTACTCCGAGCGCTCGACCGAGGTGGTGCCGACCAGCACCGGCTGGCCCTTCTCGTGCCGCTCGACGATATCGTCGGCGACGGCCGAGTACTTGGCCTCTTCGGTCTTGTAGATGAGGTCCGACTGGTCGGCGCGGATCATCGGCTTGTTGGTCGGGATCGGCACCACGCCCAGACCGTAGGTCTGGTGCAGCTCGGCCGCCTCGGTCTCGGCGGTACCGGTCATGCCGGACAGCTTGTCGTAGAGACGGAAGTAGTTCTGCAGCGTGATGGTGGCGAGGGTCTGGTTCTCCGGCTGGATCTCCACGCCCTCTTTGGCCTCGATGGCCTGGTGCATGCCCTCGTTGTAGCGGCGGCCCACCAGGATTCGGCCGGTGAACTCGTCGACGATGATGACCTCGCCGTCGCGGACGATGTAATCCTTGTCGCGGGTGTACAGCTCCTTCGCCTTGATGGCGTTGTTCACGTAGCTGACCAGCGGCGAGTTCGCGGCCTCGTACAGGTTGTCGATACCGAGCTGATCCTCGATGAACTCGACGCCCGCCTCGTGCACACCGATGGTGCGCTTCTTGATGTCGACCTCGTAGTGCAGGTCCTTCTTCAGCAGCGGCGCGATGCGCGCGAACTCCGCGTACCACTTCGAGGAGGCATCGGCCGGGCCCGAGATGATGAGCGGGGTCCGGGCCTCGTCGATGAGGATGGAGTCGACCTCGTCGACGATCGCGAAGTTGTGCCCGCGCTGCACCAGATCGTCCAGCGAGTGGGTCATGTTGTCGCGCAGGTAGTCGAAGCCGAACTCGTTGTTGGTGCCGTAGGTGATCTCGGCGGCGTACGCCACGCGGCGCTCGGCCGGGCTCATACCGCCGAGGATCACACCGACCTCGAAGCCGAGGAAACGGTGCACGCGGCCCATCCACTCGGCATCGCGCTTGGCGAGGTAGTCGTTGACGGTGACCACGTGCACGCCCTCGCCGCTGATGGCATTGAGGTAGGCGGGCAGCACACAGGTGAGGGTCTTGCCCTCACCGGTCTTCATCTCCGACACATTGCCGATGTGCAGGGCGGCGCCGCCCATGATCTGCACCTTGTAGTGCTTCTGATTGAGGACTCGCCAGGAGGCTTCCCGCGCGGTGGCGAAGGCTTCGAGGAGCAGTTCGTCGAGGGACTCGCCGTCGGCGTAGCGCTCCTTGAACTCCTCGGTCTTGGCCCGGAGTTCGGCATCGGACAGTGCCGAGTACTCCTCGTCCAGGGCGATGACCTCATCGGCCAGGTTCGCAAGCCGCTTGACCGTGCGACCTTCACCAATCCGTAGCAACCTCGAAAGCGTCAGCGCAGGCACGGGTCTTGTAGTCCTCTGGTCGGTTTATTCGGTAGCCCCCACCAAGGCGGGGAACGTGCGCGCGAGCGCGCAACTCACTGCCATGGTAATCCGGAGCCCAGCATAGGTGCTGAAGTGCGCGGGGGATGCTCCGGGCGCTGAGCGGAACCTGTGAAGCCGGGTTCACCGCACGGTTGCCGGCGCGGCTTTGTGAGCTCCAGCGACAATGCAGCGAATGCTGTTGCGTCAGAGGCCGTTTCAGATCCACTGAAGTACCATGTAGGGGTTCGGCGTGCGGCGTCGCGAATGCGCACTCCGGAACAGCGGCCGCCGCGGGCGGCGCGAGGGCTCGGGCACTGGCGCCCATTCATTCCCCCAGGTCGATCGGGTTGCGATAGCTTGCCATCAGACCGGTGGACACCGCCGGAACGCCGACGCCTCGGCAGGGGGACAGACTGCGGGCGCAGGCAGGATTAGGGAGTAGCGGGCAGCGTGATCACCAGACTGACGCCGCAGGACGCGTCGTTCTACCGGCTCGAGTCGAGCAGCAACCCCATGCACATCGGTTCCCTGGCGATTCTGCGCAATGCCGCACCGGCCGGGAATTCGGGCCACGCGCCCCTCGATTACGACGGGCTCGTCAACCTGGTGGAGTCGCGGCTGCCGCTGGTCCCCTTGTATCGGCGCAAAGTGCGGGAGATCCCGTTCGCGCTGGGCCGCCCGGTCTGGGTGGACGACAGCCATTTCGACATCACCTATCACATCCGGCGGTCCGCACTGCCCGAACCGGGCACCGACGAACACCTGCTGGACCTGGTCGCCCGGCTGGCCTCCCGCCCGCTCGACCACACCCGCCCGCTGTGGGAGATGTATCTGGTCGAGGGCCTGTCGGAGGGCCGCACCGCGATCTTCACCAAGACGCATTCGGCGCTGGTGGACGGCGACTCGGCGCTGGAGATCGGGCATGTGATCCTGGACACGTCCGCCGCGCCGCGCGAGGTCGCCGACGACGCCTGGATCGCGCATCGCGAACCCGCCGATCTGGAACTGCTCTTCGGCGCGGTGCTGCACCTGGCCGCGCAACCGCGCGAGGGTCTCGAGGTGGCCCAGCACCATATGGCCGAGGCGTTCTCGATGATCGACGCCACCGGTAAGGCGGTGCGGAAGCTGGTGTCCATGGTGCGGACCGCGGCCATCGGCGCACCGGACAGCCCCCTGAACATCCACACCTCCCGCAATCGCCGCTTCGAGGTGGTGCGCACCGATCTGGAGGACTACCGCAAGATCCGCAAGCGCTACGACTGCTCGATCAACGATGTGATCCTGGCCGTCGTCACCGGCGCGCTGCGCAATTGGCTGCTCTCCCGCGGCCAGGTGCTCACCGAGGCCGACGCGCTGCGGGCCGTCGTCCCCATGTCGGTGTACGCCGAGGGCCCGCACGGCGAGCTGAAACCGGCCGGCGAGGTCACCTCACTGCTGCTGGATCTGCCGGTGGGTGAACCGAATCCGGCGATCCGGATGGAACACATCAAGCACGCCACCGAGGCGCACGCCCGGCATCAGCGCGGCGTGCGCGCCCGGACCCTGGTGCACATGGCCGGATTCGCTCCGGCGAGCCTGCATGCCATGAGCGTGCGCTCGGCGAGTACTTTTGCAGAGCACACGTTCAATCTGGTGATCACCAACGCGCCGGGTCCGCAGCAGCCCATGTACATCGGCGGCGCGCGGATGCTGGAGATGTACCCGGTGTCGCCACTGCTGCGCTTTCAGGCATTGAGTATCGGGCTCACGTCCTATGACGGGCGGGTCTTCTACGGCCTCAATGCCGATCGCGAGGCGATGGCGGATATCGCGGTGCTCGCCGCTTCGGTGCACGAGTCGATGGAGGAGATGCTCGGTGCCTGCGTCCAGTGAGTCGTCCGCCGTATCGAAGAAGCTGCGGGTGTACGTCCCGGCCACCATGCCGATGCTGCGGGAACTGGTCGCCGACCGGGAGCTCCGGGCGATCAACGACACCGCCTTCGCGGTGACGCCGGCACTGCGCGAGGCCTACGCCTCCGGGGACGACGAGGAACTGGCCGAGGTCGCGATGCAGGAGGCCGCGCGGGCCTCACTGCGGCTGCTGGCCGAGGATCAGGCCGCCGACAACAAGCCGATCTACCGGCGCGCGGTCATCGCCGCCGACGTGGACGGGGTGACCCTGAGACCGGATCTGGACGATGCGGTGGTGCGACTCTCGGCCGCCATCCCCTATGACCGGATCGCCTCGATCCATGTGGACCTGGCCGAGGCGGAGGCCGATGTGGCCAAGGCCGTCGATGTGATCGACGCCGCCGATATGGGCGATCCGGATGCCGAATTCGTGCTCGGCGATGCCGAGGATCACCAGCTCGCCTGGTACGCGGCGCAGGAGCTGCCGTTCCTGCTCGAGCTGCTCTGAACAGCGACAACCACGGGTTCCGGACCTCCGGAGCGCCATACCCAACCGCTACCGACGGCGCCGTAACCTACGATGCCGTAACCTGACTGTGACAGGATGCGGTACGACGATAGGAACGGGTTTCCGGATCATGGCTTCGAAGAGTGGCGGGTTCTCCGTGCGTAGCTTGCGCGAGTGGCTGGAGGCTCCGGTGGCCGAGGGCGCCACCGCCGGGCGTACACCCCTCGACGCGCTGCGGGGAGCCGCGGCACGTATCACCACTCCCCTGCTGCCCGACGATTACCTGCATTTGGTGAATCCCCTGTGGTCGGCGCGCGAGCTGCGCGGGCGGATCGTGGAGGTGCGCAAGGAGACCGCCGATTCCGCCACCCTGGTGATCAAGCCGGGCTGGGGTTTCGACTTCAAGTTCGAGCCGGGGCAGTACATCGGCATCGGCATTCTGGTGGACGGGCGCTGGCACTGGCGGTCCTATTCGCTGACCAGTCCGCCCGACTGGTCGGATCCGGAACACAAGGGCAAGCGGCTCATCTCGATCGCCGTGAAGGCGATGCCGGAGGGCTTCCTGTCCAGTCACATCGTGAGCGGTGTGCCGGAGGGCGCGGTCGTGCGCCTGGCGGCGCCGCAGGGCGGTTTCGTGCTGCCGCAGCCGATTCCGCCGAAGGTGCTGTTCGTGACGGCCGGTTCGGGCATCACCCCGGTGATGGGCATGCTGCGCACCATGGACCGCCGCGACGCGGTCACCGATGTGCTGCACATTCATTCGGCGCGCACGCCCGACGATGTCATGTTCGGTGACGAGTTGCGCGAAATGCACGACAAGCACCCGAGTTTCACCGCACATCTGCACCTGACCGGCGAGAACGGCAAGTTCGCGCTCGCCGATCTGGACGAGGTGTGCCCGGACTGGCGGGAACGCGAGACCTGGGCCTGCGGTCCGCTGGGCATGCTCGACGAGCTCGAGAAGCATTGGGCCGCAGCGGGCCTGGAACATCAGCTGCATGTGGAGCGGTTCGAGATCGAACGCTCCGCCACGGCCGAGGGCGGTAAGGTCACCTTCGCGAAGACCGGCCGCAGCATCGAGGTGGACGGCGCGACCACCCTCATGCAGGCGGGCGAGAGCGCGGGTGTCCAGATGCCGTTCGGCTGCCGCATGGGCATCTGCCAGACCTGCGTGCTGACCGTCACCGACGGCCATGTGCGAGATCTGCGCAACGGCAACGAACACCGGGCCGGCGACAAGGTGCAGACCTGCATCTCCGCCGCGGCCGGCGATTGCACCCTGGACGTGTGACACGCGACTCCGCCCGGCAACGGGATCGCGGGAACCACGTGACGCGCACCGGTCGTTGACCGGATACCCTCGATACCAGTCGAGCCCGCCGGAAGCGGCATCAGCGCTCTCACCTCGCGGCCCAATGTCGGGCTACCGCGAAACACGGAAGGACCTCCGGTGGCCATCACCGACATCAAGGCGTTCGCTCATCTCACGGCGGCGGATATAGAGGCACTGGGCCGCGAACTCGACACCGTTCGCCGCGATGTCGAGGTCTCGCTGGGCGAGCGGGATGCCAAGTACATCCGCTACACCATCGCCGCGCAGCGCATCCTCGAGGCGTCGGGTCGTGCCACGCTCTTCGCCTCCAAGAAGCGCTGGGCCTGGCTGACCGGTACCGCCCTGCTCTCGGTCGCGAAGATCATCGAGAACATGGAGCTCGGGCACAACATCAGCCACGGGCAATGGGATTGGATGAACGACCCGGAGATCCACTCCACCACGTGGGAGTGGGATATGACGGGGACGTCGGCGCAGTGGAAGGCCGCGCACAACTACTCGCATCACATGTACACCAACATCCTCGACATGGATGACGATCTGGGCTTCGGCATCCTGCGCATGACGCGCGACGAGGAATGGAAGCCGATCAATCTCGCGCAGCCGTTCGCCAATCTGGTGCTGGCCGCGCTGTTCGAGTGGGGTATCGCGATCCACGATCTGGCTGCCATCAAGGAGCAGATGGGTGTATCGCCCAAGGAGCTCTTCTCCGAGCCCAACAAGGCGTTCTGGCGCAAGGCCGGTAAGCAGGTGGCGAAGGACTTCGTCATCTACCCGGCATTGACGGGTCCGGCGTGGAAGTCGACCTTGAAGGCGAATGCCACCGCGAACCTGATCCGCAATCTCTGGGCATACGCCGTCATCTTCTGCGGCCATTTCCCGGACGGCGCCCAGAAATTCACCGTCGAGCAATTCGAGAACGAGACGCCGGGCGAGTGGTACCTGCGGCAGATGCTCGGCAGCGCCAATTTCCAGGCGGGCCCGGTGATGGCGTTCATGAGCGGCAATCTCAGCTTCCAGATCGAGCATCACCTGTTCCCGGATATTCCGAGCAACCGGTATGCGGAGGTCTCGGTGAAGGTGCGGGAGTTGTGCGACAAGTACGACCTGCCCTACACCACGGGTTCGCTGGGCAAGCAATACCTGCTGGCGTTCCGCACCATTCACAAGCTGGCGCTGCCGGACCGTTTCCTGCGCCGGACCTCGGACGATGCGCCGGAGACGTCTTCGGAGCGGAAATTCGCGGGCATCACGCTGCCGTCCCTGCCGTCGCTGCAGAACAACGAATGGCTGCAGAACAATGAATGGCTGGCCGAACATCACCTGAACGGTGTGGATCCGGTGACGGGTCAGCGGCGCGGGCTGCGGTCGGCGCTGCAGGAGGCCAAGGTGGCCCTGAAGGAGAAGGCGCAGCACGAGAAGGCCGTCCTGCGTGAGGCCAAGGTCGCGCTGCAGGAAAAGGCGCGTCAGGAAAAGGCGCTGCTGCAGGCGAAGGCCGGGCGGGAGCGGCGTTCGTCGCGTATTCTGCGTCGTAAGCGCTAGCAGAGTCGGGTCTCGAAAACAATGCGGTATTCGACACGTTAAAGATTCGATCGCCTGTAACCTACGGAGCCGTAACCTACGGTACTGTAACCTCCATGGCGATCTCGGATGTCAAGGAATACGCACACCTCACCCCGGAGGATGTCGAAGCGATCGGCGCGGAGCTAGATGTCATCCGCCGCGAGATCGAGGCATCCCGGGGTGAATCCGACGCAAAGTACATCCGCAATGTGATCCGCCTGCAGCGTGCGCTCGAAATCAGCGGTCGTGGAGTGCTTTTCTTCAGCCTGTTCCCGCCGGCGTGGCTCGCGGGTGTCGCATTGCTCGGCACGGCCAAGATCATCGAGAACATGGAGATCGGCCACAATGTCATGCACGGCCAATGGGATTGGATGAACGATCCCGAAATCCACTCCACCAAATGGGAGTGGGACAACGCCGGGCCGTCGGAGCACTGGAAGATCACCCACAACTTCCTGCACCACAAGTACACCAATGTGCTCGGCATGGACGACGACATCGGCTACGGCCTGCTGCGTGTCACCCGGGACCAGCGCTGGTCGCCGTTCTACCTGGGCCAGCCGGTGTACAACCTGCTGCTGCAGATGTTCTTCGAATACGGTGTGGCCATTCAGCATCTGGAACTCGGCAAGCTCGCCAAGAAGAAGTGGGCGCCGGGCTCGCCCGAGCGCGTCCAGTTCGAGAAGGACCGCAACCTGGTGCTGAAGAAGATCGGCAAGCAGGCCGCCAAGGACTACCTGATCTTCCCGCTGCTCACCGGTCCGGCTTTCCTGGGCACGCTGACCGCGAATCTGGCCGCGAACGTCGTCCGCAATGTGTGGACCAATGCGGTCATCTTCTGCGGCCACTTCCCCGACGGCGCCGAGAAGTTCACCAAGGGCGATGTGGAGAGCGAGACCCACGACGAGTGGTACCTGCGTCAGATGCTGGGCTCCGCCAATATTTCCGGCGGTCCGCTCATGCACTTCATGACCGGTAACCTCTCGCACCAGATCGAGCACCACCTGTTCCCGGATCTGCCGTCGAACCGCTTGGCCTCCATCGCCGTTCGCGTGCGCGCCATGTGCGATAAGTACGACCTGCCGTACACCACCGGCTCGCTGCCCGTGCAGTACGCGAAGTCGTGGCGCACCATCATGAAGCTGTCGCTGCCCAACAAGTACCTGCGCCGCAGCACCGATGACGCCCCGGAAACCAAGTCCGAGAAGGTCTTCGGCGGCGAGGGCTACATCGACCCGGTGACCGGCCGCTACAAGGGCCTGCGCACCGCGCTGAAGGAGGGCGGTCGCCGCCTGGCCCGCCGCAAGCAGCCGGCCCTGGCGGGCTGACCGCCCGCACCGGAACACGCCGGAAAAGGCTCCGCCGACCGGTCGGCGGAGCCTTTTCCGTACCTGGTTCACTAGGGGACGTGTTATCTGAAGGTCCCGCTGTACCCACCGAGTGTCTCAGCGTCTACGACGCCATCCGCCTGCGCCGCGACGTGCGCGCGGAATTCACCGGGGAAGTCGTAGACGATGCAACGCTGATGCGGATTCTCGAGGCCGCGCATCGCGCGCCGAGCGTGGGTAACTCCATGCCCTGGGATTTCGTGGTGATCCGCGAGCCGGCGATGTTGCAGAAGTTCGCCGATCACGTCGGGGACAAACGCCGCGAATTCCACGAGTCACTGCCCGCGGACCGCTCCGAGACCTTCAATCCGATCAAGATCGAGGGCATTGTCGAGTCCGGCACCGGCATTGTCGTGACCCACAATCAGTCCCGCGGCGGCACGCATGTGCTGGGCCGCGCCTCGGTCCCCGAGACCGGTATCTACTCCACGATTCTCGCCATTCAGAACCTGTGGCTGGCCGCCACCGCCGAGGGTGTCGGCGTCGGCTGGGTGAGCTTCTACGACGAGCCCGTGCTCGCCGATCTCCTGGACCTGCCCGCGCACGTGAAACCGGTCGCCTGGCTCTGCGTCGGCCCGGTCACCGAATTCCAGGCCGTCCCCGACCTGGAACGCTTCGGCTGGCGCAACCGCCGCCCACTCGAGGACGCCATCCACTGGGGTCGTTTCACCGACCGCGCGGACGACCTCATTCCGCGCGGCTGATCACTACGGATCGAACGTCCGCGATGAGCGGGCTCGGACAACCGCGCCGGCACGGCCGTGCCTCGTCGATCGCAGGTGACCGACGAGGCAGGAATTCCGGGGTAGCGGGGTGGTCAGACCCGTTCGAGCACCGCCGAGGCGCCGATGCCGCCGGCGGCGCAGATGCCGAGCAGGGCGGCGGACTTGCCGGTGCGGGCCAATTCATTGGCCATGGTGGTGACCATGCGGGCGCCGGTGGCGCCGAAGGGGTGGCCGAGGGAGACCGAGCCGCCGTGCACGTTGAGGATGGCCGGATCGATTTCGCCGACGGCGGTGTCGCGGTCCAGGCGCTGTTTGGCCCAGTCGGTGGAGGCCAGGGCGGAGACGACGGAGAGGGTCTGGGCGGCGAAGGCCTCGTGGATGTCGACGAAATCGATGTCGGACAGGGACATTCCGGCCTTGTCGAGGGCGCGGGGCATGGAAATGGCCGGGCCGATGAGGACCTGGTCGCGCGGGTCCACGCTGACGAAGCTCCAGGAGCGGAAGGCGGCGAGCGGTTGCAGGCCGAGTTCGCGGGCCTTGTCCTCGCTCATGAGCAGAACCGCGGCGGCGCCGTCGGTGAGCGGGCTGGCATTGCCGGCGGTCACGGTGCCGTGTTCGGCGAAAACCGGTGCCAGCTTGGACATCTTGGCCATGCTGGTATCGCGACGGACCAGGCCGTCGCGCTCGACGGTCACACCGTCCGGGGTGGTGACGGTCAGCACCTCGGCGTCGAAGCGGCCGGATTCGATGGCGTCGGCGGCGCGGTGATGCGAGGTGACGGCGAAGCGATCCTGTTCGACGCGCGAAATATTGTGGATGGCAGCCATTTTCTCGGCGGATTCGCCCATGACCTCGCCGGTGGTGCGCTCCTGGATCTTGGGGCGGCGCGGCATGAGGTCGTAGAAGGGCGCCAATTGGCTTGCGGCGCTCAGGTAGTCCCGGGCCTTGGGCTTGCCCAGCGCGAGCGGGGCGCCGACGTGCACCAGCTTCTGCGGCAGCTTCACCTCGGCATTGGAGGTGGAGTCGCTGCCGCCGGCGATCATGATGTCGTACTCGCCGCGTTCGATGGCGGCGGCCGCGGACACCACGGCCTGCAGGCCGGAAGCGCAGGCGCGGGTGACCGTATAGCCTTCGCAGCCCGGGTCGAGTTGGAGGTCGAGCGCGATTTCGCGGGCGATATTGGGCGCCGCGCTGGGCAGGATGACCCCGCCCCACACGATGGCCTGCACCGCCGCCTTGGCGAGTCCGGTGCGTTCCAGCAGGCCGCTCACCGCGCGATCGGCCAGGTCGATGGAATCCATCCGGGTGTAGTCGGTGAATGCCCGCACGAACGGAGTCCGTGCTCCGGCGACGATGACGGCTCGTTTACTCACGAGTCAGTTGTAACTGATACGCGCTGTCACAGCAAGTCTTCGCGCAGTGATCCGGCCGACCGCGGCCGCAGTGTGTCGAGCGACCGGGGCCTTGGGAAAGCCCCGGTCGGAAAGGTGATCGATCCTGTTCGGGCGCCTGCTTTATGCGAGCCGGATGAGGCCGTAGTCGAAAGCGTGGCGGCGATAGACGACCGACGGTCGGTCGGTCTCCTTGTCCATGAACATGAAGAAATCGTGGCCGACGAGCTCCATCTGGTAGAGGGCGTCATCGACCGTCATGGGGATCGCGGGATGGGTCTTGGTGCGCACCACGTGGCCGGGACCGGCATTCTCACCGTCCAGGTCATCGGGCGAGTGCTGGTGGGCAGCGACGGCTCCGTTCGGACCGAACAGGGCTTCGTCGATGAGTCCGGCCGTCGCTTCGGACACCGAGATCGGTGTCTTGTCCCCATGATGTACGCGACGGCGATCCTTGAGCCGGCGCAACCGGCTCTCCAGCTTCTCGACCGCCTGCTCGAGAGCGGCGTAGAAGCTGTCGGCGCACGCTTCGGCCCGGACGACAGGGCCCTTGCCGCGTGCGGTGATTTCTATCCGCTGGCAGTTCTTGCGTTGACGACGATTGCGTTCGTGCGTGAGTTCCACGTCGAAGAGGTAGATGGTGGGGTCGAAGCGTTCCAAGCGGGAAAGCTTGTCCGCGACATGGATTCGGAAATGGTCGGGGACACCTCCCTCGCCCAGGGTCCGCCCCTTGACCACGACGTCAGCGTGGTTGTCCGTAGTGGAATCGTCTTGGATGAACTCGTCATCCAGCAGCACCGCAGTCTCTGCGTTCTTCGCTGAAGGTCGTGAAGAAGTCGTCACGCGTACCTCCCGGATCTGGCCGCACAAGCCGCTCGTGCGGCGGGATTGAAACGTGTGCCGATCGATGAATTCGCTCGGCACTGATGGTCCGAGGCGCCACCTCCAAACTTGCGGTTCGGGTGTCTGATCGCGACGCTAGTACGCCAGCGACCTGTCCGCCAGTGTTCACGCAAATTTCGAAGAATCAAGCGACACAAGTAACCAGCACGGCACGAACCGTCACATTCGCCCCAGCCAGCGCACGCACCGATTCGCTCACTGTGGCACCGGTGGTCAACACGTCATCAATGAGTACTACCTCGGCATTTGCCGAAAACCGGGCGGTATCCGGACAGGGCGGGGCTACGATGATCCGCCCGCGCAGATTGTGCTGGCGGTCGCTCGCCCCGAGGCCGACCGAGTCCCTCACTCCTGGTCGCATGTGCAACATGCGTATCAGTCGGCAATCGACCAGCCAACTCGCCGCGACGTTCGCCGCACGCACCACCGGATCGCCGCCGCGCCGCCGTGCGGCCGCCTTCCGGCTCGGCGCCGGGACCAGAATCAACGGCCGCGCGGTATCGCGCAAACTTTCCAGCCCCCTGGCCAATGCGGCGCCCAATGGCCCGGCCAGATCGCGCCGCCACTGTTCCTTGGCGGCCAGCACCGCGCGCCGCGGCGCACCCCGATAGGCGGCCAGCGCCCAGCACGGCACCCCGGGATCGGCGCGCGGCCGCACCCGCCGCGGCGGACCCGCCAGTGCCCGAGCGCAATCCGCACACCACCCCGTGCCCGCCGCCCCGCACCCGCCGCAGGCGCGCGGCAAGATCAAATCCAGCAGCTCCCCCACGCCCCCGCTGCGGCTCCCCGCCCCTCTCGGCATGTCATCCCCCATGCCACTCAGTGTGCGCCCGCCTGCGGGTCAGTGGAATGGCAAAGCGCCCCAACACCGCAACCTCGCACCCCCGCACACATCGACAGCGCTGTGCGGGCAAGTCCGTTAACCCGGCAGCACCGGGATGGCGTTGGCGCCGAGGCCGGGGACCTCGCGCCAGTAGTATTCGCCGCCTTCGGGATTGCGGGTCAGTTCCAGGACCGCGCGGGAGTCGGCGACATACTCGCCGTCCGGTGAGGCGGTGACGATGCGGACCGGCGGGGTGAGGTTCTGCGTTGTCTGCGAGCGATATTCGGAGCCGTCCACCAGGACGCCGGCGACCGGGTCGACATTGCCGTCGCGGCCGATGATGACGCGTTCGTCGCTGAGCCAGTCGATGGAGACCGCGGGCGTGCTCAGCCCGATGGCGAGCGGGACCGGGGAGGTCAGCGAGTACTTGCCGTTGGGCTGCGGCGCGACCGTGGCGACGTACACCTTGCCGTTGGCGACCAGGGCGACGCGCGCGCCGGAGGGTGAGATGCGCAGTTCGGTGATGGGCCCGCGCGGTGTGCTGCTGTTGGCGGCGGCCGCGGTGAGGTCGGAGATGTCCACGTCCTGGACTGACACATTGCCGGTGCTGCGGTCGTGCACGGCCCGGATCACCTTGTCGCCGTCCACCACCGACCAGGCCGAACTGCCGTCGGCGGGCCAGGTCGGCCGGGTGAAGGTGCCGCCGGTGGCGACCGGGAAGCCCTGCCCGTCATAGGTTCCGATGATCAGGGTGCGTTCGGGTTCCGGATCCGGCCGGCCGGACCGGGCGACGGCGGCCACCAGCTGCCCGTCCGGTGAGAGCCCCACCGTCTGCAGCGTGTGGGTGGTGCCGAAGAAGCCGGGGGCGGCGGTGATTCCGGTATCGGTGATGGCGACCAGCGAGCCGTCCCGGATCGCGTGCAGTCCGGCCTTGTTGCTGGCGATGGCGTCGGGCCCCATCTGCTCGACGTCGGTGCGGTTGATGCCGCCGGGGAAGCGGTCGTCGAGGGGTTTGCCGTCACCCTGCAGGACGTAGGGCCCGAGCACCTCCGCCCCCGCGAGGGTGAGCACCACCTGGGTGGCGAGCAGTTCCCGGGTTTTCGGGTCCAGGGTGGCGGCGCCGGTGAAGTCGATGGCGACCCCGCCGCCGCCGACGCCGATATTGGCGGTCTCGCCATTGGCCTTGGTGACGGGTCCGTGCAGGGACACCGCTCCGGACAAGGGATTCCGTACGGCGGGCGCGAGTGCCGCGTTCGGGCCCTGGGCGAGCATGCCGAGCAGCTTGTCGGTCAGCTGTTCCTTGCCCGCGGAGATCCAGCGCAGGTCGGGGACCATGGCATTGCTGTTGAGGTTGGGGAAGAACAGCGAGAACCGCTTGTAGGACTTGGCGAATGCGGTCTGTTCGATGAGCACGCCGGCGGGCAGGTCGTCGACGCGCCACTGGCCGTCGACCTTCACCATCTCGACCTTGTTCTCCAGGGTGCCGTCGCTGGCCCGGTAGGAGCCGTCGGCGGAGAGTTCACCGATCTTGCGGGCGCGGATGACGAAGGTCGCGTTGTCGGAGCTCCGAGATTCGCGCAAGGTGTCGGGCGTGTCGACGATGGTGGTGCCGGCGGCGTCGTCCCAGCGCACATTGGCGGCGGGCGAGAGGTATTGGCGCGCCGCCTGATGCCGGTTGGTGGGGTCGGCGGTGGCGGCGAAGAAGTCCTGCAGCAGCTGTTCGGGTTCCCGCCCGGCGATGGGCGGGGTGGGGCCGAGGCTGGCCGGCTGCCGGTCGATGGTGCCGAGCGCCTGCGGAGCGGACGAATCGGGCAGGCTCGCGCAGGCGGTCAGCCCGAGCAGGCAGCAGACCACCGCCAGCGCCCGCGCCGGACGCGATACGGGAAGACTCATGGCTTCCCGTCCTCCGTGTCCGCGAGCACACTCTCGCCCGGAGATTCGTCGTCCGGCCCCGGTCCGTTGCCGGACCCGGTAGTGGCATGGCCGGATTCATCCGCTGCCGCGGATTCGGTGCTGTCACCGGTGCTTTCACCGGCGAGTTCGCCATTGGTCTCGCCCACGAGACCGCCGTGGTCCTCGCCGACAAGGCCGCCGTGATCCTCGCCCACGAGACCGCCGTGATTCTCGCCGACAAGGCCGCCGTGGTCTTCGCCGACGAGTCCGCCATAGCTCTCGCCGCCGAGATCACCGTTGTTCTCGGGCGCGAATACGCCGGTGCCGGAGATGAATCCGAGGGTCGGCGGATCGTAGGCGAGGGGCGGTTCGGGCGCGCCCTCCACGGTGGGGCCGGCCTCGAGGGCGGGCAGCTCGTTCGCGGCGGCGAGGGCCGCGAGGGCGTCGGCGCCGCCGATGTCGAGGGCCAGCTGTTCGGGTACGACCGCGCCGCGCTGCTTGGGCGGTTCCAGGGAGAGCGGGCTGGGTCCGAGTTTGCGGCCGCGGACCAGCGGCAGCGTGAGCCGGAAGCTGGCGCCCACCCCGATCTCGCCCCAGGCTTCGAGTTTGCCCTCGTGCAGGTTGGCGTCCTCGACACTGATGGACAGGCCGAGTCCGGTGCCGCCGGAGCGGCGCATGCGGGAGGGGTCGGAGCGCCAGAAGCGGTTGAAGACGAGTTTCTCTTCCCCAGGCCGCAGGCCCACGCCCTGGTCGCGCACCACGATGGCGACGGCATTGGCGTCCACGTCGCCGCGCATGCGCATGAGGACGGGTTTGCCTTCGCTGTGGTCGATGGCATTGGCGAGCAGGTTGCGCAGTACCCGTTCGACGCGGCGCGGATCCACCTCGGCGACAAGGGGTTCCTCGGGCAGGTCGACGACGAGTTCGACGCTGGATTCCTTGGCGAGGTGCCGCACGGTGGAGACGGCGGCCCGCGCGCACATGCGCACGTCGAGGGATTCGACCTGGAGTTCGGCGACACCCGCGTCGTGGCGGGAGATTTCGAGCAGGTCGTTGAGCAGTCCCTCGAAGCGGTCGAGTTCGTTGACGAGCAGTTCGGCGGAGCGCGCCAGCGCCGGGTCCAGGTCGTCGCTGGATCCGTGGATGAGGTCGGCCGCCATGCGCACGGTGGTCAATGGTGTGCGTAGTTCGTGGCTGACGTCGGAGGTGAAGCGGCGCTGCAGATTTCCGAACTCCTCCAATTGGGTGATCTGGTTGGAAAGACTTTCGGCCATCTCATTGAAAGACATGGCCAGCCTGGCCATGTCGTCCTCGCCGCGCACCAGCATGCGCTCTTTGAGTCGTCCGTCGGCGAAGCGACTCGCGATGCGGGCGGCGGATCGGATGGGCAGCACGACTTGCCGGGTCACCAGGGCGGTGATGGCGGCGAGCAGGACCAGTAGCACGATGCCGCCGATGAGCATGGTGCCGCGCATGAGCGAGAGGCTGCGCTGCTCGTTGGTGAGCGGGAAGATCAGGTAGATCTCGAGCGAGTCGATATCGGTGGCCGGGCTGCCGATGATGAGCGCGGGCCCGCGGTACCCGTCCGGATCGGAGACCGTCGCGAACTGGTAGCTGACCTGGCGTTCCTTCACGAAGTGCCGCAGTTCGGGCGGGACTTCCTGGATGGGCCCGGCGGTGATCTCCTGCTGGCTGTCGCCGATCATGGCCAGCGCGGAGTCGTAACTGCCTGCGGCGCCGCTGGATTGGGTCCCGCCGTTGCCGGCGAGGGCACGGCGGGCGTCCTCCAGGCGGCCCTGCTGGGTGCCGGAGTCGTGGACTCCGGTGAGGTTGTTCTGGACGGTATTCCGGGCGCGCGCCATCTCCTCGACGGCCGCGTTGATCTTCGCGTCGAGCAGCCTGTCGGTGATCTGACTCGTGAGCACGACGCCCAGAATCGTGATCACGATCAACGACAGGGTGAGGGTGGACACGACGACGCGCAGTTGCAGCGAACGCCGCCAGACGTGGCCCAGTTGTTCACCGACATTGCGGAACCAGGCCACCACTACCGCCAGCCACCGCTGAACGCGGTTTCTGGAACCAGCGATCACGGCGGTCCGGCCTTGTACCCAACACCTCGTACGGTAAGCACGATCTCAGGGTTCTCGGGATCCTTCTCCACCTTGGCGCGCAACCGCTGCACGTGCACGTTGACCAGGCGGGTATCGGCGGCATGCCGGTAGCCCCAGACCTGTTCGAGCAGCACTTCGCGGGTGAACACCTGGCGTGGCTTGCGGGCCAGCGCCACCAGTAGATCGAATTCCAGCGGGGTCAGCGAGATCTGCGCGCCGCCGCGGGTCACCTTGTGCGCCGGCACGTCGATGACGATGTCCGCGATGGACAGCAGTTCCTGTGGCTCCTCCTCGGTGCGGCGCAGGCGGGCCCGCACCCGAGCAACGAGTTCCTTCGGTTTGAACGGCTTGACGATGTAATCGTCGGCGCCACTTTCCAAACCCAGGACGACGTCGACCGTATCGGTCTTCGCCGTCAGCATCACGATGGGTACTCCCGAATCGGCTCGCAGCACCCGGCATACGTCGATGCCGTTCATGCCGGGCAGCATGAGGTCCAGCAACACGAGATCCGGACGCAGCTCCCGGACCGCGGTCAGCGCCTGCGTGCCGTCACCGACGACGTGGGGGTCGAAACCCTCACCGCGCAAGACGATCGTGAGCATCTCAGCGAGTGCCATATCGTCGTCGACGACCAGAATCTTCGGCTTCATAACTACTATGTTGTCACCTCTCGCGCTCCGATCGGGCCGCCACGCCAACAGTCGTGACCTGTCGGCGCACATCCAACCCTATCCGGCAACCAATTCCGCGAGCCGCGCCGCGAGTGTTGCCGGATCGTCACCGCCCATTTGCTTTTCTGCAGAGGACGCTGCCTTATCCGTAGTGGACCGATATATCCACCACGGTCCCCGCCAGTTCGTTTCGGCGAGTTCACGGTAGACGTTTCCGGTCCGCCGCTGTAGTCCCCCGTCTTTTTCGTAGGCGTCCAATGCGCGTGCGGTGTCGGCTGCTCCGCGTAGCCGCGCGCGTTCTTCCGCCACATCGACCGGGACATCCAGGAGGATCTGGACATCCGGGACGGGGAGCCCGAAACGTTCATACTCCAATTCCCCGACCCAGGACACTATTTCGCCGTGCGCGTCCTGCTCCAGCCGGGCGGCGGAGTAGGCGGCATTGGAGGCGACGTAGCGGTCGAGTAGCACGATGTCGTTGTCCGCCAGCAGTTTCGACAGGTGATCGCGCGCATCATATCTGTCGAGGGCGAACAGCAATGCCATGCCGTTGACCGAGGCGGCCACGTCGCCGTGTCCGCCGCGGAGCGCTTCGGCGGCGAGATCGGCATGCACCGAAACGCCGTAGCGTGGGAAAGCCAGGGTGGCCACGCGCAGGCCGCGGGCGCGCAGGGCGGTGACGACGGCCTCGGTGAGCGTGCGTTTGCCCGCGCCGTCGAGGCCCTCCACCGGAACCAGTACACCCATGCCCGCGAGGGTACCGAACGATACCCACAACCCGGCGCCGGGAGTCGGTATGTCACATACGTCCGGTTTTTCGTTGCCCTTGGATTGCTATAGTCCGGGCCATGACTTCCACAGGCGCTAAGTCTCGGCAGTTCAAGCGCGCTTTTGTGATACTCGGAACAGCAGTAGCTGTGGTCGGATTGGCCGCCTGCAGCAGCAATTCGAACGACAAGAGCTCCGCATCCACCCCCGATCCGACCCGCCCCTTCGATCTGCAGGCGCATCGCGGCGGCCGCGGCATGACCATCGAAGAGTCCCTGCCCGGTTTCGCGAAAGCCATCGAACTCGGCGTGTCGACCCTCGAACTGGATATCGTCCTGACCAAGGACAGTGTGCCGCTCATCTGGCACGATCCCAGGATCCAGACCGAGAAGTGCAGCGATACCGCCCCGGCCACGCCGGACGATCCGCAGTTCCCGTACGTGGGCAAGCTGGTGCACGACCTGACCTACGACCAGGTGCACACCCTCGACTGCGGCAAGAAGCTCACGGGATTCCCTGACGCGCAAGAACTTCCGGGCAACAAGATCGCCAAGCTACCCGAGCTGTTCGATCTGGTGAAGACCTACCCGAATGCCTTCGACACCCTCCGCTACAACGTGGAGACCAAGATCGAGGCCGCGCACCCGGAACAGTCCGCCGCCCCACAGGAGTTCGTGGACGTCATCCTCGGCGCGATCAGTGAGGCCGGCGCGACGGGCAAGGTGGAGATCCAGAGCTTCGACTGGAGCAGCCTGCCGCTGGTGAAGGCGAAGAACCCGAGCATTCCGACGGTGGCGCTGTACGACGATTCGACGTTCAAGGCGGGCAGTCCGTGGCTCGGCCCGATCCGCTACGAGGATCACGCCGATGACCCGCTGGGCGCGATCAAGGCGCTGGGCGCGAACATCTCCTCGCCGTCCTATGTGAATCCGTGGGACAGCGAAGCGAAGGTGGGCGACAAGGATTTCAAGCTCACCACCACTGTCGATTACGTGAAGAAGGCGCACGGCCTTGGCCTCCAGGTGATTCCCTGGACGGTGAACGACAAGCAGACCATCGGGCTGGTACTCGATCAGGGTGTGGACGGCATCATCACCGACTACCCGAACCGGGCCCGGGAGGTCATGCAGGAGAAGAATTACCCGCTGCCGAAGTCGTTCCACAAGTGAACTGATCGACCCCCGCCACAACGTCGGGGCCGGCCGCGTATCGCGGCCGGCCCCGATTTTCTTATTTGAAATACATCCACTTCAGTAGCTGTGTAGGGTGCGTTCCACCACTCCCCCTGCAAGGAGCGAACACCTGATGAAACACCTTCTCGCGCATCATCTCCCCCGCGTCGCAGTGGCAGGCGTCGCGGTGGCGGCGGGCCTCACGGTGGCCGGTACGGCCGACGCGGCGCCGGTCGCCCTGGATCCTGCGCCCGTCGCCGCCTCGACCCCGAGTTCGGGTTCCTCGAGCGGCGGCGGCTCCGGCTCGAGCGACCTGGCCACCCTGATCCCCGCCGCGCTCTGCGTGGTTCAGGGCGGCACCTGGGTTCCGGTCATCAATCTCTGCCTGAAGTAGCGCACCGGAGAACAAGATTCGGCCGGTCACGGCAGTGACCGGCCGAATCTTCTTGTATTACAGGCGTTCTCCGCTCAGTAGCGGTAGTGCTCCGGCTTGTACGGGCCCTCCACGTCCACGCCGATGTACTCGGCCTGGTCCTTGGTGAGCTTGGTCAGCGTGCCGCCGAGCGCCTCGACGTGGATGCGAGCGACCTTCTCGTCCAGGTGCTTCGGGAGGCGGTAGACCTCGTTGTCGTACTCGTCGGGCTTGGTCCACAGCTCGATCTGCGCGATCACCTGGTTGGAGAAGCTGTTCGACATCACGAACGAGGGGTGGCCGGTGGCGTTGCCCAGGTTCAGCAGGCGGCCTTCGGACAGCACGATGATGGACTTGCCGGACTCCTTGAACGTCCAGAGGTCCACCTGCGGCTTGATGTTCAGGCGCGAGGCGCCGGAACGCTCCAGGGCGGCCATGTCGATCTCGTTGTCGAAGTGGCCGATATTGCCCAGGATGGCCTGGTCCTTCATCGCCTTCATGTGGTCGAGAAGGATGATGTCCTTGTTGCCGGTGGAGGTGATGACGATATCGGCCTGGCCGATGGCGTCCTCCACGGTGACGACGTCGTAGCCGTCCATGAGCGCCTGCAGCGCGTTGATCGGGTCGATCTCGGTGACCTGGACGCGTGCGCCCTGGCCCGCGAGGGATTCCGCGCAGCCCTTGCCGACATCGCCGTAGCCACAGATCAGCACCTTCTTGCCGCCGATGAGCACATCGGTGCCGCGGTTGATGCCGTCGATGAGGGAGTGGCGGGTGCCGTACTTGTTGTCGAACTTCGACTTGGTGACCGAGTCGTTGACGTTGATGGCCGGGAACACCAGCTCACCCGCGGCGGCGAACTGGTAGAGCCGCAGCACGCCGGTGGTGGTCTCCTCGGTGACGCCCTGGACCGAGTCGGCGATCTTGGTCCACTTGCCCTTGTCGGCTTCCAGGCTGGCGCGCAACAGGTTCAGGAAGACGGTGTACTCGGCCGAGTTGTGCTCGTCGTCCGGCGGGACCACGCCGGCCTTCTCGAACTGCGCGCCGCGCAGCACCAGCATGGTGGCGTCGCCGCCGTCGTCGAGGATCATGTTGGCCGGCTCGCCGGGCCAGGTGAGCATCTGCTCGGCGGCCCACCAGTACTCCTCGAGGGTCTCGCCCTTCCACGCGAAGACCGGGGTGCCCTGCGGCTCTTCCTCGGTGCCGTGCGGGCCGACCACGATCGCGGCGGCGGCGTGGTCCTGGGTGGAGAAGATATTGCAGGAGGCCCAGCGCACTTCGGCGCCGAGCGATACCAGGGTCTCGATGAGCACCGCGGTCTGCACGGTCATATGCAGCGAGCCGGAGATGCGCGCGCCCTTGAGCGGCTGCACCTCGTGGTATTCGCGGCGCAGGGCCATCAGGCCGGGCATCTCGTGCTCGGCGAGCCGAATTTCCTTGCGGCCGAACTCGGCCAGTGACAGGTCCGCCACCTTGAAATCGATCCCGTTGCGGACGTCAGGGGTCATCTTGCTGGACACAGCGGTCGTCATCTGCCTCTCCTGGTCGGCTTTTGCCCGTAAGGCTAGTAGGTGCCGCCCGGGTTCGGGCACGCACGTCTAACGTGCGTACAGCGTACGCACGTTGGACGGTATTTGTCGATCAGGCAGTGGCACCCGTCGGTCAAGCGGCGGCGTCGAGGTTTCCACTGCCGGCCAGGATCCGTTCGCGCTTGCGCGGCTGGATATTGGCCTGGCTGAGATCGCCGCGGTAGTGGTCGAGCAGGCGCGCGTCCATGACGTACCGCCACAGCGGCGGAATCAACGCCAGCAGAATCATGGTCGCGTAGCCCGCCGGTAGTTGCGGTGACTCCTCCGAGGACCGCAGCGTCTGATAGCGGCGCCCCGGGTTGGCGTGATGGTCGCTGTGCCGCTGCAGATGGAACAGGAAGATATTGGTGACCAACCGGTCGCTGTTCCAGCTGTCGCGCGGCGAGCAGCGCGCCCAATTGCCGTTGGGCCGCTTACGCCGTAGCAACCCGTAATGCTCGACGTAATTGACCGTCTCGAGCAGCGCCGCACCGATCACGGCCTGCAGCAACAGATACGGCAGGATCCGCACGCCGAACAGACCCACCAGCACCCCGAACAACACCACGGTCATAGACCACGCCTGCAGGATGTGGTTCTGGACACTGAACCAGCCTTTGCCCCGCCGGCGCAGCCGGTCGTGCTCCAGATGGATAGCGGACCGGAAGCCACCGATCACACTGCGCGGCAGGAACTCCCACAGCGACTCACCCATGCGCGCGCTGGCCGGATCGTCCGGCGTCGCCACCCGCGCGTGGTGCCCCTTGTTGTGCTCGACGAAGAAATGCCCGTAAGCCGACTGCGCCAGTGCAAGTTTCGACAGCCAGCGTTCCATGCTCTCGACGCGGTGGCCGAGTTCGTGGGCGGCGTTGATGCCGATGCCGCTGACGAACCCCAGGGTGGCCGCGAGCCCGAGCTTGTCCAGGACGGACAGGTCATCGCCGGCCCACATGACGGCCGCGATCATCAGGCCGATCAGTTGGATCGGCAGGAAAAGGTATGTACACCAGCGGTAATACCGATCGTTGGTGAGTTGTTCGTAATCCTCGTCGCGCGGATTGGTGCCGTCTTCCCCGACGACCCAGTCCAGCACCGGAATGACGATCAGGACGATGATCGGACCGATCCACCAGAACACCTTGCAATGGGTATGCAACACCAGCTGTGAGGGCAGCAACGCACAGCCCGGAGCGATGAGACCCAACATCCACAGGTGACGTTTGGGATCCGGCGAACCAGATCGTTTGCCAACCTTTTGCACGTTTGCCCCGCTAATTAGAAACCACTACAACTTCGCAGGTAGATATGTACAGACTTTATCGTCGTTACAACACCGATTGAGCGAGCAAGGTGGCGGCCGTTACAAGATGAGCGGTCGGTTCCTGCGTCACCGACCGTGTGGCCCCAATCACCCCACCTCACAGGCAAACCGGTGGCTTACCCCAAATCAGCGCAACCACACGTAGCGCACCTGCGGCCGCCCGGTTCGACCGTAGTCCGTTCTGCGATCCACCACGCCGTCTTCCGCCATACGTTCCAGGTATCGCCAGGCGGTTACTCGCGAAACGCCGACGGCGCGCCCGGCCTCGCCCGCGGACAAGCCGCCCGGCGCCGCGCGCACCGCCCGCGACACCTCCTCCATCGTCTGCGGCGCAATACCTTTCGGCGAGGTCACGCGCGGGTCCGGCGTGCGCAGCATCCCGAACGCGCGATCGATCTCCTGTTGTGACACCGCCGTCTCCCCCGCCGGCAGCGCCGTCCGGTACTCGAGATAGCGCTCCAGCTTGTCGCGGAACGCCGAAAAGGTGAACGGCTTCAGCAGATACAGCACCACGCCGTGCGCGACGGCGGAACGCACCATGGCCAGATCCCGCGCGGAGGTGACCGCGATGAGATCCGGCCGGGGCCGCAGGCCCGCCAGCGCGGCCGCCACCGCGAGGCCGCTCATATCCGGCAAGCCGATATCCATCAGTACCAAATCGATGGGCGCACCCGAAGATTGTGACCTTTTTGCGACCGCAATTGCGTCTCGTCCGGTGTGGACCACTCCGATCACCTCGAAACCGGTCAGTCGATTTACATAGGATCGATGTGCCGCGGCAATCTTCGGCTCATCCTCCACGATCAGCACTCGGATCATCTCGAAAACCTCACGATCACCGCGGATTCCGGTTCCCGCTGCGCCAGCAGTTCGCCGCCGTGCCGGGCAACCAGGCGGCGCACCAGCGCCAGCCCCAGCCCGTGATGGTCGGTCTTGGTGGAATAGCCGCGCTCCGTGGCCCGGGTGAACACCTCCTGCGACATGCCCGAACCACTGTCGGCCACCCGCACATACAGATCCACGCCACCGCTCGCACCCTCGGTCCGGCGGACCGTCACCTCCACCCAGGCATCCTCGTCGTGCCCGACCGCGTCGAGCGCGTTGTCGATGAGATTGCCCAGCAGCGTGACCATTTCGTGCGGGGTCAGCGGATCGGTGGAATCCACCACGGTGTCCCCCGTGACGGTCAGCTCCACGCCGTACTCGGCCGCCTGCTCCACCTTGCCCAGCAACAGCGCCACCACCGCCGGCTCGGCCACCACCCCGGTGAGCCGGTCGATGAGCGCCTGGGAGAGCTCGAGTTCCGCCGTCGCGAAGTTCACCGCCTCCCGCGGCCGGCCCAGCTCCACCATGGTGACCACGGTGTGCAACCGATTGGCGGCCTCGTGCGCCTGCGCGCGCAGCGACTCCGCGAACCCGCGCACCGAATCCAATTCGCCGAGCACATCCCGCAATTCGGTGTGATCGCGCAGGGTGAGCACGGTGCCGATGCGCCGGCCGTCGTGCTCCACCACGTCCTGGTTCACCACCAGCACCCGGTCCGCGGTCACATGCATCTCGTCGCGCACCACCTCGGTTCCCATGCCCTGCAACGACACCGGCAGCTCCGCGCGCGTCACCGGGCCGTCCGGCAGGTCCAGCAGGACGCGCGCCGGATCGTTGACCAGCTCCGCTTTCTCGCCGCTGCGGTCGAACACGATCAGGCCCTCGTGCACGGAATGCAGGACGGCGTCGTGATGCTCGTAGAGCGCGCGCAGTTCGGCGGTGCCCAGCCCGTGCGTCTGCCGCAGCAGCCGGCGCCGCAGCAGCATCGAACTCAGCGTCGCCACCGCCAGGCCGATGGCCGAGGCGATGAGAATGGCCGGCAACTGCTGCCACACCTGATCGCCGATGTGCGGCAGCGTGACCCCCGCCGACACCAGCGCCACGATCTTCCCGTTCGCGTCCCGCACCGGCGTCACGGCGCGAATGGAGGGACCCAGTGTGCCCGTGTAGGTCTCGGTGAAGGTCTGCCCGGCCAGCGCGCGATCGATATTGCCGCTGAAGGACTTTCCGATTCGATCCACATCGGTGTGCGTGAAGCGCGTCCGGTCCGGGGCCATCACCACGATGAAGTCCACATCGGCGGCCTTGCGGATGGCCTCGGTCACCGGTTGCAGCGCGGCGGTCGGATTCGGGCTCTGCACGCCCGCGAGCGTCCCGGGCGTCTGCGCGACGGCCAGCGCGATATCGGTGACCAGCACCCGGGTGGCGTCGTCCTGCACCCGGCGGGTCTGCCACACCGCCAGACCGGCCCCGGCGATGATCACCACCGCCAGCACCAGGACCTGCACCAGGAACACCTGCCCTGCCAACGTCCGCCGGGCGCGCGTTCTCCGACCTAGCAACTAACCCTCCATGAACAAAACTTACGTAACAGTGACCCGCGTCACCCTGCCAGACATTATTTCCCGGACAGCAAGAAGTTCCGGAGGCAAACCCACGATGAGCGAAACAAACAAGCGGCGTGACCGTACCCATTGGCTGTACCTGGCCGTCATAGTGGCCGTGGTAGCCGGTGTACTGGTCGGCTGGCTCGCTCCCGGGTTCGGTAAATCCGTCGGTGATCTCGGCACGCTGTTCGTGAACCTGATCAAGATGATGATCTCCCCGGTCATCTTCTGCACCATCGTGCTGGGCATCGGCTCGGTCCGCGCCGCTGCCAAGGTCGGCAAGGTCGGCGGCCTCGCCATCGGCTACTTCCTGATCATGTCCACCGTGGCCCTGGGCATCGGCCTGGTGGTCGGCAATCTGCTGCACCCCGGCACCGGCCTGAACGTGGCCGCGCACGCCAAGGAGATCAGCAAGTACGCCAGCGACGCCAAGGCGGCCGGCGGCAGCTGGCAGTTCCTGCAGGACATCGTGCCGACCTCCATGCTGTCCGCGCTCACCTCCGGCAAGGTGTTGCAGACCCTCTTCGTGGCGCTGCTGGTCGGCTTCGGCATCCAGGCCATGGGCAGGACCGGCGAACCACTGCTGCGCGGCATCGGGCTCGTGCAGAAGCTGGTGTTCCGGGTGCTCACCATGATCCTGTGGCTGGCGCCGATCGGCGCGTTCGGCGCCATGGCGAATGTGGTGGCCCGCACCGGACTCGACGCGGTGAAGCAGCTGGCGTTGCTCATGGTGGCCTTCTACCTGACCTGCATCGTGTTCATCTTCGGTGTGCTGGGCGCGCTGCTGCGGGCGGTGACCGGGTTCTCGATCTTCAAGCTGTCCCGGTACCTGGCCCGCGAGTACCTGCTCATCGTGGCCACCTCGTCCTCGGAATCCGCACTGCCGCGGCTCATCGCGAAGATGGAGCACGCCGGCGTGGAACGCACCACCGTGGGTGTCGTTGTGCCGACCGGGTATTCGTTCAACCTGGACGGCACCGCCATCTACCTGACCATGGCGACCCTGTTCGTCGCCGACGCCATGGGCAAGCCGCTGGCATGGACCGAGCAGATCGGACTACTGCTGTTCATGATCGTGGCGTCCAAGGGCGCCGCCGGGGTGACGGGTGCCGGCCTGGCCACCCTGGCGGGCGGCCTGCAGAGCCACCGGCCGGACCTGCTGGACGGCGTCGGGCTGATCGTGGGCATCGACCGGTTCATGTCGGAGGCCCGCGCGCTCACCAACTTCGCCGGGAACTCGGTCGCGACGCTGCTGATCGGCACCTGGACCAAGACCATCGACGCCGAACGGGTGCACGCGGTGCTCGACCGCAAGATCCCGTTCGACGAGACCAGCATGGTCGATGAGCACGCCACCGAACCCGAGACCGATACGGCCGAACCCGTGCAGGAGGCGGCCGCCAAGAACTTGGTTCCAGCCTGAACCCGCACAACCACCCCCAGGCTGGGACCGATCCCTCGGCATGTTCCCCCCGTCATGCCGGCGGATGAAGGAAACCCTGCTCGGCCCTGCGCCGAGCAGGGTTTCCACTTTTCTGCACAGGCGCCGATCTACACCGGCACGGCGTCGTAATTCAGCGTCGCGGCAATGGCATTCGCCAGTTCCGTCCCCTTCACCTCGAAGTGACGGGAGAAGTAGCCGAGATGCTCACCGTGCTCATGGAAGTGATGCGGGGTGAGCACGGCCGAGAACACCGGCACATCGGTGTCGAGCTGCACCCGCATGAGCGCGTCGACCACCGTCGAGGCCACGAAGTCGTGCCGGTAGATGCCGCCGTCCACCACCAGCGCGCAGCCGGCGATGGCGGCGTACTCGCCGCTGGTCGCCAATCGCTTGACGCGCAAGGGGATTTCGAAGGCGCCGGGCACCTCGATGACATCGACTTCGGTGAAACCGCGCTCCGCGAGTTCCGCGCGGCAGGCCGTGACGGCCTTGTCCACGATGTCGGAGTGCCAGCGCGCGGCGACGAGAGCGATGCGATTCGACGTGGGTGACATGGGAATTCCTCCTGTTCGCTATGTCACCCAGGGCAACGCGAACAGGTGCACCTCACCGTGGTGGGTGCACCGGTGCCGCATTCTCTTTCATCCGGACTGTGACCGTCGGCTCCGGGATCACACCGGAATCTGCTCGACCCATGGCGTGCACGGTCGTCTTACGACAGCCGTGCGTACCGTGGCGCTCGCGGGCTCGTGCCCCCGGAATCGGTCCGGGCGCCATTACCGCCGGTGGGGAATTCCACCCCGCCCTGAGAACGTGTACAGGCCGGACTTTACACCGTCGAGCAGAACCGCGTAACCCGCGCCGGAGTCAGCGCAGCAGCACATCGGAGTCGGCGGGCAAGCCGTCGACCGGCCACCACCGCAGGTCGGTGGACTCCGAACTGCGCACCGGCACAGCGCCTTCCGGAGCCTTGATCTTGAACAGCAGATCCAGATGCCGCGTCGCCACCCCGAGCGAGCAGGTGATGGGATGCGCCTGCGCCCCGTACAAACCCGGCTCCAGCGTGAGCCCCTCGATCCCGGACTCCTCCGTCGCCTCCCGGAAGGCCGCCGCCGCAACGGAATCATCCGATTCCTCGCAATGCCCACCGAGCTGGATCCACCGCCCGACCCGCGGATGCAGCGTCAGCAATACCTCCGACTCGTCGTGCGACAACACGATCGCCGAAGCCGTAATATGCCCCGCCGCGTGCTCCCGCAGGCACCCACGCGGCGCCGACCCCAGAAACGCCAGCATGGCCTCCCGAATCGACTGCTCGAAACCCATTGCCGGATCCCACGTTTCGAGCAACTCCGTAGCCGACTTGTGCAACGACTCCGCGCTCACGCCGATACCCCCGCTCCAGTCGGCGCGCCACGCCGCAGGCCGCGGCCCGGCAGCGGCCGGGCCCGGCCGCTGCCGGAAGCGAAAGCGTCCACGGAGGTCCGCCGACTCACGGCAGCGCGCTTCACAGTTCGACCAGCCCGAAGGCGGAGTCACGCGGCTCGCGCGGAGCCAGCTCCTCCATCGGGTAGCCGATTGCTATGGCACCCAAGGGGTTCCAGTCGGCCTCGAGACCCAGGACCTCGCGGGTGAGCTCCGGGGCGAAGATGGTGGAGCCGATCCAGCAGCTGCCGACGCCCCGCACCGCGAGGGAGACCAGCAGGCCCTGCACGGCGGCGCCGACCGCGACGGTGAACATGGTCTTCTCCGCGGCCTGGCGACGCTCGTCGGGATAGTCGTGCGCGCCGTCGGGGACGCAGAACGGAATGATCACTTCGGGAGCGTCGAAGAGGATGCGGCCGCGGGTGATCCGGCGTTCCACGCTCTCCGGGGTGCGGCCGTCGCCGGTGAGGTCGGTGCGCCACTTGTCGGCCATGGCCTCGAGGAGCTGGTCACGCAGGGCGCGGTCGCGCACCCAGACGAAGCGGACCGGGCGGGTGTGGTGCGGGGCCGGCGCGGTGAGGGCGGCGGCGACCGCGTCCCGGATCAGCTCGGGTTCGACCGGGGTATCGGCGAATTGGCGCACCGAGCGTCGCACCAGCAGCGCCTGTTTCCGGCCGAGGTCGATCGACTCCTCGGTGCCCAGCCAGAACAGGTCGTCCTCGCCGCGGCGCAACAGGTCAGCGGCGGTCGAACCGTCGTCGGTGTATTCCAGGCCGCGCACCACCGCGACCGGGACCCCGCCGAGTTTGCCCTTCACCAGGTCCGCGGCGGCGGCGAGTTCGTCGGCGACGGCGACGAGGGTGACGTGCAGTTCGTTGCCCTGGGCGTCGACCGCGCCGTTGTAGTCGTGCATGGCGCGCAGGCCGGAAGAGCCGATGGCGGCGTCGATCTGGCCGTTGCGCCAGGCGCGGCCCATGGTGTCGGTGATGACGACGGCGACGTTCACACCGAGCCGGTCGGCCAGCGCCAGCCGCAGCGCCTTGGCGGAGCCGTCCGGATCCTCCGGCAGCAGGACGAGTTCGCCCTGCTCCACATTGGAGCCGTCCACGCCGGCCGCGGCCTGCACGATGCCGAGCCGGTTCTCGGTGATGAGGGTGCGGTTCTTGCGCGCGAGTACGCGCACCGACTCCTGCAGCACGAGTTCGCGGCGGGCCGCGTCGCGTTCGTCCGGGTCGGTGGGCGCGGTGACAATGCGGCCCTCGACCTTGCTGACGATCTTGCTGGTCACCACCAGGATGTCGCCGTCCTGCAGCCAGGGAGCCTGTGTCGCAAGGGCTTCGGCGAGGTCGTCGCCGGGCCGGAATTCCGGCAACCCGGGCACGGGCAGAATCCGCAACTCACCCGGGGACGCGTGATCGCCCAGTGTCGTTGTGTCGCTCACGGTTTCACTCCTGCGATATCGAGCGCGGCGCGCACCATCTCGGCGGTGGTGGCCGGGTCGGTCATGAGCAGCGGCACGGCCCGCACCTCGACGCCGGGGATATCGGCGGTGTCACCGGTGTGGACGAGCCAGCCGTCGAGGATACCGGTGCCCGAGCGGCCGCCGAAGTGATTTCCGACGGCCTCGGCGGTGGTCTCCACGCCGATCACCGACAGGCATTCATCGGCCATGCCGCGCAAGGGCTTTCCGCCGATCACCGGGGACAGGCCGATCACCTTGGCGTCGGTGGTGCGCAGGGCGCCCCGAATTCCGGGTACGGAGAGGATGGATCCGACGCTCACGACGGGGTTGGAAGGGGCGAGCAGAACCACGTCCGCGGACTCTATGATTTCGGTCACACCTGGGCCCGGTTTCGCAGCATCTGCCCCAATAGTCACGAATCCATGGGTCTCGACGTTCGCACGATAGCGAACCCACCACTCCTGGAAATGGATCGCGCGACGTTCGCCAGGGTTCTCCGGGTCACCGATAACGACATGCGTTTCGCACCTGTCGTCGGTTGCCGGAAGCAGTTTCACGCCCGGTTGCCACCGATTGCAGAGCGCCTCGGTGACCTGGGAGAGCGGGAATCCCTGACGCAGCATTTCGGTGCGGATGAGGTGGGTGGCGATATCACGATCACCGAGTCCGAACCAGTCGGGCTGAGCCTGATAAGCGGCCAGTTCTTCCTTGGCATTCCAAGTCTCGTTCGCGTGTCCCCAGCCGCGTTCCGGATCGATGCCACCACCCAGGGTGTACATGCAGGTGTCCAGGTCAGGGCAGATACGCAGCCCGTGCATCCAGACGTCGTCGCCCACGTTCACGATGGCCGTGGTGTCGGCGCCGGGGAGAAGTTCGCGCACGCCCAGCAGGAACCGCGCGCCACCTACTCCACCGACCAGTACCGCGATCCGGAGTCCGGTTCCGGGTGCGGTGTCCGCTTGTTCTCGAGTCACATCCGCACAGCCTATGCGGTTCATGCCGGGAGATGCCCGCTGCGTTATTTGCTGCAAATTTGCTGTTTGATCTGCGACAACACTCCCAACAGGGGCCCGAGATGGTAACGGAATAGCTTCGGCAGCTTGACCATCGCCGCTCCCGGCGTGTCTAATCACAGGCATGTCATTCCGGGTCCGCGTGAGAGTGCAAGGCGCGGACGGGTTTTCGAACACGCGTTCGCATCTCCGGGTGACGTGTTCGGGGATGTCCGCGGGACTACATCGCGGTGTTGGGCCGTCGGTGGGATCGGCTCCGACGGAGTAATCATTCTGCGCTAACACACAGTGAGGAGGCGGAGCGATGGCCGATGAGCTGGCCCCGTCAGGCATTCCGGGCGGTGTATCGCAAACCGATTCCACAGCTGGCGCAGCACCTGGCTTCTGCGCCGATGGAAATGGAATCGAGGGGGGTGAACCGATGACGACAGCGCGACCGGGGGGCGGGCAGTGGGCACGCGCCCAATACCAGCCCGAACCACCGCGGCTGAGCTTGATCGTCACCGGTCAGGATGAGATGTTCGACGGATTTTCGCGCGGCAAGGCCATGACCGAAGCCGAGCAGTGGCAAGAACGGGCGCTCTGCGCCCAGACCGACCCGGAGGCGTTCTTCCCCGAGAAGGGCGGCTCCACCCGCGAGGCCAAGCGGATCTGCCTCGGTTGCGAGGTCCGCGACGAATGCCTCGAATACGCACTCGCGAACGACGAACGCTTCGGAATCTGGGGCGGCCTGTCGGAGCGCGAGCGCCGCCGCCTCAAGCGCGGCATCATCTGATGCGGCTTGCTGCGCGCACCGCGCAGCAAGCTGGAACACCAACGGGCACTTACTCTTCGGGCTCGGGGTCGATCACGTCGGGGTCGACGCCGAGGTACGTCGCGAGCTGCTGAACCAGAACTTCGCGCAGCAGATCGACCAAGTCGTCCGGATCTCCCGCCCGCAGCTCCAAAGGCTTGCGGAACAACACAACTCGGGCCCGAGTCGCCATCCCGTAACGGTCCACCCCGGCCGGGATGAGGCGGGACAGCGGCACCGGCCCATCGGCGACGACCTCTTCCGGCCAGGACACCGAATCCAGGTGCAGCGGACGGATTTTCGGCACATCGTCGACCGCGATATCCAGCTTCGTGAGCTGATCGTGCCAGCGCTGTTCGAGGGGCGCGAAGGCCTCCAGCACCAGCCGGTCGAACTGCTGGCCGCGGGTGCGCCGGGCCGGCACCGTCGGCGGCAGCATGGGCCCGCGCACACCCCGCCCGCGGCGGATGACCGACCGCGCGGTGGGCGGCCGCCTCTTACGTGAACGGGTCATACCTTGAATCTAACCCTTACCCCTGGAGGGTGTGCGAACCCAGGGTTGCGGCCCGGTCTCCGAACGGCCGCACCTCGCTCCGGCGGTTGCCTCGCCGTCGCTCCGGCGATCCGGGCGGGGCGGGCCGGGCGGACTCCCGGCCGCTCGGAGCGGGGAATCGCGCGCGTCCCGCGGGCCTTTTCGAGCGTGTCCCGCTACCTCGGAGGCGTCCGTGGGGTTACCCTGCATGGCGTGATTCCCATGCGTCGTTGCTGCCGTCCAGGCTGCAAGAACCCGGCCGTTGCGACGCTGACCTACGTCTACGCCGAGTCGACCGCCGTCGTCGGTCCGCTCGCCACGGTCGCGGAACCCCATTCCTGGGATTTGTGTGAAACACACGCTTCCAGGATCACCGCGCCGAAGGGTTGGGAGATGGTCCGTCACGAGGGCGGGTTTTCCACCTCCACCCCGGACGACGACGATCTCACCGCCCTCGCCGAGGCCGTCCGCGAGGCCGGATTACGCCGCCGCCCACCGGAACCCGACCCGCGCGGCTACACCGACTACAACCCCGCCCCCCAGCGCCCGGCCCGGCCCGGACGCACCGGAAGACGCGGCCACCTACGGGTCCTCCCCGACCCCCCGAGCTGACCGATCGCAGATCGGACAACCACCGTGGATACGTTTCCCGAACCAGTGATTTCGTGAGATGCGGGTAACTCACCGGGTACGTCCGAAATCGGTTCGGCACCCGGCCGCCGGCACGCGAATGGGAGTCTCGACGGCTCTCCGTCCGGCGCAGAAGACACGGAGAGGCGGGACGGCATGCGATGCCCGGAGGCCAGCTATTAGGGTGGTGGCCATGACAGTCGCCCGGTCTGCCGAGTCGGTCCATGCAGTTATCAAGGCGTACGACGTTCGTGGGGTGGTGGGCGAGCAGATCGATGCGGGGTTCGTGCGCGATGTCGCGGGTTCCTTCGCACGGTTGATGCGCGGCGAGGGTGCGCGGCGGGTCGTCATCGGTCACGACATGCGCGATTCCTCGCCCGAGCTGGCCGCCGCCTTCGCCGAGGGCGTCACCGCGCAGGGCTTGGATGTGGTGCACATCGGCCTGGCCTCCACCGACGAGTTGTACTTCGCCTCGGGTCATTTGGACTGCCCCGGCGCGATGTTCACCGCCTCCCACAATCCGGCGAAGTACAACGGCATCAAGCTGTGCCGGGCGAAGGCGCTGCCGGTCGGGCAGGACACCGGGCTGGGCACCATCACCGACGAGGTCATCGCCGGTGTCCCGGCCTTCGACGGCCCGCAGGGCTCGGAGACCGAAGAGGATCTGCTGTCGGCCTACGCGGCCTTCCTGCACAAGCTGGTGGACCTGAGCGGTTCGCGGCCGCTGCGCATCGCGGTGGACGCCGGCAACGGCATGGGCGGCTTCACGGTGCCGGCGGTGCTGGGCACGCTGCCGCAGTACACGATCGAACCGCTGTTCTTCGACCTCGACGGCACCTTCCCCAATCACGAAGCGAATCCACTGGATCCGAAGAACCTGGTGGATCTGCAGGACTTCGTCCGCAAGACCGGCGCCGATATCGGCCTGGCCTTCGACGGCGACGCCGACCGCTGCTTCGTGGTGGACGAGAAGGGCGACCCGGTGTCGCCGTCCGCGGTGACCGCGCTGGTGGCCGAGCGCGAACTGGTCAAGGAACCGGGCGCGACGGTCATCCACAACCTGATCACCTCGAAGTCGGTGCCGGAGCTGGTGAACGAGCTCGGCGGCACCCCGGTGCGCACCCGGGTGGGTCACTCGTTCATCAAGCAGGAGATGGCCGCCACCGGCGCGATCTTCGGTGGCGAGCACTCCGCGCACTACTACTTCCGCGATTTCTGGGGCGCCGATTCGGGCATGCTCGCGGCCCTGCACGTGCTGGCCGCACTGGGTGAGAAGGACCGCCCGATGTCCGAGCTCGCGTCCGCGTATGTCACGTATGCGTCCTCCGGAGAGATCAACTCGACAGTGCCGGATGCGAAGGAGCGAACCATGGCGGTGCTCGAAGCGTTCAACAAGCGAGCGGTCTCGGTGGATCGGCTCGACGGTGTGACAGTGCAACTGCCCGAGGGCGCCTGGTTCAATCTGCGTGCCTCGAATACCGAACCGCTGCTGCGACTCAACGTCGAAGCACGATCGCAGGACGAAGTAGACGCACTCGTAACCGAGATCCTGAGCATCGTCCGCGCCTGACTGGAATAGTGGAATCACAGAGCTTGGATTCGCCAGCGCCTGGTGACCCGATGAGGGGAGGTGGCAACGCCCGATGATCGCTGGGACACCGGTACTCGACCTCGATGACGTCGCCTCGCTGGAGGCGGCGGACGCCGGGGGTATTTTGCGCTCCGCCGCGTCCGGCGGCGCCCTGGTACGGGCGACCGCCGCGGCCGTGGCCGAGAACGCGTTGCACCGTCTGGCCGATCTGCGCCCGCGCAGTCTGGTCCTGATCTCCGGCAGTGGCCGCGCCGCGCGCGCGGCCGGATTGCTGATCGCCGCGCTCGGCGATCGCACCAGCATGCCGGTGGTGTCGGCCACGTCCATCCCGCCGTGGGTGGGCCCGCTGGACGTGGTGCTGGTGGCCGGGGACGACTCCGGCGATCCGCGCCTGGCCGAAGCCGTCGACAGCGCGCTGCGCCGCGGCGCCGAAGTGGTCGTGGCCGCGCCGGACGAGGGTCCGATGCGGGCCGCCGGTGCGGGGCGGGCGATCATGCTGCCGCCGCGCGTGCCGGTGCTCGATCACAATCGCCTGCTGCGTTATGTGGCCGTCGGCATTGCCGTACTGACCGCGCTGGACCCGCATCGCATGGGTCCGCTGGTGCCCGAATTGAGTGCGCTGGCAGACCTGCTCGATGCCGAAGCCCTCCGGGACGGACCGCAGAACGAGGCGTTCCACAATCCCGCCAAGACGCTCGCCACCCGCATGCAGCAACGCAAGCGGCTGGTGCTGTCCGGTGATTCGCCCGCCGCCACGCAGGTGGCGACGCATGCCGCCGAGGTGCTGCTGGCGGCGACCGGGCAGATCGTGACGGCCGCCAACCTGGCGGAAACCATTGCGGCGCATGCTCGTCTGGTGGCAGCCGCGGGAGTGGCGGCGCCGGGCTACGATCCGCTGTTCCATGACGAACAACTGGACGGCCCCGCGCCGGTCGAGCAGGTACGGATCTTCGTGGTGACCGCCGATCCGGACGAGATGGCGGCCCGCCGCCGGCTCGCGGTGTTCGGCGCGGACGCCGGCATGGTGGACGCCGATCTGGTGAACGTGGACGCGGAGGTCGCCGGCACGGCCGCCTTGTCGGGCGCCGCGCAGCCCGGTGAAGAGGGCCGGGTCACCGTGCCGGTCCGTGGCAGTGAACTGGAACAGCTTGCGGTGCTGACGCTTCGGCTGGAGATGGCCGCGGCCTATCTACGACTACTCGGTTCCCGCCCGGCGACGACGCCGGGACGATTCGACGGGGGACACTACTAGTGCACGAACTCGTTGGTGCGCTGCGTTCCTATGCATGGGGTTCGCGCACCGCGCTCGCTCAGCTGTGCGGGCGACCGGTTCCCTCCGCGCATCCGGAGGCCGAACTCTGGTTCGGCGCCCACCCCGCCGACCCGGCCCAGCTACGGATCAACGGCCACGCCAAGTCCCTGCTGGACGTGGTCAATGCCGATCCGCAGCACGAACTCGGCTCGGTCGCGGGCGAATTCGGCGGACGGCTGCCCTTCCTGCTGAAGATCCTGGCCGCCGAGGAACCACTCTCGCTGCAGGCGCATCCCAGCATCGAACAGGCGCGGGCCGGTTTCGCGCGGGAGAACCAGAGCGGGGTCGCCATCGACTCCCCCATGCGCAACTACCGCGACGAGAACCACAAGCCCGAACTGGTGGTGGCCCTGGATCGTTTCGAGGCCCTCGCCGGTTTCCGGGATCCGCGCCAGACCGTGCGCCTGCTGAACGCGCTGGAAGTGCCGGAACTCGGCTCGTACGCGGAACTGCTCGCCGCCCAGCCGGATTCGGCCGGCCTGCGCACGCTGTTCACCACCTGGATCGCGCTGCCGCAGAACACGCTGAGCATCCTGCTGCCCAAGGTGCTCGACGGCTGCGTGCGCTACCTGTCGGAGAAGGACGCCGATGGCGCGCGCAAGAAATGCGATGGCGCGCGCAAGGAATTCATCGCCGAGGTGCGCACCGCGCTGGAACTGGCCGAGGCCTATCCGGGCGATGCCGGTGTCCTGGCCGCACTGCTGCTCAACCGCATCACCCTGGAACCCGGCGAGGGCCTGTTCCTGGCCGCCGGAAACCTGCACGCCTACCTGCGCGGCGTGGGCGTCGAGATCATGGCGAACTCCGACAATGTGCTGCGCGGCGGCCTCACCCCCAAGCACGTGGACGTCCCGGAACTGCTCCGCGTCCTGGACTTCGAACCCCTGGACCTCCCGGTGATCCAGCCGGAAACCCTGGGCGACGGCGTCTTCCGCTACCGCACCCCCGCCCCCGAATTCGTCCTGACCCGTTTCGAACTGCCCGAAGACGCCGCCCCCGTCCCGGTCCTGTCCAACGGCCCCGGCATCGCCCTGTGCACCCACGGCACAGTCCGCCTCTTTCAGGGCGGCCGCCCACTCCGCGTCGAATGCGGCCACGCCGGCTGGATCTCCGCCGCCGACACCGAAATCCACGCCCAATCCATCAACGGCGCAGCCCAACTCTTCACGGCAACGGTCGACAACTAGGTCCCAATCGTCGAGTGGCACACCAGGGACGCTCCTTCTCGATGTTTGCGATCCTCATGTGCCACTCGGCGCCCGGGTCGGGGGGTTTGGGGTGGGAGTGTTTAGGGTCGGTGGGGCGCTTCGGGGTCCGATAGGCTCCCGGCCGGAGTAGTTCGGGCAAAACGGACATCGATGGGTGAAGGAGCGGCATGTCTGCGGGCGGCGGTAAGAAGGCGATCCTGGCGGCGCTCAGTGCGAATGCCGGGATCGCGGTGGCGAAATTCGTCGGCGCGGCGATCACCGGTTCGGCATCCATGCTGGCCGAGGCGGTGCACTCGGTGGCTGATACCGCCAATCAGGGACTGCTGCTGCTCGGGCAGCGGCGGGCGGCGCGGGAGGCGGATCAGCTGCACCCGTTCGGGTACGGGCGCAATCGCTACTTCTACTCGTTCGTGGTTGCGCTGGTGATCTTCGCGCTCGGCTCGCTGTACGCGATCTGGGAGGGCATCCACAAGATCGAGCATCCGGAGCACCTGTCCAACCCCATCGTGGCGATCGTCATCCTCGGTATCGCCATCTGCCTGGAGGGCTACAGCTTCACCACCGCCATGCGGGAATCCGCGCCGCTGCGCGGGAACGCGAGCTGGTGGCGGTTCATCCGCAATTCGCGCAATCCGGAACTGCCGGTGGTACTCCTGGAGGATTCGGGCGCCCTGATCGGCCTCATCCTGGCCTTCGCCGCCATCGCGCTGACCATGATCACCGGGGATCCGGTGTGGGACGGCATCGGCACGCTGTCCATCGGCATCCTGCTCGGCTGCATCGCGGTCATCCTGATCGTCGAGATGCAGAGCCTGCTCATCGGCGAGGGCGCGACGCCCGAGGAGGACAAGGCGATTCGCGAACAGCTGGTGGACGACACCCGCATCGACCGCGTCATCCATCTCCGCACCCAGTACCTGGGTCCGGAGGAGATGCTGGTCGGCGCCAAGGTGTCGATCGTGCCCGGGCTGCAGATCGCGGATATCGCGACCGCCATCGACGACGCGGAAGCCCGAGTGCGACAAGCGGTACCCGCGGCTCGCGTGATCTACATCGAGCCGGATCTGTACCGCACGCCCGCCACGCAAACCCCGTAGGGCTCGCGCGGCGAACCGGGTTACTCCACGCCGAGGGAGACCTCGGTGGACTTGATCAGGACCTTGACGGGCGAGCCGTCATTGAGGCCGAGATCCTCCGCCGCGTCGCGGGTGATGGAGGACGTGATCTCGTCACCGCCGGTCAGGCGGATACGCACCACGGCCATGGCTTCACCCTTGGTGACCGATACAACCGTTCCGTCGAGTTGATTTCGTGTAGACAGTCGCATGGGTTGCACCCTACCGCGACAAACCCGGCAGTCCCGGTCAACGATCAGCAAGGCGGATGACGAAGCGGAGACCCGACCAGACCTCGTCCACGGCGGCGGTCTTGTTGTCGACCAGGCCCTGCGCCAGCCCGTATTCGCGCACCGCGGTATCGCTCAGATCGGTGGGCACCCCGCTCGCCTTCTTCGGCCAGGCCAGCCAGAGTCCGGCGTCGACGGCCATGCGGGCACGCCAGTCCGCGAACCTGCGCGACAGGGTCGCGCGGTCCGGGCAGAAACCGAGGATCACGTCGTACGGGCTCGCACCCGCGCGGCGGTGCAGGGTCGCACCGGGTGGCAGGGCGCCGAGATCGAAATCGGCGGGCGCGCCGGACAACAGCACCAGGCTGCCCTCTTTGATGCCGAGCTTGCGGGGTAGCGGCGTACCCGAGTATCCGGCCATACGCGCAGCGTAACAATCGGATTCGGTGACGGGCCGTCAGATTCGCCAGTGATCGGTGAGCAGTTCGAGCGGGTCGGTGCGGACGTCGAATTCGTGGCGCAGGGCGTGCCGGGCGGCGTGATAACCGTTCATGCCGTGCACGCCGGGGCCGGGCGGGGTGGCCGCGGAACACAGGTAGACGCCGGGCAGCGGGGTGCTGTACGGGTTCCAGCGCGGGGCCGGGCGGAAGACGGTCTGGCGCAGGGTCATCGCGCCCGCGGAGATATCGCCGCCCACATAGTTCGCATTGTGCATGGGCATGGTGGCGGCGGTGTTCACATGCGTGGCGAGGATCAGATCCCGGAAGCCGGGGGCGAAACGTTCGACCTGGGCGGTGACCGCCTCGGTCATGTCCTGCGCCGAGCCGTTGGGGACGTGCGCGTAGGTGTAGAGCGTGTGTTTGCCCTCGGGTGCGCGGGAGCCGTCCACCACGCCGGGCTGGATGGCGAGGACGTACGGGCGGTCCGCGTGCCGGCCTGCGGCCACGGCCTTTTCGGCTGCCACCGCTTCGGCGCGGGAACCGATCAGGTGCAGCGTGCCGGCGCGGTCACAGCCGCGCGCCTGCCAGGGCACCGGACCGGAGAGCGCGAAATCGACCTTGCAGGCGGCGCCGCCGTAGCGGAAGCGATCGAGCAGGAAGTTGTAGCGGGCGGGCAGGGTGGCGATGCGCTGGAATTCGGCGGGCGCGATATCGAGGAGAACGGCTCGCACATCGTCGAATTCGCCGAGCGAGTCCACCCGGTGGCCGGTGATGACCCGTCCGCCATGGGTTTTCAGATCGTCGACCAGCGCGTCGATGATGCTCTGGCTGCCGCCGCGCGGAATCGGCCAGCCGCGCACGTGCGCGAGCGTGCCGAGCAGCATGGACACCCCGGCCCCCGGGAAACTGCGCGGCGGCCGGATGGCATGGGCGGCAACGCCGGTCAGCAGGGCGGGCGCGATGTCCTCGCGGAAGCGCAGATTCCACAGTGGCGTCGCCTGTTCCACGATCCGGCGCAGTACCCGTAGTTCGACGCCCTGGTCCGGGCGCAGCAGGCCGGCGGGATCGATGGGCGGATGTCGCAGATCCGACATGATCAGCCCGACCAGGTCCTCCCACCTGCGCACCAGCGGTCCGAACAAGCGTTGCCAGGCCCGGCCGTCACGGCCAAGTCCGTCCGCGGTGTCCTGTAGATCCCGCCAGGCCAGCCCGGCCCGGCCGCCGTCCAGCGGATGCGCGTAGGACACCTGCGGCGCAAGCAGTTCCACCCCGTGTGCCCGCAGATCGAAGGCGCGGAAGAAAGGAGACGCCACGGCCATCGGGTGGGCGCCGGCGCAGAGGTCGTGCCGGAAGCCCGGCAGGGTCACCTCGGCGGTGCGGCAGCCGCCGCCGATCTGCTCCTCGGCCTCGTATACTTCGACCTCGAGCCCGGCCCGCGCCAGGATCACCGCCGCCGCAAGCCCATTCGGCCCCGATCCGACCACCACCGCGTCCGCCATGAGCCCCAGGGTATGCGGAGTTCCGGGCGGGGCGCCCAAATGATTCCGGGCGGGGCGGCCGAATGATTACAGGCGGGCGCGCAGAAGTCTTGCTTGGAGTGCACTCCAGGTGGCTAGCGTGGTTGGGGTGCGTGGTCCAGTCGGGCCATTACCGATCAAACTCTGAGGAAGGGCCTTATGAGCAAGGTCTGGTTCATTACCGGTGTGTCGCGCGGCTTCGGGCGGGAGTGGGCGCTCGCCGCGCTGGAGCGGGGTGATCGGGTGGCCGGCACGGCCCGCGATCTCACCACGGTGGATGATCTGGTCGCGAAGTATCCGGAGACTTTCCTGCCGCTGCGGCTGGATGTCACCGATCGCGCCGCCGATTTCGCGGCGGTCGAGCAGGCGGCCGGGCATTTCGGGCGGCTCGACGTGGTCGTCAACAATGCGGGCTACGGGCATTTCGGCGCCATCGAGGAGTTGACCGAGGCGGAGGTCCGGGCACAGCTCGAGACCAATGTGTTCGGCGCCCTGTGGGTCACCCAGGCCGCGCTGCCGATCCTGCGCGCGCAGGGCAGCGGGCACATCATCCAGGTGTCCAGCATCGGCGGCATCAGCGCCTTCCCGACGCTCGGCGCGTACCACGCCTCGAAGTGGGCGCTGGAAGGGTTCTCGCAGTCGCTCGCCGCGGAGGTGGCGCCGTTCGGGATTCATGTGACGCTGATCGAGCCGGGCGGTTTCAGCACCGACTGGTCCGGTCCGTCGGCCGTGCACAGCGCCCCGAATCCGGCCTACGAGTCCATTCGTCAAGCTCGTGCGCAGGGCCGTATCAGCCAGCGCCGTGGCGAGCCGACCGCCACCCGCGCGGCCATCCTGGCCGTGGTCGACGCGCCGAAGCCGCCGCTGCGCGTCTTCCTGGGCGCATTGCCGCTGCAGATCGCGACCGCGGATTACGAATCCCGCCTGGCCACTTGGCGTGAATGGGATGCGATCTCCCAGGCCGCACAGGGCGAGTAGCCGCATACGACGAATCATGGTGCGGCGCAGTGCATGTCACTGCGCCGCACCATTGTTTTCAGCGGCCGATGCGGGCCGTCCAGCCACGAACAAGGAGGTCGGCGCGCTGGGCGCGAAAGTCGGGCCGCAGCCGACCTCCCCGGTCGAGGGTGGCGAGGCCGTGCAGGGCGCTCCAGGCGACCTCGGTGAAGGTTTCCGCATCGTCGGGCGGCGCGAAGGGCGCGAAGGTCCGCGCCAGGACGGCGAACGCGTCCTTGAGGGCTTGCGGCGCGTCCGGGCCGAATTTCAGCTCGGTGGGCAGCACGAAGATCGCGTCGTAGAGGGCGGCGCTGTCGCGCGCGAAGGCGAGATAGGCGTCCACGACGATGGCCAGCGCGGCTTCGGGGGTGTCCGCCGTGTCCACGAGTTCACCCAGGGCCGCGGCCAGTTCGGCGCAGCCCTGCTCCGCGACGGCGGACACGATGGCGTCCTTGCCGGCGAAGTGGCTGTACAGCACGGGCTGGCTGTATTCGATGCGTTCGGCGAGTTTGCGCACGGTCACCGCGTCCCAGCCGTCGGTCTCGGCGATCTCGCGTGCGGTGTCGATGATGCGTTGCCGGCGTTCGAAGCGCTCGCGTTCCTTGCGTGTCTGGGTGACTTTCATGAGAAAACTCTAGCACCGCTAGACAAACTATCTATGCATCAGTTAGCGTTGCTTCATCAGTTAGCACCGCTAGATTCTGGAGCACAGCAATGAAGACCTCGCGCATCGCCAATGTCCTCGCTCTCGCCGGCGCCGGTTTCATCACCTACATCGGCGTCCGCTACCTCGCCGACCCGCAGGGCATGGCCCCCGGCATGGGCTTCAAGGCCTACCCGACCGGGCAGGCCGCCGACTTCCTGAACGTGAAGGGCGTCCGCGACGTGGTCTCCGGCCTCGCCGTCGTCGCCCTGCTCGCGGCCCGCGAACGCCGCGCCCTCGGCATTCTGCTGCTGGTGGAGTCCGTCATCCCGGTCGGCGACATGCTCTCCGTCCTGCGCCACGACGGTTCCACCGCAACGGCTTTCGGGGTGCACGGCCTGACCGCGGCGCTGGTCGCGGCCACCGGACTGCTGGTGCTCGGCGAACGCCGCACGGCCGCAGCCGAATCCCCGGCCGTGACCTCCGTCGCAGTGGGATGAATTTCCTTTCGTCCGGCCTGCCCGCACACGAAATGGGCCGCTCCCCATCGGGAGCGGCCCATTCGTCGGTCGGTCTGCTGCTACACGTCGGTGGAGAAGCGGATGCCGCCGTCCGGGATGTCCACTCCCGGCCATACTCGTGCGCCGCGTAGTAGTTCGCACCGGGCGCCGACGATCGCGCCGTCGCCGATCACCGCGTCGCGGACCAGGGCGCGGGGGCCGATCTTGGCGCCGAAACCGATGATCGAACGTTCCACGGTGGCGCCGGCTTCCACGCAGGCGCCGTCGAAGAGGATGGCGCCGTCGAGACGGGCGCCCGCGCCGACCTCGGCGCCGCGGCCGACGACCGTGCCGCCGATGAGCAGTGCGCCCGGCGCCACGCCCGCGCCCGGGTGGACGAGGGATTCGCCGCGCTGGCCGGGCAGGGCCGGGGAGGGCGCGATGCCGCGGACCAGATCGGCCGAGCCGCGGACGAAGTCCTCGGGCGTGCCCATGTCCCGCCAGTACGACATGTCGACGTGGCCCTGGATGTGGGCGCCCTCGGCGAGCAGCGACGGGAAGACCTCGCGTTCCACCGAGACCGGGCGGCCCGCGGGGATCTTCTCGATGTATTCGCGCCGGAAGACGTAGCAGCCGGCATTGATCTGGTCGGTCGGCGGATCCTGGGTCTTCTCCAGGAAGTCGGTGACCCGGCCGGTCTCGTCGGTGGGCACGCAGCCGAAGGAGCGTGGATCGCTGACCCGCACCAGGTGCAGGGTGACGTCGGCCTTGGAGGTGTGGTGCGTCTCCAGGACCGCGTTGAGGTCGGTGCCGCCGAGTACGTCGCCGTTGAACACCATGACGGTGTCGGCGCGCAGTTTGGGCAGCACATTGCGGATGCCGCCGCCGGTGCCCAGGGCCTGGGCCTCGGTGACGTATTCGATGTCGAGTCCGAGTTCGGACCCGTCGCCGAAGTGGTCCTCGAAGACCTCGGCCTTGTACGAGGTGCCGAGGACGACGTGGGTGATGCCGGCGTCCGCGATGCGGGCCAGCAGGTGTTGCAGGAACGGCAGTCCGGCCGTGGGCAGCATCGGCTTGGGGGCGGACAGGGTCAGTGGACGCAGTCGGGTGCCCTGGCCTCCGACCAGGATCACCGCGTCCGTAGACCCGGCGGTACTACCGCTGTTCGCCATCTTCTCCCCTGTGGTCAGGTGTCGGTGAGCCTCAAAGAGACTAATCGGTCGCGTTCCCGCGGCTCAGCCGACAGCCTTGTCGCGTTCACGCAGCGCAGATCGAACCGCAAGCCTGCAACGGATCGCAAGTCCAGCCTTGAGCGCGAGCCGCAGCGGAGCCTGCCACCAGTGCGGGTGCCGGTCGGCCTGGAAGCGGTACGCGCTCGCGTGGTGCGCGGGGAGCATCGTCTCGGGGTGGCGTCCCGCGGCGTGTCCCTTGGCGTGCGTGACCTCGGCCGATGGCACGAACACATTGTGCCAGCCCGCCTTGCCCATGCGGTCACCGAAGTCCACATCTTCCATGTACATGAAATAACGGGAGTCGAATCCGTCGATGGAATCGAAGGCGGCGCGGCGCACCAGCAGGCAGGAACCGGACAGCCAGCCGACCGGACGCTCGGAGGGTTCGGCACTGTCCTGGCGGTAGCGCTGGGTCCACGGGTTGCCGGGCCAGACCGAGCCGAGGATGGCATGCCCGGCGCCGTCGGCGATGCCGGGCACCGAACGCGCGGACGGGTACATGCTGCCGTCCGGTTCGAGGACCATCGGGCCGAGCGCGCCGGCGCGCGGCCAGCGGCGCGCGGCCGCCAGCAGGGTATCGATGGAATCGGTGCCCCAGCGCACGTCCGGGTTGGCGATGATGACGAATTCGATATCGGGGTCGATCTCGGCGACCGCGCGGTTGATGGCGCCGCCGTAGCCGATATTGCCGCCGGTGCGCAGCAGCCGGACATGGGCATTGGCCTCGGCGGCCAGTTCGGGTGAACCGTCCACCGAGCCGTTGTCGGCGAGGATGACCTGTGGTTTCTCGCTGGTTGCGGTGGCCAGGGTGCTGATGAAGTGCTCGAGGTGCTCACCGGGCGAGTAGGTCACCGTGACGACGGCGATGGTCGGCCGTCCGACTTGATCCGAGGGGCTCACGGGGGGCCAGCCTAGTCGGAGATGCCGTGCAGTGCGTCACTCAGTGCAAGTCGCCAATCACGCAGGGGGGCAAGTCCGGCGGCAACCCAGGATTTGCCCGAAAGGACCGAATATGCCGGGCGCGGAGCGGGTCTCGGGAAATCTTCGGTGCCACAGGGCAGTACGCGCTCCGGATCGGCGCCGAGGCCGGCGAAGACCGCGCGGGCCAGCTCGAACCAGCTGCCCTGCCCGCCATTGGTGGCGTGCAGGATCCGGTGCGCGCCCGGAGTCGCCGCCGGGTCCGGGCGGGCCGCCAGTTCCAGCAGGCCCGCCGCGAGATCGAGTGTGTAAGTGGGCGAACCGATTTGGTCGTTCACCACCCGTACGGTGTCGCGCTCACCCTCCAGCCGCCGCATGGTGGCGACGAAATCCGAACCCTGCCCCGAGTACACCCACGCGGTCCGCACGATGTGCGCCGCGGGCGCGATCCGCAGCACCGCTTGCTCCCCCGCGAGCTTGGAGCGGCCGTAGACGGTCGCGGGCCCGGTCGGGTCGTCGGGCTCATACGGATGGTCGGCCGTGCCGGGGAACACATAGTCGGTGGAGACCTGAATCAATCGCGCCCCGGCCGCGGTACACACGCCGGCCAGCACCTCGGGCCCGGTGGCGTTCACCGCGAACGCCCGATCCTCATCCGTCTCCGCCTGATCGACGGCGGTGTATGCCGCGCAATTGATCACGACGGCACCGGGTTTCACCACGTCACGCACGGCGTCGGCATCGGTGATGTCGAGTTCGGCGCGGCCGAGGCCCTGGGCGCCGGGTGCGAGGTGCAGCAGTGCGCGGCCGAGCTGTCCGTGTGCTCCGGTCACCACGAGCGGCGTGGTGATGGGAGTCACGGGGGAAGCGGAAGTCACGGCCGACAGTCTGGCACGACTTCGCGACTCCGCGACTCACGGAGCCTGAGCTACAGCGACATCCTGGCTACCGCGTCTAGCCTGCACCCAGGGGTGGTTCGCGGCGCGTCTCGGTCTGGACTGAGTGGAGCGGGGGAGCGAAGCGGAGGAGCGGAAGGAGGGAAGACCGAGACTTACAGCGCCGCGAACCCGCCCGGAGCGAAGCGGAGGGCAAATAGGCACAGAAAGGACAGTGGAGTTGCCAGAGACCACAAGGGCATCGGTGCCGCTACCGTCACGCCCACCCGCCTCCGGTGGCTCCCGCATGTCCCTCGGCGGCTCGCGGACGCCCTTCGGCGGCCGTCGCACACCCTGGCATCGCAAGTACCCGCGGCGGACGCTGGCGGCGCTGCTCTCCGTGCTGGCGCTGGTGCTCACCGGATTGGGCTGGCACAGCGTGGATCAGCTGATCTCGGGCATCGAGCGGATCGGCAATCTGGGGCTGGGCGGTGAGTCCGACGGCGCGACCGACATCCTCATGGTGGGTATCGACGCGCGGGCCGACGCGCACGGCAATCCGCTGACCGCGGACGAGTTGGCCATGCTGCACGCCGGTGACGATGACGAGGGCGGCCTCAATACCGACACCATCATTCTCATCCGGGTGCCCAATGACGGGCAGTCGGCGACGGCCATCTCGATTCCGCGCGACGCGTATGTGGACATTCCGGGAATCGGCATGGGCAAGATCAATTCGGCCTACGGCGTGACCAAGGCGACTCAGCAGCAGAAGCTCATCGATCAGGGCGTCGTCCCCGCCGAGGCCGACCGCCGGTCCACGCTGGCGGGCCGGCAGGCGCTCATCAAGACCGTGGGCAATCTGACCGGTATCACCGTGGACCATTACGCCGAGGTCGGGCTGCTCGGCTTCGTGCTGCTCACCGACGCCGTCGGCGGGGTGGAGGTATGCCTGAACAATGCGGTGGACGAACCGCTTTCGGGCGCGGACTTCCCCGCCGGTCAGCAGCAGCTCAATGGCGCGCAGGCGCTGAGCTTCGTGCGGCAGCGGCACGAACTGCCGCGTGGCGATCTGGATCGTATTGTGCGGCAGCAGGTTTACATGGCGCAGCTGGTGCATCAGGTGCTGAGCGCCAAGATGCTGACCAGTCCGGGCCGGTTGCGTGATCTCAGCGATGCGCTGGGCCGCACGGTGGTGCTGGACGACGGCTGGGATGTGCTGAGCTTCCTGCACGAGCTGAAGGATCTCTCCGGTGGCCTGGTGAAGTTCGAGACCATCCCGGTGAAGGATCTGGCCGGCTGGACGGACAACGGCGAATCGGTGGTGAAGGTCGATCCGGCCGATGTGCACAAGTTCGTGGCGAAGGCGGTGGGCGACGACTCCGGCGATTCGGGCGTCGACACCACCAGTTTCGCGGTGGACGTCTACAACGCCAGCGGCACCGGCGGCCTGGCCGGGCAGGCGGCGACGGCGCTGGCGGCCAAGGGTTTCCGCACCGGCACGGTGGACAACTGGATCGGCGGCCCGATCCAGACCAGCCGGGTGCTGGCCGGGTCCGGCGGCGACCCCAAGGCGCGCGCGGTGGCGCAGGCGCTCGGCGGGCTGCCGGTGATCTCGGAATCAGGTATGGCGGAGGGGTCGATCCGGGTGGTTCTCGCGAGTGACTACTCTGGTCCGGGTTCGGCGACGGGCAGCGGTACCTTCGATTTCTCCGGTGGCGCCGCGACCGCGATCCCCGTAGCGCCCGCCGCACCCATCGATGCCGGCCAGAACGGACCGAAATGCGTCAACTGACAGAGACCCTCACCGACGCGGTGCTCGACCCCATCCTCGCCCGCGATCCGGCGGGCCCGCGCATCACCTATTACGACGACGCCACCGGCGCCCGGATCGAACTGTCCGCGCTGACGCTGGCCAACTGGGCGGCCAAGACCGCCAATATGATTCGTGACGAGTTCGGGCTGTCCTCCGGCAGCCGGGTGGCGGTGCTGCTGCCCGCGCACTGGCAGACCGCGGCCGTCCTGCTCGGTTGCTGGTGGGCCGGGGTGGAGGTGGTGCTGCACGCCGATCCGGACGCCGAGCTGGCGCTGGTCACCGCGGATCGCATCGCGGAGGCCGGGGATATTCCGGAGGTGGCGGCGCTGTCCCTGGATCCGATGGGCATGCCGGTGCGGGATCTGCCGATCGGCGTGACCGACTATGCGTCGTCGGTGCGGGTGCACGGCGATCAGTTCCATCCGGGCGGCGTGGGGTGCGCGCTGGACGGCGAGTCGGTATCCGAGGTGCTGGACAAGGCTCGCAAATCGGCCGCGCGGCAGGGCTTCACGGCCGGTGATCGGGTGCTGTCGTCGAGTTCGTGGCAGACGCCCGCCGAGGTGATCGACGGTTTCGTGGCGGTGCTGGTCTCGGGTGCGTCGCTGGTCCAGGTCGCCAATCCGGATCCGGCCGCCGAGGAGCGGCGCATCGGCACCGAGCGGATCACCGCGCGGCGGCAAGCCTGAGGTTGGTTTACGAACCTCCTGAGAACCCGATGTGGGGCTGCGGGCACCTACCCAGGTAGGAGCCCTGTTTCCCGCCACGGGATGTTTTTTACCGCAAGGACTTTCCGTACCGTGGAGTTATCCGACGACGAGGGAGTCAGCGATGATGAGCCCGCGATACTGGTTGCGGTGGCTCGCCGAACAGGGCGCGCCCCGATACGTCCTGCGACTCCAGGCTCGCCGCGGCGACCCGTTCGCGGCGCTCATCGGCAGCGCCGCCGGCCTGCAGAACCCCTACCCGCACATCGAGGACCTGCGGGGGCGGGGGCGGCTGTTCCGCAGTCCGCTCGGCTGGGCGACCGCCGACTACGAGCTGACCCGGGCCGTCCTGCGCGACACCACCTGGGGTTCGTACGGGCTCAGCGGTTTCGCCGAGCGCAGCCCGATGCGGCGGGTCTTCGAGGCCGCGCCGCTGCCGGCCAATCCGGTGGAGAAACCGTCCATGCTGGTGAGCGATCCGCCGGAGCACACGCGGCTACGCAAGTCGGTGTCGGCGGCCTTCACGCCGCGCGCGATCGGCCGCTTGCGGGATCGGGTGGAGTCGGTGACCACCGAACTGCTGGACGGGATGCCGTCGGGCGGATCCATCGATCTGGTCGAGGGTTTCGCCGCGCAGGTGCCGATCGCCATCATCTCCGAAATGCTCGGTTTCCCGTACGAGACCCGGGACGAGTTCCTGGCCTGGGGTGACGACATCAGCCCGATGCTGGACATCGGCATCCGCTGGCGGGTGTGGCGGGATGCGGTGCGGTCCATGCAGGCCATGGACGGTTACGCCGATGGGCATATCGAGCAGTTGCGGCGCGAGCCCGGCGAGGACATCCTCAGCGCCCTGGTGTCGGCGGGCGATATGGACGATCAGGAGCTGAAGGCCACCGCGGTCCTGTTGATGGGCGCGGGTTTCGAGACCACAGTGAATCTCATCGGCAACGGCGTGGTGCAGTTGCTGTCGCATCCGGAGCAACTGGACCTGTTGCGCGCCGATCCCGACCTGTGGCCGCAGGCCGTCGAGGAGGTGCTGCGTTTCGACTCGCCGGTGCAGACCACCGCGCGAATGGCCTTGCGCGACACCGAACTGGACGGCAGGCGCATGCGCAAGGGCACCGTCGTGCTGATGTCGCTGGCCGGCGCGAACCGCGACCCGAAGGTGTTCGAGGACCCGAACCGCTTCGATATCACGCGGCCGAATGCCAAGGACCACTTGAGTTTTTCGAGCGGCATCCACGTCTGTCTCGGTGCGGCGCTGGCCCGCATGGAGGGCACCTACGCGCTGCGGTCACTGTTCGACGAGTTCCCGGATCTGCGTCTCGCGGGAGCACCGCGGCGCCGCAGTCTGTTCACTCTGCACGGTTATGCCGCGATGCCGGTGCATCTCGGTGACCGCGCGCACGCCACGGCCGAGCGGTTGTCGGAGCCGAGGGTGTGACGGCATACCGGCGGCCCTTGATCGGCACCGGCCGATAACGCACGGCCGGGTCGGTCACCACGATCCAGTCGGCGGGCGTCCCCGCGGGCATCGTGATACGGCTGGAAATAAATATCATTCGCTTTCCTATTCGCCCAGGTGGACGATCGAGCCGAATTGCTGCTCGTAATTGCTCATGCTGTCGTTGAGGGTCTGCATGAGCCGGAAGATCATGGACGGTGGAAATTTCACCCGCGATACGACTTGTACCGGTTGACGCACTACAGATTTCCCACCGTCGTCGACCGATTGTTCGGTCGGCAGGTAGACGACGAAATCGATGGTGAAATCCGTTCGGTTGTACCAGCAGGTGAATCCGTTGGCATACACTCCTACGTTCATCGCCTCGGGAACGATCACTTCGACATTCACCGGAGGCGGCGGCTCTTCGCTCATCGGTACATCGTCGCTTCGCTTATAGGCACATCGTCGCCTATGGCCGAAAGGGCCACCATCGGTGACCCTTTCGGTACCGTTACGGTTGACTACCGGTTCTGGAGATGCCGGGTCTGCTGCCGCAGCTGGTTCAGCTGCAGCTCCCACTGACCGACGCGATCCTGGGTGCGGGTCGCCTGATCCTCGGCCTGCTGGGCCAGCTGACCGGCCTGATCGGCCTGATCCTGCGCCGACTGGGCCCGCTGCTGTGAGGAATTGGCCTCGGTCTGGGCCTGCTGCGCCTGGTTCTGCGCCCGGTCGGCGTCGTTCTGGGCCTGCTGCGCCTGGTTCTGCGCCTGCAGCGCCTGCTGGCGCGCCTGCTGCGCCTGCTGGTTGGCCTGGTTGGCCTCGCTCTGCGCCAGGTTCGCCTGGTGCTGGACCTGCCGGGACTGTTGCTGGGACTGTCGCGCAAGATTCTGCGCCTGCTGGGCGAATTGACGCGCGCTCTGGGATTCCTGACGCGCTTCGTTCATCTGCATTTGCAACGCATCGATGTCGCGGGTGGTCGGGGCCTGCTCACGCGTGGTTTCGTTGCTCTCTTGTGCCATCTCGAATTCCTTTATCCCGCTGGATATTTCACATCCTCTGCATCAGTGAAGCGGACATGTCCATCCTCCGCTCGACACAAGATCGATGGCAACGAATACGAAACATCGACGAAATACTCCGGAAAATTTACACCGCTGATTCCGTTACAGCTCAGTAGAACCCGACGATTTGATCTCCCCAGACCGAGTTGCGGTCATGATCCGGGTCCACCTCCACGCGGTCGATATTGTCGATGACAAGCGTCTTGCGATCGGCGGCGGAGTAGGGCGGCCAATGCTTGGAACCGTCGATGGCAGCGGGCACGCCGTAGCGGGCGAAGGCCAGCCAGCGGCGCATCATGCGGCCCGAAACATCCTGTGCCGCTTTGCGTCCGCCGAGCCAGAAGCTCGGGTCGTAGTCGAAGGAGCCGAAATTGCCGAAGACATAAGGCAATTCGGTGGCGTGGCCCGCGCCGACACGGGCGGCCTTGAGCATCGGTGTGGCATGGTCGAAGCGATACACCCAGGTCGGCGAGTGCGCCGAATGCGCGTCCGCCACCCAGTGCGAGGGCATGCGGAAGGCCGCGTCGGTGGACATGGTGAGCGCGCCGCGCGGCGTGCTGACCTCGTAGGCGGAGGCGATGTCGGCGATCCGCTCCGGCGACAGGCCGGGATGTTCGGCCGCCACGCCACGCAACATGGCGTTCACCGCATCCGGGGTGACCGGCATGATCGGCGAGCGGAACAGCCGGAACAGGGACGCCTCGTCCTTGTTGGTGCCGATGATGAGCGGCATCCGATGCGAACGGCCCTGCTGGAAACGCTCACTCGGGTATGCGGGCAGCAGTTCGCCGTCCACCACGGGCGCGGCGGCCAGCCGGCCGGGCTCCCGGGTGGGCACCTCGTCGAGCAGCACACCGGCCGCGGACACGATGCGTTCGATCGGCATGTCCAGCAGATCGGCCGCGCGTTCCGGGGGCAGTTCCAGCAGATCGAGGTATCGCTTGGCCACGCCCGCCGCGCGCTCCGGTCCGAAAACCGTTGTGGCGGGCGGGGATTGGGCGATGGCCTGCTGGAACAGGCCCGCCGACAGCGGCGAGGTGAGCAGTGCGGTCACACACCCGGCGCCGGAGGACTCCCCGAAGAGCGTGACCTTGTCCGGGTCGCCGCCGAAGTTGGCGATGTTCTCGCGCACCCAGTGCAGGGCGGCGATCTGATCGTGCAGGCCGAGGTTCGGGGTGAACTCGGCGCCGAGCGCGGACAGGTCCAGGAAGCCGAGGGCGCCGAGCCGGTAGTTCACCGCGACCACGATCACGTCGCCGGTCTCGGCCAGCCGCCGGCCGTCGTAGATCGCCTGGGCGGCGGTACCCAGGCAGAACGCGCCGCCGTGGATCCACACCATGACCGGGCGCGGTTCGTCGGCGGAGGCGGTGGGGGCCCAGACGTTCACCCAGAGGCAGTCCTCGCCCATGACCAGTCCGGAGTCGACGGGTACGAAGCCGGCGCTCTGCGGTGCGATATCGCCGAAGGTCACGCAGTCGCGGACGCCGTCCCAGGGTTCGGCCGGCCGGGGGCGCCGGTAGCGGTTCGGGCCGCCGGTGCTCGCGCCGTAGGGAATGCCCTTCCAGACGCTGACCGCGCCCTCGATACGGCCGCGGACCTCGCCGTATTCCGTCCGGGCGACCGGCCCGCTGTCCTGATCCGACAACATGTCGAAGACTCGAGTGCTCACGCCGACCTCCTCGTACTCCGTAAATCGAGAGTACCGAGTCCATCGGTTCCGGCACTGTGATCGTGATCAGCGCGCCGTTACGGGTCAGTATCGGGTTTGTCGGCGTGGCCGAGCGAGCGACCGGGGGCCACCCGGTCGCGCACCCGCTGTTTGAGGACGGCGATTTCGGGAAAACCGCCGTCCGCCTTGCGTTCCCAGATCTGCTCGCCGTCGACCGTGATGCGGAAGACGCCGCCCTCGCCGGGCACCAGCGCCACTTCCGTAAGGTCGGTGGCGAAGGTGGACAGCAACTCCTGGGCCATCCAGCTCGCCCGGAGCAGCCAACGGCACTGGGTGCAGTATTCGATCGCGACGCGGGCCATGACGGCACCTTATCGCGGGGTGTTCCTACTGGAAGTAGGTGAGTAGACCGAGCACACCGGAGAGCATTCCGAAGGCGTCGGAGACTACGGCCGAACCTGTGCTCATGATGTTCAGGATGTTGAGGGGATTCACTGTCAGCTCCTTCGATCGCGCGATGTCGGGGCCGAGACTGTGGTGCTGACTCCACGGTAGCTCCAGACAAACCTTTCGGTTCGTCGAATTCACCTTGTTACACAAGCCTTTTCACATCGAGTGATCTTGTTTCACATTACGACACAGCGAATTTCCGGCTGTTACCGCTCGCCACGCACTTGTCGGTCCTCTCCGATACAACTTCGAGGGAACCGAGGAAGGGGGAACCGATGACCATCACCGCCTGGACCGCCGAGCAGATCGCGGCCCTCGCACCCGATGCCTCCGCGCTCGCCGCCGCCCGGAAACTGCGCGGCAAGTGGAGCGCGAGCGGGCAGCACGATACCGCGCTGTGGGGGCTGTGCCAGGGCAGTGGGAGCCGCCCGTATCAAACCATCGTCGATCTCTCCGGCCCGGCGTACAAATGCTCCTGCCCGAGCCGCAAGTTTCCGTGCAAGCATGCGCTGTCGCTACTGCTGTGCTGGTCCAGCGGAGAAATCGCACCCGCGGACGCGATCGCCGACTTCGCCGCGGACTGGCTGGGCGGCCGCGCCGTCCGTGCCGCGAAAAAGGCCGCACCCGAAACGGAGTCGCCGCGCACGACCGCGAGCGCGACGGCCGATCAGCGCCGGGCGCGGGTCGCGGCCGGGCTCGCCGATCTCGACACCTGGCTCACCGATCAGATCCGTACCGGCCTCGCCCAGGCGGACCGCTCGCTGACCGCCTTCGAATCCGTCGCCGCCCGCATGGTCGACGCGCAGGCCCCCGGCGTGGCCGGCACCCTGCGCCAATTGTCCAGCGTCGCCTACCATTCCGAATGGCCGCAGCTACTGCTGCGCGAATACGCCCGCCTGCACCTGCTCGCCACGGCCCATCGCCGCCTCGATGCCCTCTCCCCCGCCCTGCAATCCACGGTGCGCGCCCACCTCGGCTACCAAACTCCGGCCGAGTCGGTCCGCACCGAACCCGCCGTCCGCGACACCTGGCTCGTCCTCGGCATCCGCACCACCACCGAAGACAGTCTCTACACCCGCCGGATCTACCTGCGCGGCCGCACCACCGCCCGCTGGGCGCTCCTGGTGGACCACCACTACGGCAGCCCCACCTTCCCCATGGACACTCCACCCGCCGGCTTCCAGCTCGAAGCCGACCTCCACTACTACCCGGGCGCCGCGCCCCTGCGTGCCCTCTGGGGCACCCGCCACACCATCTCGGAACCCTTCACCACCATCCCCCGCCCGGTGTTCGGGAACACCGGCCACAACCCCACCGACTTCGCCGCCTCGACCGGAATCGATACGGCGAGCGAGGCCGGGCGGTCCGGCGGTATCGAGGCGGGGCTGCACGACTACGCGGTCGCCGTGGGGGCCGACCCGTTTCTGCGGTCCTGGCCGGTACTGCTGCCCGATGTCGTGCCGGTGCGGACCGAAAGCGGTTGGTACGTAGCGGAATCCGATGGCGCCGCACTGCCGGTGGCGGTGGCGGACGGGGAGCCGTGGCGGCTGCTGGGGCTCTCGGGCGGGCATCCCGTCACGGTGATCGGTGAGTGGGGCATCGACGGACTGCTGCCGGTCGCGGCCTTCGCTAATGGAGTCGCCGTGAACATCACCGCGACGGAAGGCATGACGGGTCGCTTGCCTGCCGCGGCCGCCGCCGGATCACCCGGCGCGAGTGCCGAACTGGTCTCGGCTGCACTGCTCGGTACGGGCCGGCGCGCGCCCGAGTACTCGGGATTGCCGGTACCGGTCGCCGCAGCAGCCGCACGACTCGGCGCGGGAGCAGAGCCCAGCCCCAGTACACCGCAGCCCCATGGCCCAGCGGCGGAGCCCCATGACGCAGCGGCGGAGCCCCATGACGCAGCGGCGGAGCCCGATGACATTGCCGCCGAGCCCAACGGGGTCGCTGCCGAGTCCGGCGGCGGTGCGGCGGAACAGACAAAGGGCTCCGGCTCCGGCTCCGGCTCCAGCTCCGGCTCCGGCTCCGGCTCCGGCTCCGGCTCCGGCTCCGGACTGCAGGCTGCGGCCGGGGCCCAGGAGGTACAAGCCGATTCCGTCGACGCGGGCGCGGGTACTCGGGCAAATCGGCGGGACACCGCGGCGGTACTGCTTGAATCCGTTGCGCTGCAACACTGTTTCACTCGCGGCGGGATGGTGGCCGGGACGGCGGAGCTGGCTGCGGCGGCCGAGGATGATGGGCGGCTGCTGTTGCCGGAGGCGGCGGCGGGGCGGTTGGGCGCGTTGCTGGCGGATAATTCGCCGTTCCTGGATGAATGGTTCGCGGCCGCGGGCAGGCGGGATTACCGGGCGCCGGATGGTCTGGTGAGCGTGCTGCTGGAGCGGGCCAAGGCGCTCGCCGGGCATCGGGAGGCGTTGTTGCGGCTGGCGGGGGCGCGGGGGCGGTGGCTGGCGGGGCAGCATCCCGGATGGCGGACGCTGGTGCGGGCCGCGGTGGAGGATCAGTCGGTGTGGTCGCACGGGCGGGCCACCGAGCGGCGGATGTGGCTGGCGCAGTTGCGGCGCCGGAATCCGGGGGCGGCGTGGCTGGCGTTGAGCAGTTCGTGGAGCAGTGAGGCGGGGGCGGGGAAGGCCGAACTGCTGGGGGTGCTGGCGGACGGGCTCTCGCTCGAGGATGAGGGATTGCTGGAGGCGGCGCTGGAGGATCGGCGGGCCGAGGTGCGGCGGATGGCCGCGGATCTGCTGGGGCGGCTGCCGGATTCGGCGTTCGCGGGGCGGATGGCGGAGCGGGCGGGGGCGTGGGTGAGCTTCGGGCGGCGGTTGACGCGGCTCGAGCTGACCACCACCGGACCGGGCGTCCTCGACGATGCCGCGCGGCGCGATGGGGTGGGAGATTCGTTCGGGTACACCGCTTACCGGGCCGACGGCGCACCGGATCTGTCGGGTGAATGGCTGCACCGGGTGGCCGCCGCGACACCGCTGACGCATTGGGAGCGCGTGCTCGGCCCGGCGGACAAGGCGGTGCAGGCCGCCATGGCCGAGGGCGTGCGCGGGCCCATGTTCGCGGGCTGGTCGGACGCCGCACTGGCACAGCGGAATCCGGTGTGGGCGCGGGCCCTGTTCGGCGCCTATGCCGCACAGCAGGCGGGCGAGGCGGACAGCGAGAAGTTGCGCGAGCTCTTCGCCATGCAGCCCCTCGAAGATCAGATCCGGCATCTGCGACGCCTGGACTCCAGCTGGCTGGCCGAGATCGAATCGCTGCTCCGCGCCCTGCCGCGGCCGTGGCCGATTCCCATGGCCGAACACGTGTTACGACTACTGCTGGAGCGGGCAGAGCTGTGCGCCGACCGCCCCGGCGCGCCGAGCCTGGTGCCCGGCTCGTACCGGACGCTGTTCCGCGCCGCGTCCGCGCACTTCCCGGTGAGCGTGGCCGGCACCGTCACCGGCATCGCCCGCAAATGCGGAGATCCCTACTGGGAGCAGGCTTTCGACCAGCTCGCCCATGACCTTATCGAACGCAAGACGATGCTCGAGGAGCTGCAATGACCACCGTTCAGGAGCAGGACGCGCTGCTGCGCCCGCACGCCGAACAGGCCTTCGCCGAGGAACTCGCGGCCCTGGCGGCCGCCGATGACCGCCCGCGCCCGCCGTCCTGGCGGCTGTCCCCGTGGGCGGTGGTCACCTATCTGCTGGGCGGCGCCCTGCCGGACGGCACCGTGATCACCCCGAAGTACGTGGGCCCGCGCCGCCTCATGGAGGTCGCGGTCGCCACCCTGGCCACCGACCGGGCGCTGCTGCTCATCGGCGTGCCCGGCACCGCCAAGACCTGGGTGTCCGAGCATCTCGCGGCCGCGATCTCCGGGCAGTCCACCCTGCTGGTGCAGGGCACCTCGGGCACCGCCGAGGAAGCCATCCGCTACGGCTGGAACTACGCCCGCCTACTGGCCGAGGGCCCGAGCGAGGCCGCCCTGGTGGCCTCGCCGATCATGACCGCCATGCGCCGGGGTTCCATCGCCCGGCTGGAGGAGCTGACCCGCATCCCGTCGGATGTGCAGGACGCGCTGATCACCGTGCTGTCCGAAAAGACGCTCCCGGTACCGGAACTCGGCTCCGAGGTGCAGGCGGCCAAGGGCTTCAATCTGATCGCCACCGCTAATGACCGCGACCGCGGCGTCAACGAACTCTCCTCCGCGCTGCGCCGCCGCTTCAATACGGTGGTGCTGCCGCTGCCGGCGGGCGAGGACGAAGAGGTCGCCATCGTGACCCGCCGCGTCGAACAGCTCGGCGCCGCACTGGAACTGCCCGCCGTCCCGGCCGCCGCCGAGGAGGTGCGCCGGGTGGTGCGGGTCTTCCGCGAATTGCGTTCGGGCATGACCGAGGACGGCCGCACCAAGCTGAAGTCGCCGTCCGGCACGCTCTCCACGGCCGAGGCCATCTCGGTCATCACCAATGGCCTCGCCCTGGCAGCGCATTTCGGCGACGGCGTACTGCGCGCACCGGATATCGCGGGCGCGGTGCTGGGCGCGGTCGTCAAGGATCCGGTGGCCGACCAGGTGGTGTGGACCGAGTACCTGGAGGCCGTGGTGCGACAGCGCCCGGACTGGGCCGACTTCTACCGCGCCTGCCGTGAGGTGCACCGATGACCGTGCCGGCCGCGGCGCGGGAGACGAGCGCGGCAGTGGGGGCGGAGACCCGGGTCTTCGGTATCCGCCATCACGGCCCCGGCTCGGCGCGTTCACTGCGCCTGGCGCTCGAGAAGTTCTCTCCCGACGCCATTCTCATCGAGGGACCGGCGGACGCCGATCCACTGATCGGCTACCTCGCGGCCGAAGACATGCGGCCGCCGGTGGCGGTGCTGGGCTATCAGCCGGATCGGCCATCGCACGCGGCCATGTGGCCGTTCGCGGTGTTCTCCCCGGAGTGGCAGGCGCTGTCCTACGCGGTGGAAAACGAGGTGCGCGTGGGCTTCTGCGATCTGCCCGCCGCCACCACCCTGGCCCTGGAGAACGAGCCGGGCGACGGCACCGACCCGCTGGGCATCCTGGCCGCCGCCGGCGGTTACGACGATGCCGAGCGCTGGTGGGACGCCATTGTCGAATCCACCTCGGACGCCGATATTTTCACCGCCGTGAACGAGGCCATGGCGGCGCTCCGCGAGGAGGCCGAACACCAGGCCGAGCCGGCAACGCAGGCCGTACCGGCGGCAGAATCGGAATCCGAGCACACGGCCCCGCCGGAAGGGTCCGGGGCCGGGGCGCAGCAGGATTCGGAGCCGGAGTTGGCGCGGTTGCGGATCGTGGTCGACTCGCACACGCTGCGGCGTGAGGCGCATATGCGGCAGGTCATGCGAAAGGTGTTGAAGGAGGGCGCGCAACGGCTCGCGGTGGTGTGCGGCGCCTGGCATGCGCCGGCCCTGGAGGGCAAACTCGGCCCGGCTGTCGCGGATGCCCGCATCCTGAAGGGCCTGCCGAAGGGGAAGGCCACCCTGACGTGGGTGCCGTGGACGCATTCCCGGCTGGCCGGCTCCTCCGGCTACGGCGCGGGCATCACCTCGCCCGGCTGGTACCACCACCTGTTCACCGAGACCGAGCAGCCGATCGCGCGCTGGCTCACCAAGGTGGCGGGCATCCTGCGCGCCCATGATCTACCCGTATCCAGCGCGCACATCATCGAAGCCGTGCGCCTCGCCGACACGCTCGCGGTGCTGCGCGGACGCCCGCTGGCCGGACTCTCGGAGGTCACCGAGGCCACCCGGGCCGTGCTCTGCGACGGCGACGAGACCATGCTGCGGCTGGTCAGCACCGAACTCGTGGTCGGGGAGGCCATGGGCACGGTGCCGGACGGCACGCCGACGGTCCCGCTGGAGGCGGACCTGCGGGCGCAGATCAAGACGCTGCGCCTGAAACAGCAGGCCCTCGAACGCATCGTGGATCTGGACCTGCGCACCGACGGCGGCGTCGCGAGATCCCGCCTGCTGCACCGGCTCCGGCTGCTGGGTATCGGCTGGGGCCGGCTCACCGACAGTCAGGTGCGCAATACCGGAACGTTCCGGGAGACCTGGTCGCTGCAATGGCGGCCGGAGCTGGCCATTGCCGTGGTGGAGGCGGCCCGCTGGGGCACCACCCTGCAGACCGCCGCGGAGGCGAAAGTCCTGGACACCGTGGCGAATCCGGACGCCACCGTGAGCATCGTGTCCGCGGCCCTGGAATCGGCCCTGCTCGCCGATCTGGGCGGCGCGACCGACGGCCTCATCGCGCGCCTGGAATCCGTTGCGGCCCTGGACCACGACGTCACCCATCTGCTTTCGGCGCTACCGGGCCTGCTGCGCACCCTGCGCTACGGCGATGTGCGCGGCACCGATACCGCCGCCCTCACCCGGGTGGCCGACAGTCTCCTGGTCCGCAGCTGCGCGGGCCTCCCGAGCGCCGTCACCGGTCTGGACGCCGACTCCGCGAATCAGCTGCGTGCCCTGATGGACGCCGCGCACCTGGCCCTTTCGGCCCGCGACAACGAGTGGGCGACCGCGACCTGGCTGGCCGCGCTGCATACGCTCGCCGACCGCGACGACGTGCACGGCGGCCTGGTCGGCCGAGCGGTCCGCCTGCTGTGCGACGCCGAACTCATCGATTCGGAGGAGTCGGCTCGCCGACTATCCGCGGCCCTGTCGGTGGGCCGCACCGCCGCCGACAAGGCGGGCTGGATCGACGGGTTCCTGGGCGGCCGCGGCCTGCTACTGGTTCATGATCGAAACCTGCTGGGCCTCATCGATTCCTGGCTGTGCGGCCTGGAGGAAGATCAGTTCGTCGCGACCCTGCCGTTGCTGCGCCGCACCTTCGGCGCCTTCGACACCGGCGAACGCCAGGCCATCGCACAGTCCGTCCGCCACGGCGGCGCACCCGCGAACACCGGCACGGCGACCACCGGATACGACACCGCGCGCGGCGAACTGGCCTTGTCCGCCGCACTCGAAATCCTGGGAGTGACAGCATGAACGACGACGGCATGAGCGAGGTCGGCGAAAGCCGGTCGCGGCGTTGGCGGTTGGTGCTGGGGGCGCCGGCCGAGGGGGCGCACGGGGGCGGGCTGGGGGCGGCCGATGATGTGGCGATGGATCGGGCGCTGGGGGCGTTGTACGACTCGGATGGGCGGAGCGGCAACAGTGGCCGGCGGTCGGGTGGGCTGGGCGGGTCCGCGCCATCGGTGGCGCGGTGGCTCGGGGATATCCGGAATTACTTCCCGTCCACGGTGATCGAGGTGATGCAGCGGGATGCGGTGGAGCGGCTGAATCTGACCGAGCTGCTGCTGGAGCCGGAACTACTGGAAGCCGTCCAACCCGATGTGCATCTGGTGGGCACGCTGCTGAGCCTGAACCGGGTGATGCCGGAGACCACCAAGGCCACCGCGCGGACGGTGGTGGAGAAGGTGGTGCGGGAGATCGAGCGGCGGATCGCGGCGCGGACCGTGGCCGCGGTGGGCGGGGCGCTGAATCGGGCGGCCCGGGTCTCGCGGCCGAAACTGCGAGACATCGACTGGGACCGGACCATTCGCAAGAATCTCGCGAACTATCTGCCGGAGCATCGCACCGTGGTGCCGGAACGACTGGTCGGTTACGGCCGTAAGGCGCAGGCCGTGCGCCGCGATGTGGTGCTCGCCATCGACCAGTCCGGATCCATGGCGTCCAGCGTGGTTTACGCCTCGGTCTTCGGCGCGGTGCTGGCCACCATGCGGTCGCTGAAGACCTCCCTGGTCGTGTTCGACACCGCGGTGGTCGATCTCACCGAGAAGCTGGCCGATCCGGTCGACGTGCTGTTCGGCACCCAATTGGGCGGCGGCACCGATATCAATCGCGCCATCGCCTATTCGCAATCGCTCATCACCCGCCCGGCCGACACCCTGTTCGTCCTCATCTCGGACCTCTACGAAGGCGGCGTGCGCGCCGAAATGCTGCGCCGCGTGCGCGCGATGAAGGAGGCGGGCGTCCAAGTGGTGGTGCTGCTCGCACTCTCCGACGACGGCGCCCCGGCCTACGATCGCGACAATGCCACCGCGCTCACGGCGCTCGGCGTCCCCGCCTTCGCCTGCACCCCCGACCGCTTCCCAGATCTGCTCGCAGTCGCCCTGGATAGAGGAGACGTCCAGACCTGGGCTCACACCAACGCTGGCCGACCATGACAAAGCTGGCAGAATGTGCCCCTGGTGCTGCCCACTCCGAGAGTTCGCGGCGCGTCTCGTTCTGGACTGCGGCTTGATAGGCCTCCGCCTTGGAGCGGGGGAGCGCAGCGGAGGAGCGGAGGGAGGGAAGAACGAGACCTCCAGCGCCGCGAACACGCCCGGAGCGAAGCGAAGGGCAGATTGAACACAGAACGGGGGCTCGGTTTTGCGCTCTGGTGATGTTTTTGCTGGTTACGTCATCGAACGTGAGCTCGGTCGTGGCGGTATGGGCTCGGTGTACCTGGCCAAGCATCCGCGGCTGCCGCGGCTGACGGCGCTGAAGCTACTGAATCAGGAGATGTTCTCCGACGACGAGATTCGCGCCCGGTTCATCCGGGAAGCCGATCTGGTCGCGCAGCTGGATCATCCGAACATCGTCACGGTCTACGACCGCGGCACCGAGGATGAGCAGCTATGGATCTCCATGCAGTACATCGACGGCGTGAACGCCTCGGCGGTGCCGGCCACCGCCCTGCCACCGCAGCGGGCCGCGCAGATCATCGGTGAGACCGCCAAGGCCCTGGACTACGCGCACGGGCGCAATGTCCTGCATCGCGATGTGAAGCCCGCCAATATCCTGCTGGCCCGTTCCAGCAAGACCGGCGGCGAGCGCGTCTATCTCACCGACTTCGGCATCGCCCGGCTGCGCGACGACACCGGTCACCTCACCCAGACCGGCACGGTCACCGCGACCCTCGCCTACGCGTCACCCGAACAGCTCACCGGCGCCACCCTGGACGGCCGCTCCGACCAGTACTCACTGGCCTGCACCCTGTTCCAATTGCTGACGGGCACTGTCCCGTTCGAGGGCACCAGCCCGGCCGCGGTGATCCGCGGTCATCTGCAGCAGCCGCCGCCCCCGGTCAGTCCGCTGCGGCAGGGCCTGCCGCGCGCCCTCGACGGTGTGCTGGCCCGCGCGCTGGCGAAGCGGCCGGCGGATCGATACCGCTCCTGCGTCGAATTCGCCGCGGCCGTGGAACGCGCCCTGTCGACTCCACCGGTCCCGCCGCGCCCGCCGACTCCCGTACGCCCGCAGCCCATCGTGGCTCAGCAGCCGGTGGTGGCCCCGCGCCCGCCCACCCCGGTGCATCCGCAGCCGGTGATCCAGCAGCAGCCGCCCGCGCGCCAGCCCACGCCGGCGACGCCCCGGCCGCAGGTGGCGCCCAGCCAGCGGCCGGCTTACGGGCCCGCCTACACGAATCAGATACCTGCCACGAATCAGATGCCGTCTGCGAATCAGATGCCGTCGTATCAGGCGCCGACCTATTCGCCCCGCCCCACGCCGCCGGGTTACCCGGTGCCGCAGCGCAAGTCGGGGGCGCCGATCGGCTGGATCGTCTTCGGCATCGTCGCGGTGCTGATCGTGCTGATCATCGTGGTGGCCGTGATCGTCAAGGCCAGTAAGTCGAAGGCCGACGGGCAGCCCGCGCCCGGCGTGGTGACGCTGTCGTTCGAGAGCTACCTGAACCACGACAACGCGTTGGGCGACAAGCCTTTCCGTATCACGCTCTGACGCTCACGCTCCGAAAGCAACAGGGGCCCCACCTTTCCGGCGGGGCCCCTGTTCGCTCTCCTACAGATCCGCGATGGCCGCCAGCGGCGGCGTATGCGCCGCCCGCACCGCCGGCCACAATGCCGCGAGTACGCCCACGACGCCCGAAGCCAGCACCATGATCACGATCTGCCCCCACGGCACGGCAATGGTGGCGATCCCGAGATCCTTGAGCGTGCGCAGGAATCCCTCGCCCAGCCCGATGCCGAGCAGTACCCCCACCAGCGCGCCGAACACGGCGATGAGCATGGACTCCAGATAGATGCTGCGCCGCACCTGTGGTCGTTGCATGCCGACCGCGCGCAGCATGCCGATCTCACGCCGCCGCTCCACCACCGACAGCGCGAGGGTGTTGACGATGCCGAGGATGGCGATGACCACCGCCAGCGCCAGCAGCCCGTAGAGGATGGCCAGCAGGGTGTCGATCTGCTTGCCCTGCGCGCCCTTGAAGTCGTTGCGGTCCTCCACCTGCACGATGACGTACTTCTCGGTGGCCTTCACCAGGTCACCGCGCATGGTGGTCAGGTTCGCGCCCGGCTTCGCCTTCAGCAGCACCAGGAAACTGCTCTGGTAGCTGGGCGGAACGGTCTTCTCGTACAAGGCCATCGGCGCGACCAGCGAACCGAGCAGCTGGGTGTCCTTGTACACGCCCGCGACCGTGACCTGATACTTCTTGAAGTCCAGGCTGGTCACGTCGACCTGCTGCCCGACCTTCCAATTATGTTCGGCGGCATAGGTTTCCGACACCATGATGTCGTTGTCGCCGAGCTGGTCGGTGCCGTGCCGGACGTCGTAGTTCAGCACATCCTTCATCGGCCCCTCGGGCACGGTGCCGGTCACCTGCTTGTCGCCGACCTTCAACGCGATTCCGTGGAACGCCACCACATCCTGCACGCCGGGCACCTGTTGTACCGCCGGTGTGGCGGCCAGCGGGACGCCGATGAGCTGGCCGGGCGGCCCGGCCAGGATGTAATCGGCCGTGACGCCCTTGTCCACCAGATCACTGATGCTGGCCTTGGCCGAGGAACCCAGCATGCCGATGGCGGTCACCAGCATCAGGCCGAGGGTGAGCGCGAAGGCGGTGGCGGCGGTGCGCCGCGGATTGCGGATCGCATTGTTCTTGGCCATCCGCCCGATCGGCCCGAACGGCCGCACCAGGAATCCGAGCCCGGTCAGCACCGGCCGGGACAGCGCCGGCGAAGCGAGCAGTACCGCGAAGATCAGTGCCGCCGCGCCGATTCCGACCACGGTCGCCGCGCCGCCGCCGGTGCCGCGCGCGCCGACCACCACCAGCGCCACACCCGCCACCGCGAGCGCGGCGCCGATCATCGTGCGCAGCCGCAGGGATTCTCCGGCCGAGGCGAACTCCTCGCGCATGGCCTCCACCGGCGGTACCCGGGACGCCCGCCGGGCCGGCGCGTAGGCGCTGGCCACGGTCACCACCACGCCGACGCCCAGCGCCACCAGTACGGTGCGCGGCTCCAGCTGCATGGTGCCGGTCGGCAGGCCCAGTTTGAACGCATTGAGCAGGCCGGACAGCCCGAAGGCCAGGCCCACGCCGGCCGCGAGACCCAGTGCGCTGCCGATCAATCCGACGATCAGCGACTCGCCCACCACGGAACGGGATATCTGCCCGCGGCTGGCGCCGATGGCGCGCAGCAGCGCGAGTTCCCGCAGCCGCTGCGCCACCAGCATGGAGAAGGTGTTGTAGATGATGAACGTACCCACCAGCAGCGCAATGGATCCGAACGCGAGCAGGAAGTAGTTGATGAACTTCAGCGCATTGCCGAGCTGGGCCTTCATGTCCGCACGGACCTGATCGCCGTCCTGCACCTTGTAGTCGGGCAGGGCCTTCTTCAGGGTGTCGCGCAGATCATCGGCTTTCACACCAGGTTTCGCGGCAATGTCGACGTAGGCGACGTGCTGGCCGTCGGTGAACAGCTGGCGGGCCTGCGAGTCGTCGAATTCGAGTGCGATGAATCCGCCGGTATTGGAGGAGATGTCGTAGATGCCGCTGACGGTGACGTCGATATTGCCCTTGGACGGCACCAGCACGGTCGTCTTGTCGCCGACGTGCAGCCCGGCCCGGTCCGCGCCGCCCTTGTTGATGGCGATCTCACCCGGCTCGGTGGGTGGCCCGCCCAGGAGGAACTTGTCCGGCTGGGCGACCGCCTTGTCCGGCGGCAGATACGACTGGCCGATGGTGGGTGCGCCGCCGGTCTGGACGGCGTGCCCGTCCTTCAGCAGCACGACGGGCCCGTTCACCGCCGGTGCGGCGGTGCGCACGCCGGGCGTGGCGACGATCTTGTTCACCACATCCTGCGGAATACCCAGGGACTGCACCTCTTTGGGTGAGACGCGTACGTCGACACCCTTGGCTTGATCGGCGAAGATGCCGTTGAAGGTGTTCTGCAGGGTGTCGGTGAAGATGAACGAGCCGGAGATGAAGGCGGTGCCCAGCACCACCGACAGCACCGTGAGGAACAACCGCACTTTGTGCGCGGCAAGATTGCGCAAGGCAACCTTGCGCATGGGGCTTGCGGCCATCAGATGGTCTCCAGCGATTTCATCTTGTCGAGCACGGAATCGGCCGTAGGGTCACGCAATTCGTCGACGACGGACCCGTCGGCGAGGAACACCACGCGGTCGGCGTAGGAGGCGGCGCGCGGATCGTGCGTCACGATCACTACGGTCTGCCCGAATTCGCTGACGGCCGCGCGCAGGATGGACAGCACCTCACCGGAGGAGTGCGAATCCAGGTTGCCGGTCGGCTCGTCGCCGAAGATGATGTCCGGCTTGCCCGCCAGCGCACGCGCACAGGCCACGCGTTGCTGCTGGCCGCCGGAGAGTTCGCTGGGGCGGTGGGTGAGCCGGTCCCCCAGGCCGAGCCGTTTCACCACCGTGGACAGCCACTCCTCGTCGTGCTTGCGGCCCGCGATGTCCAGCGGCAGCGTGATGTTCTCCAGCGCGGTCAGCGTCGGCACCAGATTGAACGCCTGGAAGACGAAGCCGATGCGGTCGCGCCGCAACTGGGTCATCTCCTTGTCCGAGAGCCGGGTGAGATCGGTATCACCTATGTGGACGCTGCCGCCGGAGGCGGAATCGAGTCCGGCGAGGCAGTGCATGAGGGTGGACTTGCCGGAGCCCGACGGACCCATGATCGCGGTGAACTCCCCCTTCGCGAACTCGGCCGTCACCCCGGCCAGTGCGCGGACCTGCGTATCGCCGGATCCGTAGGTCTTCACCAGATCGGTGGCGCGGGCGGCGACGCCGCCGGCGTCCTGCTCCTGGACGACGGATTCCGAGACGTTCGAAGTCATGGTGTCCAGTGTGTCGAGAACACGCAGGCCGCGCCATCCGGAAAAACCCGGACCGCTGCCCTCAATTCACGGGGGCGCCCTTCCACCAGTTGACGAGGTCGTCGTCGGTGGCGATGAAGCCGGCGCTGTACATGAGATAGCGCACATTCGTGCCGTCGTCGAATTCGGTCACCATGCGCGGCCGGAACAGCTGACTGCCCTGCAGCACATAGTTGGTGTAGTTGTGCCCGTTGGCCGTGACCGACGACTTGGTGTTCGCGGGCAGCGCGGCGATGGCGGCCTGCACATCGGCCGGCGACTCGTAGAGCACGAAACGATAGGCGGCACGGTTGCCGCCGCCGGCGCACTGCCACAGCAGCGTCCAGTCGCCGAGGTCGGGATCGTCGGCGCCGGTGGTCGGCGGCGGCGTGCTCTTGCCGTAGGTGGTGCAGTTCGCGCCCTGGTAGCCGGTTCCGGTGTTGACGTCCTTCTCCGGATCGGCGAGCGGCAGCATCGCCGGGAAGCGCTGGCTGAGGCGCTCGGCGTAGCCGCCGAGGTGGTCGGGTACGGCGGGGGTGGTCGTGGGTGGGGCGGTGGTGGTGTCCGTCTCGTCCGTGGTGGGGACCGGGGTCGCGGGGGCGCTGGGCGCCGCGGAGTTCGAGCGCTGGCCGCGCTCCAGGTAGATGGTCAGCGCGCCGAGGCCGACCACCATGATCGCCAGGATGGCGGCCGTGGTCATCAGGCAGCCACGCAGTTTCGAGCGTTTGCGGCGCGGCGGCGGGACCGGCCGGCGCCGGGTGGGTGTCCCCGCGGGCGGGAAGGGCGCGGTCGGCTGCGCGAATTGGGTTGGCACGGAACGGGATGCGCCCGGTGGCACCTGCTGCAGGCGCGGATCGGACACCGGGCGCGGGCTCATGACGGCGGTGGCGGCCGCGGGGTTCGTCAAGGCCTGTTGCGCGGCATTGGCGAAGTCCAGGCAGTTGGCGAAGCGGTCGTCGGGATGCTTGGCGAGGGCGCGCGCCAGGACCGGGTCCAGGGCCGGCGGCAGGCCGGGGCGCAGCGCGCTGACCGCCGGCGGGGGTGTGCTGAGGTGGCCGTGGATGATGCCGACCGGATGTTCGGCGGCGAAGGGCACGGTGCCGGTGAGCAGGCGGAACAGGGTGCAGGCCAGCGAATACTGGTCGGTCTTGGGATCCAGTGGCTGGCCCGAGAGCTGCTCCGGCGACGCATAGGTCAGCGTCGCGGTGAACGACCCCGTCTGGGTGAGCTTGGTCTGATCATCGCGTAGTCGCGCAATGCCGAAGTCGGCCAGGAACACCCGTTCCTCGCCGTCCATGCGCTCCAGCAGGATGTTCGCGGGCTTCACATCCCGGTGCAGCACGCCGCGGCGATGCGCGAAATCCAGCGCCCGCGCGGTCTCGCCGATGATCCGGATGGCGTGCTGCGGCGGCAGATTCGACGGCTCCAGCACGGACGCGTCCACGCCGTCGATATAGCGCATGGCGATCCACAGCTGGTCCTCATCGATGCCCCGGTCGTACACGGGCACGATATTCGGGTGCTCGAGCCGGGCCACCACATCGGCCTCACGCTCGAACCGCCGACGAACCTCGATGTCCCCGAACAGGTCCCGATTCAGCAGCTTGAGCGCGATCAACCGCGGCAGGCGGGGATGGCGGGCCAGATACACCGAACCCATACCGCCGCGCCCTAGTTCGCGCTCGATCTCGTAACCAGCGAAAACCTCTCCGGCGCGCAGCAAACAGCCAACCCTTTCATCGTGTCCCTCGGAGCGAACCTAGCCGCCTGCCGCGCCAATTGCCACAAGCTCAGTTCAGAGGGGCCGAACGCCACCATTTGAGGACATCGTCGATGCTGCCGACCACACCGTCGGTGTACATCAGGTACTGGGAGCGGCCGGCATCGCCGGTGAAGACGGTCACCATGCGGGGCCGGTTCTGATCGGTCAACTGGTAGTTGGTGTAGGTCTTACCACCATTGGTGTCCTGCGACTTCGTGGTGGGCTGCAGGGCGCTCACCACCGACTGCAGTTTCGCCGTCGACGGGTAGGCGTAGAGCCGGTAGAAGGGATCGCCGTTGCTGTTACCACCGAAGCAGCGCCACTGCACCGTCCAGCCGCCGAAATCGGGTTCGCCGTCGGTCTTGGCGGGCGGCGAGCTCGGGTCGACCAGCCAGCAGCTGGCGCTGTTGTAGCCCTTGTCGCCGTCCTTGGTCTGCGGGACCAGATTCGGGAAGGACTTGCTGACCGTGGACCAGTCGACCGCCGTGGTCGGGGTCTGCGGCGCGGAGGCCGGAGCCGTGGTCGTCGCCGGCTTCGTGGTACTCGAGGTCCCGCTGGAAGAATTACTGCTGCTCCCGCCCACCGCGACCACTACCACGGCAGCCACGACCACCAGCACCACCACCGCGACGATGATCCCGATGATCAGCCCGGCCCTGGACTTCTTCGGCGGCACCGGCGGCCGCCCACCCGCCCCGCCATAGTTGTAGGCGGGCGCCTGCGCGTACTGATTCGACGACGCGGCCTGGCTCGCCGGCGCACTGTACGGCCGCGCCTGCGGATTGGCGGCCGCACTGTACGGTTGCACCCCGCCGCTCTGCCCCGGGACATACTGCCCGGCAGCCGGATTGGAACCGGCACCGTACTGCCCGCCCGCGGAAACCTGTCCGGCAGCCGGGTTCTGGCCGCCGGCATATTGCCCGCCGACGACACTGTGACCTGACGAATACTGCCCGGCCACGGGGGTCTGACCCGGGGTGTACTGCCCCGCAGCCGGATTCACGCCCGGCGGGTACTGGCCCGCGGCCGGGGTCGGATCCGCGGCGGCGTGCCGGCCTCCCGGCGCACTCTGTCCCGCCGCAGGGCCCTGACCGGCAACGTACTGTCCCGCAGTCGGATTCGCCCCGGCGGGATATTGGCCCACCCCGGAAACCTGTCCGGCAGCCGGGTTCTGACCGGCTGCGTATTGCCCACCTGCCACGTTCTGGCCCGCGACGTATTGTCCCCCGGTCGGATTCGAGCCGGCCGGGAATTGCGCGGCGGCCGGGTTCTGCCCCGGTGTGTATTGGCCTCCGGCCACGTTCTGGCCCGCCGAATACTGGCCGGCCGCGGGGTTCTGGCCCGCGACGTATTGTCCGGCAGTCGGATTCGGGCCGGCGGTGTACGGCCCGGCGGTCGGGTTGGGGCCGGCGGTGTAGGGCTGGCCGTAGGTCGGCATGGGTGGAGTGGTGGGCGGGCGGCCGACCAAGGGGAGGGCGGGGGTGCTGGGGGCGGTGAGGGCCTGTTTGGCGGCGGCGGCGAAATCGCTGCAGGTGGCGAAGCGTTCCTCGGGGCGTTTGGCCATGGCCTTGGCGAGGACCATGTCGATGGCCGGGGGCAGGCCGGGGCGCGCGCTGCTGAGCGGGGGCGGAGGCTGCTGGAGGTGGCCCTGGATGACGGCGGCAGGGTTGGTGGCCTGGAACGGGCCCGCGCCGGTGAACAGCCAGAACAGGGTGCAGGCCAGCGAGTACTGGTCGGAGCGGCCGTCCAGGGCGGAGCCGGTGAGCTGTTCGGGCGAGGCGTAGGCCAGGGTGGCGGTGAAGGTGCCGGTCTGGGTGAGGTGGCCGCTGTCGTCGCGCAGCCGGGCGATGCCGAAGTCGGTGAGGTAGACGCGCTCGCCCTTACCGCCGGTGGAGCGGGCCAGCAGGATGTTGGCGGGCTTGACGTCGCGGTGCAGCACCTCGTTGCGGTGCGCGTAGTCCAGCGCCTCGGCGGTCTCGGCCACGATCTGCACGGCGCGTTCCGGCGGCAGCGCCTGCGGGCTCACGCTGGCGGCGTCGATGCCGTCGATGTACTGCATGGAGATCCACAGCTGCCCGTCTTCGAGCCCGCGATCGTAGACGGTGACGATATTGTGGTGGTCCAGCTGGGCGACCAGGTCGGCCTCGCGTTCGAAGCGGGCGCGGACCTCCTTGTCGAAGACCATTTCCCGGTTCAGCAGCTTGAGCGCCGTCAGCCGCGGCAAGCGTGGATGTTTGGCCAGGTACACCGAGCCCATGCCACCGCGGCCGAGTTGCCGCTCGATGACATAGCCGGCGAAGACGTCACCTTCGGACAGCATGACCAGCTCCCACTTCCCACCTCGAAAAACACCGAAACCATAGCAGCAGGCCACGATCCGGGTCCGAGCTCGAATTCTCCTACGTATCCCGCTATGGATCTATCTACGCAGGCCGCGCTTGCGCAACACTGAACGTTTGCTTACGGGGCTTACCTGTCGGGGGTCGGCGATAGGCTGTGGCCATGAAAATAGGTGCCCATGTCCGTTTGGACAGCGATCCGATCGGCTTCGGCGAGCGGCTCGGCGCCGATGTCATTCAGCTGTTCGTGGTGGATCCGCAGGGGTGGGACAAGCCCGCACCGCATCCGCGCGCGGCGGAGATCAAGGCCAGCCCCATCGATGTGGTGGTGCATTCGTCGTATCAGATCAATGTGGCGTCGGTGAACAACCGCCTGCGCATGCCCTCCCGCAACGCGGTGGCCCAGCAGGCGAAGGCCGCGGCGGAGCTGGGCGCGTTCGGCCTGGTGGTGCACGGCGGGCATGTCCGCTCCGACGCCGAGATGGTGGAGGGCTTCGTCAACTGGCGCAAGCTGTTCCAGCGTCAGGCGGAGAAGGGCGGGTTCCCGGTGCCGATCCTCATCGAGAACACCGCGGGCGGAAGTCACGCCATGGCACGGTATTTCGACGATATCGGGCGGCTGTGGGATGCGGTGGGCGAGTTCGGGGCCGGGTTCTGCCTGGACACCTGCCACGCGTGGGCGGGCGGTGAGGAACTGGTCGGCATTGTCGAGCGGATCAAGGCCATTACCGGCCGCATCGACCTGGTGCACCTGAACTCCTCGCGCGACGCCTTCGATTCCGGGGCCGACCGGCACGCCAATTTCGCCGACGGCACCATCGAACCGGAGCTACTGGCGGAGGTGTGCCGGACCGCCGATGCGCCGGTCATCCTGGAGACGCCCGCCGAGGGTGTGGCCGAGGATCTGAAGTATCTACGGGAGCATGTGGGATAGCACTTTTCGATCGGACTGATCCTGAACCTGTTTTGCAGCCTGCCTGCAGTGGTGTGCTCGGTAGGACCCGAAGGGGCGCGCAGCGGCACCCGCACGGGGCGAGCGAAAGGTTTTGTATGTCCGTCGAATACGCATCCGCCAACTCCACCGTCACGGCCGTCAAGCTCGGCAGCAAGATCGGCGCTCGAATCGACGGCGTCCGTCTCGGCGGCGACCTGGATTCGGTGACCGTGCAGGCCATTCAGGATGCGCTGCACGAGCACAAGGTCATCTTCTTCCGCGGCCAGGAGCATCTGACCGAGGACGCGCAGTACGAGTTCGCGCAGCTGCTGGGCGCCCCCACCACCCCGCACCCGACCGTCACCTCCAAGGGCGTCAAGACACTGCCCATCGATTCGGAGTACGGCCGCGCGAACAGCTGGCACACGGATGTGACCTTCGTGGACCGCGTTCCGAAGGCGTCCATCCTGCGCGCGGTGCACCTGCCGTCCTACGGCGGCTCCACCACCTGGGCCTCCACCGTGGCCGCCTACGAGGCGCTGCCCGCACCGCTGAAGGTGCTGGTGGAGAACCTGCGTGCGCGCCACACCAACTCCTACGACTACGCGGCCGACCGCACCGAGACCGAGCACACCGGCGATGCCGCGCTGAACGCCAATATCAAGGCGTACCGCGAGGAATTCCAGTCCACCTACTACGAGACCGAGCACCCGGTGGTGCGGGTGCACCCCGTCACCGGCGAACGCGCGCTGCTGCTCGGCCATTTCGTGAAGGGCTTCGTCGGCCTCACCCCGGCCGAATCGCAGTCGCTGTTCCAGCTGCTGCAGGCGCGCGTCACCCGGCTGGAGCACACCACCCGCTGGAACTGGCAGCTCGGCGATGTCGCGATCTGGGACAACCGCGCCACCCAGCACTACGCCGTCGACGACTACGACGGCCAGCCGCGCCGCCTCACCCGCATCACCCTGGCCGGCGATGTCCCGGTCGGCGTGCACGGCGATGCCAGCACCATCATCCAGGGCAATGCCGAGCACTACTCGATCATCGAGCAGGTCACCCCGAAGGCGGCCTGACCCGAACCCCGCCGCATCGTGCCGTCCTTGCGTGCGTCACGCGGCGGCGGCCCGGCCGGTGCGACGGCAGCCGCCACTCTCGACCGTCGCACCGGCCCTTTCTTCTCGTCCGGCAATCTCTATCGTTCAGACTGTGACCATGGAGATTCGGCCGCTCGACGGAGTGCGGGTACTGGAATTGGGTAATTACGTCGCGGCTCCCACCGCGGGGCGGATACTCGGGGATTTCGGGGCCGAGGTGATCAAGGTCGAGCGCCCGAAAACCGGTGACGAGCTGCGGAATTGGCGGTTGTACGGCGGGGATACCTCGATGCTGTACCGGACCGTGAACCGGAACAAGAAGTCGATCACCCTGGACCTGCGCACCGACGCCGGGCGGCAGATCGTGCTGGAGCTGCTGCAGCACTGCGATGTGCTGCTGGAGAACTTCCGGCCCGGCATGCTGGAGAAGTGGGGGCTCGGGCCCGACGTGCTGAACGAGATCAATCCCGATCTGGTGATCACCCGCATCTCGGCCTACGGGCAGACCGGACCGCTCTCGCAGCGGCCCGGATTCGCGGCGGTGGCCGAGGCGGTCGGCGGGCTGCGGGAACTCGTGGGCGACCCGGATCGGCCGCCGGTGCGGGTGGGCGTATCCATCGGCGATTCGATCGCCGGCATCTACGCCGCCTTCGGCACCGTGATGGCCTTGTTCCAGCGCGAGCGCCGCGACGGCCGAGTCCCGTTGGACCAGCGCATCATCGATGTGGCGCTGAACGAATCCATTCTCTCCGTGATGGAGTCGCTGGTACCCGACTACCTGGCCTACGGCATCAATCGGGAACGGGTCGGCGGGCGCATGGAGGGCATCGCCCCGAGCAATGCGTACCCGACCAGCGACGGCTACTCGATCATCATCGGCGGCAACGGCGATGCCATCTTCCAGCGGTACATGCAGGTCATCGAGCGGCCGGAGCTCGCGGCCGATCCGGAGCTCCAGGACAACGCCGGCCGTTGGCTGCATCGCGAACGGCTGGATGCCTCGATCGCCGAATGGACCCGCGAGCACACTCGTGACGAGGCATTGTGGATCCTGGAGGCGGCGGCCATCCCCTGCGGCCCCATCTATACCGCCGCCGATATCGTCGCGGACGAACAGTACAAGGCACGCAATATGATTCAGCCCTTCCGCGTGGACGTGGGCGAGCCGGAACCGAAGGAGGTCGGCTTCCCCGGCATCGTCCCGGTGATCGGCGGACAGTCGCTGAACATCCGCAATATCGGCCCGGATCTGGGTGAGCACACCCACGAGGTGCTGTCGGGCCTGCTCGGCATGACCGATACCGATATCGCTGCGCTGGAGGTGAAGTGATGGCCGGCGCGATCCTGCGGGATGTGACGTTGCGGGACGGTTTGCAGCTCACCGGGAAGGTGCTGCCCACCGAGCGCAAGGTGGAGATCGTGCGCGAGCTGCTCGCGCTGGGGGTGCCCGAACTGGAGATCGGCTCGATGGCGCGGCCCGATCTGGTTCCGCCCATGGCCAATACGCTCGAACTGGTCGCGGAGCTGACCCCGGAGGAGCTGGCGTGCTGCTGGCTGTGGGTGGCCACGCCGCGGCATGTGGAGAAGGCCGCCGCGGCCGGCGTGCGCAACTTCCAGTACTGCTTCTCGGTCTCGGACGCGCACAACAAGGCGAATATCGGCCGCACCACCGAGGACAGCCTGGCGGCCATGCCGGCCGCGATGCGGTTCGCGCAGGAGGTGGACGGCCGCCTTCAGCTCTGCCTGGCAACGGCTTTCACCTGCCCGTTCGATGGTCCGGTGGATCCGGAGCGGGTGCTGGCCATCGCGCACGATCCGCGAGCGGCGGGTGCGGCGGATATCGTGCTCGCGGATACGCTCGGCCAGGCGTACCCGGGTCAGGTGGGGGCGCTGTTGTCTTCCGTGGCGGCGGAAGGGCATTGGGGTACGCCGGAGCATCGGATCGTGTTCCACGGCCACGACACCTGGGGTATGGGTGTGGCGAATTCCCTTGCGGCCATTGCGGCGGGCGCGGGTGTGGTGGACGGTTCGCTGGGCGGGCTGGGCGGCTGCCCGTTCGCGCCGGGTGCGTCCGGGAACACGTCGAGTGAGGATCTGCTGTTCGCCACGCGCCCGGAGTGGTTCACGCCTGCGGAGCTGGCGGCCCTGGTGCGCATGTCGGAGCGATTGCTGTCGGAACTCGGGGAGCCCAATCGGTCGCGGGCGGCGGAGGGAAGCCGGTCGAAAGCGGCAGCTTTCGAGTGGGTTATCCCTGCACCCAAGTAATTCATCCGTTATTTGCTATCCGGTTGCTCCAATGAATTCGAGCAACCGGATCGTGATTGTCCGGATCAATGCCCGGAGGCGGCGGCGTCGGCTCGCAACTTCAACAGCACCAGACCGGCCGTGCACGCGAGAATCAACCCCGCGACCGTGATTTCGACACGTAGACCGGCGATGCCGAGGACGGCGCCGGTGAGTCCTCCGAGGAAGATCACCCAGGCGACAATGCGGGCCAGGATTGCCGACACCCGCGACGGCTGTGCGGCCGCGGTGGCTCCCCTGCGCGTCGCTGCGCGCAATGGAGTTGTCGAGAATGCACCCATCATCCACTCCTCGATGACGCTCTGCGAAGCACCAAATCGGCAGCGTGGCCGCGAATCGCGGCGCGTCCCTCGGCTATTTTCGAGCGTCTCCCGTGTAACTTTGGACACACATTACGGCTCGGCAACGAAAAGTCCATACGACACGTGGGCAAAACGCGCCGACTTTACTGATTCGATATCTGAATCAGCGCTGTTTGAGATATTTTCGAGGCTTGCGAGAACACCCCGTACGGACGTGATTATCGAACCGAGCATCCGTCTGGCCCCACACCGCAGCCTCCGTTAGGGTGAGCCCACTCGACACGAAACAGGAGTGCCCCCAATGGACGGCAGCAACGCCGCCGCGGATGAGCGCGGCGCCACCCCGCTGCGCCGCCTACCCAAGCCCGTGGTCGGTGTCATGGGTGCGATCGGCGCGGTGTCGCTCGGCCTCGTACTCATCGGCGCGTGCGGCCTGGGCCATCAGGACACCTACGTGGCGCCACCGCCCATGAACGCGGATCTGCAAGCGGCACCGGAGACTTCGAAGGCGACCAGCACGCCCGCCGTCGTCATCCCGCCCTCCCCCACCTGGCGCGTCGCCGCCGACCAGCCGCCCCGCCACAGCTACACCCCCTTCAGCAGCACCACCGCACTCCCCGGCGACCCCGGCGCCGACGACCCCCTGCTGACGACGGCCCCGCGCACCACCTGGACGCGCCCCACGGCCCCGCGCACCACCTCGCGCCCCGAAAGCACCTACCCCACATACCCCTTCACCCCGTCGGACGACGGCGCCGGCACCACCTCCGCGCCCCCGACCACCACCACCGACCAGCCCGCCGGCGACGACGCCCACGGCGGCTGAGCAACCCGCGCCGACGAGCGGCCGGCGATCCCCCGGCCACGGCGCCCTAGTAGGGACTGCGCCCGCGCGATCCGCGAACGGGGCCGGCGGACAAGAGGTTTCGGCCCTGGCGGCCGGTGCCGCCAGGGCCGGCGCTGCTAGAACTCGACGAGCGTGTAATCGCTTACGCGAGAGCTGAGTACGCGCAGGTGTTCCAGGTCGCCGCCGAGGGTGCGGCCGATGGCCGTGAGGCGGGCGACGTAGTGGCTCACCGGGTATTCGGCGGTGATGCCGATGCCGCCGTGCATCTGGATCGCCTCTTGGCCGATGTGGCGGGCGGAGCGGCCGACCTGGAGGCGGGCGCGGGCGGCGACCACCGGGTCGGTGACGTCGTCGGCCAGGGCGGCGGAGGCGTAGCGGCTCATGCTGCGGGCCAGTTCGAGGGACACGTACATGTTCGCGGCCCGCTGGGTGAGGGTCTGGAACTTGGACAGGGTGACGCCGAACTGCTTGCGGGTCTTCAGGTATTCGGTGGTGAGGCGGAGGGCCTCCTCCATGGCGCCGAGCGATTCGGCGCACAGGCTCGCCTGCGCCTGCGCGGTCGCCGCGGCGAGGGCCGCCCGCGCGTCCCCGCCGGAGAGGAGTTCGGCAGGTGCACCGGCGAATTCGAGCTGGGCGCCGCGGCGCTCGTCGAAGGTGCGGAAGGGGGTGCGGGTGACGCCCGCGGCGTCGGCGTCGACCAGGAAGAGGCCGAGGCTGCCGTCGGGGAGGGCGGCGCTCACCACGAACCGGTCGGCGCAGTCACCGTGCGGCACGGGGTTCTTGACGCCGGTGAGCGTGTAACCGTCACCGTTCGCAGCCGCCTTGGTCGCGAGTTCGATTGCGGGCCCGCGGGTTCCGGGTTCCTCGTCGGCGAAGGCCAGCAGCCGCTCGCCGCCGATCACCTCGGGCAGTACCCGCTGCCGCTGCGCAGCGGTCCCGGCTCCGGCGACGAGCAGTCCGGGCACCAGCACCGCGTCCAGAATCGGTTCCGGCGCGAGCCGCCGGCCGACCTCCTCGAGCACGACCATGGTCTCCACGGGTCCGGCGCCGACGCCGCCGTCCTCCTCGCCGAAGGCGAGTCCCAGCACGCCGAGTTCGGCGAGCTGCCGCCAGACGTCGCGCTTCCAGCCGAGTTCGGTGTCGACGGTCTTCAGCAGGCTCTCGGGGTCGTACGCCCGGCCCAGCAGGTCCCGGACCGTATCGCGCAGCATGACCTGTTCATCGGTGAGTTCGAAATCCATGGCGGCAGCTCACAATCCGAGGATGGTGGAGGCGATGATGGTGCGCTGCACCTCGCTGGAACCTCCGTAGATGGTTGTCTTGCGGTAGTTGAGGTACGAGGGTCCGCTGCGCTGCGCCCAGCCGGGCGAGGCGATGCCCTCCGTGTTCACCGGCAGCGCGTCCGGGCCCGCGATATCCAGGAGCAGTTCGGTGGCGGCCTGCTGCAGTTCGGATCCGCGCAGTTTCAGCACCGAGGAGGCCGGATTCGGTTTGCCGTCACTGGAATTCGACACCACACGCATGAGCGTGAGTTCCAGTGCGAGCAGCTCGTTCTCCAGTTCGGCGATACGGGACGCGAACACCGGATCCGCCAGCAGCGTGCCGGTACCCGATTTGATCTGCGCCGCATACTCTTTGGCGACACCCAGCTTGACCTTGGTGCGGCCGACGCCGGTGATGCCGGTGCGCTCGTTGCCGAGCAGGAACTTGGCGTAGGTCCAGCCCATGTTCTCCTCGCCCACCAGCTGGTCGGCGGGCACCCGCACGTTCTCGAAGAACACCTCGTTGACCTCGTGGTGCCCATCGATGAGCTTGATCGGGCGGATGGTGACGCCGGGAGTCTTCACATCGAAGAGCAGCAGCGAGATGCCCGCCTGCTTCTTGACGGTCGGGTCGGTGCGCACCAGGCAGAAGATCCAGTCGGCGTACTGGGCCAGGGTGGTCCAGATCTTCTGGCCGTTGACGATGTAGGAGTCGCCGTCGCGGACCGCGGTGGTGCGCAGCGAGGCCAGGTCGGAGCCGGCGTCGGGCTCGGAAAAGCCTTGGCACCACCAGATGTCGAGGTTGGCGGTGGGCGGCAGGAAGCGCTGTTTGAGTTCTTCGGAGCCGAACTGGGCGATCACGGGGCCGATCATCTGGGCGTTGAAGGTGAGCGGCTCCGGTACGGAGGCCAGCTGCATCTCGTCTTCCCAGAGGTGGCGCTGCATGGGGGTCCAGTCGCGGCCGCCCCACTGCACGGGCCATTTCGGGACGGCGTAACCGTTCTCGTTGAGGATGCGGTGGGTGGTGACGATGTCGTCGCGCGAGAGTTCGAGGCCGTATTTCACGCGGTCGCGGATCTCCGCCGGGATCTTGGTGCGGTAGAAATCGCGCAGTTCGTCGCGGAATTTCACCTCATCGGGTGACAGGGCAAGCTTCATTGCATCTCCCAGCGTTGCTGTGGTGTCGCCTACAAACTTACCCCCCGGTAATGCCCGGGTTGTCGGCCGGATCACACCGACCGGACGGCTCGCCCTCCCGGCTCTCGAGCAGAGCTGGTACGTTGCCGGGAAGCCCAAACCCCGGTATCCGAGTTCGCAGGAGCTGTACGAGTGAACGGCAGGACCCAGACCCGGCGCGCCGCATCGATCGCCGCCATCACCGCCGCCACCATCGTCGGTGTCGCCACAGCCGGCGCCGATGCGCCGAAGACGCCCGCCGAGACCGGCATCGAACAACTCACCCAGGCGGCGGGCGACAATCCGGACGCACAGGCGGCCGTGCAGGCCACCGCCAAGAGCGCCCAGCTGATCGCCGCGGCCAAGCTGCAGGACATCGGATTCACGCCGTTCTCCTATATGGCGCCCACCCTCGGCTGCGGCCATAACATGCCGTTCAGCCTGGCCGCCGCCAATGCCATCACCGCCGGCGGCCCGGACGGCGCGATCGCGGGCCCGCCCGGAACCATGATCGTCCAGGCCACCGTGCAGCAGGACGGTTTCCCGCTCGCCTCCGGGCTCAGTGTCGCCTGGCTGAACGTGAACAACGGCCGCAGCGGCATCACCGCCCTGGACGACCGGACCGACTACAACCTGCCCTCGCTGTCGAAGACCGTCGACTCCGGCCCCGGCACCGTCGTCGCCTCGCTCTGGGGCACCATCGACTACCCGGCCGCCCGCTGCGTGGTGCTCCCCACCGTCGGCCTGTTCACCGTGCCCGACGCCCCGGCAGCCGCCCCCGTGAACCCGGGCGACCCGAACCAGGGCAACCCCGTGAACCCCGGCGGCCCGGTCCAGACCACCACTCCTCCGGTGAACCCCGGCGGCCCGAACCAGCCCGCGGCCCCGACCACCACGAACCAGCCCCCGCTGATCGCGCCCGGCAACTAGCCGGTCACGGACCACCTCCGGTTGCGGACCGCTTCGGTCTCAACCGGAAACGGCCCGAACGATCCCGGCCCGGAAACGAGCAAGGCCCGCACCCTTCCAGTGGAAGTCGGTGCGGGCCTTTGCCATTGGCTGGGAGCCGAGCGATTTCAGCTCAGGAACGCGGCTTGCGGCGATCGAATCGCTTGTTCTCGCCCCGGAACTCCCGGCGCGGCGTGCGGGTCAGCGGGCGCTGTCCGGGCGGGCCCGAATCCAGCTGCAGCTGAATCAGCTGACCGCTGATCCGGGTGCGGCTCAACGCATTCAGCGTCTCCTGGGACAGGTCGGCGGGCAGCTCCACCAGGCTGTGGTCCGGGCGGATGCTGATATGCCCGAAGTCGCTGCGGCGCAGGCCACCCTCGTTGGCGATGGCGCCGACGATCGCACCGGGCGCGACCTTGTGCCGCTTGCCGACCGCGATCCGGTAGGTGGCCATCTCCGCGCCGGTCTGCCGGTGCTGCGAGGGTCCGCTGTCCCGGCGCTCGCGCGGCGCCCGATCACGGTCACGGTCTTCGTAGTCGCGTGAACTGCGTTCGCGGCGTACCGGTTCCGGATCCGGCTCCATGAAGAAGTTGTCGCCGTCGTAGGACCCGACGGCCAGCGCGGCCGCGATGTCCACCAGCGGGATGTCGTGTTCCTGCTCGTAGTCCTCGATGAGCTTGCGGAACAGCGCCAGGTTCGACGACTGCAGGTTCTCGGTGATGGCGTCGCCGAACTTCTGCACCCGCTGCGCGTTCACGTCCTCGACGCTGGGCAGCTGCATCTGGGTGACCGACTGGCGGGTGGCCCGCTCGATGGCGTCCAGCAGCCGGCGCTCGCGCGGGGCCACGAACAGCAGCGCGTCACCCGAGCGGCCCGCGCGGCCGGTACGGCCGATGCGGTGCACATAGGACTCGGTGTCGTGCGGGATGTCGTAGTTCACGACATGCGAGATGCGTTCCACGTCCAGGCCACGCGCCGCGACATCGGTGGCGACCAGGATGTCCAGCACACCCGACTTGAGCTGCCCGATGGTGCGCTCACGCTGCGCCTGCGCGATATCGCCGTTGATGGCGGCCGCGGAATACCCACGCGCGCGCAGCTTTTCGGCCAGTTCCTCGGTGGCCTGCTTGGTGCGCACGAACATGATGATGGCCTCGAAGGGCTCCACCTCGAGGATGCGGGTCAGCGCGTCCAGCTTGCGCTGATGCGACACCTGCACCCAGCGCTGGGTGATGTTGGTGTTGGTCGACGTCTTGGTCTTGACGGTGATCTCGACCGGGTCCTTCAGGTACTGCTTGGAGATCTTGCGGATCGCCGTCGGCATGGTGGCCGAGAACAGCGCGACCTGCTTCTCGGCGGGCGTGTCGCGCAGGATGCGTTCCACGTCCTCCTGGAAGCCCATCTTGAGCATCTCGTCGGCCTCGTCCAGCACGAGGTACTGCAGCTGCGTCAGGTCCAGCGTGCCGCGCTCGAGGTGATCGATGACGCGGCCCGGGGTGCCGACCACCACCTGGGCGCCACGCCGCAGACCCGACAGCTGCACCGCGTAGTTCTGCCCGCCGTAGATGGGCAGCACGTGCACGCCGGGCATGTGGGTGGCGTAGCGGCCGAACGCCTCGGCGACCTGAATGGCAAGTTCCCGGGTCGGCGCCAGCACCAGCGCCTTCGGCGCCTTACCGGTGTCGTGCATGCCCTGCAGCACCGGAATGGCGAACGCGGCCGTCTTACCGGTACCGGTCTGTGCGAGACCCACCACGTCATTGCCCGCGAGCAACGGCGGAATCGTGGCCGCCTGAATCGGCGACGGCGACTCGTAGCCGACATCGGCGATGGCCCGCAGGATGCGGTCATCGATGCCGAGATCTGCGAAGGACGGGCCGGAAACGTCCCTCTCGTCGTCGCTGGGAACGCTGTCGGCCGGTGAGGTACTCATATTGACCAGGAGTTTACTGCCTGCTAGGTGTCGCACCGACCATCGGGCCAATACCCTGGAGGTCGTGCAACCGGACAACCCGCCCGCGTCCCCTTCCGCGACGCCCGTCGGTTCGGCTTCCGGCCTGGGCCGCACCGAACCAGTTCCCGTCCGTAATTACGTCACCGGCGCCGTCACCACCGCCGAACCCGGCAGCTCGGGCGCGGTCACGACGGCGATCCACGAATCCGCGCCACGGGAAGTGGTGGCCGCCGGGATCGCGCCCGCCGGTGCGGTGGACGTGGCGGTGGTGCAGTTCGGTCCCTACACCGATACCGTGGCCAATCTCACCGCACTGCGGGCGGAAGTCAAGGCCGCCAGCGAACTGGGAGCGAAAGTGGTCGTCGCACCCGAGTACTCCATGTTCGCGACCAAGCGGCTGGATGAGCGGGTGGTGGCCGCGGCCGAGCCGCTGACCGGCCCGTTCGTCACCGGATTGCGCGGTATCGCAGCCGAATTCGGGGTGCATGTGGTGGCGGGCGTGGTGGAACTGCCGGGCGGGGACGAACCGCCGGGACGCATCTTCAACACCCTGGTGGCCGCTTCTCCCGCCGCCGAGTTCGCGGCGGTGTACCGGAAGGTGCACTGCTACGACGCCTTCGGCTTCAAGGAATCCGATTTCGTGGTTCCCGGTCCGCTCGACCAGACGCCCGTGTTCACCGTGGACGGTGTGGTGTTCGGCATGCAGACCTGTTTCGATCTGCGCTTCCCGGAAGGAATTCGGCGGCTCGCCGCGGCGGGCGCGCATGTGCTGCTGCTGCCCGCGCAGTGGATTCCGGGTCCCGGCAAGGTCGATCAGTGGACGACGCTGCTGCGCGCGCGGGCCATCGAGAACACCATGTACGTGGCGGCCGCCGACCATGCGGAGCCGCGGGGCTGCGGTGCGTCGATGATCGTGGCGCCGACCGGTGCGGTGCTGGCGGAGCTGGGCGATGCGCCCGGTATCGCGACCGCGCACCTGGATCTCGAGCATCTGGACGAGGTGCGCGCCACGAATCCGAGCCTGGCCCTGCGCCGCTACACGATCCGTGGCGAATAACGCGGGGCGCGGACGAGCCGGCGCGGAAAGCGGGTAAGTCCTGCGGAGATCGGGTCAGTCCGGTGAGTGGCCGGACTGCAGATATCGTTCGATATCCACCAGGGAGCCCCATTCGACCGTTTCGTCGTCCCGGACCAGTTCCCACCCATAGGGCGCCTCGTGCTTGCGGCGGAGCGACAGACCGGCTGCCTCGGCCTGCGCGGTCAGCTCCTTCAACCACGTTTCCCACGAACGGGATTCGCCGCCCGCCACACGTGTCTCCTCCCGCTCCGCAACCAAACCTTACGACGATGCCCGGTGATCAGGTACGAACTCCGGACAAGCAGGCACGAACTGGTTCCACCAACATAGCGACCCGGCGCGCCCCGCGCTCGCCGCACCGATCCGGCAACGGCCGGGCCCGCCCGCCCCGAACCCGCCGCGGCACCCCGCCGGACGCCCGCGGCAACTAGACTGAACTGCAGTGTTCTATCCGGACCGGGGGGTCGCCGGGCGCGCGCTGGGTGGGGTGCTGGGGCACCTGCGCGCGGCGGACCCGCTGCTGCTGGGACTGCCCCGCGGCGGCGTTCCGGTGGCCGCGGCGATACGAAATGTCATAGGCGGCGATCTCGATGTGCTGCTGGTGCGCAAGCTCGGCGTGCCGTGGCAGCCGGAACTCGCGATGGGCGCCATCGGCGAGGACGGGGTGCGGGTGCTGAACGTGGATGTCATGCGGCACACGGGGGTTACCGTCGAGCAGCTGGCCGACGTCGAGGCGCTCGAACGCGCCGAACTCGAGCGGCGGCGCGGCGTCCTGCGGGCCGACGCGCCCATCCCGCTGAAGGACCGCACGGTGGTGATCGCCGATGACGGCATGGCGACCGGCGCGACCATGGCGGCCGGTGTCGAGATCGCGCGGCTGCACGAACCGCGGCGGGTGGTGGTCGCGGTGCCGGTGTCCTCGGTGGAGGCGCTGCATCGCCTCCGGGCGCTCGCCGACCAGGTCGTCTGCCCGCTCGTCCCACGGTCCATGGGCGGCGTCGGCGCCGTGTATCAGGACTTCCATCAGCTGACCGACGAGGAGGTCGTCGGCTACCTGCGGCCGGGCGGGATCAGCGAATCTCGTTGAGGCCCTTCAGGTGCCGCTGCGCCAGCTCGGCATAGTAGGTGGGATTGGTTCGCACCCAGACCTCCGCCGGCGTACCCGCCAGGGCCTTCTTCACGACCGCGGGTGACCCCGCGGCCAGCACGCCGTCCGGGATCTCGGCGCCCGGCGAGACCAGGGAATGCGCGGCGACCATGGTGCCGCTGCCTATCTTCGCCATGTCCAGCACCGTGGTGCCGTTGCCCACAATGGATTCCGCGCCCAGCGTGGCGCCGTGGAACACCACCGAATGCGCGATGGTCGCGCCGGGGCCGATCTCCACGGGCACGTTCTCCGGCCCGTGGATCACCGAATTGTCCTGCACATTGGCGCCTTCGCGAATGATGATGGGCGCCAGGTCGGCCCGCAGCACCGCGCCGTACCAGACCGAGGCCCGCGCCTCGACCCGCACATCCCCGATGAGGACGGCCGTGGGCGCGATGAACGCGGTCGGATCGACGGTGGGCCGCTTGCCTTCGAATTCGTAGAGTGGCACGCCCTCCACCGTGCCATATCCGGCACGTCCCGCACCCGGCAGAGACGAATCAGTCGGTAACCAGTTCCCGCACCCACGCGGTGACATCCGCCGTGGCCCGGGCCTGCGCCGGCTCGTGCAGGATGTCGTGCCCGGTATCGGGGTATTCGTGGAATTCGGCCGATACCGCGCGGGCCCAGTCGCGCACCGGATCCAGCGGGGCGCGACGGTCGTCGCAGCCGTGCAGGATCAGCAGTGGGAAGCGTTCGGGGAGAATCGGTCCCGTCCAACCGGATTCACCGACCTCCGCGCCCAGCGCCCGGATCCGCGCCGCGCCGACACCCGCCGGAGCCATCGCCCCCGCGGGCGAAAGCCGCCCGGCGCGCACGGGATTCGCGCCGCGCGCCGACTTCGGTTCCCGGCCCTCCAGCGCCGCCTTCGGCGTACCGGACAGGATCAGTCCCGCATACCGCGGTTCCGGATGCGACGCGATCACCGCCAGCGCGGTGGCCGCGCCCAGCGAATGACCCATGAGGATCAGCGGCACCCCGGGGCGGATGGGATCGAGGAAGGTGTGCGCGTCGGCGGTGAGTTCGGCGAGCGTGCCGGGCCGGTCCGGGTCGCCCTCGCTGAGACCGTGGCCGGACGTGTCCAGGGTCCACAGTTCGATGTGTTCGGCATTCAGGGCGCGGGCGAAGCGGTGGTAGTGGGCGCTGTGCTGGCCGATCCCAGGCAGGAGGGCCAGTGCGGCCACCGGATGTTCGACCGGCCACCTGCGGTGGTGGAGCCGTCCGCGGGCGCCATCGAGATAAGGCATCCGGCGATTGTGGCAAATCGTCGCGTCAGATTGGGACCCTTCGTCGGGCGACCGGTGAGTAGTACGCGAATCCGCAGGTGCCCTCGGCCCCGTCAGATTCGTGACGCGGCCGGGGGCGGAATGTGGAACGGCCGGATCCGGATTCCGGGCGACCGCATCAGCCTTGCGGTGCCGCGACCACCGCCCGCACCAGGTGCGGGCCGGGCCGCTGCGCGGGACTCCAGTCGTCCAGATAGCGGGTGAGGAGCATGTCCGGAGCGACATCCTCGACCAGTTCCAGGCCCGCCTCGTGTAGTTCCGTCGCAATATCCTCGGGCGTGAAGAAGCTGACCCATTCCTCGCCGATCGCCGCCAGGCGGCGCATGCGCGCCTCCGCCCGGGCGCGCTCCTCCGGAGTCCCCGGCGTCCACGGCAGGCCGTAGTCGAAGACGAGTCCGGTGCCGGGCGCGAACCCGGCGATCGTGCGCAACGTGCCGGCGATGGCCGGGCGGGTGAGATAGACGGTGACACCCAGCCAGATGAAGAACGCCGGCGCCTCCACATCGAAACCCGTTGCGGGCAGCACATCTTCGAGCTTCTGACGTTCGAAATCGACCCCGGCATAGATCACCGACGCCGGGATCGGGATCTGTGCCTCGGCCAGCCGCTGCCGCTTCCACTCCTGGGTATCCGGGTGATCGACCTCGAAGACCCGCAGCTCCGGGTGCGGATTGCGGTAGGCGAAGGTATCCAGGCCCGCGCCCAGGAACACCACCTGGCGGACACCTGCCCGGTAGGCGTCGGCGAGCGCGTCCTCGGCGTAGCGGGAGCGCGACGCGATGAACATGCGCATCCGCGCCGCCACCGCCGGGTCCTGATCCACATGCCCCGGCGCGAGTCCCTCGGGTCCGCCGGCCGGTTCGGCCACCGCGACGGCGAGCGGATCCCGGAAGACGCTCGCGGCGTCCAGTACCTGATGTTCGGCGCGATACCGGGCAGCCCCGGAGGCGGTGCGGCTGGGTCCACCGTTCTGCATGAGCAATCCCTCTCGTCGTCACCACACTACGGCGACACGCCGAAATGGTCGATGGCGTTTCCCGCCCGCGACCGGCCGCGCGGGCCCGCCTCCGCCGCGCCGCACCCACGAGTCGCGTTGTCCCCCAACATCGCCCGCAAAACCCGCCCTGACGTGCGGCTGCACCTGCCCGCACCGGCGCACCCGCGGATCCTCCCCGGCGCCACATCCCACGGCCCGCAGTCATTACGCTGTTGCGCGACTCGGCCACGCAACGATGCTCCGGCCGGGGGCGGGTGTCACGCGGAGAGACACAGGAGGGCCGCGGTTGATTCTGTTCGGTGATCGTGTCGTGTGCAGCACCGGTGACCTGGTCGCGGCAGCGCGCTGCGAGTTCGCGCTGCTGCGCGCCCTCGACGCCGAATTGGGACTGGTGCCGCCGGTCGAATTCGAGGCCGCACCACATCCGCAACCCGCGCCCGAACCGGACGCCGCCGTGGAACAGCGCCTGGCCGATCTACGAGACCGCTACGGCACCGGCGCCGTCCGAATCCGCGTGCGGGATGCCGCCGCCGAGGCGGCAGCAACCCGCGCAACGGATGCGGCGGCAGCCCTCGCGGTGCTGCGGGCGGCGCACGAGCAGACGCTCGAGGCGCTCGGTGCGGGCGCCGATGCGGTGGCGGGCGCGGTGGCGGTGGACGGTGGGTTCGCCGCACGTTGCGATTTCCTGTTGCGTGATCACACTCCCGAGGCGCACGACTATCTGCCCGCGGCCGTCGCCACCCGGGCCACGAAGATCACCGCACTGCTCGGTCTCGCCGCCATGGCGGAGGCCCTGCGGCACAGCGGTTTCCGGCCCGCGCCGCATGCCCGGTTGTGGGTGGACGGGGCGCCGCGAACCTATCTGCTGTCCGATATCGCGGTCGTGCACCAGGCCCGGCGAGCACGCTTGGACCTGATCGTCGACACCAAACTCGGTGAACTGCTGCCCGTCCAGTGGGGCGACCGCCGCTTCCTGGCCTGCGGTGGCTGCGCTGTCTGCTCCGCCGAACTGCAGACCCGCCGCGATCTGCTGCTGGTCGCCGGCATGCGCCCCGCCACCCGCGCCCAGCTCCGCGACGCCGGCATCACCACCGTCGACCGCCTGGCCGCCGCCGAGGCCACGGTCGCGGGCGTCCCGGCCCCCGCCTTCGCCACCCTGCGCCGCCAGGCCGACCTACAACTCCAGCGCGAACGCACCGGCCACCCCACCCACACCCTCGCCGACGCCACCGCCCTCGCCGCCCTACCCCGCCCCACGGCCGCCGATCTTTTCCTGAGCGTGCGCCCGCTGACGGGCCCGCCGACCGCGGACCTCGGCGAACTCCCGGGTGATCTGATCATCACCATCCGATCCGCCAAGGCATCCGTCCGGCACCTGGAAACCGCTGCGCGAGTCGCCGATTCGCCCGCCCACCATCCAGCCGATGGCGTTGGGACCTCCGCTTCGAGGACGCATCCGGAGGCGGCGGGACGCGTAGCCGAGTCCGGATACCTCGACTCGATCGAAACCGGAGATATCGCGGCCGGGCACCCCGACGACCCGGCGGGTGGCGGTGCCTCACGAACCCGGGCGGATCGCGGTCAGTCGGGGCAGGAGGCGGAGGCGACCGATCGGGCGGCGGTCACGACCGCGGAGCTACCGGTGTTCGGGGCGGAGTTGCAGACTCGGGCATTGGGTTTCGAGCCCGCGCCCGCGGCGGAGTGGGCGGTTGCGGTGCGGCGGTTCGTGATTCGGGCCGAGTGTCGGGCGGATGCGGAGGGCGGCGGGGCCGGGCCGGGGGGCGGGGATGACGGGGATGCGCTGCTGGAGTTTCTGGTGGAGCGGCAGCGGGAGCGGCCGGAACTGCGGATACATCATTATCGCGGGGCGGTGCGGTGGCTGTTGAGCCTGCTGGGGGAACGACGGTCCGACGGTGAGGATCTGGTGGCGGAACTGCTGCCCACACTGGTCGATCTGTATCCGATCGTGCGGGCGGCGTTGATCGTCGGTGAGCGGTCCTATGACCTGCATCAGTTGCCGCCCAATCAGGGGGAATCCGAACAGGGCGCGGAAGCCGTACTGCGGCTGCGGGATTGGCTGCTGAGCCAGGGCGCGGAACACGGGGTGCAGCCGGTGCGGCGGTGGGCCTACGACTACGCCGAGACCGGGCCCGAGGAAATCGAGGCGGCGCTGCGGGAATTCGCGGAGAGCGAGCCGGAACCCTGCGAGGCGCAGGTGGCGGCGGCCTTCACGGCGGCGGCGCTCGGTTATCACCGGCGGGAGCGGCGGCCGCTGCGCTGGGCGCACGACGACCGGCTGGACCATCCGGTGGACGAATGGGCGGATACACCGGGCGTCCTCGTGGCCGACTGGAGCACCGTCGACACCGGCTGGCACAGCACCGGCCGGGGCATGCGCCGCTACCTGACGCTGACGGGCCGCCTCGGCACCGGAAACGCCCCCGCGCCGGGCACTCCCGTGCTCACCCTCTACGACCGTCCCGCGCCCGGCATGTCCGCCGCCCCCGGTCAGCGCGCCGTCGCCTACGCCACCGTCCTCGGCTGCACCCTGGACGGCAGCTTCGCGGACGCCGTGCGGCTGGTGGAATTCCTGCCCGGCGAGTGCGCGCCCTATGACGAACTGCCCACCGCCATCGCCCCCTGCCCGCCGGGCACGGACGTGTATCTCGAAGAGGCGCTGGAGGATACGGCGCACCACCTGCTGGTGACGCTGCCCCAGGTGCCGGAGACGGCGGTCTTCGACATTCTCTGCCGCCGCCCGCCCCGGCTGCTCGCCGGTGACGCGCTGCCCGAGGTGTTCGGCGATCACGCCGCCGCCGTCACCGCGGCCGTCCTGGATCTCGCCGATTCCTATGTGGCAGTGCAGGGTCCGCCCGGCACCGGCAAGACCGACACCACCGCACGCGTGGTGGAGCGACTCGTCACCCGCTACAAGTGGCGCGTGGGCGTGGTGACACGCGCGCACGCGGTGGTCGAGCACGTACTGGACGCGGTGGTCGAGGTGGGCGTGCTGCCCGAACTCGTGGCCAAAGCGGACGCGCGGTCGGTCGCGCCGGAATGGCTGCCCATCGAACCGGCCCGGTACGCGCGGTTCCTCGACAATGCGGTGAACGGCTGTGTGGTCGGCGGCCTGCCGCGCGATTTCACCGATACCGACCGCGTTCCCCGCGACAGCCTGGACCTGCTGGTGATCGTGGATGCCGGGAAGTTCCCGCTGGCCGACGCCGTCGCGGTGGCGGTGTGCGCCCGGAACCTGCTGCTGGTCGGCGATCCCGCACCGCTGGACGGGTACGGCGTGCATCCGGAGGCGGTCGACGAATCGGTGCTGGGCCGGGTGGTGGGCGCGCATCGCACCCTGCCCGCCGGCTACGGCTACTTCCTGGATCGCACCTGGCGCATGCATCCGCGCATGAGCGGCCCGGTCTCCCGGCTGCGGTACGACAATCGGCTGCGCTCCAATGAAACCGTCACCCTGGCAAGGGAACTCGACGGGATTCCACCGGGCGTGCGGACGGTGACCGTCGAACACCACGGCAACAGCACCGAATCCGCCGAGGAGGCGCGGGAGATCGTCCGCCAGGTGCGCACGCTGCTGGGCCTGCCGTGGCATACCGGCGCGGTGACCCGCCGGCTGCATCCGCACGACATTCTGGTGGTCGCGCCCTATCACGCACAGGTGGCGCGCATCCGAACCCTGTTGTCGCGGGCCCGGATCGAGGATGTGCTGGTCGGTACGCCCGATCACTTCCAGGGCCGGGAGGCCGCGGTGGTGCTGGTCTCCATGACCACCTCCGCGCCCAAGGACGCGCCGCACGGCATTGCGCCGCTACTGTCGCGGCATTGGCTGACCAGCGCCATTTCCCGGGCCATGTGGTCGGCGGTCATCGTCCGTTCGCCGCTGCTGACCGAATATCTCCCGGCCACGACCGCCGAACTCTCGGACCTGGCCGCCGTCCTCCAGCTCGACCGCGTCTAGCCACAGCCGGGCGGCCACCGCCCCGATCGGCTGCTAGCCGAAGCACTGCCCTTCGCCACGGTAGGTGGGAACCGTGGTGCGGCTGCCGTCGCCGTCGACCAGGTGCACCTTCGTGAAGCGTTCGCAGAGTTCCCCGGCCTTGGCGTGCCGGAACCAGACGCGGTCGCCGATGCGCAGTCCGTCCGCGCCGGTGAGCGGGGTCTGCACCTCCCCCGCGCCCTCGGTGCCGATGAGCTTCAAACCCAAGGGCCACACCGGTTTCGGCACGCGCGTGGCGCCGGTGGGCCCGGAGGCGATGTAGCCGCCGGCGAAGACCGTGGCAATGCCCGCGGCGGGCCGGCGCAGCACCGGCAGCGCGAAGTACATGGCGGGCCGATGCGCCAGATTGCGGTAGCCGTCGAAGAGGGTCGGCAGGTAGAGCCCGGATCCGGCGGTCACCTCGGTGACGTCCGGGTCGGCAATGCTGACCTCGATGGATCCGGTGCCGCCGCTGTTCACGATCTCCAGTTCGCCGATGGTGGCGCGCACGGCGTCCACCACCCGGCGGCGGCGCTTCAGGATTTCCATGGCGGACGCCTTCTTCACCAGGCGCACAGCCGGATTCGTATCGGGCAGGCCCGCGATCTGCGCCTCGTAGGTCATGACGCCGACGACCTTGAAACCGCGCCTGCGAGTTTCGGCCGCCAGTTGCGCCGCCTGTTCGGGGGTGCGGATCGGTGAACGGCGCACGCCCAGGTGCAGCGGGCCGATGCGCAGGGAGGCATCCACGTCGAGACATACACGGGGAGCGATGTTTTCGCTGCCGACGGCGGTGCGGATGAAGTCCAGCTGGTCGACGTCGTCGATCATGAGGGTGATGGAGTCGAGCAGTACCTGATCGCTCGCGAGTTCCGCGAGCGCCGCGCGGTCGGCGGTGGGGTAGCCGAGCAGGATGTCGCGGGCGCCTTCACGCACCAGCCAGATGGCTTCCCTGAGCGAATATCCCATGATGCCGGCGAAGCCGCCGGATGCGGTGAGCTTGTCCCCCAGTACTTCTTCCAGGACGGCGCGGCAGCGCACCGACTTGCTGGCCACCCGGATCGGCACGTTGCGGGCCCGCCGCACCAGATCGGCGGCGTTCGCGCGCAGGGCGGTCAGGTCGACCGCGGCCAGGGGCGGGTCGAGATCGGCGGTGGCCGTATTCAGCACCGCGATTGACGACGAGTCGGTCACCAGTTCATTCGACCACGAACTTGGTCAATCGTCCAGTATTTCCGCGCAGATCCCCGCCCTAAAGATCAACCGCTTTCGTGGACAGATACGACACCAGATCATCCATGACGACGAGTGAGATCTCGTCATCGCAATCGGCCAGCCACCGCAAAACCATGCCCTGAATGACCGCGACCAGATACGCCGCGATGGCATCCACCGGCTCCAGCCACTGTGTGGCCGACCGCTGGGCACACAACTCCAGGAACGCGGTCACCTCCGCGTCCAGGCCCCGGAATCCGGCCGCGGCCGCCGGATCCGGTACACAGACCGCCTCGTTCTCCCAACGCCGGCGCAGCATGCTCAGCGTGTTCTCATAAGCCCGGAGCTGCCGGTCCGGGGTGGACTTCAAGATCGGCCACAGCGTGCTCACTCCCGCGTGCAGCAGGATTCGCAACGCACGATTGCCGGTGAAATCCAGCGCCGACGCCGTCTTCTCGATGGCCTCGGTCATGGCCGGACGCACTCCGACCTGGATGATTTCTCCACTTGCGCTCAACGACGACTCCCTTTGGCGAAAAGAACTCGCGCACCTCGCTTGCGCGGCTCGCTCAACGGGTTGCAGATCGGCACTGATCCTCCGAGCAGGACCCGGCATACCCGTTCAACGGGTATCCACGATACGACCTTTTCTGGGTTGGTAACCAGCTTTGATAGCCGATTCCGTACCTAAGGATTGTTTTGTTACCTAATCGGAACAGGCCCGCGATCGAATGGGAATCGTCAGAATAGATCGTTTGCCTGGTAAACACTGCATTAGGACCGTTCGGTATTTTACGAACCAAGATCGCGCAAAACCAGCGACTGTGCCCGAGCGCACAGGGCAAGCCCCATTGCACCTCCGTCACTACCCGACAATTCGCCCGGTCATCGGTCCACTGTCACCCACGCGATACCGTCCCACCGATAGCCTGGGCGGGTGACTGCAGCCCGACCGGACCAATTCCTGATCTCCGGCACCTTCAATTTCCGTGATGTGGGCGGCGCCCGCACCAGCACCGGAGCCACCGTCCGCCACGGCATCCTGCTGCGATCGGCACAGCTCAGCCGGCTCGACGAGAACGGCCTCGCCACCCTCGTCCGGCTCGGCGTCACCGACGTGCACGACCTGCGCGGCCACGCCGAGATCGACTTCATCGGCGCCGACCAGCTCCCCGAATCCGCCCGGCTGCACGTGACGCCCTTCGACCTCAGCATGGGCGAGGCGCCGCCGCACGAGGCCCGCAATGCCGCAACCGCCCTCGGGCACATGCTCGAGGTGTACCGGACCTTCCCCGCCCTCCCCGAAGCCCACGACGCCATCCGCGCCCTCACGGCATCCGTGCTCACCGGCACCGCCCTCGTGCACTGCGCCGCCGGTAAGGACCGCACCGGCTGGGCCGTCGCCACCCTGTTGCGCGCCGTCGACGTCACCGAAGAGGACATCTACGCCGACTACCTGCTCAGCAATGACGCCGTCCCCGTCCTGCGCTCCTTCATGAGCGACGAGACCAACGAGGAACTGTCCGAGGACCTGCTCGGCGTGAAACCCGAATACCTGGCCGCCGCAACCGAATCCATGCAGGCCATGTACGGCGGCCTCGACGGCTACCTCGCCGAGATCGGCCTCACCCCGGACACCCGCGAGCGCCTGCGCGTCCGCCTCGTCGACTGAATCCCTCGTGCGGGCGGGTCACTCCGCCAGGGCGCGGCGGACCAGACCGTCCGGATCGATGCTCACCTGATTACCGGTATGGAACCAGGCTCCCGTGAAACGGGATTCGGTGGTCAGCGGATCGTTCCAATACCGGCGGGTCACATTCGGGCCGCGGCACAGCAGTTCACCCTGCCCCGCCGCGGCTTCCGGACCCCACAGGGCCAATTCGGTACCGCCGAAGGCGAATCCGAGCGCATCCCGGGCGGCGCCGTCCTCACGGGCCAGGCCGATGCCGCTGGTCTCGGTGGCGCCCCACACCGACCACTGCCGGGCCGCGGGGAACACTTCCCGGAGCGTGTCCGCGACCGACTCGGAGGTGGCCGGATCGGTGACGGCGAGTTCGGCGCGATGCCCGGCGCTGCAGACCTGCCGGACCTGCTCGACCCGCAGCCCGGCGAGCCCGGGCAGCAGTCCGGCGAAGATGCGAGGTGTCGCCGACACCATGTCTATTCGTTCCGCCACCAGGATTTCCGGCACCGCCGCGGGATCCGCTGTGAGCACCACGGTCCCGCCGACGGCGAAGGTCGGCAGCAGCTGATCCACACAGCCGCTCGCGTGCGCGAGCGGCAGCAGCACCAGATTGCGCAGGCCCTCGGTGGGCAGTTCCAGCGCGCCGACCACGGAACTGATGGCCGACAACAGGTTCTCGTTGGTGAGCTCCACCCCGCGCGGACCGAGATCGGCGCCGGGACTCGTGTAGCAGAGCAGCGCCAGCTCGCCCAGCGAAGCGCCGTCGTCGATGAAGGCCGCGGCATCCGGCATCGCCTCGCGGTAGCCGGCCGCGCTCCCGCCGCCGTCCAGCACGTAGTCGGCGCAGGCATCGCGAATCACCTGTGCCGCCAGCGCATCCGGCAGCCCGTCGTGCACCAGCACCGGCACCGCGCCGGACAGCAGGGCGCCCAGGAAGGCCTGCACCCAGCGCGCACCCACCGGCATGCGGACCGCCACCCGGTCGCCGTAGCCGATGCCGTGCTCCTGCAGGCCGCCGGCGATGCGGGAAGCGGAATACCAGAGTTCGCGGTAGGTCAGCCGCGGGCCGCCGATCTCGACCACGGCCTCCCGGCCGGCGAAGGTGTGCACCTGAATGTCCAATAGCTCGGTCAGCGCGGGCGTCAGGTTGCCATAGCGCAGGATGCCGTCGGCACCGCGCGCAAGCGGGTTGCCGCACCAGGCATTTCGCGAGTGCGGATACTCCACCAGTAACTGCGACATTCGTCCCTCCGAGTGCCTCGCTGCCTCCAGGCACAGTGACTATATGATGCAGATCACAGCCATGGGCGGATTGTCGGCAAACCGATGCCCGGGTTCACCCCTTCGAAACACAACACGGCCCGGTGCACACCCCTACCGTCGGACCGAATTCCGGTAAAGCCGCACGTAGAAGTGGTTCACCGTCGCTTCTCTCCCCTAACCCCCGCCCCTATGCGCGACACGCCGTAGGGGGTCGATAACGCGTTAGCCGACACGAAGCCCGACACTCCCGAAAACACGTCGGCGCACCAATTCCCCTGCGGCAATAAGAGCAGAATTGCGGTGCCACAGCGGAATTAGTACGCCTCGAACGTCACAGTTACATTGCCGCTTACTTTCCCGTGTAAGTGGCTTTTCCGGGGCCCACTTCCAGGAAACTGCGCACCGCGCCTTTCAGATCTTCGGTAGCGAAGAGTTGTCCGGAGACCTCCGGAGTCACCGAATCCGCATGCGCCACACCGCCCGAACGCCACGCGCCGATGATCTGCTTGGTGGCGGCGTGCGCCCGCGTCGGGCCATCGGCCAGCCGCGCCAGCAGGTCCCGGGCGGCGGTCTCGACCTCCTCGTGCACGGCGTTCACCACACCCCAGCCGGCCAGGGTGGCGGCGTCGTACAGGTCGCCGGTCATGACGAATTCGCGGGCGCGACCGGACCCGGCGCGCTCGGCCAGCCGCTGCGGGCCGCCCATGGACGGAGTCAGGCCGACCACCGTCTCCACCAGACCGAACTTGGCCCTGGGCGCCGCCAGGATGATGTCGCAGGCCAGGGAGATCTCGAAGGCCGCGGTCAGGGTCAGGCCGTGCGCCGCGAAGATCACCGGGCAGGGCAGCGCCTCCAGCGGATGGATGATGCGCGCGAACAGGGTCCGCCACAGCTCGGCGCCCTCGTCGATGGACAACCCGTCGAACACGTGCACGTCGACGCCGCCCGACACCACCTTGCCGTCCGCGCGGATCAGCAGCGCGCGCGGCGGCCGCGCCGACAGCTCCTCGATATCTACCGCGAGCGCCTCCAGCAGGGCCTTGTCGAAGAGATTCAAGGGCGGATGCGCGATGGTGAGGATCGCCGTATCCGCGCCACCAGCGGTGACGGCGCGTTCCAGCCGCGTGGGCTTCGAGTCAGTCATAAGCCCCGAATCTAGGCTGTATTTTTGCCCTCCGCTTCGCTCCGGGGCGTTCGCGGCCCCGAAGTCTCGGTCTTCCCTCCCTCCGCTCCTCCGCTTCGCTCCCCCGCTCCACTCAGTCCAGACCGAGACGGCCGCGAACCTTGCCAGATCTGACAGACTGGGCGGGTGACCACTGCGCAATCGCAACCTGGCAGCTACGTGGAGCCGGGGGAATTCAAGCGGGACACGAACTACATCACCACGCGGATCACCGCGGACGGGCACGACGGGTATCCCGTCGAGGCCGGGCGATATCGGCTGGTCGCGGCGCGGGCCTGCCCCTGGGCGAATCGGACGCTCATCGTGCGACGGCTGCTCGGGCTGGAAGCCGCGCTGTCGCTCGGACTGTGCGGGCCCACGCACGACAAGCGCAGCTGGACCTTCGATCTGGATCCGGGCGAGGTGGATCCGGTACTGGGCATCCACTTCCTGCAGGACGCCTACTTCAAGCGGTACCCGGACTATCCGCGCGGCATCACGGTGCCCGCCATCGTGGACGTGCCGACCGGTCAGGTCGTCACCAATGACTACGCCCGGATGACCCTCGACTTCTCCACCGAATGGGTGGAGTACCACCGGCCCGGCGCACCCGAGCTCTACCCGGAAGACCTTCGGCCCGAGATCGATTCGGTGAACCGCCGCGTCTACACCGAGGTCAACAACGGCGTCTACCGCTGCGGCTTCGCCGGCGACCAGCAGGCCTACGACGCCGCCTACGACCGGCTCTTCACCGCCCTGGACTGGCTGGAGGAACGGCTCCGCACCCAGCGCTACCTGGTCGGCGACACCCTCACCGAGGCCGACGTCCGGCTGTTCACCACCCTGGCCCGCTTCGATCCCGTCTACCACGGGCACTTCAAGTGCAACCGGCAGAAGCTCATCGAGTTCCCGGCGCTGTGGGCCTACGCCCGCGATCTCTACCAGACCCCGGGCTTCGGCGACACCATCGACTTCACCCAGATCAAACAGCACTACTACATCGTGCACACCGATATAAACCCGACGCGGATCGTGCCCAAGGGGCCCGAACTGTCGAACTGGCTCACGCCGCACGGCCGGGAAGCGTTGGGCGGCAGGCCCTTCGGCGACGGGACCCCGCCCCCGCCGCCGGCGCCCGCCGAGATCGTCCCCGCCTCGCACTCGGCGCTGAGCGCACCCGAGCACGCCGACTGAGGTCACTCCGCCTGCGCGCCCCCGTAGGTGCCGAAGCTCCAATAGACGCCTTCGGGGTCGCGGCAGACGAAACCCCTCGACTCGTAATCGGTTTCATCACGCAGTTCCCTGGTGATGTTCGCGCCCGCGGCCTTTGCGCGGGCATACGCCGCATCCGGATCGGCGACGACGATATAGATGGAACCGGCGCCGGGCGGCTGACACGACAGGGCCATATCCTCCCGGTATTCGCCGAGCATGACGCCGCCACCGCCCGGCCAGGACAGTTCGGCATGCACCACGGTGTCACCCTCGGAGTAGCGGGCGGCGGTGGTGAAACCGAACGCCTGCTCGAGGAAGGCGATGATGGCGCGCGCATCGCGATAGACCAGAGTCGGCCAGATCACGGCGCCCTGCTGCGTGAAACGGCCCGAAGGGCCGGTCTGTACTGAGGTTGTTTCGGTCATGCCTCCACCCTCGCTATTCGGCGGGCTCCAGGGCTTGGACGAATGGGAACTCCTCACGCTCCCGCCACACCGACGGCGGCATACCGGCCAGCTCCCGCCACTCGCGGGCCATATGCGCCTGGTCGTAATAGCCGGACCGCACCGCGATCTCGGACAGCGGCGGCAGCACCGGCGTGCGCAGCATGCGATGCGAACGCTCGAAACGGGCGATGCGCGCCGCATCCTTGGGGGTGACACCGAACTCGGCGGCGAAACGATTACCGAGATGCCTTCGGCTCCAGCCGATCTCGTCCGCGACAGCGGCCACCCGCACCGCCGGATCCGGACCCGACAACAGCTCCCAGGCCCGGGTCAGTTCATCGTCCCAGGGCACCGGATGCAGCTCACGCAACAGGATCTCGTCGAGAATGCCGAAGCGGCGCCGCCACTGCGGCGTCACCGACAGACGCTCCCGCAGTTCGCGGGCCCGCGCCCCCAGCACCTCCGGCAACTCCACGATCCACGAACCGAGCGCCGCGGACGGCACGCCGAACAGGGCCCGGCAGCCCGCCGGCGTCAGATTCAACTGGATGCCGTGCTGGAAACCGTTGTGCGCGACCGTCGCGGGGTGCACGGTCAGCCCGCTGGCCAGCATGTCCCAATGCCCGCCGGGCTGACCGGGCTGCGAGGACACCGGCACGTGGATCGGCTCGTCGATGGTGACGATCACGGTCAGCGTCGACGCCGGCATGCCCACATGCGTGCCTGGTTCGAAACCGTGCAGCCGATAGCCCTCGTACCCCTGTACGAAGGGCCGCAAGCGCGGATGCGGGAGACCCGACGCGCCCTCGGACACACCTGCCACGGGTTTCACCGTAGGCCGATCGGGCATCCGAGGGGAACCTGGTGGTCCGGAACCGCTGTCTGTCGCGGATCGTTGGCCGAGTGCCATAGAGTTTCGGTCGGAGGACCGCACTGAGTAAGGGGTGTCGCGATGTTCAAGGCCGGGCTCGAGAAGACGGTCGTCTCGCTGCTCGACAACGGTGCCCAGGTCCAAGGGCCTGCGGTCACCAGATACGTGGGCAAACTGCGGGACGCGCATCCGGACGAGACGCCCGCGCAGATCCTCACGCGCATCGAGAAGCTCTACCTCAACGCAGTCACCGGCAGCGGTACCGCCGTCGGCGCCACCGCGGCCGTACCCGGCGTCGGCACCATCACCTCGCTGGCCGCCATGAGCGCGGAAACCGCGTTCGTGCTGGAGGCGTCGGCCGTGTTCACGCTCGCCGTCGCGGCCGTGCACGGCGTCACCCCCGAGGACAAGGAACGCCGGCGCGCCCTCGTGCTGGCCGTGGTGCTCGGCGAGAGCGGCATGGACATCGTGGAGAAGAGCGTCGGCCACTCCGCCAAGAACTGGGGCACCCTGCTCAGCAGCAAGATCCCCGGCATCAGCAGCATGAACGACACCCTGCTCAAGCGCTTCCTGGTGCAGTTCCTCGCCAAACGCAGCGCCGTCATGATCGGCAGCGTGATTCCGGCCGGAATCGGCGCGGCCATCGGCGGATTCGGCAACCGCGCCCTGGGCCACCAGGTGGTCGACAATGCCCGCCGCGCCTTCGGCCCACCGCCGCCGTCCTGGCCACGACCACTGATCATCGACGCCGATCCGCTGCCCGCCGTGGAACCCGCGCCCCGGACGAGCCGCCCGTGACGGGCCCCCGGCCGCTCGCCTTCGCCGCCACCGGGCTGAGCAAGACCTTCGAGACCCGCACCGCGGTGGACGACGTGAGCTTCGTGGTCCCCACCCGGACGGTGGCCGCGCTGGTCGGCCCGCCCGGCGCGGGCAAGACCACCGTGCTGCGCCTACTGCTCGGCCAACTGCGACCCACCTCCGGCACCGCGACGGCTGCCCGCTTCACCAACACCGCACCCGCGACCAGCGACGCCGGCACCGCAGTGACCGGCCATGCTTCCAGCATCGCGGACAGCGGCGCGGCGGCCGGCACCCCGGGCACCGCAGGCGCGGGCCGGCCCTCGGGCACCGCGGCAGCCGAACGTATCTCGGGTGCTGCGGCTGCGAGCAGTGGCGCTGCCCTGGCGGGCGACAGCTACGGTGGCGGGCTCGGCTCGAGTAGCATGCCCGGTGCCGACACGGTGGGTGCCGTGCTGACCCCGCGCGGACTGCATTCGCGCCGGACGGTACGTGACCAGTTGCGCGTATATGCCGCTGCCGCAGGCGTTTCCGACGCCCGCGTGGACGAATTGCTCACCCGAACCCGGCTGGACGACGTCGCGGAACAGCGCATCGACCGCGTCACAGAAGGCGTGCGCACCCGGCTGGCGCTGGCCATCGCCCTGCTCGGCGATCCGCAACTGCTGCTCCTCGACGACCCCACCGTGGGCCTCGACGCGGCCGAAACCGCCTGGCTCTACGAGTATCTGAACGCGCACGCCCGCCGCGGCGGCACGGTCCTGCTCACCTCCCGCACCCTGAGCAGCGTCATCCCCGTCGCCGACGAGCTCATCGTCCTCGACACCGGCCGCATCGTCTATCAGGGCAGCCCCGCCCGCCTGCGCCGCAGCCACCCGGACCGTCTGCTGGTCAAGGCCTCCAGCCCGATCGCCCTGGCCACCATGCTCGCCGCCCGCGGCATCACCGACGCCGTCATGCGCCCCGACGGCCGCCTCGCCATCGCCGAAACCTCCGTCGCCCAAGTGGAATCGGCCGCCGCCGCGGTCCGCGTCCAGCTCACCGAGATCACCTCCGAACACATCCACCCCGACCAGGTCCTGGCCGCCCTCACCCGCCCCGCCGGCTCCGCCGTCCGCACCCCCGCGATCTACGGGGCGCCGCGTTGAGGGCCACCCCCGGACCCACAGCCGCTGAACTGCTTTCGACCGCCGCCGCGATGGCAGGACTCGGTGTTCGACGAAAGGATGCTCGATGATCGTCACGGTGCCGCCGGTGGTGGCTCGGGCCGGGAATTCCGAAGTGCGGAAGGTTACTTCGGTGCGGGTGAATCGGGTGGTAGCGCCGGTGGCCGTGCTGGTCGCGGTGGTGGTGTTCGGGGCGTTCGGGCTGGCTTATGAGCCCGGCGGGAAATCCGGGTTCGCACATGCGATCGGGTGGTCGTCGTGGCTGGTGTCGGCGGTGCTCGTGCTGGCCGTGGTGGGGGCCGGGGTTTTCGGAGCCATCGCCTCGGGGCAGGAGTATCGGGATGGGTCGCTGGCGCTGAGTTCGCTGTTCACGCCGGATCGGAATCTGCTGCTGGGCGCGAAACTGGCTGTCACGGGCGGGATTTCACTGGCCACCGTGGTGGTGATGGAAGTGTTCGGCGGGGCGGCCATGCTGCTGGCCGGGCGCAGTAAGCAGCCCGTGGACGGCGGGTTCTTCCTGGTGCTGCTCGGGGTGGCGCTGGCGGTGTTGTGCTGGGCGGTGATCGGCGCGTCGGCCGGATTCCTGTTGCGCTCGCCGATACTCGCGGTGGCCGCCGTGCTCGGCTGGACCATTGTGGAACCACTGGTGTGGATCACGGCCCGCGCCATCGGATTCGGCGGCTTCGCGACCATCCTGCCGGTGTCGGCCACGGTCGGCGCCATCAGTGGCGGCAAGTTCGCCGGCAACGTGTTCATCGCACCGACGCCGGCCGCCATGGTGCTGCTGGTGGTGTGGACCGGGGTGGCCGGTGGCGGCGCCTGGTGGTATTTCACCCGCCGGGACATCTGACCGCGGGATCTTCCCCACCGCAATCACTGACCGGGACTTTCCGCGTTCAGCTCACTCGGTGCGCCCGGCGAATCACTCGGTGCGGCCGGCGAACAGGCGCCGCCACACCTCGTGATCGGTACGCGGGCCGCCCGGGGTGTCCGCGCCGTACTTGCCGATGAGCGCGGGTAGGTCCAGCGGCAGCGAAGGCGCGGTGAGATTCCGTAGTTCTTCCTCGACGGCGTCATCGGGCACCAGCCAGCACACCTCGAACTCGATCCCGTCCGGATCGGCCGCGTACAACGCCTTCGTGGAGCCGTGATCGGAGGCGCCGGTGAGCGCGCCGGCCGCGGTCAATACCTCCCGGATGCGCTGCAGTTCGGCGAGCGTGTCCACTTCCCAAGCCAGGTGGTAGAGGCCGATCCGGCCCGTCCGATGCCCGGCCGACGGATCGGGAGACTTGAACAAACCCAGATCGTGGTCATTGGCCGAACCCGCGGCCTGGAGGAAGACCGCCCCGGGGAAGCCGCCCGGCAGGCGGCGGAAGCCGAGCACCTCGCCGTAGAAGGCGGCCGAGCGCTCCACATCCGAAACGAACAGGACGGCGTGATTGAGGCGCTGAATCGGCATGTGCGCGACTCCCTTCCAGACGGTGGTGATCCGACTTCAGCGGACCACGGCAGCGGGCCGGGGCACAAGGCGACACCCGCTCAGCGCGCACACTTCGCACCCCCGGACGGCCCGCAAGGGTTGTGTTCACGCCGCGCGGAAAGCTTGCGGCGCCGGCCGCGAGCCTTCCCGGTTGTCGTACCCAGGGAACAAACTGGGGTCGGAACGGTTGTAACCAGCTTGGATGATGTCGATTGAGGTGGGTGGGGAGATGAGGGTCCGGGTGCCGGAAAAAGAGGGGTCCGGCTGGCTTCGCCGATTGTGGGAGCGCTGTAGGGAACACCCGTGGATGCTGGCGGGCATCGCCGCCGCCGTGGTGCTGGGCGCGGTCGTCGAAGTGACCGGCCCGCTGCTGGCCAAGCGCGCCTTGGACGGCGCGACCGCCGGCGACACCGGCATCATCGCCGCCATGGCCGTGCTGCTGATCCTGCTCGCCGCCGGCCGCTTCCTGGCCTCCTTCGCCCGTCGCATGATCGCCGGGCGCCTCGCCCTGGACGTGCAGCACGAACTGCGCATCGATCTACTGGGCGCCCTGCAACGCCTCGACGGACCCGGCCAGGACACCCTGCGCACCGGGCAGGTGATCTCGCGATCCATCAGCGATCTGACCCTCGTGCAGGGACTGCTGTCCATGGGTCCCTGGTCCCTGGTCGCCGCACTGCAATTCGTCCTGGCCGCCGGCGTGATGCTGTGGCTCTCACCGCCTTTGGCGCTGGCCGCGCTGCTCGTGGTGCCGGTGCTGGCCGTCGTCGTCTACCGGGTGCGGCCGCGGCTGTACGCGGCCACCTGGTCGGCACAGCAGAGCGCCGCCGATCTGGCCCAGCACGTCGAGGAGACCGTCACCGGCGTGCGCGTGGTGAAGGGCTTCGGGCAGGAGGCCCGCATGGTCGACGTGCTGGAACGGCACGGCCGCAAGCTCTTCGCCGAGCGCATGCGCGCGGCCCGCATCGACGCCCGCTTCAGCCCCACCCTGGCCACCGTGCCGCAGGCCGGACTGGTCGCCGTCATCGCGGCGGGCGGGCTGCTGGCCCTGCACGGCGCCATCGGGCTGGGCACCTTCCTGGCCTTCACCGCCTACGTCAGCACCATGACCAACTCCACCCGCATCGTCTCGTACGTGGTGGTCATGGCGCAGCTGACCCGCGCCGCCGCCGAACGCGTGCATCAGGTCATCGACAGCGCGCCCGAACGCACCGATCCGGAGCAACCGGTCGCGCTGCCCACCGGGCCGCTCGGCATCGATATCGACTCGCTCACCTTCGGATTCGAGCCCGGCCGCCCGGTACTGCACGACTTCGACCTGAACATCGCCCCGGGCGAGACGGTCGCGATCATCGGCCCCGCCGGGTCCGGCAAGTCGACGCTGTCGTTGCTGCTGCCCCGCTTCTATGCCCCCGATGCGGGCCGGATCGCCCTGTACGGCAACGGTTCCCACACCGATATCGCCGATCTGCGCGCCGCGGACCTGCGCGCGGCCATCAGCGTGGTCTTCGACGAGGCGTTCCTGTTGTCGGACACCATCTCCGCCAATATCGCGCTGGCGCGCCCGGAGTCCACCGAGTCCGAGATCCGGGCCGCCGCCGAACAGGCCGCGGCCGACGATTTCATCAAGGCCCTGCCCGACGGCTACGACACCGTGGTCGGCGAACGCGGACTGACCCTTTCGGGCGGTCAGCGCCAGCGCATCGCCCTGGCGCGAGCGCTGCTGGCCGATCCCCGCATCCTCATCCTCGACGACGCCACCTCCGCCGTGGACGCCGTCACCGAGGCCGCCATCTTCCGCGCCCTCCCCGCCGACACCGGCCGCACCACCCTCATCCTGGCGCACCGCGAATCCACCCTCGCGCACGCCGATCGCGTGATCCGGCTCCCCGCACCGGCTTCCGGCCCCGGCGAGAGCGTGCTCACGCTGGACGCCCGCGCACTCGCGACGGAAGAAGCCGCGCTCACCGCGGACGCGGCACGATCGCTGCCCGCAGCCATGCGCGAGGAGCTGCCCGCGGCACTACCCGAGGGGCTCGCCGCGGCAGAGCGCGACGCAGGCCGCGACGCACAGCTCGCAGCAGGGCGCGACGGGCTGCCCGCGGCAACACGCGAAAGACAGCCCGCAGCAGGGCCGCATGCGCAGCCGGCGGCAGCGCGAGATGCGCAGCCGGCGGCCATGACGGATGTGCTGGACGAGCCGGATCGGGATACGCCCGAGGAGGTTCGGCGGGTGCTCGGCGATCTGCCGCCGGCCGCGGAGCAGCCCGGGCTGGCCTATGCCGAACTGCGGCAGCCGGATCCGGGGTTCCGGTTGCGGCGGGCACTGGGGTTGGTGAAGTGGCTGGTGGCGGGGACCATGCTGCTGCTGGCGCTGAGTGCCGTTGCGGGCGTGGTGTTCCCGTCCATCGTGCGGTACGCCATCGATGCCGGGGTGACCCGGCACGACGGGTGGGCGCTCACCCGGGCGACCGTGATCGGCGCGGTCGTCGTGGTGCTGGGCTGGCTGGTGTCGGCGGTCTCGGTGCTGTGGAGCAACCGGGCCGGGGAACGCATCCTGTACGGGCTGCGGGTGCGCAGCTACGCGCATCTGCAGCGGCTCGGACTCGACTTCTACGAGCGCGAACTGTCCGGCAAGATCATGACCCGGATGACCACGGACATCGACGCGCTGTCCACCTTCCTGCAGACCGGTGTGCCCGACGCCCTGGTCAGTCTCATCACCGTGTCCGGCATCGCGGTCGCCCTGCTGGTGATCGACGCCAAACTGGCGCTGGTGGTGCTGGTTTCGCTGCCGCTGCTCACGGTGGGCACCTGGTGGTTCAGCAAGGTGTCGGATTCCGCCTACAGCCAGGCGCGCGAGCGCGCGGCCACGGTGAACGCCGACTTCGCCGAGAATGTCGCGGGACTGCGTGTGGTGCAGGCGAATCGGCACGAGCAGCGCGCGGCCCGGCGGTTCGCGGAGTTCTCCGACCGGTACCGGGTCAGCCGCATGCGGGCGCAGCGCGCCATCGCCCTGTTCTTCGCCTCGGTGGGCGTCTGGGCCGATCTGTCGCTGGCCGCCGTCGTATTCGTCGGGGCGTGGGCGGTCGCGCATCACAGCACCACTCCGGGCACCCTGGTCGCCTTCGTGCTGTACCTGCAGCTGCTGTTCGGGCCCATCCAGCAGCTGTCGCAGTTGTTCGACGGATATCAGCAGGCGCGCGTCGGCCTGCGGCGCATCGGGGAACTGCTGCGCACGCCGTCGTCCATCTCCCCGGACCCGGAACAGCCCGCGGTCATCGACGGCCGGCTGCGCGGCGAGGTGGTCTTCGACAACGTGCGCTTCCGGTATCAGGGTGCGATCGAACCCGCCCTCGACGGAGTGAGCCTGCGCATCCCGGCCGGTTCCAGCCTGGCGCTGGTCGGTGCGACCGGTGCGGGCAAGTCGACCATCGTGAAGCTGCTGGCCCGGCTGTACGACATGCCGCGGCAGGAACCTGTTGCACGTGAGGGGAATCACGAAAAACCGGACAATGTCGAACTGCTCCCAATAGCGGAATCACATGAATCCGCCCACACCCAGGCATATACCGGGACGATCACCGTCGACGGCGTCGATATTCGCGACTACCGGCTCGCGGAGTTCCGCTCCCGGCTGGGCGTCGTACCTCAGGAAGCTCACCTGTTCACCGGCGACATCGCGAGCAACATTGCATTCGGCAAACCATTTGCCACCCCGGCGGAGATCGAAGCGGCCGCCGCGGCGGTCGGCGCGCTGCCGACAATCCAGGCGCTACCGCTGGGAATGCGGCAACCCGTGGGTGAACGCGGCCGCGGCCTGTCCGCCGGGCAGCGGCAGCTCATTGCACTGGCCCGCGCCGAACTCGTGCACCCGGATCTGCTGCTGCTCGACGAGGCCACGGCCGTGCTCGATCCGGCCGCCGAGGCATCGGTGCTGGTCGCGAGCGAATCCGTGACACGCGGCCGGACCTCGGTAATCGTCGCGCACCGCCTGGCCACGGCCGCGCAGGCCGACCGGATCGCGGTCGTGGAACACGGTGAGATCACCGAAATCGGCACTCATGAAGAACTGCTATCGGCGCGCGGCGCCTATGACCGGCTGTGGGCTGCGGCGCGGGCAACGGAAGGAATATTCTCGGCCGAGGACGAGTCGTCACGAGAGAATGTGTCCGCTCGGTGGTAGCCATGCCCATAGGTGAAGAGGGGTGGGCATATCCTCAGAGGGGGCGCATCGGCGCGCATCCGCCGATTACCCGTGCCGGGCACGTCACAAACGTCGCAGCGCGAAGAACGAAATGAGGCGAACACCTGCTGTGAGCAGCTCAACATCCCAGTTCGGACAGAACCAGTGGCTCGTTGACGAGATGTACCAGAAGTACAAGCAAGACCCCTCGTCCGTCGATGAGAGCTGGCACGAGTTCCTCGCGGACTACACGCCGGAGAACTCCGACGCGACTGGCAACAACAGCCAGTCCGCCGCTGCTCCCGCTGCTGCCGCCGGGTCTTCTGTCTCCGCAACGAACCAAGCCCCCGCCCCCACCCCCGCTCCGGTCGTCCGGCCCGCACCCGCCCCCGTCGCCGCCGCGCCCGCCCCGGCACCGGCTCCGGCCCCCGCGCAGGTGCGTGCCCCGCAGACCACCCCGGCCCCCGCCTCCAACGCGGCCCCCACCTCGGGTGGCCCGAAGCCGGCCGCCACCGACGAGACCAAGGTGCTGCGCGGGCCCGCCGCCGCCGTCGTGAAGAACATGTCGGCGTCGCTGGCCATCCCGACCGCCACCTCCGTGCGCGCCATTCCGGCCAAGCTGATGATCGACAACCGGCTGGTCATCAACAACCACCTGGCCCGTACCCGCGGCGGCAAGATCTCCTTCACCCACCTGCTGGGCTACGCCATCGTGCAGGCGATCAAGCCGTTCCCGAACATGAACCGGCACTTCGCCGAGATCGACGGCAAGCCGAACTCGGTGACCCCGGCGCACACCAATCTCGGTCTGGCCATCGATCTTCCGGGCAAGGACGGCAACCGTTCGCTCGTGGTCGCGGCCATCAAGAACACCGAGGACATGACCTTCGCGCAGTTCCACAATGCGTACGAGGACATCGTGCGCCGTGCCCGCGACGGCAAGCTCACCGCCGACGACTTCGCCGGTGTCACCATCTCGCTGACCAACCCCGGCACCATCGGCACCAACCATTCGGTGCCGCGCCTCATGCAGGGGCAGGGCGCCATCATCGGCGCGGGCGCGATGGAGTACCCGGCCGAGTTCCAGGGCATGAGCGACGAGCAGCTGGCCAATATCGGTATCGGCAAGCTGATGACGCTCACCTCCACCTACGACCATCGCATCATTCAGGGTGCGGAGTCCGGTGACTTCCTGCGCACCATCCACAACCTGCTGATCTCCGACGAGTTCTTCGACGAGATCTTCCACGGCATGGGTGTCCCCTACGAGCCGGTCCGCTGGCGCAAGGACATCAAGGAGCGCGGCGTCGACAAGAGCGTCCGCGTCCAGGAACTCATTGCGGCGTACCGCAACCGCGGTCACCTGATGGCCGACACCGACCCGCTGCGGCTGGTGAAGGACAAGTTCCGCTCGCACCCGGACCTGGATGTCACCCAGCACGGCCTGACCCTGTGGGACCTGGACCGCGAATTCAATGTCGCGGGCTTCCACGGCCAGGAGCGCATGAAGCTGCGCGACGTGCTGTCCGTGCTGCGCGACGCCTACTGCCGGCACGTGGGTGTCGAGTACACCCACATCCTGGATACCGAGCAGCTCAAGTGGATTCAGGATCGCGTGGAGCAGAAGCACGCGAAACCCACTGTGGCCGAGCAGAAGTACATCATGTCCCGGCTCAATGCGGCCGAGGCGTTCGAGACCTTCCTGGCCACCAAGTACGTCGGCCAGAAGCGCTTCTCGCTGGAGGGCGCGGAAGCCGTCATCCCGATGATGGACGGCGTCATCGACCAGTGCGCCGAGTACGCGCTGGACGAGGTCGTCATCGGCATGCCGCACCGCGGTCGCCTGAACGTGCTGGCGAACATCGTCGGCAAGCCGTACTCGAAGATCTTCACCGAGTTCGAGGGCAACATGAACCCGGCGGCCACCCACGGCTCCGGCGACGTGAAGTACCACCTCGGCGCGCGCGGCACCTACCTGCAGATGTTCGGCGACAACGAGATCGAGGTCTCGCTGACCGCCAACCCCTCGCACCTGGAGGCCGTCGACCCGGTGCTGGAGGGTCTGGTTCGCGCCAAGCAGGACCTGCTCACCAAGGAAGACATCGTCACCAAGGGTGAAGAGGCGCGCAACTTCTCGGTCGTGCCGCTCATGATGCACGGTGACGCGGCCTTCGCCGGTCAGGGTGTCGTCGCGGAGACGCTGAACCTGTCGGGTCTGCGCGGCTACCGCACCGGCGGCACCGTGCACATCGTGGTGAACAACCAGATCGGCTTCACCACCGCGCCGGAGTACTCGCGTTCCACCGAATACTCCACGGATATCGCGAAGTTCATCGGCGCGCCGATCTTCCACGTGAACGGCGACGACCCGGAAGCCTGTGTGTGGGTGGCGAAGATCGCCGTCGACTACCGCCAGCGGTTCCACCGCGACGTGGTGATCGACATGATCTGCTACCGCCGCCGCGGCCACAACGAGGGCGACGACCCGTCGATGACCCAGCCGTACATGTACGACGTCATCGATACCAAGCGCTCGGTCCGCAAGGCGTACACCGAGAGCCTGATCGGCCGTGGCGATATCTCGCTGAAGGAAGCCGAAGACGCCCTGCGCGACTACCAGGGTCAGCTGGAGCGGATCTTCAACGAGGTGCGCGAGCTGGAGAAGTTCCCGCCGGAGCCCTCCGAGTCGGTCGAGGACGAGCAGCAGCTGCCCGCGAATCTCGTTACCTCCGTGGACAAGACGGTGCTGCAGCGGATCGGCGACTCGTTCGTGAACGTGCCCGAGGGCTTCACCGTGCACCCGCGCGTCAAGCCGGTCATGGAGCGGCGCCGCGAGATGGCGTACGAGGGCAAGGTCGACTGGGCCATGGCCGAGTTGCTGGCCTTCGGCACGCTGATCGACGAGGGCAAGGCGGTGCGCCTGACCGGTCAGGACTCGCGCCGCGGCACCTTCTCGCAGCGGCATTCGGTCATCATCGACCGCAAGACCGGTGACGAGTACACGCCGCTGCACAACATCGGGTCCAAGAGCCCGGGCTGGTTCGCGGTGCACGATTCGGCGCTGTCCGAATATGCCGCTGTCGGTTTCGAATACGGCTACTCGCTGGGCAACCCGGACGCACTCGTGTTGTGGGAGGCGCAGTTCGGCGATTTCGTCAACGGCGCGCAGTCCATCATCGACGAGTTCATCTCCTCGGGTGAGGCCAAGTGGGGTCAGCTCTCCGAGGTCGTGCTGATGCTGCCGCACGGTCACGAGGGGCAGGGCCCGGACCACACTTCGGGTCGTATCGAGCGGTTCCTGCAGCTGTGTGCCGAGGGTTCGATGACGGTGGCGGTTCCGTCCACCCCGTCGAACTACTTCCACCTGCTGCGCCGGCATGCGCTGGACGGCATCCGCCGCCCGCTGGTGGTCTTCACGCCGAAGTCCATGCTGCGCAACAAGGCCGTGGTGTCGGAGGTCGAGGACTTCACGGACAACAAGTTCCGTACGGTCCTGGAAGAGCCGACCTACGAGTCGGGCAACGGTGACCGTTCCAAGGTCAAGCGGGTGCTGCTGACTTCCGGCAAGATCTACTACGAGCTGGTCGCCGAGAAGAACAAGCACAACCGCGACGACGTGGCCATCGTGCGCGTCGAGCAGCTGTACCCGATCCCGAAGTTCCGCCTGAACGAGGCGCTGGAGGGCTACGCCAACGCCACCGACCTCGTCTGGGTCCAGGAAGAGCCCGCCAACCAGGGCGCGTGGCCGTTCTTCGGCCTGAACCTCCCGGAGATCCTCCCGGCCCGGTTCGGCAAGCTGCGCCGCATCTCGCGTCGCGCCATGTCGGCCCCGTCCTCGGGTTCCTCCAAGGTGCACGCCGTCGAGCAGGCCGAGATCATCGAGGAAGCCTTCGCCCCCACCGCGTAGTCTCCCCCGAAACCGCCGCGAGGCCGGAACTCTCACCGAGTTCCGGCCTCGCGCCGTTTCCGGAATTCTTTCGGGCCGAGCGGTCGGGGCGGCGCGTATCCCCCCGCACAGGCCGGTTGCCGGGTGAGTGCTGGAATGGTGGGATGACTTCCGTTCCGCTCGCGCCGCGCCAGGCTCCGCCGCCCACTCGTCTGCGTTCGCTGTTGTTCACGCTGGGGCCGGTGTGGCATCGGTGGCGGTCCGGGGTGCGGTCGGCGGCGGCGTTCGCGATTCCGGCGGGAATGCTGGTGGCGGCGGGGCATTCGCGGTATGCGATGTTCGCGGCGTTCGGGGCGTTCGCGGTGATGTACGGGGACGGGCGGCCGGTGCGGACCCGGACGGGGTCGGTGGCGGCGGCGGGGATCGGGTTGCTCGCCTGCACCGGGACGGGAGCGTTGCTCGGGAAGGTGATGGGCGGGCGGGCCGGGGACGGGGTGGTCACGGTCGTCGTCCTGACGGTGGTCGCGATGGCCGCGGTGTACGGGATCAATGCGACACGGCCGGGGCCGCCGGGGGCGCTGTTCTTCATGATGACCTGCGGCGGCGGGATGGCCGCGGCGAAGGCCGGGGTCGCGCCCGCGACGATCGTGGGGTGTGCGGCGCTCGGTGTGACGGGGGCGGTCGTGGTGACGTCGATCAGCGCGGGCATCGATTACGCGCGGGGTGATCGGATGACGGGGCCGCGGGTGCCCGCGGTGTGGCGGCGGTTGCGGCGGTCGTGGTCGGCGCGGTCGCATGCGGTGACGACCACACTGCGGGTGGGTATTGCCTGTGCGATAGCGGGCGGCATCGCGGTATCGCTGCATTGGCTGCATCCGTATTGGGCGATGCTGACCGCGCTGGTGGTGCTGGCGCAGGGCCCGCATCGGACGGGTGGGCGGGCGCGGGCGATTCACCGGTTCGCGGGCACGGTGGCCGGGCTGGTGTTCTTCGCGGGGCTGTATCAGTTGTCGCCGTCCGGTTACTGGCTGGTGGCGCTGGTAGCGGGGCTCATGTTCGCGATCGAATTGTTCGTCGGGTCGAACTATGCGATCGCGGTCTTCTTCATCACGCCGACAGCGCTTTTCGCGGGCGGGGCGGGCGCCGGTAAGGGCGGCGCCGGGCCCATGATCCGGGATCGGTTCCTGGAGACCATGATCGGTGTGATCGTCGCCGTCATCGCGCTGAGTGTCGTTGCGCCGCGCGCACATCGGCGCACCTTGTATTCCGAGCAGCAGCGGATGCAAACGACCGCCCGGGAGTTGCTGGCGGCCCTGCACGAACCGATGAACGCGCGCGGCCGGTTGTTGTGCGACAAGCTGCGTTTCGATCTGAAGGGTTACGAGAACGCGGGCATCGATTGCGCCCACGACGATGCCCGCTGGATGCACTCGCGTTGGGCGGCGCACGCGGAGCTATTGCACGACGGCCACACCCTCCTCACGGCCGCGGAGGCGGTGCCGATGGGTGTGACGGCCATCGCCCCGGAGCAGGAAGAAACACACTTGCCCGCCGAGACTTCCGCGTCGTATATTCCACGTGGAATATTTGGTGCGGATGATGGAGGTTCACAGTGACCCGTAAGCAGGCGGTACCGGCGTTGACGTCTCTGGCGATCGCGGTACTCGCTCTGCTGGAGGAACGCCCCATGCATCCGTACGAGATGTATCAACTGCTCTCGAGCCGCCACGAAGACGAAATCATCAAGATCAGACCCGGCTCGCTCTACCACACCGTGACCCGGCTGGCAGAGCAGGAACTGGTCGTGGCCGAGGGCACCGATCGGGCCGGCAACCGGCCGGAACGCACCACATACCGGATCGAAACCGCTGGTAGCCAGGCATTGCGCAGCAGGGTGGCGGAAATCCTGCGAGAGCCGGTGAACGAGTACCCGATCTTCCCGGTCGCCTTGGCCGAAGCGCACAATCTGCCCAGAGACGAAGTGATCGCGCTGCTGACCGAGCGCATCACCTGGCTGGAGGGCCGGCTCACCGAACTCACCGCATTGCACGAGTGGGCGGCGAACCGACAAGTACCACGCAGGTACTGGACGAACCTCGACTTCATCCGCCACATCACCGATGCCGAAGTCGCCTGGCTGCGCGGCTTCATCGCCGAACTGGGCTCCGGCGAGCTGGAGTGGGAAGACATCGATCCACACACCGGTGACCGCATCCGCTGCCCCGAGGAAGGCATGGGCCACGACTGGGGCGCGGCGCTCACCGACGAGGACCTCGCCCGGGTCCGCACCGACCACCCGAGATAGGAAACCGAATCCATGTCCACACAACGCAATCCATGGCTGGCGCTGTACGCGCTGGTCGTCGGATTCTTCATGATCCTGCTGGACATGACCATCGTCGCGGTGGCCAACCCGGCGATCATGAAGGATCTGCACGCGGACGTCTCCCAGGTCATCTGGGTGACCTCCGCCTACCTGCTGGCCTACGCGGTCCCGCTGCTGGTGACCGGCCGGCTCGGTGACCGCTTCGGCCCCAAGAACATCTACCTGGGCGGCCTGATCGTCTTCACCCTGGCCTCGCTGTGGTGTGCGGAATCGACCAGCATCAACATGCTGATCGCGGCCCGCGCCGTGCAGGGCCTGGGCGCGGCGCTGATGACGCCGCAGACCATGGCCGTCATCACCCGCACCTTCCCGCCGGACAAGCGCGGCGCGGCCATGGGCCTGTGGGGCGGCGTGGCCGGCCTGGCCACCCTCGTCGGCCCGATCCTGGGCGGCGTGCTGGTGGACTGGAAGGGCTGGCAGTGGATCTTCTACGTGAACGTGCCGATCGGCATCATCGCGTTCGGGCTGGCCGCCTGGCTGGTTCCGGCCCTGCCGACGCATCGGCACAAGTTCGACTTCGTGGGTGTGGCGCTGTCCGGTATCGGCATGTTCCTGCTGGTGTTCGGCATCCAGGAGGGCAATACCCACCATTGGGATACCTGGATCTGGGGCATGATCGCGGCCGGCGTGGTGGTGCTGGGTCTGTTCGTGGTCAATCAGGCGCGCAACAAGGGTGAGCCGCTGGTGCCGCTGAGCCTGTTCAAGGACCGCAACTTCGCGGCCTCCAACCTGGCCATCGCGGCCATGGGCGCGGCGGTGACCGGCGTGTTCGTGCCCGCCTACTTCTACCTGCAGCAGGTGCGGGACATGTCGCCGACGCGATCGGCGCTGGTGTTCGCGCCGATGGCCATCCTGACCGGTGTGTTCGCGCCGTTCATCGGCAAGATCTCGGATCGGATGCCCCCGCGGGTGCTGCCGACCATCGGTTTCGCGGTGTTCTCGGCGACGCTGTTCGGTTTCGCGCAGCTGATGAAGCCGGACGGGTCGATCGCGCTGTTCCTGATCATCGGCGGCATCGCGGGTATCGCGAACGCGTGCATCTGGGCGCCGCTGGCCACCACGGCCACCCACAATCTGCCGGTGCAGCAGGCCGGTGCGGGCGCGGGCGTGTACAACACGACGCGGCAGGTGGGTTCGGTGCTGGGTTCGGCGGCGATCAGCGCGCTGATGTCGTCTCGCATTGCGGCGCAAGGCCTGCCGAGCGGGCCGATCGGTGAGGGCACCGGTTCCGGTGGGCTGAGTCATCTGCCACCGGAGGTCAAGGCAGGCATCCTGGAGAAGATCAGCACCGCGCTGAGCCAGTCCATGTACCTGCCCGCACTGATCCTGATCATCGGTGTCGCGGCCTCGGCCATGTTCGTGGGTCACGCCAAGTCGGCCGGTAAGCAGGACGCCGCGCCGGCCAAGGCCAACGCACTGCACTGAGTCCGGTTGCGCGGCAACCACTCCCGCTGAAAAGCGGACGCCCGCCCGGGTCGGCACCCGGGCGGGCGTTTTGCCGGTGCGGGTGGGCGACCGCGCGGACGTCTCTCGTCAGTGCGCGACGCCGAGTCCCCAGAGGCGGGTCCAGTCGATGCGGATCTCGATGGGCATGTCCATGACGGTCTCCGCGCCGACGGGGGTGAGCCGGCGGTGCGGGCGGTAGCGGTCGAGGACCAGGACGTGGGTCTGGATGGCGCTCACGCGGTCCCGATCGAGATAGATCAGCCAGTACCAAGGGATTCCGGCCAGCGCGTATTCGGCCTGTTTGTCGGTGGTGTCGACGCGTTCGGTCACCGGGGACACCACTTCGATGGCGATCTTCACCCGCGCGGCGGGGATGGGGCCGACATCCGCGGGCGCGCAGGAGAACAGCGCGATATCGGGGCGGCGCACGGTGACGCGCGGTCCGTCCCACAGCAGGATGTCCTGATCCAGGCCGACATACAGCCAGCCGTCGTTGTATCGCTCCATATGCGCCCCGGCGCCCGCCTCGAGCATGGAGGCAATGCGTTGTGCCGCGGTGCGATGCTGCTGCGCGGGCGCTTCGGCGCGCACCACGTCACCGTTCACCACCTCGACGAGACGGCAGAAGTCGCGGGGCAGCTTCTTCCAGACGTCGAGCGTGATCGGTTCGGGCTGCAGGTTTTCCGCCCGCGCCCATTCGAGTACTCCGGACATGCGCGCTCCCTCTGAGTGGGCGACTGCCGCGCCGATAGTAGACCGGGACCGTCGGCAAAACGGCCGTTCGGCACTTTTACTGCTTCTACCGCTGCCTGCCCGGCGTGTCAGCCGATCCGACTCAACTGACACGAACGGTCAGTGACGGATAACCCGACGCGCCATCCGGAACCACGTCCGCGACATCCGCCGTCTGCACCACGCCGGCGCCGTCGGTGGCCCGCACCCAGACCGTGTGCACGCCGGATCCGGTGGCCTCCCAGTCGAATGCCCACTGCCGCCAGGTGTCGATCGACGGTTCCGCGGCCAGCCGCGCGGGCTGCCACTCCCCCTGATCGATCCGCACCTCGACGGCGTTGATGCCGCGATGCTGCGCCCACGCCACACCGGCGATGGTGAGCTTGCTGCCGGCCGGGTAGGTGCCGTGCGCGCGAGGCGTGTCGATGCGGCATTCGGTCTTGATCGGGCCCTGCGGCGACCAGCCGCGCTCGGTCCAATACGACTGTGCGCGATCGAATCTGGTGACCTCCAGCTCGGTCACCCACTTGGTGGCGGACACATAGCCGTAGAGGCCGGGCACCACCAGGCGGGCGGGGTAGCCGTGTTCGGTGGGCAGCGGCTGACCGTTCATGCCGACCGCCAGCATGGCGTCGCGACCGTCGAGCAGCACCGCCAGCGGGCTGCCCGCGGTGAAACCGTCCACACTGCGCGACAGCACCATGTCCGCATCCGGGTGCGGGCCCGCCTCTTTCAGCAGATCGTCCAGCCGATAACCCAGCCAGCTGGCATTGCCGACCAGATCACCGCCGACCGGATTCGACACGCAGGTCAATGTCACCAGCCGTTCGAGGGCGGGACGGGCGGCGAGATCGCCGTACTTCAAATGGATTTCGCGATCCACCATGCCGTGGATGCGCAGCGACCAGTCGTCCTTGCTGACCTGCGGGACGGTCAGCTCGGTATCGATCCGGTAGAAATCGGAGTTGGGCGTGAGATACGAAGAGAGACCCGGAATCCGCAGATCGGCGCCCGCGGGCACCGGCGTGGCCGGAGTGGCCGGCGGCGGCAGCGTGACCTCGGCGCGCTCATTGGCCACCGACCGGGAGCGCAGGCCGATCACCCGGCCGACCAGGCCCACACCACCGCCGACGACGATCGCAATGGCTATGCCGCGCAGCAGTTGCCGGCGTTCGACCGCGAATTCGGTGACGTCCGAACTGCGATCGGCCCGCTCGATCAGGCTGCGCAGCAGGAGAATTCCCGCGATCACACCCAGTATCGAAGGGAAAGCCCACGTCCAGGTGGATTCCGGCCGGGTCAGGGCGGCGATCGTCGACAGCACGCCGAACACCGCGAACAACGCCGACCCGATGGGCCTGCGCGCCCGCTCCACCGCACCCGCGAGAGCGGACAGCAGGAACGCGACCACACCCATGCAGATGAACAACAGCAACTTGTCGTCGGTGCCGACGAGGCCGATGATCCATTCCCGGAACCCGGTGGGCGTGTGATCGATGATCCACCCGCCGACCGCCTGCAACGGAGTGCTGTCCGGGCTGATCAGCACGGACACTATCTCGGCGACGCCGATGACGACGACACCCACGGCGATGCCACTCGCAACCCGCACTCCACGATCGGCCACGAACCGACCCTACTGCCGGAATCGTCCCGTGGACCGGATCGAAGAGTGACAGATCTGTGACGGCACAAAACTCCCGGTCACAGGACCAGAGCAGGGTGTTCACAGCTCCGCGCGACCGGTCGAGTCGATCATCCAGTGCTAGGACGGGGTCCGGGCCGGGGAATCATCGCCGCGCAGGGCGACCAGCGCGACGACCGCCATCACCAACAGGCTGCACCCGGCCACCAGGAAGGCGTGGTGCAGGCCGCTGATGCCCAAGGCCGGACCGGAATAGGCGAGCGCGCCCAGCACCGCCACGCCGAGCACCTGGCCGAGCTGCCGCATCGCATTGTGGACCGACGAGGCCATGCCGGCGTAGTGATGTTCCACCGCCGCCACGGCGGTGGCGGTCATCGGGGTCAGGCAGAGTCCGATGCCGAAGCCGCCGAGGGCCAGCAGCCACCAGATCGAGCCGAGGCCGGTGTCCCGTTGCAGGGTCAGCAGTCCCAGCACCGCGAGGCCGCCGAGCGTCAATCCGGCGACCATCGGCGGCCGCGCGCCGAAGCGGCCGACCAACCGGCCGGAGATGGGTGCGGCACAGGCGAAGGCGATGCCGATGGCGCATACGTCGAAGCCCGCGCGGATGGGCGAATGTCCCTGTAGCTGCTGGAAATACGCACTGAGGTACACGACCAGGCCGACGAACGAGAAGAAGGCCACCATCCCGGCGACATTGGCGACCACGAAGCTCGGATGCCGGAACAGGGTGATATCCACCAGCGGATCGCCATGCCGCCGTTCCCATCCCGCGAACCCGGCCAGCGCGGCGGCCGCCAGGGCGAATGCACCCAGAATCCAGCCCGATGTCCAGCCGTAGTGCTGTGCTTCGATCAGCCCGAACGCCAGCGACGCGACCGCGGTGATCGTCAATGCCGCTCCCTGCCAGTCGAATCGGTCACGCGCCGGGGTGCGCGGCACTCTGGGCACCGCGATGGTGGCGACCACGCAGAACAGCGCCGCCAGCGGCACATTGATGAGCAGCACCCAGCGCCAGCCCGGGCCGTTCACGATGACGCCGCCCACTACCGGTCCGATCGCGAGGGCCAGCCCCGAACTGGTCGACCACAATCCGATCGCCGTCGCGCGTTGCTTCTCGTCGGCAAAGGTGTTGCGGATGATGGCGAGGCTGCTCGGCACCAGCAGGGCGGGGCCGATGCCCTGAATCACCCTGCCCGCCAGCAGTATCGGAATGCTCGGCGCGATCCCCGCGATGAGTGCGCCGACCGCGAAGATGACCAAGCCGGAAAGGAACATGCCCTTGCGTCCATATCGGTCGCCGAGCCCGCCGCCGAGCATGAGCAGACTCGCGAAGACCAGCACATAGGCGTTGACGATCCATTCGGCGGCGGTGGCGCCGGCGTGCAGGTCCCGTGTCATGGTCGGGAGAGCGACGCTGATGACGGTGGTGGACAGGACAGCCAGGAACTGGCCTCCGGCAATGGCGGCCAACGTGATCCACGGATTGCCGACTGTCGCCGTCTCGGTCCGGACCCGCGTTGCGAGAGTGGTCATGCATTGGACGTTAGGCTTGCGAACTCATGCACTCCATGACCAAAATAGTTATCTTCCTATGCCTCTGGAGTTATGAGCATGGACTTGCTACAGCTGCGCTACTTCCGGATGGTCGCGCGTGAAGAGAGCATCAGCCGCGTCGCCGAGCAGCTTCGGGTGGCACAACCCTCGCTGAGCCGCACCATCGCCCGGCTGGAAAACGAGCTCGGCGTACCACTTTTCGACCGGCAAGGCCGACGCATCCGGCTGAACCGGTTCGGCGCGTCCTTCCTGGCCCGCGTGGAACGGGCACTCGGCGAACTCGACGATGCGCGCCAGGAGCTGACCGATCTGGCCGGACTCGACAAGGGATCGGTCGCCATCGCCGCCGAAAACGTCACGTCCATCCGCGACGTGGTCGCCGAATTCCTGCATGCTCACCCCGGTGTCCGAGTGCGGCTGTTCCAGTCCACCGCTACGGTCATGGCGGAGCGGCTGGCCGCCGGAGAGATCGATTTCGGTGTGCTCTCGCAGCAGCCCGCACCCGGGCTCTCGGTACTCGAACTGATGAACGACCAAGTACTGCTTGGCGTTTCACTGGATCACCCGCTGGCCTCGAGGCAGTCCGTGACGCTCGCGGAAATGGCCGCACAGCCATTCCTCACGACCGGTCCGGAGTACTGGCAGCGCATCCTGCTGGAGCGCTTGTGCGCCAAGGTATGCCGCCGGCCCATCATCGCCTGCGAGGGTGACGACCCGACCTCACTGCGCGCCCTGGTGGCCACCGGCCTCGGCGTGGTCCTGCTTCCCACCATGGCCAGATCGATCGCGGGACCGGAGATCACCGGAGTCCCCATCGACGATCCGGATGCCCGGCGTCTGCTCCGGATCGCCTGGAGGGAAGACGCCTACCTGTCCATCGCCGCCCAGCGTTTCCGGGAAATGGCCATCGACCATTTCGCGCGCCGGGCGAGCACGGAAAAGGGCGCCGGTGCCGAAAGCACTGACGCCCTTCAGAACTCGGCTCAGGAGTAGATCGCGTCCACGTCGGCCGCGTATTCCTTCATCACCACATTGCGCTTGAGCGACAGCTTCGGGGTGAGCTCGCCGCCCTCCTGCGTCCAGTCGACCGGCAGGATCCGGATCTTCTTGATCGCCTCGGCGTGCGACACCAGCTTGTTGGTGCCGGCGACGGCGTCATTGATCTCCGCGACCAGAGCCGGGTTCTCGATGAGGTGCTCGATCGGGGTGTCGGCCGGAATGCCGTTGCGTTCCTTCCACTTCGGCAGCACTTCTTGGTCGAGGGTGATGAGCGCGCCGACGAACGGCTGTCCGTCACCGACCACCATGACCTGGCTGATGAGCGGGTTCTGGCGCAGCGAGTCCTCGAGCATGGCCGGGGAGACGTTCTTGCCGCCGGCGGTGACGATGATTTCCTTCTTGCGGCCGACGATGGAGATGAAGCCCTGGTCGTCGAGGGCGCCGAGGTCGCCGGTCTTGAACCAGCCGTCCTCGGTGAAGGCGTCGGCGGAGGCTTCCGGGTTGTTCCAGTAGCCGGCGAAGACGACCGGGCCCTTGATGAGCAGTTCGCCGTCGTCGGCGACCTTGGCGCCGTGGCCGGGCAGCGGGCGGCCGACCGAGCCGACCTTGATGAACTTGGGGGTGTTCACGCTGACGGCGGCGGTGGATTCGGTGAGGCCGTAGCCCTCGTAGATGGTGACGCCGGCGCCGCGGAAGTAGTGGCCCAGGCGGGATCCCAGCGGGCCGCCGCCGGAGACCGCGGAGGCGCACCGGCCGCCCATGGCCTCGCGCAGCTTCGAGTAGACCAGCTTGTCGAAGACCAGGTGCTGCAGCTTGAGCAGGATGTTCGGCCCGCCGTTCTGCAGCGATTCGCTGTACTGGACGGCAATGTCGGAGGCGTAGTCGAAGATCTTGCCCTTGCCGTCGTCGTGCGCCTTCTGCTTGGCGCCGTTGAACACCTTCTCGAACACGCGCGGCACCGAGAGGATGAAATCGGGCTTGTAGGCGCCGAACTGCTCGACCAGGGTGGACCAGTCGGCGGAGTGCGCGGTGGTGACGCCGGCGTCGAAGGCGGCCAGCGCGACCGCGCGGGCGAAGACGTGGGCCAGCGGCAGGAACAGCAGGGTCTTGCGGCCGGGCTGCAGGAATTCGGGCATGGCCGAACGGTCGGCGGCCGACTCCGCGTACAGGTTGGCATGCGAGAGCATGACGCCCTTGGGCCGTCCGGTGGTGCCGGAGGTGTAGATGAGGGTGGCCGGGGACGCGGCCTTCACCTGGGCGCGACGCTCGTGGATGACGCTCTCGTCGATGTCCTTACCGCGCGCGATGAGCGCGGCGACGGCGTCCTTGTCGATCTGCAGCACCTCGTTCAGCGCACCCAGTCCGCCTTCGATTTCGGCGATGGTGGCGCGGTGCTTGTCGTTCTGGACGACGATGAGCTTGGTGGCGGAGTCGGAGAGGATCCAGCGCACCTGCTCGGCCGAGGAGCTGTCGAAGATGGCGACGGTGCAGCCGCCCGCGGCCCAGATGGCGAAGTCCAGCACGACCCACTCGTAGCTGGTGGCGGCCATGATGCCCACGCGATCACCGAGCTCGATGCCGGCGGCCACCAGGCCCTTGGCCACGTCGGTCACTGTCGCGGCGAATTCCGCCGCCGTGACATCGTTCCAGCCGCCCTTACCGTCCGGGGTATTGAAGACCACCAGGTCGGGAGTCTTCTCCGCATGCCGGAACGCGCCGTCCGACATATTGGCGTTCTCCGGGATGGTGTAGGTAGCCGGGACTTCGAACTCTCGCATCGCTGCCCTTCCACAGTGGGTTTACTGGCGGGTAATTTACGCCACGCTCACAGCCAACTCCCGGCGGACCGCCCGAACAGGTGCGCGGGCGGCCCGGCGATAGTTTCCCCCTCTATCCTATTGACCGAGTTTGCGCAGGTCGAAGAGCCTGTCGAAGGAAACCTCCCAGTTCCTTCGTCACCTCGGCGGCAGGGCCGATGAGGGCAGCCTGCAATTGGGCGACATGCCAGAGGCCCTCGGTCTCACTGAACTGCACCGGCACCCCGGCCGCACGCAGTTTCGCGACGAACCGGGTGCACTGGCCGTGCAGCAGTTCGTCCACATCGGCCTGCACATATGTGGGCGGCAGCCCGCGCAGATCCGCGAGTCCGGGCGCGTACCCGGTGTCGTAGGAGTCGCCGTCACCCAGGTAGGCGGCGGCGCAGGCCCGCGACCAGGGCCTGGTGAGGACGAGATCGCTGTCCCGCTCCGGGATTTCGTTGGGATCGGTCCACGGCGCGATCAGGCCGAGCGCCGCGGGCACGAAACCGTGGACGTCCCTGAGCTTTTCGGCGAGCGCGACGGAGAGTCCGCCGCCCGCCGAATCACCGGCCACCGCAATGCGTTCCGGCCGGTAGCCGAAGGCCACCAGCTCCAGGAAGGCGGCCTCGGCGTCCTCGAGGGCCGCCGGGAACGGATGTTCGGGCGCCAGCCGATAGTCCAGAACCTGTACGGGACAACCGGTTTCGCGGGACAGATAACCCGCAAGCCCGCGATGCGTGGCCGGCGAGCCGACCGTGTAGCCGCCACCGTGCAGGTACAGCACGGTGGCGGAATCGGAAACCGGGCCGACCGTGACGCGTTCCGCCGGGCGACCGCCCAGCCGGACACGCTGCAGGTGCAGGCCGCGCGGGCCGCCCTGCGCGACCGCGCCCGCGTTCATCAGGGCCCGCTGCACCGGGAACGGCAACCGGCTGTTGAGCATTACCCGGAACACCGGCCCCAGTACGGTGCGCGCGAGCGGCAGGGGCAGTGTCAGCTGTACCATGACCGGTCCTTACGGCAGGATGCGCTGCTGCACCACGGCGGCGATGCGCTGATAGTAGGAGGCGGTGGTGCGCACGAACAGGTCGAGAGCCTTTGCCTCCCAGCCGATCAGCACGCGGCCGTGACCCTTGCGGACGCCCTCGGTGATGGTCTGCGCGGCCATCTCCGGGGTGTGCATGGCCAGCTTGCTGTCGAAGAGCGCGGCCAGGTTCTTCTGATCCAGGCCGTCGGTGACGGTGGCATTGCGGGCGACGGCCGTCTTGATGCCGCCGGGGTGCACGCAGGTGACCTGGACCGGCTTGCCGCTCATGATCATTTCCTGGCGCAGCGCCTCGGTGAACCCGCGCACCGCGAATTTCGCCGCGTTGTAGGCGCTCTGGCTCGGAACGGCGATCAGGCCGAAGAGGCTGGAGATGTTCACGACATGCCCCGAACCGGATTCGATCAGGTACGGCAGGAAGGCCTTGGTGCCGTTGACGACTCCCCAGAAGTCGACGTCCATGATGCGCTCGATGTCCTTGAACTGGGTATCGAGCACGGTGCCGTGGTGGGCGATGCCGGCATTGTTGTAGATCTGGTTGACCTTGCCGAAATGCTTCTTCACCTCGTCGGCGTAGAGCAGCACGGATTCCCGTTCGGCGACGTTCAGGCGATCGGATTTGATCTCGACGCCGTACTTTTCGCAGCGCCGCACGGTTTCCGCGAGGCCCTCGGTGTCGATGTCGGAGAGCGCGAGCTTGGCGCCGCGGCGGGCCAGGTTCTCCGCCAGGGCGCGCCCGATGCCGGAGCCGGCGCCGGTGATCACGCAGACCTTGTCCTTGAAGTAAGCATCGTTGCTCACGGTTACCACTTTCTGATTGGTCGGGTCAGGCCGAAACGGTTTGATAGGCCGATACATCGAATTTCTCGAGCAGGCTCCGGAATCGGAAGGTGAAATCCGGCCACAGTGTGGTGTTGTTGCCGTGCTTGTCGAGGTACCAGGAGGCGCAGCCGCCGGTGGACCATACCGCGCCCTGAAGCTTGCGCTGCAGTTCGGCATTGAAGGCGTCCTGCGCGTCCTGGCGGACCTCGACGGTGCGCAGGTTCAGCTTGTCGAACTGGTCGATGGCGTCGGCGATGTAGTTGATCTGCGATTCGATCATGTACACCATCGAGGTGTGGCCCAGGCCCACGTTCGGGCCCAGCATGAAGAACATGTTCGGGTAGTTGCGGATGGCCGCGCCCTTGTAACCCTGCTGGCCGACCGCGTCGAAGACCTCGGCGAGGGTGCGGCCGTCGCGGCCGGAAACGGTGTCGTACACCGGGGAATCGGTGACGTGGAAGCCGGTGGCCACGATGATGGCGTCGATCTCGCGCTCGGTGCCGTCCTTGGTGACGATCGAGCCGGGCGTGATCTCCTGGATGCCGTCGGTGACGACATCGACATTGTCGCGGCTCAGGGCCGGGTAGTAGTCGTTGGAGATGAGCATGCGCTTGCAGCCGATGCGGAAGTTCGGGGTGACCTTGCGGCGCAGTTCCGGATCCCGCACCTCGGCGAACAGTTTGGCGCGCGCGATGGTTTCGAGGATGCGCATGGCGGGCGGGAATTTGGCCAGGCCCACCACCTGGGTCTCGCGGGCCGCGTAGATGGCGGCGCGGGAGAGGGCCTGCACGCCCGGAATGTATTTGAACGCCAGCTTTTCCGGGGCGAGGTAGGGGCGGTCCATGCGCGGCAGCAGCCAGGGCGCGGTGCGCTGGTAGACGTCCAGGTGCGCGACCTGGGCGGCGATGTTCGGGACGATCTGGATGGCGGAGGCGCCGGTGCCGATGACGGCGACGCGCTTGCCGGTGAGGTCGGAGTCGTGGTTCCAGCGGGCGGAGTGGAAGATCTCGCCCTGGAAGTCGTTGATGCCCTTGATATCCGGCAGGTTCGGCTCGCAGAGGGCGCCGACGGCGGAGACCAGGATGTCCGCGGTGAACGGGCCCTGGCTGGTCCGGATCTCCCACTGCGAGGTCTCGGCGTTCCAGGTCGCGCCGGTCATATCGCAGTCGAAGATGTGCTTGTCGCGGACGCCGTACTTGTCGGCGACGCCCTGGATGTAGCGCTGGATCTCCGGCTGCTTGGAGAACGAGCGCGACCAGTCCGGGTTCAGGGCGAACGAGTACGAGTACAGCTGTGAGGGCACGTCGCAGGCCGCGCCGGGATAGGTGTTGTCGCGCCAGGTGCCGCCGACATCCTTCCCGCGCTCCAGCACGAGGTAGTCGTTGCGGCCCTGTTTGCTCAGGCGGATGGCCAGACCCAGCCCCGAGAACCCGCTGCCGACGATCACGATGTGGGAGTGCCGGGCAGGCTGGTTGCCGACAGCTTTGTCTGTAACCTTGCGACTCATACAATCGAGCCTAGGGTCTTATTGAGCAGGAGTCAACAGTATTGACTCGCGTTCAGTAAGATTGGGCAGATGACCAAGGAGCGCAGCGTGAGCAGCAGACCGGATGCCGGGGGCAAGCGCGTTCGCCTCACCCCCGAACAGCGCCGCGAGCAGTTGATCACACTCGGCGTCGACATGCTGCGCGAACGCGAACTCGACGACATCTCCATCACCGAGATCGCCGACCGCGCCGGCATCTCCCGCGGACTGCTCTTCCACTACTTCCCCACCAAACAGGACTTCCAGCTGGCCATCGTGCGGCAGGCCAATGCCGACTTCCTGGAACGCACCGCACCCGACCGCGGGCTCGACCTGTACGCCATGCTGCGCGACTCCGTCGAGCGGTACATCGACTATGTGAGCCAGAACAGCTTCGGGTACTACGCGCTGCTGCGCGGGCCCGTGAGCGCACGGCCCGAGATGGCCGAACTCGTCGCCGATGCGCGCAGCGCGACCGCCGACCGCATCCTCGCCGAAGCCCCCATCCCCGCGGACGACCCGGACCGGCCCCGGCTGGCGCTCGCCGTGCGCGGATGGATCGCCTTCGTCGAGGAGGTCGTACTCACCTGGCTGCGCGAAGAACCCGTCAGCCGTGAACAACTCGTCGACATGCTCGTCGACTCACTCCCGGCCCTGGCTCTCAACGCCGACCTCGCGACCGCTCTGCTCCGGCCCTGAGGCGCGGGCCTCGAACTCGTAGCCCGAACGGTCGCCGCGGGACGAGACCACGGTGATGACGGCCGCGGCCAGCATCATGATCGCCGAAACCAGCAGCGCCACATCGAGACCCCGATGGAACGCGGCATAGGTGGCATTGATGACCTTGTTGACGATCGGGCCGAACGTCGCCGACGCGGCGGCATCACCGCCATTGGGCACCTGACCCGTCTCGATGGCATTGATGACCAGCGCCTGGAAACTCGACGGCACGCCGAGCTGATTCAACCTGGTGCCCAGATCGGCATTCAGGAAGGAATTCACCAGCGAACCCAGCGCCGCGACGCCCACCACCGCGCCGACCTGGCGCATCGTATTCGTCGCTGCCGCGGCCATACCCGAATGCTCGGGCGGGACACCCGACAGCACCGCGGACGTCAACGGCACCACCGCGATACCGAAACCCAGTCCGGCCAGCATGAGCGATAGCGACAGCGGGCCGAAATCCGGTGACACACCGAGCATTGCCCGCGTCAGCAGGATCCCGCCCGCACCGAGCACGCACCCGGTGATCATGGGCGTGCGCGAACCACGCAGCGCCACCCAGAAACCCGCGAACAGCGATCCCACGATGATGGCGATCGCCATGGGCGCGAACACCGCCGCGGTACGCCAGCCCGAATAGCCCACCACCTCTTGCAGATACAGCGCCGTGAAGAAGAAGATCGAGAAGATCCCGAAGTAGACGGCGAACGCCACGATCAACGCGCTGCGCACCATCGGGCGTTTCAGGTAATGGAAGTCGAACATGGGGTTGCGCGCCCGGAACTCGGCGAACAGGAAGATCAGGAACGCGACGCCGCCGATCACGAACAAGGTGATCACCGAGACCGCGCCGTATCCCACCGTCTCGCCCGAAATGCCCGCGAAGATCACGCACGCGAGAAACGCCGAACCCGAAAGGAATCCGAGCAGATCCACCGGACCCGGCTGCGGGTCGGCGGATTCCGGCACATAGCGCAGCGCGGCCGCCAGCACCACGACGCCGACCGCGAGATTGAACCAGAAGATCGACCGCCAGTTGAACGCCCCGACCAGCAGGCCGCCGATCACCGGTCCCATCGCCAGCGCCAGCCCCGACACCGCCGCCCACGCCCCCAAGGCGCGCGCCCGCTGCGCCCGGTCCGGGTACACGTGCCGGATCACCGACAGCGTGCCGGGTTCCGAGGCCGCCGCCCCCAGCCCCATGACCGCGCGGCCGGCGATCAGCACCGCGACGGTCGGCGCCAGCGCCGACAGCACCGATCCCGCCGCGAACACCGCCAGCCCGGCGATCATCACCCGTTTACGCCCCCAGCGGTCGCCGAGCGATCCGGCCGTCAACATGAGGCTGGCGAACACCAGCGTGTACGCGTTCACCACCCACTGCAGCGACACCACGCCCGCATGCAGATCCGACTGCACATTCCCCAGCGTGACACTGACGATCGTGGTGTCCAGAAACGTCACGAACAGCACCGCGGTGACGGTGGCCAGCGCGATCCCCGACCGCTGCGCCCCCGTCTCCGAGCCGCGGCCCAACCCTGCGACCCGCATGTCAGCTGGTCGGTGTGGTCGAAGCAGAGCAGGGTGCGGGCGGTTTACCCTGCGTCTCCAGACTGAGCAGGGCGCAGAAGGTGGACGCCGCCACCTTCCAGCTCCCGGACACCTTCACGGCACTGCCCGGCTGATCCTGCAGCGCGGGAGTCCCGTTCAGCGACACGGTGAACACCACGTCCGCATTGTTCGGCCCCGCATCCTTCACGCTGGACACGGTGGCCTTCGTCCCCTTCGCGATAGGCGAATTCGCCTGCCCCCGAATGGTATCCGCGAACGCCTGCCCGTTCTCCAGCAGCGCGATCTTCTGATCCGCATTGGTGCCACCGTCGAAGAACCGCTGATAGGCATCGGTGATCGCAGCCGCCGAAGCACTCTGCGCGGTGGTGGCGAGGGTGGTGTTGTGCGTGGTCTCCGGCTCCTTGGCCGAAACCCCGCAAGCGGCCAACAGCGGCACCGTAAGTGCGCAGGCCGCAAGGGATTTGGATACGACGAACCTCGACATGCCCCGTCCTCCCTTGGTGACAGACCGGCATGAATGATCAACAAAACCCAGGTTACTCGCCCTTACCGACCGCTGGGCCTGGATCGGGCTTACCGTCGTCCCACCGCCACGACTTCGGTGTGGGCGTAGCTGTGCGGCCATTCCCCGGTAACCGACGCGGCCATGAGCGCCGCGGCCAGCGGGCTGTGCGCGCGAACCAGCGCGCGATACAGCCGATCGGTCGCCACCCACCCGTTTCGCGATTCGGACGTAATCATCTCGATCTCCTCCCGATGATGTCGAGGTGCAACCCGAGATTGCCATCCGGCGTAGCAGCCTTCGCCTGAAAAATCAGGTCCTTCAGCAACTTTCGATCAAATGGCCGTAATAATCAGTTAGGGCCCCCAAAGTTGCGTAGCCCCGGCAGGTCATGGACGACGATGTGGCGATTGTGCAGGCACGCCAGGCCCGCCGCGCGCATGTCCTTCATGGCCAGCCCGACCGCGTCGACCCCGGCGCCGACCAGATTGCCCAGCTCCTCATAGGAGAGCTGCACGGTGATCTCGCAGACCTCCGCCCTGCCGCGGCCATCCCGCTCGACCAGGATCTGCCGCCCGTACGACTCCGCGAACTCCACCAGCAGCCGCGCCAGCCGGACCGGCACCGAGCATTCGCCGAAATCGAGCCGCCGCAGATCCGACCACGCGAGCCGGTCCGCGATGGTGCGGCTCAGGATCTGCCAGCCGTCGGGGTGCGTGTTCAGGAAACTCAGGAAGGCCGGTCCCGGAATACTGTGCGCGATAGTCGCGGTGCACACGGTGACGGTGGCGGAGCGCGGGTTGGCCGGCGTGAGCGCGCCGAGCTCCCCCACCACCTCCCCACTGACGCGAATCGCCAAGAGCCGGCCCGTCTCCGAGGCGATCTTCGCGCAGGCCGACACGGTCCGGTCGCGCGAGCGCAGCAGGTAGACCGTCTCCCCGAAGTCCCCCTGCCGGATCAGTACCCGACCGGGCGGGCAGAACGTCTGGGTACCCAGTTTCAGTACGTCACGCCGGGACGCGGGACTCAGCCGAGCCATGAATGTGCGCTCCGGCCAAGCCCAGTCGTCGAGAGCAGGCAGCATCATGAATCCCCCCGCACGCAGTCACCTTCAAAAGTAACCGCCGCGCCGGCTGACCGTCAGAGGCCGTGGTCGTCGAGCCAGGTGCGGGCCACGGAGGAGGGGATGGCGTGGCTGTCCCGGACCTGGTGGATCATGTCGGCGAGGTCGGGGGTGGTGAGTTCGCCTGCCACATAGTCGAGTTTGCGGAGCTGGGTGTCGGACAGGGCGCCCTTGCGGATTACCGCCAGCACGTTGGCCGCACGGAAGGCGTAGTCGGAGTCGGCGATAGGCGTGAGGTCCACGCCGCCGTCCGGGAGGAAGGACGGGGGGCCGGAGAGGACGCCCAGTTGGACTTCGCCGGTGGCGAGGGCCTTCATGAGGTCGGCGTCGGTGGTGTAGGTGACGGGGTGGGTGATCTTGCAGCCGTAGACCGAATCGAGGGGGGAGCGGACGTCACGGTCCAGGTCGAGGGGTGCGCGCATGGCGTCCAGGGCGGGGGCGGTGGAGATGCCGAAGGTGAGGTCTTCGCAGCGCGGAGCGAGATCCTTCAGGGTGGCGGGGAATTCGGTGGTGCGGGTGGTGAGGGCGACGACCGTGGGGCGGAGGTCGGTGCCGTCGGCGGCGTCGGAGACGATGAGGCCCTCGGGGAGAGCGGCATTCAGGGCGCGGGTGACGCTGACCGCGGGGGTGTCGCCGTCGGGTTTGCGGGCGGTGGCAGTGGGGTCCAGGTAGGTGAGGAGGTCGCCGTTCACGTCGCCCGTGGCGACGACGGTGTCGGCGTCCAACGCGGCGAGCAGGTCCTTGCGATTGCCCATACCGGTTTTGACGACCGCGGTGGCGCCGGTGCGGGCCAGCGCTTGCGCGTAGATCTCGGCCAGCACATCGGATTGCGGAGTGCCGCCCGCGCCGACGGCCAGCACCGGGCCGGACTGGCCGCTGCCGCACGCCGCGGACAGCACCGCGACCGTCGCCAATACGACCGCGGACAGCGCGCGGCGCGACCACGCGGAGCCGGTCCGCCGGACATTGCGATCAGTGCGCGCGAAAGGGTCTGTTCTGCCGAACACGCGCAACAGTCTGCCGTCTCGCGGCTCGGAAACGCGAAACCGACCCACGGTAAGCCGCGCACACGGGACAGAACAGGCAGTATGGACAACTGGGTCCGCCGGGGTACATCCGCGCGCACCCGCAAGGCATCCCCGCTCGGAAGGACGACAGTGCACCACCTCATCACTACGCGCACCGAGGGCCGGCGCACCGCCCGCACCGTGCTGCGGATCCTGGCGGCCTCCGTCGCCCTGGCCGCCGCCATGGCGCTCACCGCCTGCGGCAACAGCTCCAACCCGCTGAGCAGCGGCAGCGGCACCTGTTCCGGTGACACCAATAAGCTCACCGTCGGCTCCGCCAACTTCCCGGAATCCGAGACCGTCGCCGACGTGTACGCGGAAGCCCTGCGCGCCAACGGATTCAGCATCGACACCAAACTCAATATCGGCAGCCGCGAAGCCTACATCCCGGCCGTCCGGTCCTGCGCCATCGACCTGATCCCCGACTACACCGGCAATCTGCTGCAGTACCTGGACAAGTCGGCCACCGCCGCCTCCTCCGCCGACGTGGACGCCGCCCTGACCAAGGCGCTCGGCGACCAGCTCGCCGTCTCCACCCCCGCGCCCGGTGAGGACTCCGACGCGGTCGTGGTCACCAAGGCCACCGCCGACAAGTGGAACCTGCACAGCATCGGCGACCTCGCCCCGCACTCGGCCGACGTGAAGCTCGCCGCCCCACCCGAATTCACCGGACGCCCCGGCGGCCTGCCCGGCCTGAAGAAGAACTACGGCCTCGACATCGCGGCCGCCGACTTCGTGCCGATCGACGACGGCGGCGGCCCCGCCACCGTGCGCGCCCTCACCGACGGCAAGGTGCAGGCCGCCGATATCTTCACCACCTCCCCCGCCATCGCGCAGAACAACCTGGTGGTGCTGACCGATCCCAAGCACAACTTCGCCGCCCAGCAGGTGGTGCCGCTGTTCAACACCGCCAAGAAGAGCGACAAGCTCACCAAGGTGCTGAACGCCGTCTCCGCGAAACTCACCACCGCCGAACTGATCTCGCTGAACACCGCCGTCTCCGGCGCGAGCAAGACCGAACCGGCCGCAGCGGCCGAGCAGTGGGTGCAGGCACAGGGACTCGACAAGCCGGTCGCGTAGGCAAGAGGGGAACCGAGCAAGAGGGGAACACGGTGTCCGACATCGAATTCAGCCATGTCACCAAGACGTACCCGGACGGCACCACCGCCGTCCACGATCTGAACCTGCGCATCGAATCGGGTTCGTTCACCGTGTTCGTCGGTCCGTCCGGCTGCGGCAAGACCACCTCCATGCGCATGATCAACCGCATGATCACGCCCACCGAGGGCGCCATCACCGTTGCCGGACAGGACATTTCCAAGGGTGACCCGGTCAAGCTGCGGCTGAACATCGGATACGTCATCCAGAACGCCGGACTGCTGCCGCACCGCACCGTCGTCGACAATGTCGCCACGGTGCCGGTGCTGCAGGGACGGTCACGGCGCGCGGCCCGCACGGCCGCCCTCGAAGTACTGGATCGGGTGGGCCTGGATCGCGGTCTGGCCACCCGCTATCCGGCGCAACTGTCCGGCGGGCAACAGCAGCGCGTGGGCGTGGCCCGGGCGCTGGCCGCCGACCCGCCCATCCTGCTCATGGACGAACCCTTCAGCGCGGTCGACCCGGTGGTACGCGCCGAACTGCAGAGCGAGATGCAGCGGCTGCAGGCGGAACTGCACAAGACCATCGTGTTCGTCACCCACGACATCGACGAGGCCATCAAACTCGGCGACCGGCTCGCCGTGTTCGGACCCGGCGGATATCTCCAGCAGTTCGATCTACCGCAGCGTGTACTCTCGCAGCCCGCAACGGATTTCGTGGCCGGATTCGTGGGGCGCGACCGCGGGTATCGGGAACTGTCCTTCCGGCCCGCGGCAGCCGTTCCCGTGCACGAGCTTCCGCTGATCACCGCCGAACAGGTACCCGGAATCCGTTTGGACAAGGGCGAATGGCGACTGGTCGTGGACGGTTCGAAGCATCCGGTGGGCTGGATCGACACCACCGGCGTGGAGGGCGTGCGGGCCGGGCATCGGCTCGCCGACAGCATCGCCGCGGGCGGATCACTGTTCCCGCCGGGCGGGGATCTGCGGCAGGCCCTGGACTCCGCCATCTCCTCCCCGTCGGAAATCGGTGTCGCCGTGGATGATTCCGGCGCCGTGATCGGCGGCGTCCTGGCCCGCGAGGTACTGCAGCAGCTGTCCCTGCAGCGCACCGCCGAGGACGAGCAACGCAATCGCGCGTTCTTCGAGGAAGCCGACCGATGAAGTATCTCCTCGACAACTTCGGCGCCATCGCGGGATACACCCGCACCCATTTGTATCTGGCGCTGCTGCCGCTGCTGATCGGACTGCTCATCGCCGTCCCGCTGGGCGCGCTGGCGCACCGCCTGCGCTGGCTGCGGCGCGGCACCACCACGCTCGCGAGCATCGCGTACACAATTCCCTCGCTGGCCTTGTTCGTGATCATTCCGCCGATCGTCGGCATCGCCACCATCGATCCGCTGAATGTCGTGATCGCGCTGACCGTCTACTCCGTCGCCCTGCTGGTGACCGCCGTCCCGAACGCCCTGGACTCGGTGCCCGACACCGTGCTGGACGCTTCCGACGCCATCGGCTTCACCCGGCTGCGGCGCGTGCTGACCGTCGAATTCCCGCTCGCCATCCCGGTTTTCATCGCCAACCTGCGGGTCGTGGCGGTCACCAATATCTCGACGGTGACCGTCGGCGCGGTGATCGGCGTGGGCGGGCTCGGCAAACTGTTCACGCAGGGCTATCAGCGCGACTATCCGGACGAGATCCTGGCCGGCATCATCGTGGTCCTGGTGCTGGCCCTGATCGTGGACCGGCTGCTGTACCTGCTCGGCCGCCTCGCCACCCCGTGGCTGCGCACCGGCGGCGCCCCCTGGTCGCGTTTCGGCCCTCGGCGGCTGAAAGGCGCTGCGGCATGAACCTTTTCGTGGATGCCTGGCATTTCCTCACCACCGCGGGCAACTGGTCCGGCCCCACCGGCATCGGCAAGCGGATACTCGAACACCTCTGGTACAGCCTGCTCACGGTGCTGCTCTCGGCGGCCATCGCCCTGCCCATCGGCCTGCCGATCGGCCACACCCGCCGCGGCTCGGCCCTCATCGTCGGCTTCGCCAACGCCATGCGCGCCCTGCCCACCCTGGGCGTCCTGACCTTCGTGGTGCTCGGCCTCGGCCTCGGCCTGTTCCCCCCGATCCTGGCCCTCATCACCGTCGGCATCCCCCCACTGCTGGCGGGCGCCTACGCCGGCATCGCGAACGTCGACCCGACCGTCGTGGACGCCTCCCGCGCGATGGGCATGAAGGAATGGCAGATCCTCCTCCGAGTCGAAGTCCCCAACGCCCTCCCGGTCCTGCTCACCGGCCTCCGTGCCGCCACCCTCCAGGTCATAGCCACCGCCACCATCGCCGCCTACACCAACCTCGGCGGCCTGGGCCGCTACATCTTCGACGGCATCAGCCTCTACCGCTACGACCAGGTCCTGGTGGGCGCCATCCTGGTCGCCGCCCTCGCCCTGGCACTCGACACCATGCTGGCGTTCGCGGTGTGGCTGAGCGCGCCCGGGACCGGCCGTCTGCAGCTCGCCCGCTCCCGGTGACCCGACCTTCAGGAAATCTTCAGCTCGGACGCAGCAGAATGGCCAGGTGCAGCCGGGACGGATACTTGTCATCGAAGACGCCGAAGCGATTCGGGCGGCGGTCGCCGCGGGGTTGAGTGCCGCGGGGCACGAGGTACTGGATCGGGCCCACGGCGGGCAGTTGGAACAGGATCTCGCGCAGTTCCGGCCGGATGTGGTTGTGCTCGATGTGATGCTGCCGGGACGGGATGGGTTCGCGCTGCTGGAGGCGGTGCGGGCGCGGTCGGCGGCCGGGGTGGTCATGCTGACGGCTCGGGACGGGGTCGAGGATCGGGTGCGAGGATTGCGCGCCGGGTCCGATGACTATGTGGTGAAGCCGTTCGAGCTGGTCGAGCTGGTGGCGCGGATCGATGCGCTGCTGCGCCGGATGGGACGGTTGCAGCAGCGGATCACGGTGGGAGACATGGAGATCGACGTGGACACCGGGACCGTGCACCGGGGGACGGCACCGATTCCCTTGACCGCCACCGAATTCAAGCTGCTCGCCTACCTCGCCGCGCATCGGGATCGAGTGGTGACCAAGACGCAGATTCTCACGGCCGTCTGGGGATACGAGAATTTCGACCCGAATCTGGTCGAGGTCAATGTGAGTGCGGTGCGGCGCAAGCTGGAGGAGCACGGGCCGCGGCTGCTGCACACCGTGCGCGGGCTGGGGTACACGCTGCGGATAGGTGACCGGTGAACACGGTTTCGCTGCGGCATCGCGTCACGTGGACATCGGTAGCGGTATCCGGTGCGGTGCTGGTATTGGTCGCGATCGTCGTGCACACCTTGTTCGGGGTGGTGGTGAACCGCAGTGAGACCACCCTGCTCAACGATCGCATCCAGCTCGCGAGACAGCTTGCACAGGAAGACATTTCACCAGCCGAGCTGATCCAGCGAGTGGACAACCGATCGGTGCGGGCGCGGCTCGTGCTCGCCGACAATCGGTCCTTCGGCAGTCTGTCCGTCGAACACGCCGACGAGACCGCGGTCAAGACCCGCCGGATCCAGCTCACCGGCCCGGGCGAAATCGACCACGCCAAACTCACGCTGCAGATCGACACACCCCTGCTGACCCGCGTGCAGCGCCGGCTCACCTGGCTGCTGGCCGCCGCCACCGGGACCGCCATAGTAGTGATCGCCGCGGCGCTCTGGATCGGCGTGCGCACCGCGCTCGCACCCCTGGACGGGATGACCCGGGTAGCCCGCGATATCGCCCGCGGCCGTCGCGGACAGCGACTGAACCCCTCCCGCACCGATACCGAATTGGGCCGCACCGCAGAAGCATTCGACGAAATGCTGGACGAACTGGAGGGCGCGCTCGACACCACCGCCGCCGCGCTGCACCAGGCCGAACAGGCCGAGGCCCGCGCCCGCTCCTCCGAACAACGCATCCGCAGCTTCGTCGGCGACGCCGCACACGAACTACGCACCCCCATCGCGGGCATCCGCGCCCTCGCCGAGGCCGTGGTGCAGCAACCCGCCGACGCCGACCCGGAGGAGATCCAGCGCATGCACCTGCTGCTGGTGCGGGAGGCGCATCGCGCCGGGCGGCTCGTCGACGACCTGCTCGACCTGGCCCGCATCGACTCCGGCCTGCAACTGCGCCGCGAACCCATCGGCCTCTACGACCTCGCCGCCGCGCAACTGGACCGCATGCGAATGCTGCACCCGGACCTCGAGTTCCGGCTCGACGGCACCACCGCCCCGGTGATCGCCGACGCCGAACGCCTCAACCAGATCCTGCTCAATCTGCTCTCCAACGCCTGCCAGGCCATGACCGACGGCGGCGCCGTCACCATCCGCGTCACCAGCGACGACGACCACGCCGAACTCGCCGTGGCCGATACCGGCCCCGGCGTACCGGAAGCCGACCGCGAACGCATCTTCGACCGCCTGGTCCGGCTGGATCAGGCCCGCGACCACCGCGCCGACGGCTCCGGCCTCGGCCTGTCCATCGCGCGCGGCCTGGCCCGCGCGCACGGCGGCGACCTCACCTGCGTGGAACCCCGGAACGGGCATGGTGGCGCATTGTTCGTCCTCCGCCTCCCGCTCACCACGGAACCGCTCTGACCTGGGACCCAGCCAATTGCCAGGCAATTGCTGAAGATCGGCTGAAGAAGCCCGCAGCTTCAGGGCATCTTCAGGTGACGCGGGCAGATTCGATGCGGACAACCCCGTCACGAAGGAGTGAGTAATGAAGCGCACCATCGCCGCCGTCCTGGCCGGCGCCGCCGGAATCGCCACCATCGCCCTGGCCGTGCCGGGCGTGGCGAACGCCGACGCACCGGACTGCAGCCCGGCGGCGCGGGCCGCCGCACGCGCCGACGCCAAGCCGAAGGTGCAGGCCTACCTTGCCGCCCACCCGGACCTGCAGGCCGAACTGGTCAAGATCCACGGCCTGCCGAAGGATCAGCGCAAGGCCGAACGACAGTCCTACAAGCAGGCCCACCCGGACGAATGGCAGGGCATGCGGGACGCCGCCTCCTCCCTGATCACCTTCCGCCAGGCCTGCCACAAGTAACCCGGCCTTCGCGGGCTGCCCCGGCCCAGACCTGCTCGGGCGGACCCGGCTCACCCGGTCTGCCCGCGGCCGATCCGGCCACCGCCCGCCCGGGCGCCGCGACGCACCTGCCGAGCCACCCCTCGCCTGCTCGGCACGCCGGTGCGACTGCCCTCGCAGCCGAGGGTGCGCGGAAACGACCGGCGGGCACCGATCTTCGTGATCGATGCCCGCCGGTCCCGTCTCCGCCGCTACCGGTCCGCCGGGCCGTTCACCAGACCGTGCTGGTGCGCGTACACCACCGCGTGAATCCGATCCCGCACGGACAACTTCGAAAGTACCCGGGAGACATGCGTTTTCACCGTCTCCTCCCCCACGCCGAGCGCGGCCGCGATCTCACTGTTGCTGCGCGCGTCCGCCACCAGTAGCAGCACCTCCCGCTCGCGTGCGGTGAGCTGCTCCAGCTCGGGCGGTTCGGTCGGCGGGGCGATCCCGACCGCCAGCCGCGACGCCAGCCGCCGCGTCATGGACGGATCGATCACCGCATCACCACGCACCGCCACCCGGATGGCGGCGACCAGCTCCTCCGGCGGCAGGCTCTTCAGCAGGAACCCGCTGGCTCCCGCCGACAGTGCGCGATACAGGTTCGCCTCACTGTCGTAGGTGGTGAGCACCAGTACCCGCGTACCACCCGCCGCCACAATGGCTTCCGTGGCGGCCAGCCCGTCCAGCTTCGGCATGCGCACATCCAGGATCGCGACATCCGGGCGCATGCGCGCCGCCGCCTCGATGGCCGCGCGGCCGTCGCCGACCTCCGCCACGCACTCCAGATCCGGATGCGCGTCCACCACCGCGCGCAGGCCGGAACGGAAAACCGTGTGGTCGTCCGCGATCAGGATCCGAATGCTCATGCCGCTCCGATCGGTACCGAAACCAGGATGTCCCAGCTGTTTCCGGTCCGGCCGGCACCGTACTCCACGGTGCCGCCGAACAATTCGACCCGCCGCCGGATACCCTCCAGGCCACGGTGCACGGTACCGCCCGGCGGTACGGTGCCGTTCCGCGCCGGGGCATCGTCCGGGGCCCCTGCGGCAACGGGATTGGTCTCCCGGATCTCGACCCGGGTCGCCCCGTAACCGATGGCCAGCCGCGCCGGTTCCAGCCCGTGCCGCAGCGCATTGGTGAGCATCTCCTGCACGACCCGGTAGAGCATGACGTCCAGCGATTCCGGCAGCACCGGCGGCTCGCCCGAGAACTCCACGCGCACCGGCAATCCCGCATCCCGTACCCGCTGCACCAGATCGTCGATATCGGCCAACCCGGGCTGCCGCTCCCCGGCCTGGTCGCGCCCGTGCAGCAGGTCCAGCTGCCGCCGCAGATCCACCATGGCGGCCCGGCTGCTGGTCTCCACCGCGGTGAGGGACCGCGTCGCCGCGTCGGTATCGATGCGGCCCAAGGCCATTCGCGCCACTCCCGCGTGAATCCCGATGGCGCTCACATGATGGGTGATCACATCGTGCAGATCCCGGGCGATGGCCTCGCGCTCGTCTGTCAGCGCCCGATCCAGCGCGGCCCGATGCTCCTGCTGCCGCAAGCGTTCCCGCTGCTCCAGCTCGGCGATGTAGGCGCCGCGCGCCGCCGTGTACCGGCCGACCAGCCAGGGCACCACACCCGTGCCCACCGTCATGAGCACCAGCCGCCAATCCTTCGACGGCGGACCGCCCATCAGCACGTTCGACGCCGCCGCCCCGGCGGCCAGCAGCACCACGGCCGACACCGACGGCAGGCCCGCCAGCCACGCACCCGCCCGATATCCGGCCACCAGGAAGCCCACATCCGAGACGCGGGCCTGCAATCCGTGCACGTATACGAAGATGCCCGCCGAGACCTTCACGGCCACCTGCAGCACGGTGACCACCAGCGTCGTCGAAGGCGCCGCCGCGAGGGCCAGATCCGCGCACACCACCGCGATCAGCAGTACCGCCGCCAGCACCGGTCCCGCGCCGAACGCCCCGCACATGACCAGCTGCGCGCCGTCCACCAGCGCCGCCGCCACCGCCACCACCATGGATTGGCGGGCGAGCGAGCGGGTGACATCCATGGCGCGACGGTACCTCGCGGGACCCCGCTCCCCCGTGTGGGGGACACGGATTCCGTGAATGCGAATTGCGGTGCGGCCTTCCCCATTCGAGACCGGATGTTCATCAAGGTGAACTACACCGAACTCGCGTGACTCGTCCGCGATGTCCTAATACGGAAATCCAGCGAGCGTGATCGAAATATATTTTCTCGCGGCACTAACCGCCGACCGACCGGAAGACTACGACACGCAGAAAAACTCGGCCCCCGCACGGATTTCCGTGCGGGGGCCGAGTCGGGATCAGCGAGAAATCAGGCGACGCCCTCGGCGCGGGCAGCCGCGCCCACCGCCTCGGCGACGGCCGGCGCCACCCGCGGGTCCAGCGGACTCGGGATGATCTTGTCGACGGACAGCTCGTGCGCCACCACACCGAAGATCGCCTCGGCCGCAGCCACCTTCATGCCCTCGGTGATGCGGCGCGCGCCCGCGTCCAGCGCGCCCTTGAACACGCCCGGGAAGGCCAGCACATTGTTGATCTGGTTCGGGAAGTCACTGCGGCCGGTCGCCACGATGGCGGCGTACTTGCGCGCCACCTCGGGGTGGATCTCCGGATCCGGGTTTGACATGGCGAACACGATGGACTCCGGCGCCATGGAGGCGATGAGCTCCTCGGCGATGGTGCCCGCCGAAAGACCCAGGAACACATCGGCGCCCGCCAGCGCCTCGGCCGCGCCGCCGGTCAGGTTGCGCGGGTTGGACCGCTGCGCCAACTCGACCTTCACCGAATTGAGGTCACCGCGATCCTTGCTCACGATGCCCTTCGAATCGAGCACCACGATGTCCGAAACACCCGCGGCCAGCAGGATGTTCGTGCACGCCACACCGGCCGCGCCGGCGCCCGACACCACGACCTTGAGACCGGACATGTCACGACCCTGCACCGCGGCCGCACCCTTGAGGGCGGCCAGCACCACGATGGCGGTGCCGTGCTGATCGTCGTGCATGACCGGGCAGTCCAGGGCCTCGATGACCCGCTTCTCGATCTCGAAACAACGCGGCGCGGAGATGTCCTCCAGGTTCACCGCACCGAAGCTCGGGCGCAGCCGGATCAGGGTCTCGACGATCTCGTCGACATCCTTGGTGTCCAGCACGATCGGGATCGAGTCCAGGCCGGCGAACTTCTTGAACAGCGCCGCCTTGCCCTCCATCACCGGCAGCGACGCGCGCGGGCCGATATCGCCGAGGCCCAGCACCGCGGTGCCGTCGGAGACGACGACCACCAGGCGCTCGGCCCAGGTGTAGGTCTTGGCCAGCGACTCGTCCTTGTGGATGCCGCGGCAGACCTGCGCCACACCCGGGGTGTAGGCGATGGACAGGTCGCGCTGGGTGTCCAGGGGTGCGGTGAGTTCGACCGAAAGCTTGCCGCCAAGATGACCGGCGAAAATTTCTTCCGTGGTGATGTCGGACAGGTTCGCGGACGGGGCCGTGGGGGCATTCACTGCTTCAGTCACGGATGACACGATTTCACTCCATCTCGGTGCGGACTCAACCGTTTGACGGTTACCGTTCGGTAATAGGAAATTAGGGTTTCAGTGCTCTATTCGGGCGCGCCGGACAACCTCACGACGAACCGTTTCCGTGAAACCCTTGCCACCACATCGTGGCTACGGGACAAAGTAATACGGATCGCGGAGAAGCGTAGCGCGGCACAGCTCGCCGAGCGTGAACCGGACGGGTGGGTCCTGTCGCCGGGGTGATGCGGATCGACCCCGCGAGTCGCGGATCGTGATCACCGAGTCTCCCAGGCCGGGCGGTGGCTGCGGCCGGGATCGAACCATTCTGCCAGTAGCTGCGACGGGGTGCCAAATCGCCCCTCGGGCCGTCTCGCCGCCGCACCATCATCGAAGGGTAGGCGACACGAATCACGCAGAGATGAACGGAAACTCCCCTGTCGGGGAGCCATTCCGGAGAACTGTCACAACACGGTCGCACCGGCCGCGGTGAGGTGTCAGGCAGGGTTGCGCCCGCGCCGGTGCGGCGCCGTCAGGCCGGGGCGGCCTCGGGCGCGGCCGACTCGACGGGGTCCGGGCGCACCCAGACCGTGTTCACGCCACCCGAGAGCAGCCGCAGGCGGAGATCGGTGGTCGCGTCCGGATGATCGGTGCGGCGGTGCATGCCGCGCGTCTCCGTGCGCGCCAGGGCCGAATACTTGGTCCAGCGCGCCACCGCCAGCAGGGCGGCGGCCTGGCGGGCCGGCAGGCGGTCCGCTCCGGAGCCGCCGAGATCGAATTCGGTAGCGGGCCACAGGCCGTCGAGTTCGGCGATGCTGTCGCGCAGGCTGCCGTCACTGCGCCAGTAACTGCGGCGTAGCGGCAGCGTGTGCTCCTGGACCAGGCCGACGACGGCCCGGGGATCGATCCGCGATTTGGCGCTCAGTCCCGCACCGGGCACCGGCCGGGGCTTGGCGAGCTTGCGCCGGGTACCGGCGAAGGCCGCGGCGCCCGCACCCGCCCACACGCCGGACGAGATGGCCCACGCGCCGTTCTGCCCGCCGAAACCACTGACCGCACCGGTGACCGGCTCACGAGTGGTGACGTCACCGGCGCCGTACAGGCCGGGAACCGTTGTCGCGCAATCCATTCCGGCCAACCGCAGACCGCCGGTACCGCGCACGGTGCCCTCCAGCACGGCACGCAGCGGTACCCGGCCGGTCGGGTTCGGGCCGTCGTGATGCAGCAGTTCGGCGCGCACCGCCTCGGGCAGCTCGTCGAATGCCGCGTACACCCGGCGGCCGTCCGCGATGGCGGCGAAAGCCTGTGTGCGCGAACCGGATCCGTGCCCGCACAGCACCGCGAGGGATTCGTCGTAGAGGGTCGCGAAGTGCATGATCTGATCGGAGGCGAACACCACGGGCCCGCGCGAACCGATCGGCCGCAGCGAATTCGCCGTGGGCGACAGCGAATACGCGTTGGAGAACTCCATGCCCGATAGTTCGGCCCCGGCCTCCGCGCCCATGAGCAGCCCGTCACCGGTGTCCACATCGGTGCCGGCGCCGCCGGACAGGAAGGCGCAGCCGCCGGTGGCCACCACCACCGCCTTGGCGCGCGCGGTCCAGTTGCGGAATCCGCCGCGCAGCGAGACCCCCGACGCGCCGGACACCACGCCGTCGCCATCGGTCACCAATTGCAGCGCGGGGTGATGATCCAGAATCCGCACCCCGGCGACCACCAGGCTGCGCCGCATCCGGCCCAGATATTTCGCGCCGTCCAGATAGACCCGCGTGGGCCGCTCGGCGCGTTCCCCTTGGAAGCGGAAGCCGCCCTGCACGAGTTGCCCGACCCGCCGGTGCGTCTCCTCCAGCACCCGGTACATCCATTCCGGGTCGCCCAGGCCGCCGCTGAGGACGAAGTTCCGGTGCACGGCCTCCTCCCGCGCCGCGCCCGCCGGAATGTTCCACAGCGTGACGCTGCCACGCGCGGTGGGCCCGCTGCAGCCGCAGCGCGCCTTGTCGACCACGAGCACCCGGGCTCCGGTCGCCGCCGCCGCGAGCGCCGCCCACGCTCCGGCCGGGCCACCACCCAGCACCAGCACATCCGCCTCTAATTCGGACACATCCGAAATGTTCGGCGAAAGTTCAACTGCTCGCAACCGTTATGCGTATTTCAATTCCACCACTGCGCCCACAGCAGACATCCGGCTATTGCGAAAACGACCACGCATCCACAAACAGTCCGGAAACCACGATGCCGATCCGCATAAACCTGGGCCAGCACCACCCCGATCGCCGCCGCCACATGCCACGCCGCATCCGCCCAGCCCGGCCCCGGGAAGCCCCGCCGCAAACCCATGATCGCCGCCCCGGCCACCACCAGCGCCAGTACCACCGTCCCGCCCGCGACCGCCCCGCTCACCCCGCGCAGCACCCTCATGCGGGCCGCCTCATGCGGTGATCACCGGCACTCCCGTCGCTTTGCCCACTATTTCCTCGAATTGCGTTGGATCGGTGGTGAATTCACCGAGCCTGATGGTCTTGTTCGCGCCGTGGTAGTCCGACGAGCCGGTCGTCAGCAGACCCAGTTCGGCCGCCAGACCCGCCAGCACCGCGCGATCCTCGGGACTGTGATCGATGTGGTCCACCTCGAGCCCGCCCAGACCGTGCTCGGCCAGTTCCCGAATGTGGTCCAGGGCCAGCAGGCGGCCACGCTTGCGGGCCCGCGCATGCGCCACCACGCTCACCCCGCCCGCCGCCGCCACCATCTCCACGGCCCGCCGCAACGGCGTGTCGGCCTTCTCCACGTAGTACCGGCCGTGCGGTGCGAGCAGATCCTGGAAGGCCGCGTCCACGCTCGGCACCACCCCGCCCTCGACCAGCGCCCGCGCCAGATGCGGGCGGCCCGCCGAGGGGCCCGCCGACGCCATCACCCGGTCGGGATCGACCGGCAGGCCGTCGGCGGCCATCTGCTCGGCCATGGACCGCAGCCGCACGATGCGCTCCGCCCGCAGGCGCTCCCGCTCCAGCGCGAACGACTCGTCCGCCGGATCGAACAGGTACGCCAGCAGGTGCACCGGGACCGGCGAGCCGTCATCCCCGTCGCCCACACACGACATCTCCATGCCCCGCACCAGCGTCAGCCCCGGCGGTAGCGCCTCGACCGCCTCGGCCCAGCCGGCGGTGGTGTCATGGTCGGTCAAAGCCACCACGTCGAGACCGGCGGCCGCGGCCTTGCCGATCAGCTCGGCCGGGGTGTCCGTGCCGTCCGAGGCGGTGGAATGGGTGTGGAGATCGATGCGCACACCGTCTATCTTGCCTGTGCCTCTTGTCATGTCGCGGAGGCTGTGCCTCTTGTCATGTCGCGGAGGCTGTGGCTCTTGTCGGGTCGCGGCTGTGCCTCTCGTCGGGTCGCGAGGCCGGGCCGGCGCTAGAGCGAGGCCGCGCCCCGAGCCGGATCGCAGATATCGATATCGGCCTCCCGCCACGCCTCCCGCAAGGCCGACGCCCCGCGCACCCGCACCCACGCCGCCTCGGTCGCGGTGATCGGCGTGACCGTCAGAAACCGCACGGGCTCAGCGGGTTCCGGCAACTCGACCTCCGGAATATCGGCGGCGCCCAGCAATACCGCCGTGAAGGACGCACCGGACCACAGGGGTTCCCCCAGATCCAGCAGCCCATCCGGTTGCAGCACAACACCTTCCACCGCGGGCGCGGCCGCCAGCACACCCAGCGCCCGGGTCAGGCCCGAGCCCGCGCCCACCCCGCCGAGCAGCGTCAGCACCAGCTCCGCGCGCGGCCCGCGCACCGGATCGGCCAGCGCCGCAGCCGGATCCGTCATCGGATGCCGGGAGCCGCCCAGCGTCACATAATGGACCAGTTCACCGTCCGGGATACGCAGGATGTCGATCGGCTCCAGCCCCAGGAAGGTCACCGACGCCACATCCGCGGAATTCACACCGAAATGCCCGAGCACGCCCGCCCGGACCTTGTCCAGCACGTCCATGGATCAGATGGCCAGCCGGGCCAGCATGTCCCGCGCCTGCTCGGCCGTCTTCGGATCGCACAGCACGTCGTATCGGCCCGCCACCAACTGCATGGTGGACGCGAAATCCCGCTGCCCGCGCGTGGCGGCGTACGGAATCGTCGCGGAGATGAGCCCGAAGATGATGCCGCCCACCAAGCCCACGATCAGCGGCCCGAAGGCGCCGCCGGAGGTGAACAGGCTCAGCAGCAGACCCAGGAACAGGCCCAGCCAGGCGCCCGAAACCATGCCGCCGCCAATGACTTTGCCCCAGGTCAAGCGATACAGCACACGCTCGACCTGCATCAGGTCGACGCCGACGATGGTCACGCCCTCCACCGGGAACTGGTTGTCGGCCAGGTAATCCACCGCCCGCTGCGCCTCCGCATAGGCCGGGTACGAGCCGATCGGCCAGCCCGACGGCGGCGTGGGCAGACCCGGACGGTTCCGGTTCGCGTTCCCCATGGGATTCGTCATGACTCCATCATGCTATTTCTCGTCGTCGGACGGGGGATCGAAACACGTGGTTCGCGCCATTCCCGCGGCCCGCCCCTTATCGGCTATGACCTGCGCCATTTTCGCACTGGCCTCGTCGATCATCTCGTCCCCCAGCATGACCGCGCCCCGCGCCCCGCCCGCCGCCGACGTGTGGAAGGCGTACGCGTCCAGAATCTCCTCGGCGCGATCGTAATCCGCCTGCCGCGGGCTGAAGATCTCGTTGCACGCGGTGATCTGGTCCGGGTGCAATACCCACTTGCCGTCGAAACCCAGTGCGGCCGTGCGCGCGGCATTGCGGCGGAAGCCGTCGATATCGCGCACCGCCAGGTACGGGCCGTCGATGGCCTGCAGGCCGTGGGCGCGCGCCGCCAGCAGAATGGCCATGTAGATGTGGTGATACGCGTCACCCGGCTCGTAGCCCTCCGGCTGTTCACCCACCACGAGGGTGCGCATATTGATGGACGCCATGAAATCGGCCGGGCCGAACACCAGCGTCTGCACGCGCGGGCTCGCCGTCGCAATGGCATCGATATTGCGCAACCCGATCGCATTCTCGATCTGCGGCTCGATACCGATCCGGCCGACCTCGAGTCCGTGCGCCTTCTCCAATTGCGTCAGCAGCAGATCCAGCGCCTGTACCTGACCGCCGTCGGTCACCTTCGGCAACAGCAGGGCATCGAGGTGCGCGCCCGCGCCCTCCACCACGGCGATCACATCCGCGTAGGTGTACTCGGTGCTCCAATCGTTGACCCGCACAACACGAATCTGCGAGCCCCAGCCGTCCGAGTTCAACGCCGCGACGATATTCGCGCGCGCGGCCGCCTTCGCCGCCGGCGCGACCGCGTCCTCCAGGTCCAGGAAGATCTCATCGGCGGCGAGGCCTTTGGCCTTCTCGATCATGCGCGGATTGCTGCCGGGGACGGCGAGCACCGAGCGGCGCGAAGTATTGGACGCCGAGCGGCGCGAAGTGTTGGACGCCGAGCGGCGCGAAGTGTTGGATACCGGGCGGCGCGATGTCATGGGTCACTCCTTCGGGGGTGAGAACACGTGGCGCGACATTACGGACGGACGCGACCACTAGCCTTATCACCCATGGCAGCGACGAAGGTATTCGCCGCCCGGGTAGCGGGCTTGGTGGTTTTGGGACCGGACGGCGAGTCCATCGGTCGACTCCGCGATCTGGTGGTCTCCATCCGATACGACCGGCAACAGCCGCGCACACTCGGCATTCTCGTCGAATTGCCCACGCGCAAAAGGATTTTCGTGCCCATGCTGCGGGTACAGAGCATCGAGCCGGGCGCGGTCACCCTCACCACCGGCACCATCAGCGTGCGCCGCTTCGAACAGCGCCCCGGCGAGGTGCTGGCCGTCGCGCAGCTGCTCGACTCCACGGTCCGGGTGGTCGACCCGGAACTGCCGCAGCTACTCGACACCGATGTGGTGGTGGTCGATCTCGGCATCGAGCAATCCCGCACCCGCGACTGGGTGGTGTCCCGGGTCGCCGTGCGTGAACGCCGGCGGCTCAGCGTCGGCTTCGGCCGGCGCGGCGCGGTGCACGTGGTCGACTGGGCACAGGTGCGCGGCCTCACCCAGAACGACCTGAACCTGCCCGGCCAGGACGTCACCTCCCTGCTGGCCCAGTTCGAGGGCATGCGGCCCGCCGACGTCGCACACCTGCTACGCGAACTACCGGGCAAGCGCCGCATCGAGGTCGCCGCCGCCCTCGACGACGAGCGCCTCGCCGACGTGGTGCAGGAACTCCCCGAGAACGACCAGGTGGAACTGCTCGAGCAGCTCGGCGTGGAACGCGCCGCCGACCTGCTCGAGGCCATGGATCCGGACGACGCCGCCGACCTGCTGGGCGAACTGCCCGAGACAGAAGCGGAATCACTGCTGGCGCTGATGGATCCGGAGGACTCCGAACCGGTGCGCCGCCTGCTCGAGCACGCGCCCTACACCGCCGGTGGCCTGATGACCCCGAAACCGGTGGTGCTCACCGCCTCCACCACGGTCGCGGAAGCCCTGGCCCGCATTCGCGACCCCGAGCTGACGCCGGCGCTGGCCTCCATGGCCTTCGTGGTGCGCCCGCCCACCGCCACCCCCACCGGCCGTTACCTGGGCTGCGTGCATTTCCAGCAGTTGCTGCGCGAACCGCCCGCGAGCCTGGTCGGCGGTATCGTCGACAACGATCTGGTGCAATTGCGGCCCGACGCGCCGCTCACCGCGGTGACCCGCTACTTCGCCACCTACAACCTGGTGTGCGGTCCGGTGGTGGACGCGGAGAATCATCTACTGGGCGCGGTCACCGTCGACGACGTGCTCGACCACCTGCTGCCCGAGGATTGGCGCGAGCAGGACGAGGATCAACACGATGTGCACGGCAAGCCCGTGATGGAGGGAACGGGAGGCCGCTCATGAGCGAGCGCATCGAGAAGCTCAGTGCCCGGCAGCGGCTGGAGACACCCGTCGAATCGCGCTTCCGCGGGTTCGACTGGGACGCCGAAGCACTCGCGGGCGCCAGCGAGAAGGTGGCCCGATTCCTCGGCACCGGCCGCTACCTGGTGATCCAGACCGTGATCGTGGTGGTCTGGATCCTGTTGAACGTCTTCGCACTCCGGCTGCAGTGGGACCCGTACCCGTTCATCCTGCTGAACCTGGCCTTCTCCACACAGGCCGCCTATGCCGCGCCGCTCATCCTGCTGGCGCAGAACCGGCAGGACAATCGCGATCGGGTCTCGCTGGACGAGGACCGGCGGCGGGCGGCCCAGACGAAGGCCGACACCGAATTCCTGGCGCGGGAACTCGCCTCGGTGCGCCTCGCGGTCGGCGAGGTGGCGACGCGCGATTATGTTCGGCGTGAGCTCGACGACATCAAGGAAGCGCTGTTCAGGCTGGAGAAGCTGGCGGCGGACGGCGAGGTCGCACGGGTGAAGAAGACCAAGAAGACTACCGAGCGAAAGCGCCCCGAGGTCGCGATTCTGTCGCAAGAAGATAGCGAGTGACCACACAAGTTCGTGACGAATGAGGTGACTGCTGGGTAACCTGGATCACGTTGTTCCGAGCGACCGACCCAGACACTGTCGCAGTATGAGTGTCGTCACCGGGATCCGGCCGCACGACCGAGGGGATTGTGTGGTGGCGAAGAGAATATCTGCACCGGTGACAGCGTCGGCGCTTTTGATTGCGGGCCTGGTCACCGCTGGTTCGGCCACCAACACGACAGTGCACACCGCCGCCGCGCCACAGGCCGCGCCGGAAGCGCTGCTGGCCGCCTCGGCCGCCGGAAACGGCGCGCAATCGGGCGCCGCGCCGTCCTCGGATCAGCTCGTGGGGCTGGTTCCGGCGGCTCCGGACGCCCCCCGCAAACTCAGCGCAATGACCCCGCCCGCCGACGGCGGGCTGCCCGGCAGCGTGCCGTTGCAGAACGTCGCCCTGCCCGGCGGCACCGGCGTCCTCGGTATTCCGGAACTGGTGCTGGCCGCGTATCGCAATGCCGAACTGGCCATGCAGACCTCCGAACCCAACTGCCACCTGCCCTGGTACCTGCTGGCCGGCATCGGGCGCATCGAGTCCAATCACGCGAACAACGGCCACACCGACGCCGCGGGCACCACCACCTCGCCGATCTACGGTCCGGCACTGGATGGGACGCTCGCCGGTAACGAGGTCATCAAGGCCACCGACGGCAGTTATGTGCGCGCCATCGGGCCGATGCAGTTCCTGCCCGGCACCTGGGCCGCCTACGCCGCCAACGGCAAGGGCAGCGGGACCCCCGACCCGAACAATGTCTTCGACGCCGCCCTGGCCGCGGGCAAGTACCTGTGCTCCGGCGGACTGGATCTGGCCGATCCGGCGCAGGAGCTGAAAGCCGTACTGCGCTACAACAATTCGATGGCGTACGCGTCGAACGTGCTCAGCTGGGCGAATGCGTACAAGACCGGCGCCGCGCCCACCCAGGTGAACATCTCGCCGGATCTGATCCCGCCCAACTCGTGGCCGGCCAACGGCGGCCCGGACATCACCGTGGCCTCCGGCAGCCTGCCCGCCGACACCACGACCACCACCACGCAAGCGCCGCAGCCCGCCGCCACCACCCAGCAGCCGACCCAGGTGATGATCACCATCCCGGGCCTGCCGCCCATCCCGTGCGGCATCTTCTGCCCGGCGCCCGCACCCGTGAATCCCTGCCAGCAGGCCACGATTCCGGCGCAACAGGACAAGCCGGACACCAAGCCCGAGGACGCCAAGCCGGCCGACGACGCGAACAAGGCCGCGAACGCCGACGCCGAGCCGCAGGACGGCGTGCAGCCGGGGCAGGCGCAGGAGCAGAAGTTCGGTCCCGACGGCAAGCCGGTCACCCCCGACCCGGCCACCGCCAACTGCACGGTCCAGAACCCGAACCAGCCGCAGAACCAGCCGCAGCCCGCGGTGCAGCCGAACCAGGGTCAGCCGGCCGCGCCCGATCAGCAGCAGCCCGTGAAGACCACCGATCCGGCGCCGATGGCGCCGGCTCCGCAGGCGAACCAGGCGCCCGAATCCGCGCCGACCACAACGGTTCCCGCGCCGGCCATCACGCTGCCGTTCGGTATCACCATCCCGGTTCCGGTGCTGCCCGCGCCGGCTCCGGCCCCGGCTCCGGCGAACTGACACCCTCCGCATCCGGCCCCACCTGCCCTTTCCGGGCGGTGGGGCCGGCCCGTCGGAGTACCTGCATCGCGGCCGCGTAAACGCTCCATCAAGGATTGTCACGGAGTCGTAACGGAAAGGTCTCGAATGCGGTAGCCTTGTTTCACTTGCAGCACCCGGCAACCACCGATGGCAATGGAGGGTCACCACAAAGTGGGACGTCACCGTAAACCCCCGGTCCTGAAAGTTCGACGCGGATCGGTCATCGCACTCGCCGGGCTCGTGCCCACCGGTCTCGCCACCGTCACCGGCGCATCGGACAGCAATCTCGTCGACGCTCTGACTTCGACTGTGCACCACCAGTTCTCGGGCGACTCCGACGAACAACTACCCAGATCGGAGGCGGCCGCCATGCCGGTCGCCGCCCCCGATCCCGTGTTGCACGAAGCGAAACAGGTTGTGCCCGTTGCGCCGCCGATCGTGAAGACCGTGGCCCAGCCCGCCGACCGTGAACGCGCGAACCTCCCCGCCGGCCCGCTCGGAGTGCCCGGCATCGCGATGTCCGCCTACAAGAACGCGGAAAGCATTCTGGCGGCGGAGAATCCGGAATGCCACATGTCGTGGTCCATGCTCGCCGGCATCGGCCGGGTGGAATCCACCCACGGCTACGGCGGCAATGCCGACAGCCAGGGCAATATGATCGAACCCGTCTACGGCCCCGTCCTGGACGGAAGTCTGGCCGGTAACAACGTGGTTCACGATTCCAGCGGCGGCGACCTGGACGGCCTGTCCGGCCCCTACCGCCGCGCGGTCGGCCCCATGCAGTTCCTCCCCGAAACCTGGCGCAAGTACGCCGCCGACGCCACCGGCAACGGCATCTCCGACCCGCAGAACCTGTACGACGCCGCACTCACCGCCGGCAAGTACCTCTGCGACGGCGGCCTCGACATGCGCAACCCGGCCCAGCAGACCCGCGCCATCCTCCGCTACAACAACTCCATGGCCTACGTAGCCAACGTCATGGCCTGGGAGTCCGCCTACGACACCGGCCAACTCCCCAAGCAGGCCGCCCTCCCCCGCATCTGACAACGACCCGGACCTTCGGGGTTTCAGGGGTTTACCCCTGAGAGCCCCGAGAGTCGGGCCAACCTAGACTGGCGTCATGCCAGTGGTTATGGAATCGGATGTGCGGGGCGCGCTCGCGAAGGTGAACGACCCGGAGATCCGGAAACCGATCACCGAGCTGGGCATGGTGAAGAGCGTCGAGATCGGCGACGACGGCAGCGTCCACGTCGTGATCTACCTGACGACCTCGGCCTGCCCGATGAAATCCGCTATCCAGGAACGGGTCACCAAAGCGGTGGCCGACGTGGCCGGGGTCGGCGCCATCACGGTCGGCCTCGACGTCATGAACGACGAGCAGCGCACCGAACTCCGCAAGAAACTGCGCGGCGATGCGGCCGAACCGGTCATCCCGTTCGCGCAGCCCGGCTCGCTGACCCGCGTGTACGCGGTCGCATCCGGTAAGGGCGGCGTCGGAAAGTCCAGTGTCACCGTGAATCTCGCGGCCGCCATGGCCGAACGCGGTCTCGCCGTGGGTGTCCTGGACGCCGATATCTACGGTCACTCCGTACCGCGCATGCTGGGCACCGATCAGCGCCCCACCCAGGTGGAGCGGATGATCATGCCGCCACAGGCCCACGATGTGAAGGTCATCTCGATCTCCATGTTCACCCAGGGCAATACGCCCGTGGTGTGGCGTGGCCCGATGCTGCACCGCGCGTTGCAGCAGTTCCTGGCCGACGTGTTCTGGGGCGACCTGGACATCCTGCTGCTGGATCTGCCGCCCGGTACCGGTGACGTGGCCATCTCGCTGGCGCAGTTGATCCCGAACGCGGAGATCCTGGTCGTCACCACCCCGCAGCTGGCCGCCGCCGAGGTGGCCGAGCGGGCCGGTTCCATCGCCCTGCAGACGCGGCAGCGCATCGCGGGCGTCATCGAGAACATGTCCTGGCTGGATCTGCCCGACGGGACGCGCATGGAGCTCTACGGCTCCGGCGGCGGCCAGACCGTAGCCGACAACCTGACCCGCGCGATCGGCGCGAATGTCCCCCTGCTGGGCCAGATCCCGATCGAACAGCAACTCCGCGAATCCGGCGACGAAGGCACGCCCATCGTCCTGCGCGCCCCGGATTCCGCCTCCGGCAAGGCCTTGCGCGAAATCGCCGACAAACTCGCCGTCCGCCGCCGCGGCCTGGCCGGCATGTCCCTGAACATCGACACCACCCGCCACCTCTGAAATGAACGAATCGGCCGGGCCCGCTGCCATCGCAGCGGGCCCGGTCCTTTTTCTCTCCGGGTTCAGTGCCCCTGTAGCAGGGGCGAATTCGAGGGCCGGTTTCCGCCGGGGTGCGGGGGCGTATCCGGGCGGGGTGCACCTAAGCTCGGGGCATGCTCACGATGCTTCTGTACGTGCTGATCGTCGGTCTCGTGGCGGCGCTGCTGTTCCTCGTGGCGAGCGCGCTGTTCGGCCGCTCGGAGGAGCTGGGGCCGCTGCCGGAGGGCACCACGGTCACCGTGCTACCGGCCGAGGCCATCGACGGGAGTGATGTGCGGGCGCTCCGGTTCCAGCAGGTGTTCCGGGGATACAAGGCGGGCGAGGTGGATTGGGCGCTCACCCGGCTGGCTGCCCGCATCGATGAGCTGGAGCGGGAGCTGGCCGGCGCCCAGGTGCATACGGTGGCGGGTGCGGAGCGGTCGGAGGACGGGGACGGGCCCGAGGGCGATAGCCCGGTGCCGCGGCCGCTGGAGGGGCTGGCGGGGCCGGATCCGGCGCCGCGGCCCGCGGTGGCCGAGCCGGGTGAATCCACCCCTGCTCCGGTCCCCCGGGTCCTGACGGGTGAACCGGAATTGAGCGAGGAGCCGAGCGAGAAATGAGCGCGCCGGATTCGATTGCGGATGGCAAGGTCCGATGTGGTTGGTCGGAGGGTTCGCTGCTTTATCGCGATTACCACGACAGTGAATGGGGACGCCCGTTGCATGGTGATGACGCGTTGTTCGAGCGGATGTGCCTGGAGGCATTCCAGTCGGGTTTGGCGTGGATCACTATTCTGCGCAAGCGCCCCGCCTTCCGCGCCGCATTCGACGGCTTCGTCATCGAGAAGGTGGCGGCGTATGACGAGCGGGATGCGGAACGCCTCATGGCGGATGCGGGCATAGTTCGCAATCGCGCCAAAATCGAGGCCAGCATCCATAACGCGCGGGTTGCCCGCGACCTCGGCGCGAGCCTCGACGACCTGCTCTGGTCCTTCGCCCCGGCCGCCCGGAAACGCCCCCGCAGCATGTCCGATGTGCCCGCTGTCACAGCCGAATCCACCGCTCTCGCAAAAGAACTCAAGCGGCGCGGATTCAAGTTCGTGGGACCAACGACGGCCTATGCGCTCATGCAGGCGACCGGGATGGTAGACGATCACGTGGCCGATTGCTGGGTGAATGTGACTACTTCGTAGACGGCACGACGGTCGGTTTTTGGAACTCAGGTACCCGCCCCGATCCGCGATAGGGAAGAATGGGCGTGGTGTAGCCCGCCACATGCCGGCGGGCTGCCTGGTTGGTGACAACTGGAGTTCCATGAAAGTGCGCAGCAGACCGCGCAGATCTGGAGGGAGCAGAGGATGGCGGCCATGAAGCCCCGCACCGGGGACGGTCCCCTCGAGGCAACCAAGGAAGGGCGTGGAATCGTCATGCGGGTTCCACTCGAGGGTGGCGGGCGTCTGGTCGTCGAGCTGACTCCGGAGGAAGCCGCAGCGCTGGGTGAAGAACTGAAGAGTGTCACCAGCTAGTACCCGAACGTGCCCGTGCCGGTGAGCCTCGACGACCCTCCGGGACGGAGGCTCACCGGCACCGGGTTCACCGGCACCGGACCCACCGGCGCCTCGGTGAATACCCGAGACCCCATCGGTGCAGCCGAGCCGTCCCCTGCGGACGGACTTCTCACCTGCGCCGATCTATTGGCCTGCCCGGAATGCGCCCGGCCCCTCACTCCCGAGGCCCGGACCCTGCGCTGCCCCGCCGGCCACACTTTCGACCTCGCGAAACAGGGCTACGTCAGCCTCCTGACCGGCGCCGCCACCAAGATGACCGGCGATACCCCGGCCATGCTCGACGCCCGCGCCGCCTTCCAATCCGCCGGCCACTTCGCCCCGCTGGCCGAGGCGATCACCCGAACCCTCACCACCGCCCTCGCCGCCGGGCGAATCGACCCGGCCGCCGAGCCGCGTGCGCACCGGCCGTTGCCCGGCCGGGCCGAGTCCGACTCGGCGACGCGGAAATCCATCGCAGCAGGGCCGGCCGATCGTGCTTCGGCGATGCGCGCCACCGGTATCGCCAGGCCCGGCGGCGCGGTGGTCGCGACGTCGGCGGCACGACTGGCTACCGCACTGCTGGCGGCGCAGCGTTCCGACGATGGAGCTTCGACGAGCGGCGCCGGCCATAGCGGTGGCACCGCCGTGCTGGAGATCGGGGCGGGGACGGGGTATTACCTTGCTGCCGTGCTTGATTCGCTACCGCGGGCGCGAGGGATTGCCCTGGATGTTTCGAAGGCGGCGGCGCGGCGGGCGGCACGGGCGCATACGCGCGCCGGGGCGGTGCTCGCGGATGCTTGGCGGGGGCTGCCGGTGCGCGATGGTGTGATGGACGCGGTGGTGTGTGTTTTCGCGCCGCGCAATGCCGAGGAGGTGGCGCGGGTGCTGGGCCGGGGCGGGGTTTTCGTCGTGGTCACGCCGACGCCGCGGCATCTGGGGGAGATCGTCGGACCGCTGGGCATGGTGAGTGTGGATGCGGCCAAACAGGATCGGCTGGCGGAGTCGCTGGGTGCGTGGTTCGAGGCGGTCGAGCAGGTTGCGGTCGAGTATTCGATGTCGCTCACGCATGCGGATATCGCGAATGTCGCGGGCATGGGGCCGTCGGCGCATCATGCGGCGCGGGACCGCGCGGATCGGATTGCGGCGCTGCCGGATCTCATGCCGGTGACGGCGTCGGTGACCGTCGCGGTCTACCGGCCGAGGGCCTGAAACGGCATCAGGTCCAGCAGGTTGCGGACCAGGGGACGTTCGTCGCCGGCCCGGTTGGCTATATATATGGTCGTTTCCGCGTCGCAGTCGGCGAGCGGGATGATGCGGGCCGAAACCGGGGCGGTGAAGGTGGCGCTGCGCGGGGCGACCGTGACCCCGAGACCGGCCGCCACCAGGTACAGGATGATGGTCCAGTTGGTGGCCTCCTGGACGATGCGGGGGCGGCGGCCCGATTTCAGCAGGGGCGACAGGTTCTTCTCGTAGGCGAGTTCGCCTGCGGCGCGCGGAAAGAACACCATCGGATAATCGGCGAGTTCCGCGCCCGAGATGCTGCTGCGGCCCGCGTCGGGATGATCGGCGGGTAGCACGGCGACGAAGGGTTCGGTCATGAGCGGCGCGGTCACGGTGCCGGGCCGGGGATCGGGATCGCGGACGATGGCCAGATCGAGGCCGCCGGTGGCGAGCCGTTCCATGAGGTGGCTGGTGAACCCTTCCACCAGTTCGACCTGGACGAGCGGGAACTGCTCCCGGAAGGCGCGCACGCCGCGCAATGGTTCGAGCGGCAGCACCGACGGCACGAAGCCGAGATAGAGCGTGCCCTGACTGCCCTCCCCGATGCGGGTGATCTCGGCGAGGTCGCGCTCGGCGTGCCCGAGCAGCGCGATGGCGCGTTCCCGCAGCACCGCGCCGGCCGGGGTGAGGGCGACGGTGCGGGAGGTGCGGTCGAGCAGTTTGGCGCCGAGCAGGGTTTCCAGTCGCTGGATCTGCTGGGTGAGGGCGGGCTGGGCGATGTGCAGCCGGGCGGCGGCGCGCCCGAAGTGCAGTTCGTCGGCGACCGCCAGAAAGTATCGGAGGTGCCGTAGCTCCACACCATCAACCATAAGTTGAACATATCAATCCGAGCTATCAAGTATTGGACGTTATGGTTGCAGGCAAGTGATGCTTGTCGGGTGACTCTGATCGAACCGATGTCCACGGCCGCCGATGCTCGCGCCTTCAAGACCCTCAATCTGGAGTGGATCGATGCCCTGTTCGGCGTCGAGCCCGCCGACCTGGTCACCCTCGACCATCCGGAGCGGATCGTCGCGGCGGGCGGGCAGGTGCTGGTGGCCCGCGACGGCGGCGATGTCGTCGGCTGCGTCGCCCTGGTCGCCGAGGAGCCGGGCGTCTTCGAAATCTCGAAGATGGCGGTGACACCGCGGGTCCGGGGGCGCGGGATCGGACGACTGCTGCTGAACGCGGCCGTCGAATACGCCCGCGAGCACGGCGCCACTTCCTTGTTCCTGGCGAGCAATGCCCGTCTGGCCGATGCGGTTCACCTGTACGAATCGGTGGGTTTCGTGCATGTGCCGCCGACGGAGCTGCGGCCCATCCCCTACGACCGCGCCGATGTATTCATGAAATTCGAGCTGCGGGACCGAGTTCCGACCGCCTAGCTCTTACGCACCGAGTCGTAGATCTGCGCGGTGCGGGCCGCGACCTGATTCCAATCGAATTCGGCAATGGCCCGCGCCCGCCCCGCGACACCCATACCCGCGGCCGAAACCTGGTCGGCGGCAACCCGGTTGACGGCGCGGGCCAGGCTCTGCCGGTACTCGCCGGGTGCGTTCTCGTCGTAGTGCACGAGCCGCCCGGTCTCGCCTTCGGCGACGACCTCGGGAATCCCGCCCACATCGGAGGCCACCACCGCGGTGCCGCAGGCCATGGCCTCCAGGTTCACAATACCCAGCGGCTCGTACACCGAGGGACAGACGAAAACCGTTGCGGCCGCGAGTACTTGGCGTACCAGCTCGGTGGGCAACATTTCCTTCACCCAGTACACGCCGTCGCGGGTAGCGCACAGTTCGCGGACGGCGGCGGCGACCTCGGCCTCCATGGCGGGCGTGTCGGCGGCCCCGGCCAGCAGTACGAGCTGGATGTCCGGATCGAAATGCCGTGCGGCGGCCAGTAAGTGGGCGACGCCCTTCTGCCGGGTGATGCGCCCGACGAACGCGGCGATGGGCCGGTCCATGCGCACGCCGAGTTCGCCGAGAATGTCGCGGGAGCCGATCTTGGGCCCGCCGGGATGCCATACGCCGGCGTCGATGCCATTGCGGACCACGTGCACCTTGCCGGGGTCGATGTCCGGGTAGGCGGCGAGTACATCGGCGCGCATGCCGGCGCTGACCGCGATGACGGCGTCGGCGTAGGTGACGGCATTGAGTTCGGACCAGGAGGACAGCCGGTATCCCCCGCCCAGCTGTTCGGCCTTCCAGGGCCGGCGCGGTTCCAGCGAATGCGCGGTCAGCACATGCGGAATCCCGTAGAGCTCGGCGGCGAGGTGCCCGGCGAGCCCGGTGTACCAGGTGTGCGAATGCACGACGTCGGCCGTGCCCGCGGCATCGGCCATGCGGAGCTGTGCGGACATCATCTGCAGGACGGAGTTGGCGGCGTACAACATCGGATCGGGCATATGCACGACCGCATCGGCGCGCGGCACTCCCATACAGTGCACGGTGACATCGCACAGCGCGCGTAGTCGCGGAACCAGCTCGGTGACATGCACCCCCGCCCCGCCGTACACCTCGGGCGGGTACTCGCGGGTCATCATCGCAACGCGTAGTCCGCGCGCTGCCTCCGCGCCGTAACTCACCGGTTCAAACTAGACGCTTGCTCGTCGCGTCTCCAATCGCCACGACGCGCCGCGGGCGACACCCCGCTGAAAGTAAGCGAACACGGGACCCAGCGGACATTCCACGTTCGATTAGTACCGGTAGTTTTGGCGGTGTGAGGAGCCAGCCGCACGTACTCGGGATCGTGCTCGCCGGTGGCGAGGGCAAGCGACTCTTCCCGCTCACCAAGGACCGCGCCAAGCCGGCGGTCCCGTTCGGTGGCGCGTACCGGCTCATCGATTTCGTGTTGTCGAATCTGGTGAATGCCGGTTACCTGCGGATTTGTGTGCTGACGCAGTACAAGTCGCATTCGCTGGATCGGCATATCTCGCAGACCTGGCGGCTGTCGGGATTCGGCGGCGAGTACATCACTCCGGTGCCGGCGCAGCAGCGGCTGGGTCCGCGCTGGTACACGGGGTCGGCGGACGCGATCATGCAGTCGCTGAACCTGATCTACGACGAGGACCCGGAGTACATCGTGGTGTTCGGCGCCGATCACGTGTACCGGATGGATCCGGAGCAGATGGTGCAGGCGCACATCGAATCCGGTGCGGGCGTGACGGTGGCCGGCATCCGGGTGCCGCGCAGCACGGCGAGCGCGTTCGGCTGCATCGATTCCGATGAATCCGGCCGCATCATCGGTTTTCTGGAGAAACCGGCGCATCCGCCCGGCACTCCCGACGATCCGAATGTCACCTTCGCGTCCATGGGCAATTACGTGTTCACCACGAAGGTACTGGTGGACGCGATCCGCGCGGACGCGGACGACGGCGATTCCGACCACGATATGGGTGGCGACATCATTCCGGGCCTGGTGCGTTCGGGTGCGGCCGCGGTCTACGACTTCAACGGCAATGTGGTGCCCGGCGCGACCGACCGCAGTCGCGGCTATTGGCGTGATGTCGGCACCCTGGACGCTTTCTACGAGGCGCATATGGATCTGGTGTCGGTGGATCCGGTGTTCGATCTGTACAACAAGCATTGGCCGATTCGCGGTGCGGCGGAGAATCTGCCGCCGGCCAAGTTCGGGCGCGGCGGGCTGGCGCAGGAGTCGATCGTGGGTGCGGGCAGCATTCTGTCGGCGGCCACGGTCCGTAATTCGGTGTTGTTCTCGAATGTGTTCGTGGAGGACGGCGCGACGGTGGAGGGCAGTGTGCTCATGCCGGGTGTGCGGATCGGGCGCGGCGCGGTGGTGCGGCACGCGATTCTGGACAAGAACGTGGTGGTTTCGGAGGGCGAGATCATCGGCGTGGATCTGGACCGGGACCGGGATCGTTTCGCGGTGAGCAATGGTGGCGTGGTGACCGTCGGCAAGGGCGTCTGGGTCTGATACCTCGCGTTTCGGAGTGGACAGCGCACAGTCCGGGCCCGAAAATCGGTGAGGGAGTGCCGCCTCGAGGCGCGCGGGAGGGATCGATATGAGCCGCAGAGCACGGATCGCAGCGGGCATCGCCTGCTTGGCATTGACGGCGCTGGTGGCGGGCTGCGGGCAGCAGGGTCATGCGGTGCCCGGCGAATTGGATGTCCGCAAGCTGGATACCGGGACCTACCCGGTGAATCGCTATACCTACGACAAGAATTCGGGCGGTAAGGGCGCGTTGCTGGAGGGCATGCGCATGGCCGATGCCGTGGTGCCGACCCTGAAGGTCGATTCCAGCCTGAATGTGGGCCGCGACGGCCAGGTGCTGAGCTCCGTCGACGATGTGGTGAGCGTGAGCCGGCTGTCGTCGTCCGCGCGGCCGATCCTGCAGAATCGCGGCTTCATCGTCGGATTCGCGGCCGGCGGTTCGGATCGGGAGGACATCAATGGCGATCCGGATCCGAACGGCACCACCGTCACGCTGCGGCTGCTGCGTTTCCCCTCGCCCGATAATGCGAAGCTGGCGGCGAAGGAGCTGGAGGACGCCGATTTCAGTGTGGCGCTGAACCAGAACCAGAAGCTGACGCTGCCCGACTACCCGGACGCCTTCTCGCATTGGCGGCCGGGTGTGCCGACCATCGGCGTGACCATGCCGCGCGGTCAGTTCGTCGTCTCGGTGTTCGCGTCGCGGCCGACGGCCGATCAGTCCGATCTGCTGTCGTGGGCGAAGAAGTCGCTGGACGCGGAGGTGCCGGCGGTGGACGCCTTCCAGCCGACCCCGTCGGACAAGCTCGATCAGTTGCCGGTGGATCCGGATCGGATGCTGGCGCGCACCCTGGTCGCCGACCGCGACAACCGCTCCCCGGATCCGGACAAGTTCGCGGTGTACGGCCCGAACTTCCTGATCATGCTGGACGACAATATGGCCCTGCGGTCCCGTCTGGTCTCCGATACCGGCATGGACGAATTGAGCGAAGCGGACGACAGCTTCCTCTTCCGCGTGCGGGATGCCAAGGGCGGCCAGGATCTGGTCGCCGGCCTCATCGGCAGCCTCGGTGAAACCTCCGGAAACGCACCGGACGGGGTGCCCGACACGAAATGCGTGCATCATCCGACGGGTTCCGAACCGTACCGCTGCTATGTCGTCTACAAACGCTATGTCGGCGTGGTGAACAGCGCGACCGAGGCCGATGCGCAGAAGCGGGCGGCAGCGCAATACGCACTGCTCGCCAATAGTCTGTGACCCGGGCCATGATTCGAAAGCCCTGACATGCCCGCGTATTCGGCAGACAATCGGAGGGTCTGTTTCGCGGGGAGGGATCGTCATGGGCCGAAATGCCAGGGCGACAAGGATTGTCGGGCTCATCTGCTTGGGAGCATTATCGGCGGTGGTGAGCGGTTGCGGCGCGCAAGGGCATCCGGTCGCGGGTGAGATCGATGTCCGCACACTGGATGTCGGGAACTATCCGGTGAACGGGTTCCACTACGACCAGGACGCGCAGGGTCACGGTGCCCTGCTGGAGGGCATGCGAATGTCGGCGGCCCTGGTGCCGTCCGTCCGTATCGACCCGTCGTTGAACATCGGTTTCACCCCGACCGTGCACACCAAGGACCAACTCGACGACGTGGTCAAGGTGGACGGGCTGGCCGGCGTGTCCATTCCGGTGCTGCAGAACCGGGGTTTCCTCGTGGATTACTCGGCCGGCGGCTCCGATCGGCCGGAGAGCGATGTATCGCAGCCGAATTCGAACGGGGTCACCATGGTGTTACTGCGGTTTCCCACGACGGATGCCGCCACGCTGGCCTCGCACGAGCTGGAGGACGCCGATTATTCGGTCGCGCGGCAACAGAATCAGCGGCTGTCGATCGATGCCTATCCGGACGCCCTGATCCATTGGCGGCCGGGCGTCAACAACATCGGTGCGTGGATGGCGCGCAAGGACTTCGTCCTCACGCTTTTCGTCAGCACGCTCAGCGCGGATCAGCAAACGCTGCTGTCCATGGTGCGCAAGACCCTGGATGCCGAGGTGCCGGCCATCGACGCCTTCCAGGAAACGCCCACGGACAAACTCGATTCGCTGCGGGTCGATCCCGATAATCTGCTGGCGCGCACGGTGGTGGCGCAACGCAATCCGGCGCGGGCCCCGGATCCATCGAATTTCGCCGTCTATCACGCGAACGACTTCGTCGACGATTCGCAGGACGAGGCGACGCGGCAGCAGCTGGTCGATACCGGCAAGGTCGACGAGGTCGGCGTGGTCGACAACGATGTCCTGCTGCGCACCGGCGATCAGGCGGCGAGCGTGGCCTTGGTGTCGGATCTCGTGGGCCACCTGGGTGATTCGTATGTGGCGGCCGCCGCGCCGCCGAAGGTGCCCGACGCGAAGTGCGTGCAGAACACCGGCGGATCCGCCACGGCCTACCGCTGTTACGTCGCGTACAAGCGCTATGTGGCGGTGCTGAACAGTACTACCGCGTCGGATGCGCAGCAGCAGGCCGCCGCCGAGTACGCGCTGCTGGCCAACAGCATGTAGGCGTTCCGGCGAAATCCGTTGCCGTGGTGCGCGATTTCGCCGGATCAGAAGCGGATGACGTCGGAATCCAATGCGCGCCAGGCGGCGGGCCGGGCGGTGTGGTGGGCGTCGTGGGTGCAGTGCCCGGATTCGTCGCCGGTGCACCCGGTGCAGCCGGAATCCTTTGCGGCTTCGGCGCGTCCGCTCTTCTCGTGTGTGTGGCGGACGGGTTCGTGGGCGTTGCGGCCGGCGCGGCGCAGGCCGGGGCTGTCGTCGCGGAAGCGGTAATCGCGGAAACCGAACGGCTGCAGCAGTGCTCGCAGGAAGTCGGCGCCGTCTTCGGGCATGACCGTGCGGTCCGCACCGGGCAGGTCGACGCCTTGGTGGAACCAGACGCGCGCGACGAGTCCTTCGACGGGGTCCACCGCCCGGAAGGTGGCGCGGCCGGTGGCGGTCAGCCGGAATTCGGCGATCCGGCGCCATTGCCCGGCTTCCTGGAGATACAGGCCTACCACGGCCGGAGTCCGCTGCCCCATGGGAAAACCTTCGATCCTCGAACTGTTCTCGTGGAGTATCCGTGCAGCCCGAGTGGAAACCTCGTTGTGGCCCCGAATCACACCGGGCAGTCGTTACTGCGGGTAGCCGGGAGTCGGGGGTGTGCTGGAAATGCAGAACGGTGCGCAGGGTCCCGGGGTCGGGGAGACCGCGGGCGAGTGCTCATCGAACCGGGCTCCGCTGACCAGCAACAACACCAGCAGGCCTACGGCCAGGATCAGACCGCCGAACACCAGGGCGCCCCACAACCAACCGGCGGGCAGATGCACGCCGAGCATCACGCCTTCGAACATGTCGTCCATTCCTAAACTCATTGCGAATCGTTCCCCTCTGTGGGTACCACCCGGCCAGGGCCGAAATCCAGACCCCAACGCTGCCTTTGCACTGCCCGGGCGGGCGTTTTCGAGTGCACCGTACCGCCGTCGGAGATGCACTGCAGCGCAGGCAAATCGCCAGGAAACGACGCACGGCGCCACCGGATTTCCGGTGACGCCGTGCGAGTGCCCGCGAACGTGATCGACTAACGGAGATCGCGCCGGCGGAATCCGATGAGCCCGGCCGCGATCAGGATCGCGTCGATGATCAGCAGGATGATCAATGGTGTCGCGGTGAACGCCGAACCGGGGATGTGCGGCGCGTGCTCGAACGGATCGAGATCACGGAACCATTGGGGAGAACCGGAAATCGACCCCAGCAGATACACCGCGATGGCGGCCGAAAGCACTCCCCACGCCACCGTGGTCCAGCGCGGCAGCAGCCCGAACAGCAGCAGCGTGGCGGCGGGGAAGAACCACACCGCGGGCAGCTGAACCATTGCGGCGCCCATGGTTTCGCTGAGCTTGCCGGGCACGTCCCCGGCGGCCCGGCCGTAGAGCAGCCCGGCCAGCAGCCCGGTGACCGCCATGGCCAGTGCGGATCCGAGCAGTGCGAAACTCAGATGTGAAGTGGCCCAGCGGATTCGGGATATCGAGCCGGTGAGCACGATCTCGGCGCGATCGGAGGTCTCCTCCGCGTGCAGCCGCAGCGCCGCCGACACCGCGTAGGCCGCCGCACCGATCCCGATGAACACGAACGCGAAAGAGACGAGCGCCTGCTCGAGCGCGGCATTGCCGCCCATGCGCGTGATGACATCCCGGATGCCCTGACTGCTGCCGAGCTCGTTGCCGATCCCGTGCACCACGCTGCCGAGCAGCAGGCCGTACAGTCCGAGCCCGACCGTCCAGGCCAGCAGCGTGCCGCGCTGCAGCCGCCAGGCCAGTCCGAACGGTCCGCCGAGCGCCGGTCCCGCGGCGGCCGCGCCGGGTCGTTCGGCGATCAGGCCCGCGCCCAGACCCCGGTGCGCCAGCAGGTAGTACGCGACTCCGGCGAGTACCACCGCCAGCGCCAGCTGCAGCAGCAGGACCGCGAAATGATCACCGGCATAGGGCCGTACCTGCAGCGCCCACCCCAGCGGGGAGAGCCAGGTGAAGACATTGGTGGGCCCGGCTCCCGCACGCACGTCACCGATGGCGCGCAGCGTGTAGGTCACGGCCAGCACCGCGAAGGCGATACCGCGGGCCAGCCGGGCGCCGGTGCTCAGCTGGGCCGCGACGGCCGCCACCGAGGCGTACACCGCACCGGACCCGGCCAGCGCCAGCCCGAAGGCCAGCGAACCCGAAGCGGGCACATTGCTTTTCGCGAGACTCACGAAGGCGAGCAATCCGATCAGCAGGCAAGCCCCGTAGACCAGCAGCAGCGTCGCGGTCAGGCCCGCGAACCGCCCGATGCGGGTCGAGGCGACCAATTCCTCACGGCCGGTCTCCTCTTCGGCGCGGGTGTGCCGGATGACGGTCAGGATGGTGGCGACGGCGACGAGCACATGGAACATGCCCGCCTTCCAGATGCCGGCCGCACCCAGGCTGGTGTTGTAGATGGGCCCGTACATGGCCAGCTGCGCCGGGCTGGCGAGCACGGTGGCGACGAAATGCGCCAGGTCGGCGGGGGTGTGATAGACCTTCGAGATGCTCTTGATGTAGACCGAGCCCAGCGGCAGCGACAGCACGATGACCCACAGCGGTAGCACCACCCGGTCACGGCGCAGGTACAGCCGCAGCAGCTGGCCGGTGCCCGTGAAATCCGTTGAACGCAGCGGTGATTCGATGACCTGCGGGGCGGCGGCGGTGGCGGCGGTCATTTCGCGGCCTGCTGCAATGCGGATGTCGATGCCGTTCCGGCGGCGGACGCCGGCGCCGCCTGATCGGCGGACGCGTCACCGTTGAGCGAATAGTGCCGCAGGAACAGCTCTTCCAGCGTCGGCGGCTGGCTGACGAGGCTGCGCACGCCGGCGTCGCCGAGCACGCGGATGAGTTCGCCGAGGTGTTCGGCGTCCACCTGGCAGTGCAGGGTGTTGCCCTCGATGTCGATATCGCTGACGCCGGGGATCCGGCCGAGATCGCCCGGGCTGCCGGTCAATTCGGCGGTGATGGAGGTGCGGGACAGGTGCCGCATATCGGCCAGGGCGCCGGTCTCCACGGTCTTGCCGGCGCGAATGATGGTGACCCGCTTACACAGCTTCTCCACCTCGGAGAGGATATGGCTGGACAGCAGCACGGTGGTGCCGCGCGTGACGGCCTCGGCCACGCATTCGTTGAAGGTCTGTTCCATCAGCGGGTCCAGGCCGGAGGTGGGTTCGTCGAGCAGCAGCAGCCGCGCGTTGGACGAGAACGCCGAGACCAGCGCGACCTTCTGCCGGTTGCCCTTGGAGTAGGTGCGCGCCTTCTTCTTCGGGTCGAGTTCGAAGCGGTCGATCAGTTCGGCGCGGCGGCCCTTGTCGATGCCGCCGCGCATACGGGCCAGCAGGTCGATGGTCTCGCCACCGGACAGTGACGGCCACAGCGTGACATCGCCGGGGACGTAGGCGAGGTCGCGGTGCAGTGCGACCGCATCGGTCCACGGATCCCGCCCGAAGACCCGGGCCGCACCCGAGGTGCGGGACAGGATGCCGAGCAGGACACGGATGGTGGTGGATTTCCCGGCGCCGTTGGGCCCCAGGAATCCGTGCACCTCACCTTCGGCGACCTCGAGGTCGAGGCCGTCGAGCGCGTGCACCTGCCCGAAGTTCTTGTGCAGGTCCCGGACTTCGATCACCGGGGCGGCGGGGACGTTCATCGAATCTCCTTGTAGGAAAACGACGTTGGATGGGTTCTTGCCGTGGATGGGTCAATGCCGCTCGTGCTGGATCATGGCCTCCAGCGCGGACGAGTCGGTGAGCAGGCCGTTGGTGTAGATCTCCAGTGCGGGCACCATCATGCGATCGGCGTACTCGCGCAGGGCCTTCCGGAAGTCGACGGGGCCCTCGTGCTCGGCGGTATAGAGCTGCAGGAACATCATCATGCCGCCGCCGTTGTTGGTGGCGATGAAGCGCGCCATGGCCGGGATGTCGCGTTGCGGCTTGATGCTGCCGCCGGCGATGCCCGCGCGCAGGTACTGCTCGGTGTCCTCGACCATGTGCTCGAAGAAGGTCCGGGTGAGCGGGCCGCCCACCTGGAAGCTGCGGACCAGGTAGGCCATCAGCGGTGCGAAGTCCTCGATCTGTCCCAGCTGCTGCATGAGGCTGCCGGGTGTGGGGTTCTCGATGTACTGCATCTTGGCGGTCCGGACCGTCTCACGGACCCAGGCGTCGCAGGCCTCACGCAGACCGTCCTTGGACCCGAAGTGATGCATGACCAGGCCCGGGGAGACGCCCGCCGCGGCGGCGATGGCACGGACCCCCACCCCGAACCCCTCCTGCCCGAACACGGTGATCGCCGCATCGCGAATCCGGGCCCGGGTGGTGAGATCGTCGGTTGAACGCATGTTCAAGATGCTAAACAGTCGTTCAATCGATTGGCAATAGCCAGCCGGGCGTGTCGAAGTGGAATTTATGAATTCCTGACCGCCCGCGGCATCGCGCAGCACGACCCGCGGCACGCGCGGCACGAACAGCCCTGCGAAGCGCGGCATGACGGCCGCGCGGCACCGGGTCGATCAGCCCCGCGCAGCGCGGCACGAACGGCCGCGCATCACCGGGTGGTCAGCCGCGCGAGGCGCAGAGCAGTCCGTCGCCGACGGGGATGAGCACGCTGGTCAGGTCCGGATCCTCGGCGATGGCGCGGGTGGCGGCGCGCACGGCCTGGGTCTGCGGATCACGCTGGGCCGGGTCCGGTACCCGGCCGCCTAGTAAAGCGTTGTGCAGCAGGATCGCTCCGCCCTCGCGCAGCAGCCGCACGGCCTGCGCCACGTACTGCGGGTGCTCCAGCGGTGCGGCATCGATGAATACGAGGTCGTAGGCCCCATCGGCCAAGCGCGGCAGCACATCCAGGGCGCGCCCGTTGATGAGCCGGGTGCGGGCGGGCGTGATCTCCGCGGAGCGGAAGGCCTCGCGAGCCGCGCGCTGATGCTCGGGTTCGGAGTCGATGGTGGTGAGGGTGCCGTCCTCGCGCATGCCGTCCAGCAGCCAGAGCCCGCTGACGCCGGCGCCGGTGCCGACCTCGACCACGGCCCGCGCGCCCAGCAGCTGGGCGTACATGCTCAGCAGCGCGCCGACCGCGGGTGGCACCGGCGCCGCGCCGAGTTCGACGGCGCGTTCGCGCGCGCCGACGAGGATCTCGTCCTCGGCGACGGATTCCTCCACGTAGGCGAGGTTGCGCTGCAGGTTCTGTGCCGCGGGAGTCTGGCTCACGCCCTAGAGGCTAACGGCGCGGGGGCATGATCGCGTGGCAGCGACCGGACGGGCCCGCGATTTTTCTCAGGTGTCCCTCAGCCTCCACATACTGCGGCCTCATCACGACCGACCAGAGTAAGCGTCACGCCAGGCCAGCGATCGTGAATTCGGGCCGGGAAGAACTGATCCAACCGATCGGTTGTAACCGGAACGACGTTCACGGTCCCGAGTAGGAGGTAATCCCATCCACATGGTCGACGCGGCGCGTGAACACGCCAACACTCTGCACCCGCAGATTCAGCCGCTTGCCGGTGACACCGCGCTGAGCGGCGACTTCATCCTGTCCGCCGATTCCGGCGAGACCCTGCCCGCCGCCGAGGCCGGGCCCACGGAAAGCACGGCCGACCTGAGCGGTACCGCGGCCTTCGACGCCAGCGGCGATCGCACCAAGATGCCCACCTGGGACGAACTGGTCCGGGAGCACGCCGACCGCGTGTACCGCCTGGCCTACCGGCTCACCGGTGATCCGCAGGACGCCGAGGATCTGACGCAGGAGACCTTCATCCGCGTCTTCCGATCCCTGCAGAACTATCAGCCCGGCACCTTCGAGGGCTGGCTGCACCGCATCACCACGAACTTGTTCCTGGATATGGTCCGCCGCCGCAATCGCATCCGGATGGAAGCGTTGCCGGAGGACTACGACCGGGTGCCGTCCGACGGTCCCGGCCCGGAGCAGCTCTATCACGACGCCAATCTGGACCCGGACCTGCAGTCGGCGCTGGACGCGCTGGCTCCGGAGTTCCGTGCCGCGGTGGTGTTGTGTGACATCGAAGGTCTGTCGTACGAGGAGATCGGCGCGACGCTGGGCGTCAAGCTGGGCACCGTGCGCAGCCGTATCCACCGAGGACGTCAGGCACTGCGCGAGCACCTCGAGCATAATGGAGTGGAGCGGCGTTTCGCCGCCACCGAAGAGGTCGGGTGAGGGCGGGCCCTGAGCCCGCGCCTCGGCATTCCCGACACAGCTCGAATCGTCCGAAAGGGTGTGTGCAGCGTATGAGTGGCGAGGACAGACCGCCCCGTCGTCCGCCTCGTTTCGCTCCCACCGAGCACCTGGCCAGCGAGGCCATCGTGGCTTATGTGGACGGCGAGCTACGAATGAACGCGTATCTGCGTGCCGCCCATCATCTTTCCGTGTGCGTGGAGTGCGCGGCCGAGGTGGAGGCGCAGCAGCAGGCGCGGATTGCGCTGCGGCAGTCCTCCGATCAGATTTCGGCGCCGCTGCGGCTGCACGACACGTTGAGCCGGATTCCGATGTCCGAGCTCCCGGGCGCGACGCCCGAGCCCGACCGGTCCGCCGATCGCGGCGTGCTGTCGTGGGGCGCGACTTCCTTCGGGCTGCGCCAAGATTCGTTCGACAGCAGACGGTGGACCGCGTGGTGGCGCAAGTAGAGTTCATCGCGTGACCACCGAATCGAAGAACACGGGCCCGGTACCGGGTGAGGGGCCCGACGATACTGCGCAGCGGTCGACCGAGACTGCCGCGACTTCTGATTCGGCGGCCGATCGGGGGAACCTGAGGCCGTCGGACGCACCGGTCCTGGGACCGCGGCCGGTTTATCGGCCGCATGTCGACACGCATACCGCGCGCGCCTTCCGCCGCCCGAGTGGGCAGAGCGGATCGTTCGCGGCGCGACCCAATGGTGTCGCGCCCGCCAAGGCGCCCGAACCGCTCGAGATTCAGAATCGTCCGCCGGATGCCGTGCTGGCCGAGGCGTTCGGCCGGCCGGAGGGTTCCACCGAGCTGCTGGGCCGGGATCCGGAGGCGCAGGCCGAGCAGGCCGCGGCGGCCGGGCCGGCCGATCCGTGGCGGGATCCGAATTCCGCGGTCCGCCTGGGCACTCCGGCCGTCGGTGCGCCCGCTCCGGAACCGCTGGTGCCGGGCCGCAGGCTGGGCGCCCGCGAGGTGTTGTTCGGCCGCGGGGTGGCGTGGCAGGCGCTGGCGGTCCTGGGTGTGGTGGCCCTGGTCATCGGTGTGGCCGGTGGTCTGGTCGGGCGGCTCACCGCCGAATCCACCACCTCCCTGACCTCGCACAAGGTGTCGCTGGCCTCCGCGCCGGCCGGGAACGCCTCGCACAACCAGATCAGCAAGGTGGTCGATACGGTCATGCCGACCGTGGTGACCGTGCGGAACTGGGTCGGCGACACCGGATCCACCGGGTCCGGCGTGGTGATCGACGGCGCGGGCTACATCATCACCAACAATCACGTGATCTCGCTGTTCGCCAATGACAAGACCGGTAAGGCCAAATTGCAGGTGGTCTTCTCCGATGGCAATCGGGTGCCGGCCACCATCGTGGGCCGCGATATCAAGACCGACCTGGCGGTACTGAAGGTCGATGTGAAGAACCTGTCCGTCATCCAGCTCGGCAATTCGAGCGATGTGCAGGTCGGTGACGACGTGCTGGCCATCGGTTCGCCACTGGGCCTGGACAAGACGGTCACCTCCGGCATCGTGTCCGCGCTGCACCGCCCGGTGAAGGTGGGCGGCGAGGGCACCGACACCGACGCCACCCTGGACGCCGTGCAGACCGACGCGGCCATCAACCACGGCAATTCCGGTGGCGCACTGGTGGATATGCAGGGCCGGCTGATCGGCATCAACTCGGCCATCAAGTCCGAGTCGGGCGGTTCGGTGGGTCTGGGCTTCGCGATTCCGATCGATCAGGTCAAGCGCATCTCGCAGACCTTGATCAACGACCCCAGCCACACGGTCCAGCACGCGGTGCTCGGAGTCAGCGCAAAGACCCAGATCGTCTCCAACGACGTGATGAGCGGCGCCGCGGTGGCCGATGTGCAGGCGGGTAGCTCGGCGGCCCAGGCGGGCATCGTGGAGGGCGATGTCATCGTGAAGGTCGGCGACCGTGACGTGACGGGCCCGGAGGAGCTGACGGTGGCCGTGCAGTCGCATCAGCCCGGTGAAACGGTGACCATCAAGCTCATTCGCGACGGACGCGAAGTGGACGTGCCGGTGAAACTCCAGTCGGACCAGAAGTAAACATGTTCCCGCAGGGGTGCGGCGGCGAAAACGCCGGAATCGGGCACAGGTAATCTGGTCCCGTGTTCGGCAATATCAGCTGGGGCGAGATGCTCGTTCTCCTCGTCGCCGCACTCGTGATTCTCGGCCCGGAGCGTTTGCCCGGCGCTGTGCGCTGGACCGCGCATACCCTCCGGCAGGTTCGTGATTACGCGACGGGTGCGACGAACCAATTGCGCGAGGAGCTCGGGCCGGAATTCGACGAGATCCGGAAACCGCTCGAGCAGCTGAACGAACTGCGCAGTATGAATCCCAAATCGATGGTCACCAAACACCTTCTGGATGGCGACGATTCATTCTTGACGGGTAATTTCGACAAGCCTGTCACGCCCCCCAGCAGCGGTTATTCGGATGTTTCCATGCCGAAACCGCAGAAACCGCTGGAGCGCAACGAACGTCCGCCGGTGGATCCGGACGCCACCTGAGATCGAATCCGTCCAGTGGACTTGACGCCAGATCCTGTCCAGCTATCTAGACTGCGCACATGTCGGCCGACGAGGTGGCACGGGTATTCGCGATCGAAGACAAGGTCGAACGCCTGAAAGCCGCCACCGAAGGCGTGGCTGCCGCGCAACAGCAGATCAATGAGCTGACCCGGATACGCCGCGCCGTCATTCGCGAACTGCATGCCGAGGGCTGGACGTTCGCCAGAATCGGTGCGGCCGCGGGACTCTCGCGGGCGCGCATCCATCAGGTCAGCACGCAGGGTCCGGTACCGGAGGGCCTGTTCTTCGGCCACGGTCCGCTCACCATCCTGACCCCGGACGTGCGCAGCACCACGCGATCCATCGCCCTGGTGGGCGCGCCCGATCCGGCGGCGCCGCACCGATTGGTCGAGCTACTGCGGGAATTGGGCTTCCAGGCCCAGGTGCAGCGGTTCCTGCCGGGGCGGCCACTGGACCTGGATCGGGAGGGCCTGATCGTGCTCGGCGGGCCCGAATTGTCGCCCAGCCTGCGCTATCTGGTGGCGGCGGACCCGCGCCTGCGCCGCACCGTGGCCCGCGCCGGGAGAGTGCGCCGCGGTATCGAAGATCGCGCCGCCCGCCGCGTCTACCGGCCGGGCGGTACCGAACCGTACGACATCGCCTATCTGGCGCGGGTCCCACGCCCGGACGGCAAGGGCACGGTCCTGGTCATCGACGGCTTGCACCCGCCGGCCTCGCTGGGCGCAATCCGGCTGCTGGCAACGAGACTCGCGACCCTGCACGAGCGGGCGGGCACCCATCCGTTCTCGGCGGTGGTCGGCGTCCGCTACGACCGGAACACCGGCGAGCCGATCGAGGCCGATCTGCTCACGCCGATCTATCGGCACGACCGCTGAAAAGCAGAGTGGACGGAATGCTGAAAAGCATTCCGTCCACTCTTCTGGAAAGCGATCGGTGAAAAGCCCTCAGGCCGCGGCCGATTCGGGCCGCAGCGTGTTCATGGGCGGCCGGTCCGCGAGTGACACCTCGGTGGACTGCGCCGTGAATTCCCCCGAGACGAGCGGGAACTGGGTCAGCGCCGCACCGGAGTCCGGCACGCCGCTGCGGCCCAGCACGGTGCCCAGGATCTGGCGGCTCATGACGCCCAGGTCCGAGAGCGGGCGGTTGCGGTGCTGCCGCACACCGAGATTCACCTGGCCGATGGCGGGCAGGCCGAGCATGTCGTAGGTGTCGAGCAGCAGCCCGATCTCCACGCCGTAACCCGGTGCGAACGGCACCGAGGTGAGCAGTTCGCGGGTACCCGCGTACTCGCCGCCCAAGGGCTGCAGCACATTCGACAGTTCCGGGCGCAGCGCGGCGAGCAGCGGCCGGGCGACCAGTTCGGTGACGCGGCCGCCGCCGTGGTCGTCCACCGTGGCGCCCTGCCGCAGCGGACGGCGGTAGTACGCCTTGACCAGATGCATGCCGTCCACGGTGAGCAGCGGGCCGAGCAGTTTCGGCACGAACCGCGGATCCGGGTCGATGAGGTCGGAGTCGACGAAGGCGATGAGATCCCCGGAGGTGACGGCCAGCGACCGCCACAGGCATTCGCCCTTGCCGGGGACCGGCTCGAGTTCGGGCACCGCCTCCTCGCGGCTGACCACGGTGGCTCCGGCGGCCGCTGCGCGCTCGGCGGTGGCGTCGGTGGAGCCGGAGTCCAGCACCACGAGTTCGTCCACCAGCGTGCCGAGCAGGGGCCGGATGCTGGCCACCACGTCGGCGACGGTCTCTTCCTCGTCGAGTGCGGGCAACACGACGGAGACCGTACGGTCGCCCTTGGCCTCGACGAGTGCGTCGATGGACCAGTCGGGGCGGTCGAAGGTGTGGGTGCTCGCCCAGTCGGTGGGCAGATGTTTCTTGCTCATGCGAGACCTCGCAGAGTTCGGGCGGGTGGGCGGAGACCCTGGATCGCGGCGATCATGTCCACCACCCGGCGTGTTGCGGCCACCTCGTGCACCCGGAAAACGCGGGCGCCCGCGGCGGCCGACCAAGCAGTCGCTGCCAATGTGCCCTCCAATCGCTCGGACAGGCCGACACCAAGAGTCTCTCCGATGAAATCCTTATTACTCAGCGCCATCAAGACGGGCCATCCGGTTTTCACAAGAACGTCTACTGCACGCAACAATTCGAGCCCGTGGTACGTGTTCTTGCCGAAATCGTGCGTCGGATCGATGAGAATCGAGTCCTTCGCCACACCCGCCGCCGCGGCGTTCTCGGCGGCCGCCACGACCGTCTCGACGACCTCCCCCACCACATCCGCGTACCGCACCCGATGCGGCCGGGTCCGCGGCATCGCGCCCCCGGTGTGGCTGCACACGATGCCCACCCCGAGTTCCGCCGCCACGCCCACCAGATCCGGGTCCGCGCCCGCCCAGGTGTCGTTGATCAGATCCGCGCCCGCGGCCACCGCCGCCCGCGCCACCTCCGCCCGCCAGGTGTCGATGCTGATCAATAGCTCCGGGAAACGCTCGCGGATAGCGGCCACGAACGGCACCGTGCGGCGCGCCTCCTCGGCGGCGTCCACCTCGGCGCCCGGCCCGGCCTTCACCCCGCCGATATCGACCAGGTCCGCGCCCTCGGCCACCGCCCGCGCGACCGCGGCCATGGCGGCCTCGTCGCTGAAGGTCGCGCCCTTGTCATAGAAAGAATCCGGCGTCCGGTTCACGATCGCCATCACCAGCGCCCGATCCGTCGCCACCGGCTTCCCGCACAATGTCGGCAACGGCGCACACATAACTCTCGACTGTACCTACCCCTGTCCCACCCCTGCTGGGCAGCCGACCGGAACCGGGCGCTGACCGGCTAGGAGCCCGTACCGGCCTTGGTGAGCAGTTCCCGGACGCGTTGTTTGTAGATCTTGCCGTTGTCGTCCCGGGGCAGCTCAGCGACGATTTCGAGGTGCGACGGGATCTTGTAGGAGGCGAGCTGCCCGCGCAGGGCGGCGGTGATGCCCGCGGCGGTGAGCTCCGCACCCGGCCGGGGCAGGATGTGCGCGGCCACGGTTTCCCCGAGATCGCCTGTGGTGTCCGGGATTCCGACCACCGCGGCGTCCTCGATGCCGTCCACCGCCAGCAGCGCGGCCTCGATCTCGGCGGGATAGATGTTCACGCCGCCGCGGATCACCACCTCGGAATCGCGGCCGGTCAGGTACAGATAGCCGTCCTCGTCGAAGCGGCCCAGGTCGCCGACCCAGATCATGCCGTCGACCGCGCTGCCGGGCGCGCCCAGGCCGAGATATTCGAAGGCGGGCCAGTATTCGGGGCCGCGCACGTACACGCGGCCGATCTCGCCGGCCGGGAGTTCCTTGCCGTCCGCATCGGCGACGAGCACCGCGGAGCCGTCGGCGGGACGGCCCACACTGCCCGGATGCGCGAGCCATTCGGAGCCGCGGATCCAGGTCAGCGGCCCCGATTCACTGGAACCGTAGAACTCGGAGAGGGCATCGCCGAACCAGTCGATGGCGGCGCGTTTGATGGCCGGCGGGCAGGGTGCGGCAGAGTGGATCAGGTGGGTGAGGCTGCTGGTGTCGTAGCGCTCGCGCACGTCGGCGGGCAGGCTCAGCAACCGGGACAGCATGGTCGGCACGATCTTCGCCTGCTGCACGCGCTGTTCGTGGATGTGCCGCAGGAATCGGGCGGAATCCCAGCGCGGCATGATGGTGATATTGGTGCCCATCCGAAGCGCAAGCACCGCAACGGCATTCGGCGACGCGTGATAGAGCGGCCCGGCCACCAGCATCTCCCCGCCGGGCGTGAGCCCCATGCGCTGCGCGGTCGCTCCCGCGATGGCGAGCAGTTGCTGCGGCGTCATGCGTTCGCGGACAACGCCTTTCGGCCGGCCCGTGGTGCCGGAGGTGTAGATCAGCCCCATGCTGTCCGAGATCGCGCCCTCGAGGTGACCGAGCGGTTCCGCCTGGGCCGCTATCCACTCCTCGAGCAACGGGTGGCGACCGGTCGGCTCGCCCAACTCCCCCGCCAGCCCCGATTCCCCGAGAAGCCCTGCCGGCATACCGATTTCGACGATCAACGGCGCGACCCCCGCCGCCGCGCTCGCCGCCTCCGCGACCGGCACGAACTCGGTGTGCGCGAAAACCAGCCGCACCTTCGCATCGGCGAGCACATGCGCGACCTCGGGCGCCGTCCACCGGGTGTTGACCGGCACCGGATTCCCGCCCGCCGTCGCAATCGCGAGCGAAGCCTCCAGGAACTCGATGTCGTTGCGCGCCATGACCGCAACCCGATCCCCGCGCCCGATCCCCGCCGCCGCGACGGCCGCCGCCAGCCGCCCGGCCCGCTGCTGCGCCTCGGGCTGACTGCGCACCCTCCCCCCGCAGCGGATGACGGGCACGGGCGCGATCGCTGCGTCGTTCATGCCCGCAGTCTTCCACCGCCGCCCCGGGAAGGCCACGCCGCGCCCGGCCCCGTCCCCCTCTACCCGAGGATCCGCCCGGCCGGGCATGCTCGGCCGGGTCGATCCGGAGTTCAGCGTCGAAGTCATATGGCGCCGGGATCGCACACTGCTCGGCCGGTTTTCGGCCGCCTCAGGGCCGGGCCGGCACCGGCAACCGGGACGAAACCGGGCGACCGGGCACGGCGGACCGGACCGACGTGCCGGCGCGGGGCCTAGCCGGTCAAGCCGAAGAAGCCGGAAATCGCTGCGGTGGCGTCGAAGTGGGGTGCGGGGGCGCCGAAGGTCAGGCGGTTGCCGGTGGACGCGCCCGGGATGTGGTGGCCGCCGCCGTCGACGGTGTAGAAGGCGACGGGGGCGGCGCCCGCATAGTCGGTGCGGTGCACGGGTTTTCCGGTGGTGTCGAGGCGGCTGTCCGTCGGCGCGGTGGTGATGCCGTTGCGGCGGGCGAAGTAGGCGGCGGTGTCGGCGGCGGAGAGGTGCTCGCCCTTGGGGAAGAGGCCGCGGAGGCTGATGACGCCGCCGGTGTAGGGGGCGAGGGGATCGGCGGTCCCGTGAATGGTGAGGACGGGGACGGGGCGTCGCGGCGGTTCGGTGGTGGCGACGGTGAGATTGCCCGGGGCGGGCTGGTTCACGGCGATGAGGGCGGCGCCCGCGAGCAGTTCGGGCGCGTCGTGCAGCAGGCGGATGGTCATCTGGCCGCCGAGGCTGTAGCCGATGGCGTAGACGCGGGCCGGGTCGATCGGCTGCCGGGCCGCGATCTCGTCGATCAGGGCGCCGAGGAAGCCGACATCGTCGACGCTCTTGGCGCTCGGGTAGAGGATGGCCGCGGTGCGGGCGCCGTTCCATTCGCGCACGGCGTCCGGATAGGCGAGCACGGCGCGGCCGTCGCGGGCGAGGGTGTCGAAAGCGCCGCGGGTGAAGCGGTGGAAGGATTGCGCGTTCTCGAAACTGCCGTGCAGGGCCAGAATCAGCGGTGCACCCTCCTGGACCGGGTCGGTGTGCAGGAGGGTGTAGGTGCGGTGGCGGCCGTCGTGCACGAACTGCCGGCGGGTGATGATCTGCCCGAATCGCTGCGATTGCCCCGGTTTCCGATCCGCTGCCTGTCTGATTTTCCGCACGCCTGCGAGTCTGACGGCTCCGGTCCACCGGGTCCAGCCGTGCAACCGGTGCGCGCCCGGGACAATGACCGCCATGTGGTTCTTGATCGATGCCGCCGAACCGGCCGCCGTGATCCGGTACGTGCCGGAGGACGGAACCGCGCGGTCGCGTTCCCTGCATCGGGCCTTGCGACCCACTTCCCTTGCGACACTGGCGGGTTCCGCGGTCGCCGCGACCCTGAGCTCCAACGCCCCCGGTGACCGCGAGGTGCCGGTGCGCGGCGAACGCTACCGGGTGAGCACCCGCCCCTTGCCGGGCCCGGACGGCGCGGCGCTCGGCGTGCTGCTGTGGGCGGGCAGCGGCGACGACCCCATGACCGAACCGCCCGCGGTGGACGCGTTCCTGTGGGACGGCAGGCAGTGGACGCTGCGCAATCACGGTGACGGCGGTGCGGTGCTGCCCGCGGGTTTCCCACTGCTGCACGGCGCGTGGTTCCTGAGCCGCATCGTGGAATGCGAGGAACGCGATCGGCTGATCACGGCCGCATTGAACGGGCAGCCGGGTACGCGCTGGTCGGGGCCCATGCGAGTGCTCACCGCGGATGACAAGAAGACCACCCGGGTATTCGGTTTCTTCGCGCATCACGCCGAGCACATGCTGCGCGGTCTGCTGCTGTGCGTCGGGGAGGATCGCGAACCCGGCATCGTGCAGCCGACCTATCACGCGGATGCCGCGGTGGCCCTGCTCGGCGGCACCACCGCGCTCATCGACACGGTGACCATGCAGATCATCGACTGGCTGACGCCGCCTCTGGCGGGTATCGCCTGGCGCCATCATCCGATCGCGCGCGGGACCGAACCGACCGGTTCACGCGAGTTCAATCTGACGACAACACATCTCATCCATCCCGATGACATGAAGTTCTATCTGCAGGTGATGCTGGAATTCCGGGAACAGCGGATCAAAACCGCCCGCGCCATCGTGCGCCTGCTGCGGGTGGACCGTTCCTGGCAACCGGTGGAGCTGTACACCCGTCCCCTGCCGAATGCCGATCCGCGCTTCGTCATCACGCTGTTCCGCCCGGTGGACGACGGCAGCGAGCCCGGTCTGCTCGCTCCGTGAACGCCGGCCGTGCCGTCCTGGTGGACGCCTTGCGATTGCCGGGCGCCCGCGCGGTGTACTAACCTCGGCGCTGCACTCCCTCCAGGGAGTTACGCGAGATGTGCCTGCTCCATTTCGCGTCGCTGGACCGCTCCGCGCGGCTGCCTCGTGCTGCCCGCGCGCAGCGAGGCGCCTGGAGGCGAAGCACCTCGTCGTTCCCCTTCAGGCACGCCGGCCGCGGCCGCCGGAGGGGTGCGGCCGCGGCCAGGTCTTGCGCGCGGGTACTGCCGGAACGCGATTCAGTTGCGCGGCACGCGTCCCGCGGCGACCTCCGCCGCATAGTCCGCGTAGGCCGGGACATAGCCGTCGCCGTGCCCGGCGAGCACGTACAGCGTGCTCCGGTCGTCGGGTGCGAAGCCCTGCTTGCGCAGTTCGACCTTGCGGCTCTTGAACGTCGAGGTCTGTTCCAGTGCGGGCACCACCCGGATGAACAGCGGCACAGCGTAAGTGGGCAGTTGTTCGAAAAGCGCCTTGGCGGTGAGCTTCCCGTCGAACTCGGCGCCCTCGCCGAGGGTGACGGCGGCCATGCCCGCCTTGCCGTCGGCGCCCGGCACGTCCACGCCGTAGACGACTGCCTGGGTGACGGTGTCGATGCCGTCGAAGGCGGCCTCCACCTCGGTGGTGGCCACGTTCTCGCCCTTCCAGCGGAAGGTGTCGCCGAGCCGGTCCACGAAGGCGATATGACCGAATCGCTGGTCGCGCACCAGATCTCCGGTGTCGAACCAGCAGTCGCCGGCCTTGAATCCGTCGCGCACGAGTTTGGCCTCGGTGGCGGCGGAGTCGGTGTAGCCGTCGAACGGGGAGCGGGTGGTGACCTTGGCCAGCAGCAGCCCGACGCCGCCGGGCCGCACCCGGCGCAGCCGTCCGTCCGGATGGCGCAGGGCTTTGCCGGTGGCGTCGTCGTATTCGACGATGGCGAAGGGCAGCGGCGTGAACCCGGCGGTCCTGTCGAGGCTGAAGGCGTTGATGAAGGCGACGTTTCCTTCACTGGCGCCGTAGAACTCGACGATCCGCTTGATACCGAACCGGTTCTTGAATTCGTCCCAGAGTTCGGGCCGCAGGCCGTTGCCGACGCAGAGCCGCACCTTGTGCATGCGGTCGGTGCGCTTGGGCGGCTGGTTGATCAGGTAGCGGCAGAGTTCGCCGATGTAGACGAACGCGGTGGCCTGGTTGGCGATGGCCTCCTCCCAGAAGCGGGAGGCCGAGAATTTGCGGCCCAGTGCGAAAGTCGCGCCGCCGGCGATGACCGAGGACAACGCCACGGTGAGGGCATTGTTGTGATAGAGCGGCAGGCAGCAGTAGAGCGTGTCGCCGCCCTCCAGCCGGACGCCGAGGCCGCCGATGCCGGCCATGGATTTGGTCCAGCGCAGATGGGTCATGACGCTGGCCTTGGGCAGGCCGGTGGTGCCGGAGGTGAAGATCAGGTAGGCGCGTTCGCGGGCCGTGATCTGTTCGGTGACAGCGGGATTCGAGGCGTCGGCGGCGCGGGCCGCGGTGTGCAGTTCCTCGCTCCACAGCACGTTCGGCCGGGGCTCGGTGAGTGTCTCGAGCGCCTCGGCGCATTCCTCGCCGACGACGTCGAGTACCGAGTTCAGCAGTCCGAAGCTGTGCTGCAGCACCGCGTCTCGCTGGTTGTTGTTCAACTGTCCCGCCGTGGCGCCGAGTTTCACGGTGGCGAGCACGGTGAACAGCGTCTCGGGCCGGTTGGTCATGAGGATGCCGACGACGTCGCCGCGTCGCACCCCGCGCTCCTCCAGCACGCGGGCGTAGCGGTTGACCTCGGAATTGGCTTCGCCCCAGGTGTATTCGCGGCCTTCGAAGCGCAGGAACGGCCGGTCCGGATGGCGGGCCGCGCCGCGCTGGAAGTACAGGCCGATGGAGGCCCGGTCGCCGGATTTCACCAGCATGTGCCCGACATTGCGGAGCATGCCCGGAGCTTGCAGGGCCATGCCGGGCAGACTCCGGGCCAGATCGAAAAGGCTCACTGTCGTACGGGCATCCGTGTTCACTGCTGTGCGCTCCTCACCGGGTCGTTCCATGCGACGCTCATCACACCCTTACGGATGCGAACGAGATTGTCGAGTGAGACTAACCGGTTTCAATTCAGCGGCGCAGTGCTCAGCTCGACAAGGCCGCGAAAGCCGCGTCCATTTCGGCGGTGACGACCACCTTGTCCATGGCCTGCCGACCCACGAATCCACTGCCCCGCAGGGTCTCTATCCACTCGAACAAGCCGCGGTAGCGGCCCGCCGGATCCAGCACCACCACCGGCTTCTCGTGCACCCCCAGGTAGGCCCCGGTCCAGGCTTCGAAGAACTCTTCGAGGGTGCCGATGCCACCGGGCAGGGTCAGGAAGGCGTCGGAGCGATCCTCCATGATCTGCTTCCGCTCGCGCATGGAGTCGGTGACAATGAGCTCGTCGGCATCCACATCGGCCACCTCGCGGTGCACCAGCTTCTTCGGGATGACGCCGACGGTCTTGGCTCCCGCCTCGCGCGCCGCCTGCGCGACCGCGCCCATCATCGACACGTGCCCGCCGCCGGACACCAATTGCCAACCGCGGCGGCCGATCTCGGCGCCGACCGCGGCGGCCAGCTCCAGGTCGCGCGGGTCGGTGACGCTGGCCGAACAGTACACACAGACCGAATACGCCTCGCGCTCACTCACCACTGATCCTCCACCGCACCCTCTTCGCGCGCGCGGGCCTCGGCGGCCTGCACGATGATGTTCACAACCTCGTCCACACTGTCGGTCACGTGCAGCAGCCCCAGATCGCCGGGCGCGATCTTGGCGGAGCCGAGCAGCGAGTCCCGCATCCAATCCATCAGGCCGGACCAGTATTTGGTGCCGAACAGGATGATCGGGAAGCGAGTGATCTTGCGGGTCTGCACCAGCGTGACCGCTTCGAAGAGCTCGTCCAGGGTGCCGAAACCGCCGGGCAGGCAGACGAACGCCTGCGCGTACTTCACGAACATGGTCTTGCGCGCGAAGAAGTACCGGAAGTTGATGCCGAGGTCGACCCACTCGTTGAGGTGCTGTTCGAACGGCAGCTCGATACCCAGGCCGATGGAGAAACCGCCCGCCTCGGACGCACCCCGGTTCGCGGCCTCCATGGCGCCCGGCCCGCCACCGGTGATGACGGCGAAGCCGGCATTGGCGAGCGCGCCGCCGATGGCCACACCGGCCTGATACTCCGGCGAATCGGCGGCCGTGCGGGCCGAACCGAAGACGGCGACCGCCCGCGGGATTTCCGCCAGCGCCCCGAAGCCCTCGATGAACTCGGCCTGGATGCGCAGCACGCGCCAGGGATCGGTGTGCAACCAGTCCGCGGGCCCCCGCTCGTCCAGCAGACGAGCATCGGTGGTCCCGATCCCCACCTTGCGATCACGCCGCAGCATTATCGGACCGCGAAACTGCGGCGTCTTGGGCGAACGCGCGCCACCAACCTCGGGCTCAGCAGACATGCTCTACATACTGCCCTTCGCTCCGCTGCGGGCGGGATCGCGGCCCTGAAAGTCGCGTTCTTCCCTCCCTCCGCTCCTCCGCTTCGCTCCCCCGCTCCACTCAGTCCAGAACGCGACGGGCCGCGATCTCCATGGTCAGCTCTTCGCCCCGGTCAGGTAACTGCGCAGCATCGACGTGACCTGGGTGATCTGATCGACCGGTAGGTGCTCGTCGCGCTTGTGCGCGAGGTTGGGGTCGCCGGGGCCGAAGTTGACCGCGGGGATGCCGCGGGCGGCGAAGCGGGAGACATCGGTCCAGCCGTATTTGGCGCGCACACCGCCGCTTCCGTGCGCATGCACGATCTCGATGAGGTCCTTGGCGGCCGGGTTGGACAGGCCGGGCAGCGCGCCGGGGGCGCCGTCGGTGCGCTCGAATTCCAGGTCGAGACCCGAGAAGACTTCGCGCACATGCTCGGTCGCCTGATCCAGGGTGCGGTCGGGGGCGAAGCGGAAGTTCACGTCCACGGTGGCCACGTCCGGGACCACATTGCCGGCGACGCCGCCCTCGACGCGGACGGCGGACAGGCCCTCGCGGTAGGTGCAGCCGTCGATCTCGACCTCGCGCGCCCGATAGTTCTCCAGTCGTTCCAGCACGGGTGCGAGATCGTGAATGGCATTGTCGCCCAGCCAGGCTCGCGCGGTGTGCGCGCGGACGCCGGTGGTGGTGAGCCGGACCCGCAGGGTGCCCTGGCAGCCGGCTTCGATCCAGCCGCCGGAGGGTTCGCCGAGTACGGCGAGGTCGCCTTCCAGCCAGTCCGGGAGTTCGCGTTCGATGCGGCCGAGGCCGTTGAACTCGGCGGCGATCTCCTCGCAGTCGTAGAAGATGAGCGTCAGGTCGTGCACCGGTTCGGCGATGGTGGCGGCCAGGTGCAGGAAGACGGCGTCACCGGATTTCATGTCGACGGTGCCGCAGCCCCACAGCTGTCGTTCCCCGTTCTCGCCGGTCTCGAATCGGCTGGGGACATTGTCGGCGATGGGGACGGTGTCGAGGTGCCCGGCGAGGATGACGCGGGTGGGCAGCCCGCGGTCGGTGCGCGCCAGCACGGTGTTGCCGTGCCGGACGATCTCGAACCCCGTGGTCTGTTCCTGCAGTGCCCGCTGGACGATGTCCGCGATGAGCTGTTCATCGCGGGACACGCTCGGAATGTCCACCAGAGCTGCGGTGAGTGATACGGGGTCGGCGCTCAGATCGATGGTCACTCGATCCACACTAAAGGAGGTATGTCCTCCGTTCTCTCCGCAGTCGTGCAACGGCACGAATCGGCACCGCATGCGGTATTTATTCACAGCCCGGTAACCTGGGGAGCCGTGAGTACTCAGGGAGCATCAGCAGTCGGACTGGCCACCATCACCGCGAACGGGACCGTTCTGGACACCTGGTACCCGTATCCCGAGTTGGGTGAATTCTCCGATACCGGCACCAAGCCGCTGGATCCCGCCGACCTCGAGTACGCCAAGTTCGCCGAGCAGTCCGGCGAGGATGTGGCCCGCCGCGTCTCGGTCGTGGTGGTGCGCACCACCATCGCGGACCTGTCCGCCGCGCCGGTCGACACCCACGACGCCTACCTGCGCCTGCACCTGCTCTCACACCGTCTGATCCAGCCGCACGGCGCCAACCTGGACGGCATCTTCGGCCTGCTGGCCAATGTGGTGTGGACCAACCACGGCCCCTGCTCCACCGAGGAATTCGAGCTGACCCGCCTGAAGCTCCGCGCCCGCGGCCCGGTCACCGTCTACGGCGTCGACAAGTTCCCCCGCCTGGTCGACTACGTACTGCCGTCCGGCGTCCGCATCGCCGACGCCGACCGCGTCCGCCTGGGCGCCCACCTGGCCTCCGGCACCACCGTCATGCACGAGGGCTTCGTCAACTTCAATGCCGGCACCCTCGGCAACTCCATGGTGGAAGGCCGCATCTCGGCCGGTGTGGTGGTCGGCGACGGCTCCGACGTCGGCGGCGGCGCCTCCATCATGGGCACCCTCTCCGGCGGCGGCAAGCAGGTCATCTCCCTCGGCGAACGCTGCCTGCTCGGCGCCAACGCCGGCGTCGGCATCTCCCTCGGCGACGACTGCGTCGTCGAAGCGGGCCTCTACATCACCGCCGGCACCAAGGTGAAGCTCCCCGACGGCAATATCGTCAAGGCCGCGGACCTTTCTGGCAGCTCCAACCTCCTCTTCATCCGCAACTCCCAGACCGGCGCGGTCGAGGTGCGGGCACGCAAGGGCACGGGCGTCGAACTCAACGCCGCCCTGCACGCGAACGACTGACCTCGAAGACCTCGAAACCCCCTGTGCGCCTTGCGCCACAGGGGGTTTCGCTTATGTGAACCGCCGCCCGAACGCCGGACTCGGAGCAGCACCGGAGTCGGCGGAAAACTCACCCTCCAGATACTCGGCGGCAGTCTGCTTCCTCGGACAGGCCGGTCGGCACGGAGCGTGAATCCGCATAATGCCTTCCGCGCGTCCACGATCCAACGGAAAAACGTACCCCCGCTCGCAATCATCATGTATCCAAGCGGCTTTGCCGCTCTCCGGTGTCATGCCAGTACCCACATGGAATCCATCGGGCCCAAAGACCCACGTGGTACAGGGTCGGCGAGTCGTCTCCTCAGACCAGCGGGCGGCCGAAGCGGCGGCGCAGCCGCATATCGGCGAGGTAGAAGTTGTAGGGGAACAAGCGGATCGGGCCGGGCAGCCGGGTCCACACCGCCGAGATGAGGCGCAGCATGCCGGTGAAGAAGCGTTCGTCGCGCGCGCTCCAGGTCATGCTCATCTCGTCGCGCAGGTGCGGGGGCAGCAGCGCGGTGACGATGAACCGGTGCAGGCCACCGAGGGCGAGCGACAGCGGGCGCGGCAGCATCTTCAGATCGGTGAGGTCATTGAAGTATCTGCGGGTGGGCTCGTCGATGGTCTTGGTGGCGAGGTTCTCTTCCCAGTACGCGTAGAACCGGTCGCGCGTGGCCGGCCACATCTCCTCGCGCATCTGCAGGGTGGTGCCGAGCCGCGCACAGTAGCGGTAGAAGGCTTCCGCCATATCGGGATCCATGGGCCCGCGGAGCCGGTGGTAGAGATCGTCGATGCCCCAGTAGAGGCAAGCGGCCACCCACAGTTGGAGTTTCGGGTCGAAGGCGTTGTACTTCACCGGGCTGCCCGGCTTGGTGTGGACCGTGCGGTGCGATTCGTTGACGGCCTCGCGATACGAACGCCGATCCTCTTCATCACCGAGCATCGCGACGGCGATATAGGTGAGGGTGGTCCGCAGCCGCTTGATCGGATGCAGCATGACCTTGCCGCTGTCGACGTCGCTCTCCATGACCCCGTAGCCGACCGGCTTCAGCGACAACTGCATGATCACGTTGGCCGCGCCGCCGAGGAAGGCGGCGACCCCGTCGATGTGTTCGCGGACGGTTTCCGGCGTCAACTCGATGGGCGAGATGCCGACCGGCTGGTACTCATCGGACTTGCGCAGGGGTGCGGTCATCGTTGACACGGCTCCTCGTGGTCACTCCTCACCGCGAGGAGAGTGTGAGAAAGTTCTCGACTCACCTTCTCATCAGGGTCCGCCACTGTCAATGTGCGAAGATTAGTGCCTCACCTTATCGCCGCGACCGGAAAGGGCCCGGAACATGGCCAAGCTGGCCAAACTGCTGCCGCTCGTCCGGGGCTCCGGACCCGAGGACCGCAATCAGGCCAAGGTGCTCGATGCCGCGATGCTCGCCTTCCTCGACTTCGGGATCAAACGCACCAGCATGGTCGAGGTCGCCCGCCGCGGCGGACTCTCCCTCGCCACCCTCTACCGACGCTTCGCCGGCAAGAACGACCTCATCCAGGCCGTCGCCCTACGCCAGGCCCGGCAGTTCATCGAGGACGCCGACACGGCGGTGCAGAGCCAGATCGCCCGCGACGCCAGCGCCGAGGACCAGATCGTCGCCCTGTTCGTCGCCTTCATCGAGGGCCTGCGCGGTAACAAGCTGCTCGACCGGCTGCTCAAGACCGAACCCGAAATGGTGCTGCCGTACCTCACCGTGCAGGGCGCGCCCGTCATCGAACTCGGCCGCGACTACCTGGCCGAATTCATCGCGGGCCTGCAGGCCGAAGGCAAACTGCCGGAATACGATCCGCTGCCCCTGGCCGAGATGATCGCGCGCGCCGCACTGTCACTCGCGCTCACCCCGCAGACCGTGATCCCCATCGACGATGACGCCGCCCTGCGGCGATTCGCCCGCGACCACGTCCTGCCGGGCTTCCGAATCTTCTGACCGGCAGCGGATTTCACACCAGCCGCAGACCCAGCCGGCGCCGCAGGCGCATATCCAGCAGATAGGCATTGAGCGGGAAACTCCGTACGGGTGCCGGCAGCACGCCCTCCGCCGCGCCCACGGTGCGGAGAATGCGAGCGAGCAGCCGATCCTGTCGCGGCGACCAGGTCATGCCCATCTCATCCCGAAGATGTTGCGGCAGTAGCCCGATGACGAAGAACCGGTGAATGCCGCCGAAGGCCGGCCGGAACGGTTTCGGGAGCATCTTCAGATCGATGAGGTCCTCGAAGTACGCCTTGATCTTCGGATCGATGGAGGTTTTCGCGAGGTTCTCCGCCCAATACCGGTCGAAGGCATCGCGATCCGCGGGCCACTGCCCGGGGCGTACCTGCAAGGTGGTGCCGAGCCGGGCGGCGTGGTGGTAGAAGGCGTCCGCGTCGGCCTCGGCCATGGGGCCGTGCATGCGCTCGTACAGATCACGCGCACCCCAATACAGGCAGGCGGCCACCCAGAGCTGCAGGTTCGGATCGAAAGCGTTGTACTTCACCGTACTTCCCGCATGCGAGCGCACGAACTTGTGCACGCTGTCGACAGCTTCGCGGTAGGCGGCGCGGTCTTCGTCATTACCGAGGAGTGCGACGGCCAGATAGGTGATGGTCGTCCGCAGTCGCTTGAGGGGGTGGACCATGACGTTCCCGGTCGCCACGGGGCTCTCCACAACGCCGTAGCCGACCGGTGGCTTCGACAGCTGCATGATCACGTTCGCCGCGGCGCCGAACAATCCGGCCGAACCGTCGAGGAAGCGGCGGGGATCGATCGGCTGTTCGGTCTCGGTGGTTCCGTAGGACTGTGTACCAAAGGACTGTGCACCAAGCGGTCTGGTCATCGTTGACCACTCCCTCGCGTGAGAAGGTTGTACACAGACTTTCTTACCCACTCACCTCGCCTGTCAACCGACTTGGCAACTTCGCATTCGATTCGTGTCCCGCCGCCTCCGGTAGCGTGAACTCGTGTCATACGGGTCGCCACTCCTGCTGAGCTCACTGAATCCGGCCGCCGTCGCCGCCGGTGACGATATTCCGGACGCCGTCACCATCGACGGGGAAACCCTGTCGCGCAGCGATCTGCTCGGCGCGGCCACCTCCGTCGCCGAACGCGTCGCCCAGGCCGAGCGGGTGGCCGTCCTCGCCGAACCGACGGTCACCACCGTGCTCGCGGTGGTCGGCTGCCTGATCGCGGGCGTCACCGTGGTGCCGGTCCCGCCGGACGCCGGAACCGCGGAATTGGCGCACATCCTGCGGGATTCGGGCGCGCAGGCCTGGCTGGGCAAGGCCCCCGAGGGCTCGGAGCTGCCCGTGGTGCCGGTGCGCAAGCATGCGCGCTCCTGGCATCGTTACGCCGAACCCGACGGGAAGACAACGGCTTTCATCCTCTACACCTCCGGCACCACCGGTGCGCCGAAGGGTGTTCTGCTCAGCCGCAATGCCATTGCCGCCGGGCTGGACGGACTGGCGCAGGCTTGGCAGTGGACCTGGAAAGATGTGCTGGTGCACGGACTTCCGCTGTTCCATGTGCACGGGCTGATTCTCGGTCTGCTGGGGCCGTTGCGGATCGGCAGCCCGCTCATCCACACCGGGAAGCCGACCCCGCAGGCCTATGCGGCGGCGCACGGCACCATGTACTTCGGGGTGCCCACCGTATGGTCGCGCGTGACCGAAGATCCCGAAGCCGCACGCGAATTGGCCACGGCGCGCATCCTCATCTCGGGCAGTGCGCCGCTGCCGGTGCCGGTCTTCGAACGGCTCACCGAACTCACCGGGCAGGCGCCGATCGAGCGCTACGGCATGAGCGAAACCATGATCACCCTGTCCACCCGGCCGGATGGCGAACGGCGGCCGGGCTGGGTCGGGACGCCTGTCGCGGGCGTCGAGACCCGGCTGCGGGATGAAGCGGGCCGGCCCGTGCCGCACGACGGCGAGAGTGTCGGCGCACTGCAATTGCGCGGGCCCATGCTGTTCGACGGTTACCTGAACAAGCCCGAGGTCACCGCCGAGAACTGGACCGAGGACGGCTGGTTCAAGACCGGCGATGTGGCGGTCATCGACGCGGGCGGCTTCCATCGCATCGTCGGCCGGGAATCGGTGGACCTCATCAAATCCGGTGGCTACCGGATCGGCGCGGGCGAGATCGAGACGGCGCTGCTGGGGCATCCGGCCGTCGCCGAGACCGCGGTCGTCGGCCTGCCGGATGTGGATCTGGGGCAGCGCATCGTCGCCTACGTCGTACTGCGGGACGGGGCAGGCGATTCCATCGCGCAGCAGTTGATCGACCATGTGGCGAGCGAACTCTCGGTGCACAAGCGGCCGCGCGAGGTGCGGGTCGTGGAGTCACTGCCGCGCAATGCCATGGGCAAGGTCCAGAAGAAACTTCTGGCTTGACCTGAAGCGGGCTCGAGGTTCTACGGTTCTGGCATGATCGCAACACTGAGCGCTGCCCAGATCGACTACTTGAACAGCCAGCGGCTCGGGCGGCTGGCCACCATTCGTCCCGACGGGTCCCCGCAGAACAACCCCGTCGGGTTCCGCTACAACGCCGCCCTCGGCACCATCGACATCGGCGGCCGTGACCTCGGCGCCAGCCAGAAGTTCCGCAACCTGGCCAAGGACGAACGGGTGGCCTTCGTCGTCGACGACATCGCCTCCCTCGACCCGTGGACGGTCCGCTGCCTCGAAATCCGCGGCATCGCCCAAGGGCTGAAGGATGTCGAGCCCTGGTACCCCGGTCTGTCGCCCGAGCTCATCCGCGTCACGCCGGAGCGTGTCATCGCCTTCGGCATGTGACCCGGCCCGCGGCCGATCAGCGTCGCTCGGCCAGGGCTCGGAGGAAGAAGGCGAGGTTGGCGGGGCGTTCGGCGATGCGGCGCATGAGGTAGCCGTACCACTGGGTGCCGTAGGGGAGGTAGACGCGGAGGGTGTGGCCCTCGTCGACGAGGCGGCGTTGTTCCGGGTCGCGGATGCCGTAGAGCATCCGGAATTCGAAATCGCCCGGGCTGCGGCGGCTTCCGGCGGCTTCCACGAGGGCGGAGCGCTTCACCGAGACCTCCACCGCGGGCACCAGGGTGTGCGGTGCTTCCAGGGCCGCCAGGTCGTCGATGAGCGACATGTATTCGGCCACCGCGGCATTCGCCGTGGATTGCTCGGTGGTGTACTCGCCGAGGAAGTCGACGCTGATCATGCGGCCGCTCGCCAGCAGGTCACGCGCGACCGGCGCCGGCTCGCCGCGCGTCTCCCCCGCCACGAACCGTCGCACCACGGCCGCGGTGAGCGGTACGCGGGTGACGGCGTTCTTCATCCGGCCGGATCCCGCCGCGGCGAGGATGACCGGTCGCAGCGGGTTCATCGCGTCTCCATGTGGGGGTAGCGGTAATCCGTTGGCGGGACGAAGGTTTCCTTCAGGGTGCGCGGGGCGACCCAGCGCAGCAGGTTCAGGTAGGAGCCGGCCTTGTCGTCGGTGCCGGAGGCGCGGGCGCCGCCGAAGGGCTGCTGGCCGACCACCGCGCCGGTGGGTTTGTCATTGATGTAGAAGTTGCCGGCGGCGAAGCGCAGTGCGGTGGCGGCCTGTTCGACGGCGTGGCGGTCGCGGGCGAAGATGGCGCCGGTCAGGGCGTACGGGGAAGTGGCGTCGACGGTGGTGAGGATGTCGGCGGAGATTTCCGCGATTCTGCCTTGCAGCAGCGCGCGTTCGCGGCTGCCGGGTGCGTAGGTGTGCACGGGCTCGTTGCCGGGAACCGGGACAACCGTGACAGCGTCCATAACCCAGGCTATCGCGGAGAGTGTCCCGTGGACCGGGACGGACACGCCGGAAACCGGCGGTCCGATTCATACCAAGCGACCCTGACGGGACTCGAACCCGCGACCTCCGCCGTGACAGGGCGGCGCGCTAACCAACTGCGCCACAGGGCCTTACATGAAGAAACGAGGCCCTACGGCCTCGCAACCTCGTAAAAGATAGCACAACCTCGGGTTAACCGAAAATCAGCTGGTCAGGCGTTCAGCCGCGGCCGCGATGCGCTCATCGGTGGCGGTCAGCGCAATACGCACGTGCTCATTGCCGCGCGGACCGTAGAACTCGCCCGGAGCGGCGAGAATGCCGCGCTCGGCCAGCCAGTCCAGGGTGGTCCGGCAGGCTTCGCCGCGCGTCGACCACAGGTACAGGCCCGCCTCGGAGTCGTCGACGCGGAAACCGGCCTCCGCCAACGCCTTCCTCAGCACCTCGCGCCGGGCGCGGTAGCGCTCCTTCTGCTGCGCCTCGTGCACGTCATCGCGCAGCGCGGCGGTCATGGCGGCCTGGATCGGGTAGGGCAGCATCATGCCGGAGTGCTTGCGCACCTCCAGCAGTTCGGCCACCAGCGCCGGGTCACCGGTCACGAAACCGGCCCGGTAACTCGCCAGATTCGAAGTCTTGGACAGCGAGTGGATGGCCAGCAGGCCGGTATGGTCGCCGTCGCACACCTCGGGATCGAGGATGGACACCGCGCGGCCCTCCCAGGCCAGGCCCAGGTAGCACTCGTCGGAGGCGAGCACCGCGCCGCGTTCGCGCGCGAATTCCACCATCTTGCGCAGGTGCTCGACGCCGAGCACCTTGCCGGTCGGATTGGACGGCGAGTTGATGAAGATCAACGCCGGCCGCTCCGGACCCAGCTGGGTGGTGCCGTCCGCGCGCACATACCGCGAACCCGAGAGCAGCGCGCCCACCTCGTAGGTCGGGTACGCGACTTCCGGGATCACGACCAGATCGTCCGCGCCGAGACCGAGCAGTCGCGGCAGTCCGGCGATCAGCTCCTTGGTGCCGATCGCGGGCAGCACGGCCGCCGCATCGATCCCGGTGATCCCGAACCGGCGGCGCAGTGCGTCCACGACGGCCGCGCGCAGTTCGGGTGTGCCGTGCGTGGTCGGATACCCCGGCACCGCCGCCACCGACGAGAGTGCTTCGCGGATCAGCGGATCCACCGGATCGACCGGCGTCCCGACGGACAGATCCACGAGACCGCCGGAGTGCGAAGCGGCCTTCGCTTTCACGGAAGCGATGGTGTCCCAGGGGAAATCGGGTAGGAGACTGCTCACTCGGCCACGCGTGGTCAAAGCGATTCCCTTACTCGCCTTCGGCCATCGGCGGCAGTGCGGCGATGAACGGCGGGTCGTAGTCGACCTTGCCGACCTTGGTGGCGCCGCCCGGCGATCCCAGGTCGTCGAAGAAGTCGACGTTCGCGTTCACGTAGCCGCTCCACTGGTCCGGGGTGTCGTCTTCGTAGAAGATGGCCTCCACCGGGCAGACCGGCTCACATGCACCACAGTCCACGCACTCGTCCGGATGGATGTACAGCATGCGTCCACCCTCGTAGATGCAGTCCACGGGGCATTCCTCGATGCACGCCTTGTCCTTCACGTCAACGCACGGTTCAGCGATGATGTACGGCACTGCCGCTCTCCTAGTCTGTCCTCACACGCGGGATGCTCCGCCCCGCGAAACAGTATCCCGGCTACCCAACGTTACTACCGGTCAGCCTCACCTAACTTCTGGATCGGTGCAGGCTATCCAACCACTAGAGAAACCGGTGGGCGATGCGGCGGCACACCATAGGTGGTAGTGCGCTGCCGGACCGGCCGCCCGATGCCGGTGGCGATCTCCGTCAGTTCCCCGACCGTCTTCGCCGATCCGTGTTCGGAACCGGCCATGCGCGAGATGGTCTCCTCCATCAAGGTGCCGCCGAGGTCGTTGGCACCGCCGTTCAGCATCAACTGGGTTCCCTTGGTACCGAGTTTCACCCAGCTGGTCTGAATATTGTCGATGCGCCCGTGCAGCATGATGCGGGAGAGCGCATGCGCCGCACGATTATCGCGGACCGTCGGGCCGGGACGCGAGGCGCCCGCCAGATACAGCGGTGCGCTCTGGTGCACGAACGGCAGCAGCACGAATTCGGTGAAACCACCTGTCTCGTCCTGAATTCCGCGCAGCACCCGCAGGTGACCGACCCAATGCTTGGGATTGTCCACGTGCCCGTACATCATGGTCGAACTGGATCGGATGCCCACCTTGTGCGCGGTGGTGATGACATCGATCCAGGCCGAGGTGGGCAGTTTGCCCTTGGTGAGCACCCAGCGCACCTCGTCGTCGAGGATTTCGGCGGCCGTGCCCGGAATGGTGTCCAGGCCCGCTTCCTTCAGCGCCGACAGCCAGTCGTGCACGCTCTGCCCACCGCGGGAAGCCCCATTGACGACCTCCATCGGGCTGAACGCGTGCACATGCATCTGCGGGACGCGTTCCTTGATGGCGCGCACCAGATCCGCGTACCCGGTGACCGGTAGCTCCGGATCGATGCCGCCCTGCATGCAGATCTCGGTGGCGCCCTCCACCCAGGCCTCCCAGGCGCGGTCGGCGACATCCTGCGGGCTCAGGCTGAAGGCGTCCGCATCACCCTTGCGCTGCGCGAACGCGCAGAAACGGCAGCCGGTGTAGCAGATATTGGTGAAGTTGATGTTCCGGTTGACGATGTAGGTGACATCGTCGCCGACGGTGTCGCGGCGCAGCTGATCGGCGAGCGCGGCGACGGCCTCCAGCGCCGGGCCGTCGGCGGTGGCCAGCGCCAGGTACTGGTCGTCGGTGAGGCCCGCCGGATCCTGCTCCGCCGCGCGCAGGGCGGACAGCACATCGGAGTCGAACCGCTCCGGTGCGGCGACGGCCAGCTCGTGCACCTGCTCGCGAATGCTCTCCCAGTCGCCGAAGGCACCGAGCGAATCATCGGAAAGGCCGGAGTCGCTGCGGGATTCGGTATTGCGGCCCTCACTGTCGATGGCCGTGTTGAGGTCGATGCGGCCGACGGATTCCCAGTCGTGGTCCGGTTCCTGCCAGGGCAGGCCGGACGGGTTCACGTCGCGGGCCAGACCGGTCGCCGGATCCGTCAGGGCGGCAACATGTTTCGACACGCGCGGGTCGATCCAGGGATGACCGGCCAGCACATACTTCGGGTGCGCGGTGAGCCGCTGGGTCAGCACGTAGCCGGCGTCCGCGGTGACCTGCGCCAGCACTTCCAGATTCGGCCACGGACGTTCCGGGTTCACGTGATCCGGGGTGAGCGGCGAAACGCCGCCCCAGTCGTCCACACCGGCCTCGATGAGCCGGCGGCACTCCTCGAGCGAGACCAGGTTCGGCGGGGCCTGTATGCGCATCTTGGGGCCCAGCAACAGCCGTGCCACGGCGACGGTGGCGAGGAACTCCTCGATATCGGCGTCCGGGGTGTCGCGCATGGCGGTGTTCTGCTTGGCCAGGAAGTTCTGGATGATGACTTCCTGCACATGCCCGAAGGCCTTGTGCACCTTGCGGATCGCCAGGATGGACTCGGCGCGCTCGGTGATGTTCTCGCCGATGCCGACCAGGATGCCGGTGGTGAACGGCACCGACAGCCGGCCCGCGTCGGTGAGCGCGCGCAACCGGACGGCGGGATCCTTGTCCGGCGAACCGTAATGCGCCGCACCGGGTTCGGTGAACAGGCGGGTGGAGGTGGTCTCCAGCATCATGCCCATGGACGGGGCCACCGGCTTCAGCCGCGACAGCTCCTCCCAGGTCATGACGCCCGGATTCAGGTGCGGTAGCAGGCCGGTCTCCTCCAGCACCCGGATGGCCATGGCGCGCACGTAATCCAGGGTGGAGTCGTAGCCGCGCTCGTCCAGCCACTGCCGGGCCTCCGGCCAGCGCTCCTCCGGGCGGTCGCCGAGGGTGAAAAGCGCTTCCTTGCAACCCAGTTCGGCGCCGCGGCGCGCGACGTCCAGGATCTCGTCGGGCTCCATGTAGAGACCCTTGCCCTCGGCGCGCAGCTTGCCGGGCACGGTCACGAAGGTGCAGTAGTGACAGCGGTCGCGGCACAGGTGCGTGAGGGGGATGAACACCTTGCGCGAATAGGTAATGGGCAGAACCTCATCCGCGTATCCGGTGGCCCGCAGTCCGGCGTCGCGTACCCGGCCGGCCGAGGCGCTCAGATCCGCCAGATCGGCGCCGCGCGCCTGCAGCAGCACCACCGCCTCGTCGAGGTTCAGCGTCGCCCCGTCGCGGGCCCGGCGCAGGGCGCGTCGCATGCCGGCGGGCGATGGCGCGCTGGGCGGGACGGGAGGCAGGCTCGGGTTCGGTAGATCCGTCACGCCCTCGATCATGCGCCATCCATCCGGTTGTTCCGACTCGGGTGCCATAGAACGGGCCAACCGGGCGCCGAGGCAAGCTATTCCATCCCGCCTCCCCGAATATTCAGCGGGCGGCTGAGAGCCGCCCACAGTATCGCATCCGCGCGGGTGTAAGAGCCGAACCAATTCTGGGGGTACCCCAGGAGTTACCCCGATTCTCCCGAGATCAGTTGTCGAGTTCCGTTGGGTTCCAGTATTTGAATTTCAGTCGGGATGCAATAGCCTCGCCGGGGACCCATCGCAGACCAGAGGGGAAATTCGTGCTCGCGAAACTCCGGCGCGCCGCCGTCATCGCAGGATTGGGCGGCACCCTCGTGCTCACCCTGGCCACCGGCACCGCCGCGGCCGGCTTCGGGCCGCTGCCGCCGGAGAACCCGGCGCTGGGTCCCACCGGGACCGCGACCATGCACGGAGATTCGGAGAGTTCCGATACGACACCGTTCGCCGGGCCCGGCGCCGGCCCGGTCGACGCCGACTTCCACGAGATGGGCGCGGCCTGCCCGACCATCCTGCAAGGCGCGGACGGGCTGCCGCAGGCGCTGTGCACAAAGATCACCAACCGGGCGCCGACCGTCTTCCTGCTCGACCCGAACACCGGAAACCCGCTCGCCTCCCTCGAACTCACCAAGGGCAGCCTGCTCGGCGGCGTCTACGCCTACCTCGACGACCACGACCGCCTGGTGACCGCCGACGGCAGCCAGAAACTGCTGCGCGTCGGCCACGACCACGGCGGCCCGGGCGGCAGTTGGCGACTCTTCGTGGACACCGCCACCGATATCTCCGACGCGGTCGCCGGCCACTGCGGCGGCGGCGCCTGCGATCACGCCGACTCGGTGTCGCCCGACTATCAGGGGCGGGTCTGGTTCGCCACCGACGAGGCCGCCGCCGGCTTCGTCGATCCCGCCACCGGCACCGCCCGCTCGATCCTGCTCGCACCCGGCGAGATCGTGGCCAACAGCATCTCCACCGCACCCCGGGGCATGGTCGTCGCCACCGACCACGCGCTCTACCTGCTGAACGTGGACGGCGACGGCAACCCGCGGATCGTGTGGCGGCAGGCCTACGACCGCGGCCCCTACCGCAAACCCGGCCGGCTCAGCTGGGGCACCGGCGCCACCCCCGTCTTCTTCGGACCCGGCGACGGCACCGAATACGTGACCATCACCGACAATGCCGTCCCCGACGACAACCTGCTGGTCTACGACACCGCCACCGGACGGCAGATCTGCAAGGTCCCCGCGGTCGACGGCACCGAGAACGCGCCCATCGGCTCCGGCGACAGCGTGTTCGTCGCCAGCACCTACGGCTACCCGTACCCGCAACTCCCGCCGAGCGCCGGACCCAGCGTGCCGCCCAGCGCACCCATCACCGGCGGCATGACCCGCATCGATGTCGACGCGGGCGGCAGCGGATGCCATGTGGTGTGGACCGATACCGTCCCGTCCTCGGCGGTACCGCGACTGTCCCTCGCCGACGGCAAGCTCTACACCTTCACCCGGCACGCCACCGTCCCCGGCGGCATCGCGGAGGTGCTCGACAACTACAGCTACGCCGTCCTCGATCCCGCCACCGGCACGCTGGAATCCGAGCAACTCGTCGGCGCGACCACCGCGCAGGACACCCTCCAGATGGTCGGCGTCATCGCACCGGGCCGAATCCAGTACCAGGGCACCACGACCGGGTTCTTCCGCATCACCCCACGCTGACGGGCACCGGACCGGCGACCACAACTATTGCCGGACACCGGCGATGGTTCGTGAAAGCATGGCAGCCATGTCCCAGCCCCAAGCCCCCGGCGGCATCCTGGCCGAGCCCGCCCGGCGGCCCAGCCCCCGCGCCAAACTGCTGTGGGCATTGACCGCGGCGCTGTCCTGGGTGATACCCGTGCTGGCACTGCTGGTGTGGATGATCGTCGACGCGGACCGGCGCACCGTACAGCTGATCGTGCTCGTAGTCGTGGTCGTGGCAGCGGCATTCAGCATCGGGGTGGTGCCGCTGTGGCGATACGCGGTGCACCGCTGGGAAATCACCGATGAAGCTGTTTACACCCGCACCGGATGGTTCACCCAGGAGAGCCGGGTCGCACCGATCACCCGGGTGCAGACCGTGGACACCTACCGGGGGCCGGTGGAACGCCTGCTGGGACTGGCCACCGTCACCGTCACCACGGCGTCTTCGGCGGGGGCCGTGCACATCAGCGCACTGAACCTCGACGACGCCCGGCGCACGGTCGCACAATTGACGGAGATCGCGGCACAGCATCGGGGGGATGCGACATGAACCAGCAGACTCCGGATCCGACTCTGCGACAGCCGGATATGACACTGCGCCCGCCCGATCCGGCGCTGCCACGGCAGGCACCGGAGGGCCCGCCGCCCACCGGGCCGGACGGGGACGGCTGGCAGCGGCTGGATCGCCGCATGCTGCTGGTGCACCCCATCAACGAGCTCATCCGGTTCATCCCGGTCCTGCTGGCTTCCCTGATCGCCGGTGCGCGCAGCGACAATCCGTCGTGGAGCCTCGCGGTGATCGCGGTGATCATCGTGCTGGCGATCACCCGCTGGTTCACCACCACCTACCGCATCACGCCCGACAATCTCGAACTGCGCACGGGATTGATTCAGCGCAAACGACTCTCGGTCCCCCGCAACCGCGTCAGATCCGTGGACGTCGAAGCCGACCTGCTGCACCGCGCCCTCGGCCTGGCCGTCCTGTCCATCGGCACCGGCCAGCACGCCGACCGGCGAGAACAGTTCAAACTCAACGCCCTCGACGCCGCACTGGTGCCGGGCCTGCGCGCGGAACTGCTCGCCCACACCACGGGCGCGACGGAAAACCCGGAGCCCCAGCCGATCCCGGATTCCGGAACTGCGGGCCCGCATGCCGCCCCGGCAGCACGCGTCGACGGCGCAACCGGCGAAGCGGCCCACCCGCCCGTGGAAATCGCTCACTGGCAACCGAAATGGGTGCGCTACGCCCCACTCTCCCTGACCGGATTCGCCCTGCTCGCACCGATAGTCGGCCTGGCCTTCCAATACGGCATCGCCCAGGTCCTCTTCAAATCCGGCACCGTCCGCGAGGTCGGCGAGAGCGGCGCGGTAGCCATCGCGGGCACGGTGGCCCTCCTGATCATCGGCCTGATCGCGATAGTGAGCCTCGCCGCCTGCGCGCGATACCTGGCCACCTGGTTCGGCCTCCAGGTCCAGGACAACGGCACCACCCTGCATATCCGCCACGGCCTCTTGACAACCCGCCAGACCACCCTCGACCTGGCCCGCCTCCGCGGCGCCACGGTCAACGAGCCCCTCCTCCTCCGCCTGGCCGGCGCCGCCGAACTCGAAGCCATCATGACCGGCACCAGCCCCCGCCAGAAAATCCTCCCCCAAGCCCCGCGCGCCGCCGTCGAACACACCCTCACCCACCTCCTCGACGACACCGCACACGCCGACGCCGCAACCGATTCCGGTCATGGGGCGCGTGTCGCACCGGCGGCGATCACTACCGCATTGGCGCCGCACGGCGCGGCGGCCATGCGGCGGCGGTTCACTCGAACGCTCGTCCCCGTCGCGGTGGTCGCGCTGCTGATGGTGGCAGGAAGTCTTGCGGGAGTGGATATTCCGGTATGGGCCTGGGTTCTCGTGGTGGTGGTCGCGGGTGTGGCGGCGGCGCTGGCCCGGGATCGTTACCGCGGGCTCGGGCATGCCGTGATTCCGGCGACCGCCTCCGGTCCGGCCTGGCTGGTCACCCGCAGCGGATCACTCGATCGGGACCGGGACTGCCTGGAAGCACCGGGCGTCATCGGCTGGACGGTGCGGCAGACCTTCTTCCAGCGGCGAGCCGGGCTGGCGACGGTCATCGCCGCCTCGGCCGCCGGCAAGAAGCGCTACCACGTGATCGATATCCCCCTGGCCGAGGCGTGGCCCCTCATCGAGGCGGTCACCCCCGGCCAATTGGGTTCCACCCCAAGGTGAAACACCGCCGACCGGGAAATGGTGGTGGCTGTCCGCGGCGTGTCCCCACCACCATCTCCCGGTGGTCTTGAAACTGGGTCAGCCCAGGACGGGGAAGTTGGCGCGGATCACGTTCCGGGGGTCGCGGGACTGTTTGATGGCGCGCAGGCGGTCCAGGGTGGCGGCGGGGAAGGCGGCGGCGGCCGATTCGCCGGGGGCCAGGAAGGTGTAGGGCTTGGCGCCGGTGATGTGGTCGGCGAGGGACTCCACCATGGCGGTTTGCTTGGCGCGCACGGCATCCCGGAGGTGCGGGAGGCCGATACCGAGCAGGTAGACCAGGTAGGGCTCGGTGAGTGCGCCGCGGGCGCCGGCGGCGGGCCGGGCCAGGGCGCCGCCGAGGTGGCGGACCTGGATATTGGCCAGGGGTGCGACCGGTTCGCCGGCAAGGACTTTCACGGCCTCGTCGTCGAGGTCGGTGAGCGCCTCGGCGCGGGAGATGGCGGGACTGGGATTGGTGGGCTCGGTGGTGATATCGCCGAGGGCGGCCGGGGACATGGGTGCGCGCTTGTCGGCGATCGCGCCGCCGATGCGATCCAGGGCGGCGGTCAGGGCGCGGCCCTCGGCCGGGTCACCGAGGTAGGCGAGGTCCAGGGCCACCATTTCGGGGGCTTCCGGGAACTGGAAGCGCTGGAACCATACGGACAGCTCGTCCGGTGCCTGAGACGTCAACTCGCGGAAGGCATCCCACACCTCGGGCAGCCGGTCGCCGGGCCACATGATCCGACCGCCGTACAGCGCCGGGGCCGGGAAAAGGTCGAATTCCAGCGCGGTCACGACGGCGAAATCGCCGCCGCCACCGCACAGCGCCCAGAACAGTTCCGGATCGGAGTCGAAGGTGACGCGCAGCGCCTCGCCCTCGGCATCCACGATCTCGAAGGCGCGCACCGCATTCGAGGCCCAGCCGTACTTGCGCCCGAACCAGCCCTTACCGCCGCCCAGCGTGTACCCGGTGACGCCGACGACCGGATTGCTGCCCGCCAGGCCCGTCAGACCGTGTTCGGCGGCCGCCGCCTGCACCTGCCCCCACTGCGCGCCCGCCCCGACCCGCGCCACCCGGGCCGGGGCATCGATGCCGACCGAGTTCAGGTGACCGGTACGCAGCAGGATGGCATTGCCGATATCACCGGTGGCGCCGTGCCCGGTGGGCTGCGCGACCACGGGACGCCCTGCCGCACGGGCGAACCGGACGACCGCCGCCACATCCGCGGCGTTCGCGGCCTCGACGACCGCGGCCACCGGCTGCACCACCGCGATATTCCACGGCTGCGCGGCCTGCTCGAAGCCGTCGTCGCCGGAGACGAGCACGCGGCCCTGGACCTGGCCGCGGAGCTGATCGAATTCCATTGTCCAACCTCGTAAATCGATGTGATGATCGTGATTCACAAGGTTGACGAGGCCCGCGACCCGAGTGTGACACCGTGTGACGGAGGTCTCGGGCGGAGCCTATCCGTGCAGGTCGATCACTTACCGCCGGCCGCGAGCCGCATGGTCGCCCGGTAGTACAGATACAACCCCGCCGGCAGCAGACCGCAGATGAGCAGCAGCATGGTCGGCCAGTCGCTCATCAGCACCACCGAGCCGCCCGGACCGGTACTCGCGCACAGCAGGAAGCCCAGCAGCCACACCGCCAGCGGAATGATCACCACCGGGACGCGATGCGACACCGTAGCCATCCCCAGCACCAGCAGCACATTGATCACCGCGGCGGCCAGCGCCGTCACCGGCACCGGGATGGCGCCCGACGTGATGCTCGAGGCCAGCGGCGCGGCGGCCCGGGCCAGCGTGGACCCGGTATCGCTCGCCATGTGCGCGTGGCCGGCGTAGATCGGCAGGAACAGCACCTCGAGCACCAGCGTCACGAAGGCGTCGACGGTCAGCACGATCCCGATCACCACGCTCAGCAGCCCGCTGAACGGGTTCGGCGCGGTCTCGGTCTTCTCCTGCGTCGCGACCGTCACCGTCACGGCACCGGAGGGAAGCCGAGGAGGGTCAGCAACTGACTCTGCATATCGACGAATCCGTACAGCACCGACAGGTAGAGGTCGTGCTGCGCCTGGAAGAACGGGCGCTGGCTCTCGACGAACGCCACGATGGCGTCCTGGACACTCCAGTTGTACATATCGTTCAGTCTCTCATTCCAGCCCGGCGAAAAGATCATGTTCACGACCGTCGGGACCTGCCGGGCCACGCTCGCCGCGCACCAGAATGTAATGCTCCTCCGGCAGCACAGGCTGCGCGACATCGTTCGACAGCACGAACTCGCGGCCGGACGGCGCCACCGTCACCTGCGTGGCATGCGCCCGCAGGGCGGCGCGTTTCGCGGCCAGCCCCGCCGAGACATCCACCGTCGTGGTCACCGATTCGGTGGGGACACAAGCCAATTCACCGGTGTGCGGCAGCCGCCAGCCGCGCGGCAGCGCACCCGGCAGCTGATCCACCGTGCGCCGCTTCAGGGCCTCGGTGTGCATGGCCAGCACCGCGCCGTCGGTGACGGTCCAGTACACCTTCGGCACCGTCCAGCCCCACTCCGCGGCCGCGTCGACGGCGGCCATGGTGACCTCGTGCGCGCGAATGTGATCCGGATGCCCGTAACCGCCACGCGGGTCGTAACCGACCACCACGCGCGGCCGCAGCTCCAGGATGATCTGCACCAGTGCGTCCACCGCGGCCGCGCCGGAATTCACGAAGGCCCGCGGATTCCGCGCGGACGGCGTGCCCGCCATGCCGGAGTCCCGCCAGCGGCCCGCGCCACCCAGGAAACGGGGGTCGGCGGCGTCCAATTCGGCCAGGGCCCTGGTCAATTCGGCGATCCGGTAGCCACCCAGCTGATCGGCCTGTCCGGCCACCAGCTGCGCGTACTCCGCGCCGATGACCTCGCCTTCCTCGCCGAGCGTGCAGGTCACGACGGTGACGGGCACACCCCGCTTGCGGTACAGCGCGATGGTGCCGCCGGTGGTGATGGATTCGTCATCGGGGTGGGCGTGCACCAGCAGCAGTCCGCCGGTCTCCTGCGGATCGGTCACGGCAGCCGCCGCCAGTTCGCGGCATCGCCGAAGATGCCGGTCTGCACCGCACCGCTCAGCGAGGCACCGTCCACTCGCGGACCGGCCGCGGCGACCTGGGTGTCCTGCATGATGGGCAGCGCCGTCGCCATCTCCCACAGCTTGGGTTCGGCATCGCCGATGGCCTTGGGCACGTCGATGCCCTTCAATGCCTGATCGATCTCCGGCTGCAGGGTCGGATCGCAGACGCCGGACAGATTGGACGGGGCCTTCTTCGCACCGTCCACCACCGTCGAATCATCCTTGCTGCCGGGCGGTTCCACCGGCGGGCAGCCGAAGCGCGAGGCCAGCACGGTCGCCGGATCGGAACCGGCCCGCTCCCAGCCGAGCACGGCGTCGATCCCGGCATCGGTCAGATCCTTGCCGTACAGCTCCGACGCCGACACACTGCGCACGATGACATCGATTCCGGCACTGCGCAATTGGTCCGCCGCGGTGTTCGCCACCGCCAGCGTGGTGACATCACTGTCCACCGTGCCGATGCGGACGGTCAGCGTCTTCCCGTTCTTCACGATCGGACGCGGTTGCGGCGCAGGCGAAGTCGTCGATCCGGAGGGCGGCGTCTCCGGCGCCCGGCCGAACCCGGCCTCGGCCAGCAGCCCGAACGCCTCGTCCGAGCTGATGCGCGGCGGCGCGGTCGGCGCGTAACCCGGATCCGAGGGCGACAACACCTGTGCCCGCGCGGGCTCCACCCAGCTACCGGTCTGCGCGCCGACCGTGGCCAGCAGCGTCGGATCCAGCAGTCCCAGTACGGCTTTGCGCACCCGGACATCGGCCAGGTCACCGGTGCGGCCGTTCAATACCAGCTGCATCTCCCGTGACTGCGCCATGATGGCCGTGCGCACCGACGGGATCGCGGCCAGCTGCGCCTGCAGGGCCACTCCGCCGTGCACGAGCGCCATCTGCGCGTCACCGACCCGCAGCGACTCCGCCACCTGCGCGGGAGTTCCGCCGCGGCGCAACAGGATCTGGTCCGGCACCGCCGGCTGACCCCAGTAGCGGTCATTGCGTTCCAGCAGCAGTTCCTCGCGGCCGCGGTCGGCCTGCTTGATCCGGAATTGGCCGCCGGACACCCGGATGGTGTCCATCAGGCCCTGTTCGAAACCGGAGTCCTTGATCAGATGCTGCGGCAGCAGATCCGTGAACAGTTGCCGCCACGCGGGATACGGCTCGCTCATGGTGACGACCACGGTCTTGCCGCCCGCCGAGGAGCTCACATCCGAGATCAGCCGGTATCCGGCCGGATCCACCACCCCGGGCTGCGTGATCATCTGCTGCCACAGGTATTTGAAGTCCTCGGCCGCGATCGGGGCGCCGTCGGACCAGGAGGCATCGTTCTTGATCTGGTAGGTGATGGTGAACGGTTCCTGCGCGGTCACATCCGCCGACACCATGAACGCCGGATCCATCACCCAATCGATCCCGCCGGGCACACCCGGCGTGGGCTGCGGGCGGAAGGGGCTCGGCAACACCATGGATGCCACCGCCGAGGACGTGGGCGACTGCTGCGACCGCAGATGCGGATTGAACCCGATCCCGATGTCGTCCACCGCCACCGTCACCGACGTCTTACTCGGTTTGGCGGGTGTCGTCTTCGGACTGTCGGTGCTTTCGATGGGCGGCGGCGGGTTCGCGGTGCACCCGGTGGCGACACCCAGCAGCATCGCAACCATAAGCAGCACCGCACGCATCGTCGCGCGCAGCTGTATCATCTGCCCTCCGCTTCGCTCCGGGCGGGTTCGCGGCCCTGGAAGTCTCGTTCTTCCCTCCCTCCGCTCCTCCGCTGCGCTCCCCCGCTCCACTCAGTCCAGAACGAGACGGGCCGCGAACCATCAGCGTGATGGACCCCGGCTGATGGTATGCGAGCCGGGGTGGAAACGGCAGGGAGGGCCCGGCCAGCGGGCCGGACCCTCTCGCGTGTTCCCTACTGAACGGCGCGGTCGCGCGCCTTGCGGCGCGAGAGCTCGCGGCCGCGTTCGGTGGCGCCCAGGATGAGCTTGCGCACGCGCACGATCTGCGGGGTGACCTCGACGCACTCGTCGTCGGTGCAGAACTCCATTGCCGCTTCCAGATCGAGCTGCAGCGGCTTGGCCAGCGTCTCGAACACGTCGGCCGTGGCGGACCGCATATTGGTCAACTTCTTCTCACGGGTGACGTTGATGTCGAGGTCCTCCGAGCGCGGGTTGATGCCCACGACGTGGCCCTCGTAGGTGTCGGCGCCCGGCTCCACGAAGAACTGGCCGCGGTCGGCGAGCTGGATCATGGCGAACGGCGTCACCGAGCCCGCGCGGTCGGAGACCAGCGAGCCGGTGTGGCGGGCGCGGATCTCGCCGGCCCACGGCGCGTACCCGTTGAACACGGCGTTGGCGATACCGGTGCCGCGGGTATCGGTGAGGAAGTCGGTGCGGAAACCGATCAGGCCGCGCGACGGGACGATGAACTCCATGCGCACCCACCCCGCGGAGTGGTTGCTCATCTGCACCATCTTGCCCTTGCGGGCGGCCAGCAGCTGGGTAACCGAACCCAGGTACTCGTCCGGGCAGTCGACGGTCAGCTCTTCGAAGGGCTCGTGGATCTTGCCGTCGACGGTCCTGGTGACCACCTGCGGCTTGCCGACGGTCAGCTCGAAGCCTTCGCGGCGCATCTGCTCGACCAGGATGGCGAGCGCGAGCTCACCACGACCCTGGACCTCCCAGGCGTCCGGGCGGCCGATGTCGAGCACGCGCAGCGACACGTTGCCGACCAGTTCCTGGTCGAGGCGCGACTTCACCATGCGGGCGGTGAGCTTGTGGCCCTGCACCCGGCCGACCAGCGGCGAGGTGTTGGTGCCGATGGTCACCGAGATGGCCGGCTCGTCGACGGTGATGCGCGGCAGGGCGACCGGGTTCTCGACGTCGGCGAGGGTGTCGCCGATCATGATCTCCGGGATGCCGGCGATGGCGACGATGTCGCCGGCGACGGCCTCCTCGCCGGGCTGACGCTCGACGCCGATGGTCTTGAGCAGCTCGGTGATCTTCACGGTCTTGACGCCGTCACCGTGCATCCAGGCCACGTTCTGGCCCTTCTTCAGGGTGCCGTTGTGGATGCGCACCAGGCCGATACGGCCCAGGAACGGGGAGGCGTCGAGGTTGGTGACGTGCGCCTGCAGCGGCTTGGTGGCGTCGCCCTTGGGGGCGGGCACGTACTTCATGAGGACCTCGAACAGCTCGTCGAGGTTCTCGGCGTCCGGCACGTTACCGTTCTCGGGACGCTTGGTGGAGGCCACGCCGGCACGGCCGGAGGCGTAGAGGACGGGCAGGTCGAGGGCCAGTTCGGCGGCCTCGGAGGCTTCGTCGTCGAGGTCGGAGGCGAGGTCCAGCAGCAGGTCGTGGCTCTCCTCGACGACCTCCTCGATGCGGGCGTCGGGGCGGTCGGTCTTGTTGACCACCAGGATCACCGGCAGCGAGGCGGCGAGGGCCTTGCGCAGCACGAAGCGGGTCTGCGGCAGCGGTCCCTCGGACGCGTCCACCAGCAGCACGACGCCGTCGACCATGGAGAGGCCGCGCTCGACCTCACCGCCGAAGTCGGCGTGGCCGGGGGTGTCGATGACATTGATGACGGTGACCGAACCATCGGCGTTGTGCCGGTGGACGGCCGTGTTCTTTGCGAGAATGGTGATGCCCTTCTCGCGCTCCAGATCACCGGAGTCCATCACTCGGTCGACGAGTTCGGCGCGTTCGGCGAACGCTCCGGATTGCCTGAGCATCGCGTCGACCAGTGTTGTCTTGCCGTGGTCGACGTGCGCCACGATGGCGACGTTGCGGAACTCGACAGACGACACGTTAGATTCCTCCTGGTACAGAGTTTGGGAGCCGGCCCGGGCGGTGAACCCGAATACATGCGAGGCGCGTCTCGTCCTTGAGACATGGCGGATCCCACCGGGCATGCGGCCTGTTACACATTACCCGTCGTCCGAAGTCACAGGTTTTGCCCCCTTGAGTTAGGTTAAGCTAACCAACATGGGCAAGGTGAAGGCGAAGCACGTCGCGCGGCTGAAGCCGAAGAAAAAGTGCTGCCGCAAGAAGACGCGCTGCATCAAATGCCCCGTGGTGATCATGCGTATGCAGAAACTCGAGGCCACGGGCTGCTGTGGCAAAGAACTCAAGAAGGGCCTCAAAGCCGCACGCGCCGCGTGAATCCGGAGTAAACCGGCAGCATGAGTAGCGCGCCGTTCTCCGAAGAAGAAATCGCCAAGGCCCTCACCGATCTGCCCGAATGGACCCGCACCGGCGACAGCATCAGCCGCACCGTGCAGGCGCCGTCATTCCTCGCCGGAATCGAATTGGTGCGCCGGGTCGCCGAGGCCGCGGAAGCCGCCGATCATCATCCCGATATCGACATTCGCTGGCGGCGAATCACTTTCACCCTGTCCACGCATTCCGCCGGTGGTCTCACCGGACTGGATGCGGCACTGGCTCGGGAGATCGATCGGCTGTCCGCGCAGAGCTGAGCCTGCCGATGTAGATCAACCACGCGAAGGTCACCAGTACACCGAACACGTCCACCGCGCCCAGCCAGGACAGGATGGCCGGGCGCGGAATGGTCCAGATGGACGATTGCGCGAACCCCAGCACCCACGGCACCCCGATCACCGTGTCGACCAGCCAGAAGCCGGTCAGCACGCGGGCGCCGGGCGCCTTCCGCAGCGGGCCGTACACCAGCCACAGCATCAGCGGCAGCAGCCAGATCCAGTGGTGCGACCAGGAGATCGGCGACAGCATCAGCCCGAACAACTGCACGATGAGCAGGGTGCCGAGCCGATCGTCGGATCGCAGTGTGCGCCAGGCGAAGTACGCGAGCACCGCCGTCACCAGCACGGCCACCAGCCACACCGGCCCGGATTTCACATCGTGGCCGGCGAAGCGGCTGAGCGCGCCGCGCAGTGACTGATTGGTCGCCGAGCCGACCGGGCCGATCCGATTGGCGTCGCCGAGCAGCTCCTCGAAGTACTTGCGGGTCTCCCCCGGCGAGATCAGGTAGGTGAGCCCGATGGTGCCGAAGAAGACCACACCCGACCAGATCGCGCTCGCCCAGCGCCGCCAGGCCAGGAAGGCCAGTCCGGTCACGGCGGGGGTGAGTTTGACGCCGGCGGCCGCGCCGACCAGCGTGCCGGATACCCACCATTTCGTGCTGCGCACCGCGAGCAGGGCCAGCAATACGAGGAAGACATTGACCTGGCCGTAGTCGAGCGTCGAGCGCACCGGTTCCAGCCACAGGCCCAGCGCCGACCACGAGACCGCCACGGTGCGCCAACCCTGTTCGCGCAGAGCGTCTTTCCCGACGATCATCTCCAGCGTCAGCCACACCACGGCACACAGCGCGGCCACGGTCGCCAGCACCCAGCCGACGGCCACCACCGAGAAGGGCAGGAAGTGCAGTGGATAGAAGACGAAGGCCGCGAACGGCGGATAGGTGAACGGGAGCGGGAAGTCGGGGGTCTTGCTCGAATCCGTGTAGTCGTAGAGGTGCCCGCTGCCGAGATTCGCCGAACCGTCCACGTAGACATGGAGATCCACGAAGTTCATGCCATTGGGCAACAGCAGTACCCACGCCAGGCGGGCCAGCACCGAAATGCCGAGAGCCCAGGCGGCCAGACGGAGGTGTCGATTCACGGCGCGGACTTTCAGAGAGGCGGCGGAGGAACCGGCCGGATTTCCGGCGGGCGAGCGGAACGCGTATCAGGGTAATAGCACCGGCGAGTGCGCGAGGCGGCGCGGACCCGCGGCTGTAACATTTGCATCACTGACCACAGTGGTAACACCAATTCCGGTCGACCGTTCGATAGCGTGACGCGATGGAGGACTGCAAGATCACACTGTGGCTGTACAACAGGGCAGCCCGGTCCCTAGAGTGGCGCGGAGCGATGACTCCATCGCCACTAGATGTACCCGAATGGTAAGGACGGCTACACCAGTGCTTCGCACCCGAGGATCGCGGATCGCAATGTCCGCGCTGGCCATGGCAGCCTGCGCCACCGTCGTCGTGCCCACTGCGGCGAACGCCAATCCCGCGCCGGCACAGCAGGTCTCGTCGTCCATCCCACTCGTGCCCGAGGGCGTTCCGGTCGATGCGCTCGCATCCCTGATCCCCGCCATCGTGGGTGCGGCCGCCGGCCCCGCCGATATCGCGGCGCCCGGTCCCGGCCAGACCATTCTCGATCAGGCCAAGCAGATCCTCTCCACTCTGAACCTGCCCCCGCAGGTGAAGACGACGCTGAACGCGATCATCGCCTTCCTCGACGGCAGCAACGGCGGCGGCCCGGACCTCCCCAAGAACGGACCGGTCATCGCCCAGTTCCTGTGGCCGACCATCGGCAAGGGCTGCATCAGCCCGACCGCCGACTCGGTGGGCACCGCGCTCGCGGTCCCCGGTCCGGCCACCCTGCCGCCGCCCGGGCCCGCCGCCGGACAGGCCGGATTCGTGTTCACCGCACTGGGCACCAAGAGCCCGACGCCGGTGCAGAACCCGACCATGACAGTGCAGTGGCTGAACCTGGACACGCGCGCGACCGGCACCATGGACCTCACCGACGCCGCCCACATCAACCCGGGCGGACCGGCCACCCTGTCGGCCATCGCCAATACCGGGTCCGGCCGGGTCGTCGCGCTGGTCTCGGGGTCGCTGACCACGCAGGCGGACGAGGCTTCGCAGCCGATCACCTGCTCGTTCCTGCCGACCATGGGCTTCTTCACCGTCGCCTGACGGTAACCAGGATTTCCGGCCCCCATCCACCCGGCGACAGGCCGGGATGGATGGGGGCCAAATCATTTCCCCGCCCCGGTTCCTGTGGTAGACCGGGAACCATGGCCGCTGTGAAGAATTCTTGGCGGGGACTGCAATCGCGCCGATCGATCCTCTCGATCCGCTCGGAGGGTTCGATTCTGTCTATCGGCTCGGCCTATTCGATCCTGTCCATCGGCAGCGTCGGTTCGGTGCTGTCGATCGGGTCCGCGGGCTCGTTCGGCTCGATCATCTCCTCGGCCTCGTTCGCCAGTCTGGGCTCGGCCTTCTCGGGGCTGTCCCGCTGGTCCATGTTCTCGTGGGCCGGTGACCGCCAGGCCTTCGGCGAGGGCCGCGACTACGACGATCCCGACGACCGCATGCCGCGCCTCACCCTCCGCGTCGTCCCCGAGGAACCCGACCTCGTGAACGACCCGACCTGCCACTGCCAGACCTGATCTCCTTTTTCTACATTCGAGCCCGCTGCCCATCGGGCAGCGGGCTCGAGAGTTCCGAGAGGTCGGCTTACCACCACTGGCCGTACTGGGGCGCCAGTACGGCGTTCACGTCTACGCCGACGCCGTCGAGGGAGCGCTTGTCGATCTCGAACTGGTGCAGGTGGGCGTCGGGGTGGACATAGCCCTTGGGCGAGCCCCAATTGTGTTGCCAGAAGTACGAACACAGGCCCGCATCGCGGATCGAGTCGATGGTGGGCGAGTTGGCGTACACGCCGGTGCGTCCATGTCCGATGACCGTCTCCCAGCCCCGCAGGTAGGGCTCGATCATGGAGTCGAAGTCGTCGTCGCCGGGGTTGTCGTCGATGGAGGCGTAGATCGGTGCGCTGTCCGGTCCGCCGGCCGTCTTGTGCAGCAGCAGACCGCGTGTCGCGTGTTTGACGCCGGCTTCGAAGCCGCCGCGCCAGTCCGCGGTCGGCCCCTTGCCGAACTGGTAGCAGGAGACGACGCTCAGCCCGGCCGCGCGCAGCGCGTCGACTTCCCTTGCGAGCAGCGGTTTTCCCTCCATCCATTCCGCGCCCGGCCGCCGGTCGGAGACGTAGCGGATGACGCCCATATGGCCGTCGCCGCTGATGGATTGGGCGCTGGGCACGCCTTGCGCGTAGTCGAGCAGGGTGCCGAGAGTCTGTTTGGCGGAGGCGGTTCCGGCCGGCAGCGTGAGCCCGGCGCCGACACCGGCTGCGACAGCGGCGGTGCCGGTGAGGAACGCCCGCCGGCTGACATGGGAAATACGCACTACGGAACTCCTTCGCACACTCGCTTGGTCGAACTTGCCGGTCGAGAGACGACGAGGTGAAAACCTCGCGCAACCGGTTGGATCTACATGCGGCGTGCCCGGCGCACCTTCCCCGATGATCAAGATCAGCTACGGGACAGCAGGATCATCAGTGCGCCGGGAGCCCTAACGCGTCCCCATTTCACCACATTCACATTGGAATCGCCAGGCTCACAGGGCCCACAGTCACCACGAGTCCCACAGAGACGCAATCGGACGAACCGAAATGTCAGCGAATGCCGGGCAAGTGACCGGGCGCGGACGCCCCGGACCCCGGTCTCCCGTGCTCTAGACCCGCGTGCCGTTGAGGCGCGCCGCGACGTCGATGGTGCGCCGGGACGGGTCGGCAACCTCGCGCCGCACCACCGCCGCCACCTGCGCCGCGATCTGCTTGCGCATCCCGGCGACCTTGCCGAGGGTGGCGGCCCGCCAGCCCTCCGCGGTCATCTCGAGCGCGATATCCTCGGCCCGCGGCGGCACCGCGTCGATCACGATGAGCAGCGGATCCGCCGCCCGCGCGGTCAGGGCCACCGGCACCTCCACCTCGGCCTTGTACCGATTCGACTGCAGCACATCGACGGTGATGTCGAGGCTCACCGGAATCGTCAGATCGAACCGCACCAGCCCGGCGTCCGCGGCCGCGTCGGCATCGATCGCGGCTGCGCCCTGGTTGCCGGCCTGCCCCGCGGCACCGGCCGATCCACTCGCCGCGGTGCCCACTTGCTCCCCCGCATTGCCGGACTCTGCGGTCCGCGCTGCCGGTGCGGCCGCAAGGCCCGGTCGCGTGGCAGCGGAATCGCCGCCGCCCGGAACGGCATTCACGCCGGCCTGCCGATCCGCTGCCGGTCGCACCTCCGCAATCCGGGGCGGCGCAGGGGTTTCCGGCTTCGACTTCGCCGGGCCGGATTCGGTGATCCGGGGTAGTCGCACGGCGCCCTGCACGGACACCTGCGCCTTGTTACCGGGTCCGGTGCGCAGCGGTCCGACCTCGATCGGCTTGCCCGCCAGGGATTCCACGACTTCCTGCACGCGGTCGACGGTCACGATGCGGCGGAAGAAGCGGTGCCCGAACTCGTCGTAGCCGATCCATTCGTGGGTGGGCCGGCCGCGGTAGGGCGACTCGGTGCCGTTCAGGATGGCTTCCACGTCGAAGGTGCGTCCGCGCTGCGAATCCGGGTCCGCCAGAATGGCATTGATGCGATTGGCGACCTCGCGCTGCACCAGGACGGCGATGGGGTCGAGCAGCAGTTCCCAGGCGGTGCCGATGGCCTGCGCTCGCATGACGAAGCTGACGTCACGGCCGGTGACCGGGGGAATGTCGATGACGATGAGCAGTGGGTCCGCGGTGCGCGCGTGCATGGTGAGGTCGATTTCCACGACCGCTTCCAGGCGTAATCGCTGTCCGCCGAGGGTGACGTCCACGCGTAGCTTGACCGGCAGCATGACATCGAAGTGCACGTGTGGCCCGCGCCTGATCACGGTGGGTTTCCCGATACTGCCCTTGGCCACGAAGCGGGCCAGGCCCGCGGGGCCGATACCGAACGGGCCGATGGTCATACCGCGTCCGGCGACGCCGGCGACCGCCTGTTCGATGCGTGATTCGGTGACCGCCGCCGCCACGAAACGCTCGCCGAATTCGGCGTAGTCGATCCAGGTCGGATGGTCGGACGACGTCATCAGCTACTTTCGTCGGGCGGGAGACCCCTGTCCTGCCGATGAGGGGGCAGCAGGACAGGGATCGATCGGCGATGCTGCCGGGCACCGCCGAAACCCATCGTAGGCGGAAGATCGGCTGAGTCCCACCCTCCACCCCGCGTGTTTCCAGAATGTGGAATCAGCGTGTTCCCAAAACGCCGTAGCCGGCCAGTCCGGAAATGTCGGCGATCCGGTACTTGTGGATCCTGACCTCGCCCATTTCATTCCCACCCACGGTAGTGAGGGTGTTCCCGTCATCTGCCACAACGATATTCGTGTGCTGATGGAACGGACTGGCGTCACCGTACAGCACAACATCCCCTACGCGCGGCTGATATCCGGAGTTCGCTTCCTGCAAACGATTCTGTCCCCGGAAGTACGTCTCCAGCGTGTAGACACCGGGAATCCGCCATGAGCCGGAATTCGGATTGGACAGCGGCTGCCCGGCGTCCCGCATGACCCAGCTGACGAAGTCGGCGCACCAGGCTTCGGCATTGCCCTCGGCGTATTTCGTACCGGGCGGTTGCGCCTGGAATTCGCGCTTCAGTGTGTCGACAATACGAATCTGAGTGTCGTTCAGCCGTGACTCGTCCACGGCCGGAAAGCTGCGTTCCCGCTCCCCCACAATGGCTGCCGACCTGCTTTGCCACCAGCGCATTCCCACCACGCCGCCGACCGCTACCGCCGCAATGACCACGATCAGCGCGGTCCAGCGCAAACGGTGGCGTCGGCGCGGTCTCTCCCGCTGGGTCTCCTGTTCCAGCACGCTCATCCGGTTCCTCCCCGTTCTCCCGGCCGCACGTCGGCCCCCACTCATTCGACGTTCGAGCGCGGTCGCGAGTTCCCGGGCCGCCGCCCACGACCGGATACGGGCAGGCAGCGGCTTGGAACACGGGCGGTTCAGAGCCGCCGGATCAGCCGGGCGCGACCCGCGGGCCCGAGCTGGCCGGCGTCGATCAGGACCGGGCCGGCGGTGAGCCGGGTGAGGTCCTCCCGCAACCGCTCCCGCAGTCGCTGTGCGGCCTCCCGATGGACCGCGGCCCGGCCCGGGTCGCCGAGGTAGTCGGCGAGTTCGGCCAGGATCTCGTCCATCGGGCCCAGCGACGAGGCACCGGTCTCCAGCCCGCATACGGTGCCCGCATAAGGCAGCAGGTCCGCGTAGATGGCGCGGGCGTCCTCGGGTTCGTTGAGAGTGATCGCCAGGCGGGCGCGCACCCCGGTGAACGTGGACCAGAACTGCGGGGCGATCGGCGGCGCCGCGGCCAGTACCTGGCGGGCCGTATCCGGTTGTCCCGCATGCACGAGGGACAGGGCGTAGCCGAAGACGAACAGTTCGGGTTTGAGCGCGACGCGTTCGCGCAGGTCCTCGGCGAACGGCGAGAGGTCGTTCCGCAGCCAGCCCAGCGAGATGGCGACGCCGATGTGCAGCGCATCGGGATTGCGTGACGGTTCGGCCGCGCCCTCCTCCGAATGGGCGACGATCCCGGCGGCGTCCCGCGATCCGCGGTCCAGCAGTCGCAGCACTTCATCGGTATTGCCGCGCAACAGTTCCAGCACCATCCCGAACGGCGCGATGGCGTCGAGCAGGTGCCGGAGCTGACCGTCGGTGGCGTATTCGCCTGCGCAGCGGGCGTGTTCGGCGGCCGCGGTCAGATCGGCGTCGGCCAGGGTGGCGCGGAACAGCAGATAGTGTGCGAGCGCCCGGAATTCGTCGAGCCCGGCCTCGGTGGCCAGGCGCAGCAGGCGACCGGCATGACCGCGCAGCTCGTGCGCGCGCAGGAACCCGCGCGCCGCGAAGTCCGCGAAGGCCTGCGCATTGACGGCCGTGCACAACAGATCCGGGTCACCGAGCGGTTCGGCCAGTTCCACGGCCAGGTCCGCGGCGGCGCGCGCACCCGCCGGATCGTCGAGCGCCCGATCGAAAACCCTCGTGACCTGCACGCGAATCCTTGTGGTCAAGGGCAGTTCGGGATCGGCCAGCGCGATCCGCAAGGGCTCCCGGATCCGCGGATCCGGTGTGTGCCAGTCGTGCACCGACCAGATCAGCGGCGTCGGCCAGCAGGTGGCCGCCTGCGCCAGCAGCGTTGTGCCCCCGAGTGATTCGGCCAGATCGAGGGCCTGCTCCCGCGCGGCCCGGGCTGCGAAATGCTGCCCGTCGTAAGCCAGCGCGGTCACCAACTCACACCGCGCCTCCAGCAGGGCGATGCGATCCGCCCGCTCGGCCGTCGCCGCGGTATGCCCGGCCATATCGTGCAAGGCCAGTACCGACCGCCACCGCCGCACGGCATCCGCCCGCATCCGGCGCTCCACACACCGCCACGCCGCCGCGCGCACGAATCGCAAGGCCACCACGGCGGTTCCGGCATCCGCCCCGAGCGCCGCATGGTGCGCCATGGCGTCGATATCCCGTCCTCGCACCGAGATTCCCACCGCTTCGCCTGTCCTCCGCGCGACCGCGGGCGCATGGGCCTGCTGCCGTACGGCTTCCGGCTCATCCGGCGGGATCACCGCGTCGATCGTCGAGAGACTCGCACTGCGAGGGCCGTTCGGGTCACCGGCCACCGTGTCCGGTTCGCCCAGCGTGTGCCACCCCGCCGGCGACGAAAGACTCGCACTGCGAGGGCCATTCGGGTCACCGGCCACCATGTCCAGCCCGCCCAGCGGGTGCCATCCCGCCGGCGCGGTGGATGCGCCATCCGGTGACGGTGCGGCGGTATCCGAGGCCGCGGTGGCGGGTTCGAACGGGTCGGCCGCGACTTCATCGGCTCCGCGCAGCGCGGCAACGATCTGGTTCCGCCCGCTGGAAACATTCGACGGCGCGGTGCCGGTGGCCGCGGCGACCTCGTCCGCGCCGCGCAGCGCGGCGACGACGCGGTCGCTACCGGGTGGCGTGCCCGCGGGGTCGGTGGCCACCGGCGTGGTGTCCCCCATTGTGCGGCAGAGGAATTCGAAGGCGGACCAGTGCATGCGGGTGCGGCGGAGGAGGGGGATGTCGTAGTAGACGGCTTCGCGGACGAGGGCGTGGTCGAAGGTGATGCGGCCGCTGCGTTCGGCGCGGAGCAGGCGGGCGGTTTCGGCGGTGGCGATGAGGTCGATGACGGTGTCGGGGGTGTGGCCGGCGGAGGCGGCGAGGGTGGTGATGTCGGTGTCCTCGCCCCAGACGGACATTTCGCGGAGGAGTTCGATCACCGGGGCGGGGAGGGCGGCGATGCGGCGGCCGAGTAGGTCGCGGACGCTGTCGGGGAGGCCGTCGGTGGTGCCCTGGCTGGCAACGAGTTTGGCGAGTTCGCGGACGAACAGCGGATTGCCGCCGGTGCGGCGGCGCAGCAGTGCCACGGTGCGGTCGTCGACCTCGGTGAGTCCGGCGGCCATGGCGGCGCGGCGGGTGCCGGCCAGGTCCAGGCCGTCGAGTTCGATGCGGTCGGCGGTGAACAGGGCCAGGGCGGCGGCCGTATCGCGCACGCCGGGTGCGGCTTCGCTGCCGCGCAGGGTGGCGATGATGAGGATGGGCCGGTCCCGCAGCCAGTTCACCACCTGCCGCAGGACCTGCAGGGTGGCGGTGTCGGCGCCGTGCACGTCCTCGAGCACGATGACGATGGGCGCGTCGGCGGAGCGTTCCCGGCAGGACCGCACCACGCGGCGTGCGAGGGTGAACGCGTCTGCGGCGGTGAAGGTTTCCGGATCGGCGGCGTCGAGCCCGGTGAGCACTTCGGCCCAGGCCCAGGCGGGCGGTGCGCCCTCGACCTCCGGGCAGCGCCCGAACACCGTGGTCCAGGACCTTTCGGCGAGTTGTCCCGTAATCGATGCGGCCAGTGTGGTTTTCCCGGCTCCGGCTTCCCCGGCCAGCCATACCAGTCGGGCTTGGCCGGCCGCGGCGCCCTCGGCGGCGGCCAGCAGGGCGGCGCGCTGGGCGGCGTATCCGGTGTCCGGCACGGGATCCGGGGTGTGCGCGGGTTCGGGTCGGCGGATCTCGACCGGGATGGGCACGGAGACGACGGGGGCCTCGGTGTCCACGGAGTGGGTGAGGATGGCGTGTTCGAGGTCGCGCAGTCCGGGTCCGGGGTCGACGCCGAATTCGAGGGTGAGGAATTCCCGGCTGTGCCGCACGGTGGCGAGCGCGTCGAGGGACTGCCCGAGCCGATACTGGGCGACGGCCAGCAGCCGGGCGCATTCCTCGCGTCCGGGGTACTCCTCGAAGATGGGCCGCAGGGCCAGCACCACTTCGGCGGGCCGGTTCATCTCCAGTGCGGCCTGGGCGCGCAGTTCGGCGGCGGTGAGCCCGAGCGCCATCAGGCGTGCGGCCTCCTGTGCCGCCCAGGGCATTCCGGCGAAGGATTCGAAGGCGGTGCCGTGCCAGCAGGCGAGGGCGGCGTCCAGTACCCGGCATTGCTCGATCGGGTCGGGTCGCCCGGCGGGGTCGCGCATGGTGGCCTCGTGCCCGTGCAGGAGCTGCTCGAAGTGCCAGGCGTCGACCTGTTCGGGTTCGAGATTCAGGGCGTACCCGTGGGATTCGGACACGATGACGCGGGAGCGGGCGCGCCGGGGCCGGTCGGGTTCGAAGACCCGCCGCAGGTTGTGGATGTAGACCTGGAGGGCGGCAACGGCTTTGGTGGGCGGATCGCCGTGCCAGAGATCGTCGATGAGTCGTTCGGTGGGCACGACCCGCCCGCCCGCCGCAACCAGCCTGCCGAGCACCGCACACTGCATCGGAGCTCCGGGCGGCACGCGCTGCCCGTCGATACTGATGTGCAGCGGGCCCAGCACCCCGATCCGTGTGACCGCCATGGCGCCGTACGACCCCCGAACCACTTTCGAACCAAACCGAACAGGATCAATATGGCAGAAATTCTGCGAGAGCGACCACACTTGTGATCCGGCTTAACTCGATACGAAGTCGATCCGAAGAGAAATACAGCACACTGCACAGGGTGTTCGACCCCTCCGCTCCACCGGCTGCCGATCTCGCGGTGCTGCACAGCCTTCCGCATCCGGCCTGCCTGCACGATGCGGCCTTCGACGTGGTGGCCGCGAACAGGGCGTTCGTGGAGATCTTCCCGGGTACCGGCGCGGGTGCGAACCTGATGACCGGCATCATGCTCGATCCGATGGCCCGATATCGGCTGGGCGACTGGGAATTCGAGGCGCAGCTGATGGTCTCGACGTTCCGGCATCTGGCGCCGGGCCGGGTCGCGCCGGCGCGGATCGAGGAGATCCTCAACCTGTGCCGCCGCTCCCCCGAATGGGATCGGCTGTGGAACGAGAACGAGGGCGCGGAGGCCCCGCGGGAGCGGACCGTGCTCATGCACGAGCCGGAGACGCGCCGGGAAGTGCGGCTGTACGTGCAGACCTTCCTGTTCGAGTCTCCGCAGCGGCCGTGGTGGCTGCTGACCCTCGTGCCCTTCGAATAGCGAGTGATCAGGCCTGCGCCGCAGGCACTTCGAACCAGCCGTCCTCCGGTTCGGCGTAGCCGTGGTACATGAGCGGTATCCGCCGGTCCACCCCGAAGTGCCGGTAGACGGCGAGCATGGCGGCGCGTACGGCGTGGTCGTGGAAGTCGTCGATCCGGCGGGCGCCGAGCCAGTGTTCGGGCAGCAGCGCGAGCCGCGTCATCTCGTCGGGGTCGTCGGTGTCCAGGCCGAGTGGTTCGGTGTCCGCGATGTAGTGGTCGTGCAGGATCGCGTGCGCCCGATGCGGGTCGTGCAGGCCCGGCCGGAAGGCGAGATACCGGGTGCGAATCGCCGGTGAGGTGTGCTGCGCCTGCAGCCACGAGACGAGGGCGGGATCGGCGCGCGGCGTCCGGCGGGCCGACAGCGGGACCTGCTCGAGCAGGTGCAGCACGCTGCCGCCGCGGACGCGTGGTTCGGGGACGAGGAACAGGCTGAGGACCGGGGATCCGGACATGATGTTCGCGAGGCAGACCTTGGTGTGCATGGGGTCGGGCATGCGGCTGATCCTTCGAGGAAGGGTTGCTGGCTTCATATCCGAGGTCATGCCGGCCGCCGAGTCACCCGACTCGGATCGATCTCCTCGGCGCCGACCTGTGCAACATCGGGAATTATAGTCGCCGAACATGAGTGGGACCGATCGGTCTTCCCCGATCGGTCCGTCGGCCCGCCCGTCGATCGGCGCGCCGCTAGGCGTCGATCAAGCGATCGGCGGTGCCGGCCGGGAGGGCCGCCAGTTGTCCTTCGATGGTGACCCGGACGGCCGGCCATTCCTCGTCGAGGATGGAGTAGAAGGCCGTGCTGCGGACCTCGCCGTCGAGGCCGCGGGAGTGGGCCCGGCGGACCCCGTCGCTGGTGGCGCCGAGGCGTTCGATTGCCATGCGAGAACGGACATTACGGACATCGGCCCGCATGGCAATGCGACGCACGCGCCACACATCGAACGCGTGCTGCAGCAGCAGGAGCTTGGACTCCAGGTTTATGCCCGCCCCACGCGCCCCACGGGACAGCCAGCTATTTCCGATTTCGGCCGCATCCGGGACCGCGAGCAATGGATCCTCGGCCGGCATTCCGTGCACCAGCGGCCACACCACGGGCCCCTGCCAATAGTCGAATCGGGTGAACCGGGTGGACCCCAGCACCCGCCCGCTGGCGACGGCGATGATGGCGAAGGCCAGCGACGTGCCGGCGGCATGGCCGGCCAGCGCTTGCGCCACATAGTCCAGCGCCTCGTCCACTCCGTGCGGGACGGGCGTGAACGCATAATCGTCACGATTCCCGGCCGCTGCCTCCGCGAGACCCGAAGCATGCTGCGGCGCAAGGGGTTCCAGTCGCACCAGGCGACCGGCGAGAGTTACGGGTACAGGCACGATCCCTCGATCTTTCGGAGACGGTCGGGGGCCCGCGTCAGGCATTTGCCGCCCGGCTACCTACTCCGGATTCGACGAACCAGCCCTGGCGCGCCAGTAGCAGCATCGGATAGATGGATGAACGATAGCGGAACAGCACCGCACCGCACCGCAGGCGGAATGTTAATTTCATGCTCCACGCCGCGCGTCGCGATGGCGTGTTTCAGAAGGTCATTCGCCCCGGTCGGGGATGGGTTCCAGCAAATGCATGGCAATCGCCACGCGGGGGTGTACGAACCCGGCGGCGCTACGTGCCGGCGGTATCCGAGACGGGCAGGCTCGCGGTCAGATGATCGAGTATCGGAGCGAGACGGCCCAGCTCCGCGAGATGCAGTTCACTGAGTGCCTCCAGGCGCTGTTCGCCGAGGGGGGTTACCGCCAATCTGACCACGCGCGAATCATATTCGTCCCGGACGCGTTCGACCAGACCCGCTTCGACGGCGCGATCCACCAGACCCACCGCGCTGTGATGCCGCACCGAGAGATGGTCGGCGATCTCGCCGATGGTGGGCTCCCGCTCGTCCGGATGACCCGTGATGGCCAGCAGCAGTTGATGTTGCGCGGGCGTGAGACCGACCCGACGCGCCTGTTCCTCACTCCAGCGCTCGAACCGGCGCAGCGCGGTCCGGAACGTCAGGAGCGTGGTGTAGTCGCGTGGGGTCAGCTTTGACACGGACGAAACCTTACTTGCTCGTATCGCACTACGATATTTAAGTATCGTAGTGCGATATTCGCCCGGAGGAGTGAAGTTCCATGGTCTTGGACGTTCTGGCTTTCTCCGCGGCCGCGGTGGCCCTGGCCGCCGTGGTCGCCATGCTGGCAATCGGCCTGTCCGACCTCTCCAGCCCGCCGACCACCACCGTGTGCCGGCGCTGCTCGCGATGGATGATCGATACCCGCCACCAGCCCGAACCACTCTGCTCCCGCTGCCGCGAACGCCATGTACCCATCCCGGGCTTCGATATCACCGTGCGCCGCAAGGATCCTCACCACGCGCCACAGGGCTGACCCTGCCGCGAGCACCGAACCCGGCACACCCGGCATCCGGAAACTAGGGTGTGGCCATGCGGATTCGACGGTGGCGGCGGGTTTACCTCGCCGCCGAGTATGCGGCCCTGTTCTTCGGCGGCACCACCGCATACAACGCCTACATGCGCGGGAAGCCGCCGATTCCGATACTGCTCGCGCTGGCCGCGGGCGCCACCGTGTACCTGCGGCGGTCGGACGGCTTCGACCGCCAGTCGCTGTGGCGGCCGAAAGCCCTGCGGCCGCAGGCGCGATCGATGGCGGTCACCGCGGTATCGAACGGGCTGGCGCTGACCGCGGCGACCGCGCTGCTGCGCCGGGAGGACCTGTTCGACCTGCCGCGGCGGAATCCGTGGCTGTGGCTGGCGGTCATGGTGCTGTATCCGATGCTGAGCGTGTACCCGCAGGAGCTGGTCTTCCGGTCGTTCCTGTTCCACCGGTACGCACCGGTTTTCGGGGACGGCGCCGGGCTGGTGGCGGCCAGCGCGGCGGCCTTCGGCTACGTGCACATCATCTTCGGCAGCTGGGTCTCGGTCGCGGCCAGCGGCGTCGGGGGCTGGATCTTCGCGGCGCGATACCTGACCAGCCAGTCGCTGTTCACCGCGTCCGTGGAGCATTCGGTGTACGGGATGCTGATCTTCTCGATCGGATTGGGGCGGTACTTCTATCACGGCGCGGTGCCCGCGCGCGGTGCGATTCCGCAGTTGCCCCGGGCCGCCCGGTAATCACCGAGCGCACCTGTCACAAACGGGCGCCGGGCGGCGTCCAATGGCCGACACAGTAGCGATGCGAGAGACGGAGTGCAGTGATGAGCGATGACCACCGGCCGGACCCCGCCACCGAAGCCTTTGTCACGCACCGCAATCTGCTGTTCACCGTCGCCTACGAGATGCTCGGCTCGGCCGCCGACGCCGAGGACGTGCTGCAGGAGACCTGGCTGCGGTGGATGGGCGTCGAGCAGGATACCGTGCGCGATCAGCGGGCCTATCTGGTGCAGATCACCACCCGCCAGGCGCTGAGCCGGTTGCGCTCGCTGGGCCGGCGCCGGGAGTCCTATGTCGGGTCCTGGCTGCCCGAACCGCTGCTGACCACTCCCGATGTGGCCGAGGACATCGAGCTCGCCGAGAACGTCTCGATGGCCATGCTGCTCGTGCTCGAGACCCTCGCACCGACCGAACGAGCGGTGTTCGTGCTGCGCGAGGTCTTCGCACTCGAATACGACGAAATCGCCGCGGCCGTCGACAAGACGCCCGCCGCGGTCCGCCAGATCGCGCACCGCGCCCGCGCGCATATCGCCGCCCGCCGGCCGCGCGGACTCCCCTCCCAGGCCGAAACCCAGGGCGCGCTCGAAGCCTTCCAGCGGGCCGTGCAAACCGGCGACATGCAGGGCCTGCTCGATATCCTCGCACCCGATGTGGTGCTGCTCGGCGACGGCGGCGGCATCAAACAGGCGCTGCTGCGGCCGGTTTCGGGCGCGACCCGGATCGCCCGCCTGCTCACCGTCCAGCAGAGCCGGATGGCCGCCCTGCCCATGGAACCGGCCCTGGTCAACGGCTACCCGGCCCTGGTCCTCCGCGAGGACGGCGAGGTCGACACCGTTATCGCGCTCCGCATCGACGACGGCCTCATCACCGGGCTCTACGCCGTCCGCAATCCGGAGAAGCTGTCGCACATGGACTTCGAAACCACCCTGCACCGCTGAGCCGGATCCCGGTCCTAGGCGGTCAGCGCCGCCTCGACGGTCGCCCGGACCCGGGCCCGCAACCAGCTGTGCGCGGTATCCGCGTGATGCCGGGGATGCCAGGCCATGGCCATCTCGGCGGACGGCAGGTCGAGCGGGATCCGGAAGATGCCGGTACCGGCCGAGATCGAGGCATCCGGAAATCCGGGCGTATGGCAGACCAGTTCGCTGTCCCGCACGGCGATCATCGCCTCCGCGTAGTTCGGGACGGTGGCGACCACCCGCCGGGAGAGCCCGAGTTCGGCGAGCCGCTCATCGATGGGCCCGCGTAGCCGGCCCCGCCGGGACACACTGAGATGCGCTGCCGCAGCATACGTTTCGGGCGTGACCGGCCCGGTCGTGAACGGATGCCCGGCGGCCGCTATCCCGAGCATGGCCACCTCGGCCAGCGGTTCGACGATCGTCTCGGGGTCGGCATGGTCGATGACGCCGATCTCCAGATCGACCCGGCCGTCGCGCAAGGCCGGGGTGCCCTCCAGACTGTCGGGCAGGAATCGCAGCACGATGCTCGGCGCCTCCGCGCGCACCGTGGCGAGCAGCGGGCCCACGATGCCGGCGAGCACCGTATCCGCGGCCTGGATCGCGAAAACCCGTTCCAGCGCGGCCGGATCGGGCCCGCCGTGCGGGGTCAGCAGCGTGCGAGCGTGTTGCAGCAGACCCGCGACCTCACCGCGCAATTCGACTGCGCGCGGCGTCAATACGAGATTCCGGCCCGCCCGTACGAGTAGCGGATCGCCGAGCACCCGGCGTAATCGGCCGAGGGACCGGCTCATGGCGGGCGGCGAGGAATGCAGGCGTTCCGCGGCCAGCGTGACGCTGCCGGTGTCCAGCAGGGCATCCAGGGCGACCAGCAGGTTCAGGTCGAGATTCTCCACGACGGCGTCCCTTCCCGATTCCATCTACTGGAAAGTATCGTGCCCGATCTTGGCATTGCCGATCATCGGGTCGGCTCGCAGAATCGTCTCATGACAACTTCCACATCCGGAACCCAGCTGGCGGTCTTGAGTCAGAGTGGTTGCACCGTAAGCTTTTTCGACCTTGCCACCGGCGAGCGCACCCACCTGATCGACGTGCTGCCCGAGGGTCACGAACTGTGCTTCGACCCGGACCGCCGCATGCTCTACGCCAGCCACACCTACAGCAACGGCTACTACCTCGTACACGAGGCGAAGGGCCACCAGATCTCGGTGATCGACGTCGACACCCATGAAATCGCCGACGTCATCGATATCGGCCCCGAGCACGCACCGCACGCAATGCACCTGGATACGGCCACCGGAACGCTGTTCGTCAGCGTCGAGGAAGGCCCCGCCGGTCCCGGCGGCATCCTCGCACTGGACCCGAAGACGGGGCAGATCACCGCCCGGTTCTCCGCCGAAGCACCGGTCCCGCACTCGGCGGCTCTCACCCCGGACGGCCGGAAGGCGTACACCGCCAACAAGCAGACGCCCTACGTCTCCGTGATCGATACGGCCAGCGGCGAAACGCGCCGAATCGCGGTGCCGGGCAGCGAGGGAATCGCGGTCTCCCCCGATGGCACTCGCGTATTCGTCGCCACTCCAACAATTTTCGCCGAGGGCGCCCACACCATTGAGGTCATCGACACCGCCACGGACGAGATCGTCCACAGTATCCCGCTGACCGCCGCGGCCGGCCCGGTCCACGTCACCAGCGACGGCAAGCTGCTCGTAGGCCAATGGGGCACAACCGATCCCACCGTCTGGGGGAGCTTCGATTCCACCGGCGAGCCGCGTAGTCGAGGTGGATCCCTCGCGATCTTCGACGCGAACTCTTACCAGCCGCTGGGCGAAGTGCCGATCGATTTGGGCCCCATCAATGTCACGGCCACCGCGGACGCCGCCACCGCCTTCGTCGCCAACCTGCAATCAGGCACCGTGACCGTCGCCGACCTGCACACCTACGAGGTGATCACCACCCTGGTGGTCGACCGCGGCGAGCACCTCTCCCCCGACCGCACGATCCCCAACCAGGGCGCGCACGGCCTCGCCCTCATCCCACCCGCACCGGTGGCGAAACCAGCGCGAGGATAGCGTCGGAGAGGTTGGCGAGGCTGCGGTCCGTCAGGGCGGAATCGGGATTCACCAAGTGATCCAACAGGATTCCGTCCATCACGCAGTTGATCAGGTGGGCGAGTTCCCGGGCGGGGCGCGGGGACTCGTGGCCGGTGTGCTCCATGGTCCGGTCGACGATCTGCTCGGTGGCGTCCAGGTGATAGTTGTTCAGGTCGCGCCCCAGGTGTGCGGCTTCGGGAGTGCGCAGGGCGTAGAGGGTGAGTTCGTGCTCGACGCGAGCCAGTGCGGGATCGGCGCTCGCCACGTCCCAGGCGGTCCGGACGAGTTGGTGGATCACCTCGGGCAGGGTCAGCCGCTGAGTGTCCACGGAGGTGTCGAGGTGCGCGGTGATGGTGGCGTTGCCGCGCTGATCGTCCTCGATCAGCGAGGCCAGTACCGCGGCGAGGATCTCGTCCTTGGTGCTGAACACGTAATGCAGGGTGGCCAGGGACAGCCCCGCCTCGGCGGCAATGCGGCGGGTGGTCGCGCCGGCGACGCCATCGCGGGCGATCACGGTGGTCGCGGCCCGGATGATCTGGGCTCGTCGTACGGCCGCCGGTGTGTGGGCCACGAGGGTTCCTTTCGCTGACTGAGTCGGTCGATTGACCGAATACTAACGGCAGGTCAGGGCATACACAAAAGTCGACAGTGATCCACATCACTACTTGGTCATTTGACTTAGTCGATCGACCGACTTTAGGTTGGTGGCATCGCAAGAACCCCACAGACGAGGGAGCCACCGATGACCACCATCAACGCCGCCACCGCCGCCTACGACGCCCACCGCGAACCGGCCGAGCCCGCCAACGGTCCCTTGGTCGCCCGCTGGATCCGCCGCGCCGGCCGCGGCGAACTGAGCATCCGCTGGACCCGCCTCGTCCGCCGAGTCCGGCGCTGACCCCCACCGACATCGAAAACATCGAGCAGACAAGGAAAGCCATGACCTCGCCGACCTACTCCCCCGCGCAGCACGCAGTCCCCGCCTGCTTCTTCGACCCCACCCACGGCGCCGCCTTCGCCATGGCGGCCTGGCAGCCCCCGTACGGCGTCACCCGCCCCATCCCCGTCTGCCCCGGCTGCCAGCAGCGACTGCTCGCCCAATCCCAGCCCGTACCCCCGCAGCCCGCACCCGACCGCCGGGCGGGCGGCTCCGGAATGGGCGACGTAGTCCTCGGCGCCGCAGGAGGATTGGCCGGCGGTATGCTCCTCGGCTCCCTCTTCGACGACAGCGGCTCCGAGGACGACGACTGGCTCTGACCGAGCCCCCGCTCACGCTTCGAGCGACGACCGCCTCTGCTCCAGGAGGACAGCCACGAAGCGGTACAGGGCGAGCAGCGAGATGAATCCGAACATGAACAGGATGACGCTGCCGACGGACTTGTTCACCGGATTCAGGTACAGCGCAAAGGCATAGGACCCGATGACCACGATCGGGGCCGCGTCCACCCAGCTCAGCGGACGCGTCCCCGCTCGGGCGAGCGCGCCCTTGCCGAGGACCGGGATGAGCACGAACGAGATGACGAGGGTGATCAGGAATCCCCAGATCGCCCAGCCGATCGGCAGTTTGGGGTCGCCGAAGAACGAGTCCTGCGCGGGCAGGGCCTTGGACCTGCCGACCCATTCGTAGACCCCGAACTTCGTGCAGAAACCATTGGCGAGGAACGCGATCCAGGCGTGCAGCATGCCGTAGAGCACGCAGTGCCACACCACCTGCCACGGCCGCAGGGAGCGCGGGTCCACCACGATCTTCCCGTCGAGCACCACATTGATGATCACGTAGACCGGCCACAACAGGGCCACCATCCCCAGCGGCACCAGCAGCGGAACGCTGCCGATATGGGGACCCATCATCGCCAGATCGCCGTAGCGCAGATCGCCCCAGATGAACCCGCCGAACGAGATATTGGTCTGCTCGAAGGACCACTCCACGATGGCGGCGATCACGAAGTAGGCCGCGGCGAGCTTCACCCCCAAGTGTTTGAGCATGTGCCCGAACACGGCCACCACCAGCGCCAGCGAGGTGATCGTCTGCGGGATCACCGGCAGGCCCTTGCCGCCGGTCTGGATCCCCGACCAGAGCGTCATCACCACCCACACCACGCAGGCGACGCCGAGGGCCACATCGACCGGATTCACCCGCCGCACTTCACCACTCGTGCGGTTCTCGGTACTCGTGCTCATTCGCCACAGTCCTTCGTTCAGCGGGTCACGTCGAACTAGAAAATTATTCTAGAAGATTTTTCTAGTCAATGGCCGATTCGGTACGGTTCAGGAGTGACCACTGCCCCTACCGCCGGCGTCGCGCGCCGCCGCGCCATCCTCGACGCAGCACTGACGGTCTTCCTGAAGAGCGGAGTGGCCGGTGCCACGGTCGAGGCCCTGCACCGCGCCTCCGGCGCCAGCGTGGGCAGCATCTACCACTTCTTCGGCAGCAAGGACGGCGTGGCCGCCGAGCTCTACCTCGAAACCCTCCGCGACTACTACGACACCTACCTCACCGTCCTGCAAGGCAATTCGACCGCCCGCGGCGGCATCGAAAGCACCGTCCGCACCCACCTGGAATGGGTAGCCGCCAACGAACTACGCGCCCGCTTCCTCTTCCACCACCGCGAATTCGAGATCATCGAAGAATCCCGCCCCGAAATCACCACCCTGAACGACCACTTCTACAGCGAAGCCACCACCTGGCTACACCCCCACATAACCCAGTCCCGCATCAAACCCCTACCCCCACGACTCTGCCAAGCCCTCTGGATGGGCCCCTGCGTCGAATACGCCCGCCTATGGCTGGCCCGCACAACAGATTTCGACATCCTCGGCCCCGCCCCGGTCCTCGGCCAAGCAGCATGGGACGCCGTCAAAGCCTGACCTTGCCCCGAAAACAACCGAGCCCCACCCGGAATCCGGATGGGGCTCAGTGTAATTCGCTGGCGTGCGGGCGAATCCCTATACGTTGAAGCGGAATTCGACTACGTCGCCGTCGACCATGACGTAGTCCTTGCCTTCCATGCGGACCTTGCCGGCGGACTTGGCTGCGGCCATGGAGCCGGCGGCTACCAGGTCGTTGAAGGCTACGATTTCGGCCTTGATGAAGCCGCGTTCGAAGTCGGTGTGGATGACGCCGGCGGCCTTGGGGGCGGTGTCGCCCTGGTGGATGGTCCAGGCTCGGGATTCCTTGGGGCCTGCGGTGAGGTAGGTCTGGAGGCCGAGGGTGTGGAAGCCGGCTCGGGCCAGGGCGTGCAGGCCGGGTTCGGTCTGGCCGATGGATTCGAGGAGTTCGAGGGCGGACTCCTCGTCGAGTTCGAGGAGTTCGGCTTCGACCTTGGCGTCGAGGAAGACGGCGTCGGCGGGGGCGACGGCGGCCTTCAGTTCGGCCTTCTTGGCCTCGTCGGTGAGGACCGACTCGTCGGCGTTGAAGACGTAGAGGAAGGGCTTGGTGGTGAGGAGGGTGAGTTCGCGGAGGAGGTCGGTGTCGATCTCCTTGCGAGCCGCGAAGAGGGTGCGGCCGGCATTGAGGATGTCCTGCGCCTGCTTGGCGGCGTCGGCGACCGGCTTGCGATCCTTCTTGACCTTGGCTTCCTTCTCGAGGCGGACGACCGCCTTCTCGAGGGTCTGCAGGTCGGCCAGGATCAGCTCGGTCTCGATGACCTCGATATCGGAGGTCGGGTCGACCTTCCCGTCGACGTGGATGACGTCGTCGTCGGCGAAGACGCGCACCACCTGGCAGATGGCATCGGCCTCACGGATATTGGCGAGGAACTTGTTGCCCAGGCCCGCGCCCTCGGACGCGCCCTTCACGATGCCGGCGATATCCACGAAGGAGACCACGGCGGGCACGATGCGCTCGGATCCGAAGATCTCGGCCAGCTTGCTCAACCGGGAATCGGGCAGCGGCACCACGCCGACGTTCGGCTCGATGGTGGCGAACGGGTAGTTCGCCGCGAGCACGTCATTGCGGGTCAGCGCATTGAAGAGGGTCGACTTTCCGACATTGGGCAGGCCGACGATTCCGAGGGTGAGACTCACGAGGAAGGGAGTCTACCTGGACCGTCGGCCCGCTCCGTCAGGCCGGTACCGCCCAGAGCGGTCACGGGGATGCTCCCCGGCGGCCGCCGCGAGCGGATTCAGGCGCGCGGGTCGCGGCCCAGGTAAGTCAGCAGTTCGTCGACGACCGGGGTGTCGCTCGCGGGCACGCCCTCGACGATCGCCGCGTAGACGCCGTAATCCCGCAGCGGCTCGATGAGTCCGCGGGCGGCGGTGAGCAGGTGGCCGGCGAGCTCGTCGGTGAGCGGCGCGGGCTGGCCGGTGCCGATCGCGATATCCCAGGCGTGGACGGCGGCGTCGAGGGCGCAGAGCACGCCGGCGATCGGGGTGGGGAGGGCGCCGAACGGCAGTGGGGTGGGGACGGTTTCGGTGTGATCGCCGACGGTGGCCCAGGCGGTGACGGTGGGTTCTATTGCGGCGGTGAGCAATTCGTCAGCGCTGCGGTCGAGTTGGCCGGAGGGTTCGAAGGGGTTCGCGGCGGGACCGTTGCCGATGCCGAGGACCTTGGCGTAGGCGAGCTGATCACCGGCGGCATGCTGCACCACCTGCGTGACAGTCCATTCCGAGCACGGAGTGGTGTTGTCCCACTGGTCGGCGCGAACGCCGGCGACCACGCCGGTCAGGGCGCGATGCGAGGTGGCGAGGACATCACGCCAGACGGGGGCGAGGCGGGCGGCGGGGTCGAGGGTGGCCTGCGGTTCGGTGCTCATTGTGCTTGCCTCTCAGGTGGTTTCGTTTCCCTTGAAACCAAGGTATGCCGCTATTAGGCTAGATTTCTTCCTAATCATCCGGCAGCAGGAAAGGCTGAAATGTGACCTCCACCACAACCAGACTGCTGCGTCTGCTCTCCCTACTGCAGGAACACCCTTACTGCGGTCGCGAGCTGGCCGAACGCCTGGACGTCACCGGCCGCACCCTGCGCCAGGACATCGCCCGGCTGCGCGAACTCGGCTATCCGGTGCACGCCGAACGCGGCCCGATCGGCGGTTACCGCCTCGGCCAGGGCACGACCATGCCGCCCCTGCTGCTCGACGACGACGAGGCCGTGGCCGTCGCGGTCGCCATGGATCAGGCCGCCGACGGCAGCACCGGAATCGCCGGCATCCAGGACAACCTGGAACGGGCACACGCGAAACTGGCGCGCATCCTCCCGAAACGCTTACAGCGCAAGGTGACAGCACTGCGGTCGGTAACCGATGTGGGCCCCGCCGTCACCGGTTCCTGCGAACCCGACGCCCCGATCCCCGCCGAAACCCTCGCCACCCTGGCCGCCGCCATCCGCGCGACGACCACCGTGCACGCGGGCGACCTCGAATGCGAGCCCTACCGCCTGATCAGCTGGCAACGCCGCTGGTACCTGGTGGCCTACAAGCTCGAAACCCATTCCTGGCGTGCGATTCCCGTGGCCGGACTGCCCGCGGTCGTCCTCGGCGACCGGCATTTCGCCGCGCGCCCGCTGCCGGACGAGGATCTGGTCGCCTTCGTGCTGCGCGAGATCGCGAGCATCGGCTGGCTGGTGCACGCCCGGGTCACCGTGCTGGCGCCCGCGGAAACGGTGATCGCGCGCATCAACCCCACGGTGGGCGTGGTCGAACCGCTCGACGACAACTCCTGCCTCCTGCTGACCGGCGCCGACCGCCTGGAGACCATCGCCATCTACCTGAGCATGCTCATGATGGATTTCCGCGTGGACGACCCGCCCGAACTGGTCGCCCACATCCGCACGCTGGCGCGCCGCTATACCGAGGCCACGCCTCAGAGTTCGTCGTAGATGGCGGCCAGATGCTCGAGTACGGACGTCGCGGATTCCAGTGCGGCGGAGTCGTATTCGGTCAGGGAGTCCCGCAGCGCCGCGGTGAGTTTCCGCTGCCGCTGGTGATGCAGTTCGCGTCCCGCATCGGTCAATGACACCTGGACCGAACGCTTGTCGCCGGGCGACGGCGTGCGGGTGACATACCCGGCCGTCACGAGCCCGTTCACGAGCTGAGTCGTTGCGGCGCCGGTGGTTTCGGTGCCGGCGGCGAGCTGCCCGATCGTCATCGGCCCGCCTTCGGCGAGGATGCGCAGTGCGCGTGCGTGAGTCATCGATACCGCGCCGGGCACCCGGGTGGCCCGGCCGCGCAGTCGCGCGTCGGCGGCACTGAGCCGGTAGGCGGCGCGCGCCAACCGGTCGAGCGATTCGCCGCGGGCGGCGTCCGGTCGGGGTTTCGGCATGTGACTCTCTCTCGGCGCACGGGTCTGACTTGACAGCAGCTTATCCTAAGTACTTAATAGATAAGTACTTAGCTAATTGAGAGGAAGCATCATGACCAACCGTTCGACCGCCCAGAGCTGGACCCTGGACATCGCCCTCGCCCAAGGCGGTTTCGATGCCCTGCACCCCGAAGCCAAAGGCACGATGGAGCAACTCGGCCACGACCACACCGATTTCGACAAGGTGTTCGCCCTGGTCAAGAGCGGTGCCATGCTGCCCAAGGCCTGGGCCACCATTGCCGCCCAGGCCGAGGAACGCGCCACCCACCACGAGCGGAACGGCTTCCGCCGCACCGCCTCCGACCTCTACGAACGCGCCGCCGTCATGTGGGGCCGGGCGCAGTATTCGATCCTCGACGCCGCGGATCCCCGCAAAGCGGCCTTCCGCGAGCGGACCGGCCACTGCGTCACCCGGCTGGCCGCACTACGCGACGATCGCGTCCGGCGAGTCGTGCTCGACTTCGAAGGCGGCCACATCTACGGCCTGCTGCACCTCCCGGCGGGCGCGGTGCAGGGCGCGCCCGCGGTGATCCTCGGCCCCGGCATGGACATGATCAAAGAGGACTACATCCACGCCGCCGAGCGCTACTACACCAGCCGCGGCATGGTCGCGCTCTCCATCGAAGGCCCGGGTCAGGGCGAGACCCGAACCGGCGGTCTCACCGTCGATCTCACCAACTACGAGCGCGCCATCGGCCGCTACCTCGACTACCTGACCGAACTGCCCGAGGTCGATCCGCAGCGCATCGGCATGTTCGGCATCAGCATGAGCGGTTACTGGGGCTCCCGCGCCGCCGCCACCGACCGCCGCCTGGCCGCGCTCGCCGCCTTCGAAGCGGTCACCGGCGACTTCCACACCATCTTCGACCGCGCCCAGCCCAGCTTCAAGAACAACTACATGTACATGGCCGGCTACACCGACGAGGAAGCCTTCGATCGGGAACTGACCACCCACCTCCCGCTCGGTGACCTGGTCGAGCACATCACCTGCCCCGTCCTCTACGGCATCGGCGAATTCGACGAACTCACCCGGCTGGAACAGGCCATCGCCAGTTTCGACCGCATCCGCGCCCCCAAGGAACTCCGCGTCTACGAAAACGAATTCCACCCCCTCGGTGGTGTGGCCGCCGAAGCCTTCCGCTTCGCCGCCGAATGGCTGGAGCGGGCGCTGCACGGCGAATTCGCCGAATCCGGCCGCGACATCCGGCATTACGTGCACCGCGACGGCCGCACCACGGACGGCACCGCCCGCCCGATCTGGTGGCTCGACGCCGCTGACGGCCGCTGAACCCCGGCTACCCGATCACAGCGAGGTCTTCGCCGTAGAACGCCATCAACCCGGCCGCCGCGGAAATGGCTGCGACCAGCCAGAATCGGGTGGTCACCATGGTTTCCGGCCAGTGGCCGAGTTCGAAGTGGTGATGCACCGGGGCCATTCGGAAGAATCGGCGCCCTGTCGTGCGAAACACTGCGATCTGCAACAGGACCGAGAAGATCTCCGCGCAGAACAGGGCGCCGACGAGCACCATCAGCAGTTCGGTGCGAGTGGTGATCGACAGCCCTGCCAGCAGTCCACCGAGGGCCAGCGAGCCGGTGTCCCCCATGATGATCTTCGCGGGGGCGGCATTCCACCACAGAAATCCGACGCAGGCCGCGCCGGCTGACGCACACACGACTGCGAGATCCAGCGGATCCCGCACCAGGTAGCAGCCGGCGTGGGCGCGGGTACTGCAGGCATTCGTGTACTGCCAGAACGTGATCAGCACGTACGCGCCCAGGGTCAGCCCCATCGAGCCCGCGGCCAATCCGTCGAGTCCGTCGGTGATGTTCACCGCGTTGGACCAGGCCACCACCAGAAAACACACCAGCAGCAGAAACAGCACCGGTATGAACGACAGCCAGCCCAGATCGCGGACGATAGAAAAGTGCCTGCTTCCCGGCGTCAGCCCGGTGCTGTCTGGAAACCGCAGCGCCAGCACACCGAAAATGATTGCGGCGCCGAGCTGTCCGACATATTTCCCGCGCGCCCTCAACCCGAGGTTCCGTCGCTTGTACAGCTTGATGAAGTCGTCCAGAAACCCGACCACCCCCAGCGCGGTAGCCAGCCCGAGCACCAGCAGCCCGGACGCCGTCACCCCGGGCGCCCCGTACCGCAGCCCGATCAGATGCGACCCGAGGTATCCGGCCCACATACCGGCCACGATGGCGATACCGCCCATGGTGGGTGTCCCCCGCTTGGCGCGGTGGCTCAGCGGCCCTTCTTCGCGGATCTCCTGTCCCAGATGCTTGCGGGCGAACAGCCGAATGAGCATCGGCGTCACCGTGATCGACACCGCGAGCGCAATCATCGCAGCGAACAGAATCTGTCTCATCACTCTCCCCAGAACCCGCCCACCGGCTCCCCCGGCGCGCCTCATCACCCCGATGCATGACTGCACTGGACCGCTGCCAGCCAAGCACATGCTTCGGAGAGTGGCGAACGAGCCGGAAGTGACTAGCCCCTACCGAGATCCCGCGTGATGCCTTCCAGCAGCCATCCCAGCCCGATCTCGAAGCTCTCGTCGGCATCGGGGAAGTCGGCCGGATCCTGCTGCAGGAGTTGGACGAACCGTTCGTGGCCGGCGGCGGTCGCGGCCTCGCGTACATAGGCGGCGCCGGGTGAATCCGGTCCGAGATCACGGCGGGTAGCCGCGTGGGATTCCCGCAGTACGAATCCGGTCGTGTACTGGTCGACCGCATTGATGATCTGCGAGGCGATCGGGATCGGCACGTCCAGTCCATCCAGCGCTTTGTACGACTGCTCGATGTGCAGCAGCGCATTCGGCCCGAGCGCGCCGCGTTTGCCGACGAGTTCGGTGGCCCACGGATGTCGTTTGATCATGGCGCGCTCCCGCCGGGCCACCCGGGAGATCGATTCGCGCCAGTCCTCGGAGAACTCGTTCTCATCGAGGATGATCTCGCCCGCCAGTTCGTCGGCGATCAGATCGATGAGGTCGTCCTTGCTGTCGATATGGGTGTAGAGCGCCATGGGCCCGATACCCAGCCGCGCGGCGACGCGGCGCATGGACACCGCATCGCTGCCCTCTTCACCGGCGATATCCATTGCCGCGGTGACAATTTCATCTCTGGTCACCGCGGGCCGCCGCCGGGGCGCGGAGCGCGCCCAGATCGGGACGGCACGGTTCGCGTCGGCTCCGGATTGCTGCTGGTCCACGGGCCGGAGTCTACCCGCTACAGCGTATGACTTGACAATACATCGTATCGTTTATCCATACAGTGTATCGATAAGGCAGAACAGGGGGCACCGCCATGACAGCAACACGGCCGACACCGGCGGAAACACCGGAAGCACCAACAGAATTCGATCCCGCCCTGCGCAACCTCGTGATCGTGGTGGTCCTGGGCGCGATCATGACCATCCTCGACACCACCATCACCAATGTCGCCGTTCACACCCTCGGCACGCAGTTCCACACCCCGCTGTCCACGATCCAATGGGTGCTGACCGGCTACACGCTCGCGCTGTCCGTGAGCATCCCGCTGTCCGGATGGGCGATCGGACGGTTCGGACCCAAGACCATGTGGATCACATCGCTACTGCTGTTCATCACCGGATCGGTGCTGTGCGGAACGGCCTGGAGCATTGCGAGTCTCATCGGATTCCGCCTGCTGCAAGGTCTCGGCGCGGGCATGATTCTGCCGATCGGGCAGACCATGCTGGCCCGCGCGGCCGGTCCGGCCAGAATGGGCCGCGTCATGAGCGCAGTCTCGTTCCCCGCCCTGATCGCGCCGGTGCTCGGCCCCACAGTGGGCGGGTTGATCCTCGGTCACCTGTCATGGCGATGGATGTTCTTCATCAATGTCCCGCTCTGCGCCATCGCCTTGCTCGCCGCGATCCAGCTGCTCCCGCGCGATGTCGTCGGTGACCGCGCCGGCCGACTCGATGTACTCGGAATGGCCTTGCTGTCACCGGGTTTGGGTGCACTCGTGTACGGTGCCTCGCTCGCGGGCAGCGGCATCGGCCTCACCGATACCCCGGTCCTCGCAAGCGTTCTCGCCGGAATCGCGCTCATCGCCGGGTATGTCGTGCACGCCACCAGGAAGGGCGACGCGGCACTGATCGATATCCGGCTGCTGCGGCGCCGGAATTTCACCGCGGTCAATGCGCTGCTGTTCGTCTACATCGGCGCGCAAGTCGGCCTGATGGCCCTGCTGCCCTTGTACTTTCAGACGGTCGACGGCGAAACGCCGCTGCGCTCCGGAATCATGGTCGCGCCCATGGGGCTCGGCGCGATGGCGACCACGCTGATCGCCGGCAAGCTGACCGACAGGTTCTCGCCGAAACTACTCGTCCGTGGCGGACTGGCACTCGTACTGGCAGGCATGGCGGCCCTCACCCAAACGCACGCGGATACCGGCCCCGCCGTGCTGATCGCCACCTTGTTCGTGATCGGGCTCGGCCACGGCATGCTCATGCCCTCGGCCATGGCGGCCTCCTACCGAGCCCTGCAACCGGCCGAAATCCCGGCCGCCACCACGGCCACCAATGTCGCCATCCGCACCGCGAGCTCCTTCGGCGTCGCCGCGCTGCTCGTACTACTCCAGCGCAATCTCGAACACCACCCGCTCGCCGAGTCCTTCACCCAAACCTATTGGTGGGCATTCGCGATCGCGGCAGTCGCGGTCGTGCCCGCGCTCCTGATCAGGGCAGACCGGCTGCGTGGCGCATTGCGGAGCGGCCGCGTTGGGGTGCGGAGTCGTCGTTGAGGAGTTGGATTTCCTGGTTGATGGACATGGAGATGCCTATGAGGGTGGTGGCTATCTCGTCGGCGGGGCGGTGGGGGGCGGGGGATTCCGCTTGGGCGGCGGTGATTTCGGTGGTGAGGAGGGTGCGCCAGGAGAAGACTGTGGCGCGGAGGTGGTCTCGGATGGGGCCGGGGCGGCCGTCGAATTCGGTGGAGGTGGAGGTTACGAAGCAGCCGCCCGGGAAGGGGCAGTCGGCTAGGTAGGCGATCCAGGCGTCGATGAGGCGGGAGAGGCGGAGGGCGCCGGGCGGGAGGTCGGCGAGGGGGGTCAGGACGGCGGTGCGGAAGATGTGGCTTGCTTGCTCGAGGGCAGCTTGCTGGAGATTCTCGCGGGAGCCGAAGGGGCCTATGACGCCGGCTTTGCTCATGGAGAGGCGGTCGGCGAGGGAGCCGATGGTGAGGCTGTCCAGGCCGATTCGGGAAGCTTCGGCTATGGCGGCTCGGACTATGCGTTCGCGGGTGCGGGCCGCTTCGGCGAAGGAGCTTCTGGGGGACACATGACTATCTTAGCGGTCGGTCGTTCGCTATTCTTTTGGCGAACGACCGGATGCTATCAAGTGGGTGCACTATGAACGATCTGCAGAGACTCGACGCAATGGCCCTGGCGCTGCTCGCGCACGATGTGGTCACTGTTTCCGACGAAGAGCTGAATGCCGCTACACCTTGTACGGGCTGGGCGGTCACGGATCTCATCGATCACATGAATACGCGGCACGAGGCCGTCGTCTCGGCCATCCTCTCGCCGCTCGACGACCATTCGGACAGTCCGCGTGAGGATTTCGCTCGCACGGCCGCGCGCTGGGTGGTCGCGATGGATCAGGCCGGCGAGGTCGTGCACCTCCCGGATCGGGGTCCCATCCCCACCGAGACCGTGCTGGCGGTGCATTTCGTCGACATGCTCATCCACCGCTGGGACCTCGCACACGCGGTGGGCCGGCCTTACCCGGTCCCGGAACGGCTCGCCGAACGCGCACTGCCTATCGCACAGTCGATCACCGGACCGGGCAGTGTGCTCAACGGGCCTGGCGGCGTCTATCAGCCTCCGGTACAAGCGGGTTCGTCACTGCCGGTGATGGACGCCATTGCGGCACTGCTCGGCCGAGATCCGCAATGGGAGCCGCCGAAGTAGACCTCAGCGGCCGCCGAGACCGGACATGGCGATCCCCCGGACGAAGGCGCGCTGGGCCACCGCATAGAGCAGCAGCAGAGGCAGCAGGAGGATTACCGAGGTGGCCATGAGTAGGGGCCAGTTGGTGTTGTATTGGCCCTGTAGGCGGACGAGACCGAGGGTGGCGGTGGCGTATTCGTTGCGTTGGATCATGATCAGGGGCCAGAGGAAGTCGTTCCATACGGTGATCCAGGTCAGGACGGCCAGCACCATCAGGGCGGGGCGCGTGTGGGGTAACAGGACGCGCCAATAGATTTGCCATGAAGTGCAGCCGTCCAGGATGGCCGCCTCCTCCAATTCCGCTGGGAGCGTGGCGAAGAATTGACGCATGAGGTAGGTGCCGAAGGCGCTGCCGAAGAGGCCGGGGACGATCATGGCCCAGGGGGTGTCCATCCAGCCGAAGGCTCGCATGAGGAGGAACTGTGGGATGACGGTGACGGTGAGGGGGACCATCAGGGTTGCGAGGTAGCCGAGGAAGAGGGCCTCGCGGCCCGGAAAACGTAAGCGCGCGAACGCGTATCCGGCCAGGGAGCAGAAGAAGACCTGGCCTGCTGTTACACAGGCCGCGTAGACGACGGTGTTGAGCAGCATGCGCCCGAGCGGGATGAGGTCGAATGCAGCGCGGTAGTTCGACCATTGCGGGTGAGTGGGTAGCGGCGCGAGATCCGTGATGGTGCCGTCGGTTTTCAGCGAGGCCGATACCGCCCACAGAATCGGCGTCAGCGCACACCAGGCCACGACGATCAGGGCCAGATAGACGCCGAACCCGCCCGCCAGGCGACGCCAGGCGGTCGCCCGCCTCACAGCTCCGCCTCCGCCCGCCGCGAGAACCGCAACTGCACCAGCGTGAGCAGCAAGAGGATCGCGAAGATCACCCAGGCCAGCGCCGACGCATACCCGACCTCGTAGAACCGGAAAGCGTTCTGGAACATCATGATTCCCAGCACATAGGTGCCGGTCTCCGGCCCGCCGCTACTGCCGGTCAACGCGTACGCCTGATCGAACGCCTGCACCGAATTGATGACCGTGATCACGAAAACGAACGACAAGGCACCCCGGATCAACGGCACCGTAATGGACCGGAACCGCCGGAACGCCCCGGCCCCATCGATTTTCGCCGCCTCGTACAGATTCTCGGGCACCCCCTGCATGGCGGCCAGCAGGATCACGGTGGCGAACGGCACGCTCTTCCACACGGTTACCAGACTCAAGGACACCAGCGCCCAATCCGGATCGGTCAGCCACGGCACCGGCCCGATCCCTGCCCAGCCCAGCACCACATTCACCAGCCCGTCATCCCCGGCGAGCAGGAACCGGAACACCACCGCCATGGCCACGGTCGACGCCACCAGCGGCAGGAACACCACGACCCGGAAAACCGCCATCCCCGCCAGCTTCCGATTCAGCAGCCCCGCCACCAGCAGACTGATCACCACCGTCGGCGCCAAGGTCAGCACCGTGAACACCGCACTGTTCCGCAAGGCGATATAGAACAGCGGATCATCCGCCACCAGCCGCCGATAGTTCTGCACCCCGACGAACCGCGGCGGACTGAACAGATCCCACGAATGGAAACTCAGATACAACGAGAACCCCAGCGGAAACAACATGAACACCGCCACCGCCGCCACATTCGGCGCGACGAACCCCATCCCGTCCCGCGCCCGCCGCCGCGCCAGCGCCGAGCCCGCGCGGCTCATACCGCCGCCCTGAGCAGCGCATCGATATCGCGGGCGGTCACCCCACCCAGCGAATCCGCCTGCGCCGCACCACGAAGCACCCGATTACAGCCACGTTCGAGCAACGACTCGACCTTCCCCCACACCGGGGTGACAGCCAGCTGACGGGAATTCGCGGGTCCTTCGGTGAAGACATCCAGATTGCGGATATTCCGGTGCGCCGCCGCGAAACCCGGTGACTGCATGGCGGATTCGAGCACCGGCACGAACAGCCCCGACGCCGCGATGATGGCCTGCCCCTCCGGCCCGGTAGCGAACTTGACGAATTCCCAAGCCTGTTCGCGCCGCGGACTGTGCGCCGCAATGGCCAAACCGGTGCTACCCACATCGGTGATCGATCCCGGCCCGCCGTGCGGCCCCACCGGCAGCACGGTCACATCGAAGTCCAGATCATCCAGCCCGGTGAATTCCGAGTACAGCCAGTGCCCGCCCATGAGCATGGCGGCACGGCCACCGCGGAACAGGTCCTGCGCCGAAACCGATTGCTGATTACCGACATTGGGTGCCACCCGGTGCCGGACGGCGAGGTCGGCGTAGAACTGCAATCCTTCCGCGAACCGCGGATCGCCGAGATTGGTGCGGGTCGGCCGCACCGGCGGGCTGAACCACTCCGCGCCATTGTTCATGCCGAAGCAGGCGGCCGAGAAGTACGGCACCCAGGCGTCGCAGAACCCCCACTGCCGGATACGGCCGTCACTGCCGCGGTGGGTGAGCGCCTGGGCGGCGGCCAGGAATTCGGCGAAGGTCCACGCCGCGGCCCACGTGTCCGGGGGCCGGATTCCGGCCTGGTCGAACAGTTTCCGGTTGTAGTACAGGAAGACGCCCGACCATTGCTCGGGTAGCGCATACTGCCCGCCGTCCCATTGGAAGGTCTCGCGCAGCGTGGCGTACCCGTCCTCACGCAGCTCGGCGTCGTATCCGGGTTCGCGGCCCAGGAACTCCCGCAGGTCCACCAGGACACCGCGATCCGCCAGCCCGGCGTACAGCAGCTCCCACGCCATCATCACGTCCGGGCATTTGCCGCCCGCGCAATAGGTGAGCATCTGCTGCAGCGGATCCGGCCCGGACATTATGGTGCGGATCTTGATATCCGGTCGCCGCCTGCGGAATTCGTCGATGATGCGCAGCCGCGCCCGCGCCTCCTCCGGCCGGGCCTGGAAGAAGAAGGTGACGGCATCATCGTCCTCGCCCGCGCACCCGCCGGCCGCCAGCAGACCCGCCGCCGCCGCGGAGCGCAGCAGGGTACGCCGATCGAAGCCGGTGCGCATCGCTTCTCCTCTGGTCGCGGCAGGCTGAGCGGGGCCGATATAGGGGAGCGCGCCCGGAAGATATATCTCCGTGAACTAAACGAACTAATGAGGGCACCGTGACGCAGATCTCCGACCAGCATGGCAGCATACGGGGAGCAACCTGCGACACACGGAAAACACGCGAAGTCGCGGCGATGCCACCACCGGGCGGCACCCACCCCAGTCGCCCGGCGCAACTCCCTCCGGGCCACCCGTACCCGCCGGCCGCGCGATGACACATCGATGAAGGACCGGGCAAAGCCGTTCCAAGCCATGTGACTTCCGCTACGTTCAATCCAAAGTAAAACCCGCAGTACCGCACGGGAGACCTGCCGCATGGCGACCATCGAATATCTCCGGACGGACCCCGACCTACCCCCGGTAGGCGTCGTGGACCGGACGCCCCTGAGTCCCACGAAGAAGGGCATCTTCCTCGTCATTGCCATCCTCGGCGCCATAGCGTGGGCAATCCTCGCGTTCATGCGCGGTGAGAACGTGAACGCGGTATGGATCGTCATCGCCGCAGTCTGCACCTACGTGCTGGCGTATCAGTTCTACGCGCGCATCATCGAATACAAGATCACCAAGCCGCGCGACGACGTCGCCACTCCGGCCGAGGCCCTGGAGAACGGCAAGGACTACATGCCGATGGACCGCCGGGTCCTGTTCGGCCACCACTTCGCCGCCATCGCCGGCGCCGGCCCGCTGGTCGGACCCGTCCTCGCAGCGCAGATGGGCTACCTGCCCGGCACCATCTGGATCATCGTCGGCGTCGTGCTCGCGGGCGCGGTGCAGGACTACCTGGTGCTGTGGGCGTCGGTGAAACGCCGCGGCCGCTCGCTCGGGCAGATGGCCCGCGAAGAACTCGGCGTGGTCGGCGGCATCGCTGCCATTATCGCGGTGCTGGTCATCATGATGATCCTGCTCGCGGTGCTCGGCATCATCGTCGTGAATGCGCTTGCGGCGACGCCGAATCCGAAGACCGGCGTGCTCCAGGGCGGCAGCCCGTGGGGCGTCTTCTCCATCTCCATGACCATCCCGATCGCCCTGCTCATGGGCCTGTACCTGCGCTTCGTGCGACCGGGCAAGGTCGGCGAGGTGTCCATCGTCGGGTTCGCACTGCTGCTGCTGGCCATCATCTCCGGCAACTGGGTGGCCGGATCGGCCTGGGGCAAGGACTGGTTCACGCTGTCCGGCACCAATATCGCCTGGCTGCTGATCATCTACGGTTTCATCGCCTCGGTGCTGCCGGTGTGGCTGCTGCTCGCACCGCGCGACTACCTGTCCACCTTCATGAAGATCGGCACCATCGTGCTGCTGGCGCTCGGCGTCGTGGTCACCATGCCGGTGCTGAAGGCCCCCGCCGTCTCGCAGTTCGCGGGCAACTCGAACGGTCCCGCCTTCGCGGGCAGCCTCTTCCCGTTCCTGTTCATCACCATCGCCTGCGGCGCGCTGTCCGGGTTCCACGCGCTCGTCTCCTCCGGCACCACGCCGAAACTGCTCGAAAAGCAGTCGCAGGCAAGGATGATCGGCTACGGCGGCATGCTCATGGAGTCGTTCGTAGCGGTCATGGCCATCATCGCGGCGTCGATCCTGGACCAGCACCTGTACTTCGCCATCAATACCGGCGGGCTCACCAGCGCGCAGGCCGCGGCCGACAAGGTGAATCACCTGGGCCTGGGCGGCACCCCGATCGACGCCGGCTACTTGAACCAGCAGGCGCACGATGTCGGCGAGACCCAGGTCTACTCCCGCGCCGGCGGCGCGCCGACCCTGGCGATAGGCATGGCGGAGATCATGCACAAGTTCATCGGCGGCACCGCGCTGAAGGCGTTCTGGTACCACTTCGCGATCATGTTCGAGGCGCTGTTCATCCTCACCACCATCGACGCGGGCACCCGCGTCGCGCGGTTCATGCTCTCCGATTCCCTCGGCAACCTGGGCGGCCCGGCCAAGAAGTTCAAGGACCCGTCGTGGTGGCCGGGCGTGCTCGTCTGCTCGGCGATCGTGGTCGCGGCCTGGGGTTCGGTGCTGCTCATGGGCGTCACCGACCCGCTCGGCGGCATCTACACGCTGTATCCGCTGTTCGGCATCTCCAACCAGTTGCTGGCCGCGGTCGCACTGACCGTGGTGCTGGTGATCCTGGTGAAGAAGGGCCTGGTGAAGTGGGCCTGGATTCCCTTGATCCCGTTGCTGTGGGACCTCATCGTCACCATGACCGCATCCTGGCAGAAGATCTTCTCGCAGGACAAGAACATCGGGTATTGGAAGTCGCACGACATCTACGTGACCGCACGCGACGCCGGGAAGGTGCTGGCACCGGCGAAGAACATGCACGATATGGACAAGATCGTCTTCAATACGGCCGTGCAGGGCACGCTGTCCATCGTGTTCGCGGTGCTCGTGCTGATCGTGGCGGTGGTCGGCGTGTGGGTCTGCATCCGGGCCCTGCGCAACGGCGGCGAACCGACCTCCGAGACGCCCGACGAGCCGTCGAAGATCTTCGCGCCCAGCGGCTTCATCGCCTCCAAGGCGGAACGGGAAGTGCAGCAGCAATGGGATGAACTCATTGCCGAGGGCAAGGTCCGCGCACCCGGCGCCCGGGTGGCCGCACACTGATGTCCGACCAGCACGCCCCGCCGACCGCAGACCTGCGGTCGGCGGGGCGCACCCTTTTCCGCGCCCTCCGCGCCGTGATCTGGTGGTTCAACTCGATCCTCGGCGGCAACGACTATCGGCGCTACGTCGAGCACCTGCGACTGCGGCACCCCGGCAGCCACATCCCCACCGAGCGCGAATATTGGCGGGAACGGCATGCCGCCGCGGCGAAGAATCCGGCCAATAGATGCTGCTGAATGGCAGCATGACCGTTTCCCGCGAACATTGATGGCAGATTCCCGCTAGCACGAGAGCCCGGGGGCTGCGATTGTGGAGTCCGTGAGTTCGAACGATCTGGATTTCGAGCGTTGCTACCGCGCCGTGGCAACCCGGGATGCCCGGTTCGACGGGCAATTCGTGACCGCGGTGCGCACCACTGGAATCTATTGCCGCCCTTCGTGTCCCGCCATCACCCCGAAACGAGCCAACGTCACCTTCCTGCCCACCGCGGCAGCGGCCCAGCAGTGCGGATTCCGCGCCTGCCGCCGCTGCCTGCCCGACGCGGCCCCCGGGTCGCCCCTCTGGAACACCCGCGCCGACCTCGCCTCCCGCGCCATGCGGCTGATCGCCGACGGCGTCATCGAACGCGGCGGCGTCCCCGCCCTCGCCGACGCCCTCGGCTACTCCCAGCGCCAACTGACCCGCGTACTGACCAGCGAACTCGGCGCGGGCCCCCTCTCCCTGGCCCGCGCACACCGGGCCCACACCGCCCGGCTGCTCATCCAGACCACCCGACTGCCCATGTCGGACATCGCCTTCGCGGCCGGGTTCGCCAGCATCCGCCAATTCAACGACACCGTGCGCGAGGTCTTCGCGGTCAGCCCGACCACCCTCCGCGACGAATCCCGCCGCCGCAACGGCGACACCCTCCCCGCCACCAACGGCCTGCTCACCCTGCGACTCCCCTACCGGGAACCACTCGATCGAGCCTGGCTGGAATGGTTCCTGTCCGCGCATACCGTGCCCGGCCTGGAACTCTGGGAGCACGACAGCTACACGCGGAGTCTGCGCACGCCGCACGGGCACACCACCGTCCGGCTCTCCGTCCAGCCCGGGCACGTCCGAGCCACCCTCGCCCTGCAGGACATGCGCGACCTCGCCCCCACCGTCGCCCGGCTGCGGCACTTCCTCGACCTCGACGCCGACCCGATCGGCATCGACGAAGCGCTGGCCGCCGCCATGTCGGCACCGCACGGCCCGGTGCCGGGCAATGGGCTGCCCGCTGCCCTGCGCAATGGAATCGCGGCCACGGGCAATGGATTCGCGGCCACGGGCAATGGATTCGCGGCGGGCGCCAATGGGCTCGGAAGTCGTGACAACGGCGCCGCGGGCAATGGGCCGACTGGTACGGAAAGCCGTTCCGCCACCGGGGAACTCGCCGTCATCGGCCAGGCGTCCGGTATATACCGCAACGGCATCCCGCTCGCCGGCGGCATCCGGGTGCCCGGCTGCCTCGACGGACCGGAACTGTTGCTGCGCACCATGATCGGGCAGCAGATCTCCGTGGCCGCCGCCAATACCCACACCGCGCGGCTGGTGCAGGCGCTCGGCGAATCCATCACCGGGCCCATCCCGTACCTGTTCCCCACCCCCGCCGCCATCGCCGAGCACGGGGCCGAGGTACTCACCGGACCGGCGAAACGCATCGACGCCATCGTCGGCGCGGCCCGGGCGCTGGCCAACGGCGAACTGGTACTGCACTCCGGCCGCACCGCCGCCGAACTGCGCCGCGACCTGCTCGCCCTGGACGGGGTCGGCCCGTGGACCGCCGACTACGTCACCATGCGGCTGCTCGCCGATCCCGACATCCTGTTGCACACCGACCTCATCGTGCGCCGTGGCGCCGCCCTGCTCGGCATCGATCTCGCCGACACCGCCCGCTGGTCCCCCTGGCGCTCCTACCTGACCATGCACCTGTGGAAACACGCACTGGCCAACCCCACCTCCGTCCCCGACGGCGCCCCCGGCGCCCGGAAAGCAAGGACAAGCCCGTGACCACCGAAACCCGCACCGGCACCGCAGATTTCAGCACCGTCACCACCCCGGCCGGACCGTTCACCGCCCTCGTCGACCCCGACGGCGCCGTCCTCGCCTCCGGCTGGGTCGCCGACGCCGACTACCTCCGCCAACTCGTCCACCCGACCCTGCGGCCCGCCACCCTGCGCGAACACGGCGACCTCGGACCGATCAGCAAGGCCGTCGAGGCCTACCACGCCGGTGACCTGACGGCCATCGACGCCGTCACCGTCCGCCAGCAATCCGGGCCCTTCCTGGTGCACGCCTGGGAAGTGCTGCGCAAGATCCCCGCCGGCGAACCCGTCACCTACACCGACTTCGCCACCGTCAGCGGCCGCCCCGCCGCCACCCGCGCCGCCGCCAACGCCTGCGCCCGCAATGCCGCGGCCCTCTTCGTCCCCTGCCACCGCATCATCCGCACCGACGGCACCCTCGGCGGCTTCCGCTACGGCCTCCCCATCAAACGCTGGCTCCTCGACCACGAAGCCGACTGACCAGCGCCGACCGACCACATCCCGGCGGAACTGCGGCCCGGCGGAACCACGGCCCGACGGAACTGCGGCCCGACGGAACTGCGGCCCGGCGGGCGAGCACTCGGTCGGCCCGCTACACCGGACCCCCGACCCGCAATCCCGGAATCACGCCGGACTTCCTGGTCGGTGGCCCGGCGTACGCTCGGCAGCATGTGCCGCAACATCCACACCCTGCACAACTTCGAGCCGCCGGCCACCGAGGACGAGGTGCACGCGGCGGCCCTGCAATATGTCCGCAAGATCAGCGGAACCGCCAAACCCTCCCAGGCCAACCAGGAGATCTTCGACCGAGCGGTCGCCGAGGTAGCCGCCGCCACCAGCCGCCTCCTGGGCGGTCTCACCACCACCGCACCCCCGAAAGACCGCGAAGCCGAAGCGGCCAAGGCCCGCGCCCGCGCCGAAGTCCGCTTCGGCCCCCGCTGAACGATCGAGCCGGAGCCCAGACCCGCACTGCGCAGCCCGGCACGCCGGCCGCGCTGTCCAGACCCGCCGTACTCGGAGCCGCCGCGGCGTCCGGGACCCGCTGTACTCTCCGAGCCCCCCGCAACGTCCGGACCCTCGGCCCTGCCAGACCGGTCGGCCCCGGTATCGGCTCTCCCCGCGGCGGCTACCGGACTCGACGCCCACAGCGCTGACCGGTTCGGCTGCCGCGTCGAATGCTCAAGCGCTGAGGGAGGTTTCGAGGTGGGAGCCGGTACGGCCGCGGATGACGTGGAGGCGACTGGGGATGCGCTGGCGCATTTCGTCGACGTGGCTTACTACGCCTACTACGCGGCCGCCGGAACGGAGTTCGTCGAGGACGCCCATCACGGCGTCGAGGGTATCGGCGTCCAGGCTGCCGAAGCCCTCGTCGATGAACAGGGTGTCGAGGACCAGGCCGCCGGATTCGGCCGCCACCACATCGGCCAGGCCGAGGGCCAGAGCCAGTGAGGCCATGAAGGTTTCGCCGCCGGAGAGGGTCTTGGCGGGGCGGATGGCGCCGGTGTAGTCGTCTCGGATGTCCAGGCCCAGGCCGCCGCGGCGACCGCGTGGGCCGGCGGCGTCGGTGTGGACGAATTCGTAACGGCCACCGGACATCCGGCGCAGGCGCACCGAACCGGCCAGCGCCACCTCCTCCAGCCGGGCGGCCAGCACATAGGAGCGCAGGGACATGCGGCGGTTGTTCTCGCCGCGACCGGAGACCACCTCGGCCAGGCCCGCCAGCTCCTCGTAGGCCCGCTGTACCGGGGCGATGCGGTCCACGGCCGCCCACAACTGCGAACACAGTTCCTCGAGCTGCTCGACCCGGCGGGCAGCCTCGGCGTGCGCGGCCACGGCGCGGTTCAGCGTCGCTTCCGCCTGCGCCACAGCGGCTTCCGACTCCTGCAGATCGCCGGGTTCGGTGTCCGCGATGGCTCGGATCTCGGGTTCGGCCAGCACTGCTTCCGCGTGCGCGCGGGCACGATCGGCAGCCACCAGCTCGGCCTCGATATCGGCCTGCTGCTGCGCGGTGCGAGAGGCGGCGTCCACCGCGCGGGCGTACTCGGCGAGCACGGCGTAATCGGGGCCCGACGGGCCCATGACCGGCGCGGCGGATTCCACCAGACCGGCCTCGTAGGAAAGCTTCTCGACTCGGACGGCCGAAACCGCCACCTGTTCACGCGCGCCGATCGCCTCGGCCCGCGCGGTGCGAACGGCGGTAGCGCCGTCCACCAGCTCCGCCAACCGGGCCCGGCGGCGGTCCACGGTGCCGTCCGCGCCCGCGGCGGCGCGGAGTCGCTCGGTGAGCTCGGCCAGGCGGCGATCGGTGGCGACAATGCGTTCCATGGTTGCGCTGCTGCGGCTTTCACTGTCGCGCAGCTCGTCCTGCAACCGCGCATCCTCCGCACGCAGGCGATCCAGTTCAGCGGTAAGACCGTCGACCTGCCCGGCCAACCGGCTCGCCTCCTGGCATCGCGTGGTCGAAGCATCCAGCGCCACAGCCAATTCCGCGATGTCGGCATCGCCGCCCCGCTCCACCAGCACCTCGACGGCCCGCTCCAGCTCGGTCACGAGCCTCCCCCGCTGCTCCCGCGCGGCCTCGGCCTTCCGCTCCGCCGCCAGCGCCGTTTCCTCGGCATCGCGAGACACCGCCTGCTCCGCCGGCTGGGCAGGCTCAGGATGCTCCGCCGATCCACAGACCGCACACGGCTGCCCATCGACCAGCGCACCCGCCAGTTCCGCGGCCATCCCCGCCAGCCGCTGCGCACGCAATGTCAGCGTGTGCTCCCGCGCATCCAGATGCGCCACCCGAGCCGCCTCGAACGCGGAATTGGCCTGCACCAGCTTCTTCCGCTGCTGCTCCAACTCCACGGCGGCCGCCGCAGCCGCCTGCAACCGCCCCCGCTCGGCCTCGATACCCGGCAGCCCCGCCGCCGCGTCCGCGGCCGCACGCAACCGAACCTCCACCCCGGCAATGGCTTCCGGCAACTCCCCGCGCCGCTTGCCGAGCGCGGCCGCCCGCTCCGACAGCTTCCGCTGCTCCTCCCGCAGCCGCCCGAGCTCCCCCGTCAACCGTGTCGCCGACTCCGCATCCGCCCGCACCTCATCCAAGGCCCCGATCTGCGCACTCCACCGCTGCACCGCGGCCTCCAGCCCGCGCGCAGCCGAACCCTCGCCCTCGTGCCGATTCCCGCCTCCGCGCCCCGCGGTTCGCGGGCCCGCGACGGGATTACTTCCGCCCGCGCCGGTTGCACTCGCTGTCGCGGCGGTCCGATCGCCGGAGTTGTCTTCCACGCCCCGGAGGTCGCCGGGAGCGGCGGGTTCCGAATCGGTGAGATGCCACTCGCCTCCGTTCGGCGCCACCGCCGAAGGCGATTCAGCTGCCGGGTCCGGCGGTTCGATGCTCGCGAGGTCGGCGCCAAGGTCCGTGCCGGCGAGTTCTTCTGCGGCGAGATCGCGTGCGGCCCAATGGGTTCCGGGGAGTTCGGCGCCTGCGGGGTGCAAGAGCTGGTCGGCGAGTTGCTCGGCGGCGCGGGTGGCTTCGTCGGTGCGGCGGCGGAGGGCGACGGCGGCGGTGCGGGCCTCGGTGAGGGCGGCGGCCACCGGTTCGGCGCGGCGGGCCAGGTCCAGTTCGGCTTGGCGGGTGGTGCGGTGGGGGGTGGTGGAGGCGTAGTCGTCGAGTTGGGTGCGGGCGGCGGTGCGGCGGCGGTGCAGGTCGTGGAGGCGGCGTTGTTGTTCGGCGGCGGCGCGGAGGGTGGCCGAATCCTTTTGCTGCTGTTCACGTTCGGCAGCCGTCGCGGTGACCGCGGTGCGGGCGCCGGTGAGCAGGCGCTGGGACCAGTCGACGGATTCGAGGGGGCCCGCGGTCTCGGTGGCGGGGAGGCCGGCGGCGACGCCGACCTGGGCGATGAGGCGGTCGATGCTCTGCTTGCGGGAGTCGAGATCGGCGCCGGCGGCGCGGCGCTTGTCGATGAGCCATTGCTCGGCGGTGCCGAATCGTTCGGTGTCGAAGAGCTTTTCGAGCAGCTTTTCGCGCTCCTCGTTGTCGGCGCGCAGGAAGCGTGCGAAGTCGCCCTGCGGGAGCAGCACGACCTGGAAGAACTGGTCGGCGCTCATGCCCAGCAGGCGGATCACCTCGTCCCCGATATCGGGAATCCGGGACAGATGCTGCCCGCGCCCGTCCAGCCATTCCAGCGTGGCGGCCGCGTTCTCCTTCACCCAACCGGTTTTCGCCCGTTTGCTGGGCCGCTGGAACTCCGGCGACCGGGTCAGCCGCAGGCGGCGACCGCCGATGGTGGCCTCCAGCAGCACGCGCGGCGGCGTCTGCTCATCGGCATGATCCGAATGCAGCCACTTGCTCTCGCCGCGCGCCCCCGGCACGCTGCCGTACAGCGCGAACGCGATGGCGTCCAGCACCGTCGTCTTGCCCGCGCCGGTCTGCCCGTGCAGCAGGAACAACCCGTCGGCCCCGAGCTCGTCGAAATCCACCACCGCGGTCTCGGCGAACGGACCGAATGCGCTCAGTTCCAATCGATGCAGCCGCACCCGTCACCCCGTTCCTCATCCACCGACACCCATCCAACAACCGCCGCTACCCCGGCCCGCTGACGACACGCCGACGCACCCCGCCGGGCACCCATTCCCGTCACGCGGATAGCTCGGTGCTGTCCTCGCCCGGCCCGGTCTCCACCGGAACGCGCACCGGGCCGTCCTTTTCGCGCACGGCAGCCGATAGCGCGCGTTCGAGCCAGGTCATTTCGGCCGGGCTCGGAGCGCCGCGGACATCGGTGAGGAAGCTCTGGGCGATCTCGGTATCGCGGCGGCCCTGCACGCGCTCGCGATAGCGCAATTCCGGATTGCCCTCGGGCCGCGCCCATTCCACGTGAACGGCGTGCGGGAAACGATCCCGGAGTTTGCGCAGCGCATCGACCGGGCGGGTGGCGTCGGTGAGAATCACGGATACGTAATCGGATTCGGCGGCGGCGTGCACGGCCTCGGTGAGCAGGTCTTCGAGGGTGCCGGTCAACTGGCTGAGGCCGCGCACCACGGGAAGTTCACGGCGTTCGACCGCGGCGAGACCCGACGAATCCAGATCGACGATCCACACCGCCTTGCGATGCGAACGCTCACCGAACGAATACGGCAGCGGCGAACCGGAATAACGCACCGAATCGGACAGCGTTTGCGGTGAATGCAAATGCCCCAGCGCCACATAATCGATACCGTCGAAAGCCCCCAGCGGCACCGTCTCCACCCCGCCCACGGAAATCGACCGCTCCGAACCGGTGGCCTCACCACCCACCACGAAAGCGTGCGCCAGCACCACCGATCGCACCCCCGGGCGCCCCGCCAGCTCGGCCCGCACCAATCCCATGGCCGCGTCCAGGATCTCGGCATGCGAACGCGCCTGCGGCACACCCAGTTCGGCGCGCGTGATCTCCGGCTCCAGATACGGAATGCCGTAGAAGGCCACCGCACCGTGGTCGTCCGGCACGATCACCGGCCGCGCCACATCGCCGATCCGGCAGCGCAGATGCAAACCGCCCGCCGCCGCGAAACTCCCCAGCGCGCCCAGCCGGGTCGGCGAATCGTGATTGCCGGAGGTAGCCACAATGGTCGCCCCGGCCGCGCGGATCGCCTCGAAACCGCTATTGCACACCGCGATCGCATCCGCACTCGGAATGGACCGGTCGTACACATCCCCCGGCAGCACCACCACATCGACCCGCTCCGCCGCCACCAGTTCCGCAATGGCCGCGAGCGAACACTCCTGATCGGCCAGCAGATCGACGCCATGAAAGGTGCGGCCGATATGCCAGTCGGAGGTGTGCAGGATCCGCATGCCGCAGAACGCTAGGCGATCCCTCCGACAAGCCGCGCCATACCCTGGCGCGTCGCCCGAAACCCGCCGGTGTATTGCGGACCGCCTGCGCTGCAATTCCGACGGATTGTGCCGGGCAGTTGCTCAATTCACTACTTTGTCGGTGCGGTAGGGCACTATCGGCAGCCATGACCGCACCGATGCTGTTCGCGCTGCTTTTGGTGTTCGTTTCGGGCCTCGCCCTGGGCTGGCTGGGCCATGCCGCGCGGGCGGGTCAGCGCGCGGCGGTGGCGGAGGCCCGGCTGGCCGCCCTGCGGGACAACGAACGGCTGCTACGGCAGTCGCTGGGCGCGGCCAGCGAGGATGCGGCGCGCCGGCAGTCGCATGCCATCGGCACCCTGGTGGAACCCCTGCGCGAGGCGGTCGGCTCGCTGGACCGCCACATCCGGGAGGTCGAGCACAATCGCATCAACGCGTATTCCGGCCTGCGCGAACAGGTTGCGGGCATGCAGCGCATGTCACATCAATTGTCCACGCAGACCGGGCATTTGGTGGCCGCCCTGCGCGCGCCGCAGGTGCGCGGCCGCTGGGGCGAGATCCAGCTGGAGCGCGTGGTCGAACTGGCGGGCATGGCCAAACACTGTGATTTCGACACCCAGGTCACTCGCCGCGGCGACACCGTGGTGCGCCCAGACATGGTGGTGCGGCTCTCCGGCGGCCGCCAGATCGTGGTCGACGCCAAGGTGCCCTGCACCGCCTACCTCGACGCCGCGGGCACCGAGGATCCCCGCGAACGCGACGGCTACCTCGCCCGCCACGCCCGCCACCTGCGCAACCACATCGACCAGCTCTCCGCCAAGGAGTACTGGGCCGCCTTCGACCCCTCCCCCGAATTCGTGGTGCTGTTCGTCCCCGGCGATCCGTTCCTGGACGCGGCCCTCACCACCGATTCGGCGCTCCTCGAATACGCCTTCGGCCGCAATGTCATCCTCGCGACCCCCACCACCCTGGTGGCCCTGCTCCGCACCATCGCGCTGGGCTGGCGACAGGAAGCACTGTCGGAGGACATGGCACTGATCCAGCAGCTCGGCCGCGAGCTCTACACCCGCCTCGGCACCACCGCCCGCCACTTCGACCGGCTCGGCTCTCAACTCGGCAAGGCGGTGGACGCCTTCAACCACACCGTCGCCTCGGTCGAGTCCCGCGTCCTCGTGACGGCTCGCAAACTTCACGAACTGGATATCGCCGACCAACCCGTCCCCGATGTCCGCCGCGTCGAATCCTGGCCGCGCGCGGTCGGCTTCACAGATTCCACCGACCACACAGCATGATGTTGCACACAACCGCCGGCCATTGCACAGCTAGCGTCTACAAACACCTGATGGCTCGCGGCCGGCTCGGTCTGGACTGAGTGGAGCGGAGGAGCGAAGCGGGGGAGCGGAGGGAGGGAAGACCGAGACTTCAGGGCCGCGAGCCCGCCCAGAGCGAAGCGGAGGGCAATTAGGCAGAGCGTCGCCTGCCTCGTGAAACAGCGATATGCCTTAGTGTGCTTGACGTGGCAGTTACCCAACGCGAGCGAGACGAGGTGCCTCCGTCGCACCGTTCGATCGTGCCGTCGGTTCCCGGAGTACCCGCCTGGGCCGCGGTGCTGATCGCTGTGACGTGCACCTTCATCGGTTTCCTGCTCGACAATCACAGCGGTAACGAGCTGCACGGAACCTTCGCGACCGGGTATGTGGTGGGCTGCGTACTGGCCGTCCTGGTGGTCCGGTACCGGGCCCTGTTCACCACGATGGTGCTGCCGCCGCTCCTACTTTTCGTAGCGATACCGGTATGCCAGCAGATCATGCTGGGCTCCTCGTCGAGCCTGAAGATCAAGGACATCGTGCTGGATCTGGCCGTCCCGCTGGTGAAGCGATTCCCCACCATGGCACTGGCCACCGTGCTGATTCTGGTCATCGGCGCCGTGCGCATCCTGCTGGACCGCCGCGGCCGCGGCGCCGGCGAGGAAGCCCGCAAACCACGCACCCGCAGCACCCGGCCCGGCAGCACCGCCCGCGGCGCCCGCACCCGTGCTGCCGATCCCAAGGATCCGGCCAGACGACGCTTCCGCGCCGCCGCCGCCGAGGACGACAGCACACCGGACACCGAGACCACCCGCGGCCGCCGCCCCGCCGGCCGGACCGCCGCCGGTCCGCCACGCGTGGGCGCGAACAGCCGCCAGGGCGCCCGTACCGGCCAGTCCGCCGCCGCCCGGCCGTCCGGTACCGACCGGACCCCGCCCGCCGCCGAGGGCGGCCGTCGGCGCCGCCCCGACAGCGCCGAGTCCCAGCCCCTCAACCGCGTCGCGAATCCGCCCGCCGAGGGCGGGCGCCGCCGCCGGCCGGACAGCGCCGACTCGCAGCCGATCAGCCGGGCCAATCCGGCCGTCGAGGGCGGCCGCCGCCGCGCCGAGAACACCGACTCCCAGCCCATCGGCCGGGCCGCCCCCAGCGAAGGCGGCCGGCGCCGCCGCCCGGACAATGCCGCCGGACCCGTCCCCGACTACCCGGGCAGCGTGCCCCAGGAAGGCGGCCGCCGCCGCAAGCCCGACAATGCCGATGGCCAGGTTCCCGGCCGCGGCGCCACCCCGCCCGCCGAGGGCGGCCGCCGGCGCAAGCCCGACAACCCGGACCCGCCACTACCCGGGCGCGCATCGGCCGACCGCAATCCACCCGCCGAGGGTGGCCGCCGCAGGCGCGCCCAGCCCGCCAGCGACCTCCCCCCGCACCCCCGCCCGAATGTCCGCTACCGCGAACGCGATTCGGGCCGCATCGAGCGCTGAAGGCCGCCACTGCGGTGGCAACGGGCCCGCGACCCGGCTATCCCGCCATCCTGCGGCCGCGCCGGGCGATCAACCCGCCACCCCAGTTCCCAGCCCGAAACGACTGCGCCCCTTGCGGATTCCGCAAGGGGCGCAGTCGTGCTTCCGGCCGGAAGCGTTCGTCTCGTGAATCAGGCGCGTGCGGCGCGCAGTTCGCGCGGCAGCGAGAAGACCAGGGTCTCGTTGGCGGTGGTCACCGGCAGCACCTCGCCGAAACCGTGCTCGCCCAGCAGTTCCAGGACACCCTGGACCAGGATCTCCGGCACCGACGCACCCGAGGTGACACCGATCGTGCGCGCGCCCTCGAGCCAGGCCGGATCCAATTCCCGGGCGTAGTCGATCAGGTAGGCCGCCTTGGCGCCCGCACCCAGCGCCACCTCGACCAGGCGGACCGAGTTGGAGGAGTTGCGGGAGCCGACCACGATCACCAGATCGCATTCGGGCGCCATGGCTTTCACCGCGGTCTGGCGGTTGGAGGTGGCGTAGCAGATGTCGTCGCTCGGCGGATCCTGCAGCTTCGGGAACTTCAGCCGCAGCCGGTTCACCGTCTCCATGGTCTCGTCGACCGAGAGGGTGGTCTGCGACAGCCAGATCACCTTGTTCTCGTCGCGCACGGTGACGCTGTCGACGGCGTCCGGGCCGTCCACCAGCTGTACGTGATCGGGGGCCTCACCCGCGGTGCCCTCGACCTCCTCGTGCCCCTCGTGACCGATGAGCAGGATGTCGAAGTCGTCGCGGGCGAAGCGCTTGGCCTCCTGGTGCACCTTGGTGACCAGCGGGCAGGTGGCGTCGATGGTGTGCAGGCTGCGTTCGGCGGCGGCCTCGTGCACGGCCGGCGAGACGCCGTGCGCGGAGAACACCACGAGCGCGCCCTCGGGCACCTCGGCGGTGTCGTCCACGAAGATCACGCCGCGGTCCCGCAGTGTCTCCACAACGTGCCGGTTGTGCACGATCTCCTTGCGCACATAGATCGGGGCGCCGTGCTTCTCGAGCGCCTTCTCCACCGTTTCGACGGCGCGATCGACGCCGGCGCAGTAGCCGCGTGGTTCGGCGAGCAGTACTCGTTTCGGCGCGTCGGCAGCACCCGCCGCGGACCGGACGATTCCGACGTTCAAAGGGATAGCCGAAGACATGACCCCAACAATACTGGGACGCCCCGAAGGTCTGCGGCGCGTCTCCGTTCAACGGGCCCGGTGCGATCCGGAATGCGAACTACGCACAAAATCACATTCCGTGAGATCTCACCTTTGCATCACACGGCATTTCGGGCAGGCTAGGGGCATGTTCCGACCTCCGTTCCTGGCCCGGGTCGCCGCCGGGGCTGCCGTCTATGCCCTCGAGGAAACTCGCCGGCTACCGACCAACGCAATCAATTTCCCGATCACCGCGGTCAGCCAGCTGCTGCAGACCACGATGCACCTGCAGCAGTTCGTGACCAGCCTTGCGCTCAAAGGTGACGCTGTTTTCGACCGTTTGATCAACCAGCCCGAAGAACAGCCCGAGTGGGCCACATTCGACGAGGACGACGTTGACGAGCAAACCCCCAGCGCCGCCCCGCAATCGGTGCGCAATAGCCGTTTCGACCTCTTTACTCCCGAAGAGCCGGTAGCCGAAACTCCGGCTCCGGCGGTTTTCGAACCGGTCGCCGAACCCATTGCGGCCGAACCCGAACCGGTTGCCGAATCGGCCGCGCAGGAGGCTGCCGAATCGGAGACCGCCGAAACCCCGGCCCCCGCAATCACTTCCAAGGCGGCCACCAACGGCCACAACGGCAGTGCCGCGGTCGCGGAGAGCAGTGCCGGGGTGACCGAGCCGGAAGTCGCGGCCCGCTTCGATTACTCCAATATGACCATCGCCCAGCTGCGTGCCCGGCTGCGTCAGCTGAGCGTCGACGATCTGGCCACCCTCCTCGAATACGAGCAGGGCACCCTCGATCGTGCGCCGTTCGTCACCATGCTGACGAACCGCATCGCGACCGTGACGGCCAAGTAGGAAATATCGCCCCGCGGGGCCGGATCGATGGGCACCGATCCGGCCTCGTTTTTCTTTGGCGAGGCGTTGCCCGGGGTGTTCCGCCGACGCTGACACAATCGGGTCGGTGGGCACTGACACAATCGGTGCGGTGAGCACCGAGCAAGGGAGCGGCGAGCAGAACAGCGCTGCGCGTCCCGACAATTCCCCCGAGCATCCCTGGCCCGTCCGCAGTATCGCGGTGAAGGTGGCGCAGTGGATCGATCGGCTCGGCGCGATCTGGGTCGAGGGGCAGATCACCCAGATGAATCTGCGGCCGGGCACCCGGACCGCGTTTCTGGTGCTGCGGGATACGGCCGCCGATATGTCGTTGTCGGTGACCTGCGATCCGGACCTGCTCCGCAATTCGGCGGTGCCGCTGCAAGAGGGCAGCCGCGTCATCGTGTACGGCAAGCTGTCGTTCTTCACCGGCCGCGGCACGATCTCGTTGCGCGTCACCGAGATTCGCCCGGTCGGCATCGGTGAACTGCTCGCCCGCATCGAACGGCTGAAGGCGCTGCTGGCGGCCGAGGGCCTGTTCGATCCGCGGCTGAAGCGCCCGATTCCCTTCCTGCCCAACCGGATCGGCCTCATTACCGGCCGCGCCAGCGCCGCCGAGCACGATGTGGTGAAGGTCGCGACGCAACGCTGGCCCGCCGTGCGCTTCGAGATCCGCAATACCGCGGTGCAGGGCCCGACCGCGGTGCCGCAGATCCTGGAGGCGCTCACCGCGCTCGACGCGCATCCGGAGGTGGATGTCATCGTGCTGGCGCGCGGTGGCGGCAGCGTCGAGGACCTGCTCCCGTTCTCCGACGAGACCCTCTGCCGCGCAATCGTTTCCGCCAAGACCCCGATCGTCAGCGCCATCGGTCACGAGCCCGACAATCCGCTCTCCGACTATGTGGCCGACCTGCGCGCGGCCACCCCGACCGATGCCGCGAAACGCATCGTCCCCGACGCCGCCGCCGAAGCCGCGCTGCTGCAGGAACTCCGGGCGCGCGCCGCCGCCGCCCTGCGCGGCTGGGTGGAGCGCGAATCCCGGGCCCTGGAGCAGCTGCGCTCCCGTCCGGTCCTCGCCGACCCGCTGCGCACGCTGGAGCAGAAGCACGACGAGGTGGAACGGCTGCGCACCGCGGCCCGCCGCGCCATCGACCATGCCCTCACCGCCGAGTCCACCGCCACCCGGCATCTCCGCGAGAAGCTGTCCGCCGTCGGCCCCGCCGCGACCCTGGCTCGCGGTTACGCGGTCGTGCAGAAGGTCATCGGCAAGGACCGCGAGGTGGTCCGTTCCATCGACGACGCACCGCCCGGCACCCAGCTCCGCATCCGCGTGGCCGATGGCGCCGTCAGCGCCGCCGCCCTGGGCTCGCAATCCGCGGCGCCCCGATCCCGTGCTCCCCGAAAGGAATCCACCCCGAATGACTGACGACGATCGCACCGAAATCGCCGCCTTCGGTTACGAACGCGCCCGCGACGAACTCGTCAATGTGGTCAAGATGCTCGAACAGGGCGGCATGGACCTCGACGATTCGCTGGCACTGTGGGAGCGTGGCGAGGCCCTCGCCAACCGCTGTGAGGAGCACCTGGCCGGCGCCCGGAAGCGCGTCGAGGACGCGCTGTCCCATCGTTCCGCGGAGAAGTAGCGGTTACTGCTGCGCCTTCTTGGGCAGCGGCTGAGCGTTGTCGACGGCGGTGGCGAGGGTGGTGAAGATGTCGTGGTTGCCGGCGCCCTTGATGAGTACGCGGACATCGCCGAAGTCGGTGATCCACGCGGGCTCGCTGCCCGGGTCGCCGTAGACGACCCACTTGCGGTCACCGACCTGCTCGGTGCCGCTGGCGTATTGGTTGCCCATGATCTTCTTGGCCAGCGCGTCTTCGGTGGCGTTGGTCTGGGTCAGCTGCATATAGGTGCCCTGCGGGCTGATGAAGCCGACCGTGCTCACGGCGCCGCCGCCCGCGCCGACGATGGTGTCGTGGCTGCCCGAGTTGGGGGTCCATTTGCCGGGCCCGTTGTCCGGCAGGGCGGGCAGGCGTACCGGGAACGACAGCGTCCGCGCATCGTCGGTGAGCGCGGCTTTCGCGTCGAAGTTCGGAATCTGGCCCTGGGTCGGACCTTTCGCCGAGAAGGTGCACTGGCTGGCGATGCCCGCGATGACGAGGCAGATCAGCACCAGGGGTAGCAGCGACCAGAAGAGGTCCTTGTAGTCGTGCTGGGTCCGCGGCTTTTGGTACGACACCCGCTCAGTATCCACTGCCGCCCTCTGCGATCCCGCTCACAGGGCGTACTTCGACTACATCGCGTCGTAAAAGATGGAGTACCAGGGCGGAAGTGAAACGTCAGTACTTGCAGGAGCCCCGAAACCGCAATGCGACAATTTACGCAGCAGTAGACAACCAAGGAGGCACCGTAATGACGGCACCCACACCCGCAACCAGCCGCCGCGAGGCCCCGGACCGCAACCTCGCACTGGAATTGGTCCGGGTGACCGAGGCCGGCGCCATGGCCGCGGGCCGCTGGGTCGGCCGCGGCGACAAGGAAGGTGGCGACGGTGCGGCCGTGGATGCGATGCGGCAGCTGGTGGCGACCGTTTCGATGCGCGGCATCGTGGTGATCGGCGAGGGCGAGAAGGATGAGGCGCCCATGCTCTACAACGGTGAGCTCGTGGGCGACGGCACCGGCCCGGAACTCGACTTCGCCGTCGACCCGATCGACGGCACCACCCTGATGGCCAAGGGCTCGCCGGGCGCCATCGCGGTCCTCGCGGTCGCCGAACGCGGCGCCATGTTCGACCCGTCGGCCGTGTTCTACATGGAGAAGATCGCCGTCGGCCCGGACGCCGCCGATGTCATCGATCTCGGCGCCCCGATCGCGGAGAACCTACGCCGGGTCGCCAAGGCCAAGAACTCGTCGGTCTCCGACCTGACCGTCTGCGTCCTGGACCGGCCGCGCCACGAGCGCCACATCCGTGAGGTCCGCGACGCCGGCGCCCGCATCCGCCTCATCTCCGACGGTGACGTGGCCGGCGCCATCGCCTGTGCCCGCCCCGAGTCCGGCGTTGACGTGCTCATCGGCATCGGCGGCACCCCCGAGGGCATCATCGCCGCGGCCGCCATGCGCTGCCTGGGCGGCGCGCTGCAGGCCCGGCTGGCCCCGAAGGACGAGGCCGAGAAGGAGAAGGCCATCGCCGCCGGCCACGATCTGGACCGCATCCTGTCCACCGAGGATCTGGTCGGCGGTGAGGACGTCTTCTTCAGCGCCACCGGCGTCACCGACGGCGATCTGCTCGAGGGCGTGCGCTACTACGGCGGCGGCGCTTACACCCAGTCGATCGTGATGCGCGCCAAGTCCGGCACGGTCCGCATGATCGACGCCTACCACCGTCTCACCAAGCTGCGCGAGTACGCGTCGGTGGACTTCGTCGGCGACGAGCACGCCACCCCGCCGCTGCCCTGATCGGCGAAAACCTTTGTGTGGCCGGGCAGTCGAGGAGACTGCCCGGCCACACCGCTATTCCCCGGCCGAGTGTGCGGATTGCCTCAGGCGTGGCACCCCCACGCCACCCGGTGCGGGCATAGGGTCGGATTCATGACCGAGTACCGCATCGAACACGACACCATGGGTGAGGTCCGCGTCCCCGTCGACGCGCTGTGGCGCGCGCAGACGCAGCGCGCGGTGGAGAACTTCCCGATCAGCGGACGTGGCCTGGAGCGCGCCCAGATTCGCGCGCTCGGCCTGCTGAAGGCGGCCTGCGCCGAGGTGAACCGCGATCTGGGGCTGCTGGACCAGGACAAGGCCGCCGCCATCATCGCCGCCGCGGCGGAGATCGCCGCCGGTGAGCATGACGAGCAGTTCCCCATCGATGTGTTCCAGACCGGCTCCGGCACCAGCTCGAACATGAACGCCAACGAGGTGATCGCGAGCATCGCCGCCGCGCACGGCGTCACCGTGCATCCCAACGACGATGTGAACATGTCGCAGTCGTCGAACGACACCTTCCCCACCGCAACGCATCTCGCGGCCACCGAGGCCGTGGTCAAGGATCTGGTGCCGGCGCTGGATCATCTGCGGCTGGCCCTGCTGGACAAGTCGACCGAGTGGAAGTACGTGGTGAAGTCCGGCCGCACGCATCTCATGGACGCGGTGCCGGTGACGCTGGGCCAGGAGTTCGGCGGCTACACCCGCCAGGTCACCGCCGGTATCGAGCGCCTGATCGCCACCCTGCCGCGGGTGGGCGAGCTGGCGATCGGCGGTACCGCGGTCGGCACCGGCCTGAACGCGCCGGTGGGTTTCGGCGCGAAAGTCGTTGCGGAACTGGTGAAAGCGACCGGCCTGGACGAATTGTCCGAGGCGCGTGACCATTTCGAGGCGCAGGCCGCCCGGGACGCACTGGTGGAGTTGTCCGGCGCGCTGCGCACGGTGGCGATCAGTCTCACCAAGATTGCCAATGATATTCGCTGGATGGGTTCCGGCCCGCTCACCGGTCTCGCCGAAATCCAGCTGCCCGATTTGCAACCCGGTTCGTCCATCATGCCCGGCAAGGTGAATCCCGTTCTCCCGGAGGCGGTTACCCAGGTGGCCGCACAGGTCATCGGAAATGACGCCGCAATTGCGTGGGGCGGCGGTAACGGCGCATTCGAATTGAATGTCTACATTCCGGTGATGGCACGGAATGTCCTCGAGTCGGTGCGCCTGCTCGCCAATGTTTCCCGGCTGTTCGCCGACCGCTGTGTCAGCGGATTGGTGGCCGATATCGACCGGCTGCGTCAGCTCGCGGAATCCTCTCCGTCAATTGTGACTCCACTCAATTCCGCGATCGGTTACGAGGAGGCCGCCGCGGTTGCCAAGCAGGCGTTGAAGGAGAAGAAGACGATCCGGCAGACGGTCATCGATCGGGGCCTGATCAGCGACAAGCTGCCCGTCGAGGAGCTCGATCGCCGACTGGACGTCCTGTCCATGGCGAAGGTCGACGACCCGAAGAAGTAAACACGGAACAGATTCCCGGTCAGCAATCTATTTTTTTCTTTTCGAAACAGACTGTGAAACGGATCACTGCCGACTCGCGATTTATCCAGTGTCCGTAACACGCGGATGTTCCACGAAAGGAAAGAACCATGTTGCTAGCACTCGCGGGTTTCCTCGCCGCCCTCGGTCTCGCCGGCGCAGCCGGAACAATCTTTACGATCCTTGGGATTCTCTGACGATCATGCGTGGATATGGCGGCCATGGGCCGCCATATCCACGCATGCATGTCCCGGACGCCACCTCGCGGATTACCGCGCACCGGCCATTTCCGGGTAATCGATCAGATCGATATCGTTCTTGGCGTTCTCGGCGTACTTCACCATCAGACCGAAGGCGCGTGAGCCCAGGAACCAGTTGCGCATCTTGATTCCACGAGCAGTCCTCGGGGCCATGAAACGGCCCGGGCTCGCGTCATCGGATTTGCGGGTGTAGCGCTTCATGATCTGCTCGTACCGGGCGAAGGCCGCGGTGTGATCACCGTTCGCGGCGGCCAGTTCACCGGCCAGCACGTACGCGCCGACGACGGCCAGGCCGGTGCCGAATCCGGCCAGGGTGGCGCCGTACGCGGCGTCACCGACCAACGCGACGCGACCGTTCGTGTAATGCTTCATCGACACCTTGGCGAGCGCGTCCAGGTAGAAGCCGTCCAGCTGCGGCAACTCGGCCAGCATGCGCGGCACCTCCCAGCCCATACCGGTGAACTTCTCGGCGACGATACGGCGTTGCGCGTCGAAATCGTCCCGCTCGAAGTCGAGTTCGGGCGAGCTGAACACGTACATCTGCGCCGCCTTCGGGCCACCGGCCATGGCGAACCGCCCGGGGGTGTTGCAGCCCAGCATCTCCGCGCGTTCCCGTACGCCCTCCCGCGCGCCTTCCCAGCGCGAGCCACCGGCGAGGGCGTAGTAGTAGCCCTCGTGCTTCACGTAGTCCGATTCCGGGCCGAAAGCCAGCTTGCGCACCCGTGAGTGGATGCCGTCGCAGCCGAACACGAGGTCGAAGTGGCGGGCGGGTGCGTGCTGGAACTCGACGTAGACCCCGTCCGCGCTGTCGGTGAGCGCGGTGATCGTGTCGCCGAAGAGGTATTCGCAGTCGTTCGCGGTGCGGCTGTAGAGGATCTCGGACAGGTCGCCGCGCACGATCTCGATATCGCCGCCGAGGAAGTCGCCGGTGATCACGCCCTGCCGGGCGCCGGATTCGTCGACCAGAACCCAGTCGGTCTTGCCGGTCTGGCGGCGCTCGATGTCGTCCAGGATGCCCATGCGCTCGAGCACGGTCTTGTGGGTCGTACCGGTGAAGTCGACGGCCTGGCCGCCGGGCCGCAGGCCGGGCGTCTTCTCCACGACGGTGACCTCGAAGCCGTAGCGGTTCAGCCAGTAGGCGAGGGCCGGCCCGGCGATGCTGGCGCCGGAGACGAGGGCGGTGGTCTTGCGCATGTCAGGTGCTCCTTCGACTAACTGCGTCCCAAGGACGCTTTTGATGATTAAAAGAGTATGGTGGACGCAGTTACCTGTCAACTCCCTTATCCGGAAAGATGGCGACCATGCCGGCACCGACCACCCTCGAACTGCTGTGGGGCACCCCGAATCGACCCCGGCGTGGGCCGAAGCCTTCGCTCACCCTGGAGCGCATCGTCGGCGAGGCCATCGACCTCGCCGATGCCGAAGGGCTCGCCAACCTGTCCATGCAGCGCCTGGCCGAACGCCTCGGCTGCGCCAAGATGGGGCTGTACCGCTATGTGCCCGGCAAGGGTGAGCTGCAGGCGCTCATGCTCGACACCACGCTCGGCACACCACCGAAACCCGATGCGGTCCAAGCGATTCCGGGCGTCGACGACTGGCGCACCTATCTGCGCGCGTGGGCGGAACTCTTCTTCGAGCGGGCGCGGTCGCATCCGTGGATGAACGAGCTCGCGGTCGGCATCCGGCCCATGGGACCGAACGAGATCGCCTGGCTGGACTCGGCGGTGGCGGCGATGGCTGGGACCGGGCTCACCGCCGCCGAATGCTTCGACACCGTGGTGCTGCTGCTGGGCCATGCCCGGGGGCTGGCGCTGCAGACCGCCACGGAGCTCGGCGACGATACGGAGGGTCAGCTGGCGCGGGAGCTCGGCACGGTGCTGGCGGCCCAGGCCGAGCGCTTCCCGCACGCGGTCGCGGCCTTCGCCGAGACGATGGGCGGCGACGCCGAGGAGACCGGGCGCGGTAAGGCCCTGGACTTCGGGATCGACCGCATTCTGGACGGTCTGGGCGTGCTGATCGCCGAGCGCGGCGCCGGGGGTGCGAAGTAGGCCGATCCCTATGCCCGGGCGGCGAATCGGCTTAGTCTCGGATCATGTCGGAGCTACCCGAGTTGCAGCAGGACGCCATCACCACCGTCCGGGAGTTCTTCGCGGCCCTCGAAATGATGATCACGGACGAGGCGCTGGAACTGGCCGATCCCGGCCTGGTCTGGAAGAACACCACCCTGCCGGACGTGCGCGGCCGCAAGAACGTGCGCAAGGTGCTGAAGATGCTCGAGCGACCGAGTTTCGGCTTCCGCGCCGATTTCCACCACATCGCCGCGGACGGCGACACGGTCCTCACCGACCGCACCGACTACCTCCGCTGGGGCCCGGTCGAAATACCCTTCTGGGTCTGCGGCACCTTCGTCCTCCGCGACGGCAAGATCGTCCTCTGGCACGACCACTTCTCCTGGGAGGATTTCCTCCGCGGCACCGTCCTGGGCCTCTTCCGCGCCGTCACCGGCCGCTGACCCGACTCGCAGCCACCGAGCAAGGCCGCCGGAGCAAGGCCGCCGGCACCGGGGAGCCGCGGACGGCGTTGGGGCCCAGTACCTCTGAGCAGGCGGGCGGCGATGCCGGCACCGACCACCCTCGAACTGCTGTGGGGCACCCGCGGTCTGGGCTACATCGCCTTCCGCGCTGTGGGACACATCGTCTTCCGCGCTGTGGGGCAGGGCGGTCGGCCGTCGCACACTCTCTGGTCGGTCAGGGGCGCCGTGGGCCGGTGTTCGATGGGCGTTTCGCGCGGTTCGATGGGCGTTTTGCGCGGCGGACGAGGGCGTAGGCGGAGCCGAGGAGCGCGAGGCCGGCCATTGCGCGGGCGGGGGTCAGATAGGTGGGGTTCGGTTGTGGGGCAATGCCTTCGCGGGCACGGCGGCGTTCGGCGGGCAGGTCCCGGTAGCGGGTCGGGAAGAAGCCGTCCAGGTATTCGGTGAGGATATTGCCGGTGCGGCGGGTCGGCAGGCGCATGTCGCGCATGAGGTCGTCGATGTGGTGAGAGAGGTAGGGGCCGAGGAAGTAGCCCTCGGAGCGGGCGGGCAGCACCTTCGCGAGCCATGTTGCTACGCGCAGGGTTTCGCGTTGCATCTCGGGCACCGGCGGAAGGTCGAGTTCGCCGCGGAAGGCCTGTGACAGCCAGTGCGCGGAGATCTCGGCGCCGAGCTGGCAGGCCGTCGAAGAGGCGTAACCGATGAAGCCGAGGCGCTGTTCGGTCGGGGGCAGGATGTGCCGGTAGAGCCGGAAGCGGCCATCGGTACGCACTGCCGCTTCCAATTCCGGTGACAGGAACGACAGCGATTGCCGCCAGCCGGTGGCGAAGACGAGGACATCGGCCGCCATGCGCGCCCCGCTCTCCAGCACGATCTCGGACCCGCCGGGTGTGGCCGCAATGGCATCGCGCCGCAGATCGACCCGCCCGCGCTGCACCATGCGAAAGAACTCGTGCCCCAGCCCGACATTCTCTATCCCGGCCGGCATCGGGTGCTCTGGCACCAGAATTCGCGGAATCGGCAGCAGGATCCGGCACGCGAAGCCGACGAACAGCCAGAGCAGCCGCGGCACGATACGACCCGGACCGTGCAGAAACCGCTCGACCCGATTCATCCGGTGATACGGCAGCAGCATCTCACCGAACCGGCTCACCAGCAGGACGTCCGCCGGACTCCCGCCCGGCAGATAGCGTGGCACCATCCAATGCGGTTGCCGGAAAACCAAGGTGCAGTCGGCCGCGTGCTCGGCGGCCCAAGCGGCACAGTCCAGCGCGGACTTACCCGCGCCGACCACCACGACCCGCTTGCCTGCGAACAGCTCCGGATCGCTGGCCGCACTCGAATGCAACCGCGCGCCGGCGAACCGTTCGGCGCCCGCGATCACCGGCACCCGCGGTTCGGAGAACACCCCCGCACACACCACGACGAAGTCACACCGCAATATCGCCCGCCCGGCCGGTCCTATCACCTCGACCTCGAAGCCCTCGCCCCCATCATCGAAGTCCGCGGGCACGCCGTCAGGTGCTGTCCTCATGCGATCGGATCCCGCACCCGCGCTATCGGACTCGGCGCCCGTGCGGGCGGATTCCACCGCGGTGTCATCGACGCTTGTTCCTGCGCTGCCGACGCTCTTCTCCGCGCGGCCGGAGCCGGCGTCCGGGCCGTCGACTCCGTTGCCGGCGTGCGAGACGCGGACGACTTCGGTGCGGAGCCGGAGCAGCGGTTCCAGATCGAAGCGGTCCATGTAGGAAGCGAGGTAGGCCCGGACGTCGGGTGCGGTCGGGAAGAGCGGTGCGGAGGGCGGGTAGGGGTGGTCGGAGAAGGCGTAGGTGTGGCGGGAGTTGTTGGTGCGGAGGCCCGGATAGGTGCGTGACTCGATCCAGACGCCGCCCGGATGCGCGGCCTTGTCGAGGACGAGGACGTCGAATCCGTCCTCGTGCAGCACTTTCGCGGTCACCAGCCCGGCGATGTCGGCGCCGATGACGATCACATGTTTGCCGCCCGCCATGGCCCACCCCTCCCGGGACCGCATCCGTCGGCGTCAACGCTACGGCACGCGGTCCGGGTGCGGGGTGGTTCGGCTGATCAGCCGCGCAGGTGCTCCAGTTCGGCGCGGGCCTTCTCGCCGTCCTCACCGAAGTCGGTGCGGGAGAAGATATTCCACTGCTCGAGCAGTGGCTTGAATACCAGTTCGGGTTCCTGCTCGGCATCGTAGATGCCGGCCGCGGCGAGTACTTCGTCGCTGGTGCGGCCGTCGGCGAGCTGCACGACCGGCACATGGAAGTCGGCGATGCGGTCGGCGATGGCGCGCACGGTCTGGTCGGGCGCCAGGTCGAGGGCGGCCTCGATCAGGTTGGCGAAGAAGACGGCCTGCAGTTCGTCGTCGGCGGCGAGCCGGTCGGCGATGGCGGCGACGATGACATTGTCGGCGCGGGCGGCGGTATTGCGATGCCGGACGGCGGCGGCGAGCTCCTCGAAGGCGCAGGCGGCGAGCACGTCGAGCAGGTGCATGGCCGGGCGGCGGAAGCCGAGCGTCATGTGCTCCATGCGCATCCGCTCGAGCGCGACCGGGTCCACACCGCGACCGACCATGAGGAAGTTGCGGATCAGGATCTCGTGCCGGTTCTCTTCGGCGGTCCAGCGGCCGACCCAGCGCCACCAGTGTCCGGTGCGCAGGTACTTGCCGAGCTCACGATGGTAGGAGGGCAGGTTGTCGGCGATGAGCACGCTGACGGTGAGCGCCAGTTTCGCGGTCTCGCTGAGCTCGGATTGCCCGGGGTCCCAATCGGTTCCGCCGAGGAACTCGAAGTTACGGCCGTCGCTCCACGGCACATAGTCGTGTGGCTGCCATTCGGCGGCCGCGGCGATATGCCGGGTCAGGTTCGACTCCACCTCCGCCGAGAGCGCTTCCAGCAACTCGCGGTCGGCCAAAACGTTCTGCACGGGAGACAACCTAGCGGCTGCGCGGCAAACGTGGGGACCTTCGATTCGTATTCGCGGTTGCTATGGTCGCGGCCACTGTCCCGCGGTACGGGCAAATCCCGTGGTCGTGCGCGCCTCCGCGGCATGCGGATCCGGGCGCTGTGATTCGGCTGTGAGTATGGTCCGGGACGGCGCGGCGCGGCGTCCCGGACCCGTGCGGGCTACTTCTGAGTGACGGTGGTTTCGCCGTTGACCCAGGTGATGGAGCCGCCGCTGAAGTCGCTCTGCTTGCCACCGGGGATGTCGTATTCGTCGCTGGTCGGGAAGCCGAGCTTCCCGCCGGCGCCGCCGTCGGCCTCCCAGGCCTTGCGAATTTCGCCCCACACCACGTGGGTGCCGTGGGCCGGGCTGCTGTAGATGGCGCCACCGTCGAATTCCTGCACCTTGCCGCCGTCGGGCGCGTCCGTGGCGGGTCCGGTGGGCAGGCCGAGCGGGCTGGTGACGCCGCCCATCTGGTTGTACTTGTCGAGAATGCCGCCGGCGACGGCGATTTCGCCGCCACCGGGGGTGGCGATCTTGGTTTCGGTGGCGCCGCCCGCCTCAGCGCTGGTGGTGGGTGCTTCGGTGGTGCTGTTGGCGGTCATGGAGGTGCTGGTCGCGCTGGACTTGTTGTCCTTGTTGTCCTTGTCCTTGTCGCAGGCCGCGCCGAGCGCGGTCACGAGCGCGAGGGCAGCGATGATGCCTGCGGTGCGTCGAGCGAAGTGGTGCATTTCCATCTCCTCGGGTACTCAGGCGACTACCGGCAAATCTCCGGCGAAGGATACCCCGGGACCCGCGTGAGGAAACGCATCCGCCAACGCAATTCGACCGGGCGGCACGCAGCCACCCGGTCGAATCAGGGCCTATCGGTTAAGCGTTGGGCCCGAACTCCTCCAGCATCTCGGTCACGAGCGCCGCGATCGGCGACCGCTCACTACGGGTCAACGTGACGTGAGCAAACAACGGGTGACCCTTGAGCTTCTCGATCACGGCGGCCACGCCGTCGTGCCGGCCCACCCGCAGGTTGTCGCGCTGCGCCACATCGTGGGTGAGCACCACCCGCGAACCACTGCCCAACCGCGAGAGCACGGTGAGCAGCACATTGCGTTCCAGCGACTGCGCCTCGTCCACGATCACGAAGGAGTCGTGCAGGGAGCGGCCGCGAATGTGGGTGAGCGGCAGCACTTCCAGCATGCCGCGCGCCTGCACCTCCTCCATCACCTCCGGGCTGGCGAGCCCTTCGAGGGTGTCGAAGACGGCCTGCGCCCACGGCCCCATCTTGTCGCTCTCGCTGCCGGGCAGGTAGCCGAGCTCCTGGCCGCCGACCGCGTACAGCGGGCGGAAGACCACCACCTTGCGGTGCGAGCGGCGTTCCAGCACGGCCTCGAGTCCGGCGGTCAGCGCGAGCGCCGACTTACCGGTACCGGCCCGGCCGCCGAGCGACACGATGCCGATGCTCTCGTCCAGCAACAGATCCAGCGCGATGCGCTGTTCGGCCGAGCGGCCGTGCAGCCCGAAGGCCTCCCGGTCGCCGCGCACCAACTGCAGCCGCTTGTCCGGCGTCACCCGGGCCAGTGCGCTGGTGCGCGGGCCGAGCAGCCGGATCCCGGTGTGGCAGGGCAGTTCCCGGGCCTCGTCCAGGTCGATGATGCTGTCGCTGTACAGCTTGTCGACCAGTTCGACGCCGACCTCGAGTTCCACCATGCCGGTCCACCCGGAGGTGACGACATCCTGGGCGTGGTACTCGTCGGCGGCCAGGCCGACCGCGCTCGCCTTGACCCGGAGCGGAATGTCCTTGGACACCAGCACGACCTGCTGTCCCTCGGCCGCCAGATTGAGGGCGCAGGCGAGGATGCGGGAATCGTTTGTGTCCGTGCGGAATCCGACCGGAAGGACGCTGGGGTCGGTGTGGTTCAACTCCACCTGGAGCGTCCCGCCCGCGGTGCCGACCGACACCTGTTCATCGAGCCGACCGTGTGCCAGACGCATGTCGTCCAGCATGCGCAGTGCCTCGCGGGCAAACCATCCCAGTTCGTGGTGGTGTCGTTTGGCCTCGAGCTCGCTGATCACCACCAGCGGCAGCACCACATGGTGTTCGCCGAAGCGGGTCAGGGCCCAAGGGTCGGAGAGCAGTACCGACGTATCCACAACGAAGGTTTTCAGTCCGGAATCTGTGCCGTGCTGGCGAGAAATCGCGGACGACTGCGAGGCGCGAACTCCCGGAGCTGTGGACCGCGGGCTCCCGGTGGAGCGGGCGTCCCTGCTGGGAGCGTTGACGGAGCGTGCATCAGTCACGGTGGGCTCCTTTGCCACCCGCGCGACACCGCGCGAGCGTTCTCGCTGGGCCGGTCAGCCTTGGGGTCGTATGACCCGAGGGCCGGGTGCCGGCCCCCTCGCACTGAGTTGCTCAGTCACGATCAGGACCTCCCGTACGAACCACACCTACGCGGCCCGCACTCCCGACGCTACCGCCGTTTTCGTGATCCGGCTTCCCGACTGGCAGGCGGACTGGTGAAGATCCCGTTAACGGCCATCACCTCTGGGTGTTTCGCCCAATTCACCGGGCCGTTCCGTCACCCGGCTGTGTTGCGGATCACCGGTGGCCGTGACCAGCGACAACGCCCCCGGGGCAGTCGATTCGGGCAGCCGGGCAAGGCCTTCCCGGCGCGCTGCGGCGATGAGTTCGATTCGATACCCCGGCGCAAATCCGACACGGCGTGTCTGCCGATCGGCGTGGTCCGACTCGTGTGGTTCGCGACCGGGTCGCCCGCCCTGCCATTCGCCCATGGCCGCTTGGTGTTTGCTGATGCCGCGCGGCCCCGCGCTCCACTAGAGTCGAGTCCATGGCCGAAACTCAGGATCTCGAGAAGCTCTCCACCAAGGAGCTGCACGACCGCGCCGTGAAACTGGCCGTTCGCCGCGGTGACGTCAAGTTCCTCTGGGAGCTGCTGAAATCGATCCCGGCCGCCGAGGCCGCCGCCGGCGATCTGGGCGAGAGCCAGGCCGACATCAAATACGTGCTGCCCATGCTCGACGACTACGTGCACGCCGGCGAGGGCGAGATCGGCGAGGTGCTACGCCCGATGTACGTCGACTATCTCGGCAAGCACTCCTGAACCTGTTCTGCCCCTGGGCCATCGACGCCCCGCCGGCCCGGCCGCGACGCACCTAGACTCGTGCCATGAACGCCGAATCGCCTGCGGAGCTGGTCGTCTATCGACGGCCAGGTTGCCCGTACTGCGCGCGCCTGCGGAACACGCTCAACCGCCACGGCATCGTGCACCGGGAAGTGAACATCTGGGAGGACCCGGAGGCCGCGGCCTTCGTGCGCTCGGTGGCCGACGGCAACGAGACCGTACCCACGGTCGTGCTGCGCGACGGCGCCACCGAGCGGCACTGGGTGAACCCGGCGCCGAAGGAGCTCATCGCCACCGTGCGCGCCGATACGCCGGCGCTGACCGGTGGTAAGCGCCGGTTTCTCACCTTCTGATCGGTACGACGGTCAGCGCACCGCCGAAGCGATTGCGGCATCACTGATTTCGAGCAGGCGCCGACGCGCCTTCGGATCATCCGCTTACCGCGCGGAGCCGCCTCAGGGCAGCAGCACGATCTTGCCGCGGGTGTGGCCGCGTTCCAGGTCGCGGTAGGCGGCCCGCACCTCGGTGAGGGGGTAGGTCGCGGCGATCGGAACCTCGAGGGTGCCGGCGGCCACCAGGTCCGCGAGTTCGGCGAGCACGTCGATGGTGTCGGCGGCGCCGTTGCCCTCAGCCTTCACCCCGTACTTCGCCACCGCGGCGAAGTCGGCGATGGTGTCGATGCGATCGGGCTTCACACCGAGTTCGATCGCCAGTTCCACGTACCCGACGCCGTGGGTGTCGATGAAGGCGTCCAGTCCGCCCGGTGCGGCGGCCCGGAGACGCTCCGCGAGCCCGTCGCCGTACTCGACGGCGTCGAATCCTTTCTCGCGCAGCCATTCCTGATTCGCCGGACCCGCGATCCCGATCGCGCGCGCACCCCGCGCCCGCAGCAGCTGCACCACCAGATACCCGACCCCACCGGCCGCACCGGATACCCCGACCGTATCGCCCGGCCCGGCATCCACCGCGCGTACTGCCGCGAAAGCCGTTGTCCCGGCGACGAACAGCGCCCCCGCCACTTCCCACGGGACCGCGGCGGGCTTGGGCGTCACCTGATCGGCCGGTACCACGACACGGGTGGCCTGCGACGCACGATCATTGGTGAACCCGAGAACCTCGTCCCCGACAGCGACGCCACCGACTCCCGCACCGACGGCGGCAATCCGCCCGGCGAAGTCGCTCCCCTGCCCGGACGGGAAGTTCGCCGGCCACCGGTCGTGCAGCGCCCCGCCGCGGATCTTGCCTTCACCCGGATTGATCCCCGCCGCGACCACCGTCACGGCCACCTGCCCCGGCCCCGGTTCCACATCCGGAACCTCGACCACATTCAAGACATCGGCATCGCCGTACTCGTCGAACCTGACCGCCTGTGCCATCACGCACCTCTTCCGTTGGGGGTTCCTGTGCAGGGCGAACCCGGATCGCTCGGCACTTATTTCCGGTTTCCGGGCGTATCTTCACCCCGCGAACGCACGAGAGCCCGCCGCGATCGTGAGATCGTGGCGGGCTCTGCGGCTTTCGCGGCGGTATCAGCCGAGCAGCTTCCAGTCCTCCAGGCCGTCGTACAGCGGGAAGGCCTGGGCCAGCTTGGAGACACGCTGACGCAGCGAGTCCAGGTCGGCGGACCCGGTGAGGGCGGCGGCGATGATCTCGGCGACCTCGGTGAACTCGGTGTCGCCGAAGCCGCGGGTGGCCAGCGCGGGGGTGCCGATGCGCAGGCCGGAGGTGACCATCGGCGGGCGCGGGTCGAACGGAACGGCATTGCGGTTCACGGTGATTCCGATTTCGTGCAGCAGATCCTCGCCCTGCTGGCCGTCGAGCTCGGAGTTGCGCAGGTCGACCAGGACCAGGTGTACATCGGTGCCGCCGGTGAGGACGGTGATGCCCTTGGCCTTGGCGTCGGCCTGGGTCAGCCGCTCGGCGATGATCTTGGCGCCGGACAGGGTGCGCTCCTGCCGTTCCTTGAACTCCGGGCTGCCGGCGATCTTGAACGACACGGCCTTGGCGGCGATGGCGTGCATGAGCGGACCGCCCTGCTGCCCGGGGAACACGGCCGAGTTCAGCTTCTTGGCGAACTCCTCCTTGGCCAGGATCAGGCCGGAGCGCGGGCCGCCGAGGGTCTTGTGCACGGTGGAGGACACCACGTGCGCGTGCGGCACCGGCGACGGATGCAGGTCCGCCGCAACGAGTCCCGCGAAGTGGGCCATATCGACCCACAGGTACGCGCCGACCTCGTCCGCGATCTCACGGAAGGCGGCGAAGTCCAGCTGCCGCGGGTACGCCGACCAGCCGGCCACGATCACCTTCGGCTGCGACTCGCGGGCGAGCTTGCGCACCTCGTCCATGTCGACGCGGTGGTCTTCCTTCGACACGCCGTAGGCATGCACCTCGTACAGCTTGCCGGAGAAGTTCAGCCGCATGCCGTGGGTGAGGTGACCGCCGTGCGCCAGGTTCAGACCGAGCAGCTTCTCGCCCGGATTCATCAGCGCCATCAGCACCGCCGCATTGGCCTGCGCACCCGAATGCGGCTGCACGTTCGCGTATTCCGCGCCGAACAGCTCGGTGACGCGGGCCCGCGCCAGATCCTCGACGATATCGACGTTCTCGCAGCCGCCGTAGTAGCGGCGACCCGGATAGCCCTCGGCGTACTTGTTGGTGAGCACGCTGCCCTGCGCCTGCAGCACGGCGCGCGGCACGAAGTTCTCCGAGGCGATCATCTCGAGGGTGTCGCGCTGACGAGCGAGCTCCCCGCCCATCGCGGCGGCGACCTCGGGGTCTAGTTCGGCGAGGGACTGGCTGTTCACAGAAGCGCTCGTCTGGGTCACGCCGCCGAGTGTATTGGCCGCCGGCGTGGACTCGCCGACCAGGGGGTTCTGTATCTCCTGTTGCATCGCAACCTCCGTGCTCCGAGGGCCCGTGAAAACCCAGGGCAGTGCCCGGGGTAGCCAAAGGCTGGGGCCCGGCACCCAGGCGCGCGGTGCGGGGCTTCGGTGCTTCCCGGTGGTCGCTTCCACCTCGAGTACGCCAGTCGCGGTGCAGCCATCCTACATTCGCGCCGCACCGCGCCTGTCGCGGCCGGCGGCTCAGTCCATGCGGCGAACCGCTCCGGGGGTGAGCGGTTCGTCGAGGAGGCGGCGGAAACGCTCGGAACGGTCCTCGGGGTCGGCGGCCCGGTTCAGCCAGTCACCGAGCAGGCGGTAGCCCTCCACGTAGGTGGAGATGTAGGCCCGCCACAGCGGTGAGGAGAGGAAGCGCAGCGACTGCCGCGCCCGGTCCGGAGTGGTGAGACCCCAGCGCTGCAGGAAGTCGGCGACCGTATCGGCATCCTTCCCGCGATCGTGCAGCAGCAGCGCGGCATCCTGGCGCACGCCCAGCAGATTCGCCGAGGCGGTCGAAATCCGTTCCGCGCGTTCCCCGTCGAAGCGCAGGCCGAGGTCCGCGTAGATCTCCTGCGCCCACGCGCCCCAGCCGGGACCCACGATCGATTTCAGGGCCAGGTCCGCCAGCCCCTCAGCCATCAGGCACTGCGGGGTGTTGACCACGAACAGCGTCTGCTCGTCCTGCCCGGCGCCGACAAGTCCGGCTTCCTTGCGGCAGTGCTCGGTGTGGTGGCCGGGATAGGACTCGTGCGCGATCAGGTGCGGCAGCATCGACATGTGCTGCTTCAGATCGGAATTGATGGCCACCTTCGACTGGTAGTCGCCCAGGTAGTAGTTGAACCCGGACCACGGCTTGTCGCCGACCACCTCGTAATGCACCTGCTCGGTCTCGGGCAGCGGGTAGCGCTGCCGGACCAGATCCCGTAGCGCGCTGGAGAATGCGTCCACGCACTCCCGCAGGCGTTCGGGCGGGATCTCGTCGCCGCGCCGGTGCGCGGTCATGCGGTCGAGCAGCGGGCCGTCGCCGGGCAGCACCTCGTTCAGCTGCCGGTGCGCCTCGCGGTAGTCGTCCTCGTCGCCGGGCGCGATGTCGACGTCGAAGTACGCGCTCACCTCCTCGACGAAGCCGATGTCGTCGCCGGCGAACTTGCGGCCGGAACATTCCAGTGCGCGCAGGTGCGCATCCAGGAATTCGGTACGCGGCTCGGGCAATCCGGCCTCGGGCAGTTCCTTGCGCAGGGCGGCGGCCTTGTTCGCGAGATCGCGCGGCTCCGGTTTCGGCGCGTTCTCGATTTCGCGGCGCAGGGCGGGATCGCCGGTGAAGGCGTCGACGAAGCCTTCCTCCAGACGGTCGAAGGCCAGTCCCAGTCGCAGGTATTCGGTGACGAGTGGATGCGCTGCCATGAGAAACGACCCTATGGGATAGGGCCGATCCGGGTATCGGATGGCGTGGAGCACAGTGTGCTGTGCCATATCTCACTCCGGTTACCGGCGAGTAGCAACACCTGGTGTTCACCGCCCCGACGGCCCCGAGCACAATTCGGCTATGGAAGGTGCGTCGACTCGAGGACGTGGATAGTGGCACGGATGAGCGAGCCGAGTCCCTATGTGGAATTCGACCGGAAACAGTGGCGCACCCTGCGCAAGTCGACTCCCCTGGTACTCACCGAGGAAGAACTGACGGGCCTGCGCGGCCTGGGCGAGCAGATCGACCTCGAAGAGGTCGCCGAGGTCTATCTCCCGCTCGCGCGACTCATCCATCTACAGGTGGCCGCCCGGCAGCGACTGTTCGCCGCCACCGCCACCTTTCTCGGAGAAACCCATCCGGACCGCCAGGTGCCGTTCGTGATCGGCGTCGCCGGGTCGGTGGCGGTCGGCAAATCCACCACGGCCCGTGTGCTGCAGGCGCTCCTGGCCCGCTGGGATCACCATCCGCGGGTGGATCTGGTCACCACGGACGGATTCCTGTACCCCACAGCCGAACTCACCCGGCGCGGCATCATGCACCGTAAAGGCTTCCCGGAGTCCTATGACCGGCGCAAACTGCTGCGTTTCGTCACCGAGGTGAAATCCGGTGCGGGCGAGGTCTGCGCGCCCGTGTACTCGCACATCGCCTACGACATCGTGCCGGGCGAATTCCACTGCGTGCGACAGCCCGACATTCTGATCGTCGAGGGCCTCAATGTGCTGCAGACCGGACCGCGGCTGATGGTGTCGGACCTGTTCGACTTCTCCATCTACGTGGACGCCCGCATCGAGGACATCGAAAACTGGTATGTGCAGCGCTTTCTCGCCCTGCGCAAGACCTCGTTCTCGGAACCGGATTCGGCGTTCCACCACTACGCCGTGTTCGACGATTCGCAGGCGGTGAGCGCCGCCAAGGAGATCTGGAACAACACCAACCGGCCGAATCTGGTGGAGAACATCCTGCCCACCCGCCCACGCGCGACCCTGGTGCTACGCAAGGACGCCGACCACACCATCAATCGCCTGCGCCTGCGCAAGCTTTAACCGCTCGCGGCCGCGCAAACTTCGGCCGCTCGCGGCCGCGCAAACTTCAGCCGCTCGCGGCCGCGCAAACCCTAGAGCTTCCAGGCAGCATCCAGCCGGGCCGCCACATCGATATCGGTGGCGGCCTGAATGTTGGGTTTGCAGATCTCGTTCGCAATATAGCGAGCGACGAAACGGCGGATCTCGTGATCCACACTGGCGATGATGCGCAACACCTCACCGCGCCGGGAAGCGCTGGCGACATTGATACGCACATTGCTGGGCTGCGGCTCGTCGATATCGATGATGACCCGCAAAGGGGTTGCGGTGCGGACGGTCAGATGTAGGTGAATCGTGCCGTCCACCCGGAACGGATAGCGGTCCACGGACAGGTCGACCAGCAGATCCACCTGCAGCGGAATCACCAGATCGAACGAGATGAGCTCCAGCGCTTCGCGATTCAATCGGGGCTGCCCGAGCCGCACGGTGGCGGAGAGTTTCGCGAGCTTCCCCGGCCCGGCCGCGATCGGCCCGAATTCGAAGGCCTCCCCGGTGAGTTTCTCGAATGCCCCCGCTATCCGCTCGGGCGAGGCCGCGTATTCGAGGAAACGGCGGCCGAACTCCTCATAGCTGATATACGGCTCAGCGGCCTCATCACGCAGCTCGGTCATACGATCCGACGCTACGGTAGCGACAGCCCCGCGAACCCGGAAGCCATTGCACTGCAACGGAACCGTTGGTATGCCGTGTTCTCGATGATGCGCTATACGCCGAAACGACGGTGCCGCGCCGCGTAATCACGCAGGGCGCGCAGGAAATCCACCCGCCGGAACTCCGGCCAGTAGGCCTCCGTGAACCAGATCTCGGAATACGCGCTCTGCCACAACAGGAAGCCGGAAAGCCGCTGCTCACCCGAGGTGCGAATGACGAGATCCGGATCCGGCTGACCGGAGGTGTAGAGATGCTGGCTGATGGCGTCCACGGTGATGGACTGCACCAGGTCCTCGCCGTGCTCCCCGGCCTCGATCTCCTGCCGGACGAGGGATTGCACCGCGTCGGCGATCTCCTGCCGCCCGCCGTAGCCGATGGCCACGTTCACGTGCACACCGGTGCGACCGCGGGTGCTGTCGGCCGCGTACTTGAGTCGCTTGGCCATGTCCTCGGGCAGCTGACCCAGCGCCCCGACGATGCGGACACTCCAATTCTGTTCGGGCGCAGCCAGTTCGTCGACCACATCGGTGATCACCTCGAGCAGGGTCTCCAGCTCGTCGGCATCGCGCCCGAGATTCTCGGTGGACAGCAGGTAGAGCGTCACCATCTCGATGCCCGCTTCACCGCACCAGCCGACCAGTTCGGCGATCTTGAGCGCGCCGACCCGATGGCCGTGGCTCACATCGGTGAAGCCGTTCTCCCGCGCCCACCGGCGATTGCCGTCGCACATGACGGCCACGTGCCGGGGATGTTGTTTGTCGGCCAGCTGCTTCGACAGCCGGGCCTCATAAATGCGATATGGGAGCCCACGCACTTGACCCACAAGCTTCACGGTCGCCAACCCTACGCTGTTCCGCCTCCCCGAAACTTTGGCGCCCAGCCAAGGAGCGTCGACCGACGGACACGCGTGCCGGCGGTTGGGAGCCGAACCGATCTCGGGCGTACCCGGGGAGTTACCCCGACCGTCGGCAAATCAGTTGTCACCTTCCGCATCGAAAGCCAACCTACGGTACCGTAGGTTACTCAGGAGGTAAGTCTTGTCCGACACCGTGCTCGAAGAACTCACGCCGATCAAGCCCCGCATGCGCGGGTGGATCCACGCGTGGGCCGTGGGCGTCGCCGCCATCGCGGTGATCGTGCTGGTCTCGGTCTCGGCCACGGTGTCCGCGACAGCGGCCTGGTCGACGCTGGTCTACGGCATCACCGTATGCGGCGTGTTCGGCGTCAGCGCCACCTATCACCGGGTGAACTGGCGCACCGCCCGCGCCCGCCTTGCAATGAAACGTGCTGATCACAGCATGATCTTTTTGTTCATCGCGGGCAGCTACACCCCCTTCGCGCTCCTGGGCGTGCGCGGCAGCGCGGGCACCATCCTGCTGTCCATCGTGTGGGCGGGCGCGCTGGCCGGCGTCGCCCTGAAGATGTTGTGGCCCACCGCGCCCCGCTGGGTCGGCGTGCCGCTGTACCTGCTGCTGGGCTGGGCCATCGTGCCGGTCGCGCCGACCCTCATCCACCATGTGGGCTGGGCGCCGGTGCTTTTGCTGCTCGCGGGCGGCATCGCCTACAGCGTGGGCGGCATCCTGTATGCGTCGCGCTGGCCGGACCCGTGGCCGGAGGTGTTCGGGCATCACGAGTTCTTCCATGCCGCAACGGTGGTCGCGGCGCTGTGCCACTACATCGCGATCTGGATGGTCGTGCTGACCTGATCGGCCGCCGTCACCGCGGCCCGATCGGAGCAATAACTCACAAACCTGCCATTCGGTTGGCCACAAACGTGCACTCGGCGCCGAAGAGTCTCTAAAGTCCTGAGCAAAGAGCCGGACGACACACGAGGCACGCGACCGCTATGACCGCACCGACCGTCGCCGCCGCGACGCCCGTCGCCACGCGCGGAGCGGCAGAGCGGTGAGCAGACTCATCCTCTGGGCGCTACGCGCACACTGGGGGCTGTCCGTCGTCGTCATGGCCTGCAATCTCGGCGGCCTCGCGGTCATCACCACCGAACTGTGGCTGATCGGCTTCTTCGGCCGGCTCGGACCCGACTGGCTCACCACCTTCCTGCAAGTGGCCATCTACCCGGCGATCGGCGCACTGGCGGGCATCGTGCTCGCGGTACGGGACCGCGGACACTACTTCGGCTGGCTGGATCAGCGGCGCCCGCCCAGCGAAGCAGAGGCGGAACGGCTGCTGCGGCTGCCGATCTCGATCACCGTGCGCGCCTTGGCCATCTGGATACCCGGCGTGATCATCGCGGCCGCACTGTTCGCGCATGCCACGCAGCCGCGCAACTTCACGGTCGTGCTGTTCATGTTCACCTTCGGCGCGCTGGAATCGGCGGCACTCACCTACCTGATCGTGGACCGGCTCATCCGGCCCACGATTCCGGTGGTGTCCGAGGTGCTGGACGGGACCACGCACTGGAGTTCTTCCGTGCTGACCCGCGTACTGGTGACCTTCGCGGTGACCGGTGCGGTGCCGCTGTTCATGCTGATCACCGTGCTGTCCGATCCCGGCACCGACAGCACCCACCGCATCCGCACCGGCATCTATCTCGCGCTGGTCGGATTGTCGGCGGGCGCGGTCGCCACCGCCACCCTGGCCCGCGCCGTGGCCACGCCCATGCACACGCTGCGCGATGCGCTGGACCGCATCGCGCGCGGCGATCTCGACGTGCGGGTACCGATCGGCAGCACCAGCGAGATCGGCCGGCTCGAACTCTCGGTGAACGAGCTGGCGGTGAATCTCCGTGAGCGCGAACGCATGCGGACCGTCTTCGGCCGGCACGTGGGCACCGAGGTGGCCGAACGCGCGCTGTCCGGAACCGCCAACCTCACCGGCGATACCCGAGTGGTGACAGCGCTTTTCGTGGATGTGACCGGATCGGTGGCGCTGTCCACCGAACTCGCCCCGCACGACTTCGTGGCCAAGCTGAACCGGCTGCTCACCATCGTGGTGGCGGCCACCGAAGAGAATCAGGGCCTGGTCAACAAGTTCGAAGGCGATGCGGCACTGTGCATCTTCGGCGCGCCGATCGCCTTGGACGACAACGCGACTCCGGCCCTGCGCGCCGCCCGCCGCATCCGCGACGCGGTCGCCGCCACCGGCGAACTGGATATCGGCATCGGCCTGGCCCGCGGGCTGGTCTTCGCCGGCGATGTCGGCACCGACTCACGCCTGGAATTCACCGTCATCGGCGACGCCGTCAACGAGGCCGCGCGCCTCACCACCGAGGCCAAGAAGGTGCAGCGCCGCATCCTGGCCAGTCAGGCCGTCATCGATGCCGCCTGCGCGCACGAACGCGATAAGTGGATCCTCCACGACACCATCCACCTCCGGGGTCGCAAGGAGCCCACTCCGTGCTGGACGGACCTGCCGGCCCCCACGCCACCCCGCCACAACGGCACCGCCCCGCCGGCCGCGGCATCCCCGCCGGCCGCGATCCGGGCCCCCGGACCCGGCGCCGATCGGGCTGCCGATCGCTGATCATGCGGCCCGCGCGGACACTGTTGTACTCGGATACGACAACGAAAAATTCAAGGTGAACACAGTTTTCCGACTCTAGAACCGCCCGCATCCGGCGGCAACGGATTAAGCCGCCGAGTCGATCATCAGGGTCACGTCACCCTCGAGGACGAGAACGAGATGGTACCCGCGGGTGATCCGCGACCACGCCCTCCGGCGGGACAGTCACGGTATGACCGATATCGGACTGCACCGAAACCGATCGGAGTCGCCCGCCCTCCGCCCACCCCTGGTGACCCTGGCCTACCGCGCCATCCTCGCCGCCCTGCTGGCCGGCGTCGCCGAAACCATCCTGCACACCGCAATCGCCCTGCGCCACAACGAAACCCACATGGGCGCCCTCACTTCCGGCCTGCTCGCCCGCGCCGCCCTCTACACCCTGGTGCTACTCATCGCCATGCGCATGGCGGGCGGAAACCTCGGTGCCCGAAACCTTCTCGTCTACGGCCTCGGCATCGTCGGCACCGCCTCCCTGATAGCCGAACCCCTCCGAGCCATCGCCACGGCGGACCACCCCACCCACCTCTTCACCGGCTGGACGGCCGAGGGCCTGCTGATCGTCCTGCTCCGCATCGCCCACCTCGTAGCGGTCTGGATCGCGATCCCCGCAATGCTCCGGGCAGGCGACTACTTCCACCCCGAATCGGCTCGTGCCCACACCACGGCCGAAGCACAACCGCAGACGGACCGCGCTACACCCGGCGGGCAGTGACCAGCCCGCCGGAGCGCATGCGGGCCGGTATCCGAGCCCGGCGAGCAGGCCGATCCCGGCGGCCGAAGATCCTGCGCCGCGGTGGTTTTGCAGTCGTCAGCCCCGGCCGGGCGGTAGCAGTGCGGTACGGACATCCGCGGCGTCGGTGACGGGGAGGTCGCAGACCGATCCGCGGCAGACGTAGGCGGCCGACTTGCCTTGTACCGGTGGGCGATCCGCCAGTAGCGGCTGGGAATCCACTGCGCCGGAGACGATCACCGAACCACCCGGGGCGGTCACACGGGCGGCTGCGACGAGGCCGGCCGCTCCGCGCACCGCGTTGTCCTCGTCCACCGAATCGCCATCGCCTGCCGCATCGCCGCTGCCGGTGACGACGGCGACCTGAATGGGGCCGCGCAGAGCGGCTTCCGCGACGGCCAGCCAGTGGCCTGCCGAACGCGGGGCGCGGGCGAGCAGGATGGCGCCGCGTTCGAGAGTTCGATCGGACAGGTCGCGGTAGCGGAGGGACCGGTCGGTGGCGGTCAGGGCGGCAGCGGTGAGGAGGGCGTCGGCCAGGACGGAGGCGCCGGCGGGGGTTGCACCGTCGACGGGGTCGCGGGGGCGGGTGACGAGGGTTTCGGCGTCGTCGGCGGTATCGAACCAGCTGCCGGGCGCTTCCGGATCGGCGAAGCGCGCGATGGCCGTGTCCAGGATCTGCTGCGCGGGTGTGAGCCAATCACGCTCGTTCGAGGCGGACTGGTGCAAGGCCAGCAATCCCAGTGCAAGCCACCCGTAATCCTCCAGCACACCCGGCGCGGCGCCCGCCACCCCGCCGAGCGAGGCCCGGCACACCCGGCCGTCGGCGACGTGCGCGTCCAGCAGGAATTCGGCGCACCGCACGGCCGCCGCCGTCCAGTCCGGACGCAGGTGGGCCGCACCGGCCTCCGCCAGCGCGACGATGGCCATCCCGTTCCAGGCGGTCACCACCTTGTCGTCGCGGCCGGGCTGCGGGCGCAGTTCGCGCGCCGCGGACAGTTCGGACCGAACCCGTTCGAGCCGTTCGTGATTCGCGTCGTCCGGGTCGCGGTATCGGGTCAGCACCGAGGTGCCGTGCTCGAAGGTGCCCGCCGTGGTGACGCCGAAAACCTCTGCCGCCCACGCCCCGTCGTGCGCACCGAGGATCCCGTTGAGCTCCGCGGGCGTCCACACGTAGGTCGCGCCCTCGACTCCGGGAGCGCCCGGCTCCAGATGGGTGTCGGCGTCCAGCGCGGAGGCGAACCCGCCCTGTTCGGTGCCCAGGTCATCGATCAGGAATTGCGCGGTCTCCCGGGTGATCCGGTGCGCCAGCGCCTCCCCCGGCCCACTCGCGGCGGCCCGCTGGGCGTCCTGCCCGCGCCGCGCCAGATGCGAATACACCCGCAGCAATTGCGCATTGTCATAAAGCATCTTCTCGAAATGTGGCACCACCCACGCGGCGTCCACCGAGTAGCGCGCGAACCCACCCCGCAATTGGTCGTAGATCCCGCCCCGCGCCATTGCTTCCGCGGTGAAGGAAACCGCCTGCAGTACACCGTCATCGCCGGTGCGCTCGTACCCCCGCAGCAATCCCTCCAGCAAGGCCGACGGCGGAAACTTGGGTGCACCGCCGAATCCGCCGTACTGCGAATCGATATCCTTCAGCACCGCCCCCACCGCGTGATCGAGCAGCTCCGCACCGATCTCCACCTGCGCATCCGGCAACCCGGCCGCCTGCTGCCGCAACGCCTCCGAAACCTGCGTCGCAGCGGTATCGACTTCCTCCCGCCGGTTCTGCCAAGTGTCGGAAACAGCGCTCAACAATTGCGTGAACGACGGCATCCCGTGCCGGGGCGTCTTCGGGTAATAGGTCCCGCAATAGAACGGCGCCCCCGCCGGCGTGAGGAAGCAGGTCATCGGCCACCCGCCCTGGCCGGTCATGGCCACGGTCGCATTCATATAGACCGCGTCCAGATCGGGCCGCTCCTCCCGATCCGCTTTGATACACACGTAGTTCGCATTCATGAGCGCCGCGGTGCTCTCGTCCTCGAACGATTCGTGCGCCATGACATGACACCAATGACAACTCGCGTATCCGATGGACAGCAGAATCGGGACATCCCGCTCGGCCGCCTCCGCCAGCGCCTCGGCATCCCACTCCCGCCAATCCACCGGATTCCCGGCGTGCTGACGGAGATAAGGCGAAGTGGCGCTGCCCAATCGGTTCATGTCGTCCAGCCTTCCACACCCGGCGGGCACGAACTCCGGTGTGGCGGAATGGAACCCTTTTCTTGACATCGGCCGTCGCAGCGAGCCGGAGAACCTACCACGCAGAGGCAAGCCGAGCAAAGCGCCGTGGTTGTTTTCCATCGATTTTCTCAGTATTCATCTTCGCAACAAGAGCAAACGTGCAGCGTATCGGGGGTGAGCCGACAGCCTGTAAATGCTGAGAGAAAAGCGCTGACAGCTTGTCTATATGTAGAGCCATCCGGGCAGGTCAGGATCAGTCCCGCTGCTGCGCATGAGCCCTACGTACGCAGCTATCCGAAAGAAGAAAGCATGAGGTCGCTCTAGATGAGGAAGATCACCGCGTGCGCAGCACTGGTCGTCGGTGCTGTCAGCATCGCCGCCGCGCCCGCTTACGCCGATCCCGCCGATGCCCCGGCGGCGACTCCGGGAATCGCGACGGTCCCCACCACCGCGTTTTCCAACGTCCCGGCGGAACAGTCCGTCTCGATCAACGGTGTCGACTACACCGTCGACAAGGGCACCGACAGCATGACCTTGAACGCGCCGAACGGCACGTTCAAGACGGTCGGTGACACCCTGGTCATCTCCAACGCCAACGGCGACGCGGTGGACTCCATTCCGTTGTCCTACCGCAAGGACAACACCCAGTTCCCGATCGCGGCCCAGATTGCCGACCACTCGGTAACCCTGACCCCGAACACGGACCCCACCGCCGGCGTTCCGTCCGCACAGCCGGTTTCCACCTCGGTCCTGCAGGGCCTGGTCCCGGTCGCCCAGGCCCAGCCGAAGGACATCACCGAGTCCTTCACTCCGCGTGACCAGCAGGAGCTGTCGGCGTTCGGTTCCCGCGCCACCATCTCCAGCCTGACCGGCGCCGTGGTCGGCGCCCTGATCGGTGCGAGCGTCGGCTGCATCGGCGGCGGTTTGGTCGGTGCCGGCCTCTCGGCTCCGCTCTCCCTGATGCTTGCTGCCCTGCCGGGCGCGGTCATCGGCTGTGTCGCCGGTATCGCCCTCGTCGGTTCCGTCGGTTCGCTGCTGGGCACCATTCTGGTCGGTGGCCCGATGGTGCTGTGGTCCGCGTACCAGTACTTCAGCACCATCTCCTCGCCGTGCTACGGCCCGGGCGCTTACTGCGTCGACCCGGCCGCCCCGGCCGCGCCGAAGTAAATCCCGCAAGAGAAGTACAAACGGGCGGTCCTGCCGATTTCGGCAGGACCGCCCGTCTTCGTATGTTCAGGATGTTCGTGGCCGGGATAAGGGATCCGGTGGGCGAGAATCGCTCAGCGATCCGTTCCGGCCGACAGTTCGTCGGCAATCAGCGCCAGGTGCAGCGAAACTCGGATATCCGGATCGTCCAGGTCCGCGTCCAGCAGTTTCGAGATCCGGTTCAACCGGTCGTAGAACGCCGGCCGCGACATGTTCAGGCTGGCCGCGGCGTCGGACTTGTTGCCCGGGAATCGCAGCAGCGCCCACAACGTGCCGATCAGGCCGGCCTTGTAGCGCTCGTCATATTCCTTGAGCGGCCGCAGTTCTCGATCCACGAACAGCCGCAACCGCTCGTCATCACCGAGCATGGTCAGCAACCCGCGCACGTGCACATCCTCGACGCGGTGCACGACCCGCTCGCGCGAGTCCTGCGGGACCGATTCGGCCACGTGCTGGGCCTCTTTGAGGGTCCGGTCGGCCATTTGCAGGCGCGCTACCGGCCGGCCCGCGGCCAGCAGGATCGGGTATCGCTTGTCGATGGCCTCGGCGAGCTCGTCGATCACCGCGCGATGATCGGCGTCGACCGGCAGCGACAGCAGCGCGCGGATATCGCCGTTCACATTCGCGACCAGCGTCGTCACCCCGAGCTCGTCGGCGGCGCGGACCAGGGCCGCGATCACGTCGTCGGTGAGTGACGCCGGGGGTCCGCCGGGGGAATCGAGCGGGAGTACCGGGCGCACGGTGGCGCCTACGAAGCTACGGCCGAACACGCTCAGCCCGAGCAGCTCACAGTGCTGCGGTAGTCGGGGTGCGTCCGGATCGGCCAGGATTCCGACCAGCGCCTCCTGATGGGCCCGCCGGATCATGCCGCTGCGGTTCTGGTCGTGCATGCGATACATGGCCAGGGCGGCCGCGGCCCGTTCGGCCACCGCGATCGTGCGCGGGCTCGGCGGTTCGGGCGAGGCGATCACCAGCCGGCCCCAGCCGCGATCCCGCCGGCCGAGCCGGGTGAGCAGCCAGCCGTTGGTCTCGTCCCAGCTGGTGCGCCCGGCGAGTTCGACCACGCGGGATCGCACCTGCCAGCGATGCAGGAAGACCGCGCTGTCGTCGGGGCCGGGCCGGTAGTCGACGATGCGGTGCCCGGTGTCCTCCAGTACCACCGCCACGCCCGATAGCTGGGCCACGGCATCGAGAATCTGCCGGGAACCGGCCTCGGCGATGGTCAACTCGGTGAAGGTGTCGTGTACGTGTTGGGTCTCGCGCAGCTCTGCGAGCTGGCGCAGGACATCGGCGGTGACCGGTGTCGGAGTTTCGATCATGAGCGGCAATCCGGGAGCTGGCTGTCTGCGAGTGGCAATACTAACCGGGCGCGGACGCGGCGCGCCCGGTGAGTGTGATCAGGCAGACGATCTTCCGGTGACGGAAACAACACTCTTGATATGGTTACCGTCATGGAGGTGGCGGTCCTCGCGTGTGACGGTGTTTTCGACTCCGGGCTGGCGGCGATCCTGGATGTGCTCGACCATGCGAATGCGGTGAGCGCGCAGAACTCCGGGTCTCCGTCCTGGAATGTCCGGACGATCGGTGTCGGCGCCATGGCGCGGACCGGAGCCGGACATCTGGTGCCCACCGAGCCGCTCGCCCGGGCCGAGACGGTGGATCTGCTGATCGTGCCCGCCCGGGCGGCCCGCGGCCCCGCGGAAGTGCTCGACTTCCTCGATCGGGACGAGTCGATTCCGGTGCGTGAGCTGATCGCCCGAACTCGGCTGCGCGGCATCACGATTGCCTCGGCGTGCGCCGGGACCTTCCTGCTGGCCGAGGCGGGGATCCTCGACGGCCGGCGCGCGACGACGACCTGGTGGCTCGCGCCGGCCTTCCGCGCCAGATACCCCGAGGTCGACCTGGATGAAGGCCGCATGGTCGTCAGTTCCGACGGAATCGTCACCGCGGGTGCGGCTTTCGGGCATGTCGACCTGGCACTGGCGGTCGTCCGGGCGAGCAGTCCCGCGCTGGCCGACGAGGTGGCCCGCTATCTGGTGATCGACGAACGGCCCTCGCAAGCCGTCTACGCCATCCCCAGCGCCTTGGCGCAGAGCGACCCGCTGATCGCGGCTTTCGAGCGCTGGGTCCGGGAACGATTGGCCGAGCCGTTCACCATTCCCCTTGCCGCACAGTCCATCGGGGTCAGTGAACGGACATTGCAACGTGCGCTGCAGCGCACCTTGGGAACCTCGCCTGTGCGTTTCGTGCAGGCGTTGCGGGTCGAGCGGGCTTCCCACCTGCTGCGCACGACCGACATGTCGCTGGAAGTCATTGCGCGGCAAGTAGGTTACGAGCATCCCCACACGCTGCGACTGCTCCTGCGCGAGCGAACCGGTAAGACGACGAGCGCCCTGCGCGGCACCTGATCGGCCGCCGATCGCGGCCCGGCAACCGCATAGCAATCCCGGGACGGCCGCGCCGGCTTTCCGATCCGCCCTGCGTGTACCGGACTCCAGGCCCGTGACCAGCGGTTTCATCAGCGGCGGAAACGGCATCTTCGATATGGATTCCGACAGCCGAAACTGTTTCGTGATTCGTTTCGGGTAGCCGTTCGGAAAACGAAGTGCACACCGTAGTGTGAGCGGTAGTAGAAAGTCGGCCCGAGTCATTCGGATTCGGTAATCCGGCCCACCGGCGGGAAGTGTTCCTATGACCTCTGCACGACAGACCACCCTCCGTCACGAGCAGAGTGAATTCAGCGCGGCACGCGCGGCGGAAAAGGCCGCCTGCGAAAAGCAGAACGCCATGGCCGCCCTCACCGTCGCGAGTCACGCCCTGGATGTCGAGGATTGCGCCTACTTGCTCCGCATGCTCGGCCTGGACGCCTCGAGCGAAGACGAAGAGTAGTACCGCGCCCTCTTCGTGAGGGCGCTCACACCCTGTCACGGGCGCGTGGTGGCCGGCGTCTTGTGGCCATGACGATCACGGAACAGACCACAGTGTTGATCACCGGCGCGAACAAGGGCCTCGGGCGCGAAACGGCCCGGCGACTCGGAGCGCAAGGGTGGACGGTTTTCCTCGGTGCGCGGGATGACGCTCGCGGACAGGCGGCCGCGGCCGAGCTGGCCGCCGACGGGGTGAAGGTGGTCCCGGTCTCCTTGGATGTGACCTCCGACGAGTCGGTGGCCGCCGCGGTGCGACTGGTCCGGGACCACACCGACCGGCTCGACGTCCTGATCAACAATGCGGGCGCACCCGGCACGGCGGTGCCGCCCGCGAACGCGACGGCCGAGGACGTGCATTCCGTCTACGACACCAATGTGTACGGCCCGATCCGGGTCACCCATGCCTTCCTCCCCCTGCTGCAGGTGGCAGACAATCCGCGCGTGGTGATGGTCTCCAGCGCCGGCGGATCTTTCGCTGTCGTCACCGATCCCGGTCAGCCCGTCTCGAAAATGCATGAGCTGGCGTACAGCTCGTCGAAGGCGGCCCTGAACATGTTGACTCTCCGCTACGCGCAGGCCCTCCCGAACATCAAGTTCAATGCCGCCACCCCGGGCGAGGTCGTCAACCACACCTTCGCCGCGACCGATATGAACAACCATATGGGCCGGCTGACCGTCACCGAGGGCACCGACTCGATCATTCGCCTCGCCACCCTCGGCTCCGACGGCCCGACCGGCACCTTCACCGACCGCCTCGGCCTCATCGCCTGGTAATCGCCGGCTCCAGCTACGCCCTCGAGTTAATCCTTGGCAATCCATCAAAGTGAACTGTACTATCAGTTCAGTTAGCCTCACCGATGGTAGCCACTTGGAGACTTGGAGGGCGTGCGATGAGTGTGATCGACCTGGAGCTCGACCCCTTCTACGGGGCGTTTATCGATGGCAAGTTCGATACCGATGCCCGGAATCGTGCGGCTGCGTCGGACCCGGCTACCGGCGAGCATCTCGCCGACGTGGCCAGTTGCGATGCCGCCGATGTCGATCGGGCGGTGTCGGCGGCCGCAGCGGCATTCGAATCATGGGGGCGGACGCTGCCCGAGGAGAGATCCCGGGCGCTGCACCGGCTCGCGGACCTCATCGAAGCCGACGCGGAACGCCTGGCGCGGATAGACAGCCGCGATGTGGGCCGCCATATCCGGGAGATGCGCGAGGACTATCGGATGGCGGTCGAGCAATTCCGGTACTTCGCGTCGATCGTGCTGGCGCACGAGGACTTCGGGCGTCCGATCCCCGGTGGGTACAGCATTGCCAAGCGGGTGCCGCTCGGCGTGTGCGGTCAGATCATTCCGTGGAACGATCCGGTCGTGATGCTGGCGTTCAAGCTGGCGCCGGCGCTCGCTGCCGGAAACACCGTCGTGCTGAAGCCGGATGTGAATGCCTCGCTGGCCACGCTGGAGATCTGCAAGCATCTGTCGGCCGTACTACCGCCGGGTGTGGTGAATGTGGTGCCCGGTACCGGTACCGAAGTGGGGACCGCGATCAGTGGCCATCCGGGCGTGCGGAAGCTGGCGTTCACCGGTAGCACCGAAGTCGGTCGCCTCATTGCCGAGGCCGCGGCGCAGCGGCTGATTCCGGCGACGCTGGAATTGGGTGGCAAGAGCCCGAACATCGTCTTTCCCGATATCGACGACCTCGACGCGGTGGTCGCGGACGCGACGGCGGCGGTGGTGGTGTGCAACGGTCAATCGTGTCTGGCGGGCACCAGATTGTTTGTGCACGAAGACATCTACGACGAATTCGTCCGCAGGCTGGTCGAGCATTTCGCGGGACTGGTCGTCGGCGCACCTCTCGACGAGGACACCGATGTCAGCTGCATGATCTCGGCGCGACAGGGCGAGCGCGTGCTCGCCTATATCGAGACCGGCCGCGCGGAGGGCGCCCGATTGCTGCACGGCGGCAAACGACTGGCGGTGGACGGCTGTCCCACCGGATATTTCATCGAGCCAACGATTTTCGAGGCGACCGCCACGATGCGGATCGCGCAGGAGGAGATTTTCGGGCCGGTGCTCACCGTCATCAGGTGGAACGACTACGAGACGATGATCGCCGAGGCCAACGGTACGAGATACGGGCTCGCCTCCGGCATCTACACCTCGAATCTCAACTCTGCGCTGGAGACCGCCGATCGGCTGGAAGCCGGTTCGGTGTGGATCAACCATTACGCGAATCTGCACGGCGGAACCCCGTTCGGCGGGTTCAAGGACAGCGGCCTGGGCCGGGAGTATTGCCGCGAGACCTTGAACGCGTACTCCCAGCTCAAGTCCATCACCATTCACACTGCGGCGGAAAAGGATTCGTGATGACTTCGACAATTACCCTGGGTGGCGATCTGCGCGTGAATCGGATCGGCTACGGAACCATGCGCCTGGCGGACCCGACGGTCTGGCACGGTCCGGCGGACCGGGACGCGGCCATCGCGGTGCTGCGCGGCGCGGTCGAACTCGGCGTGAATTTCATCGACACGTCCGATGCCTACGCCCTGGGCGACAGCGAGCAGTTGATCGCCGAGGCGCTGCACCCGTATCGCGAGGGTCTGGTGATCGCCACCAAGGTCGGCGTGACCCGCCCGTCTCCGGCGGAGTGGACACCGGTGGGGCATCCCGCTTACCTGCGTCAGCAGGCCGAATTGAGCCTGCGCCGGCTGCGACTCGATCATATCGATCTGCTGCAGTTGCACCGGATCGATCCGCAGGTGCCGCTGGCGGATCAGATCGGTGCGCTGCGCCGGCTCCTGGACGAGGGCAAGGTCCGCCATATCGGCCTGTCCGAGGCCACGGTCGAGCAGTTGCGCGAGGCCGCCGGGATCGCGCCCATCACCAGCGTGCAGAACCAGTACAGTCTCGCTGTCCGCGACCATGAAGCGGTGCTGGATTATGCTGCGGCGCACGGGATCACCTTCATTCCGTTCTACCCCGTGGCCATGGTCGACACGACCGCCGGTAGCCCCGTCGCCACCGTCGCCGCCGAACTCGGCGCCACCCCGACCCGGATAGCGCTGGCGTGGCTGCTGCACAGATCCCCGGCCATCCTGCCCATCCCCGGCACGACCTCGCTCCCCCATCTCCGGGATAACATCACGGCAGCAGATCTGGTCCTGTCCGAGGAGCAGTTCGAACGGCTGTCGGCCTCGTGAACTCCGTGGTCGGCGCGGCCGAGCGGTGGCGGCGGCCGTCGGGTCTCCGTTCGGTCGGATTGGGCGGCATCCGAGTGTCTTTCGTGCCGGACGGGGCGCTGCAGTTGCCGCCGCGCGGCTGGCTTCCCGACAGCACCGACGAGTTCTGGGCGGCCCGGCCGGAATACCTGGATTCCGCCGGCTATCTGGTGGCGGGTATCGGCGGCCTGCTGGTGGAGTGCGGTGACCGCGCGCTGCTGATCGATGCCGGGTTCGGACCCGATTCGCTGCCGCCGGATCCGGGCACTCCGCGCGGCCGGATCTATGGCGGCGCGCTGCTGGACAGCCTGGCAGAGCTGGGCCGCGGGCCGGAGCAGATCGAGGCGGTGGCCTTCACCCACCTGCATCCCGATCATGTGGGCTGGGCCTGGCATCCGGTTCCCGGCCGGGATCGCCCGGCGTTCGACCGGGCCGAATACCTTGTGGCCGAACCGGAATGGGCACGACAGGACCTGCTACCGGCCGCGGGCATCGGGGCCGGTATCGTGGCCGCACTCGCGCCACGCGTCCGCACGGTGACCGATGGCCAGGAGATCTTTCCCGGCGTCCGGGCCCGCATCAGCGCCGGCCACACCGTGGGCCATACCGAGTACGTCGTCACCGGCGCCGAGCGACGGCTGATCGCCTTCGGCGACGCCATGCACTCACCGGTCCAGGTCGGCCATCCCGAATGGTCCGCGGCCGTCGATTACGACCCCGCCGGGTCGGCCGAGCACCGCCGCGGCCTCGGCGCCGAACTGGCGCAGCCGAATACGATCGGATTCGGCGTCCATTTCGCCGATGTGGTGTTCGGCCGGGTCCGACACGACGACACCGGTCCGGCCTGGCAGCCGCTGAACTGAACACTCGGTTCGCTATCGTCGGGGCCGCGGATGAACCGACAGGTATCGAATGGGAGGCCACCGATGGCACGGAAGGTTTCAGCGGCTGCCGCCGAGCACCGGCCACCGGACAGCCCCCGCAGTGCGCGCCTGCACCAGCAGGCGATCGTCGCTACCCAGGAACTCCTCACCGAGGGCGGTTACGGCGCCGCCACGATCGATGCCATCGCCGCCCGCGCGGGCATGAGCAAGGTGACGCTCTACAACCACTGGCCTTCACGCACCGCCGTCATCGCGAATTCGTTCGGCCTCATGATGATCGACGCGCTGCCCATTCCCGACACCGGCGACTTCACCCAGGACCTGACGATCTATCTGAAGAGCATCGTCCGCTTCTACCGCAGCGACCTCGGCACGGTATTCGCCCAGTTGCTCGCCTCCTGCGTGCAGGATCCCGTCGCCTCCGCCTATTTCAACAAATACTTCCTCGACGAGCGCCGGAATACCTTCTCCGCCATCTGGCGTCGCGCCGTCCTCCGTGGCGAAGCAGACGAATCCGTCGATGTGGACGACATGATCGACCTCTTCTTCGGTCCTCTCGTCTACCGCTTGATATCCGGCCACACCGAACTTCTCGAATCGAGCGTCGAGGGACTCGTCCGGGCCGCCGTCGACGGGCTGGGCAAGCGGCGAGACAGTGTGAGCGGCTAGCGACTTCAGGGTGCGGTCGTGTCGTCGAGGGCTTGGTGGGCGGCGTTGTAGCCGGGGATGAAGGAGACTGCCGGGCCGCCGTGGCAGCCGGCGCTGCCCAGGTAGAGGCCGGTGAGTGGGAGGGGGTGGTCGCGGAAACCGGTGGGGCCGGGGCGGTTCGGGCCCATGTACTCGGGGTGGACGAGGCCGTGGCAGTAGTCGCCGCCGGGGGCGCCGAACATGCTGTGCATGTGACGGGGGGTGAAGGTGATGTGGCGGGAGACAACGCGGCGGAAGTCGGGGGCGATGGTGGAGATGCGGTCGATTACCCGTTGGGCCATTTCGGATTTCAGGCGGCCGTAGTCGGCGGGGTCGCCTTCGATGGGGAACCAGAGGGCGAAGGCGGAGGCGGCGTGTTTGCCGGGTGGGGCCACGTCGGGGTCGTTGACCGAGGTGAGTTGCAGGACTACCGCGGGTTCCGCGGGGACGATGCCGCGGCGGGAGTCCTCCCATTGGCGTTGGAGTTGTTCGGGGGTGCTGAAGAGGCCTATCGCCGATTGCATGACGGGGTCGTTCAGTACGCCGTAGGGTTCGGCGAATTCGGGGAGGCCGTCGAGGGCGAAATGCATCTGCAGGTAGCTGCCGCGGTGGTCGGTGCGGGCGAAGCGGGATCGGAGGTCGCCGGGGACGGTGGCCTGGTCCAGTAGTTCACCGACGGTGAGATCCGGTGCGATGCAGGACACCACGATCGGCGCGGTGAGGGTGTCGCCGTGCTCGGTGGTCACGCCGGTGACGCGACCGTCCTCGGTGTCGATGTGCGTGACCTTTGTTCGTAGCCGCACTTCGCCGCCGGCGGCTTCGAACCGCTCGCGGAGGTGGGTGGTGAGTGCTCCGATGCCGCCGCGGATCTTCCGCATCAGGGTGCCGTCGCCCTCGGGCATGGCCAGTCCGAAGGCGAGAGCCATGGCGCTGCCCGGGGTTTCGGGGCCGCGGTAGGTGGTGTTGAGGGCGAGGAAGGACATCATTCCGCGGAGGGCGCCGGTTTTCTCGTTGTCGGGGACGTAGCGGTCGAGCACGTCGGACAGGGAGCCGAAGAGCATGTCGGAGATGGCGGCGCGCTCGAATTCGGTGGTGGCGCAGGCGAACATCTCGTCGTAGGTGCGGGCCGGCCGGCGCACCTCGAAGCGGCCGAGGGCGCGGGCGGGGGCTTGTGCCCAGGTCATCAGTCCGGCCATGCCGGTGAGGACGTCCATGCCGTGGACCGTGGTGACGTGGTCCATCAGTTTCATCGGGTCGGTGTAGTAGATGAACGGCGGATCGCCCTTGCCGAGCATCGAGACCGACATGACCTCGAGGGGGATGGCGGGGACCGCGTCCAATTCCAGTTCGTCGCCGAGTTGCCGCGAGGTGGGGAATTGTTCGGAGCCGGCGATTTCGAATCGATAGCCGTCGATGAGCTCGACGGTGGACGCCATTCCGCCCGAATAATGGTTCGCTTCCAGGCATAGCGTCCGTAAACCGGCGCGCTGCAACACCATTGCGGCCGCAAGCCCATTGTGCCCGGCCCCGATTATTATCGCGTCATACTCGGCCATGAGCGAAGAGTCGCACGTCACACTCGGGATGTCAGGCGAATGCGCACCTTCTCCGTACAGGACCGGCCATGTACCTCATCAGCCTCATCGTCCACGCCGTACTCGGCCTCGCGGTGACCCTCTGGATTCTCGCCGAGAACCGCGGTTTGCTCGGCGCTTATCCCGACGGGAAACGCATCGGCGCACTGGAACTCGCCTACTGGGTGATCGGCCTCGCGTCGGTGATCCTGGGCTGGTATTTCAACGTGCGGTTCGTACTCGAGTACCACCACGACGGGCTCAATCCGCTGTGGGGGGAAGGCGCCAGCTGGGCGCAGTACATCTACCTGATGTTCCCGAACTGGGCGGCCGATTCCGCCGCCCAGGACTACACCATCCTCAATGTGCTGATCCTGCCGGTCATGTCGATCACCGGCGGTTACCGCAAGGGGCTGCCCAAGCCGTGGCTCTTCTTCGTCAGCAGCCTGTTCACCAGCGCCGCATTCGGATTCGTCCTCTACCTGATCATCGCCGAACGGCATCGCCGGATGAACGCCAGTGTCACCAGCCCGGTTGTCCTCCCACCGGCACATTGATCCAGCTGGGTGCGCCGGGGTCGAGCTGAATGTGCTGTGGCCGCAGACCACTTTCGTTGAGCAGCGGCCGCAGCGGCAATCCGCGCGGGAAGTTGCTCGCGAAGACGTCGACGCGGAGCCGATGTCCCGGCTGCAGGACCGCGTCGGTGGCCATGAGGCCCAGATCCAGCTGGGTGGGCTGCCCCGGCACGAGCGGTTCGCGGTCGGTGAGCGTCAGGTACGGGTACGGGTCGGTGTAGTCGCCGCTGGCCGAGCGAGTCGCCTTGTCCTCGTCCACTTTCCGCAGTGAGGCGGTCAGCTGGCCGGAGGTGAGGACGGTGGACGTCCCGTCCGGCCCGACATCGTTGAGAGTGGCGGTCCAGTAACCGTCGGTGGCATCGAGGACGGTGTTCAGGTGCAGGTTCACCGGCCCGGAGATGGTGGTCGGCGCGCCGACCGGGGCGCTGGTGAAGGTCAGGCCGTTGAGCTCCATCGGCCGGGCGTCCTTGGCGCAGAAGTCGAACAGCGCGGTCACGCCCGCGGTGATCTGGGCGGTGTCCCGGGAGCACAGGCTCATCACGCCGGGTGCGACCGTCAGCTGCGCATTGTCGCTGGGCGTGGCGGTGAGGCTGCCGTCGTGAACGCTGAACGCGGTGGTGCCGCTGGGCACGGACGAGAGGTACATGCGGCGGTAATCGACCTCGGCGCGCGGGAATCGGCCGGTGCTGGTCCAGCCACCGCCCTGCTGCCACAGGGTCACCGGGCCGTAGCCGTCGATGCCGTTGTCGATGCCCTTGAGCCACTTGTCGAACCAGGCGCGCTGCAGCACATCGAGTCGCGGCGGGGCGCCGGGCGAACCGAAGCCGCTGCCCGGGTCACCGTGGTAGGTGTCGCCCATGACGAGCTGTTTCTGCCCGGGCGGCAAGGGGATCGCGTCGTAGACGCGCGGTTCGGAGTAGGTGAAGATGTCGTGCCAGCCGCCGGTGATGAAGGTGGGCACCCGAATCCGATCCGGATGCCCGAGCCACGCGGTGCGCAGTGGACTGTCGGTCTCCAGCAGGGTTTTCAGGTTGTCCGGGATCTCCGGGATGCTGTTGATGGTGAGCGCCTCGATGACGTAATCGAAGAACGTCAATGGACTCTGCAACCGATCCGCGAGCCATTTCCAATCGAAATTGCCGCCGAAGATCGAGACGAGATCGGGCGCCATTTTGGTGATGTTCACCGCGAGCAGCCACGGCGGAATGAAGCCGAATCCCAGTGCGCCACCGGTGGCGAGCACATCACGCAGCAGATCGCTGCCGGGTTCCACGGGGAAGATGGCCTTCAGTGCGTCGGGGTGATGCTCGGCGGCCTGCAATTGGTTGATGGCCGAATACGAGATGCCGCTCATGCCGATCTTGCCGTTCGACCAGGACTGTTTACTCGCCCAGTCGATCACCTCCACGGTGTCCTGCTGTTCACGCTCCTGGAAGACCTGCCAGACGCCCTCGGAGAAGCCGGTGCCGCGCACGTCCACCACGATCTGCGTGTAACCGCTCTGGATGAGCTTGCGGTCGGCGGTGAAGAGGCGGGCCGCGCCGCCCGGCAGGGCCTTCAGCAGGTCGCTGAGCCCGCTCATCCCGACGCCGGAAAGGTCGAAGCCGCGCAGGAAGTCGCTCAGCACATCCGGCAGCACCGGTAGCGACAGCGCCGAATCCGCGATGTTGGACACGAGTTTCGTGTACGGCGTCATATTGACGATGGTCGGTGTCGGGGTGTCCACGATATGACCGGCCGCGTCCATGGGCCGGTACACATTGGCCTTCAGCACGGTGCCGTCACTCATGGTGATGGGCACGTCCCAGTCGATGTGCACGCCCGGGTACTGCGGAGCGGCGTCTTCGGTGGCAGTCCAGGACCGGCCCACGTCGCCGCCATCGATCGGTGATTCCGCCGAGGCCACCGGAATCACCGGTAGCAATCCCATGGCGACGGTGACTCCCAGCACCGTTGAGCGCCGTAGCGCCCGGCCGATCCTGCGCAGCGACATTGCCTACTCCCCGGTTGAAAACACTCGCGTACCCATGCTGGCCCAGACAGTAGCCCAGATCACTTTGAGTGCACAACTGTGCTCGGGCACACGAGCACCGGTTCGTTCACGACAGCGGGCGTCGCCGGTGAAATGACCGGGACGGCTTACCGATCCAGGAGCAGCTCAGCGAAACCGGTTGCCCAATCCTGCGCATTCGCATCGTCGTAGAGCTCGAAGGTCTTACCGCGAGCCGCCGGGTGCAGCAGTGCGGCGACGGCCGCCCGCGCCACGGTTTCACGGCTGACCTTGCCGTCGCCGCGGTCACCCTGCTCGAGCCGGTGGCCGGTCGCAGGCGCATCGGTGAGCCAGGCGGGCCGCACGATGGTGTACGGCGCGCCACTGTCCCGCACGGCCTGTTCCCCGGCGGCGCGGGCACGAATGATCCCGGCCAGCTCGGGATGCTGTTCCGCGCGGGTGATGTAGATCTGCGAGAGCAGCACCAACTGGATCTGCCGCGCGCCCGCGAGGCCCGCCAGCCGGGCGATGCCCCGGTTCATCACCGCATCCGCCCCGGCCGCGTCGACCGGTGGTTCGACCGAAACCACCACGCCCGCAATGTCATCAAGCACGCCGACGGGCAGCGGCTGGGCCAGATCGACCGCGACAGCATCGTCACCGCGTGGGCGGCGCGTGCCGATGACGACCGCGTGCCCCTGTGCACGCAGCTGGTCCACGACCTGACGACCGGTCCGGCCGGTGCCGCCGATCACGAGATAAGACATGGTGAAAAACCCTTCCGCACAGTTGATTTCGGATTCGAGCTACCAGGGAATGGGGCGGCCATCCCGGAAGAAGCCGCCGGACGGGCCGGAGTCGGGCAGGGTGGCCGCCCAGACGACGCTCGCGGCGCCCTCCGCGACCGGGCGGCCGCCGGGACCGCCCATATCGGTGGCGACCCAGCCCGGGCAGACGGCATTGACGAGTATCCGGTCCGCGCGCAGTTCGGCGGCGAGCATGCGGGTCAGGGCATTCAGCGCCACCTTCGTGCTGGTGTAGGCGGGTGTGCCGGCGCCCATGGAGGCCAGCGAGGCGATCTCGCTGGAGACGTTCACGATTCGCGGATGGTCGCTGTGCCGCAGCAGCGGCAGAAAACGCTGCACCATTCGCCACGGGCCGTACAGGTTCGTCTCCGCCGCCGTCCGCACGACATCGAGGTCCGCCGTGGACGCCCGCTGCCAGGTGTCGTAGGTGATCGCGGCATTGTTGACCAGTACATCGAGGCGGCCGTACCGCTCTTCGACGAATTTCGCTGCCGCGGCGATGCTTTCGTTACCGGTGACATCCAAGGGCAGCGGCGTCGCCGCCACCGCGTCCGCGGCCTCGCGTGCGGCGTCGGCCGAGCGTGCGGTCAGCAGCACGGTGTGGCCGAGCCGAACCAGTTGCGCGCAGACCTCCCGGCCGATGCCGCGATTGCCGCCGGTGACCAAGGCCACCGCACTGTCTCCGCCCGTAGCAGTCACAGGTGCTTCCTTCCCGGAAAATCGTGCGTCCGTACTCGATTACAGCGTCACAGGCGCCGCGGCCGGGAGCAACGACGGAACCGGACAGCAGCGTGTACCGATTCTCGATGATCGGGCTGGCATCGGCTGACAGTCCGGTGCCAGCGCGACCGGGCACAGTGCGCGCATGACCGGCACAACCGAATGCTCAGCAGCGGCCGCACCCGCCCTGTCGGAACTGGTGACCGACTTCCTGGACCAGGTGTGGAATCAGGGCCGCACCGATCTCGCCGATCGCTATGTGGCCGCCGATCTGATCCAGCACAATCCGTGCCTGCCCGACGGCCGCGAGCCGCTGATCCAGCTCATCGACGGCCTGCGGCAACGTTTCCCGCTGGCCCGCTTCCTGATCCGGCGGATGGCCGCCCAGGGCGATCTGGTCTTCGCGCACAGCCTCTTCACCACCGGACCCGATGATCGCGGGATCGCCGTGATCGATGTGTTCCGCATCGAGCACGGGTTGATCGCCGAGCATTGGGACCTCAGGGAGAGCGTGCCCGATGCGACGGTGGGCGGCCGGGACATCCTCTGAATCACGTCCCGGCCGGGTCAGTTCAGCCGGCGCTGCACGAATTCGGCTATGTCCCTGGTGGATTCAGCGGCCTCGGGGGTGTCGCGCATGATGGGGTAGACGTGCGGGAGACCCTCACCGACGCGGAGGGTCACGTCCACGCCCGCCGCACGGGCCGCCTCGGCGAAGCGCTCCGAGTCGCTGAGCAGCGTCTCGGCGGTACCGACCTGGATCAGCACGGGCGGCAGGCCGGTCAGGTCGGCGAACAGGGGCGAGGCGAGCGGATTCCGGGGGTCGCCGCCCGCCATGTAGGCGCCCCAGGCAGCGCGCAATGCGGCAGCCGTGAAAATGGGGTCCTCGTCTTCGCGTTCGGTGACGGAAGCGCCGGAGACGGTCATATCGAGCGCCGGGGACAGCAGCACGGTGGCGGCGGGGAGCTCCTCGCCCGCGTCGCGCAGCGCGACCGTCAGCGCGGTGATCAGATTGCCGCCCGCCGAATCACCCGCCAGCACAATCGAATTCGCGGGCACGCCCTGATCCTCACGCAGCCAGCGCCAGACCGCGCGCACATCGTCGAGCGGGGCCGGGAACGGATGTTCCGGTACGAGACGGTATTCCGGGAACAGCACCCGCACCCCGGCGGCGCGGCCCAGACGGGCGACGAGCTCGCCGTGACTGTGCAGGGAACCCAGCGAGAACCCGCCGCCGTGGACGTACACGAGGACCCGGTCGGACTTCACGTCGGGCGCATCGACCCAGTAGGCCGGTACTCCCCCGGCCGAAACCTCGCTCACCCGAACGTCTTCCGGGATCTCGTACTCCTTGTCGGCGGGCAGGAAGTTCGCGCGCATCACCGCCAGCGGCACGGGTGTGGCAGGGCGGGCGGCGCTCCGGCGCAGCAGCCCCTCGATCACCTCGCGCATTTCCGGACTCGGCATTTCGTTCCTCCCTCGCGCCGGGGCGTTCGCCGGCCTGTCCGCACCAACCGATACATGCCTGGGAATGTTCCCCGGAATGCGAACGACCCCCGGACCTTTCGGATCCGGGGGTCGCACGAGCAGCGCAGCTAAGCGGAGCCGGAGTTCTCGGCCTTCGGGGCATCTTCCTCGCGCTTGGTGATGCCGTGTTCGGTCCCCTCGTCCGCCTCCTGGTCCGGTTCCGGATTCTCCGGGGAGAAGGTGGCGGGCAGGCCCTTGATGTGCTTGTTCATATTGCGGATGAGCAGCACGGTGCCGGCCAGCAGGACCAGGATGATGACCAGGCCCAGGGGTGAGGCCTTACCGAATTCGGGTCCGGTGGGCGAATTGCTGTCGGCTAAGAGACTGATGATCATCGGTCGGCGTCCTCGGTGTCGGCACTTGCATAGCCCGGAATGACGGCAAAGTCCGGGGTATCGGCGTCGTCGATGCCCGCGAACAGGTCCGTTTCCGGGATGGCGGTCCGGACCCGGGTCTTGACCAGTTCGAATTCCTCGGTGGGCCACAGTCGCTGCTGCATCTCCGTCGGAATGGCGAAGAAGGCCCCGTTGGGGTCGATCTGGGTGGCGTGCGCGCGCAGCGCGTCGTCCCGCTGCGGGAAGTACTTGGCGCATTCGACCTGGGTGGTGACGCGGCCCATGATGTCGCCACGCTCGGTGGCGTAGCGGCGCATGCGGTCCATCCAGTCCTGCATGGGGAACGGTTCGCCGATGCGCTCGTACTCGTCGGCGAAGACCTCGAGCCGGGTGAGGCTGAAACCGTGGTTGTAGTACAGCTTCAGCGGCGTCCACGGTGCACCCGCGTCGGGGAACTTGTCCGGGTCACCGGCCGCTTCGAAGGCGGCCACCGAAACCTTGTGGCACATGATGTGATCCGGGTGCGGGTAGCCGCCCTGCTCGTCATAGGTGGTCATGACGTGTGGCCGGAATTCGCGCACCACGCGCACCAGCCGCTCGGTGGCCTCCTCGAGCGGGACCAGCGCGAAGGAGCCTTCCGGCAGCGGCGGCAGCGGATCGCCTTCGGGCAGGCCGGAATCCACGTAGCCGAGCCAGGTCTGCTGCACGCCGAGCGCCTCGGCGGCCGCGGCCATCTCCTCGCGGCGCACCTCGGAGATGCGGTCCTTGATGCCCGGGGTGTCCATGGCGGGATTCAGGATGTCGCCGCGTTCGCCACCGGTCAGGGTGACGACCAGGACGTCGTTGCCTTCCGCGGCATAGCGCGCGGCGGTCGCCGCACCCTTGCTGGATTCGTCGTCCGGGTGGGCGTGTACCGCCATGAGGCGAAGACCACTCACTTCTCAGTCACCTCACCGATCACAGTGTTCACCTCATGCCGTTTGCCGCGCTTGTTTGAAGTGACAGCCAGGGGATGGCGTCAGATCTGCATTCCCTATAGTTCCATCCGTTCGATGTTTGTTCCGACCTACCCCCCGGGAGCGTCCGCCATGAGCGAAAGACCGGCCGACCGGTACGGTATCGCGCCGCGACGCAACCGCCGCTGGCTGCCGTACGCGCTGGGCCTGGTCGTGATCCTCGCGGGCCTCGGAGTCGCCTATGTGGGCTACAAGAACTTCGGACCACAGGACATCGAACCCGACCGCGTCGGCTACGACATCATCGACGACCACACCATGAGCGTCGACTTCAAGGTGACCCGCAAGGATCCCGGTAAGCCCGTAGTCTGCTGGGTACGCGCCATGAGTGGCGACACCGACGAGGTCGGCCGGCGCGAAGTGCTGGTCCCGGCATCCACCAGCGGCACGGTCCGCATCAACACCACACTGCGCACCACGGCACGGGCCGGCGCGGGCAATGTCTACGGCTGTAGCGATAAGGTTCCCGCCTACTTGCGCGCCGAGTGAAAAGTCCGTTCCGCAACCCGCTTTGATGCTTCTACCAGCACCTTTGCAAATCGTGCTAAAATGGCGCGATACACGGTTCCGGAGTTCGGAGCCGTGTTTGCTGCATTGACGGCCCGGCCTGTCGGAAGCTTCCCCAGGATCGCTCTAGCCGTCCACTGTTGCTGTGCCCATTTCCGGGTGGGACCGGTGACGGGCAAGAGGGAATCCCGGCCTGCCGGGGACAACTACTAGGGAGTGATCGAGATGACTGAGAACGTGACCTGGCTGACACCGGAGTCGCACGAGAGGCTCAAGAGCGAACTCGACGCGCTCATCGCCAACCGTCCGGTCATCGCGGCCGAAATCAACGAACGACGCGAAGAGGGCGACCTCAAGGAGAACGGCGGCTACCACGCCGCGCGTGACGAGCAGGGCCAGCAGGAAGCGCGTATCCGCTCGCTGCAGGAACTGCTGAACAACGCCAAGGTGGGCGTCGCGCCGACCAAGTCCGGCATCGCACTGCCGGGTTCCGTCGTCAAGGTCTATTACGACGGCGACGAAACCGATACCGAAACCTTCCTCATCGCCACCCGCGAAGAGGGCCTGGGCAACGGCAAGATCGAGACCTACTCGCCCAACTCCCCGCTGGGCGGCGCACTCCTCGACGCCAAGGTCGGCGATACCCGCGAATACACCTTGCCCAACGGCAAATCCATGAAGGTGACACTGGTCTCCGCCGAGCCGTACCAGAGCTAGGCTCCCCCGCCTCTCCGCGACTTCAGCGCCCGGCTCAGAGCCGTAGCCCGTTGGGCACGCGTGCCGGCGGCCGCGAACGACACCGATTTCAGTGGTACCCGGTGAGTTACCCGGATCTTGCGAAATCAGTTGTCGCGTACCGAACAAGAACAAAGCGCCGCACCGTTTCCGGTGCGGCGCTTTGTTTTTCATCGGCTGGTGCTAGGCCAGGGCCCGCTCCACGTCGGCGAGGAGGTCGCTGATGTCCTCGATACCGACCGACAGGCGAACCAGGTTGTCGGGGACCTCGAGGGCGGAACCCGCGGTCGAGGCGTGGGTCATGGCGCCCGGGTGCTCGATGAGGGATTCGACGCCGCCCAGGGATTCGGCCAGGGTGAAGATCTTCGTCTTGGCGCAGAAGTCCAGCGCCGCCTGCTTGCCACCGTGCACGCGCACCGAGATCATGCCGCCGAAGCGGCGCATCTGCTTCTGCGCGACGGTGTGGCCCGGGTGTTCGGGCAGGCCGGGGTAGATGACCTGCGCGATCTTCGGGTGATTCGAGAGGAACTCGGCCAGGGTCTCGGCATTGTCGCAATGCCGATCCATGCGCAGTGCGAGGGTCTTGATGCCGCGCATGGTGAGGAACGCGTCGGTCGGGCCCGGTACCGCGCCGGCGCCGTTCTGCAGGAACGCGAACTTCGTGTCCAGTTCCTGATCGTTCGTGATGAGCGCGCCGCCGACCACATCCGAATGCCCACCCAGGTATTTGGTGGTCGAGTGCAGCACGATGTCGGCGCCGAGCAGCAGCGGCTGCTGCAGGTACGGGGAGGCGAAGGTGTTGTCCACCACCAGCTTCGCGCCGCCATTGTGCGCGACCGCGGCGAGCGCGGCGATATCGCCGATGTTCAGCAGCGGGTTGGTCGGGGTCTCGATCCACACCAGCTTGGTGTTCGGCCGCATGGCCGCCGCCACCGCATCCGGATCCGATACCGGCGCCACCGAGTACTCGATCCCCCACTGCGTGAAGACCTTGTCGATGAGCCGGAACGTGCCGCCGTACGCATCGTTCGGAATCACCAGATGATCGCCCGGACGCAGATTCGAGCGCAGCGCACAGTCCGTGGCCGCCATGCCCGAGGCGAAAGCGCGGCCGTACGTACCGGATTCGATGGCGGCCAGATTGGCCTCCAGCGCGGTGCGGGTCGGATTCCCGGTGCGCGCGTATTCGTATCCGCCGCGCATCCCGCCCACGCCGTCCTGGGCGAACGTCGAACTCGCATAGATCGGCACATTCACCGCGCCGGTCTGAGGGTCCGGATCGAACCCGGCGTGCACGGCGCGAGTGGAGAAACCAAGCTGATCGCTCATGCGCACAGCCTAAGGATGTGCTCTTCGAGCTCCTCCGCCGGGGCCGCACCCGGGGATATGGTGAGGCCATGGTCACCGTAGAGGAGCTCTTCGCCATCGATTCCCTGCTCGACGATGAGGAGCGGGATATCCGCGCCACCGTCCGCGCATTCGCGGCGGACCGGTTACGGCCGCATATGGCGGAATGGTTCGAGGCGGGGACCTTCCCGGCCCGGGAACTCGCGCCGGAGCTGGGGAAACTGGGGCTGCTCGGCATGCATCTCGAGGGATACGGATGCGCCGGCACCTCGGCCACAGCGTACGGACTGGCCTGTATGGAGCTGGAGGCCGTGGATTCCGGTGTGCGGAGCATGGTTTCGGTGCAGGGGTCGCTCGCCATGACCGCGATCCACAAATACGGGTCCGAGGAACAGAAGCTGCGCTGGCTGCCGGAGATGGCGGCGGGACGGCTGCTCGGCTGCTTCGGGCTCACCGAACCGGATTTCGGCTCCAACCCGGGCGGGATGCGGACGCGGGCGCGACGCGATGGGGACGACTGGATCCTGGACGGGTCCAAGATGTGGATCACCAACGGGTCGGTCGCCGATGTGGCGGTGGTGTGGGCGCAGTCGCGCGAAGGTGAGCGCGATGTCATCCGCGGGTTCGTGGTTTCCACGGACACACCGGGTTTCAGTGCGCGGGAGATGCATCACAAGCTGTCGCTGCGCGCGTCCATCACCGCGGAACTCTCGCTAGACGGCGTGCGGCTGCCCGCGGACGCCCGGCTGCCCGAGGCGCGCGGACTGGCGGCGCCGCTCGGATGTCTCAGCGAAGCGCGCTTCGGCATCATCTTCGGCGCGCTCGGCGCGGCACGCGATTGTCTTTCCGCCACAATCGATTACGCCCGCACCCGCGAAGTGTTCGACAAGCCGCTGGCCGCCTACCAGCTGACCCAGGCCAAGCTGGCCGATATGGCGCTCGAACTCGGCAAGGGCGAACTGCTGGCGCTGCAGCTCGGCCGGCTCAAGGACCGGCACGAGATCCGGCCGGAGCAGATCAGCGCGGGCAAACTCAACAGCACGCGGGAGGCGATAAAGATCGCCCGCGAATGCCGGACCATCCTCGGCGCCAACGGCATCACGCTCGAATACCCGGTGCTGCGGCACGCGAACAATCTCGAATCCGTCCTCACCTATGAGGGGACGGCCGAGGTACATCAGCTCGTGCTCGGCGAGGCTCTCACGGGTTCCAAGGCCTTCCGCTGACCATCCGGAAGTCCTTACAACGGACCGGCGGCGCAGGCACAACGGCCGCCGGTCCGTGACCGATCCGAACGATCCACGGGCAGGTATGCGCGATATCTCACAGCGGGTCCCTCACGCACGCCCCAAGAGCTAGCATGACCAGGTGTTTTTGCCCGGCTCCGCACTGCTCGTCGTCTCGGCGCGCAAGACCCTGAACCGTCTGCAGCGCACGCACGGAGCCGCGGCCCTGTTGGCCGCCAACGAGTTTCCGGGCCTGGCCGCAGCGATCGACCAGCATGCCGCCGCCATCCGCGACATCCTCGACCTCGGCGTCGAGAACTCCAGCCAGGTCCCGGTCAGCGTCCTGCTAGCCGGCTACGCCCGCGGCCTCCTGGAAACCCTCCACGACACCACCCCCACCCCCCAATCCCCCACCGACTGGCAACAAGCCGACTGGACCCACCTTCGCCTCGCCGCCGTCTGCTCCCTCGCCCGCGGATAGGCACGACTCCGTAACGCGCTGCTCCGCCGCCACACACCGGGCAATCAGCCGCGGAACCTGAGCCCCGGACCGAGCGCCGATCCTGCTCAACGCCACCGGCATTGAGCACTGCGGCCGCGAAAGCCCCACCCACCCCACACCGGCTGACATTCGGACGCAGCCGAACCTCGAGGCATAGGCCCGGCGCAACGGTGCGGCCCGTAATACGGAAGCGCCCCGCGCACGAAAGTGCGCGGGCCGCTTCACTTCTCACCACCCAGCCGCGGGCGTCGAGTGGCACATGAGGGTCGGGGTACTCGCGGTTTACGACCCTGGTGTGCCACTCGGCGGGCGGGGTCAGGGGATGCCGGGGTGGTCGCCTCGATCGCGGGGGTCGCGGTCGCCTCGATCTCGGGGGTCACGGGGGTCGCGGTCGCCTCGGTCACGGGGGTCGCGTTCCGGCGGTTGGGGTTGCATGCCCGGCTGGGATTGCATGCCGGGTTGGGGTTGGACGGGCATCTGGCCGGTGGAGTAGCCGCCGGGTTGGCGGAGGTAGGGCTGCTGGGCGTAGCCGGTGGCGGAGGCCACGGGCTGGTCGGCCCATTTGCCGGGGGGCATCTGCTGGCCGGGCATGGGGTATTGGCCGGGGGGCATGTTCTGCTGGGCCATCATTTGCTGTTGCATCATGGCGCGCTGGCGGGCGGCGTCTTCGCGGCCGCGCTGGTAGGCCTGGGCGTGGCCCTTCACTTCGGGCATCTCGCCTTCGATGGTGTCGAGCCAGCCTTCCCAGCGTTGCTGCATGGGCCGGATGAGGCCGCCGCCGATGCCGATGATGAGGACGCCGGCGATGGTGGCGAGCACCGTGATGAGGATGGGCATCGTCACCGAGGTACCCACGCCGATCTGGTTGAGTGCCGCGATAATGCCTACGCCCCAGATGAATACGGCGGCGACCCGGCCGAGCATGCGGCCGTATTCCAGGCCGCTGAGCATGTTCGCGATCAGGTCCATGACCACCTTGGCGATGGCCCCGGCAATGCAGACGATGACGATGGCCACCGCCAATCGCGGCAACCATGCCACGATGCCGTTCAGCATGGTGCTCACCGGGTTCGGCCCGAAGATGCCGAAGCCGAGCTGCAGGGTGATCAGCAGAACCGTGTAGTACGCCAGCTTCGCGATGAGCGTGGTGGCGTCGTAGCGGCCGCGGGCCAGCATTTCCTTGATGCCGGCGCGTTCCACCAGGCGGTCGAAGCCGAGCCGGTTCAGGATGCGGGACACCAGCCTGGCGACGATCTTCGCCACGAACCACCCGATGACCAGAATCGCCAGGAATCCGACGAACTTCGGCACGAACTGCGCGACGGAACTCCACGCGTCCGAGAGCCCCTGCTGGAAGTCGATAGCCAAACTCGAGGTGTGCATGTACCCCGTCCCTTCGCTATCTGCTCCGGCCGAGTTGCCGGAACTGTGTCCAAGGGCGTTATACCGCTAGTCGATCACCGTTTGCAGCTGTTTGCGAAATAGTTGCCAAATCGCGTGCTCAGAAATTGCCAGCAGGCTCGGCAGCGTCGTCGAGCAAACTCAGTACGCGCTGTTGACGTTATCCATCGAGCCGTAGCGGTGGGCCGCGTAGTTGCAGGCCGCGACGATATTGGCGACCGGATCCCAGATATTCGTGGAGGTGCCGTCGACGTGGTACGCGTTGAACGTCGGATCGATCACCTGCAGCAGGCCCTTGGACGGGATGCCCATGGCCGCATTGGAGTCGTACAGGTTGATCGCCTGAGGGTTGCCACTGGACTCACGCAGCACGTTGCGGAGGATGCCGTCATAGCTGCCCGGGATGCCGCGCTGGGACATGATGTCCAGCGCCTGGCGGATCCAGCCGTCGAGGTTGTCGGCGTAGACCGGCGCGGGCGGCGGGGCCACCGGCGGCGCGGGGGCCGGCATCGGGGCGGGCACGGGGGCCTGGGCGGGGACCAGGACGCGGGGCAGTTGCGCCTTCGCGGGTGCGGCGACGGGCGCCGCGGCCGCCAGGGTCTCTTTCAGCGCCGCGGGGCGCACATCACCCTCGGCGGTGCCGGCGGCGGTGATGATGGAGCCGAGAACTCCGAGAGCCAGAGCGGCGGTGCCGGCAGTACGGGCGGCGGCAACCACCTTGCTACGTCTGGCAGGGTCACGCAGGGCAGTCATGGCGTTCGTGGGCATGGCGAATTCGGATTCCTGTTCGGTTTCGGTGGCTCGCAGGCCGTGAGAAGGCAGCATTCGAGTACGCGGGCACCGGGTGGCGCCCACCTGAGAGCTGATGCTGTTATGCGATATTTTTGTGAGACCCGTTACGGGCCAATGGAATCAGACGCTCCATGGAGGTCAGCGGGTACGCACGCGGCCATCCCGGCCACGCGGCCTCATCGCACCTATGTGGTGATGACGTTCCGCATGTGAAATTCACATCTCCTTGCGCCTTGCAGACTTGTGGTCTGTTTCCGACAAGGTCACAGCTTGATTGCGCAAAGTTAACGCCGTCTGAACCAAAGTTGAACAGACGGTGAACCGGTCCGTTAGGCAACTCCGGGACCTGCATTAATACAAGCGCTGACCTGGCCGTTCAATTGAAACCACGAAGTGTTTCAGATCACAGATGAATTTAGCCCGCCCGCGACGATATACAGAGATTTGCCCGATTTATCGACGTGTAATCGGCGTTTCGCACCCGTTTCACACTGGTCTGGTGATCATTTAGCAAATCCCAAGGGTTAAATGCAGCCCCATTAGTAACATCCGTAACGCTGAATAAAGAATCGGCAACGTAACTCGGCCCCGTATCCGTCTACGTGGCACAAATCCAGTCGTCAGAAACCTCCCTACGAGCCCGGCGACAGCTGCTCGCCGTACCCGTCCTGCTCGCCGGAGCGGCCGTGGCGGTCGTGCTCGGCGTCGTGGCCAAGCACTACGGACCGGGCACCACCGCCCTGCCGACCTGGGGATTCTCCGGGCCGTCCGTGTTCAAGGCCTACCTCAGCAGCGTGATCCTGGTGCTCGTGATCGGCCAATTGCTCACGGCCGTATGGATCTACCGCTTCCGCGCACCCCGCTTCGTGCACCGATACCACCGGCTCAGCGGCGCACTGGCTTTCGCGCTCAGCCTGCCGGTCGGCTTCTATTGCCTGTACACCTTCGGCTTCCAGTTCGGGCCGCAGGTGCCGACCCGCACCTGGGTGCATTCCCTTGCGGGACTTACCTTCTACGGCGCCTTCGCCGCGAAGATGCTCACGCTGCGGCTGCGCAACGCGCCGGGCTGGCTGTTACCCGTGCTGGGCGGCCTCGTGTTCACGAGCTTCGTGCTGGCGTGGACGCTGACCGCCGCCTGGTGGTTCCGCACCATCGGCTTCGGAACCTGATGCGGGCCCGTCGAATCGGCGCAGTACCCGCATGAGCAGCGGCAGCAGCAGCATCATCCCGAGCAGCCGGACGGTCTGCACGCTGGTGATCAGGGGCAGGTTCGCACCCATCTTGTCGGCCGTCGCCAGCACCGCGTTGATACCGCCGGGAGTCGTCGCCAGGTACAGATCCGACAGTGCGAAGTTCACGAAATAGGCCAGCCCCAAGGCCATTCCCGCGACCAGCACGGACAACGCCACGATGGCGACGGCCATACCCGGGATCATGCGCGCCATCTCCCGCACCACCTGGCGGGTGAACCGGGCGCCCACGTCGAAACCGATGAGCACGAACAGCAGATCCTTGAACAGATGCGTGGGCGCGTACCCGTGACTCAGCCCCAGTGCGGTGACCACCGCCGTGACCAGCATCGGGCCCAGCAGCGCGGCATTGGGCATCCGCAACCAGCCGCCGAGCCGAACGCCTATGAGGCACAATGCGATCGCGATCGCCAGGCCGGCGAGCTGGTCACTGCGGCCCATGATCATCCAGTACGGCAGGTCCGGATCGGTGACGGAACCGCCGAGAGTGGCCGAGCTGTAAGAGATTCCGGCCTGATCATCGAGCAGCGCGGCAATGGCCGGGGCGCTCAGCGCGACCAGGGCGACGCGTAGGTATTGCATGAAGGCCACTCGCCGCGGATCGGCGCCGAGATCGTCGGCGGCCGACACCACGGCGGCCGAGCCACCCGCCAGCATCCCCAGCGTCGCGGTCCGGACATCCATTTTCACGGCCCGCGCGAAGATCAATGCGACGACAATGCTGACCACCACCGTGGCGGCCGTGATGGCCAGCACCGGCAGTAGATCCAGGCCCAGCGAAGTCAGCAGCGAGACCTGCAGATAGCTGCCCATGAGCACGCCCAGCATGGCCTGCACACCCGTATTGACCTGCCGCGGAAGCGGCTTCGGCAGGGTGCCCGTTAGCGCGAGCACCGCACCTGTCACGATCGCCAGAATCATCTGCGGCGCGGGCACCCCCACCCGGCCCAGCAGGGCCGCGCCGCCCAGCACGGCGGCTGACAACGCTATCCATGAGATCGCTTGCCGGGGGTTCATGCCTATCGATCTTGCCCGGCGCTCATGAACATTCAGTAACGACGCAGTTATCCTGCCGAACCTGGCCTGTGACGACACCGACCCCCATGCGCCCGGGGCGGCAGAAGTGGCCTGGATCAACATCACTGGACCGGCAGACCCGAATCACTCGGCCGACATGTATCTGGTCACTCGAGCGACAGCGCCGGGCCGGTAATGCGGACCGCCCGCCGGACCATGAGGTCCGGCGGGCGGTTGCGCCGTAGCGGTCGGGAACTAGCCCAGCACGCCGGTGCTGAGGAAGCCCAGCAGGTCGTGGCGGGTGATGACGCCCACCGGCTTGCCGTCCTCGATGACCATGAGGGCGTCGGTGGACTCCAGCAGCTTGGTGGCGGCCGAGATGGGCTCGCCGGCGCCGATCAGCGGGAAGGCCACGCTCATGTGCTTGGAGACCGGATCGGTGAGCTTGGCGCGGCCCTCGAAGACGGCGGACAGCAGGTCCCGCTCGGAGACCGAGCCGGCGACCTCGCCCGCCATGATCGGCGGTTCCGCGCCGACCACAGGCATCTGGGAGACGCCGTACTCGCGCAGGATCTCGATGGCGTCGCGCAGGGTCTCCTGCGGGTGCGTGTGCACCAGGTCCGGCAGTTCACCGGACTTGCCGCGCAGCACATCTCCGACGTGTGGGTCGGCGTTCTTGCCGTCCAGGCGCGAGCGCAGGAAGCCGTAGGAGCTCATCCACTGGTCGTTGAAGATCTTGGACAGGTAGCCGCGGCCGCCGTCCGGCAGCAGCACGACCACGACCGCGTCCGGATCGCGCTCGGCGACCTTCAGCGCCGCCACCACGGCCATCCCGCAGGAGCCGCCGACCAGCAGGCCCTCCTCGCGGGCCAGGCGGCGGGTCATCTCGAAGGAGTCGGCGTCGGAGACGGCGATGATCTCGTCCGGGACGGCCGGGTCGTAGGCGGTCGGCCAGAAGTCCTCACCGACGCCCTCGACCAGGTAGGGGCGGCCGGTGCCGCCGGAGTAGACCGAGCCCTCGGGATCCGCGCCGACGATCTTGACCGTGCCGCCGGAGATCTCCTTCAGGTAGCGCCCGGTGCCGGTGATGGTGCCGCCGGTGCCGACGCCGGCCACGAAATGCGTGACCTTGCCCTCGGTATCGCGCCAGATCTCCGGACCGGTGGTCTCGTAATGCGATTCGGGGCCACCCGGGTTGGAGTACTGGTTCGGCTTCCACGCGCCCGGGATCTCCCGGACCAGGCGGTCGGAGACGTTGTAGTAGCTCTGCGGGTCCTCCGGCGCGACGGCCGTCGGGCACACCACGACCTCGGCTCCGTAGGCGCGCAGCACATTTCGCTTGTCCTCGCTGACCTTGTCAGGGCAGACGAACACGCACTTGTAGCCGCGCTGCTGCGCGACCAGGGCCAGGCCCACACCGGTGTTGCCGGAGGTCGGTTCGACGATGGTGCCGCCCGGCTTCAATAAGCCGTCCTTCTCGGCGGCATCGATCATCTTGACGGCGATGCGGTCCTTCGAGCTACCGCCCGGGTTCAGGTACTCGACCTTCGCGGCCACCAGTCCCGAGTTCGGACCGACGACGGAGTTCAACCGTACGAGCGGGGTGTTTCCGATCAAGTCGACGACATGGTCAGCAATACGCATGCCACACATCGTTGCAGAAAGGTGACGCGAGCCTTCGCGCACGTCGGAGATATCACGATCGCCCGGTTTACCATCGCGGGTATGAGGACGCCGAAAACCGCGTGCACAGCCTTACTACTCGGAACCCTCACGGCCGCGGCCATGATCGCCGCGAGCCCGCCCGCGGGTGCGCAGACCTTCGAATTTCCTTCCGTGCCAAGCCTGCTCCGGGATGGCCTGTGCGGCACGAACATCCGCACCTGGGCAAATACCGATCCGCAGTGGCCGGGCCGGGCGATCATCAATATGCAGGCGCTGCCGGTGATCGGAATCGGGCCCGGGGACTACAGTTTCGCACCGCAGTGCGAGGCTCTGACCACCGTCGCCTGGCGAAATCTGGACACCGGCGCGCAGGGCCGGTACGTGGAGAACATCGTGGCCGGCTTCTACGGCAGCATCCAGTACTCCCTCTTCCAGGACACCGGGCCGGGCCGCATCGATGTGACGGTCTTCACCGACAACGCCAACGTGCCTGCACACAGCAGCTTCGTCGTCCCCCAGTGAGCGATATCCCACAGTTCATCCACTGGGATGTGCCCATACCTGATGTTTGAGGCTCGACACACTCGTCGTAAATTCGAAGTTGGTTCACCCCTGCAAGTAAGGAGTCCTCAATGGCTGAGGCCGTCATCGTTTCGTACGCCCGCTCGCCCATCGGCCGCGCCGGCAAGGGTTCTCTGGTGAGCATTCGGCCGGACGACCTCACGGCTCAGATGGTCCGTGCGGCGCTGGACAAGGTGCCCGCGCTCGATCCCGCCACCATCGACGATCTCATCCTGGGCTGCGGTCAGCCCGCCGGTGAGGCCGGATTCAATATGGCCCGTTCGGTCGCCGTGCAGCTCGGCTACGACACCCTGCCGGGCGTCACGCTGAACCGCTACTGCTCGTCCTCGCTGCAGACCACCCGGATGGCCTTCCACGCCATCAAGGCCGGCGAGGGCGACGTGTTCATCTCCGCCGGTGTGGAGACCGTCTCGCGCTTCCCGAAGGGCACCTCCGACGGCTGGCCGGACACCCACAACGAGAAGTTCGCCGACGCCGAGGCCCGCACCGTCGAGACCGCGGAGACCAACGCCACCTGGACCGATCCGCGCGAGAACAACCTGCTGCCGGACGTCTACATCGCCATGGGCCAGACCGCGGAGAATGTCGCCACCTACACCGGCATCTCCCGCGAGGAGCAGGACCACTGGGGTGTGCGTTCGCAGAACCGCGCCGAGGAGGCCATCAAGTCCGGCTTCTTCGAGCGGGAGATCACCCCGGTCACCCTGCCCGACGGCACCATCGTCACCACCGACGACGGCCCGCGCGCCGGCACCACCTACGAGAAGATCTCGCAGCTGAAGCCGGTCTTCCGCCCGGACGGCACCATCACCGCGGGTAATGCCTGTCCGCTCAACGACGGTGCGGCCGCGCTGGTCGTCATGAGCGACACCAAGGCCAAGGCGCTGGGCCTGACCCCGCTGGCGCGCGTCGTCGCCACCGGTGTTTCCGGCCTGTCGCCGGAGATCATGGGCCTGGGCCCGATCGAGGCGGTCCGCAAGGTGCTGAAGAACGCGAACATGACCATCAACGATCTCGATCTGTACGAGATCAACGAGGCGTTCGCCGTGCAGGTCCTGGGTTCGGCCCGCGAGCTGAACATGGATCACGACAAGCTGAACATCTCCGGCGGCGCCATCGCCCTCGGCCACCCGTTCGGCATGACCGGCGCCCGCATCACCGCCACCCTCATCAACAACCTGCAGACCCAGGACAAGCAGTTCGGTCTGGAGACCATGTGTGTCGGTGGTGGCCAGGGCATGGCGATGATCATCGAGCGCCTGAGCTGATGCGTTTTACCTGAGACGTAATCGACTTCTTTCCCCTCGCACGGAAACATCAAGGGCAGCAAGCCATCCCTGATTTTTCCCGCGAGGGGAGGTGGTGTCCAACGGTCGATCGGTCTCAGGCTCGGCTACAAAAAAGAACGGGCGGGCATCGGAATCCGATGCCCGCCCGTTCTCTTGTCGCGTTGCGATTACCTGTTCTGGAAGTAGGACAGGAGACGCAGGATCTCGATGTACAGCCAGACCAGGGTGACGGTGAGGCCGAAAGCCACGCCCCAGGCGGCCTTTTCGGGCACCTGCGCGCGGATCATCTGATCGGCGGCGTCGAAGTCCAGCAGGAAGCTGAAGGCCGCGACACCGATCACCACGAGGCTGAAGATGATGGAGAAGGTGCCACCGTCGCGCAGGCCGAATCCGCCCGGGGTGAAGAAGGCGGCGACCAGGTTGCCGAGCATGAGCACCAGCACGCCGATCATGGCGCCGACGATCATGCGGGTGAGGCGCGGGGTGACGCGGATGGCGCCGGTCTTGTAGACCACGAGCATGCCGATGAACACGCCGAAGGTGGCGAGCACCGCCTGTGCGATCAGGCCGGAACCGCCGACGCCGCCGAACTTCACATTGGTGAACATGAACGACAGCGCGCCGAGGAACAGGCCTTCGAGCGCCGCGTAGCTGAGCACGATGGCCGGGTTGTTCTGCTTGCGGCCGAAGGACGCGATCATGGCCAGGGCGAAGCCGCCGAGGCCGCCGACGAGTACGAACAGCACGGCCAGCGAGTTGTTGGCCGAGGTGACCGCGTAGGAGATGATCGCGCCGAGGGTCACCACACCGAGCGTGATGCCGGTCTTGGTGACGACGTCGTCGATGGTCATCGGGCGGGTGGTCGGGACCGCGGGCTGGTACGGCTGCTGGCCGTAGCCGGGGTACTGCGGCGGCTGCTGACCGTACTGCTGGTTCGGGAATTGTCCGGCTCCAGGCCCGCCGAAGCCGGCGTAGCCGCCTTGCTGTGGCGTCAGGTTCCGGAAGACCGGGTTCGATGTGGAGCGCACTTGCGGTCCCTTTCTGGAGTCGCGGCGCACGTCGGTCGTGGCCTTTACTGCTACTCGTCCAACGCGCCGTGAACTGCGGGAGTTCCCGAATCACGTGCACACCGGACCTACCGGACTTTACCCGAGCTTTACCGTCGGTGCCCGCCTGTTGACGGCTTGCTAACCGAGGTGCGGCAGCACCTCGTCGGCGATGAGCTCGAGGTGCGCGAGATCACCGAGATCCAGGATCTGCAGGTAGACGCGGCTGGTGCCCGCGACTTCCTCGTAGTGCCGGATCTTCTCGACGACCTGTTGCGGGCTGCCGGCCAGGCCGTTGGCCTTCAATTCCTCGACGTCACGCCCGATGGCCGCGGCGCGGCGCGCGATATCGGCATCGCTCGCGCCGACACAGGCGACCAGGGCGCTCGAGAAGACGATGTCCTGCGGATCCCGGCCCGCGTCGACGGCGGCCTTGCGCACCCGGCCGAACTGGGCGGCGGTGTCCTCGGGCGACTGGAAGGGCAGGTTGAACTCGTCGGCGTACCGCGCGGCCAGGCGCGGGGTGCGCTTGGGACCGGTGCCGCCGATGATCACCGGAATCTTCGGCTGGGTGGGCTTGGGCAGCGCCGGGGAATCCGTGAGCGTGAAGTGCTGCCCCGCGAAGTTGAAGGTCTCCCCCGGCGGGGTGGACCACAGGCCGGTGACGATGGCCAGCTGTTCCTCGTAGCGCGGGAACTTGTCCGCCGGGAACGGGATGCCGTAGGCCTGGTGCTCGGCCTCGAACCAGCCTGCGCCGAAACCGAATTCGACGCGGCCGCCGGACATGTTGTCGACCTGTGCGACCTCGATGGCCAGCACGCCGGGGTGCCGGAAGGTGGCGGCGGTGACCAGGGTGCCAAGCCGGATGCGATGCGTCTCGCGGGCCAGGCCGGCCAGGGTGATCCAGGCGTCGGTCGGGCCCGGCAGGCCGTCGGCGTCACCCATCTTCAGGTAGTGGTCGGAGCGGAAGAAGGCGTCGAAGCCGAGATCTTCGGCGGTCTTGGCGACGGTCAGGAGAGTGTCATAGCTCGCGCCCTGCTGGGGTTCGGTGAAGATACGAAGGTCGATTCGTCCCATGCACCCATTGTTCAGGTCCGGTCGTGCAGCCCGCGCACCGACCGGGTCACCGTGAATTTCTTGTTGCGTCCGAGCACATCGGTGCGGCCGACCATCCGCTCCATGACGCCGCGGTAGTTGAGGTGGGTGTTGTAGACGGTCCACAGCTCCCCGCCGGGCCGCAGGACCCGGCCGGCCTGCTGGAACATCTTGATGGCCGATCCGGTGTGCACGGCCGCGCCGACGTGGAAGGGCGGATTGCAGAGCACGAGATCGGTGCTGTGGTCGGGTATCCCGGACATGGCGTCGTCGCGCAGCACGGTCACCCGGTCGGCAACCTCGTTGGCGACGGCGGTGGCGCGGGTGGAGGCGACCGCGGCGGCGGATTGGTCGGTGGCGGTGACCCGGATGCCGGGCCGCGCCTTGGCCAGGGCGACCGCGAGAATGCCGGTGCCGCAACCCAGATCGATGGCCTCGCGGGCGTCGGGTTTCATGCGCTTGAGGTAGTCGAGCAGGAAGCGGGTGCCGATGTCGAGGCGCGGGCCGGAGAAGGCGGCGCCGTGGGCGACCACTTCCAGGTCGAAGTCGTCGAGCCGGTTGCGTACCGGAAAGCGGGGCTCGCCAACGGTTTCGGGTTCGGCGGCGAGCAGGATGCGGGATTTCTGCCGGCCGCGGCTGGCGCGGACGGCGGCAAAGGATTCGGCGAGTACCTCGTTCATGGCGGGGGTGAGGTATTTGTCGCGGCCGCCGGCGAATACCTCGACGTCCGGCGCCGCGTATCGGGCAATGGCGTCGGCGGTTTCGGAAAGACCGGCGAGGGCGCGGGGCAGGCGCCACAGGACGACGCGCGCATTGTCGAGGAGTTTCGGGCCGAGGTCGTGCACGGTGAATCGATCGGATAAGCCGACAATTCGGGCGTTATTCGCCAATGCCAGCTCGCCGGTGAGTAAATCCTGATGCACGCGTACGCCGGACAGGTCATGTGCGGCAATGGCGCCCAGGGTCAGCGCGCCATAACCGTCGTCGATCACCACGACCCGATCGCCGCCCGCCGCGGCGAGCGACTCCGCTGCCGTATCCAGCAGTAACCGGTCGGCGGCGTCCACCGCGTAGAGGTTCACCGCCTCCACATCCGGATAGCGCCGCAACCGGCTCAGCACGTCTTCCATCTCGAGCACGCCATACAGTGTGCTAGATCATTGCCGCATCATCCTATTCGGCCGGTAATTGACAGCAGATTCTGCGCTGAGCGGGCCCGGCGTTATTCTGCGCCTTCGCAAACCATATGCCGACCTTGAACGGCGCGACCGAATAGCCGGATTGCTAACCCTTCGCCGGAATCTCGGCCGCCGCCTCTTCCGGCGCCCGGACATCCCGCGCGGGCATCATGGCCGAGGCCGCCACCATGATCAGCGCCATTACCGCCACCCCGATGAAGACCAGATGCACCGCCGAGGTCAGCGCCGCCGGCGCCGGATGATCGCCATGACCGATGCGGGAGTTCACCACCGCGCCGAACACCGCCACACCCACCGCGCTACCGATATTGCGGGCGAACATGTTCGTGGAGGTCACCACCCCACGCTCGGACCATTCCGCGCTGGACTGGGCCGCGATCAGCGTCGGACTCGCCACCAGGCCCATACCCAGGCCCACCACGAAACATCCGGCCGCCACCTGCAACAGCGTGGAATCCCGGTCCACCAGCAACAGGGTGGCCGCACCCAGGGTCGCCACCACGCTGCCGATCAGCGCGGTCTTGCGGAAACCTATGCGCAGGTACACCTTCCCGGCCTGCGAGGCCGAGACCGGCCAGCCGAGCGTCAGCGCGCCCACGGTGAGCCCCGCCAGCAGCGCCCCGCTGCCGAGCACGCCCTGCGCGAAGGTCGGCACATACGAGGTGAGCCCCAAGAGCACCGCACCCACCAGCAGCGACACCAGACTGCTCGCCACGATCACGCGGCGCGAGAAGATCCACAGCGGCAGAATCGGATTCGCCGCATGCTGCTCCACCCAGCCGAACACCACCAGTACCGCCGCGCCGGCCACGAACAGGCCGATGCTGATCCCCGAGGTCCAGCCCCAGGCCTGCCCGCCCTCCAGCAGCGCCAGAATGAGCGCGCCCGCGCCGGCGGTGAGCAGTCCCGCGCCGAGGTAGTCGATCCGATGCCGCTGCCGCGGCGCGCTTTCGGTGAACTTGCGCAGGATCATCCAGGCCGCCACCGCCGCCAGCGGCAGGTTGATCAGGAAAATCCAACGCCAGCTGACGTATTCGGAGAAGACGCCGCCGAGCAGCGGGCCCAGCACCGAGGAGGCGGCCCACACGCTGGCGAGATACGCCTGCACCTTCGCGCGCTCCTTGATCGTGTACAGGTCACCGGCGATGGTCATGGACATGGGGCCGACCGCGCCGGCGCCGATGCCCTGCACCGCACGGAAGATGATGAGCCCGACCATGCCGGTGGCGAGCCCGCACAGCAGCGAGCCGAGCGCGAACACCGCGATACCGAAGAGCATCACCGGCTTTCGGCCCAGCATGTCGGCGAGCTTGCCGTAGATCGGGACGGTCACCGCCTGCGCCAGCAGGTAGATGCTGAACAGCCAGGGGAACTGCGCGAAGCCGCCGAGCTGATCGGTGATGGTCAGCACGGCGGTCGCGATGATGGTGGAATCCAGCGCCACCAGCGAGGTGGCCAGCATGAGGGCGATGAGGACCGGCCCGCGCTCGGAGCGCAGGCCGATCGACGATTTCACTTCTGTTGCCGGCACGGCGATCCCTTCATCAGCACGACTCACTCGTTTGAGTCGAACGCCGGGAACGGATCTAAATTCCTGGGACGATCTACGGCCGGATCAGAGTGTGCCTCGCGTTGCGGATCAGAGAGTGGCGGCCAGCTCCCGCAGCACCGGCAGGCTCACCGAGCCCGAGCCCAGCACCACATCGTGAAATGCCTTGATATCGAAGGCCGCACCGAGCCGCTGCTGCGCCTGCGCCCGCTGCCGGCGGATCTCCTGCTGCCCCACCTTGTAGGCGACGGCCTGGCCCGGCATGGCGATATAGCGGTCCACCTCGGTGCGAATCTCGTCCAGCCCCACCGGCGCATTGGTCACCATGAAATCGATGGCCTGCTGCCGGCTCCAGCCCTTCGCGTGCAGCCCGGTATCGACGACCAGGCGGCAGGACCGCCACGAGTCGGCGGCCAGCATGCCGATGCGAGCGAGATCGTCCGGGTACAAACCCATTTCGTCCGCCAGCCGCTCGGTGTAGAGCGCCCAGCCCTCCACGAAGGCGGTATTGGCGAAGGACATGCGCTGGAAGCTGGGCAGCTGGTCCAGCTCGTTCGCGATGGTGAGCTGCAGGTGATGCCCCGGAATGGCCTCGTGATAGGCGACCGCGGCCGTCTCGTACCGATTGCGGCCCTTGGGTTCGTGCTGATTCACGAAGTAGGCGCCCGGCCGGGAACCGTCGGCGGCGGGCGGGAAGTAGTACGCGGCAGGCGCATCCGCGGCCAGGAACTCCGGCACCGGCAGAATGTCGCAGGATTGCCGCGGCAGCCGCCCGAACCAGTTGCCCATCTCCGCCTGTGCCGCGGCCAGATAGCGCCGCGCGTCGACCATGATCTCCTCACCGTCGCCGTAGCGCAGCGCGGAATCCTCCCGCAGCCGGGCGAAGATCTCGGTCAGGTCGGTGAGACCGAACAGCCGGCCGCCGACCTCCGCGTATTCGGCGCGCAGCTTGTCGAGTTCGTCGAGGCCGAGCTGGTGGATCTCGTCCGCGCCGAGATCCGGCAGGGTGGTGTGGGTACGCAGCAGGCGGCGGTAGATGTCCGCGCCGTCCTCGCCCAGCCAGCCCAGGCCCGGCTTGTCGTCGGGGCGGGCGGCGGGCAGCAGTTCGTCGCGCAGCACATTCCGGTAGGCGGTGAAGGCGGGGCGGATGACCTCGCGGGCGACCTCGGCCAGCTCTGCGCGCCACGCGGTTTCACCGTCCCAGTCCGCCGGGCCGGGGAAGGTGACGAAGGGGTCGGTGGCGATGTCGGAGGCCAGGTAGCCGTCCAGCTGATTGAGCGAGCGCTCGATGGCGATGCGGGCCGGGGTGCGCCCGGCGGCCAGCCCGGCGCGGAAACGCTCGGCCGCCTGCGTCAGCAGCGTGCCGAACTGCCGGAAGCGCAGCACCAGCTTCTCGGCGTTCTCGGGTGCGGGGGCGTTCAATTGCGGGGCCGCGGTGAGCAGCTCGGCGTGCACGCCCGTCATCTGATCGGAGGCAAGCTCCACCGGCCGCCATTCCAGATGTGCGACGGCGCCGGACAATTCATTGCGCAGCAGGCTGCGGGTGGTGCGGTCCTGCGCGTTCAACACTGCCGGATCGAGGGCGTCGACCTCGGCGAGCAGGGCCCGGTACTTGCCCAGCTGTCGCTCCTCGGCCTCGACCGACAGATCCTCGATGCGATCGTCGAACCGCCTGTCCCCCAACAGCGTTGCCAAACTAGGCGCGGACTCCAGCAGGGCGTCCCAATACCGATCTGCGAGTGTGATGAGTTCCTCGTGCGCGTCCATGGACTCAATCATGCCCGGGACCACCGACGCCTGCGCGGGACCAGCGCCGCGGCGGCATCGGAATTCGCATGAGGTCCTCGGCCACCACGATCTCGCCGTCGAAGAAGGTCCGGGCCTCCTCCAGGTGATCGTCGAGTGTCCGGTAGCGCTGCGAGAAGTGGGTGAGGACCAGGGTCCGGGCGCCGGCCCGCGCGGCCACCAGGCCCGCCTCGCCGGCGGTCAGGTGGCCGAATTCGGTGGCCAGGTGGCCGTCGGCATCGAGGAAGGTGGCCTCGATGACGAGCATGTCGACGCCGCGGGCCAGTTCGTGCACGCCGTCGCAGAGCCGGGTGTCCATCACGAAGGCGAAGCTCTGGCCGCGCCGCGGTTCGCTCACCTCGTCGAGGGTGATGACGCGGCCGTCCACCTCGACCTCGCCGTCGCGCTGCAATCGGCCCACCACCGGACCGGACAGCCCGAGCTCGCGCAGGCGTTCGGGCAGGATGCGCCGGCCGTCCGGTTCGGTCAGCCGATAGCCGAAGGCCTCGACCGGATGCGAGAGCCGCTCGGTGCGGAGGGTGAACGGCGCGGCGGGCGCCTCGAGCTCGCCCGGCTCGGCGATGGGGTGCGGGCGCAGCTCGCCGGTCTGGTGATAGGCCGTGGAATGGCACAGGCGCTGATAGAACTGTTCCCCTGAGGCCGGGTAGTAGACGTCCACCGGATGCGGTACCCGGTCGAGGCTGATGCGCTGGACGACTCCGGCCAGGCCGAGACTGTGGTCACCGTGGAAGTGGGTGATGCCGATGCGGGTGATGTCGGTCGCCGACACACCCGCGTAGATCATCTGCCGCTGCGTGCCTTCCCCCGGGTCGAAGAGCATCCCTTCGCCATCCCAGCGCAGCAGGTAGCCATTGTGATTGCGCTGCTTGGTCGGTACTTGGCTGGCCGTTCCGAGGATGACCAGTTCGCGCTGTGACACGGCCGTCAGGCTACCGCCCGGTGGTGAGCGCCCGCGTCGGCGAGCCGGGCGCGTCGATAGAATGACCGCCGTGGTCGGACAACAGGCAGCTGGCACCCGGTATCTCCGGGCCCTGGGCCTGTTCGCGCTGCTGGCCGGTTTGGTGGCCATGCACTCGCTGGTCATCGGCATGAATCACGAAGGCTCCGGCCATCGGGAAATGAGCTCGCAGACCGTTGTCGCGGCGGTCATGAGTGAGCATCGGGACATGTCCGCACCGGCGTGTGCGGGCAGCGACTGCGGCAGTGGGCACGCCGGCATGCACGGCTGCCTGTTCGTGCTCTCGGCGCTGCTGTTCCTGCTCGGCCTGGCGCTGCTGGCGTGGGTCGGCCTGCGGCGCGGCGATCGTCCCCTGATGAAGGTTCGGCAGGCACGGCCGCATCGTGCCCGGCCACCTCCGTGGACCGTGCTCACGCTCTCCGAATTGGCGATTCTCCGAATCTGATGGGTCGCGGGTTTCCGCATGCCCTTTTCACGATTCCGATCAATTACCAAGGAGTACAAGCATGTTCAACAGCCGTACGAAAATTGCCCTGGTGGCACTCACGTCTCTCTTCGCGGTGCTCGTCGCGGGATGTAGTAGCAGCAAAAGCGATTCGCCGACCTACAACGACGCCGATGTGAGCTTCCTGCAGATGATGTATCCACATCACGCCCAGGCCGTCGATATGGCGAAGATGGTGCCGAGCCGCTCCCGGAACCAGGAACTCATCACCTTGGCCAAGAGTGTCGAGAACGCTCAGGCGCCCGAAATGCAGCAGATCGCGAAACTGCTGGAATCCTTCGGCAAGCCCGCGCCCAGCGCGACCATGGATCACGCTATGGCGGGCATCATGACGCAGGATCAGATGACGAAGCTGGCGAGCCTGTCCGGCCCGGATTTCGACAAGATGTGGATGCAGATGATGATCGAGCATCATCAGGGCGCGATCGATATGTCGAACACCGAGTCGAAGAACGGCACGAATGCCGATGCGAAGGCTCTCGCGCAGTCCATCGTGACCGCGCAGCAGGGTGAGATCGATCAGATGAACAAGATGCTCGCCCAGAGCTAGGCCCCGAAATGTGAAGGGGGTGCGCCGAATCCGGCGCACCCCCTTTTCGCATACAGCGCTAGCTGCCGATCACCGCGTTCATGATCGTGCCAGCGCTGGTGGCGGTCGCGCCGCCGATCATGGCTCCCGCCACCATCTTCGGCGACTCGAGCCCGCCACCACTCCACTTCTCCCAGGCGAAGCGGCCACCGCCGTAGGTGATGGCGGTGACGCCGGAAAGCATGGTGAACCAGGTGAAGTAGCGGACCAGCTTCATCAGTTTGTCGGCCACCGGAGGCGTCTCCGGGGTCGGGTTGCCGATCTGCGCGAGAACGTGGGTATACGCATCGTGCACGGCGAGGAGCATGCTCACGATCGGTTCCTCTCGGATGCTGAAACGGTGCTGACGGGGCGGAACTTGTGGCACAACTCTCACTATTCAGAGCAATTGAACACCAGTCCGCGGTGTGTCATAGCGAAGACACACCACCAGCACCGAACTCGAGCAGCCGATCAGCTACCTGTTTTGGCCAGTTTCGAATGCCGCCGGCCGTAGGCGAAGTACACCAGGAACCCGATCAGCATCCAGATGACGAACCGCAGCCAGGTCTCCACCGCCAGGTTGAACATGAGCCAGGCACAGGCCAGCACCGACAGGATCGGGACGAAGGGCACCAGCGGCACCCGGAAGCCGCGCTTCAGATCCGGCCGCGACCTGCGCAGGATGATCACGCCGATGGACACCAGCACGAACGCGAACAGCGTGCCGATATTGACCATCTCTTCGAGCGTGCCGAAGTCGACGAAACCGGCCAGCACCGCGCAGATGACGCCGACGATGGCGGTGATGCGCACCGGCGTGCCCTTGGATCCGGTGTGCGCCAGCTGCCGCGGCAGCAGTCCGTCGCGGGACATGGCGAACAGCACGCGGGTCTGCCCCAGGAACAGCACCATGACGACCGTGGTCAAACCGGCCAGCGCGCCGATGGAGATGAGGTTCTTGGCCCATGTGACGCCGTGAATGGCGAAAGCCGTTGCGAGCGTGGCATTGTCGCCCTGCAGATCGGTGTAGGGCACCATGCCGGTGAGCACCAGCGACACCACCACGTAGAGCACGGTCACGATGGCCAGTGAACCCAGAATGCCGCGCGGCACATTGCGCTGCGGGTCCTTGGTCTCCTCGGCGGCGGTGGCGACCACGTCGAAACCGATGAACGCGAAGAACACGATGGACGCCGCGGCGAGCAGGCCGTACCAGCCGAAGTGGCTGTTACCGCCACCGGTCACCAGCTGGAACAGGGTCTGCTGCAAGGTGTGTGACCCGCCGCTCCCGGCATTCGGCTCCGACGGCGGAATGAACGGCTTCAGGTTGGACGCCTTGAAGTAGGTCGCGCCGACCACGACCACCAGCACGATGACCGCCAGCTTGATGGCGACCGCGACGGCCGACACCCGCGAGGACAACTTGGTGCCCAGCGCCAGCAGCACGCCCAGAATCACGATGAGCCCGGACGCGCCCCAGTCGAAGGAGTGCGATCCGAAGTGCCACAGCGGCTGATGCCCGTTCAGCAGCGTGCCCAGATACTGCGACCAGCCCTTGGCGACAACCGAAGCGCCGAGCGCGAATTCGAGGATCAGGTCCCAGCCGATGATCCACGCGATCAGTTCACCGAAGGTGGCATAGGAGAAGGTGTAGGCGCTGCCCGCGACCGGCACGGTCGAGGCGAACTCGGCGTAGCAGAGGGCGGCCAGCCCGCAGGCGATGGCGGCGAAGACGAAAGCCAGCGACACCGCGGGTCCCGCGGTATTGCCGGCCGTTCGCGCGGTGAGGGTGAAGATACCCGCGCCGACCACGACGGCGACGCCGAAGATGGTCAGGTCCCAGGACGTCAGGTCTTTACGAAGTTTGGTGTCCGGCTCGTCGGTATCGCGGATGGACTGCTCGACGCTTTTGGTGCGGAACAGTCCGGTGGTGCGTGCGGGAGGAGGTGCGACGGCTTCCCGCTGGGAGTCCGATGGCGCCACGGTTTCTCCTATGTCTGGCTCTCGGCAACAATGCAGTTCAGCGCCGGTCGGTCACCGTCGGGCTACCGATCGGTACGCCGTCGCTGGTGGCCGGCAGACAGACTCGCTGGTTCCAGCCCCGTCACTGCGCGCGGGCCCCTTGTGGGGTCCGAGTTGTCGGCGTCACACCGAACCGTATCACCCAACTGGTACGAACCAGTCAGCTACTGGATGGACAACATTCACCCGGAGGTCCACGGCGGAAGGTATGCCGAGGATCTCCCGGTCACCACAGGGTTCCCGTTAGGGTTCAAGGTATGCCCTTCGGGGGAGAGCGCACCGGACATGATCCGCAGGCTCTGGATCGCATGCTGGCGCGTGCCCACTGGGTCCGGGTCCGGGAGATGCGCGGCGATTCCACCCCGCTGCTCGAGGAACGCGACCCGGTTGCCGTGCAGGCGCTGCGCGCGGCCCTGCGCATCGCGGATCTGCCTGGGTTCGTCTGTATGTGCTGGGGCGATGTGGCCCTCGACTTCCTGGCCGCCGACGGCCGGCCGGTCACCACCGTGACCCTGCACCACGGATATTCACTGCGCTGGGACGGCTGGCCGCAGGACGCCGTGCTCGCCGACGGCGTGCGTTCCCTGGAGTGGCTCGCGGTCCGCGGCGTCACCGGACCGCTGCGGGAATTCCACGCCGCCGCGCACCGCCAAGCCGAATCCGACCGCATCACCCGCCGCTGGGTGACCGAGATTCCCGAACCCCTCGCGATCTACGCAAACCTGTTCCTGGACACCACCAAATCCGGCAACGGCCTGACAGAAGCCGACCTGATCGAGATCCGCGAACACCTGGCAACCGCCTACCCCGACCCGATCACCCGCATCCTCACCCTCTTCACCTGGTCCGCGGCCGGCACCGGCGCCTACACGGGTTACCCTGTCCACGAACGCATTCCGGGCCAATTCCTCGACCTCGAGGACCGCGCCGACTTCGCCCGCGCCGTAGACCTGGCCGACGATCGAGCCACCACCGGCGCAGTCCGCTACTTGATCAGCTGGCACACCAGAAACCGCATAGCCCACCTACTGACGGCCCTCTCCCCCACCTCCCAGCGCAAAATCCTGCTGCACGCCCGAGACGCCGAATCCCGCCGCTGGCTCCAACGCCGCATCGCCCGACTACGGTGAGATCAGCGATTGGAAAGTCCCTTGCGGGCATCCCCGACTCCGCGGATTAGCCTTAGGGCATGGTCGACTTTCCCCAGCACAATGTGGGCGCGAAGTTCAAGGGCAAGCGGATCGGATACTTCCGGGAGGCAGCCGGGTACGAGCGCTACCGGAGCGCCTATGTGGACGGCTTCGGGCTGTTGCCCGCGGTGCGTGAGTCCGTCGACATTCCCACGCGTTTCGGGACGGTGCGGGCCTATCGGTTCGGGGAGGGGGACGGGACGCCGCTGGTGTTGTTGCCGGGGCGGCAGGCGGCCACGCCCCTGTGGGCGTCGAATCTGCCCTCGTTGATCGGGGTGCGGCCGGTGATCACGCTGGATCTGCTGGGTGAGCCGGGTGCGAGTGTGCAGTCGGAGCCGCTGACCGATGCGGCGGATCAGGCGGCTTGGCTGGATGAGGCGTTGCGGGCGCTGGAGTCGCGGCCGGTGCATGTGCTGGGTGTGTCGATCGGTGGCTGGGCGGCGGTGAATCTCGTTGTGCGGCATCCGCAGCGGGTGGCGTCGGTGGCGATTCTGGATTCGCCGTTCGTGTTCGGCGGCGTGACGTGGAAGATGATCGTGGTGTCGCTGGGTTCGGTGCTGCCGGGCATGCCGGACAAGTGGCGGAATCGGCTGCTGAGCTGGATCGCCGGTGGCGTGCAGGCGCCCGCGGAGCTGCCCGAGGGCCGGCTGATCGCCTCGGGCATGCGGGATTTCGCGGCGTACCTGCCGATGACGGATCGGCCCGCCAAGGACCAGCTCGCCGCGATCGCGGTGCCGTTCCTCGGGATCTTCGCCGGGCGCAGCATCGTGCATCGGGCGAAGAAGATTGCGAAGGTGGCGCGGAAACTGGTGCCGGGTGCGCAGATCGAGGTGTGGCCGGAGGCCTCGCACGCCATCAATGGCGAGTTCCCGGAGGAGATCGCGGCGCGCATGAAGCAGTTCCTCGACGAGGCCGACACCGCGAAGGGCGCCTAGGGCACGAGCACCGCGCGACCGCGGATCTGCCCCTTGTCCAAGCGGGCGAAGGCTTCCGGGCCTTCGGTGAGGTCGTAGCGTTCGACCTCCAGGTGGATTTTGCCCGCCTGCGCGAGTGCGACGCAGGCGTGCAGGTCACTGCGGGTGCCGCCCAGCGACTTTCGCACGGTCGCACCCCAGGGCAGGCCGGGTCCGCCGGCCGGTCCGGCATTGATCTCGGGCGGGGTGCCGCCGCCGATGCCGACCATGCAGTAAGCCCCGTTGGGCGCAACGGATTCCACGGCCAGTTTCGCGGTGGAGTCGATGCCGACGAAGTCGAAGACGGCGTCCGCGCCGCGGCCGCCGGTCAGGTCGAGCAGCTGTTTCGCGGTGTCGTCGCCGGCGAGCATGCCGAGGTCCGCGCCGCAGGCGGTGGCCAGGTCCAGTTTCTCCCGGGTCACGTCGACGGCGATCACGCGCACGCCGCTGATGGCGCGCAGGATCTGCACCGCGACATGCCCGAGCCCGCCGATGCCGATGGCGAGCGCGGTTCCTCCGGGCCGCAATTGCTTCTTGGCCCCGCGAATGGCGTGGTAGGCGGTGAGGGCGGCGTCGGCGACGGGTGCGGCCTGCAGGAAGTCGAGGTCGCCGACCGGCACGAAGGTGGTGGCCGGGATGCGTACGTATTCGGCCATACCGCCTTCGATGGTGAGGCCCGGGCAGGGCGGCATGGCGACGCGTCCTGCTGCGAGGCAGACGTTTTCATTGCCGCTGACGCATTCGCGGCAGACGCCGCAGGTCCAGAAGAGGTAGACCAGTCCGCGTTCGCCGACCTCGCGTCCGCTCACGTCGGAGCCGACCGCGGCGATGGTGCCGGCGATCTCGTGGCCGAGGGTCAGCGGATCGTCGCGCAGTTTGTACGGGAAGTTGACCAGGGTGAGGTCGGAGTGGCAGACGCCGGCGGCGCCGACCTGGATGAGGAGGTCATTGGGCCCGATGTCCGGGACCGGAATGTCGTTGACGGCAATGGTTTCCGGACCGGTCCACTGGAGTGCTCGCATACTGGATTTCCTCACGAGAAATTGTGATCTGCCGCACACCGTAGCATTCGCTATACACTACGTCCAGCGAGTGACGGAATGTCTATCGATCTTCCCGAAAGCTACCCCCAGGACCGAGACTCGAATCTAGGCTGGCGTCCCATGAGTGCTGCTGTACCGCACCAACCACGCATCGCCATCGTGGGCGCCGGCATCTCCGGCATCGCCACCGGCGTCGCGCTGCAACGGGCGGGCTTCACCGAATTCACCATCTACGAGAAGGCCGGCGACTACGGCGGCACCTGGCGCGACAACACCTATCCCGGCCTGTTCTGCGATGTGCCGTCGCGCTATTACCAGTTCACCTTCGCGCTGAATCCCGAATGGTCCCAGCTGTATTCACCGGGCTCGGAAATCAAGGACTATCTGGCCGGGGTCGCCCGCCGGCACGGCCTGCACCACCGCACCCGCTTCCACGCCGAGATCGTCGCGGCCGAATTCGAGGACGACGGCTGGCGCATCACCACCGGCGACGGCGCCGTCGACCACGTCGATTTCCTCCTGTGCGCCACCGGTTTCCTGCATCACCCGAATCGGCCGGATATACCGGGGCTGGACGAATTCGGTGGCACCGTCATGCATTCCGCGCGCTGGGATCACAGCGTGGACCTGACCGGGCAGCGGGTCGGCGTGATCGGCACCGGTTCCACGGGCACCCAGCTGGTGTGCGCGCTCGCCGGTGCGGTGCCGGAACTGGTGCTGTTCCAGCGCACTCCGCAGTGGATCCTGCCGACCGTCAATCGCGCCTATTCGCGCGTCGCCAAGAGCGTGTACCGGTGGCTGCCCGCCCTCGGGCGTCTCCCCTACGCCCTGAATCGCGCCTTCTTCGCGGCGTTTTCGCAGGGTCTGGTGCATCCCGGGCGGATCCGCAGGTTCATCCAGTGGGTGGTGGAACGCAACCTCGCCTCCGTCGAGGATCCGGAGCTGCGGCGCAAACTCACCCCGGACTATCAGGCCATGTGCAAGCGGCTGGTGGTGTCGGACCGGTTCTACACCGCGATCCAGCGACCGGATGTCGACCTGGTCACCAGCGGTATCGAGCGGGTCGAAAAGGATGCCGTGCGCACCGCGGACGGCGTCCGGCACGAGCTCGACATCCTGATACTGGCAACGGGTTTCGACGCGCACGCCTATATGCGGCCGATGGCCGTCACCGGGACGGGCGGCCACACCCTCGACGAGGCGTGGGCGGACGGCCCGCGCGCCTTCGAGGGCTCCATGATGCCGGCCTTCCCGAACCTGTTCATGCTGGTCGGACCGCATTCACCGGTCGCCAATCATCCGCTCACCGCGGTGGCGGAGGCCCAGTCCGCGCGCATCGTGGAATGGTTGCGGCGCTGGCGCGCGGGAGAATTCACCACGATCGAGCCGACCCGGGCCGCCGCCGACCGCTACAACGCCCGCATGCGCGCCGCCGCGCCCGACACCATCTGGAGCACGGGCTGCCGCAGCTGGTACCTGGGCAAGGACGGGCTGCCCGAACTGTGGCCGTGGAGTCCCCGCCGCTTCGAGCAGATGGTCCGGAGCACACCCGAGCTGGTGGATTACCGACTGGGTCAGCGCGTATCGAGCGAGAAGTGAGAAAGCTTTGCTGATTTCCCTGTGGCGCTTCCTGTCCCGGCTGACCGGAACCTGGTGGTTCGCACCCGCGCCGGACTGGCCGCAGGTGCGGCGGCGCGTGGTGACCACCGTCCGCTTCTCGCGCGCCCCACGGGGTGTGACCGTGGCGAACGCGAGCCTGGGCGGCGTCCCCGTCGAAACCCTCACGCCCATCGGCGCACCCGCGGACGCGGCGGTGCTGTACCTGCACGGCAGTGGATTCGTGATCGGCGCGCCGGAGATGGTGCGGCCGCTCACCGGCGCGCTGGCGGCGGCCATGCGGACCACGGTGTACGCGGTGGATTACCGGCTGGCTCCGGAGCATCCGCATCCGGCCGCCGTCGACGACACCCTCGCCGCCTATCGGGCGCTGCTGGATCGCGGCATTCCGGCGGAACGCATTGCGGTGGCCGGTGATTCGGCGGGCGGCACCCTCGCGCTGGATCTGGCGCTGCTGCTGCGCGATCGGGGGCTGCCCGCCCCGGCGGTGCTGGGGCTGATCTGCCCGGTGCTGGATCTGTCCTCGGATTCCGAGGCGCTGCACTGTGATCCGAGCCGGGAGCCGCTGCTCACCCCGGAACTCATGATGATGTTCATGGACGCCTATCTGCCCGGCCGGTCCGAGGAGCAGCGCCGTGCCCTGTCCCCGCTCTATCGGGATATCACCGGACTGCCGCCCATGCTGCTGCACTCGGCGGGGGACGATCTGCTCGCCGGGGATGCTCGCCGCTTCGCTGCCTATGCGGCGAAATCCGGTGCCCCACTGCGGCATCACGAGTATCGCGGGCTCTGGCATGTCTTCCACGCCCTCCCGATCCCGCAGGCCCGGGAGGCGGTCGCGGATCTCGCGCAGGGGCTGAGCGACCGCGTCTACGGTCACCGCACGGGATATCGCGCCACGCCCTGAAGTCAGAGGGTCCCGATGCCGGCGAGGATGAGGTCGATGCCGGCGCGGAATTGCTCGCGGTCGTCGTGCTCGGCCAGCTGCGCGGCCACCCGATGCAGGAACGGGTACTTCGCCGGGCCGAGCCGCGTCCACTGTTCCGCGACACCCGCGAGGAAGGCCGATCGATCGGTCTCGCGGCCGAGCAGCCGGGCGCCCGCGGCGTACTGGCCCGCGAGCCCGAGGATGTAGTTGACGAGCGCGGAGGCCGCGTCGAACTGCGCCGGTTCGGGGACGCCGAGCGCCTGGAGCTGCCCGCCGATGCCGTCGAAGATCCGCAGCACCGCGGGTTGCCATGGCTCGCCGGAGAGTTGGGCGCCCACCCACGGATGTGCGTCGATCGCGTCGAACACCCCGAGGGCGATGGCCCGGATCGCCGCCCGGGGTTCGGCGCCGCCGACGACCCCGGCCAGGGCGCGGGCGATGACCTCCTCGGCGACCGTGGCGAGTAGGTCATTCTTGTTATCGACGTGCCAGTAGATCGCTCCGGCGCCCGTTGCCAGGCGGGCCGCGAGCGCCCGGAAGGTGAGGGCGCTCTCACCCTCGGTATCGAGGATCTCCATCGCGGTCTCGACGATCCGCTGCTTGGACAGCGCGTCCGAGCGTCGTTCGGTGCGCTGTGTCCTGTTCGCCATGAAATCCATCTTGACATGCCTGGAACGTTGTTCCAAACTGGATTCATGGAACGTCGTTCCAGTAATTCTTCGAGAGGAGCAGGACCATGCAGACACCCGTCACGATCGTCGGCGCCGGCCTGGGCGGACTCACCCTCGCCCGCGTCCTCCACGTCCACGGCATCCCCGCGACCATCTACGAGGCCGAGCCCTCCGCCGCCGCCCGCACGCAGGGCGGCCAGCTCGACATCCACGAATACAACGGTCAGCTTGCCCTCGCGGCGGCCGGGCTCACCGAGGAATTCCGCGCACTCATCCACGAAGGCGCCGAGGCGTCACGCATTGTCGACGAGCACGGAAAGGTGCTGCTCGACGACCAGACGGCCGGCAGCCACGGACGCCCCGAGATACTCCGGGGCGATCTGCGGCGCATCCTCATCGACTCCCTGCCCGACGGGACGATCCAGTGGGGGAAGAAGCTCGCCGGTGTCGCGTCCCTCGGAAACGGCCGCCACGAACTGACATTCGCGGACGGCACGACCGTGCGGACCGAACTCCTGGTGGGCGCGGACGGCGCCTGGTCGAAGGTCCGCCCGCTGCTGTCGGATGCGAAACCCGAATACGTCGGCATCACCTTCATCGAGACCTACCTGCACGACGCCGATGAGCGGCACCCCGCGACGGCCGCGATGGTCGGCGCTGGCGCGCTGTACGCGGGCGCCCCCGGCAAGGCGATCAACGCACACCGCGAGGCGGGCGGCATCCTGCACACCTACATCCAGCTGCAGCGCCCCGCCGCATGGATCGACGCCATCGACTTCACCGACTCCGTCGCCGCGAAGGCGCGCATCGCCGCCGAATTCGACGGCTGGGCACCGGAACTCACCGACTTGATCACCGCCGGCGACACCCCGTTGACCCCGCGCCCGATCCACACCCTCCCGAACGAACACCGCTGGACCCGCGTCCCCGGCGTCACCCTCCTCGGCGATGCCGCACACCTGATGCCCCCGTCCGGCGAGGGCGCCAACCTCGCCATGTTCGACGGCTCCCGACTCGCCGAGGCCCTCGCCGCCCACCCGGACGACCTGGAGGCAGCCCTCACCGCCTACGAGGAGCCGATGTTCCTCCGCGCCGCGACCGAGGCCGTCGACGCCCACGAAGTCCTGGACCTCCTGCTCGGCGACCACGCTCCCTTCTCCCTCGTCGACTTCTTCGCCGCCGCCGTGTGAATCCTTGCGAGCGAACGGTGAAGGGCAGCGAGCGGCGGGCGATCACCGGCGGTCAGCCCGAGCGCTCCTGTGCGACGCGGTCATTGCGGGAAGCGCGGCGGTAACTGCCCGGGGCGATGCCGTATTCGCGTTTGAACGCCTTGGCGAAGGCGAATTCCGAGCTGTAGCCGGAACGTTCGGCCACGGCGGCCAGGGGCGCGTCGGTTTCGCGGAGCAGCCGCCCGGCCGCGGTCATGCGCCAGGCGGTGAGGTAGCTCAGGGGCGGTTCGCCCACCACGGTGGTGAAGCGTTTGGCGAAGGCCGCGCGCGAGAGGCCGGCCACGCTGCTGAGTTCGTCGACGGTCCAGGGGTGGGCCGGGTCGGCGTGGATGGCGCGCAGGGCGGGTGCGAGGTTGGGGTCGGTGACCGCGGCGCTCCAGCCCTTGGCGCGGTCGGCGGTCATGCCCTGGTACCAGGCGCGCATGATCTGCAGCAGGAGCAGATCGGTGAGCGCGGCGATGATGCTGTCGCTGCCGGGCCCCGGATCGTCCATCTCGGCGGTCAGCTGGCCGACCGCGATCCGCAGCGCGGGCTGCTGATCGGCCACGGCCAGGCAGATGATCTCCGGCATGCCGGCCAGTAGCGGATGCTGCCGCGTGATGTCGAGTTTGTATGCGCCGCAGGCCAGCACGGTGCGCGGGCCCGGACCGTCCTTGAACAAGCCACAGCCCTCGACGAATTCGTCCCGCGGGCTGTCCACGGACACCCGCTGGTCCACCGATTTCCCGGCGATCGACAGTTGCCGGATGTAAGAGCTGCCGTCGATCCGGTTCTCGTCGAAATCCTCCGGGGCCAGCCGGGCATCACTGCCCAGGGTGTGGCCGCTGCCCTGCCGCAGGAAGACGATATCGCCGGTATCGAGATGCACGGGCGCGCCGCCGTCGTGCGGAACCAGCAGGCAACTGCCGTGCAGCACCACGTGGAATCCGGCGCCCGAGATGGTCGGGAAGCGCATGCTCCAGGGCGCGCGAGCGTCGGTGCGGGTGGACACGGCGGTGCCGGTGCGCAGGGCGGTCAGGGCGTCACTGAATACATCCACGAGGTACCTCGCGCATCGGAAGACGGTGGGACAGAAAGGCGAGCTCTTCGAGCATTCAACAACGTCGGCCGCAAATCTAACGTTGCTCGAAGTTGCACCGGATCGCTCGCAGAAGGAAACGAAACATCATGTCTCTCAACGGAAAGAACGTCATCGTCATCGGCGGCACCTCGGGCATCGGGCTGGCCGTCGCGGCCCGCGCCGCCGCCGACGGCGCCGTGGTCACCGTCGCGTCCAGCAGTCAGGATCGGATCGACGCCGCCTTGAAAGAACTCCCGGACACCGCCCGGGGAGCCCGGCTCGACGTGACCGATGAGGCCGCTATCGCCGAATTCTTCGGCACGCAAGGCGAATTCGACCATCTCGTCTATACCGCCGGTGAGGCGCTGCTGCTCGCACCGATCGATGCGATCAGCGCCGCGCAGGCGGACGCGTTCTTCGGCATCCGCTACCGGGGCGCGTTCCTGGCCGCCAAATACGCTGCGGCACACGTGCGCAGCGGCGGCTCCATCACCTTCACCTCGGGCACCGTGGCCACTCGCCCCGGTCCGGGCACCGCCCTGCCCGCCAGTGTCACCGCGGCCGTGGAGGGACTCACCCGCGCGCTGGCGGTCGAGCTGGCGCCGGTGCGGGTCAATGCGGTGCGGCCGGGTCCGGTGCGGACCACCCTGTGGGATGGCACGGTGCCGGATCCGCAGGCCGTGTACGACGATTTCTCGGGCCGAATCCCGGTGGGGCGCATTGCCGATCCCGATGAGATCGCCGCCGCCTACGCGTATCTGATCGGGAATCACTTCACCACCGGCACCGTGCTCACCGTGGACGGTGGCACCGTACTGGCGTGAGGTGTCCGGCAGCCGGTCAGGCGAAAGCGCGGACGACGAGCGGGACCACGAATTCCTCCAGCATGGTCCGCTCCTCGTCCTCGTCGCGTCCGGGGGAGGACAGCAGGGACACGATGATGCGGGTCAGCCACCGCGCCAGCCGGCCGCGCTCGGCCTCGGTGAGTTCGGTGGAGGTGAACAACGCTGCCGCAATGGATTCGATGACCTCGGAGTCCTGGCTGATGCGGCCCGCCGGTCCGGCCTCACCGGCGCGGAACCAGGCGATGAGCATGGGGTCGGCGCGCACCGCGCGCACCGCGCCGAGCATGGCCGCCACCACCCGCTCCCCCGGATCCGCGATCTCCCCGACGGCGCCGAAGAGCTGCGCGGCGATGCGGCGGGTCTCGCGGTGCACGAAGGCCACCCGCACCGCCTGCCGGTTCTCGAAGTAGCGGTAGAGGGTGGCGCGGGAGCAGCCGGCCGCCTTGGCGATATCGGCCATGCCGACGGCGGTCACGCCGTGTTCGGCGAAGAGCCGGGCCGCCGCGTCGAGGATGCGTTCGGCGGCGAGATCGGCGCGATCGTCGGCCAGCCAGTCCCGGCTCATGGCTGCTCCCTTCGGTTCCGGGCGAGCCTAGGCCACGGCCCGGAACGGGACGGAGACGGGCCAGCGCACGTAGTTGCCGTGCGTCCAGGTGACCAGGTCGAGGTCGACGGTGAAGTCGGGGCAGCGGGCGAGCAGTTCCTCGAGCGCGACCCGGGCCTGCATGCGGGCGGCGGCCGCGCCCAGGCAGTGGTGGTGGCCGTGACTGAAGGTCATGATGCGCTTGGGGTTGCGGCGCACGTCGAGTTCGGCCGCGGTGGGCCCGAATTCGCGTTCGTCGCGGTTGGCTGATCCGTAACAGAGCAGGACGCGGCGGCCCGCGGGGATGGTGACGCCGTGTAGTTCGACATCGCGGGTGGCGGTGCGCGCCAGGCCCTGCACCGGTGAGGTCATGCGCAGGAATTCCTCGACCGCGTCCGGAATGAGCTGCGGGTTCTCGATGAGGATGCGGCGCTGGTCCGGGTCGGCGGTGAGCAGTTGCACCGCGCCGCCGAGGTTTCCGGTGGTGGTGTCGTTGCCGCCGGTGATCATGGTGAAGGCGAAGCCGAGGATGGCGACGAGCCCGTCATTGTCACCGTCCGCGCCCAGGCCGGAGGCCAGCAGGTGCGAGATGGTGTCGTCGCCGGGTTCGGCGCGGCGGCGGGCGATCAGTTCCGAGAAGTAGCCGACCAGTTCGCCGACGGCCGTGAGCGCCTCCTGGCCGCCCGATTGGATGCCGGCTCCGGCGACCGCGCCGCCCACGATGGCCTCGGTCCACTTGTCGAAGTGGCCCCGATCCCGTTCCGGCACACCGAGATAGTGCGCGACCACCATGGTGGGCAGCGGCTTGAACAGTTCGGCGACGATGTCGCCGGTGCCGGCGGACCGCAGTCGTTCGATGCGTTCGATGACGAACTCGCGCACGGCGGGTTCCACCGAATTCACCTGTCGCGGCGTGAATCCCGGGGCGACGCGGCGGCGGAAGTCGGTGTGCTCGGGCGGGTCCATGAAGACGAAGGGCCGGTGCTGGCCGACGCCCGCGGCCTCGAGGCCGATGTAGTCGACGGTCAATCCGGCGGCGGAGGAGAAGGTCCCGGGGTCGCGGGCGGCCGCGTAGACGTCGGCGTGCCTGGTCAGCACGTAGAAGTCGTCGGATTCCCGGCCTTCCGGGACGGCCCGGTGTACCGGGTCGTGGTCGCGCAGTGCGGAATACATGGGCCAGGGGTCGCGCCAGGTCTCGCCGGACCGTAGCTCGAATCGGACCGCATGAGACGCCATTGAACTCATGAACCGACGGTAAGACAAAAGTACTGAAGTGTCTAGAACCTGTTTCAGGTCAGATCTTGCGATACCCCGGATGCACACCGACCGCGAGCCCCTGATCTGCGGCGATACGAGCGAGCAGGGTGGAGAGCTGGCGATGCTCCTCCTCGGTCAGCGACCGGGTGAGGTGCGCTTCATGCTCTTTGGCCACCGCGCCGACCTTGCCCAGCTGTTCCCGCCCCTGTTGCGTCAGATACAGCGCGTGCAGGCGGCGATCGTCGGGATTGGGCCTGCGTTCGATCAGCCCGCGCCGCTCCAGCTCGTCGGCGAATTTCACGAACCGGCTGGGCGGCATGCCGAGCTCGTCGGCGAGCTCCCGCTGACTGCGACCGGGCTGCACGATCAGGATCCGCAGCAGTCCGGCTTGCGCCGGGTTCAGGTCCAGAGCGGCCATCCGCTCCCCGAACCGCATGGCGGCATGCGCTCCGACCTGCGTCAACAGGAATCCGACCGCGTCCGGCATCCGGCGGGGCCCCTCGTTCATATCCACGGCGCAATCGTATCACCGGGTAAACGATAGACACTTGACAATCGTTACAAGTTGTAATCATTATTTGAGCAGTACGGTTCATCGAAACCAAGGATCGCCACCATGAGCACCGCCACCGTCAGCCCCGGCACCAAGCGGCTCGACACCGCCGCCCTCTTCCCCACCGCCGCCTTCGCCGTCCTCACCATCGCCTACGTCGCACTCAATGCCGGCACCCCGCATCCGGACGCCACCGGCGCCGAGGTGCTGGCCTACACCACCGCGCACCACGGGGTCATCGACGCCGGCGCGCTGCTCATCCTGCTGGCGGGCGCGCCGCTGGCCATTGCGACCGCACTGCTGCACCGGGTGCTGGAGACGCCGCCGATCGCGGTCATCGGCGGGGCGCTGGCCTCGGCGGCGCTCACCCTCAGCGCGCTGTTCGCCTGGACCGGCGCCCGACTCCCCGCCACCGCCGCACCGGAACTGGCGCGCAGCATCGCCGATATGGGCTACATGACCGGCGGGCCCGCCTTCGCCGCCGGATTCGGGCTACTGGCCGTGGGCATTTCGATTCCGGTGCTCTTCGGCCGCAACCTGCCCCGCTGGGTCGGCTGGTTCGGACTGGTCATCGCCGTCGCGGCCTTCGTCTCCGGGCTGGCGCTGGTCGCCTCCCCGTTCGGGTTCCTGTTGCCGGTCGTCCGCTTCGGCGGCCTGATCTGGCTGGTCGCCACCGCGATTGCCGCCGCACGGCGCTGAATCTCCGCCGGCCCGGCTCGATTTCCTCCCGCATCACCGAATCTCCACCCGCACTCCATTTTTCGAAAGGTTCACTCCCATGAGCAGCAACTACTCCGACCTGGCCGGCAAGGTCGCCGTCATCACCGGCGGTTCCCGCGGCATCGGCGCCCGGACCGCACGCCTGCTGGCCGCCAACGGGACGAAGGTCTGCGTGGTCGGCCGGGACAAGGTCGCGCTGGACGAAGTGGTCACCGGCATCACCACCGCGGGCGGCACCGCGGTCGCCGCGGTCGCGGATGTCACCTCCGCCGCCGAACTGGCCGCGGCGCGCGAACTGGTCGCGCGGGAGCTGGGACCGGTCGATGTGGTCGCGGCGTTCGCCGGCGGTCAGGGGCATCCGATTCCCAGCGTGCAACTGCCCGAGGAGCGCTGGCGTCAGGTGCTCGACTCGGACCTGACCTCCGTCTTCCTCACCGTGCAGACCTTCCTGCCCAGCCTGATCGAGCGCGGCAGCGGCAGCATCATCACCATGTCCTCGTCCGCGGGACGGCAACCCTCCCAGGCGAATCTGGCCTACGGCGCCGCCAAGGCGGGCGTCATCATGCTGACCCGGCAGCTGGCCGGCGAACTCGGGCCACAGGGTATTCGCGTCAATGCCCTCGCGCCGAGCTCGATCCTGACCGAGAAACTGGCGGCGAACATGCCGGAGGCGGTGCAGCAGCAGGTGGCGGCCATGCATCCGCTGCGCCGGCTGGGGCGGACCGACGATGTGGCCGAGGCCGCGCTGTTCCTGGCCTCGGACGCGTCGTCGTACCTGACGGGCATCACCATCGATGTCGCGGGCGGGCGCATCACCAACTAGACCTGATTACCTTCGAGGACAGATGAATTCGCAGCTCCGGCCCATCATAGGATCGGAGCTGTGTTGTCACAGCACCCGGAAGCGAACCGGATGCACCAGTGGCTTGCCCGAATCATCCAGGTGATGCAGCAGGTACGAACCGGACGGCAGCTGACCCGCCTCGCCCGCTTCCCCGGTCCCGACGGCGGATCCGGCTGCGGCCGAATGTACTTCGGCCGCCGATCCCGCACCGACCGCATGCACCGTCGCCGACTTGCGAGCGGGACCCGCCATGGGCACGACGATCTGATCCCGGGCCGCTCCCGCGGCGAGCGTCACCACACTCAGTGGCGGACCGGAAGGCACGGAGCCGCCGAGGTCGCCGGTATCGGGGTAGAAGGCGAGCCGATGCCTCGGCACCGGCTGCGCCAGCGCGTAACTCACCACCAGATCGCGGCCGGGCTCGTAGATCGCGCGGTCCAGCAGCAGCCGGTCGTACGGCGCGGCATCGTCGGCGGTGCGGCCGGGGGCTCCGGTCTCCACGAAACCTCGTGCGCGCCGCAGGAATCCGGCGTCGGCGTCCACGGTGACGGTCAGGTCGTACCAGCCCGCACCCTCGGTATCGCGCTCACAGGACATATCCCGGCGGGCGGTCTGCCCGGCGCCGACCTCGATCGTCCAGGGTCCGTCCTGCCGGTAGGCATTGGCCACGACGAGGAAGGTGACCGGCCTGGGGCTGCGATTCTCGAACTGCCACAGCAGTTTCCGCTTCGACCCGGTGGCCGGCTCGGCGATCACTTCGAGCGCGCCGCCCGTGGTGGCGAGGTCACCGGTGAAGCGGCGCTGGAAGCCGTCGGGGCCGTAGACGCTGTAGTCGTAGCGCCCCGAGGTGATCGGGAGATCCTGATCCACCGTGCCGCCGCCGGGGATGTCGAGGCGGGTAGGGGTGTAGTCACCGGCGAAGGCATTGGGGTGGATCGAGCACTGCACCGCGCCGGTCCCGGTATTGCGCACCGTGAGCGTGACGGCCTTGGCCCAGCTCGCCCGGCAGCGGGCGTCGAGCCGGTACGGCAATGGCACCCGCGGTTTACTGCCGGACTGCTGCACGGGCAGCCGCTGCAATGCCGGAACCGGTTGCGTCGCACCGATATCCGGCTGGGTGGCGGCCGGCGGCGTGGTAGGCAGGATCAGGGTGCGCCGCGCCCCGAAGTCGAACAGTGACGAGAGGTCGCCGCACATGGCGCGCCGCCACGGGCTGATATTCGGTTCGGCCACACCGGTGACGCGTTCCAGGAACTTCAATACCGAGGTGTGGTCGAACAATTCGGAGCTCACCGCCTGCTTGCTCCACGGCGAGACCACGATGGCCGGGGTGCGGGCGCCCAATCCGATGTTGTGGCCGTAGAAGTATTCGCCCTCCGCACCGCGCGGCGGGGTGGGTGCGGGGATGTGGTCGAAGTAGCCGTCGTTCTCGTCGTAGTTGAGGATGAAGACGGTCTTGTTCCAGACATCCGGGTGTTCGGCCAGCGCCTCGAGCACGCCGCGCACCAGGGCCTGCCCATTGCGCGGGCCCATGACCGGATGTTCGCAATCGACGTACGGCGCCACGATCCAGGAGACCGTCGGGAGCGTCCCGGCCGCCACGTCGGCGCGGAAGGAATCGACCAGGGTGCCGGTGCGCGAGCGCAGCAGGCCGCGTTCCACCAGCGTGCGATCGGAGGGCGCCAGCTCCGCCAGGCCACGCTGCAGGTCTGCGGCGTAAGCGTTTTCGAGGCTCGGGTCGCGTTGCAGGTCGCTGTAGTAGCGGAAGAAGTTCTCGAAGGCGTGATTGCCGCCGCCGTTGGTGTACTTCAGCGCCGTGCGGGCCGCGGTGCGGAAGGGCAGGAAGAAGTCGAGGGTGTTATCGGTGTAGTTGTCCCATTCCTGGTAGACGCGCCAGCCGAGCCCGCGTTCCTGCAGGCGTTCGGCGTAGGTGGTCCAGGGCAGTCCGAAGATGACCTCGTTGAGGTACCGCCCGCCGTCGGGCCCGAGCAGGGCGTCGTAGCGGAACAGGTCCCGGGAGCGGCCGACCATGCCGAGGGCCGCCTGCACCACGGGTTCCGGGACCACGCTGGTCACGCCGTGCACGAAATTGAGGACGGTGTCGATGATCTCGGAGGTCGGCAGGCTGCGGATCCAGGCGAGTTTGGCATCGGAGTCGAACAGTGATGTCTGCAGGTTCTCGGCGAAGTTGTCCAGCGCCAAGGGGTTTCGGACGGTGCCGGTGAACAGGTACATGCGATTGGGGTCGGTGGGCCCGTTGACCGAGCAGTGGTAGCCGTCGAGGAGGGTGAACGCCTCGGCCAGCTGGTAGTAGAACTCCAGGCTGCCGCGTTCGTAGCCGACCATGCAGCCCGCGGTCTTGGCGGCGATCCAGCCGTCGTGGCGGCCGGCGGCGAAGGCGTCGTGGCCGGTGCCGGTGCCGTGATCGGTCCCGTCGATGTTCTCCAGCGCGGTCGTATAGGGCAGCACGTGGCCCGCGCCGTCGGGCTGATGGAAAACCGAGCGGCCACCGGACAGTTGCAGCGCATTGAGATCCGCGTAGCCGCGCACGCCGGCCATGCCGCCGTAGTAGTGGTCGAAGGCGCGGTTCTCCTGCATGAGGATGACGACGTGTTCGATATCGTCCCAGCCGCCCGGCCGGGCCGGTTCGGCCCACGCCTGCACCAGGCTCGGCGGCAGCATCGACATGGCGCCCGCCGCGCCACCCAGCATCGCGGCCTGTTTCAGAAAACGCCTCCGGTCCATGACTCCCCCGGCTTCGAGTCGTGAGCACAAGAACGGCTGATGCCAGGATCGCCGAAGAAACTTGCAGCTCATGACGCCGAGGGGATTCGACAATGAAGCCTCAGTTAATCATTGGCTCCGGGATTTGTGTGTCTGACATGTCCGATTAACTCCCGGTCGCCACTGTTCATTCTCAGCCAGGTTTGAAACGCGGATGGCCGCCCCGAGTACGAACTCGGGACGGCCACCGGTGTCCGGTCGAGGCTACGGATTCAGGTTGTAGACATCGATGCTGCCGATCTTGGTGGAGGTGAAGTTGCCCTTCACCCACGCCGTGATCTTGGCCGCGTCGTTGTCATCGTCATTGCCCATGTGCCAGCCGCCGTTGTCGTCCCGGTTGTGGACCAGGAAATAGCCGATCTCGTGGTCGGCCACGTACTGCTTGAACTGGTCCAGGCTCAATGACGGATCCCGGCCACTGAAACCGCCCACCGCGAGCAGCGCCTTGTCGGTGGTCAATTCGAGCGGGGTGACGTCCTGCGAACCGGATGCGGCCGCGGCCCAGCGGTTACCGGTCGCCGAGATCAGCGCCGCCAGCTGCGGGTCCGGGGCGCCGCCCCGGCCGAAACCGCCACCCTCGTGTTCGGGATTGGGCGGACCGGCGATCGGGCTGCCGCCGATATGCACCTGCGAGATCGTCTCCACCGTGTAGATGGTCGATCCGAGCAGACCGGAAACCAGTGCGAAGAGGCCGATTCCGAGGGCGAAGCGACGGAAGTTGTGCACCGCCAGCAGGAGTACGGCCGCCACGATCGAGATACCGAGCAGCGTCCAGCGCAGCCACGGCAACCAGTCGGGCGTCCGGTTCAACAGCACGACCGTCCACACACCGGTGCCGACGACCATGACGGCGAGGGTGACCCGGGCCGCCCAGTGCTCGCGGCGCTGCCACAACTGGGTCGCGCCGAGGGCGGCCAGCGCCGCCACCGCGGGGCTCAGCTCCATCACGTAGTACGAGTGGAATCCGTGATCCATCGTGCTGAGCACGGCGGCCGTGCTCAACAACCAACCGCCCCACAGCAGGAACGAAGCCCGCACCCGATCGGTGCGCGGCGCGCGGCGGGTCAGCCACAGCCCCGCGATCAGCGCGATGAGCGCGGCGATCAGCAGCCACGAGAACTCGGTCGCGAGTTCACCTTTGAAGAGCCGGGTGAGACCCGGATCGCTGCCGAAACCACCCCAGCCGCCCTTGGGGCCGTGCTGTTGCGGATCGGGCACGGCGGTCGGATCGGGCACGGCCTTCGGCGCCGGATGTCCGCCACCGTTCTTGTTGCCCATGATGCGGCCCAGGCCGTTGTAGTCGACGGCCAGCTGCCAGAGGCTGTTACTGGTCGAACCGCCGATCCACGGCCGCGAGTTCGCGGGCCACAGCGCGACCAGCGCCACGAACCAGCCCGCGGAGAGCACGAGAGTGAGCCCGGCGGTGAGCAATCGGTAGACGCGCATCAGCCAGCCGCCCGCACCGGCCACCAGCACCACCAGGGCCAGGCCCGGCAGCACCAGGAACGCCTGCATCATCTTGGCCAGAAAGCCGAAGCCCATGAGCACGCCCGCCGCGGCCAGCCAGCCGGTGCTCGCCGACCAATACCGCTCACCGGGCGAATCGATCGAGCGCACAGTGCAATACGCGGCCGCGACGATCAGCAGCACCATGAGCGCGTCCGGGTTGTTGAACCGGAACATCATGGCCGCCACCGGAGTCAGTGCCAGCGCGGTGGCCGCGATCAGACCGGCCGCCGGGCCCGCCCAGCGCTTGACCGCGAGGAACAGCAGGCCGACGGAGAGCACGCCCATGATCGCCTGCGGCGCCATCATCGACCACGAGTTGAAGCCGAAGATGCGGCCCGACAGGGCCATGACCCACATGGACGCCGGCGGCTTGTCCACCGTGATGGCGTTCTGCGGGTCCATCGACGCGAACAGCAGCGCCTTCCAGCTCTTGGTCCCCGACTGCACGGCCGCCGCATAGAACGGATTGCCCCAGCCGACTCCACCCAGTCCCCACAGGTAGAGCACCGTTGTCGCACCCAGCAGCCCGAGGATTCCGGGCCGCTCCCAGCGCGGCCGCTCCGGCGGGCCGTCGAGCGCGGCCGCTTGTGGCGGCTCGCCCGGTCCCGCCGGGACCGCCTCTTCCGCGACGCTGGTCATGGTGGTCATCCACAGCCCTTTCCCTTAGTCCGCAGGATTACCCATTCAACCGGCGGAGCGTATGGGCCCGACCTGGCCCGTCACTCCACACCGGCTGGGAGTCGGCTGTGAACCCGCAAGGGTGCTGTGGAAACCAGATATTCAGCGATCCGCCGCCGGCCCGACGCCGGCGAGGTCCGATCGCATCGACGACCCGGATCACGGTGACGGATCGGAATGCACGCCGACCGGTCCGGATGATGCGGCGGGATTCGGATCACGGTGACGGCAATTGTGGTGGCGGGGAGCGTGTTCGACGATCGTCGAACGTATGGCGATCGAGCACGAGTATCGGACGAGGCTGTTCGCGGTGGGAATCGAACTCGACGGGGAGGGCTGGCATCCCGCCGCATGGCGGCGCGCCGGGCACGAACCCGCACGACTGCTCGAATCCCGCACGCTGCGGGAGCGGGTGGCCGCGGCCGAGAATGCCGGATTCACCTTCGCGACCTTCGACGATTCGCTCGCACCACCCGCACACGGACCGGGTGGCAGGCTCGACGCCACCACCCGCGCCGCCTTCGTCGCGGCTACGACGAGCACCCTCGGCCTGGTCCCGGTGGTGGCGGCGACCTACGCCGAGCCGTTCCACGTTTCCTCGCAACTGGCCACCCTCGACTACGCCTCGCGCGGCCGGGCTGGCTGGCTGGTCACCGACGAACCACGGGCGGCGCGCGCCTGGGGGCGGGAGCCACGCGTACTGGAGCCCGAAATCCGCCGCGAGCGCACCGATTCGGTCGAAGTCGCACGGCGACTGTGGGATTCGTGGGAGGACGACGCGGTGGTCCGCGACTACGCCACGGGCAGATTCCTGAACCGCGACAAGCTGCACTACGCCGACTTCATCGGCGAGACCTTCTCGGTGAAGGGCCCCGCCATCGTGCCCCGGCCGCCGCAAGGCCAGGTGGTCGTATTCGGCGACGCCACAACCGGTTCCGACCGCCTCGATGTCGCCGTGGTCACCGCGCCGACCGTACCCGCCGCCTTGGACGCCGCGCGCCGCGCCCGCGCAGCCGGTGTGCCACGGGTAGTGATCGACCTTCGCGTCACGCTGGACACACCCGCCGCGACCGCGGCCGAGCGCCTGGCCGCCCTCCGGACCGGAACGGACAACCACCCCTCCGGCAATCGGCCCGAGACGACAGCGGCCCGCGCCGAGGCCGACGTCCCCTCATCGGGTGCGGTGGCGAATGCCGGGAACGGCAACACGTCCTCCGGCGGCGGGCCTGCCACCGGGGCGCGCGGCACGGTGAACGGCGTGAGTCCCGACGCGCCCGGCGAGCCCGAATCGGGCGTGCGCCTGAACTTTTCGGGCTCGGCGGCAGAGCTCGTCGCGGTCCTCACGGAGCTGGCCACCGAGGCCGACGGTGTGCGCCTGCATCCCGCCGTTCTGGACGAGGACCTGCCCGTGCTGGCGCGCTACGTATTGCCCGCGCTGCTGCGTTCGGGTCTCGCGCATCGTCCCGTGCCGGGTTCCACCCTGCGCGCGAATCTCGGACTGTCCCGGCCCGCCAACCGCTATGTGAAGGAAGCCACCCGATGACCGAGGTCCCCTTCCCCGACGCCACCGTGCATTTCGGCGTCTTCCTGCAGGGCGTCAACCACTCCACCATCTGGTCCGATCCGAGCAGCGGCTCGCAGATCGACTTCGAGACCTTCCGCCGCGTCGCCACCACGGCCGAGCGCGGGCTGTTCGACGCCTTCTTCCTCGGCGAGGGCCTGCGCCTGCGGGAGCAGGACGGGCAGTTGCTCGACACCGATATCGCGGGCCGCCCGGACGCCATCACACAGTTGGCGGCGCTGGCCGGGGTCACCGATCGGATCGGGCTGGTGGCCACGCAGAACACCACCTACAACGAGCCCGCGGATCTGGCCCGGCGGCTCGCCTCGCTGGATGTGCTGTCCGGCGGCCGTGCGGGCTGGAACGCGGTCACCACCGACAATGCCTGGACGGGTGAGAATTTCCGGCGCGGCGGGTTCCTGGATCATGCGCTGCGCTACGAGCGGGCCGCCGAATTCCTGCGTACCGCAAAGGAAATCTGGGATTCCTGGTCGGATACCGCGATCGCCACCGCACGGCGCAGCGGGTCCTGGGCCGAGCCCGGCGCGGTCCGCACGGTCGAGCGGGACAACGAGCATTTCCGGGTCGCCATCACGCCGACGGTGCCGCGCAGCCCGCAGGGTCATCCGGTGATCTTCCAGGCCGGCGTCTCGCCCACCGGACGGGATTTCGCCGCGGCGCATGCCGAAGTCATCTTCTCCCCCTTCGGAACTCACTTCGATCCGGCGCTGGATTTCGCGAACGATATCCGCGCCCGCCTGGTCGCCGCGGGGCGTCCGGCGGATGACATCCGCATCCTGCCGGGCACGCAGATCGTGCTCGCCGAGCAGGAATCCGAGGTCGAGGAGAAGAAACGCTGGGTGCTGGAACAGCAGATCACCGGTGCGACCGCGTTGTCACTGGCCGGACAAGTGTGGGGCCGGGATCTGTCGCATCTGGATCCGGACGGTCCCTTGCCGGCGGAAGAGCCGGAGTCCTCGGTGATTTCGGGAACGCGGGGTGCGCAGCGGGACGGTCACGATCGGTCCGAGGTGGCGCGGCAGTGGCGGGCGCTGGCCGAGTCGAAGCAGCTGACGCTGCGGCAGGTGGCCATCGAGACCACCGCTCGTTTCGGTTTCGCGGGCACGCCGGGTCAGGTGGCCGATGAGCTGACGCGGTGGGTGCGGCACGGGGCGAGTGACGGTTTCAATATCACGCCGTACCTGGTGCCGACCGGTCTCGACGAGATCGTGGCATGGCTCGTCCCCGAGCTTCAGGACCGCGGCTCCTACCGCACCGAATACGCGGGGCGAACGCTGCGCGAACATCTGGGCCTGCGCCCGCCGCTCACCCGGCGCTGATTCGAACCACGCGTCCGCCGCTGGTGAAAAACTGCCACCTATCCGGTGTCATACCGCGCGGTTTGTGTCGGCACCGCGTTCAATGAGCCTGTGGTGGAGACGCTGGAGACCCCGAACCCGCAACCCCGCGTGGCCGACCGCCGAGTGCGGAGAGCCCTGCGCGGCGACGCCTTCCGGCTGACCGCGCTGGGCGGGCTCGCCGCCCTGTCCCTGGACGCCCTGTCCAGCGTCGCCTACGGCCCCGAATCGATTGTGCTGGCGCTCATTCCGGCCGGTATCGCCGCGGTCTCCTGGACATTGCCGATCTCCCTGGCCATCACGGCGCTGCTGCTGGTGCTGGTGCTGTCCTATCGGCAGGTCATCGCCGTGCACCCGGACGGCGGCGGCGCGTACGCGGTGGCCAAGAAGGATCTCGGGCGCTGGCCCAGCCTGCTGGCGGCGGCCAGCCTGGTGGTGGACTACACCCTCACCGTGGCCGTCAGCCTGGCGGCGGGCGCGGCCAGCCTGGCCAGCGCCTTCCCGGTGCTCGCGGATCATCTGCTGCTGGTCACGCTGATCGGGCTGGTGGTGCTGACCGCCATCAACCTGGTCGGCATCGCGGAATCGGCCAAGGTGCTGATGGGCCCGACCATCGTGTTCGTGCTCGCCATCTTCGCGGTCATCGTGGGCGGCTTCCTGCATCACGATCCGCTCGCCACCGTGGGCACCGACCTGGGTCCGGTGGAACCCACCGAGGCGGTCGGAATCGTCTTGATACTCAAGGCCTTCTCCGCCGGTTGCTCCTCACTGACCGGTGTCGAGGCCATCGCCAATGCGGTGCCCGCCTTCCGCACACCCGCGGTGAAACGCGCCCAGCACACCGAGATCGCGCTCGGCCTGCTGCTCGGCGTCATGCTGGTCGGCCTCGCGCTGCTGATCCGCCAGTACGACATGGTGCCGCGCGGGGATGTCACCATCCTGGCGCAGCTGACGGCCGCGGCCTTCGGCAAGGGCTGGATGTTCTACGTCACCAATATCGCGGTCACGCTGGTCCTGGTGCTGGCCGCCAACACCAGTTTCGGCGGCCTGCCGGTACTGCTGTCGCTGCTGGCGAAGGATCATCGGGTGGCGCACGCCTTCGCCATGCGGTCGGAACGGCCGGTATTCCGCTACGGCGTGGGCGCTTTGGCGATCCTGTCGCTGATCGTGCTGCTCATCGTGAACGCCGATACGCATCGATTGCTGCCGGTCTTCGCCATCGGCGTGTTCATCGGCTTCACCATCAGTCAGGTCGGCCTGGTGCTGCACTGGCGGCGGGAACGTAGTCCGGGCTGGGTGTGGCGGTCGCTGCTCAATGGTTTCGGCGCGATATTGACCGCCATCGCGGGCGTGGTGCTGCTGGTCGAGAAGTTCACGGAGGGCGCGTGGCTGCTGCTGATCATCGTGCCCGGCCTGGTGGTGCTGTTCGGGCGGACCGAGAACTACTACGGGAGTGTGGCGAAACTGCTGAAGCAGGGCCAGATTCCGCCCAGCCCGGCCCCGGGCACCCGGACCAGTCTCATCGTGGTGCCGGTGGTGACGGTCAACCTGCTCACCGAACAGGCCATCAGCGCCGCGCTGCGGATGGGCGGCGAGGTGGTCGCGGTCGCCGTGGCGATCGAACCCTCCTCCTCGAAACGCCTTGGCGCGCTGTGGAAGAAATGGGATCCGGGGGTGCCGCTGGTGGTGCTGCCCAGTCCCAATCGGAGCCTGGTTGCCACCCTCGTTGGTTATGTCCGCAAACAAACGGACAAGGGCCATCAGGTGACCGTGCTGCTCACCCAGATCGAAACCCGCCGATGGTGGCATCGGTTGCTGCACAATCCCCGCGGCCCCGTACTGACCGCGCAACTGCGGGCCCGCACCGATGCCGTGGTGGCGACGCTGGCAGTGCGCCTGGACTGAACACCCGCTACCCCTCGAGCCATTCGGGCACCCGCCCGGTGGAGTAGCGGGCGTAGGTGTTCTCCGGTGACACCGTGATGATGTCGGCCACCGCGACCAGCTCGGCCGGCACCTCACCACCGTCGAAATGCTCGATGCTGGGCACGATCACGGCCTCCAGCGCGAGGCTGGACACCAGCATGCGCAGCCGATGCAGCGGGCGATCGGTGCGCGGGCCGAACACCACCGTCTTGCGCAGGTCGTAGCCGAGCCGATGCGCCAGCCCCCGGATCCGAGCCTCATCCCATTGCTGCCGCTCACCCGATACGTCGCTCCGCAACCATCCGATGGCATTGGGTTCGGTTGTCATGGCTATCCCTCGGGGCCTTCCACTGCCACTGTCCGTGACGACTTCAACGTTCGTCCGCCCTACCGGATTGATCGAGGCCGGGCAATGGGGAAAGTAATGGGCAAACGCGGGTCATGACAGCACGGCAAATCCGTGGAAGACCTATTCTCGACTGTGGGGTCAGCAGAGAGGCCGCACGCCGTGACCGGACGCAACGAGCTGCTCATCGAGGCTCGCCTGCGCATGGAATCACCAGGGGCGCCCGGACAATCGATGACTCGCCGGGAATTGGCCGACGCCGTCAACGACCAGGTCTTCCGGGTCACCAACAAGCGCGGGGCCGTCGACGAACGGCACGTCGGCAAGTGGGAGCGAGGCGAAACTACATGGCCGAGAAAGCATTATCGAGCGGCATTGCGGGCGGTGCTGAATGTTGCCACGGACGCCGAACTCGGCTTCCGCACGCCGCGCCGGGCAGCGGATGACGAGAGCGTGAACCGCAAGCAGTTTCTCACCAGCGCACTCGCCCTGACCGCGGGCGCGGTGCTGGCGAACAGCGCGCCCACCGAGGGCGAGCTCGTCGAAACCATGGCCGGGCCCACCGCTAACTATCGGCGCATGGAATCCTCGGTGCCCTCGGATCGGCTGGCGCCGGTGGTGGATGCGCATCTGAACCTGGTCGCCGGAGTAGTCCGGGATCGGCTGCGCACCTCCAGCGGCTTCCGCGCCCTGTCCGAAATCGCCGGGCTCGCCGCCTGGCTGGCCGCCGACCGCGGCGACGACGCGGCGGCCCGGCGGCGCTATGTCGAGGCCATCCGGCATGCGGAGCGCACGCATCACCCGCTGCTCGTCTCCTACATGACGGCCAGTCTCGGGCACTATGCGGTCGAAATGGGTGACGGGCGAGCCGGATTGACCTTGCTGCGCACCGCCGCAGCGCAACTCGGGCCCGGCACGCCCGACAGTGCGGGGGCCTGGCTGTCCTCACTGCTCGCGGTCGCCTATGCCGCCACCGGTGACCGCGGCAATGCGCTCGCCGCACTGCGCAAGGCCGAACGATTGGTGGAGCGGCAGCGCGGAGAACCGCAGTGGCCCTGGGTCTTCGCCTTCGACGGACCCAAGGCCGCGCGGTATCAGGCGAGTGCGCTCACCCGGCTCGGCGACCACCGCGCCGCGGCGCTCGCCTTCGCGGCCGCCGACTCCGCGCTCACCGCCGAGAAACCGCGGGCACTGGCCAAGGTGGAGCACGCGCAGGTGCTGGCGCGCAGCGGCGACATCGAGGCCGGGTGCACGCTCGCGGCCGAGGCGCTGATGGTCGGGCTCACCTATCGCAGTGAGCGAATCACCCGCCTGGCCAGGACTTTCCGCGCCGGGCTGCCCGCGCGTACCGTCGAGGCGAGGGCACTGGACGACGCCCTCGCGACCCTCTACGGACGAGACGATCAATGACTCGTGTCGCCATCACCGGGCATCGGGGACTGCCGCCGCCGACGCTCACACTGGTGGAGCACGCGCTCCGCATCGAGGTCGCCCTGCGCCTGCTGCCCGACGGCTCCGGCGTCCCGCTGATCGGCGTGAGCTGCCTTGCGGACGGCCCGGATTCACTGTTCGCGCGCGCCATCCTCGATGCCGGCGGGCAGCTGATCGCGGTCGTGCCCGCCCGCCGATATCGGGAAAGCCTGCCCGCCGACCATCATTCGGCCTACGACCGGCTACTCGCCGCCGCCACCCTGGTCATCGAACTGGATCGTGAGGAGTCGGATTCGCAAGCGCACCAGGCGGGCAGCCTGCGCATGCTCGAAGACGCCGACGAACTGCTCGCCGTATGGGACGGCCGACCGGCCCGCGGCTTCGGCGGCACCGCCGACGTGGTCGCGGCAGCCCGCGAGCGCCGGCTCCCGGTCACCGTCCTCTGGCCCGCCGGCGCCGAGCGCTCCTGAACCACGGCCGCCAGGCGACCTGCGGCCCGAATGTCTCACCGTTGCCTGGCATCCGGTCCGGCGGATGTCCCGCCGATGCCCGACATCTGGGCCCGGCGAATGCCTCGCCGCTCCTGACATCCGGCCCCGCGGATGCCACCGCCCGATCGACCAGGGCGATGGCGATTCGGCTCGACCGGACCGGAAGATCGCCCCCTCGGCCGTTCAGCACCGGATCTTCCGGCTCAGCGCAGTTCGGCGGCGGCCAGCCAGTCCATGATGATGCCCATGGCCTGCGGCAGTTTCGCGCCACCGCAGTGGCCGGCGTCGGGGAGCAGGATCGTCTCGGTGTCGCGGCGGCCCTCGAAGACGAGGGTGTCGTGTTGCGGGACGTGGACATCGTCGGCGCCGTTGATCACCAGCATGGGGGCGTTCCGGTCGCGGTCGAGCAATTCGCGCAGGCCGAAGCCCGACATATGCTGGGACAGTTCGGTGTCGGTGGGTTCGTGGTCGAATCCCAGTGCGTTGCCGATGATTCCCCGCATGCCGAAGGCCCAGGTGCGGTCGGCGGCGAAGCTCTGTTCGACGGGTCCGCCGAGCACGACCGCGGCGTCCACGTCCCCGGCCAGGCCGGAGCGGGCCGAGTAGTAGCCGCCCATGGAGATGCCCAGGTGCGCAACCTTTCCGCTGCCGAGGCCGCGGGCCGTCTCGATGAGCGCGCCGATCACGCCGTAGCCGTCGACGGACATGGGCACGGTGGTCTCGCCGGTGCCGGGGATGTCGAAGGCCAGCACCCGGAGTCCGGTGCGCAGCGCGGTGGCCACGAACAGGTTGTGCAGATCCATCTTCCAGCTGTCGACGCCGCCGCTGGCCAGCAGGACGGGGTCGGCGGCGGTCCAGCCGGGCGGGGTGAGCAGGTGCACCGGCAGGTCGATCTGCTCGCCGCGCCGCGGGATCGCAATGCTGCGCCGTTCGAAGGCGATGCCGAAATCCGGTGCGGCGAGCAGGTATTGCGCGACCTGGGCGGTCTGGGCGGCGCGCTTCGCTGCATCGGCGAGGGTGGGGAATTTGGCCCAGCCGTAGGCGGTGGCGGCCCGCAGGTGAGCGCCGGACGCCGCGTATCCGGCGGCCAGGCGGGACCATTCGTACACCCAGCCGCCGGGCCGGTCGGGCCACATGTCGGTGATCGCGGCGCGCATGGCGTCGGCATCCGCGGCGGCGACGCCGGTGTTCACCATCTGCGGGTATCTCTCGAGGAACAGATCGTGCGGGTCGACGGGCCATTCGTATGCCATCGGATCCTCCTGCGAAGATTTAACGCAATTCAACTTGCGTTAAATCACGGTAGACCCGGGCGGTCGATAACGCAAGAGATCTTGCGTTAATATGAATCGGGTGACCGAGCCCGAGATCCGCCGCCGCACCGGCGGCCGCTCCGCCCGCGTCCGCGCGGCCGTACTGGACGCGACCCTGACGGCCCTGGCCGACAACGGTTTCGACCAGTTGAACATCGCCGAGGTCGCCGCCCGCTCCGGCGTGCACGAGACCACTATCTACCGCCGCTGGAAGACTCGCGAGCAGCTCATGTTCGACGCGCTGCTGGAACACAGCTGGCAGCAGTTACCCATCCCCGACACCGGCGCGCTGCGCTCGGACCTCATCACCTTCGCCCGGTCGATGGACGAGATGGTGAAAACCCCGCTCGGCGCCGCGCTCTCGCGCGCCTGGACCGCCAGCCCGGATAACCCCGCGCTCGACGAATCCCGGGACCGGTTCTGGCGCGACCGGTTACGCGCCGCCTCGGCCATGATCGATCGCGCCATCGCCCGCGGCGAGCTGACCGCGGCAGCCGATCACCAGCTGATCCTCGAAACCGTCACCGCGCCGGTGCATTTCCGAGCCTTGTTCACCCGGCAAGTGATCGACGAGGACTATCTGGAACGGCTCGTCGACCTGCTCTTGAAAGGGCTGCTGTCGCAATGATCCCGAAGCTGGCGCATTCAGGCCTTTGACCAGTTCAACGCGGCGGGTCCGGGCGCCGGTCTGTCGCAGCCGGTCCGACGCCACGTAAGGTCGATAGCGACCGCTTGGCTATCGATCCGGGCGTGCAATACCGCCCTGCGCGACCGATGGTTCCGGAGTCGAAAGCAGGAGAGGACACAAGCATGTCGAACGGTGCGCCCATTGTCGCCGCCATCGATGAATCCGCCGGTTCGGCGGTCGACTGGGCCGCGCAGGCCGCGGCCCTGCACCACGCGCCGCTGCATCTGCTGCGCGTCCTGGAACTCACCCCCGATGACGGCCTCGGCCTCGGCACCGTCCTCACCACCGACGATTACACCCGCCTCGAACAGCACGGCGGCTGGCTCCTCGACGACGCCCAGCGGCAGGCCGCGAAGGCCGCCCCCGGCATAGAGATCACCACCGAACTGGCGCACGGCGCGGTGGCCCCCACCCTCCTCGAGCGCACCCGCACCGCCCGCATGCTGGTGGCGGGTTCGCGTGGCGGCGGCAGCCTGCGCCGCGCCCTCCTCGGTTCGGTCAGCTCGCTCCTGGCCCGGCGCTCCCACTGCCCGCTGGTCATCGCGCGGGACGGCGTGGATCTGCCACCCGACATGCATACGCGCCCCATCCTGGTAGGCGTGGACGGCACCAAAGTCAGCGAACCCGCCATCGCCGCGGCCCTGGACGAGGCATCCGCCCGCGGCGTGAGCCTGATCGCCCTGCACGCCTGGACCGACCCCGAAGACCACCAGGACCCCGAAATGGACGCCCTCGACGACTACGTCCTGGCCGAGAGCCTCGCGGGTTGGCAGGAGCGCTACCCCAACGTCCGCATCGACCGCGAGGTGGTCCGCGACCGCCCCGAACGCTCCCTCCTCGACTGGTCCACCGGCACCCAACTCCTGGTGGTCGGCACCCGGGGCCGAGGCGGCTTCGCCGGCAAGGTCTTCGGCTCCACCAGCCAATCCTTACTGCTCTCCGTCTCCACCCCGATCATGATCGCCCCCACCAAATAGCCTCTCCCCAAAACCGAATTCCGCAGGGACCGTACCCATCGGTACGCTGACCCAGACGCCCCCGTAGCCCAACTGGCAGAGGCAGTGGACTTAAAATCCACCAAGTGTCGGTTCGAACCCGACCGGGGGCACCGACCACTCCGGCGAACGCCCGGGCCGACGGCACCCACTCAGCAACAATCCACGTTGTGCGACAACAGATTTCGGCCCGCGGCGTCGCGAACCCCCAGCGTTACTGATAGCTGTAGAAGCCGCGGCCCGTCTTGCGGCCCAGGTAGCCGGCATCGACCATGCGGCGCAACAGGACCGGCGGTGCGTACTGGGGCTCGCCGAATTCGGCGTGGAGGGATTCGGCGACGGCGAGGGTGACGTCGAGGCCGACGGTGTCGGTCAGGCGCAGCGGGCCCATGGGGTGGGCGCAGCCGCTGACCATGCCCTCATCGATGTCCTCGGCGCTCGCGAAACCGGTCTCGAACATGCGGATCGCACTGCACAGGTAGGGGATCAACAGCGCGTTGACGATGAATCCGGCCTGATCCTTGGACTCGATCGTGCGCTTGCCCAGCACGTCACGGGCATAGGCGGTGACCTTGTCGACGACCTCCCGGTCGGTCTTGAGGGTCACCACGACCTCGACCAGGGGCAGCACCGGCACCGGGTTGAAGAAGTGCACGCCGACCACCCGGCCCGGGTTGGCAGTGGCATTGGCCAGGCGAATGACAGGGATCGACGAGGTATTCGTAGCCAGAATGGCGTCCGCGGCGACGATGCCGTCCAGCTTGGTGAAGAAATCGGTCTTGAGCGACTCGATCTCCGGCGCCGCCTCGATCACCAGCTCGCGATCGGCGAAGTCGTCGATGGACGTGGTGAGCGTGACCCGCGCCCGCGCCTCGTCGGCCGCCGCCTGTTCCAGCCGTCCGGACTTCACGGCCCGCGCGAGCGACTTCTCGATGCGCAGCGTCGCGGCGTCGGCCGCCTCCTGATCCCGCTCGAGCACCAGCACCGAACCCCCGGCCCGGGCGGCCACCTCCGCGATTCCCGCACCCATCGTGCCGCCACCGATTACGCCGATCCGTTCCACAATCTCTCCTCATCCGTCCGACAGCCGTCAGCCCAGCACCGTACCGCCTCGACATGTCGCGGCCGCTGCGGAATCCACCCCGGCTGCCGGCGCGGGGCTACGCCGGTGTGACCGCGCGGACCAGGAGCATGTGCTGCGGGCTCGGGCAGATCAGGCTGTCCCAGGGCAGCCAGAACGATTGGGTGTTGTCGGGCGGGTAGACGCGAAGGGTGCTGGTGCGCAGCGCGGCGCAGTCATTGACCTGCTTGGGATAGGTGATGAATTCGAACTGGGCGGCCCCTCCGGGAGCGAGCGTGACCGGGGCCGGTTCGGGAGCTCCGGAGCCCCGGTCCCGGTCGGCGGGCTCGCCGACCGGGTCGCCGATCGGATCATTGGTTTGCGAGACGCCCGGGAACCCCTGCATGACGCAGGCCCGGGAGCTGTTGTTGATGAACTTCAGGAACCAGTCACCACCCACCGGGCCGCCGTGCCCCTTGTCTAGAATGAGCTGGGCGGACACGCATTCCGGCGGGGCGGTATCGGCGGGAGTCGCCGGATCGGCCACAGCGGGCCCGGTGGTCACGGGAGCTGTGATGGCCACGCCCGCCGCGAATGCGACGACCACCATTCTCTTGAGCCGCATGAGATTCCCCTCGAGTTCGGTACTGCCAAACGTTTCGTATGCAAGCAGCACATCGACCCCTCCGAGCCCCCGTTACGGGTCAGCATCAGCTGAGATCCGCGTAATCGCCTGCATTCCATGGCAATTCGTCACGACCCTGCCTGAAATGCCCTGTTCGCGGTACCTTCGGGCAAAGTGTTAACACCGCCCCTGCCCCTGAAAGTAATGGCCGATCGGATCAGCGGCGCGGTCGTTCGTCTCGTCGGATACGGCGGTCTATCGGGCGGGTACGCGCTGGTCTCGGCGGCGCAGGAGGTCAGCGGTAGCCGTGTCGGCGGGGAGTAAGGCTTTCAAGCGCAGTTCGGAGAGGGAGACGTCGGTGGAGGACGCGAAGGCGGTGAGGGTGGTGATCAGGCATAACTCACCGTCGTCGGTGTGCAGGCGCAGGGGGATCGCGAATCCGTGCAGGCCGGCGTCCAATTCGGTCGGCTGGAGGTAGGTCTCGAGCTCTGCGATGAGCGCATCGAGACCTGGGTCGGGGCTGATACGGGCACGGGAGCGGATCGCCTCGAGTATGTGGCCGCCCCATTCGGGCAGGTTCATCACGCGTTTGGCCACGCCGTCGGGATGCAGGGCGAGGCGGTGCACGTTCACCGGTGGGACCAGGAGTTCGGGTGCGCAGCCCTCGAGGATGATGTCGAATGCGGCATTGTGCTCGATCAGGGTGCCGTAGCCGTCCACTATCAGTGCTGGATAGGGCAGGTGGCCGTCCAGCACGATACGCAGGGCTTCGCGCAATGGGGCCAATTCCGGTGCGTCCAGAGCCAACTCGGTGAAGGCCGGGGTGTATCCGGCAGCCAGGAGCAGTGCGTTGCGTTCGCGGAGCGACAAATCGAGTGATTCCGCGAGGCGCACCACCAGCTCTCGGCCGGGCCGGGAGCGGCCCTGTTCCAGGTAGCTCAGATAACGCTGGGTGGTGTTGGCGCGAATCGCGAGTTCCAGCTGGCTCACTCGCCGCAGCGTGCGCCAGCGGCGTAGTTCGCTGGAGAAGGCACTGAGCGCCGGCGCTGTCGTCATCGAATCATCCTGCCATCCCAGCCTGATCCCGGTTTGCTGCGCGGGCCGGCACGGGTCACCGGGGCGGTGGCGGTGGGTGCTGTGATCCGCGTTTGATTCAGGCTTGATTCACGGTGTGACCGGGTGCATCTTGACTCCGCTGAATCAAGATGATTCGATCTGAATCATCATGTTTCCAGTGAATCAACCGGCTGAGGGCGCGACCGGCGCGGCGATGAGCGCCGCGAATTCGGTTGCGCAGCAGTCGCGCCCGCGCCAGCAGTTGGGTGCGGAGCTGCGCCGGTTGCGGGACCTGGCGGGAATCTCCGGACGGGAGCTGGCCAAACGGGTCGGGATCAGCCAGTCGACGTTGTCGCGGATCGAGGCCGGCCATGTGGTGCCGCCGCTACCGCAGGTGCTCGACTGGGCCGAAGCGGTTGGGGCGGAACAAGATTGTCAGCAATCGTTGCGCGCGCTCACCGAGGCCGCGCACTCCCCCGAGGTGCAGGACTGGGCGGCTTCGCTGGCGGATCGCCCGCATTTGCAGGACGACGTAAGGGCTTTCGAGGAAGACGCGCAAGTGGTGCGGAACTTCCAGCCCTCGCTGGTACCGGGTTTACTGCAGACCGCCGACTATGCGCGCCGGGTGTTCGCCACGTTCGATCCGCCGTACGCGCCCGATGCGCTGGCCGCCGCGCTCGCCGCGCGGCTGGATCGCCAGCGGGTGCTGTACGACCCCGCCAAGCGTTTCGAGTTCTTGATTACCGAAGCGGCCCTGCGGTTTCGGCCCGGACCGCATCGCGTGCTGCTCGCCCAGCTGGACCGGATCATTTCGATCGAGACCCTCGATTCGGTCGGTATCGGGGTGATTCCGCAGGATATCGAGGCGAGCACCACGATTCCGCACGGTTTCGTCATTTACGAGAACGAGGACCACGCGATCGCCTCCGCGGAACCGATCCCGGGAAACATGGTCACGCGTGGCCCCGAACTCGTCGATGCTCATCGCCGCCGCTGGGCGGCGCTGACACGAATGGCCGTGTTCGACACCGATGCTCGCGCATTTCTCGCCGATCTCCGGGACGAAATCCACGGCATCACAACCGATTGACTTGATTCCAGCGGCCGCACGAGGGGTCGGCCGCATGTGGGGGTGGTGGTGTCGCAGCGAACCCGCTGCGACACCACCAGCACATTACTCGCCGAAATCGAATTCGCCGGCCCGCACACCCGAGGTGAACGCTCGCCACTCGGATTTGGTGAACCACAGTTCCGGGCTGTTCCGGTCCTTGGAATCACGGACCGCGATCCGGCCTTCGTAGTACGCGACCTCTACACAATCGCCGCCGCCGTAGCTGAAACTGCTCTTGGCGAACCTCGGGCCGCGACGCTCCCCGCGAATCATATTGCAGCTCATGACATTCATTCCTTCCCCCCGAGGGTCACTCCCCATGACCCTTCATGTGTATCGCTTACGACCAACACAGTGCTATCCGAACCACCAGCTGCGCAACTGAATTCATCCGGTCCTGCTCGCCGGTGCATCGAACTGCTCATACCCGAAATCCTACGGTGACCCACCGACAAACCGAGGTGGTCCGGGAGCCGTCCAGGAGCCGTGGACGACGGTCCGGTCGCGGCCGCCCGGGGTCCGGCGTCCGGCCCCCGAGCGGCGTGCCCGCGGCAAGGTCGTGATCACGGTCCGACCCGAGACGGCCGGATCAGTACTCGCCCTTGATGACGAAGTAGGAGCCGCGGATGGTTCCGGCCAGTTTCGATTTCTGCCGCGCGAACTTGAACTTCGAGGCGAGTTCCGGCGGCACTTCCATCCCGTCGGAGAGTTTGAATCCCACCGCCCGCTTCGAGTCGTCGTCGATGGTATACATCACATTGATCGACAACCCGTTCTCGTAGAACACATACGCCATCCGAATGTTCTCGACCTGAAAGGCCGTGGCCTCCAATGGCTGCGACGCGATGACGATATCCCGTTCCGCAAGAATCCGATTCACCCACTCGATCGTCGACTTCTCTTTGCTCGCCGGCTCCACCGTGAACACATGGTCGTATTTGTTCTTGAAATACCGCGCCTCGTTCGCCCGCAATCCGGCGAGCGCATCGGCGACCGGCGACGATTCCAGTCCCACGGTCGAAACGGTCTTGAAGTCCACGGCATAAGTCATGGCGAACTCCTCAGGGTGTTTGTCCGTTGCTCGAGCATTCGGATACCACTCGGTCTGAAACAGAGTATGCACGTCCGCTTCCTCGATCACCCGCCAGGCGGCACCGGTTAGGGTCGGAGCATGAGTCTCGAACCGCTTGTGCTTCCGTCGAGTGATTGGCCGGATTGGCTTGCCGTGCATGTACTCAGCAGGCTGCAGACCGTGGGAGAGACGCTGGAGCGGCTCGCGAGGGATGCGCCTGGCGACACGCGCGAGGTGCTGACCTTGTGGAACGATGCCGATATCGCGCTGCGTGGGGCGGACACCGCCGCGGGATTGCTGGCTGAGGTGCATCCGGATTCCGAGGTGCGGGCGCTGGCCGAGAAGCTGGTGCAGGATATCGATCGGGTCAGGACTGACCGTAATCTCGACCGTGGGCTGTTCGACGTCGTCGCGGCTACCGACGCGGCCGGGCTGGACGCGGTGACGCTGCGGATGCGTGAGCAGGTGTTGCGGGACTTCCGGCGTAGTGGGGTGGATCGGGACGAAGAGGTCCGGGGGCGGCTGCGGGAGATCTCCGAGCGGCTCACGGTGCTGGAGCAGGAATTCGGGCGGACCATCCGCGACGATGTGCGGACGGTGCGGCTCACGCCGGCGGAGCTCGACGGGTTGCCGGAGGACTTCGTCGCGGCGCATCCGCCGGCGGACGATGGGCTGGTCTCGGTGACCACCGATTACCCGGATTATCTGCCGTTCCGGACTTTCGCCCGCGACGCGGATGCCCGGCGGCGGCTGACGATCGAGTTCGACAGCCGCGGCTGGCCGGCCAATGATGTTGTGCTGCACGAGATGCTGGACCTCCGGGACGAGAAGGCCCGGCTGCTCGGCTTCGACAGCTGGCCGGATTACGACGCGGCCGTGAAGATGATCGGCTCGGGCCGGGCCATCGCCGAGTTCATCGATCGGATCTCGGCCGCCGCCGATACCGCGGGCCGGCGGGATCTGGACGTGCTGCTGGCGCGCCGCCGCGCGGACGAGCCCGCCGCGACCACGGTCGATCGCTCCGAGATCGGCTACTACACCGAGCTGATCCGGCGCGAACAGTACGACGTCGATGCCCGGGAAGTGCGCCGCTACTTCGACTTTCCCCGAGTGCGAGCGGGCCTGCTCGAGGTGACGGGCCGGCTGTTCGGTCTCGAATACCGGCAGGTCGATGTGCCGAGCTGGCATGCCGACGTCACGGCGTACGACGTCTTCGCCGAGGGTGAGCGCCGTGGCCGGATCTATCTCGACCTGCATCCGCGCGAGGGCAAGTACAAGCATGCCGCGCAGTTCGATCTGGTCGGTGGCATCACCGACCGACTACTGCCCGAGGGCGTGCTGGTGTGTAACTTCTCGCGCGGGCTGATGGAGCATCAGCACGTGGTCACGTTGTTCCACGAGTTCGGGCACCTGATCCATCACGTGCTCGGTGGCCGCCAGGACTGGGCAAGGTTCTCCGGCGTGGCCACCGAATGGGATTTCGTCGAGGCCCCTTCCCAATTGCTCGAGGAATGGGCTTGGGACGCAAAGATTCTGAGCACCTTCGCCGTCGACGAGACCGGGACACCCATTCCGGCCGATTTGGTGGCGCGAATGCGGGCCGCGAAGGATTTCGGCAAGGGTATCAACGTCCTCACCCAGATCGCTTACACCGCGGTGTCGTATCTACTACACCGCGATCGGCCCGCGGACCACACCGCCGCGGTTTCCGGCGCCTTGTCCCGCTACGGCCTCATCGCCGATCTGCCGGAGACCCATTTCCAGTCCTCGTTCGGCCATCTGGCGGGCTACACCTCCGCGTACTACACCTACATGTGGAGTCTGGTCATCGCGAAGGATCTCTTCTCGGCCTTCGATCCCGATGATCTCTTCGATTCCGCTGTGGCGCACCGCTATCGAGATCGCATCCTGGCGCCCGGCGGCTCTCGCGATGCCGCCGATTCGGTGACCGATTTCCTCGGCCGCCCCTTCACCTTCGACGCCTTCGCAACCTGGTTGAACGCTATTCGATAATGCCGTTCTGCCGCAGCCCGTTCAGTTCCAGAAGCCATCGTGGACGGTTCGGGCTTCGGGGAGGTCGACCGGGCCCAGGACGGGGAGGGGGCGCTGTCCGGCGGCGAAGACTTGGCGGCACGGGAGAGACATGGTGGGGTTTTCGGGGTCGGCGCCGGTGAGGACGAGGAGTTCGTCTTCGCCGAGGGCGTAGACGACTCGCCCGATATTGCTCCAATAGATGGCGCCGGCGCACATGGCACAGGGTTCGGTGCTGGTGTAGAGGGTGCAGTCGCGGAGGAAGCCGGCGTCGTGGGCGGCGGTGGCGAGGCGGACAAGGTTGGTTTCGGCGTGGCCGGTGGCGTCGCGGGCGGTGGTGACGGTGTTCTCGGCTTCGAGGAGGACTTCACCCGTGGGGCCGGCGAGGAGGGCGCCGAAGGGGTGGTTGCCGTTGCGGCGCGAGCGGGCGGCGATGGCGATAGCGGTGTGCAGGTGGGCGGTGTCGCGGTCGGTCAAGACGGTCGCGGCCGGGGTGCCGGTCATGCGGTGATCTCCTGGTCGAGTGCGGTGGTGCTGGTTGCCGGTGAGTCCGGCCCTCCCACAAGGTAAGTCAGCCGGTGGGCATGCCGATCTGATCGCGTTCGAGGGTGGTGCGCAGGAGCGCGAAGGTTTGCATGGCGGTGGATGTCCGGGTGGTGCCGAGGGTGGGTTCGATCAGTTCGGTGACGCGTTCGGTGAAGGTCTGTTCGGCGGCGTCGGTGAGGCGGCGGCCCTCGTCGGTGAGGACCAGGAGTGAGGAGCGGCGGTCGGCCGGGTTCGGCCGGCGGGCCACCCAGCCCTGACGTTCCAGGCGGTCCATGCCTTTGCTGGTGGCGCCGATGCCGATGGCGAATTCGGTGGCGAGGTCGGCCACCCGGGAGCCGGGGTGCTCGCGGAGGTAGTGGAGGAATTCGTATTGCGAGGTGACGATGCCGTGGCGGTCGCGGAGGCGGTCGTTGAGGGCGTTGTAGAGGCGGGTTTCGCAGCGGACGAGGTCGGTGAAGAGGGTCACCGGGTCGGGGACGCTTGACTTAGATGCCACGGAATATACTGTAGCGGCATCTACTTGCGAAGGGAGCGGCTATGAGCAAAGAACAGCGCGCGAAGATCAATGGGATGTTGCAGCGCACGCCGGCCGATGGGCCGCGCTCGGTGGAATCCATCCGGTCGGGATTCGCGGACATGATGGCCACCATGATCGTCCCGGAGGACATCCGGACCACGGAGACGACGCTCGGAACGCGCCGGACCCTGCTGGTCGAGCCGGTCGGCCCGCAACGAGCCGGGACCGTCCTCTACTTCCACGGCGGCAGCTTCGTGTTCGGCTCACCCGAGACCGCCTTGTCGCTGACGGGAAACCTGGTGGCCAGAACCGGATTCCGGGCATTGTCGGTTGATTATCGGCTCGCCCCCGAGCATCCGTTTCCGGCCGCGATCGAGGACACCGTCGCCGCCTACCGCGCCCTGCTGGACAGCGGCGAGGACCCGGAAACCATTGCGTTCGCGGGGGATTCCGCCGGCGGCGGCCTCACCATCACGACCTGTCTGGCGGCGCGCGCCGCGGGCCTGCCGCTGCCCGCGGCGATCGTGGCCTTCTCCCCCGGCCTCGACCACACCCGGTCGGGCGAGAGCATGGCGACCAAGGACGGCATCGACCCGTTCTTCACGCGCGACGGCCTGCAGGGCACCGGCGAGATGTATCTGGCGGGTCAGGACCCGCATCAGGAGCTGCTCAGTCCCGCGGTGTTCGCGGATCCGACCGGTTTCCCGCCGATGCTGCTCCAGGTCGGCACGAACGAAATCCTCCTTGACGACTCGACCCGCATGGCCGTCCGTGCCAGGGCCGCCGAAGTCGACGTGATCCTCGACGTCACCGCCGATGTACCGCACGTATTCCAGGCGTTCGCGGGCATTCTCGACGAAGCCGATCAGGCCCTGGACCGCGCGGCCCTCTTCCTCACGCAGCACGTGCGGGCATAGATCCGTTTCAGCGGTGGCCGCCGAGCACGCCGTCGAGCAATCGGCGTAGCGCCCATTCGAATTCGGCCGCCGGGTCGGCCGAAACGAGGTGCGGGCGGGCGGCGGTGAGGGCCGGGTGCCGGGCGGGGTCGAGGTCGAAGCCGGGGTGGCCGAGGGGGTGTTCGTTGATTACGTGGCCGATCAGCAGGTGCCAGGTGGCGCGGTAGGCGTGGGCGGCGGTTTCGGGGGTCAGACCGGCCTCGGCGAAAGTGGCCATGGCCGCTTCCGCGAAAGGTATGGCGCTCTCGGTCGCCGACGACGCGTCCACGATCACCTTTGCGGCCCAGGGGTGTTCGAGCAGCAGTCGATGGGCGCCGAGCCATTGGGCGAGCAATCGCTCACGGGGTGTACCGCCGGTCGGCACCGGGAAGGCTTGCGCCAGATCGTCGTTCAGCAGGGCGAGCAGTTCGCGGCGGTCGGTGATGTGCCGGTAGAGCGAGGCTTGGCCGGTGTTCAGTTCCTGCGCCACTCGACGCAGGGTGATCGCGCTCAGGCCGTCGGCGTCCGCGATGCGCCGGGCGGCGATGACTATCGCCTCGCGGCTCAGCGGTTGATCGCGCACCTCACGTCCTTTCTGTCGCCAAGAGCCTAGCCAATCGGCCCGGGAGCTCTTGCGAACGGCGTTCGCATCAAGTTAGGGTGACCTAACGCGAACGTTGTTCGCATCCAAGGAGGTCCCCGTGACGGCTCGAACGGCATCCACCAACCGCGTCGGCGCCATGACGGCACTCGCCCTCGGCGTGCTGTCGTACGGGCTGATGCAGACCATGCTGGTGCCGGCCATCGGCGCGTTGCAGCACGCATTGCATACCGATGCGAACGGCGCCACCTGGGCGGTCATGAGCGCACCACTGCTGGCCAGCGCGATCCTCACCCCGCTGGTGGGGCGGCTGGGCGACCGGTTCGGCCGGCGCCGGATGCTGCTGCTCGTGCTGGCGATCTATCTGATCGCCACGCTCGCCGCAGCCCTCGCGCCGGGCATCGGCGTGCTGATCGCGGCCCGTGCGGCACAAGGGATCAGCATGGCGATCCTGCCGCTGGCGTTCGGTTCGGTGCCGGATGTCCTTGCGCCGGAACGGGTGCACGCGGGGCTGGGCCTGCTGTCCGGCCTGGTCGGTGGCGCGGCCGGCATCGCGCTGGTGTGCGGTGGCCTGCTGGTGGATCACGCGTCGTGGCGATGGCTGTTCGTGGTCGGCGCGGTATTGATCACGGCCGCACTGGTTTTCACCTACCTGTTCGTACCCGAGAGCGCGACCCGCGCACCCGGACGGCTCGATCCGGCGGGCATTGCACTGCTCACCGGCGGATTGTGCGGCATCCTGCTGGCGCTCACGGTCGCTCCGACCGCCGGGTGGCTCTCGATGCCCGTGGCGGCCCTGGCCGTCGCCGGCGTCGCACTGCTGATCGGATTCGCCTATGTGGAGCGGCGTTTGCGGTTTCCGCTCATCGATATGGACCTGGTGCTGGACCGCCGCGCCGGCATCGTCCACCTGGCGGCCGGCACGCTCGGCGCCATCCAGTTCGCCTACTATGTGCTGGTTCCGAAGCTGGTCGAACTGCCCGTCACCGCAGGCGGATTCGGCCGGTCCGTGACCATGGCGGGATTGGTGATGCTCCCATCCACCCTGGTGGTGCTGCCGGCGAGCGCCGCCGCCGGTCGCCTCGTGACGCGCCGTGGCGCACACCTCCCGCTGATCGCGGGGCTGCTGGCCACCGCCGCCGGGGCCGGACTACTGGCGGCCGCGCATTCGGCCCTGTGGCAGCTCGCCGTGTGCGCACTGCCGATCGGCCTCGGTATGGGCCTCGTAATGGCCGCTCTCCCAGCGGAATTGCACCGCACGGTCGATCCCGCCCGCGCGGCGACCGCCAATGGCATCAATACGGTGTCGCGCACCGTCGGTGGCGCGGTCGGCAGCCAGTTCGGCGCCGCCCTGACCATCGGGTCGATCACCACGGGTTTGCCGATCACCTTCTGGGTCGCGGCCGCCACCGGAATCGCCGGAGCCGCAGCCACGCTCACCCTCCGACCGAGACGGTCACCGGCCGGAGCAGGCGCGCACCCTGTCAAATTGGTTGAATCGGCAATGAATTCGGCGCGAGGCGGTCGATGAGCCGGTCGACCGCGGCGAGTGACGACCAGTGGTCGGAACACGTGATCGCGGGGCACTGTTCCGACCAGGCCACGTAGGCGGATTCGGTATCCGACCACCACACGTGAATAGAGGACAGAGATACTCTGGGCAGCTTCGCCATATCGGCCTCCGCGGTAGCGGAACAGAGGAGCGAGCCGCACTACGGGACTCTGGAGGATTCGTGTAAAACAGTGTAGTCTCCGGACGCCCCGATAAGGGCCGCCATACGGAATTCGCACGGCGGCAAGCGGATCGGGCTGTTCAACAACGTGAACCTGTTCAAGTGTAGAATCCTCTGAGAGTCCCGAAGCGCGGCTCGGCCCCCTCCACCTACCCCGGAGCAGCCGACGATCATGACGCATCAGGTGTACGACGACGGCGATGACGCCGCCATCCAGGACTATGAACTGCTCTGCCGGACACTGTCTTTCGCCGATCTCGGCGATCGGCTGGTGCGGCTCATGTTCGATACCGGACCGCGGCTGGACAGCCTTCGCGCGGTATTCGAGCGCGCCTCGGCAACGCCCGAGGAACTACGCGCGGCCGGATCCGCCGCAGGTAGGGTGCTCGGCGACCTCGACAGCGCCATCCGGGAGACCGGTGTGTCCATGTTGGCGATCACCTCTACCGCGCCCGTGGAGGAGCTCACGCGAAAACGGCGGGGAGCGTACCGATTGGACTCGTGAACCGTGGTGCCGGAACCGAATTCGGCCCGGTTTCCGACGTCGGGCTCGGTTTCCGGTGCAAGCGACAGCGATTTCGATGGAGAGGGTAGCGCGGATGCTTCGTGGTCCGGTGCCGCCACGATAGGCTGAGGGAGTGCCCGGATGTCCTTCCCCCAACCCGCGCGTCACACATCGCCGCGACCCGGCCCGGAACTCATCGTGACCGAGCCCGGCTCGCGGCCCCATGACGCATTCGCCGTCGTCGCGATCGCCTCGTCCGCCGGCGGGATCACCGCGCTGAGCGAGGTGCTCGGCGGACTGCCCGCCGAGCTACCGGTGCCGGTGCTGATCGTCCAGCACCTGGATCCCCGGCACAAAACCGTCATCGCCGAGATAATGGCCCGGCGCACCAAGCTGCCGGTGCAGCTCGCCCGCGAGGGCGACCGGGCCGAGGCCGGCACCGTGTACATCGCGCCGCCGAACTACCACCTGCTCATCGGCCCCGATCATGTGCTGTCCCTGTCCAGCAGCGAACTGGTGCATTTCGTCCGGCCCTCCGCGGATCTACTGTTCGAGTCGGTGGCGGGCGCCTACGGCCCGCAGGCCATCGCCTGTGTCCTGACCGGTTCGGGCAGCGACGGCGGCATGGGCGTGAGCGCGGTGAAGGCGCGCGGGGGCACGGTCATCGTGCAGGATCCACAGACCGCGGAATTCCGGAGTATGCCGGATACCGCCGTGCGCGCCGGCGCGGTGGATTTCATCCTTCCGCTCGATGAGATAGCTCATGTCATTGCCGGCCTCGTGCAGGCCGATCAACCGTGACCGAGACGAATCAGGAGCCGATGAGCGAGCCGCTGGGTGAAGCCGAGAACGCCGGACTCGAGGATCTCCTGATCTTCATCCGCGACGCCCGGGGATTCGATTTCACCGGATACAAGCGCTCCTCGCTGGCCCGGCGCATCTCCAAGCGCATGCACGAGGTCGGCATCACCGACCACGCGGACTACCAGGACCGGCTGGAGACCAGCGCGGAAGAATTCCGGTTCCTGTTCAATACGATTCTGATCAATGTCACCAGCTTCGTGCGTGATGTCGACGCCTGGCAGTTCCTGCAGCGCGAGGTCGTGCCGGAACTGATCGCGCAGGTCCCAGCGGATGAGGAGATCCGGATCTGGAGCGCCGGCTGTTCCAGCGGCGAGGAGGCGTATTCGCTGGCGATCGTCTTCGCCGAGGCGCTCGGCATCGACGAATGCATGAAGCGGGTCAAGATCTACGGCACCGATGTGGACGAGGAGGCGCTGCGCGAGGCTCGCTCCGGGCTCTACACCGCCCGCGCCCTCGAACCGCTGTCGACCGAATTGCGCGATCGGTATTTCGAGCCGAGCGGCAACAAGTTCCTTTTTCGTTCCGACCTGCGCCGCCGCGTGATCTTCGGCCGCCACGACATCACCCGCGACGCCCCCATCTCCCGGCTGGATCTGCTGATCTGCCGCAATACGCTGATGTACTTCAATGTCGAAGCGCAGCAACAGATCCTGGACCGATTCCATTTCGCGCTGCGCGAGAACGGCTTCCTGTTCCTCGGCAAGGCGGAGATGCTGCTCTCGGACAGCGAACGGTTCGAGGTCGCCAATATGCGCCAGCGCATATTCCGCCGGCGCGCGGGCCTGGCGCCGCTGCCGCATCAGCCCGCGCCGCTCCGCCTCGATATCGGGGCGGGCCAGGAAGTGCAGGGCGTGGTCCGGAAGCGGCAGCTCAACGAACTGGCTTTGGAGACAGCGCCGTTCGGCATCGTAGCCATCGAGTACGACGGCCGCGTCGCGGTGCTCAACAGCCAGATACGCAGCCAGTTCGGCCTGACGCCGCATGATGTCGGCCGGCCGCTCAGCGAGCTGGAGATCTCCTATCGTCCGCTGGAACTTCGGTCGCTGATCGAACAGGCCACCACCGAACACCGCACCATCCGGGTTGCCGGCGTCGAGCGCCGGCTCGGCCCGGACGAATCCCAGTACTTCGACGTCTCCGTGCAGCCGTTGCGCAGCAGCGACGGCGCCGATATCGGCGTGGTCGTGAATTTCGTCGACACCACCATGACGACGCGGTTGTCCTCGGAGCTGAAGGTGAAGCGCGAAGAACTCGAAACCGCTTACGAGGAACTGCAATCCACGAACGAGGAACTCGAGACCACCAACGAAGAACTGCAATCCAGCATCGAGGAACTCGAGACCACCAACGAGGAACTCCAGTCCACGAACGAGGAACTCGAGACCACCAACGAAGAACTCCAGTCGGGCAACGAGGAACTGGAGACCATGAACGAGGAGATGCGGATACGCAGCAACGAACTCGACGAGACCAGAACGTTTCTCGAGGGTGTGCTGTCCAGCATCGCGGCTGGCGTGGTGGTGCTCGATGGTGAGCTACGGGTGCGCAGCTGGAATCGGGGCGCCGAGGAGCTGTGGGGATTGCGCGCCGACGAGGTACGCCAGCAAGGCTTCTTCACACTGGACTTCGGGCTGCCGACCGGGCCGCTGCGGGAGAGCATCGCGACCGCGCTGACGACCGGCAAGCGGGACGGCCCGGTGGACATTCCGGCCATCAACCGCATCGGCAGGTCCATCACCTGCACGGTCACCTGCTCACCACTGGACGGTACACGCGACGGTGTGGTGCTCCTGATGGAGGAGGTGCAGCCGAACTCCCCGGCTGCGCAGGGGAATTGACCGCTGGACCGCAATCGGACGGGTAGGGTGAATGTTGTGCCGTCGCATCGAGACGTTCACGCAGAGATCGCTCGCGAATGGCAGGAATTCGCCGCAGAAACGCAACGCGCCGCCCGGGCGGCGGAAATCGCCGTGCGTTATGAATCGGATACGCAACACCCGCCGGAATCGATGCGTTTGTTCCGTGAACGAATGGCAGCGTTGCATCGCAGGATTCAGGCCAGGCATCTGGCCTGCGCCAGCTTGCACCGCCGCCACGCCGTGCGCATGCAGGGGTGGCAGGCCGCGGATGACGCCACCCTGCGGCCGGTCTTCATGACCACCGTCGCGGAGGAGCTCGGCATCACCAGCGCCGCGCTGACGCTGTTCGGGCACCGGCACGAGACGCTGCTGGCCTCCGCCTCGGACGCGATCGCGCGGGCCGCGCGCGACCTCGAATTCGTGGTGGGCGAGGGACCGGCGATGGATGCCGCCGAGAGTCGCGAGCCGGTGTTCGCGGCCGGTGCGGAGCTGATCGGCCGCTGGCCGCGCTATGGTCCCGCCATCACCGATCTCGGTGTACACGCGGTGGCGGCCGTCCCATTGATGCCGGACCTGGATCAGCCCGGCGCGCTGTGCGTGTACACGGCGCAGGCCGAGGAATGCCGGAACGTGGTCCCCGCGGCCAGGCTCATCGTGGCGGCGCTGGTGTGCACGCTGCTGGATTCACTCTCCACCCTCGATGACGAAATGCCCAGGCAGGGTGCACTATTCGATGACGCCGAATTCCTCACCTCGATCAATCAGGCGTGCGGGCGGGTGGCGGTGCGCTGCCGATGCGACGCCGATACCGCGCTGGCGCTGATGCGTGCGCGGGCCTTCTCCACCGACACCGCACTCGAGGAGATCGCCCGACAAGTCTTGGAGGACGAATGCCCACTGTGCTGACCGAGCGGCTTGATCCGACGGAGCGGCGAGGCACGTGACCGACGCCCTCGCCGTCGGGATGTCGAAACTGACGACGGCGCTGTTGTCCATAGCCGACCTCACCGATTCACTCGCCCCCGTCTCGGACATCCTCAGCCGGATGCTGCCGGGGCATCCGATCGTCGTCGTCAGGCTCGCCTTCGGCGACGAGCGGCTCATCGGCGTCTCATACGACGGCCGCACGCAGCTCGTCGGCCACACGTCGCTGGGCTATTCCCATCCACTGACGGTCGGGGGCGAGCATATCGGCGCCATAGAGGTGCATCGGAACGACAGCGATGCGGCCGACGAACCCTTGCGGGAAGCCGTCGCTCTGGCGGCCGATCACATGAGCGTGCTCATCACGGTTGCCCTGGACAATCTTCGGCAGACTCGGCTCACGGACCAGCTGCGCGGCGCACTCGCCTCCAGGTCCACGATCGACCAGGCGCTCGGAATCCTCATGGAGCGCAATCGTTGTTCCCGGGATGCCGCGTTCGACACGCTGCGCAATGCCTCACAGCAGCACAACACCAAGGTGGCCGAACTGGCCGCGAGCCTCATCGAAACGGTCACGGGCGCACAGCCCGCCGCCACCCACTTCAACGAACCCGAACCGACCGTGCGCCTGAATCGCGCGAACCGGGGAAAATAGTGGCGTGAAGCGTGACGTCTCCGCCTATCTCGACATCGCGGTACACGCACCGGCCGCACTGCAGCTACAGCTGGCGGTCGCCCGGCAGCCGGGGCTCGAGCTGAACGAATCGCTGGCGCTCACGCTCGACGGGTCCGAGGTGGTGCCGCGCGAGGTGACCGGCCCGAACGGCGGCCGGATTCATGTATTCGACTCCGGTGCAGGCAATTTGCGGGTCCGGTATCGGGCGACGGTGCTGGGCGCGGCGCAACCGGAGCCGGTCGCCGCATACGACCTCGCGGCGTATCTGCGACCGAGCCGATTCGCCGAATCCGATAAACTGCTCGGTTTCGCGTGGAGCGAATTCGGTTGCGGTATAGGTGATCCGGAGATGCCCGCCCGCATCTCGGCCTGGGTCGGCCGGCGCATCCGTTATGCGCCGGGCAGCAGCGGCCCGATGGACGGCGCGGTGGAGACCCTGTTGTCCGGAACGGGGGTGTGCCGAGACTTCTCGCATCTGGTGGTGGCATTGCTGCGGGCGGTCGGGGTGCCGGCGCGGGTGACGTCGGTCTATGCGCCCGGGTGTTTTCCGATGGATTTCCACTCGGTCCCGGAGGTCTACGTGGACGGTGTGTGGCGGGCATTCGACCCCACCGGGCTCGCTCCACGTTCGGCGTATGTGCGAATAGCTACCGGCCGGGATGCTTCCGACATCGCTTTTCTCGCGAACCACGGCAGCGATATCACGGTCAATTGCCTGTCGGTCACCGCATTTATCGACGGCCCCCTCCCGTTCGACGACTTCCGGCTGCCGACTTCGATCCAGTGAGCCGTCTCGAATTACAGTGGGGCGTCGAGGAACTGCGAACGAGGGGCTGAACAGTTGACCATCGGTAATCGCGTGATCGAGCTGCGGGAATCGCCCGTGGCGTTGGCCGACGAGCAGGTCGGCGTGAACGATGCCGTCGCGGCCACGGTGACCCGCGGGGTGGGATCGATGCCCGCCCTGTACGCGATACTGGTGATATTCGGCGTATATGTGACGCTGGCGAACTGGTGGGGCCCGCTGCATCGGCTGGATCCTTATCCCTTCCCGTTTCTGTTGTTCCTCAACAATGTCGCGCAACTCGTCCTGTGCCTGATCATTCTGGTCGGCCAGCGCGTGCTCAGTGCCGCGGCCGACCGGCGCGCGATGCAGACCTACGAGAACACCGAGGCGATATTCCGGCAGGTCGCCGATCTGCAGGCGCATCTGGACCGGCAGGACCGGGTGCTGAGCCGCGGGCTGAGCCTGCTGGAGACCAGCCCGCATCCGTGGATCGAGCAGCATCATGTGCAGGATCCGCCGCTGGCGGCCGACCAGGCGGTCACCCGCAATGACCGGATCGCGGCCTGGCTGACCACGCGGCTGGGCAGCGTGTGGGCGTTCTATCTGGCCGCGGGGACGCAGGTGGTGTGGATCCTGTTGGCCGAGGCCGGGATCCAGCGGTTCGACCCGTACCCGTTCCTGTTCATGTCGTTCCTGTCCACGCTGGCCCAGCTGGTGTTCATGATCGTGATCATGGTGGGTCAGGATGTGCTGGGCCGCACCGGTGACCGCCGGTCCGAACAGACCTTCCTCGACGCGCAGGCGGTGCTGCACGAGTGCCGGCGCATGAAGGTGCGATTGAACGCCCAGGATCGGGTGCTGGACAGCCTCACCGGATACGTCACCGCCCAGGTCACCGAGCAACTGGCGCGGGCGGTGCACGATACGAACGAGCGGGTGGCTCATCAGGCCCGGGTGCACGCCGCCATGACCAGTGGTGCGGCGCCGCCCGATGCCGATGTGCTGCGCGAATGGGAGGAAATCCCGCACGAGTCCCGCGAGACCATTCGGGTGCAGGCCCGCCGGATCGGTGAAAACCTCGCCGTGATCGGTTGTTTCATGGTTCCTGCCGTCGACCCGGACCTGGAGGTCGACTTCGAGGACGCCGAGGTGCGGTTGCTGGCGCGACTCGAATACGACCGCTGGATGGACGAGCGCATCGCCGCGCGGCTCGCGGATGCGCACGAACATCACGACGATGCCGTGCCCCTGCCGTGGGACGAACTACCGGAGGCCGCGCGGGTGCGGCATCTGCAGGCGGCGCGCCGCATTCCGATCATGGTCTCGCGCGCGAGTTTCCAGGTCCTGCGCGGTACGCCGGGCGGTCATACGACCCGGAAGAAGTCAGGCGCTGTCAGGAAGTAACAGTCGACTGCCAGAGCGGGATTACAGACTTGTGGGTCGGAACCGGAACTACCCAGGAGTCGCACCATGATCGGCCTGCTCTTCGTGGTCTTCCTCTGGCTCGTCCTCGGCGTGCCCGCCGTGGGCCTGTTCGGCTACCGGCTGTACCGGCGCGCGGTCGATGCCCGAGGGCTGCGCATCACCGATCCGGCCGGTATCGACGAGTCCGGGTACGTGCACATCGGCGGGCTCAGCCAGTGGATCTCGGTACGCGGTGACGACCGGAGCAATCCCGTCATCGTCGAGATCCCGGGCGGCCCGGGCGCGTCCAGCCATCTCTTCTTGACCCGGACCCGCACGTGGGAACGGCATTTCACCATCGTGCGCTGGGATGTCCGCGGCTCCGGCCGGACCTACGCCGCCGCACCGCACCGCCAGGGCGCGATGACCCTGAACCAGATCTACCGGGACGCACTGGAAGTCGTCGAGGATGTGCGCGATCGGCTGGGCGTGGATCGAGTGATCCTGCTGGCCAACTCCTTCGGCACCAATGTCGGGCTGCGGCTGGCACGCGATCATCCCGAACTGTTCCACGCCTACGTCGGCACCGACCAGCACATCAATGCGGGCGGGCGGGAGCGGACGGCCTACCGGGCGATGCTGACGCGGCTGGGGCGAGCGGGCCGGAAGCAGGAGCTGGCGGCCGCCGTCGCCATGGGACCGGACCGGTCCGCGTGGACGGCTCGCGACTGGTCCCTGTTCAGCAAGCTCGTCATCACCAGCGACTCACTGTCCTACGACACCCTGCGATCCGTGCTGATCCGGTCGCTCTGGTTCTGCCCGCGGCTCGGCCTGCGTGGCCTGCACCGGAATCTGCGCGGCATCGCGTTCTCCGAGCAGCTGCACCCGCAGGCCGTGGCCATCGACGAATGGGCCGAGGGCACCAGTTTCGAACTGCCGGTCTTCGTCTTCCAGGGCGACGGCGACACCATGACCCCGCCCGCCCCGGCGCGCGCCTTCCTGAATGTCGTCACCGCGCCGCACAAGGAGTTCGTGCTGCTCGAGAACGCCGGTCACTTCGCGGTTTTCCGGCAGCCCGAACAGTTCCTGCACCTGCTCCGCACCAAGGTGCGGCCCCTCACCATCGGCGAAAACGCCTGCCTCTGAACCTCAGCGGTCCACGAAACCGGATTCGTAGGCGAGGATCACGGCCTGGGTGCGGTCGCGGGTACCGAGTTTGGCGAGGACGCCGCTGACATGGGTCTTGACGGTCTGCGCGCCGATGAACAACTGATCGGCGATCTCGGTGTTCGAGAGACCACGAGTCATCAACAGCAGCACGGTTTCCTCGCGCTCGGTCAGTCCGGCGCGTTCCAGGGTGGCGCGGGCCCGTGGATTGCCGCGCCCGGTGGCCAGGGCCCGGACGGCGGCCGGGTAGAGCAGTGAATCGCCGGCCGCGACGGTGCGCACGGCATTGGCGATCTCGGCGGGGCGGGCGCGTTTGAGGAGGAAGCCGTCGGCGCCGGCGCGCAGGGCGGCGTAGACGTAGTCGTCGTTCTCGTAGGTCGTGATCATCAGGATCTTCGGCGGCTGCGGGATGGAATGCAGGATGGCGCGGGTGGTTTCGATGCCGTCCAGCAGCGGCATGCGCACGTCCATGGCGATCACATCGGGCCGGAGTTGCCGGATCAGCGGGACGACCGCGACGCCGTCGGCGGCCTCGCCGACGACCTCGATATCGTGCTGGGCGTCCAGGATCGCGCGCAGACCCATGCGTGCGAGCGGCTCGTCGTCGACGAGCAGGACGGTCACGGTCACGCCATCACCTCGCGGATCACCGCACAGCCCGGAAGGGCAGTTCCACCCGCACCTGCCAGCTGTCGTCGCGGGCGCCAGCGTGAGCGGATCCACCGAGGAGTTCGGCACGTTCACGCATACCCCGGAGTCCTGTTCCGGCGCCGGCGGATACGGGCGCGGTCACCTGGTTGACGATGTCGAGGTCGAGCCGGTCCGCGCCGACCCGGACCCGGACGCGTATCGGCACCCGGCCCGCGTGCCGCATGGCATTGGTGAGCGCCTCCTGCAGAATCCGGTAACCCTCCCGCGAGACCGGGCCCGGAAGTTGTTCCAGCGAACCGGAAATGGCCGCGTCGACCGCCGCACCGGCCGAGCGGGCCGATTCGAAGAGCCGCGGCGCCTGTGCCAGGGTGGGCCGTTCGTGCAGCGGCCGATGCGGTTCGCGCAGCACCAGCAGGACCCGATCCAGATCCTCCAGCGCGGCACGGCCGGTGTCCTCGATGGCGGCCAGCGCGCGCTCGGTGAACCGCGGATCGCCGGTCGCCCGCGCGGCCCCGGCCTGCAATACGGCGGCGGTGAGCGCGTGGCCGATGGAATCGTGGAGTTCGCGCGCGATCCGATTGTGTTCCAGCAGTTGCTCGGTGCGTTCTTCGAGGGCCCGCAGCCGGTGCGCCGCCGACGGTCCGAGCAGGGCGCGCGCCGCGGCGGTGACCAGGTCGCCCAGACCGAGGAGCAGCGCGGGGAGCACCGCGATGACCGCCGGGATGAACAAGGCGAACCACCAGTGCGGCTGCTGGATTCGAATGATCGCGTCGTGGGCGGGCAGGTTCCCGGTCGCGGCGCGCAGCAGATCCCGCACGATCAGCGGCACGGGCACACAGGTTCCCAGCAGGAGCGCACTCACGCCGAGCCGCAACTCCAGCCAGAGGACCGTCCGCCACCGATCCGACCAGTCCGCGGACCGCGCGGCCGCGATCGAACCGCCGGGCGCCCCGTGTTCACCGGGCGTCAGGAACAGTTGCGCCTGCAGGCCTTCGGCCAGCCGCACGGCGGGGATCAGGCCGACCGGGATGGCCAGCAGGGCCGGCACGTACCAATGGGTCCGGTCGATGAACATCCACACCGCGACGATCGCGAGCGGCAATACCAGATGCAGCCCGCGGGTATACGTCACCGGACTGCCCAGGCGACGGGTCAGGGAGCTGATCATGACCTCATCGTGCCAGCCGGGCCGGCGGGCGCGGCTCCCCCATTCGGGGGAGACGATCCACCCCGCAGCGGGAGGCCCCGCCGCGATCATTCGGCCAGCCTGGGGGCCATGACCACGATCGAGCTCCGCGAACTGACCAAGGACTACGGCGCGAAACGCGTGGTGGACCGGATCACCTGCACGGTCCGGCCGGGCCGGGTGACCGGCTTCCTCGGACCCAACGGCGCCGGCAAATCGACGACCATGCGGCTCGTCCTCGGATTGGACCGGCCGACCTCCGGTCATGCGACCGTGGGCGGCGAGCCCTTCACCGCCGCGCGCCGGCCGCTGTGCGTCGCCGGTGCCTTGCTGGATCCTTTTGCCGCGCATCCGGGCCGGACCGCCCGCGATCATCTACTGGCGCTGGCCGCCGGAAATCGGATTCCGGCGCGCCGGGCCGAGGAGGCACTGGCCGAGGTCGGTCTCGCCACGGTAGGCGGTAAGCGGATCCGGACATTCTCGCTCGGGATGCGGCAGCGGCTGGGTATCGCCGCCGCCTTGCTGGGCGATCCGCCGGTGCTGATGCTGGACGAGCCGTCCAACGGGCTCGACCCGGAGGGCATCATCTGGCTGCGCACCATGCTGCGCCGGCTGGCGGACGAAGGGCGGACGGTGTTCGTCTCCAGTCATCTGATGTCCGAGACCGCGGCCTTCGCCGACCATCTGGTGGTGCTCGGGCGCGGAAAGATCCTCGCCGACACCGGGATCGGCGCCTTCATCGACCGCTATGCCCAGCCCAGCGTGCGATTGCGGACCAGCGAGAACGGGCTGCTGCGCACGGTGCTGACGGACGCGGGATTCGAGGTGCGCGCCGGTGAGCAAGGACGCTGGCAGGTGCCGGGCGCGCGCGTCGACACCATCGGCCCGCTGCTGGCGCAGGCCGGAGTTCCGATTCTCGAACTCGCCGATGAGGAAGGCACTTTGGAGCGCGCCTATCTCACCTTGACCGCCGGCGCCGCGGAATTCGCCGCACTCGACGCCGAAACGGTGGTGTGACAATGTCTTTCACAGCGGTACTCCGATCCGAATGGATCAAGGCGCGTTCGCTGCCGGTACCGGCGGGCCTGCTCCTGCTGATGCTCGCGGCCACGATCGGGTTCTCACTGATCGGGGCGGCCACCCTCGGCAAGCAGAACGCGGGGAAACCCGATTTCGATCCGCTGCTGATCTCGTTCTACGGCATCAACTTCGGGCAACTCGCCGCCATCTGTTTCGGCGCCGTCTGTGCCGCGGCACAGTTCCGCCACAATGGAACTCGCATCTGGTTCGCGGCGGTGCCGCGCCGCGGCCTGGTGTACGCCGCCACGCTGGTGGTGATCGGCGGCGTCACCCTGCTCGCCGGTCTCGTGGCCGCGGTCGCGTGCTTCCTCGGCGGGCAACCATTGCTGGGCGAACATCGTGTGCCACTGGACGATTCGACGGCCTGGCGTGCGATGGCGGGTTGCGCCGTCTACCTCGCGCTCATGGCATTGTTCGCCGCCGGGCTCGCGACCCTCGCACGCAACGCGACCGCTGCCATGGGCATTCTGGTGCCGATCGTGCTGCTGCTGTCGTTCACGCTCGGGGATGTGTCCCACCACGGTGGTTTCACCGAATTCCTGCCCGACCGAGCGGGACGGCAGGCCCTGGTCCACGCGCCTACCGGCACGCTCGGACCATGGAGCGGCCTGGCCGTCACCGCCCTCTGGGCCGGCGCCGCGGTCTGGGCCGGATGGGAGGGCCTGCGCCGCCGCGACGCCTGATCCGGTCAGTGGTTCGCGCGCAGGTAGATCGGCCGGGGTCCCAGCTTGGTGTTGTTCCACACCAGCGGTTCCGGCTCTACCGCGGGGTGGTCCCGTCGCAGCCAGCCGACCTGCCATTCGGTGCCGGCAATGTCGTAGATGTAGGCATCGGGCCGCTCCGGCACCGTGATTCGCTCGACCGCCTTGGCCCCGTCGAGGCGGAAGGCCAGCTCGGTGAACGCGCTCGCGCAGGGGTAGCGCACGGGACGCCGGTCCTCGTCATAGCCGAAGAGCGCGAACTTCAGGAACAGCAGGCCCAGGAACGAGTACCACTCGCTGGGTTCCGGAGTATCGGGTCCGAGCTGCCAGCAGAAGGTGCGATCGATGCCGCACGACAGGGCGAGGATATTGCGGATCACGATGTCGTCGGCATTGAGCCGGTGGCGTTCGGCTTCCGCCTCGGGCGGGCAGCCGTGCATGAACATCTGCAGCGCGGAAGGCAATTCGGGCATGCGCTCGTACAGCCGCTCCATGGCCGCACGGGCCTCGGGGGTGGTGGTCCGCTGCGCGCGGAAGTCCGCGACGGTCATGGCGTGCCAGGGCCGCATGGGGTCGGTGGCGAGCACATCGGTCAGCTGCCCGAACAGTTCCGGAAACTCGATGAGCAGCGGGCCGTTGTATTCGCCTACCACGACGGGCTTTTCGTAGCCGGCGGCGCGCAGGGCGGCGCGGGCGTTCCCGATCATGACGGGCACCAGGTAGGGGTCGCCGTAGAGGTGGAGGTCGAACAGGTCGTAGTGCTCGCCGCAGGTGCTGATCACGTGCCGGAAGAAGTCGCGCTCGGGATCCGGCTCGTCGAGATCCGCGAAAACGCCCGGCGCGCAGCCACCCAGGACGACCTCCGCCAACGGGTCGGCGGCCTTGACCGCCGCGTGGAAGCGGATGAGATGCCGGACGTAGTCCGCGGCCGAGTCCGCCCAGAACAGCCTGTTGGAGGGCTCGTTCTCGCATTGCCAGTACCGGACCCGGCCGCCGCAGTGCTCGACGAGCGCACGCACCAGCGCGGCGTACCCGGCGGGGTCGTGCGGTGTCGAGGCGGGGAGGAAGTCGGTGGAGCGTGTGGAGCCCCACGGCGAGGCCGCCGTGATGGTGAACCACAGTTCGGTGTCCGCATCGCTCTGCTCGAGTACCGCGTCCACCACCGACCAGTCGTATCGCCCCGGTTCGGGTTCGAGCTGTGACCAGTAGAAGAACACCCGGACCCCGCCGGCCCCGAGCTTGCGCACCAGCGGCGTGAAGTTGTCGGCTTCCTCGACGAGCCCGTACTGGATGCCCCGGACGACGCCCACTCGAATGTCTGAATTCCCACTCATGACAACCGATCCTGGCGACCTCCACTTGCTGCGCTCTTGCACGCCGCTGACACGGCCGTCCGGGCGGGGTGATGGTGTGCGGGCGCTGACACTTGCCAAGCGTTACTCAGGTAGGTAATTTTTTACTCATGCGAGTAACGAGCGACGGGCCCAGCCCGGCCGCCGCAGCCCGGCGAGCACAGATCGTCTCCGCGGCGATCGACACGATCGCCGAATACGGCTATATGGGGTCCTCGTTCGCGAAGATCGCGAAGACGGCGGGAATCAGCAGTACCCGGCTGATCTCCTACCATTTCGACAACAAGAACGATCTGATGCTGGCGGTCATCGACCACATCATCGCCGCGGCCGAGGAATACATGAATCCGCGGATCATGGCCGAATCCGATTACTGGGCCCGGATTTCCGTCTATATCCGATCCAATATGGAGTACCTCGTCGAGCACACCGTACAACTGCGGGCACTGCTCGAAATCAACAACAACGCCCAGACACCGGACGGGGAACCCCTGCTGGCCATGGCATACGCCGACCCGGCGGTGGAGGTGCTGGAGGATGTGCTGCGCGCGGGTCAGGCGGCCGGTGAATTCGCCGAATTCGATCCACACGTCATGGCGGTGACCATGCGGGCCGCCATAGACACCGCGGGAATCCGCTATGCCAAAGGGCTGGAACCCGATCCGGCCGCGTACACCAACCGACTCGTCGAACTCTTCGGCCGCTCGATGCTCCCGCACGGCGATCCGCGGAACGGCGAATCATTCAATCCAGAAGCTCGACAGTAGGAGAGAACCGTGCTCGAGATGCGTGAGATCGAGGCGTTCATCGCGGTCGCGGAGGAACTGCATTTCGGACGGGCGGCGGATCGGCTGCACCGATCGCCGTCGAATGTCAGTCAGGCGGTGCGCGCCCTGGAACGGCGAGTGGGCGCCGAATTGTTCCAGCGCACCAGCCGATCCGTGCGCCTCAGCCCGATCGGCGAGCAGTTGCTGGCCGAGTGGCGGCCCGCGATGCGAAGTCTCTCGATGGGTTTGCTGGAGGCGCGCCGCGCGATCGATCCGGTCGCCCGGCCGCTACGGATCGGCTGTTCGGTCAGCATGCCCGAGGACGTGCGCAGTGCACTGTCGGAGCAGTATCGAATGATCAAGCCGGGCCGCCCCGTGGTCTGGGTGCGCGACCGGGTCTACGACATGTACATGTGGAACGAGGATTCCGGGCACGACCTCGACCTCGCACTGCTGTTGCTGCCGCCCGGCCACACCTCGGTCGACAATCCCTACCTGATCACCGGCCCGGTCATCCGGTACTGCGAGGCCGCGGTGCTGGTGCCGAACGGGCATCCGCTCAGCGGCCGGCCCAGCGTCGACGTCGAAGAACTGGCCGACCACGACATGGCGAATCCCGATGTGGCAGCCTCCCTTTACACCGACTGGGTGCCCGAACGCACCCCGCAGGGCCGGCCGATCACCAGCACCGTCATCGCGACACGTCACCTGGACTGCCTGTTCGAAACCGTGATCAGCCGGTCCGCCGCCCATCTGACCGCGCGCTGGCTCTCGGCCAGCCCGGCCTGGGAACCGATCCGCGACCGCGTCACCCTGGTGCCGCTGACCGGGCTGCCGCCCTTCACCTTGCGCGCCTTCTGGCCCGACAACGAATCCGCGCGGGCCGCAGCGGAATTCGCACGCGTGATCGGGATCGGCGAGCCGGATCTCATCGGCAGCATGCGCTGACCGCCGTCCCGCCCGCGGTGCAGGCGTGCAGTTCGGCCGCCACCGCGGCGACATTCCGCTGCGGCAGGTCGGGCAGCGAGGCGACCGAAGGATAGCCCGGATACCGTTGGCCGATCTCGGTCACCACCGCCTGCTCGGCATCGGGTGACAGAGTGCCGTCCGGCGCGGTGGCGGCGCCGACGAGGCCGCGGACATCGTTCAAATACGTTCGCTGCTGGTCGATCAGGGTCTTCGGGTTCCCGGGCGCACCGTGCCCCGGATAGAGCGTGCTCGCCTCGGGGAACAGTCCGGGCAGCTGATCGAGGTTGCCGAGCATGCCGCAGCAGTGGCCCTCCAGCAGCGCCACGGTGGCGTGATTGCTCACCAGATCACCGCAGAACAACGCGCCGCGCGCGGGCACGTAGAAGGCGTCGGCGGCCTCGGATTCGCCGGGGCCGAAGTGTGCGGTGCGGATGGCGACGCCGTCGACGGTCAGCGCGTCGCCCGGCGCGAAAACCTGGTCGGGCTGGGTGATGGTGTCCGGATAGTCGGCGCCGAGCTGGCTTTTCGTCAATGCGTAGAAGCCGAGCGGGTCGGTGCGCATCAGTGTGGCGGTCGGTGCGGAGGCATACACCGCGGCGGCCGGAAAGGCCTGGCGCAGTGTGCCGATGCCGCCGACGTGGTCCGGATGCGAATGGGTGAGCAGGATCGCGACGACCGGGCGACCGGCGCCCTCGAGCCGAGCGAGCACCTGCCGTGCATCCGACAGCGTCCGCTGCGCATCCACCAGGATCAACCCGGTAGCGGAAGGCAACCAGAAGGTGTTGACCGAACCCGAGCCCGGCGAGGCGTAGTAGCCGATATCCCCGGATTCCGGTGCGGCCGAGGCGGTTCGCCGGTCGCCGGTGCCGCAACCGGCTACCAGCGCGCTTCCGGCCAGCCCCAGCAGGAAGGTCCGTCGCGAATGCATGATTGAAATCGTCGTGTGCCGCGCCATCCGGAACAAGGGTCGATTTCGCGGGAATCGTTCGATGAGACTGCAGGATCCGGCACGAACCGGTCCTTGATCGCGCGCCCGCGAGGCCGGAGGCTGATATATGGCAGGGCTTCTCGCCGTGCTGATATGCAGGATCGATGACCGGAATGAGTAGTTCATGCAGGTAGGACTATTAGGGCCGACGACCGTGGCGATGCCCGGCACGACCTCGGCGGTATTGGTCAGGGGCCCGAAGGTGCGGGCATTGTTCGTCCTGCTGGCCTTGGACGCCGGTCGCGCGGTATCGATATCGCGTCTGATCGACCGCATCTGGGACGAGTGCCCGCCCCGCGCCGCGGACAATGCCCTGCACACCCTGGTCCGGCGGCTGCGCGCGATCGTGCCCGGCGACCTGGTCGAATACACACCCGGCGGTTACCGTCTGGCAATCGATCCGGACGCCGTCGACCTGCACCGCTTCGGCCGCCTGCTCGACGACGGCCGCCGCCACCTCGGTGCCGGCCGCACCCGCGCCGCCGCCGCGCACGCCGACGAGGCCCTGCGACTCTGGCGCGGCCCCGCCCTCTGCGACGTGAACGACACCGCGCACCTCCGCGTCATCTCCGACGCGGCCGCCGACCAGCGCCTGGACGCCATCGAACTTCGGGCCCAGGCCTATCTGGCCCTCGGTCGCGGCGCCGAAGTGCTCCGCGAACTCACCGTGGAGGCGTCCGCCCACCCCTTCCGCGAGATCCTGCACGCCCACCTGATCACCGCGCTGGCCGTCGCCGGCAGAAAACCCGAAGCACTCCAGGCGTACCGCCGCGCCGAGGCCATGCTGCACGACGAACTCGGCATCGCCCCGTCCCCGGTACTGCGGAACGCTGCCGAGCGACTGTCAACGCCGGAACACGAATCGAATATCGTTGAACTGTACGATGATTGGCGCATCGGCCGAGTCGGCTGACACCGGACTTGACACGGTCGGCTAGCCTGGATTCCATGTTCATCTCATGGAAGGGCGGTTTCCGCCCGGGCTGTTGAGCCCCTTCGCGCCGGTGCAGGCACTGGCCTTCGATGAAACTCTCACCTACTCCCAGCGCATGCGGGAATTGGCTCTCGCTGCCCGGCGGGCGGCCGGGGAATCCGAATTGGCAGCGGTGCTGTCGCAATTCGAGGCCGGCGGCGGGGACGGCCCGCGCATCGCACTACACATGGCAATGGCGGCGCATGACGTCGCGTACGTCGAACGGGCGCTCGCCGGTCCGGACATGACCTTACGGCGGGCCGCCCTGCGAGCGGCGCGAACGCTGCCGATCTCCGATGCGGCCATCGTGGCCGCGCTGGCGGACGCGCCGACCGAACTGCGGCGCGCGGTCTACCGGACACTGCGGCACACCGGACGCACCGCGGCAGCCGACGAAATACTCCCTGAAGTGCGCGAACATTGGGGCGATCGGGAGGCGACGGCACTCTTGCCGGCCTGTTCGGCGGCGGTCGTGGCGCGACTGCTGCCGGAGCTGCTGCACTGCGTCGCGGCCTGGCGCGCGATCGGGCGCAGGCACCCGCGCGCACTGCTGACCGCGATCGACCAGGCGCCGCAGGCCGCGAACGACTATCGCTGGTGGCGGCACTATCGGGGCGGTCTCGCGGAGGCCGCGCCACTCGAGCCGGAACATGCGCTGAATGTGCTGGACCGGCACCGGAACTCACAGTGGTGCGGCGAGCTGCCCGCCGTAGCCCTCCGGGCACTGCTCCGCTGCGATGCGGTCCGCACCGCGCGCCTGGCCGCGGTCAATCCCCGCTATCACTCCGACGACGGTCCCACCCTGCTACTGACCCATCGACCCGCGCTACCTGTGGCAACCATCGCGGAATTCATTACCCTGTGGCATTTGCCGCAGGCCCTGCCGAAAGTGCCGCCGAGCCTGCGGGAGCAGGTATTCGACGCGGTAGCGGCCCGGGATTCCCGCCGCGCCGGCGATCTCACGACCATGCCCGCACTGGGCTGGCTGCCGCCGCGGCGAGCGGCTACGGAGGCCGGGCGAGCGCTGGAATGGTATGGGTCCGTATGGCATTCCTCGCGCAGACGGCTCGATGATCCGACAATTCCGCTGACGCTGACCTCGTATCTGCCGTTCGCCGAGGCGGTGGGGCCGCTGCGTGAGGCGGCCTATGGGGGCGACGCCCGGTATCGCGGGCGGGCGCGGGTGCTGCTCATCGAATGCGCTTCTCGCACCGGCGATCCCGCGATACTGCGCGATGTTCTCACCGAGATCGCCGGGCGCACGCGCCAGGATCAGGATCCGCTCCGGGCGGAAGTGCTGGAAGCGCTCTGCTCGCTGCGCATCCGGCTGCTGGAGGACGGTCTCGTTCCGGCGTTCACCGTACTGACCGAGGCCGTGGTACAGGCGCACGACACGTCGGACCGCGGCATGTTCGCGCTGCGGCGGCTCGCCTCGCGGGTCGTGCAGCACGCGGATACGAATACCGTTCCGCTACTGATGGATTGGGCCTTCGATTGCTTTGCGAAGTTGATCGCCCGATTCGAGACCGCCGCCCTGGAGCGCAATCCGGATGAACCGGGTCGCAGTGCGCGGCGACGCCGGCGCCGGGCACAGGCCCGGCCCATTCCGTGGTTCCGGTTCCGACTCGATCGTGTACTGCCACGTGGGGCCGAAACTCGGCTGCTGGCCGCGCTGGAACCGCAGTTGCGGGCACAGCGGGAACGACAGGACACCGCACTCGCCTCGGCGTTGATCCATTCACTGGGGCCACGGGCCGCACGGCTGACCGAGCTGCAGGCGGATCTCCGTGCGGAGGAGGAACGCACGCTCGAACTACGCCGAAGTCATTGGGAACGAGCCTGGTTCGCGGAAACGGCCCGGTGCGACGAGCGCCTGTCACGGCTGCTCATCGAGGACCCACAGGCCGCGTCCTCGCCGGGCAGCCTGTGGCGATCGGTCACCCGGGAACGCAGCGATCTGCTCCTCGTGACACTCGCGGCCTTGCGCCGAACCGAGCCGGGATGGACGCCCACGGTTACCGGGACGCAAGCCGCCCGCTGGACCGTGTCGCAACGTGACGCGGTGCGCAGCGCCGTGACCGATACGGCGAATGATACTGCGCGACCGGTGAATACGCGACTGCACGCGGTGCGGGCGCTTGGCCGGATTCCGGGCAGTCTGCCATCGCTGCACGAATTGGCGGAGCACGAGGACATCGTGATCGCCGAAGCGGCGCTGGACGCCATGGCGCGCATCGGCGGCGCGGAGGTCATGGCGGCACTGCTCGATCATGCCGGCGGATCGATGTCGGCGGCGGCCGTCGCCGCCATGGCCCGCTGCGCCGGCTCCGTGCCGCCGTCGCGGCTCGGGCCACTGCTGGTGGCGGCGGCCGAGCCCGGGCACAAGATCACGGTGCGCAAGCAGTCGGTGCGGCTGCTCGAACGGCATCGCGCGGCGCCCGTGGATGTCCTGCTGCGCCAATGGGATCAGCCGGATCTGCACCGCGATGTGCGGGTCGCGATCGCCGCCGCGCTGCAACGCCGGCCGGAGGATCCGCGCACCCTCGACGCCCTCCTGGAGGCCGCCGTTCCCGGCGCTCCCGAGCTGCTCATCCGCACCCTGTGCCAGACGGGGCCGTCGAACTACGCTCCAGCCGATCGGCCCCGCTATGCGGTGCTAGCGCGCCGGCTGCTCACCGCCTCCACCGATCCGGGCGTCCGCTTCCGCACCACCTGTTCCTTCGCGGTCTGGGCGCACTGGTACGACGGCGGATTCGCCGATCTCATTGCCGCCGTGGGTGATCCGGCCGACCCACGAGGCGAGGACAACCTGACGGTACTGCTGGCACTGCTGGATTCCGGCGTCATCGGCGAAGAGATCCTGCCGGTGCTCGATCGGCTGCTGACCGCGCCGCGCGACGATACGGCGCGATATCGGGTGCGGGCCATCGTCACTCGCGTCACCCGGCCCATCGCAGATCGGCAACGGCAGTTCAGCCCCCGTCAGCAGCCGGCGGACTCGGCGCGCCGGCGCCTGGCCGAGGCGGTGCGGCGGCGGCTCGCCGCGCATCCGCTCTACCTCGAGGATTCGGCGGCCATCGCCCTGGCACTGCTGCCGACGCCCACCGACGCGGCCTCGGCACGGGAGCTGGCGGCCGGGCTGATCGCGCTGGCCGGTGTTCTCGCCGACCGGCCGGTCCACGTCGGGGATCTGGTGCGGAACGGCCTGCACAGGCATTTCACCTGGGGCCGGAGCCTGAGCGACGCCGACCTGATACTCCCGTCCGCTACGGCCCTCACCGACGACCGACTGCTCTCCGCGCAACTGATGGCGATATACCTGATCGAGACATGTGGCCCGACGACCGACTGGGCACCGCCGTGGCGGCGACTACTCGACCGGCTGCGCGACTCCGGCCACATCGAGGTGGAGCAACGCGCCTGGGACGTGCATCCGCGCGCATGAGAGGTGCATCCGCGCGCCCGGCCGGGCGTGACGGTGATGTCTGTTTGCCGCCAGCCGGTGGGGTGGGGTGGTTCCTAGCGTCGTAGGTATGGAAACCGAACTGGCCGAAGAGACCCGGACGACGGGACTGCGGACATCCGTGGTGTGGTTCATGGCGGTCGCGGCCGCATTGGGGACCGCCAGCATCTATCCGTTGCAACCGGCCATCGCGGGAGTGGCGCACTCGTTCGGGGTCTCCACCGCGGCGGTGGGTGCCGCACTGGCCTGCGGGCCGATCGGGTACATGGTGGGGCTCGCACTGCTGGTGCCATTGGTGGATCGGGCCGCGCCGCGGGATGTGCTCGCGGCGCAGTTCGCCGCGCTGGCAGTGGCTTTGGCCTGCTGCGCCGCGGTCGGGGCGCCGTGGGCGCTGGGGCTGGGTGTCGGGATGATCGGGGCGGCATCCTCGGTGGGCGCGCAATTGAGTTCGGTCGCAGGGCGATTCGCCGCGCCGAAGCGGCGGGCGACCACACTGGGGATCGTGACGGCGGGGATCTCGGCGGGAATTCTGGCCGGACGCATTGTGGGTGGCTGGCTGGCCGAGGTGATCGGCTGGCGGCCGATGCTGCTCACCTTCGCCGCCGGATGTCTCGCCATTGCCGTCGCGGCTCGATTCGTGCTGCCCGCCGCGCCGGGGACGGCCGGGACGAGTTACCTTGCGACACTGCGCGGTCTGCCCGGTTTGTATGCCCGGCATCCTGCACTGCGAGTGGCGGCGAGCCGGGGGGCGCTGTGGTTCTTCGCCTTCTGCACGGTGTGGGCCGGTTTGGCGGTGGCCTTGTCACAACCGCCGTTCTCGTACTCCTCGGAGCGAATCGGCATGTACGCCTTCGCCGGACTGCTCGGCATCATCGCCACCCGGATCGCAGGAATATGGACCGATCGGGTCGGTGCGCGGCGGGTCATTCTGGCGGGACTCACGCTCGCGACGGTGTCGACCGCGGTACTGACCAGCTGTTTGTCCAGCGCTCCGGTCACCTTCGTATGCCTCGGACTGTTCGATGCGGGCCTGTTCACGGCCCAGGTGGCGAATCAGAGCACGGTGCTCGCGCTGGACCCGGGCTCGCCCGCGCGCTTCAACAGCGCTTACATGCTCGTCTACTTCGCGGGCGGCAGTCTCGGTACCGCGTTCGGTGCGGCCGCCGTCGGATGGTTCGGCTGGTCCGCGACGGCGGTGATCGCTTTGTGCGCAATAGCTCTCGCGCTGGCCGGCACGGGAGTGGCCGGGCGGGTTCAGGAATCGGTGCGGGTGTAGCGGACGTCGAAGTCGTGCTCCCAGGTGACGCCGCTGTCGTAGGACTTCTGCCATTCGCCGTCGACGGTCGTGCCGTCGGCGGCGACCTCGGCGCGGAACCGCTGGGTGAATTCCGGTGTGGTGCGCGAGATCTGCCAGTGGCGCTCGGCGAAGGTCATGTCGTAGACGCGGGAGAAACCGCGGTCGTCGGTGTACAGGACGGTGTACTCCGGGTGCGCTTCGTCGCGGCCGATGATCCACGTAGCGGTCGGGGTCGATGCATCACCCATGCGCATGACCACCGCCGCACCGGGATCCACCCACTCGACGGCGAGCTTCCCGTGCGCGACCGCGTCGGGGGTGGGCAGGAACGAGGTGCGGGACAGTTCCATATCCCAGTCGCCGATCAGGATTTGCAGATCGGCCAGGGCGGGGTTGGTGGTCATCGTCGGCTCCTTGACGGGTGTTGGAGGATGTACCACTTACGACGGTCTGGGGGCGGGCGATTCATCGGGTCCGCGGTCGTGCAGGTAGGCGAGCACGGCCAGTACCCGGCGGTTGGTGTCGTCGGATTGGGTGAGGCCGAGTTTGGTGAAGATATTGGCGGTGTGCTTGCCGATGGCGCCTTCGCTGATGAACAGGCGGGCGCCGATGGCGGTATTGGAACAGCCTTCGGCCATGAGGGCCAGCACTTCCCGCTCGCGCGGCGACAGGGCGGCGAGGGGTTCGTTGCGGGTGGTGGTAGCCAGCAGTTTGGCGATCACCTCGGGATCCATGGCGGTGCCGCCGGTGGCCACCCGGCGGATGGCGTCGACGAACTGCTCGGCATTGAACACCCGATCCTTGAGCAGGTAGCCGACCCCGCCCAGACCGTCGGCCAGCAGCTCACGGGCATACAGCTGTTCGACATGCTGGGACAACACCAGCACGGGCAGGCCCGGACGATCACGGCGCGCCTGCAAGGCGGCCTGCAAACCCTCATCGGTGAAGGTCGGGGGCAGGCGGACATCCACGATGGCCACCTCGAGGTCCGTATCGCGGAGGGCGCGCTGCAGTTCCGGGCCGGTGGCCACGGCGGCGACCACCTCGAAACCGTGCGCCGTCAATAGGTGCGTCATGCCGTCTCGCAGCAGGAAGAGGTCCTCCGCGAGGACGATTCGCACGGCCGCTCCCCTGTACGCATCACCGATCGGACCTGTCGCACCTCAGGTTACCGGGCCTGCACGGTCGGCAATTCCATGGTCACCAAGGTGGGGCCGCCGGGCGGGCTGTCGACGCCGACCCGGCCGTCGAAACTGCCGAGCCGGCGTTCGATGCCGTACAGGCCGCTGCCGCGGGTGGCGTCGGCGCCACCGGCGCCATTGTCCTGAACGGTGATCCGGAGCAGGGCGTCGGTGCGGCGCAGCTCGATCCGGATCCGGTCGGCGCCGGAATGCCGCACCGCATTGGTGAGCGCCTCCGCGACCGCGAAATACAGGGCCGATTCCACCGGCGCCGCCACCGGCCCGCCCACATCGGCGTCTACCTGCACGGGTATCGGGCTGTCCAATGCCAGGGCGCGTACCGCGTCGACCAGTCCACGCTCGGCCAGCACCGGCGGGTGAATGCCGCGCACCAATCCGCGGAGCTCGGACAGCGCCGCCTCCGACGCGTTCTTGGCCTGCGCCACCAGTGTTTTCGCCGCCGCCGGATCACTGTCGATCAGGGCCTCGGCCGCGCCCAGCGTCATGCCGACCGCGACCATGCGGGCCTGCGCGCCGTCGTGCAGATCGCGTTCGATGCGGCGCAGTTCGGCGGTGAGTGTATCGGTTGCGGCCGTGCGGGTTTCGGTGAGCTGCTCGACCCGGGCCGTCAGCTGTTCCCGCTCGGCCAGCAGGCTCGCGCGCGCGGTCGGGCGCAACAGCAGGGTCAGCCAGCGGCCGTGCAACCGCAGCAAGGGCGGCGCCAGGGCCAGACCCGCCGCCGTCAGGGCCGGGCCGACCAGCAGGGCCGCCCACCCGGATCCGAACGCCTCCCCGTACCACGGCGAGCTCGAACTCCCCAGCGGCACTTCGAGAGCCGGCAGGGTGAGTCCCCAGATGCCGTAGCCGATCATCACCACGGGCAGGAACAACGGCGCCCCGGCGAACGGCTGACAGGCCAGCCACAGCAGATCCCGCCACGTCGACGGATCGAACCACATGGTGCGTGCGCGGGCCGCGAACCCGGCCCACCAGGTCGTCGAGGACACCGCCCGCTGATCCCCGCTGATATCGGACATGCGCGGCGTGGACAGATACGGTTCCGGCAGCTCGATGCCGGACCAGATGGTAGCCAACTGCCGGAACAGATTCGGCAGCCAGCGCGCCCACGCCAGCACCCACATGGCGACCACCGGACCGGCCGCCACCACCGCCACGAAACAGGTCAGGAACTGCGGCACCGCGAGCGCCGAGAGCACGCCCAGGGTCATACAGCGGAACGCCGCCAGCAGTCCCGCCCCGAACCAGCGCCGCCGATCCGCACCGCGTTCGGCCGCGGCCGGCGAGGCCGGAGCCAGCAGCAGACGCGTCCAACGGCCGTGCCACAGCAGCATTTTCGGTGCGATCGCGATACCCGCCAGCACGCCCAGCACACCCAGCGGCATGAGCCATGACCACGGCCGCAGGACGATCGTCACGGCTCCGGAAGCCATCAGCGCGGCCGGCGCGACCGCGAGCGCGCCGCCCGCGAACGGGTCGATCGCCGACCACAGCAAGTCACGCCAGGTGGCCGGATCCGTCCAGATCCAGCGTGAATGCATACCCAGCGAGGCGGTCCGCGCGGTCGGATACGTGGAACCGTCGGGCGCGTGAAACCGCTCGTCCGGGCCCCGGACCGCCTGCGGCCGCAGGCGATACGGTGCGGCGACCGGCACCCCCGACCAGGACAGCGCCAACCGCCGCGCCAGCCCGGCCACCACGCGACCGCGCTCGACGACCAGCGGGAACAGGAAGATCAGCCCGATACATGTCACGCCGATACCCAGCAATTGGGCGGCGCAGGCCAGCAATTCGACCGGGCCCAGCGCGAACCGGGCCAGTCCGCGCCCGGCCGCCCGCACTCCCGTACGCAGCCAGCCCACTCCTACCTCCTCATCCGGCTCCAGTCTGGCGCACCCGGACCCACACCCGCAGTGCCTCTGGGCCCCGGGCAGGGGTGGGGCCAACCCCACCCGAGTGGAGAGCCAAGCGCATACCGGCGGGCGACCGCGGTTCGTAACTTCAGTGGTGCAAGCGATATCCGCCGATCTCCGAGGGGAAACCGATGAACGTGTCCACACCCGCCACCACACCGCAGACCGAGACCGCGGCACCGGATCCACGGCGCGCGCAGATCGCCGATCTCGGGATCAATATGGTCGCTCCGATCGCGCTGTACTACATCCTCCGCGCGGCGGGCATCGACCAATGGCTGGCCGTCACATTGGGCGTGGTCCCGCCCGCGGTCCGCATGGTCTGGACGATCACCACCCAGCGGCGCATCGACATGCTGGCCATATTCACCGCCAGCATCCTGGCCTTGAGCGTGGCCGCGTCCTTCATTACCGGCAGTCCGAGATTCGTGCTCGCCAAGGACGGCTGGATCACCGGGATCGTCGGACTGTGGATGTGCGGGACCCTGCTGCGCACACCGTTCTATTACAAGATGGCGCAGGCCATGACCACCGGCGCGATCCACGAGCGGGTCGAAATCCTGTGGCAGCGTTCGGCCACCTTCCGCCGCGCCATCGCCATCGCCTCGGCGATCTGGGGCGTCGGCCTCATCGCCGACGCGATCATTCGAGTGGTGCTCGCCTATACCCTCCCCGTCGACGACGTCCCGCTGATCAGCGGCCTGCAGTACATCGTGATGTTCGTGGTCCTGCAGGTCAGCAGCACCTGGGTGGTCCGCAATCGGAGGACCAGCGCCAAGGCGGCCGCCGAAGCCGGTATCGAAATCAAGTGACGTCGTCCCGCCACCGCACGCGATATCGTTCCGGCAATCCCCGGAAACCGATCGAAAGGTGCGTCGAGCCAATGGAAGTACGTCGCGTCGTACCGAATGTGCGGTCACACGCCGTCGGCGAGAGCCGGGAGTTCTATGGGCTCCTGGGTTTCGAGGAGGTCATGAATCATGGCTGGATCATGACCCTCGCCGACCGGAACAGCGGGCAGGCGCAGATCAGTTTCATGGCGCGCGACGAGACCGCGCCCGTCATCCCCGATATGAGTATCGAAGTGGATGACGTGGACGCGGCCTATCGGGTGATGTGCGAGAGCGGAGCAGAGATCGTGCACCCGTTGCAGGATGAGGAGTGGGGCGTGCGGCGATTCTTCGTCCGCGATCCGAACGGCAAGGTCGTCAATGTGCTGGGGCATCGGTAGCGCCCGCCGAAAACGGGGGTCGATGACTCGACCGGACTGCGTTAATGTCGTGGCCGAGCGCGGCCTATCTGGCAGCACCGGATCTTAGGGGTCGGCTTTGGGACGCCATCTATTCAGGCGTGCAGCATCTTTCGTGGTTGCCGGGACAGTTTTGGCCACCTGTATGGCGGCCTTCGGGGCGGGGAACGGTCTCGCCGACACCGGTGATCCGATCATCGACTCGAAGAAACTGCTCGGCGATCCCGTGGCCCCGGACGGGTCGAAACTCGTCTCCGGGACCATCGACGGCCGCAATCTGGTGTTGCAGGTGCATTCGGCCGCCATGGACAAGAACATCACCGTCCGGGTGACGCGGCCCAATGACGCCTCCCAGCCGCGGCCGGTGCTTTATCTGCTCAATGGCGCCGGCGGCGGCGAGGACAAGGCCACCTGGTGGCACAACACCGATGTCGGTGACTTCCTCGCCACCAAGGACGTCAATGTCGTGATGCCGATCGGTGGCGCGTTCGCCTATTACACCGATTGGCGGCAGGACGATCCGACGCTCGGCCGCAACAAATGGCGCACCTTCCTCCTCGACGAACTGCCGCCGCTGGTCGATGCGTCGCTGGGCACCAATGGCGTCAATGCCATTGCCGCGAACTCGATGACCGCCACCGCGGTACTGCAACTCGCGGAAACCAAACCCGGCTTCTATCAGACGGTCGCCGGTTACAGCGGCTGCGCGCAGATCGCCGATCCCATCGGGCAGCAGTTCACCAAACTGGTGGTCGAAACCTACGGCGGCGGCGACGTCCGCAATATGTACGGCGATGACAACGATCCCGCCTGGGCCGCCAACGACCCCGTCATCAATGCCGAAAAGCTGCGCGGCACCCGGCTTTTCATCTCCGACAGCAGCGGCCTGCCCGGCCCCCACGACCGCACCGACGACGCCTACATGATGGTTCCCACCCAATCCGGACTGGCCAACCAGCTCATCGTCGGCGGTGTGATCGAAGCGGCGGTCAACTACTGCACCCACAACCTCCAGAACCGCCTCGACGACCTGCAGATCCCCGCCACCTACGACCTCGAACCCACCGGTACCCACTCCTGGGGCTACTGGCGCGACGCCTTCTACCACTCCTGGCCCGTCCTCGCCCAGGGCCTCGGCCTCCCCGAATAACCCACTCCCGCTAGGACTCGGATTCGCCTTGAGACGCCAATCGATCAGGCGTGCACTGTCATTCGTGGTGACCGGCACGATATTCGCCGCATCCGTCGCGGCCGCCGGAGCGGGAAACAGCGCCGCCGATACCGCTGATCCGATCATCGCCGCCAGGAAAGCGCTCGCGGATCCCGTCTCCGCCGACGGCTCGAAGATCGACAGGGTCCTGGTGCACGACGACCAGCACCTCACGCTGCGGGTGTATTCGGCGGCGATGGGCCGCGACATCGCGGTCGAAGTGCAACGTCCCGCCGATACGTCGGCGCCGCGCCCGGTGCTGTATCTGCTCAGTGGAGCGGATGGCAATGAGGGCTCGGCGAATTGGGATGCGGCCAGCAATGTGCTGCCGTTCCTGGCCGGCAAGAACGTCAATGTGGTCCAGCCGGTCGGCGGGGCGTGGAGCTACTACACCGACTGGATCGCCGACGACCCGGTGCAGGGCCGCGCCCCGAAATGGAAAACCTTCCTGGGCGAGGAATTGCCGCCACTGATCGACGCGGGCCTGGGCACCAATGGAATTCACTCCATCGTGGGCATGTCGATGAGCGCCACCTCGGTCCTCGCACTGGCCATCGCCCACCCCGACCTCTACCGCGGCGTCGCCTCCTACAGCGGCTGCAACCAAACCAGCGACCCCCTCGGCCGCGAAGCCATCAAATCCGTCCTGCACTACGGCGACGGCGGCGACCCCCGCAACATGTGGGGCCCCGACGACAACCCCGCCTGGACCGACAACGACGCCGTCCTGCACGCGGACCGCCTGCGCGGCAAGGACCTCTACATCTACTCCGGCAGCGGCCTCCCCGGCCGCTGGGACACAGTAGACAGCCCCTTCCTCCAAAAACCCGGCCCCGCAGGCGTAGCCAACGAAGACATAGTCGGCGGAGCCATAGAAGCAGTAGCCAACACCTGCACCCACAACCTCCAATCCCGCCTGAACAACCTGGGCATCCCAGCAACCTTCAACTTCGCCCCCACCGGCACCCACTCCTGGGGCTACTGGCAAGACGCCTTCTACGACTCCTGGCCAACCCTGTCCCACAGCCTCGACCTGTAAGAGCGCCTAATGCCGGCGCATGCGCGCCGCCTCGATGCGGGCGGCGAGTTCCACCAGGTCGGCGGCGGGGCCGTTGGGAGGTGTGCGGCGATGCCAGATAGCGCGGAATTTCCTTGTCAGGATGAGGGATTCAGCCAGGGGTACTTCACGGAGGGTCCCCGCGCGTAGTTCGTGAGCCACGATCAGGCGGCTGACCACGGCGGGCGCGGCGCCGCTGCGGGCGGTGGTGAGAATCGCCGCGGCCGAGCCGAGTTCGGCCGCGGGGCGGGCGGGGGTGCCGTGCATCTCGAGGGTTTCCCAGATGGTGTCACGGGTTCCGGACCCCTTTTCCCGCCACAGTAGCGGTGTGTCGGCGAGTTCACGCGCGGTCAGGGCACGGCGACGGGTGGCCCAGGGGTGGGTCGGTGCGACGACTACGACGAGTTCGTCGGCGGCCAGCACGCGGCTGCCCAATCCTTGTGGCGGGTGGGGCAATTCGACGAAGCCGAGACCGGCCTCCCGGTTGCGCACCGCGACGGTCACCTGCTGGGAGTTGGCAACGTCGAGCGTCACCGCCAGTTCCGGATGGAGCTTCCGCAATGCGGTGAGCCAATGCGGAATGCGATGGTCGGCAATGGTCGTCGACGCCAGGATCCGCAGCCCCGGCCGCTCGGCGCGGTGCAACTTCTCGATACCGTCATTCAATGCCACCGCCGCCCCCAGCACCGGCCGCGCGAGCTCGACCACGACATGCCCCGAATCGGTCAGCACCGACCCACTGCGCCCACGATCCAGCAGCCGCAGACTCAACCGCCGCTCCAGCGCACTGATCCGCATGCTCGCAGCCGGCTGACTGATGCCGTGCCGTCTCGCTGCCGCCCCGAGGCTGCCCAGCTCCGCCACGGAAACGAGCAGAGCGAGCACCTCCAAATCCGGCGTTCCCGGCGGCAAGAGCATAAGCCCAGCTTATGACGTGGTCGCCACAAGATCACTACCCGCCTACCCGAGCCGCCACCAGGATCATCAATATCCGCCCGTAGCGGACGGAAAACAGCAGAGGAGTACACCGTGACGTTCGTGATAGGCGCCGCCTGCGTAGATGTCCTGGACAAAGCCTGCATCGAAGAATGCCCCATCGACTGCATCTTCATCGGCAACCGCATGGCCTATATCCAACCCGACGAATGCATCGACTGCGGCGCCTGCGAACCAGTCTGCCCAGTCGACGCAATCCACTACGAGGACGACCTCCCCTCGGACCAAGAACAATTCCTCATTGAAAACGCCCGCTTCTTTGCCGAACCTCTGCCGGGACACACCACTCCGCTCGGACATCCCGGTAGCGGAACAAGGCTCGGGGCTGTGGGCGTGGATACGGCCTACGTACGCGACTATCAGTTGTGACGGAGGATTGTGCGCGGAGTCGGGTGCATGGGGATCGGGGCGTCGGGGCCGCCGGTGAAAGAGAATTGGGGGTGGATCGGGGTGGTGGTGGCGTGGGTCAGGTCTAGGTGTTGGGCGAGGGTGGCCAGGGATAGGGCGGCTTCGGTGTTGGCGAAGGCCTGGGCTACGCAGGTGCGTTTGCCGGCGCCGAAGGGGAGGGTGGATTGGCGTTGGGTGGGGGTCAGGTTTTCGGGGAGGTAGCGGGCGGGGTTGTAGATTTCGGGGTTGGGCCAGGATGGGCCGTGGTGGAGGGCGTGCAGGGAGATGGTGAGGGTGGTGCCCGCTTTTATGGGGAAATCGCCCAGGAGGTCATCGGATTTCGCTACACGGCCCAGGCCGACTACGGGTGGGTAGAGGCGCATGGTTTCGGCTATTACGGCTTTCGTCCAGGGGAGGGAATCCAGGTCGGCGGCAGTGGGGGTGCGACCGGCGAGGACGGTGGCCAGTTCGGTGTGGAGTCGGGTGCGGGCTTCGGGGTGTTCGGACAGGAGTTTCCAGGTCCAGGTGAGGGCGGTGGCCGTGGTTTCCATGCCGGCGCCGATGAAAGTCATCAGCTCGTCGTGGATTTCGGCGTCCGTGTAGCGGTGGCCGGTTTCGGGGTCGTGGGCCGCCATGAGGAGGGCCAGGAGGTTGTCGCGGTGGGTGATCGCGCCGCTGCGGTGGTCGGCGATGAGTTGGTCGATGACCTGCTCCACGTGGCGGAGGTCGGCGATCATGCCGGGGGCGATGATTCGGCTGACGGCGCGCATGACGCGCATGGGGAGGTCGTAGCGATCGGTGAGTTCCGCGAGGGCGTGCAGGGGACGAGAGGTGCCTGCGATGAACCCGAAGCCGAAGAGGCCCAGCATCCGGGAGAAGCGGATCTCCGACATGGGCCCCGTCAACTCGACGCCGAACATGGTGCGGGCGACGATATCCAGTGTGAGCCTGTTCATTTCGGCGTTCACGTCGACCGGGTCTCCGTCGGCGCCCATGCGGAGGATGCGGTCGGCGCAGTCGCGGGCCGCGTCGGTGATCGGGCCGGCGAGGGTGGCGATATTGCGTTTGCCGAACACGGGTTGGACCAGGCGGCGATTTCGTTGCCAGCGTTGCTCGTTCGGCTCGGTGACCAGGCCGCGGCCGAATGCCACGGCGAGCATGTCGTATTCGGCGCTCTTGGTGTAGTTGTCCTGGTTGGTGACCAGGACATACCGGGCCAGCTCGGGACTGCGGATCACCACGTAGCGCTGGAACGGCATGCGGGCCACCATGATGTCGTCCTCGCCGGGGAGGCCGGTGCCGTAGAAGTCCGCCAGGGTGCGGTCGCGCCAGCGCGGCACCACCTGGGCGGCGAGCCGCCACGACTGCCACCACGACACACGAGTGCGATGCCAGCGCATCGGCGCGGGCTGCCAACGCGGCGGGTAGAGCGTCCGGTCGGGCGCGATCGACGCTGTCACCATGACGAATCCCCCTTGTTTACATGGGCTTTTGTCGCAGCGTAGGCCGCGGCCACGGGGGCGCACGTCCACCGTTCGAAGGACACCCGGACGGCCGCACCGGGGCTATCGTCGAGACATGACAGCACGCGGCCCGGCGCCCGTGGGGTGGGAATTCTGGTACCGGATCTGGGGCGGCTACGTGGTGGGCGGCCTCATCGCCAGCGCCGTTCTCGCAATCTTGTTGCGGCACGCCTATACCGGCCGTATCTGGCCCGCACTGGCGGCCTTGGCAGCACTGCTGGCCTGGTCCGCGCAGCTCGCGCCCCGCCGCAACAACCCGGACGCGTTCTACTACCGTTCGGTGAACCGGAGATCGGTGACGTTCGTGGCCGGAGCCCTGGTGCTCTATATCGCCGCCGCCTGGTGGTCGGCGGGAGCCATCGCGGCGGTGCTGGTGGTGTACGCGCTGATCTACATGTCGCTACCGGTACGACCGGCGATGCTGGTCGCCGGGGCAATCAGCCTCACACCCCTGATCTGCTCGCTCATCGCACACACGGATATACCGATGGGACTGACGATTTCGCTGGTCGCGGTGGTGTTCAACCCGGCCATCGGAGCGACGATCGCCCTGGCCATCGACCGCGGTGAACAACTGGCCGCACTACTGCACCAGCTGGAAGGCAGCCGCGCCGACGTCGCACGACTGTCCCGGGAAGCGGGTTCGGCGGCCGAACGCACCCGTCTGGCAAGGGAAATCCACGACACCCTCACCCAGGGCTTCACCGGCATCGCGACACTGGCCCAGGCCGTCGAATCGGAGATCGACGCCGACCCCGGGCTCGCGCGGCGGCATATCGCGCTCATCGCGGCCACGGCGCAGGAGAACCTGATCGAAGCCCGCGCCATGGTCGAGTCCTTGACACCACCCGAGCTGGGCGTCGGCCCGCTGGCCGAATCCGTGCGGCGGCGCTGCCGCAAGCTCGCCGACGAGACCGGCATCGACGTAGAGGTGCAGGTGGATTCGACTGTGCCGCAACTCGATACCGCCACTGAAGTGGTTCTGCTGCGTACCGTGCAGGAGGCATTGACCAATGTGCGCAAGCACTCCCGAGCCGACAGTGTGACCGTCGCGCTCATCCGGACCGCTCATGGCGTGCAACTATCGGTGTCGGACAACGGAATCGGCTTCGACCTCGACCACACCGACGGCTTCGGCCTCCCCGGCCTCCGCAGCCGCGCACAGGAGGTCGGCGCCACGGTCACGGTCACAACCGCCCCCGGCACCGGCACCCGGGTGGATATCGTGGCACCCGCATGATCACCGTCCTGCTCGTCGACGACCACCCCGTTGTCCGCGAGGGCATGCACGGAATGCTTTCCCGGGAAACAGATCTCACCGTTATCGGCGAGGCGGCCGGCGGAGCGGAGGCGATCACGGTGGCCACCGCCCTGCGCCCCGACGTCGTACTGATGGACCTGCGCATGCCCGAAGTCGACGGCGCCACCGCGACCGAGCAGATCCTGGCCGCCTGCCCCGGCACCCGGGTGGTCATCCTCACCACCTACGAGACCCACGCCGACATCGTGCGCGCGGTCGAGGCCGGCGCCTCCGGTTACCTGTTGAAGGGCAGCTCACGCGCCGAACTCGCCGCGGCCATCCGCGCCGCCGCCCGGGGCGAGACCGTGCTGACCCCTGCGGTCAGCGCCCGGCTGCGTCACCGGCAGCCACCTCCGCGCGTGGCACTGTCGGCCCGTGAGGTGCAGGTGCTCGGCCATGTCGCGCACGGACTGACCAATGCGGAGATCGGCCGGCTCCTGCACATCAGCGAAACGACCGTCAAAACGCACCTGCAGCGCGCATTCACGAAACTCGACGTCTCGGATCGCACCGCCGCCGTCACGGCAGCCTTGGCACACGGACTGCTAACCACGCCCTGACCAGCGTTTTTGCCACGTCAGGTGGCGTGTCAGGTTGGTGTCAGGCCCGTATCAGGCCGGCTGGCGAAAGTACTCCACATGAACAACACAGCAATCGCAGCCTCGGGGTTGCGGAAAGCCTACGGGGACAAGGTCGTTCTCGACGGTATCGATCTGAATGTCGAGGCCGGCACCATCTTCTCCCTGCTCGGCCCGAACGGAGCCGGCAAGACCACCGCGGTCAACGTCCTGACCACCCTGCTGAAAGCCGATGGCGGCACCGCCTACGTCGCCGGTCACGATATCGCCACCGAGACCAAGGCCGTGCGCAAGGCGATCGGCGTCACCGGACAGTTCGCCGCGGTCGACGACCTGCTGACCGGCGAAGAAAACCTGCGATTGATGGCGGACCTGCACCGCCTGCGGGGTGCGGAGAGCAAGCGAGTCGTCACCAACCTGCTGGAACGCTTCGATCTGGTGGAGTCGGCGGGGAAGATGGCGTCGACCTACTCCGGCGGGATGCGGCGCAAGCTGGATCTGGCGATGACGCTGGTCACCCGCCCCGAGATCGTGTTCCTCGACGAGCCGACCACCGGCCTGGACCCGCGCAGCCGCCGCACCATGTGGGATATCGTCCGCGACCTGACCGCCGACGGCGTCACCATCCTCCTCACCACCCAGTACCTGGAGGAAGCCGATCAGCTGGCCGATCGGATCGCGGTCCTCGACCAGGGCCATATCGTCGCCGAAGGCACCCCCGATGAGCTCAAGCGGCGGATCCCCGGCAGCCACATTCGGCTGCGGTTCACCGCCGGCGCCGAACTGGAAGCGGCGGAACGGATCCTGCCCGGTTCCAGCCGCGACGACGACCCGCTGACCTTGCAGGTCCCCGGCAACGGCGGCACGAAGTCGTTGCGGGACTTGCTGAATCGACTGGACGACCACGGGATCGATGCCGCGGACGTTTCCATCCACACCCCTGATCTCGATGATGTTTTCTTCGCCCTGACCGGCCACGCCACCACCTCCGAGGAAGTCGCACAATGAGCACCGTCACCGCCCCCGCCACCGTCTCCACCTCGAGCGCCCTGTCCACGTCGCTGGCCGATTCGTCGATCATGTTGCGGCGCAACTTCAAACACACCGCCCGCACACCCGTCACCATCTTCAATGCCGCGCTGATGCCGGTCGTGATGATGCTGATCTTCGTCTACGTGTTCGGCAATGCCTTCAATGTCGGCGAGAAGTACATCGATTACGCTCTGCCCGGCATGATCCTGCTCGCCGTCAGCTACGGGCTCTCGTCCACCGCCGTCGCCGTCAACTCCGATATGACCCGGGGCATCATCAATCGCTTCAAGGTCATGGACGTCTCCCGCGGTGCCGTCCTCACCGGGCACGTCATCGCCACCATGGTGACCATCGCGATCTCCGCCGCGACCGTCATCGGCGTCGGCTTCGCCCTCGGATTCCGTTCCCCGGCAACGCTGCTGGACTGGGCCGGCGCGATCGGCATCATCGCCGCCACCGCCTTCGCCACCTCCTGGCTGACCGTCGCCATGGGCCTGTTCGCCAAGACTCCGGAATCCGCGGGCCTGACCACCGTGCCGCTCATCATGCTGCCCTTCGTCAGCAGCGCGGTGGTTCCGGCGCACCAGATGGGCCAGGGCATCCGGCAGTTCGCCGAATACCAGCCCTTCACCCCGATCATCGAATCCCTGCGCGGACTGCTGACCGGGAACCCGTCGGGCGGCTACACCGCCGCCGCGCTGGCCTGGTGCGCCGGTATCGCCCTGGTCGGATACCTGTGGTCGCGGGCCACGTTCAACAAGCGAGCGTGATCGAGACCAATTCATGCCAGCTCGACTGCGCACCCGCCCGCATCGCCTCGGTGAACTCCGGTTCCCCGAGGCGATTTCGCGTTTCCCGCTCGATACGAGCGATATCCGGCTGCGACCGATCCGGCAGGCCCCGCGCCACATCGGCGGCCGCGAGCAGTTGCGCGGCCCGCTCGTACTGTTCCTCCCGCAAGGCCAGATCCGCGATCCCGACGATCATCCGCGCGATCAAGGGCGCATGCCCCGCCTCGGACGCCGCTTCGAAGGCGGCGACACGATGCTCGCGAGCCGTTTCGACACTCTCGGCGAGATAGCCGAGCAGATCATGGTTCATCGCCCGGATATTCGGCCACTTCAAATCCAGCAGGCCGGTCGCGATGCCGAGTTGCCGATGGGCCTCCGCATTGTCGCCCTGCCAGCGCGCCAGCTCCGCCTTCGCAAGAGCCAACTCGGCCAAGGTATTCGGCCAGGCGACCCGTTCCGCACAGCGCTGCGCCTCGGCCATGGTGGCGGCGCTCGACTCCGCGTCACCCAGCAGCCAGTGCAGCTGCGCCTGCCGCGACCGCATGCGGATCAGGTCCTCGATCGCGCCGACCTCGGTGACCACCGCGACCGCCTGCTCGAAAAGCTCGACGGCGGCGGCGAACTCGCCGCGCACGGCAATCCGGTCCGCGGTCTCGGTCAGCGCGAACGAAATCCCCCACCGCTCACCCAGTCCCCGGAATTCGGCGAGCGCCGATTCGAGATAGTCGTCCGCATCCCGCCCCTGCTGACCGAGCACGATCCGCATCTTGCCGAGCAGCAACCGGGCCAGCGCCCGCACCCACGGGTCCTCGTCGGTGAGCATCGGTTCGAACGCGGGCAGCACCGCGTCCGGCCCCTGCATCATGTCCTTCAGCGCGACCACGAACAGCTGCGCCGGGTGCCGGGACCGGCTGTGCAGGCTGAATCCGTACGCCTTTTCGATCCACTCCCCCACCTGGTGCTCGTCACTCGGCCCGGTGGACAGGAAATGCACGACTAACCCGTAGACCGTGGCCAGGGAGTCGTCGTCCGCTTCGCCGGGTGCCTCGGTGGCCGCGGTGATCAACTCCATGCCCTCGGCCTTGCGCCCGCCGAGCCACCAGTACCAGCCGGCCTGCGCCGCGAGCCGCATAGCCCCGGCGCCGTCGCCCGCCGCGACCGCGCCGCGCATTGCCGCGGCGATATTGTCGTGCTCGACCTCGAGCGCGGCGAGCCACTCCAGCTGTTCGGCGCGACGCAGGCGCGGTTCCGCGGTCGCGGCGAATCCGGTGAAGTACGCGAGATGCGCGGCGCGCGCGGCCTCCGATTCGCCCGCCTCAGCCAGCCGATCCCGGGAGTACTCCTTGATCGTCTCCAGCATCCGGAAGCGCGGCCCGCTGTCGCCCACGATGGACAGCAGCGATTTCTCGGTCAGCGAGGTCAGCAGCTCGAGCACCTCCCACTGCTCGACCGGCGTGTCGTCCCCATAGCCCGCCCCCGCGCAGACCTGCTCGGCGGCATCCAGGCCCGCACCGCCGGAGAACACCGAAAGCCGGCGCAGCACAATCTTTTCCGGCTCGGTGAGCAGCTCCCAGCTCCAGTCCACCACCGCGCGCAGGGTCCGGTGCTGCGGCAGCGCGGTCCGGCTGCCGCCGGTGAGCAACCGGAACCGGTCGTCGAGGCGATTGGCCAGCTGATCCAGGGACATGGTGCGCAAGCGCGCCGCGGCGAGTTCGATGGCCAGCGGTATCCCGTCCAGCGCCCGGCAGATCCGCGCCATGCTCGACAGGGTCTGCGCATCGGCCACCAGATCCTTGCGCACCGCACCGGCCCGATCCCGCAGCAGCTGCACCGCCGGCGAGGACTCGATCTCACCCGGATCGGCGGCCGCCGCCGGCAAGGCCAGCGGCTCGACCTGCCACAGCGCCTCACCGGTGATGCCGAGCGGTTCCCGGCTCGTCGCGAGAATTCGCAGCTGCCGGCACTCACCGAGCACCCGATGCGCGAACGCCGCCGCGGACTCGATCACATGCTCACAGTTGTCCAGGATCAACAGCATTTCGCGCTCGCGGATCGCGGCGACCAGCCGGTCGATCGGTTCCGCATCCGCCGTGCCACCGAGCAGCGCATCCCGCAGCCCGAGCGCGGCGAGCGCCGACTGCGCGATATCGGCGCTCGCACCGACGGACGACAGTTCCACCAGCCACGCCCCGTCCGGCAGCTCGCCGAGCAGGGTGCGCGCGGTCTCCAGCGCCAGCCGGGTCTTCCCCGAACCGCCGGGCCCGCTCACCGTGGTGAGCCGATGCTCCCCGACGAGTTTCCGCACGGCGGCGACATCGTCCTGCTTGCCGACGAAGGTGGTCAGCTCGGCCCGCAGATTGGTCTTGCGGTCCTCCTGCTGCTGCACACCCAATTCACCACGCAACAGCGAAACATGCAGTGCCGACAGCTCCGGCGACGGATCCACGCCCAGTTCATCGGCGAGCGCCTCGCGGGCACGCTGGTACACCGTGAGCGCCTCGGTGCCCCGGCCCGCGGCGGCGAGCGCCCGGATCAGCGCGGCGACGAGCCGTTCCCGGACCGGATGCCGGGCCACCAATTCGGTCAGCTCGGTGACCATCTGCGGGCCGCGGCCGAGGCGGATCTCCACCTCGTAGCGGTCCTCCAGCGCGGTCAGGTGCAGGGCCTCGAACCGGGTGACCACCGCCTCGAAGGCGGCGTTCTCCGGCAGCTCGAGGTCCTGCATGGCGGCGCCGCGCCACAATTCCAGGGCCGCGCGCAGCAGCCGGACCCGTTGCAGGTCGTCACTGTCGCGGGCCTGGTCGACGAGCTGTTCGAACCGCACCGCATCGACCGCCTCGGGCGCCACCGTCAGCCGGTAGCCGCCGGCCTGCACCTCGATCGATCCCGCGGGCAGCACCCGCCGCAGCCGGGAGACCAAGGCCTGCAAGGCGTTCGCCGCGTCGGCGGGCGGCTGCTCGCCCCAAATCCAGTCGACCAGCTTCGCTTTCGACACCGCGCGGCCGGGTTCGAGCCCGAGCGCGATCACCAAGGCGCGGAGCCGGGTGCCCGGTACCTCTACCGAACCGCCGTCATCCGCACGAATCTCCAACGGCCCAAGCATCCCGATCTGCACCTGGACCATTCTGCCGTGCACGAGCGCGACTCGTCAGACCGACCGGTCTGCGGATCACCGCCAGAGCAGATCACCGACGACCGCGGCCTCCGAACCCCCATCGGCGAAGATGACCTGACCGGTCACGAAACGGTTTTCGGCACTGCTCAACCAGCAGATGAGTTCGGCCACCCATTCCGGGCGCCCCGGGAAACCGCCGAACGGTTGCGGGGCAGCGGCTTCCACCTGCTTACGAATGTTCTCGTCGGCGAGGAGCGCAGCCGCGGCAGGCGTATCGACGACACCCGGGGCAACGATATTCAGGGCGATACCGGAACCACCCCATTCGGGCGTCGGAGCCTGCCTGCGCACCCAGCGGTTCAAGGCGCGCTTCGCGATGCCGTAGCCACCGGTCGGGCCGCCGGCCGCAGGATTCGCTTCGAGCAGACCGACAGCGACGGCCTCGTCACCGTCGAGGCAGGCCTGCACAATGGGTTCACCCACCGGCTCCAGCGAGGCGGTCGAGGAGACCGCCACCGCGCGGGGCGCTGAACTCTGGGCCAGCAGCGGACGCAGACCCGCCAAGGTGGCGACGGCGCCGAAGTAGTTCGTCTGCAGCGGAGCGGTTTTGCCGCCGCCGGCGATGGCCAGTACCGCGTCGATCGGCCCGTACGCGGTCACCTGGTCCACCAATGACTGCCGGCCCTCCGGCGTGGACAGATCGGCCCGGATATCGGCATTGTCGAGATCGCAGCCGATGACCTTCGCGCCGCGCTCCTGTAGCAGCGCGGCGGTCGCCGCACCGATGCCGGAGGCGGAACCGGTAACCACATATGTCCGGCCGGCAAAACCTGCGTGCGATGTCATCGCATCCTCTCTCTTTCTTGCTATCGCTGGTCGGGGACGTTCCAGAAGTCCAGTTCGTGGCGCATGCCTTGCAGGAAAAGGGTTTCCGCGCGAACCGGCTCGGGAGCCGACTCGTCGAGCATATGTGCGCAGCGACGGGTGAGCGCCGCGAAGGCCGGGTCGGAATAGGTTTCGATCCACCGCCGATACCGAGGATCCGGGGGCATGTTCTCGGCGAGAATTGCGCCGAGGGTCGAATAACCCCACATGCAGGGATAGAGAGCGGCCAGTCCGTCGGCATAAGAAGCGGCCGAATCCAACAGGAAGGCCGTATACGCCCGGCACGGAGCACCTTTCACCGCGCCGTCGAGATCGGCGCCGAATTCCGCGGCGAGCGAACGATGCAACGAGAGTTCATCGTGATAGGTGGCGTGCGCGAGATCCACCAGATCGGCCAGATGCGCATCGGGAGCCTGCCAGGCCAGGCGGGAGAACACCCGGACATAGTCGAGCAGGAACAGGTAATCCTGTTCCAGCCAGGAGCGGAAGACCGGTTCGGGCAGGTCACCGCGCGCGATCCCGGCCACCGTGGGATGGGCCAGCTGCTGCTCGATCAGTGGTCGGCCGGCCTGCTCCAGCCGCGACGAAAGGCTCATGCCTACAGTCAATCAGCAGGCCCCCGGCGATTGCCGGGGGCCTGCGTCGGTTTCGGAATCGCTGATCCCGCAACGGGATCCGTGGTCTCAGTCCTTCACGAGCTCCGGGAGCTCATCCGCCACGACCACCGCCGCCTCGGGCGACTCGGACCGGCTGGGCAGCAGGATCGCCATGGCGATCACCAGCAGCGCCAGCACCGCCGACACCGCGAAGGCGAGCCGCATACCGGTGAGGTTCGCGCTGAGCGGATCCACACCGTGCCGCTCCAGCGTGTTCGCGCGCGAGGACATGATCGTCACCACCAGCGCGGTACCGAGCGCCGCGGCCACCTGCTGCAGCGTGGCCAGCATCGAACTGCCGTGGGAGTACAGATGCATCGGCAGCGCACCCAGGCCCAGCGTGAACACCGGGGTGAAGGCCGCGGCCAGCGAGATCATCAGCAGCACATGCAGCGCCACCAGCTGCCAGTACGGCATGGTCAGCGTGATCTGGGTGAATCCGGCCAGCGCGGCGGCAATGCCGATCGCACCGGGAATCACCAGCACCCGCCCGCCGAAGCGGTCGAACAGCCGGCCGACCGTCGGACCCAGCAGACCCATGGCCAGACCGCCCGGCATGACCAGCAGACCGGTCTGCAATGGCGAGAGGCCGCGCAGATTCTGCAGATACAGCGGCAGCAGGATCATCGAGCCGAGCATGGCCAGGAAGGCCACGGCCATCAGCACCAGCGCCTTGGCGTACGTGGAGGACAGCAGCACCCGCAGATCCAGCAGCGGTGAATCGGTGCGCTGCAAGCGGATCTGCCGCAGCGCGAAGGCGGCGATCAGGATGACGCCCGCGACCACGATCGCCACCGGAGTGGTGATGCTGCCGTCGCCGAAGCGGCTCAGGCCGAACACCAGGCCACCGAAGCCGAGCGCCGAGAGCACCACGCTCAACCAGTCGATCGAACCGGTCTGCGGCTCCCCGATGTTCTCCAGATTGCGCAGGCCGAACCAGGTGACGCCGGCGGCGATGGGCAGCACGAACACGAACAGCCAACGCCACGAACCCAGTTGCAGCACCAGCCCGGAAATGACCGGGCCCATGGCCGGCGCGACCGAGATGGCGAGGGTGACATTGCCCATGACCCGGCCGCGATCGTGCTCGGGCACCACCGTCATGAGCGTGGTCATGAGCAGCGGCATCATCACCGCGGTACCGCAGGCCTGCACCACGCGGCCCGCCAGCAGCACCTCGAACGACGGCGCGATGGCGGCCAATGCGGTGCCCGCCAGGAACACGCACATGGCGAGCGCGTAGGCGCGGCGGGTGGTCACCCGCTGCAGGAACCAGCCGGTAATCGGAATGACCGCCGCCATGGTCAGCATGAACGCGGTCGAAACCCATTGCGCCGTGCGGTCGGTGACGTGCAGATCGACCATCAGGCGCGGGATCGCATTGATCATGATGGTCTCGTTGAGGATCACCACGAAGGTTGCTAGCACCAGCAGCCGGATGACTGTCGGAGTCCGCCGCCCGGTAGGCGCGGCGGATAGTTCGGCGGACATCGGATACCTCCGGGGCGAGAAAGATCGGACTACGAGCGACGCGATGACCGAAGCGCCACATCACATGAGACGGGGATGCCGCGGTCAACTCATCGGTCGCGCGACAGTATTCCCTGTCCCGCAGTAGGAGGGCCATCCGATATTCCGCCCCGGACGGGGCGGTATCCGAGCGAAACCACCTGGTCACCGGCCGGTCCCACCGACCGGGTACACCGGCGGTGAGCCTGGTCACAGACTTCCGGATGGAAAGAATTCTCCTTATATATGGGCGCCGTGCACGATGCATATATGGGTGCCATGCACAATGCGGCCGCCGATGATGGTGCAGACGGGCTGCAAATCGGCCAGCTCGCCCGGTGACGCGGTGGTCGGATCGACGTCCCACAGGGTGAGGTCCGCCAGGCGACCGGGCGTGAGCGCACCACGCAGCTCCGATTCGCCCAGCAGAGCAACGGAATTGGTGGTGTGCAGCGCGATCGCCTCGAGCACGGTGATCGCGTGCTCGAGCCCGCGCACGCCGGTCACGGTCTGCCGGGTGACCATGCCCCACACCGAGCGCATCGCCCCGTACGACCCCACCGGATAATCGGACCCGCCCGTGACCAGCGCGCCCGCATCGATCCACTGCCGCGCCGGGAACAGCGAGCTCACCCGCTCCGGCCCCCAGTAGGTGTCCTCGATGCGGGCGACATCGTGCAGCAGCGGCTGCTGAATGGTGACCGGAATATCCAGGCGCACAGCGCGTTCCCGCAGCGCGGCATCGGTGAGGCCGCCGTGCTCCATCACCAGCGCCCCGGCGGGCAGGGCCGGATGCCGTTGCCGGAGTTCGGCATAGATATCGAGCAGCGTTTCCACCGCGCGGTCACCGTAGGCGTGGGTGCCGATCCGCCAGCCGCGCCGCAGCACGCGGTCCATGGCCTCGGTGAGTTCATCCGGCTTCCAGGTGAGATAGCCGAAGAAGCTGTGATCGCAGGCGTACGGGTCGCGGGTCGCGCCCGCCTCGATACCGCCGTCCAGACCGAACTTCACGCCCCACACCGACAGCCACGGCCCCGGCAGGTACCGCCACTGTTCGAGCCGGTCGAGCAGGGCATCGACGCTGTCCGCGGCGCTGAGGCCGAGGGCCGAGGCCATGGCCCGCACCCGCACCCCGAGCGCGCCCTGCTGCAGCGCCCGGTGCAGGATGTCGAGATCCTCGATCGGCACCATGGCATCCCGTACCAGGCCGATGCCCTTGGCCGCGTAATCCGCGGTGGCGGCGCGCAATCCGTCGATGCGCTGCTCCGGGGTGGCCGCGGGCAGCAGCCGGGCCACCAGTGGAATCGCATTGTCCTGCAACAGTCCGGTGAGTCCGTCGGCGTCGCGGCCGAGGTGCCCGCCCGCCGGATCGGGGGTATCGGCCGTGAGCCCGGCCAATTCGAGCGCCCGATGATTTACGACCACATTGTGGCCGCCGCGCATCAGGTACACCGGGTGATCGACGGTGGCGGTATCGAGTTCGGCCGCGGTCGGGAAACGCCGTTCCGGCAGGTTGATCTCCTGCCAGTTGGCGGTGGTGCGAATCCACTCTCCCGGCGGCGTGCGCCCGGCGCGCTCCCGGATCATGCCGAGCAGTTCCGGAATATCGCGCGCCAGATGCACCGGCACGTCGTGCGCGCTGTTCCCGGCGATGATCAGATGCGTATGCGTGTCGTCGAAGGCCGGCAGCGCCGCGGCCGCCGGGCGGTCGATCACCTCCGTGCCGGCCCCGATCAGCTCGTCGAGTCCGTTCGGTGCGGCCGCCACCGCCACGATCCGGTCGCCGCGCACGGCCAGCGCCCGCTGCGCCGGCTGCCCGGGCATCAGCGTGTGAATCGCGCCCGCGCGCACCACCAGATCGGCTGCCCCGCTCGTCATGGACCACTCCTTCGCTGTCGGATACCGACCCGACGTTACGGACGGCGGCGGGCGCCCGCCAGCATCCGGACGGCCCCTTCTTCCTGCCCCATCGGCCCCGAATCGGCCCGCGGCCGCGCACACCCGGGCAGGCGCCCCGAATGGCCTGATGCCCAGCGCATTCCGGTGCGAGGATGGACAGCGATACGCGAAGAGGAGCAGCCGTGAAAGCGATCATCCAGCACACCGTGGGCGGACCCGAGGTCCTCGAACTCGCCGAGGTCGAGCGACCCACACCGATTCCGTCCGAAGTACTGGTGCGGGTGCACGCCGCCGGAGTCAATCCCATCGATGTCGGGGTGCGTTCCGGGCAGGCGCGATTCCTGGGCGCGCCGCCGTTCATCGTCGGCTGGGACGTCTCCGGGGTGGTCGAGGAGATCGTGCCGGGCGTGACCCGGTTCGAGGTCGGCGACGAGGTCTACGGCATGCCGTTCTTTCCCCGCGCGGCGAGCGCGTACGCCGAATACGTGACCGCGCCGTCCCGGCACCTGGCCCGCAAGCCGCGCAATATCAGCCACATCCAGTCCGCCGCACTGCCATTGGCCGGATTGACGGCCTGGCAGGGCCTGGTCGACACCGCGCGACTCGAACCCGGGCAGCGGGTGCTCATCCACGGCGGTGGCGGCGGCGTCGGGCATCTGGCGGTGCAGATCGCGAAAGCGCTGGGCGCACAGGTCATCACGACGGCGAGCGCCGGAAAGCGGGAGTTCGTCGCCGGACTCGGCGCCGACGAGATCATCGACTATCACATCACGGATTTCACCGAGGTCCTGCGCGACCTGGACGTCGTGTTCGATACGGTCGGCGGCGACAACGGCCCGCGCTCGATCGAGGTGCTGCGACCGGGCGGCATGCTGGTATCCACGGTGGGCCGCAATGACTTCGCGCTGCGCGACCGCACCCTCGCGGCCGGCCGCCGGTTCGCCGGCCTCACGGTGGAACCCGATCGCGTCGGCCTGGAGGCGATGACCGAACTGGCCGAGGCGGGCAAGCTGATACCGCACGTCGAGCAGGTGCTGCCGCTGAACGAGGCCGCCAAGGCCCACGAACTGCTCGAATCCCGCAGCGGGCGCGGCAAGATCGTGCTCACCCTCTGAGCGCGGCGGGTCAGGCCGGGGCGGAGAACGAGCGCCGGAGCAGGTCACGCGCGGCGTCGTCGAAGGCGCGGATGCGAGGTGATTCGGCGGCGGTGCGCCAGACGAGGCCCCACTTCAGCGGCGGCGCATCGCGAATCGGCACATAGACGATATCGGGCCGGACGTGATAGCGCCGCGCCTGCGCGCCCACCGGGAAGACGCCGTGACCGGTCCCCACCAGGGTGAGTATCTCGTCGAAGGTATCCGCGGACCGCCCGAGCCGGACCGGATGACCCGCCGGAGTCGTGCTCGGAGTGCGGTCGGCGCGTAGCGATTCCGGCAGTGTGCCGGGCAATTGGAGCACCGTCATCCGGGCCAGATCCTCGAGCGAAATCGAATGTTCCTGCGCGAAGGGATGATCCGCGGCCACTGCCAGCAGCCGGGGCTCCGAGACGAGCACCGAGCCCTGCGTGAACCCCGGCTCCTCGATCGGCAGGGTACTGAGCGCGATATCCAGTTCGCCCCCGAGCAGCCAGAGCGTGAGCTCACGGAGCCGGACCTCACGCAACTGGACATCACAGTCCGGCAGCCGTTTCCGGAAGAAATCGGAGATCCGGGTCAGCAGCAGTCCACTCGCCGGGCCGTCGAAAGCGACCCGCACCGTTCCGGTCAGCACATGTGCGGCGCCCATGGCGCGTTGCACGACGACACCCACCTGATCCCAAGCGGGCTTCAGCTCCAGGTACAGCTGCTTGCCGATAGAAGTGAGTTCGACCCGGCGAACAGTGCGATCGAACAGCGGAACCCCTATCCGCTGTTCGAGTCTCGTAATGATCTGTCCGACCCTGGCCGTCGATACCTGCAATCGCTCGGCCGTCCGGCCGAAGTGCAACTCCGCAGCCAGGGTCAGGAACGTCTCGATCTCGTACCGCTCCAGCATGCCGTCCCTCCCTTACCGACAGCTCCGCCCGACCGCACTGCGGTCGGGCGGTGTTGCTCGAGACTAGTTGACCAGGGGTCGGTTAGTGCACGCCTTCCATCTGGCGGCTCACGAACGGCGCCAGCAGCCAGACGATCACGCCGACCACGATGGCCACCACACCGGTGATGCCGAAGTAGGCCAGCTCGTTCGACGGGTGATAGAACTTCGACAGCACACCCGACATCGAGGTGCCGATGCCGACGGAGAAGAAGTAGAGCGCCATCATCTGCGCGCGGAAGGCGTTGGGGGCCAGCTTGGTCGTGACGGCCAGGCCGATCGGCGACAGCAGCAGTTCGGAGATGGCGAACCCGCCGAGCACCACGAACACGAACAGGATCGGCACCGACTTGCCGTGCGAGCCCGAGAAGATGGTGAACAGCAGGAAGGCCGCGCCCATGCCGACCACGCCCAGCGCGAACTTGCGCGGCGTGCTCGGCGCACGATTGCCCAACCGGGTCCACAGAATGGCGAACAGCGGCGACAGCGCGATAATCCACACCGGCTCCATGGAACCGATCCAGTTGGACGGTGCGGTCCAGCCGAACACATCCCAGTCGATGCGCTCGTCGGAGTACACCGCGAGCACGGTGAACATCTGCTGGAACAGCGACCAGAACACGGCATTCGCGATGAACAGCGGAATGAAGGCGCGCACCCGGGTGCGTTCCAGGGCATCGACCTTGGGGCTGGTCAGCATGACGGCGAAGTAGGCGATGGAGGCCACCACGATCACGCCGGTGGTGACGTTCGGCAGGCTGGCCAGGGTCAGCAGTTTGGTCGCCCAGGCGGCCGCGACCAGCACGATGACGCCCGCCAGCGCGGCGACGGCCTTGGGGGCCGCGGTGCGCGGCAACGGGTTCGGCACCTCACGGCCGTGCGTGCCGAGATTGCGGCGGAACATCACGTACTGGGTCAGGCCCAGCGCCATACCGACGGCCGCCGCGCCGAAGCCCCAGTGGAAGCCCACATTCGACTGCAGCACGCCGGTGATCAGCGGGCCGGCGAAGGCGCCGGTATTGATGCCCAGATAGAAGAGGGTGAAGCCGCCGTCCGCGCGGGCGTCGTCCTTGTTGTAGAGGGTGCCCAGCAGCGAGGAGGCGTTCGCCTTGAGTGCGCCGGAGCCCAGCGCGATGGCGACCAGGCCTACCGCGACGCCGGCCAGCCCGGGGATCAATGCCAAGGCGATATGACCGGCCATGACCACCACGCCGCCGTACAGCACGGTGCGTTCCATCCCGAGCACGCGGTCGGCAATCCAGCCGCCGAGCACCGTGGACAGATAGACCAGGCCACCGTACGCACCGACGATGCCGGTGGCGGTGGCCTTGTCCATCGCCAGGCCGCCCTCGGTGACCGAGTAGTACAGGTAGTAGCCGAGGATGGTGAGCATGCCGTAGAACGAGAACCGTTCCCACAACTCGACGCCGAACAGATTCGCGAGGCCGATGGGATGTCCGAACAGTGTGCGTTCGGTGCTCGGTTTCGCGTCGTGTGCTACTCCTGACATAACGGAGACCTTCCCATAAGGCGCAATCCGACAGCAACCTCAGAAGTTGACTCTCGTCACATTCCGGGGTGCACGGTTCAGATGTAATGCACCAAACAAGACCGCTCAGTTTGCCACAGGTTCACCACCGGGGGTTCCGGCGATGGAAAGAGCGATACCGTCCAGGATGTCGTGCTCACTCACGATCAGCTCGGAGATACCGGCCCGACGAGCCAATTCATCGGCCAGCACCTCGGTGATCACCGCACCGCCGCCGATCACATCCACCCGGCCCGGATGCATGGGACCGAGCGCGGCCCGCTCGTCGTGGTTCATGGCGATGAGCCGGTCACAGACGGCACGGACCTCGCTCAGCGGAAAACGGGTGAGATGCACCTTCTCCGAATCGTATTCGGGCAGGTCGAGCGCGACCGCCGCCAGCGTGGTCATGGTGCCGGCCACACCGACCCAGGTGCGGGCACGTTCCACCGCCACCACGCCGAAGGCCTGCGCCAGGCGTTCGGAGGCGAAGAAACGCGCGGACGCGACCTCCTCGCGGCTGGGCGGATTGCCGTGCAGATAGCGCTCGGTAATGCGGACACAGCCGATATCGGCCGAGTACGCCGACTGCACACCTGTGCTGTCGCCCAGCACCACCTCGGTGGAACCGCCACCCAGGTCCACGACCACGAAAGGCCCCGCCTCGCTGGCCAATTCGCCGACCGCGCCGGCGAAGGACAACCGCGCCTCCTCGTCACCGGTGATGACCTCGGCCTGCGCGCCCGGCACCACCCGGCCCAGCTCCACGCCGGTCATGGTGAAGAAGTCCTCGCGATTGCTCGCATCGCGGGTGGCCGAGGTGGCGACCATGCGGACCCTGGTCACGCCGTGCTCGATCATGAGATCCACGTAGTCGTGCAGCGCGAGCCGGGTGCGCTCGATGGCCTCGGGATTGAACGCCCCGGTGGCGTCCACGCCCTGACCCAGCCGCACGATCCGCATCTCACGATGCACATCGGTGAGACGCGGTGCACCCGAAGCACTCTCGGCAACATCGGCGATCAGCAGCCGGATGGAGTTGGTGCCGCAGTCGACGCCCGCGATCCGCTCGCTCATTGGAAGCTTCCCTCGTATTTCGGCCAATCGGCCGGGATGGCCTTGCCGCGCAGGCCGTGCTCGGCGGCCAGCGCCACCGCCTCGTCGCCGAGCGGGTTCACCCCCGGGCCCTTGGCCAGCGCGTGCGCGATGAGCACGTGCAGGCACTTCACCCGGTCGGGCATGCCGCCGCCCGCGAAATCGGTGCCCAGATCCTCGATCTCATTGCGCTCGGCCAGGTAGCCCTCGTAGGCGGCGCGGTAGGCGGCGGCCAATTCGGCGTCCTGGGCGAGCCTTTCGGTCATGTCCTTCATGATGCCCGTGGTCTCCAACCGGCTGGCCTCGGCGGTGAGCCGGGGATCGGTCAGGTAGAACAGGGTCGGGAAGGGCGTGCCGTCAGGCAGTTTGGGGGCGGTCTTCACAACGGCGGGGAGGCCGTCGGGGGTGCGGTAGGCAATGGCGAGAACGCCTCGGGGAGCCCGGCCGAGTTGTTCGGCGACGATCTCGAGATCCCGTTCGGTGGGTTGCTCGGGGGCTGTCACCGGGGTGTTCCTTCCTGATTGGGGGCGGGGGCGGGGGCCGGCTGGGGCGCCGGGTTCGCGGGCGGCTCTGCTACAGACTGCGGCGCGGAGATGCTGCGCCACAGTTCCGTGTACCAGGAGTCGGGCGCTCGCGGCTTGGGGGTCTGGGCCGGAATGGCGGCCTGCTCCATACCGGGAACCTGCACGATATAGGGCGTCTCGCCGGGCATCACCAGCCGCAAACGGTCTCGCGCCTCCGCCTTGATGTACTGCGGATCCTGTTGCTGGGCGCGGCGATCGCGCAGACTCGCGACCTCGGATTCCAGCTCGTGCTTCTGCTCGGCCAGGGCGTGGGCGTCGGCGCGCTGCGTGAAATACGTGCGCAGCGGGACGGCCAGCGTGAGCGCGAGACCGCACAGCACGGCGGCCAGCAGCACCGCGCGGCCGGTGGAGAGGCCGAGGATCTTGTGTTCGTGCCGTTCCGTTTTCGCGGCCGGCTTCGACTTGGTCGTGCGGCGCTTGGCGGTCTTGGTCCCGGCGGCGGTCGTTTCCTTCTTGCCGCTGGCCGACCGCGATTTGGATACCGCGGTCGCCTTGGACTTGGCGGACCGCGACGGGCGGCGGTCACTTCGTCCGGCCGGACTCGTACCGCGCGCTCGTCGCTCCGTCATTCACACACCTCGAAACTCAGCCGATCGTTTGACCTTTCGAGTTACCGATTATTCAGCCTTCGACGGCGAAACGGGGGAAGGCCACGTCACCGGCGTAGCGCGCCGAGTCGCCCAGGGCATCCTCGATGCGCAGCAGCTGGTTGTACTTGGCGACACGCTCGGAACGAGCGGGCGCACCGGTCTTGATCTGACCCGAGCCCACGGCGACCGCGAGGTCGGCGATGGTGGTGTCCTCGGTCTCGCCGGAACGGTGGCTCATCATGGTCTTGTAACCGTTGCGGTGGGCCAGGTCGACCGCGTCCAGGGTCTCGGTCAGGGTGCCGATCTGGTTGACCTTCACCAGGAGTGCGTTGGCGGCGCCCTTGGCGATGCCCTCCTCCAGGCGCTCCGGGTTGGTGACGAACAGGTCGTCGCCGACGATCTGTACCTTGTCGCCGATCTGGTCGGTCAGCGAAACCCAGCCGTCCCAGTCGTCCTCGGACAGCGGGTCCTCGATGGAAACCAGCGGGTACTGGCCGAGCAGCTCGGCGTAGAACGCGGTCATCTCGGCGGCGGTGCGCACCGAACCCTCGAACTTGTAACCCTGTCCGGCGGTGTAGAACTCGGTGGCGGCCACGTCGAGGGCCAGCGCGATATCGCTGCCCACCTTGTAACCGGCCTTCTCGATGGCCGAGGAGATCAGGTCCAGCGCGGCACGGGTGCCCGCGACGGCCGGCGCGAAACCGCCCTCGTCACCGAGACCGGTGGACAGGCCCTGAGACTTCAGCACCGACTTCAGCGTGTGGTAGACCTCGGCGCCCCAGCGCAGCGCCTCCTTGAAGGTGGGCGCGCCGATGGGGGCGATCATGAATTCCTGGACGTCCACGCCACTGTCGGCGTGCGCGCCACCATTGAGGATGTTCATCATCGGGACGGGCAGCACATGGGCGTTCGGCCCGCCGACATAACGGAAAAGCTCCAGGCCCGAGGACTCGGCGGCCGCGCGGGCCACCGCCAGCGAAACACCCAGCAGGGCATTCGCGCCCAGGCGCGACTTGTCCGGGGTGCCGTCCAGATCCAGCAGGGTCTGGTCGACGGTGCGCTGCTCCACGGCGTCCAGGCCGATGACGGCCGGCGCGATCTCGTCGAGGACGCCCTCGACGGCCTTCAGCACACCCTTGCCCTGGTAGCGGTCGCCACCGTCACGCAGCTCGACGGCTTCGTGCTCACCGGTGGACGCGCCGGAGGGCACGGCCGCGCGGGTGAGGGTGCCGTCGTCGAGAGCGATCTCGACCTCGACGGTGGGGTTGCCGCGCGAATCCAGGATCTCGCGAGCTCCGACCTGTTCGATGATGGCCACGAAACGACACTCCTTCGGCTGCTGACACGGCAGGTCGCACGGTGAACCCGTGCGCCACCGAGCCTAGCAGTGCCTATTTGGCCCTCCGCTCCGCTCCGGGCGTGTCCGCGGCCCTGCAGCTCGGTCTTCCCTCCTCCGCTTCGCTCCCCCGCTCCAAGGCGGAGGTCTATCAAGCCGCAGTCCAGACCGAGCCGGGCCGCGGACTTGAAGGTTGTGTTCAGGCAAAAGGATCGGCGAGATTCGGCGAAGTGCGTCAGGCGCGCCGCCCCACGCTATAAGCGGCCGCTCGGTAGCGGACCGTGTTCATATATTCTTGCGACTGGTTGTAGGTGAGCAGCGCCTTCTGCCAGCCGGGCGCACCGGTCAGGTCCCCGCCCATGGCGCAGAGATAGCGCGCCGCGGTCAAAGCCGCATCGTCGATATTGTCCGGGTCGACGACGCCGTCGCCGTTCGCGTCCACGCCCCAGCGCTTCCAGGTTTCCGGAATGAACTGGAACGGGCCCATGGCGCGGACGTAGACCGTATTGTCCGGCGTGGACGCATCGGTATCGACGATCTTCGCGCGACCGGGCGAACCATCCAGTGCCAGACCACGAATCGGCGGCGTGACCTCACCGTCGTCGTTCAGATGCGAGCCGCCGTGCGAACCGTGATGGCTCTCGACGCTGGCGATTCCCGCCAAAGTGGTCCAGCGGATACCGCATTCGGGTTTGCTCTGCGCCATGACCGCGGCCGCATACCCGTAGGCCTCCAGGGCGGTGACCGGAATGCCCGTCGAGTCGGATTGCGCCTCGGCCCACGGTTTCAGTTGCAGCGCCGCGCGTCCCGGCGCATCGATATCGATCGGCGGCAGCGGCGCACCCGCGGGCGGCGGCATATCGTCGGGGACGGGGGTGAGATGCATTGTGCCGCAACCCGTCAGCAGCAGTAGCACGGCCGCCGCGCCCAAGAGGCCGGCGCGAGTCTCGGCGCCGCGTAGGCCGGCCGTCATGGAACGCATCACTTCATCATCCAGATAGAACGGCCCGGCATCCACCAGGCGAACGCCGAACGCCGCGAGTCGCCGCGGGGGCCGGGCTCGAGCTAATCTCCGGACTCGCTATCCGATACCTATCGGCTATCAACCGGACACACCATTAGGTAAGCCTTGCCAAACGTCTGCGGACGAACTAGTTTCGCTCAGCGAGCCTGAAATCCCCACGTCACCTCCGAGCCCGGGAAGGCACTCCCTTGGCGAAAAGCGTTCTCTTCGAACGTAAGACGCTTCACCCTTCGGAACTCGAACGACGCACCCTCCCCGACGACGCCGCACACGCGGTCCGCGCCCTCGCCGATGAGATTGCGGTCACAGTCGGCGCGAGCGCCGCGACCGCGGCCACGCTGACGGATCCGGCCCTGCTGCACCACATCGGCGTGCGCGCCGCCGAACTGCCCGCCGCGGTCCGCGAGGCGCTGCGACCGCCGGCGACCAGCGCGGGCGTCACCATCATCGGCCGGTTACCGCTGAGCGACGCGGAACTCGGCCGCACGCCACGGGATTGGCGCACCGCCGCCGCACAGGCCGGGGACGCGACCTACCCCTCCAGCTCGTTCGCACTCGACCTCACCATGCTGCTGCTGGCCCGCTGCGCCGGCGAACCGTTCGGCTGGGAGGGGCAACAGGCCGGACGACTGGTCAACAACATCCTGCCCACCGCCGGGCACGAGCACGAACAGTCCGGCGCCAGCAGTACCACCCTGCTCTGCCCGCACACCGAGGACGCCTTCCATCCCCGGCGCGCCAACCTGCTCATGCTCGGCTGCCTGCGCAATCCCGACCGGGTCGGCACCACCGTCTCCTCGGTACGGCGAGTGGAACTCGATGCGGCACAACGCGATCGGCTCGGCCGCGCCGAACTGCCCATCCTGCCCGACGTCTCCTACGGCAGCGACTTCCCGGACGCCGCAGCGCCGCCCGTCGCCACCCTCGGCGACGACGACGGGCAACTCACCCTGCGCTTCGACCCCGCGTACACCCCACTGGACGACACCGATCACGAATTCCGCGCCGCCTACGACCATTTGCGCGCCGAACTCGAAAGGGTGTGCATCACCGCCGCTTTGACCCCGGGAGAACTGCTGCTGGTGGACAATGACGTTGTGGTGCACGGGCGGGTGCCGTTCACCCCCCGCTACGACGGCACCGACCGCTGGCTCAAACGGGTCAACATCCGGTTGCCACACCGTCGCCGCGCCGCGGCCGAGGCGGCCGAGAACGGGTACGGCCAGCGTGTGGTGGCGCCCTTCCGCACGACCCGAGGTAGTCAACCGTGAATGCCCGACCCACTCCGCTGCGCGTGCTCAGCCGCAGCGACCTCGCCGACGTACCCATCGGACCGGCAGAGGTGATCCGCGCCGTCGAAGAGGCGTATCTCGCGCTGGCGGCCGGAGATTCGGATAACCCGCGCAAACTCAGCGTCGCCCATCCGGACGGATGGTCGGTCGCCTACGCCATGCTCGGCCGCGACGGCCACCGCCGGGTGGTCGCCATGAAGACGTCCTACAAGTTCGACCCGCACCACGACCGCAGCACCAAGCGCTACTACACCACCATCACGCTCTACGACGACGCCACCGGCATGCCCGTCGCCATGATGGACTGCGCCCGCGTCGGCGCCCTGCGCACACCCGCGGTCTCGGCGCTGCTGGTCCGCGAGACGGCGCGCCCCGGGGCGCGCAGCGTGCTGCTCATCGGCACCGGCACCCAGGGCCGCAATGCGCTACCCCATCTGCTGGCCGCCAACCCGCAGCTCAACCGGCTGATGCTGTACGGGACGCATCCGGAGGGACTGGAAGCGGTCTCTCGCGAACTGCGGCACCATCATCCGCGCGCGGAACTGGAGATCGTCGGCGATCCGCAGGCCGCCGCCCGCACCGCCGACGTCATCCTCGCCACCGCCGGCCCCGGCACCAAGGTCGCCATCGAAGCCGAGGACCTGCAACCCGGCGCGACCGTCGTCCTGGTCGGCTACGGACTGGCCCCCTCCACCCTGACCGCGGCCGATCGCGTCATCGCCACCAGCGCCGAGCAGATGGCCCTCACCGGCACCGATATGGCCGGCCCCGACGGCCGATTACGCAGGGTCGACGCCGAGCTACCCCAAATCCTCAGCCGCCGCGCCGTAGGCCGCCTCGGCGCGGACGAACGCCTCTTCGTCTACAACAGCGGCCTCGTCCTCACCGACATCGCCGTCGCCCACGCCCTCGCCACCCGCGCGATCGAACAGGGCCGCGGCACCGAAGTACCGCTCTGGGATTGACCCGCGCCGCCTCGCCCGACGAAAGGAGACCGTCCTGACAGCAATCGTAAGAGCGCTCCCCGCGCCGGGGCCCGATCGCTCGGCGATCACGGCCCGTCCGATGCCGGCCTACCGCGACCCGTGGGAGGAACGCCTACTCGCGGACCCCTGGGCACTGCCCGCCATCGCCGCCGAGATCGGCGGCCCCTTCCATCTCGTCAATCCGGACCGCGTCCGCTCCAATATCCGTGCCTTTCAGGATGTCTTCGTACAGCACCGCCTCGACGGCGCCATCTATTACGGGAAGAAGGCCAACAAGGCCCGCTGCGCGGTGCACGCCTGCGCGGAAACCGGTGCCGGCGTGGACGTCTCCAGCGGCGGTGAGCTCGAAGCGGCGCTCGCGGGCGGTGTGCGCGGTGCCGATCTGGTGATCACCGGCCCCGCCAAATCGACCGAACTGCTGCGGCAGGCCGCGGCGCACAATGCCCTGATCGCCATCGACGACCCGGAGGAACTCGAACGACTCAGCGCCACAGGGGTTTCCGCCCGGATTCTGCTGCGGGTGCTGCCGCCCGGCTCTGCCAGCCGATTCGGCATGACCGACGACGAGCTGCGCAAGGCGCTCACGCTGCTCGCCGGCACCCGGATACGGCTGCAGGGCTACAGCTTCCATCTCACCGGCTACGAGATCGCCGACCGCGCCGAACTCGCCACCGCGCTGATCGGCCGGGTGCTCGAAGCCCGCCGCCTCGGCCACGCCGCCGACATCATCTCCATCGGAGGCGGATTCGGCGTCGACTACGTCCCCGAACAGGCCTGGCACACCTTCCTCGAGGAGGTCAATCCGCTCTGGTTCCACGGCGACCGCGGCTTCGACGCCTCGACCTGCTACCCCTATCACTTCAGTACGCCCGGCCCGGCCATGCTGGCCGCCGTCCTCCGGCACGGCGGTCTCGGTAAGAGGTTGCGGGACCACCACATTCGCCTCGCGATCGAGCCGGGCCGCGCCCTGCTGGATCGCGCCGGCAGCACCGTCTTCACCGTGCAGGGCGTCAAGACCCGCGACGTCGGCGGCACGGCCTACGACATCGTCACCGTCAACGGCAGCAGCCTGAGCCTGTCCGAGCAGTGGTTCGACAGCGAATATCTGCCGGACCCCGTCCTGTGGCCCCGACGCCCCGCGGCCGAGGGCGACGAGGTCACGCCCACCTGTGTCGGCGGCGCCACCTGCCTGGACGACGACATGCTGAGCCGGCGCCGCATTCCGCTCCCGCGCGCCGCGAAGATCGGCGACCTGCTGATCTATCCGAACACCGCCGGATATCAGATGGACAGCAACGAAAGTCGTTTCCACGAGTTGCCCATTCCCCCCAAGATCATCTTGCGAGTGGCCGAAAATGGACGACAATTCCTTTGGGAGCCGGACGCCATCGCGCCTCGCATCTGACAGAATCCGATGGGCTGTACCGAACCCGCCACATCCATGCTCCAAATCCCCGAGGAGAATCCTTAGATGCCGGTTATTGCCAGGCGCGTGTCGGAGTTGATCGGACAGACCCCGCTGTTCGAACTCGCCGTCAGCCCCGAGACCGGATCGAGGTTATTTCTGAAACTCGAGACGATGAACCCGACCGGCGCCGCCAAGATTCGGATGGCACGCGCGATGGTCTTGCATGCGGAACGGAGCAAACTGCTCGAACCGGGCGGGCACATTATCGAATCGACCTCCGGGAATACCGGACTCGGGCTCGCCGTGGTCGCCCGGGAACGCGGATATCGGTTCACCGCGGTCGTCGATCACCACGCGTGCCCGGCCAAGTTGAATGCCATGCACGCCATGGGGGCCGAACTGGTTTTCGTCGATGATGACGGGGACGAGAGTCTGTCCACCTCGGCGCGTGAGGAGCTGGCCGAGCAGATGGCGAAGGATGCGGGGGCGTATTTTCCTGCGCAGCATGACAACCTCGCCAATGGGGTCGGGTATTACTCGCTGGCGGAGGAACTGCTGGCGGATCTCGGCAAAATAGACATTCTGGTTGGGGCGGTGGGGACCGGGGGGTCGCTGTTCGGAACGGCGCGGGGGTTGAAGGAACTCGGGTGTGTGCCGCGGCTGGTGGGGGTGGAGCCGGAAGGGTCGATCGCATTCGGCGGTCCGGCGCACGACTATTGGCAGTCGGGGACGGGGACGCCCGAGGGGGCGGTGCCGGGGGTGCATGTCGATCAGGATCTGTGCCTGATCGATCAAGAGGACCGGATCAAGGTTTCCGACGTGGATGCCTTCGCGACCGCTCGCACCCTGGCCGGCGAGATCGGGCTCATGATCGGCGGTTCTTCGGGTAGTTCCGTCTATGCGGCGCTTACGCGGATCGACGAGTATCCGGACTACTCCACGATTGTCGTGATCATCAACGATGACGGGGAGAAGTACCTGGATACCGTGTTCGACGAGGAATGGATGAGCGATCGGGATCTGATCGACAAGGGCAAGCAGTGGGAGGTGGCGCGGATGCTCGACACGCTGCGGCCGCCGCAGCGGCCCGATCCGCGGGAGATTGCCGTGCTGCGGCACCTGCACTATGCGCTGCCGGACACGTTCGCCATCGAGAACGGGCTGACCGGCGCGACGCTGCACGACTATGCCGATGGTCAAGTGCCGCAGGCCAAGTTGATCCAGCTGCTGCATGTGGTGGATATGCCGATCCACGAGATCAGTGAGGTGCTGGCGGACGAGACCGGGGACGGCGTACGGCAGGCGCTCAAGGCGCACCACGAGCGGCTCGCGGACCAGGCGAGCATGGTGGAGCGGATCATCGCGCAGTTGGAGGGGGCTGCTGTCGAATGATCGGTGCGCTCCGGCAATCCGATGGGCGGCAGCTGACCGCCCTGGCCACGCCCATCGCCTTGACGCAGTTGGCTCAGGTTGCGGTGTCCACCACCAATATTGCGCTGATGGGAACGCTGGGCGTGCGGCAGGTGGCGGCCGGCGGGCTGGCGCTGGTGCTGTTCAACCAGATTCGGACCATGTGCGTCGGATTGATCACGGGCACCGGCAATCAGGTTGCGACAGTGGTCAGCCGGGCGGAGAAGCAAGGAGACACCGTCGAGCGCGAGGTGCGGGAGGTGGTGCGATCCAGTTTCCTGATCGCCACCCTCGCCGGATTGCTCGGCGGCGCACTGCTCATCGGGCTGGGCTGGTCGCTGCACTGGCTGGGCCAGGACGCCGCCGTACTGGCCGAGGCGCGCCCCATGATGGTCGCGCTCGCGCCGGGACTGCTGCCGTGCCTGTGGTTCCAGGTGCTGCGCCAGTACACCGTCGGCATGCAACGGCCACAGGCGCTGCTGTTCGTCACGGTCGGCTCGGTGGCGCTGAATCTGGCTCTCGCACTGGCGTTCATGCACGGCTGGGCCGGACTGCCGGAACTGGGACTCACCGGGATCGGCGTCGCCACCTCACTGGTCTTCCTGATCACCTTCGCGGTGTTCTGGACCATGGTGCGGCGCGACACCAGACTCGGCGCCACCCTGCCGCTCCGGATGTGGCCGGTGCAGCTGAGCACCGTCACGGCGGAACTGAAACTCGGCACTCCCATCGCCCTCACCTACGGGTCCGAGGCCGGCATGTTCTCGGTGCTGGCGCTGGTCATGGGCAGTATCGGCGCGGCCGCGCTGGCCGCGCACAATATCGTCTATCAGATCGTGTACATCGTGTTCCAGGTCGCCATCGGGCTCTCGCACGGCGCCTCGATCCTGGTCAGCAAGGCGGTGGCGCGCGACGAATTCGCGCACGCGCGCTCGGTCGCGTGGCTGGCGCTGCGCAGCGTGGCCCTGGTCGCGGCCGTCACCGGCCTCGCCTACGTGCTCGCCCCGGACTGGGTGTTGCGGCCCTTCCTGATGGACTCCGACAGCGCCACCGCGGACCTCGCGCACGGGCTGCTGATCATCGCCATCGTGCTGCAGTTCTTCGACGCGGCACAGAACATCGGGGTCGGTCTGCTGCGCGGGCTGAAGGACACCAGGGCCGGCTTCCGGCTGTCACTGGTCGGCTACTGGGGTGTGGGATTGCCCACTGCTTTGCTGCTCGCCTTCCCCGCGCGCCTGGGCGCGGCGGGCGTCTGGTGGGGGCTGACGGCGGGTCTCGCCACCACCGCTGTCCTGATGCTGCGCCGTTACTTCACCCTGCTGCATGCGCGTGAGCAGGAACATCCCCGAGTGCTGGCCGGTAGCCTCGGCCACTAGGCCGACACGCAAAACTCACCTACTCGCAAGCATGTCGTCACTGGGCGTGGGCAACCTGAAAGAAACGGGCTTCGCTATTCTGGCGACGGAATCGGCAAGACCGTTGGCTATCAGTAGCAGCAAGGGCGCACTACACACGCCGGGGAGAGATCCGTGCACATCACGCGAGTCGCCGAGTACCCACGAGCAGACCATGTGCTGTTCCATTTCAGCGACACCCACCTGATCGCCGCCGACGCCGAACTGTACGGCGACGTCGATGCCGTCCAGCGGCTCCGCGAGCTGCTCGGGCAGGCAGAGGACAGCGATATCAATCCGACCGCCATCGTGTTCACCGGCGACCTCACCGACAAGGGTGAGCCCGGCGCGTATCGCAAGCTACGCGAACTGGTGGAACCCTGGGCCGCCCGCATCGGGGCGCCCGTGGTCTGGGTGGCGGGCAATCACGACGACCGCTCGGTCCTACGCGAGGAACTACTCGGCGAAAACGGTTCCGGCGCACCGCTCGACTCGGTGCACATGATCGACGGGCTACGCATCGTCTCGCTCGACACCACCGTGCCGGGACACCACTGGGGCGAGATCACCGACGCCCAATTGGACTGGCTGCGCGAGGTTCTCGCCGAACCCGCGCCCTTCGGCACCGTCCTCGGCATGCACCACCCGCCCATCCCCTGCGTGCAGGACCTCGCCGTCACGGTCGAGCTCCGCGATCAGCGCCGCCTCGCCGACGTGCTGGACGGCTCCGACGTGCGCGCCATTCTGGCCGGGCACCTGCACTTCTCGACCAGCGCGAGCTTCGCCGGAATCCCGGTGTCGGTGGCGTCCGCGACCTGCTACAGCCAGGATCTGGCGGTCCGCAACGGCGGCCAGCGCGGCCGGGACGGGGCGCAGTCGTTCAATTACGTGCACATCTACCCCGACACGGTGGTGCACTCCGTGGTGCCACTGGGACACGGCCGCACCGTGGGTGAACCCGCCACCCCGGAAGAGGCCGCGAAACGGCTGGCGGACGCCGGGATCGTCATACCGCCCGCCGCCCGCATCCCGCACGTCCTTCGCCGTCGCACCTCCACTCCGGAGGAGGCCGACGGCGAAGCCGTCTACTAGGGGTCAGGCCGCGCCGGATTCGAACGCCGCCACGGTATCCGGCTTCTCCCACGGGGCGGGTTCGGGGAAATAGGTTTCCAGGAATTCCGAAACCGCCCGTACCCGTTCGACTTCCGGGACTTCCGGAAAACTGCCGTCGTTGAGGCAGAAGAAATCCACATTGCGGCGCTTGGCAAGTCCCTCCAGCAGCGCCAGGCCGGTGTACATGGTGGTGTCCACATACCGCATCTTGGCGGCCTCCTGCGGCACCGCGCGGCCGGTCAGCAGGGCGTAGTAGTGGTACAGCGAATTCGTCACCGAGATATCGGTGGCGGCGCGGAAGCGGCTCGCCCGGGTGCGGGCGAAATCCTCGGCGAAGACCTGCTCCATTTCCAGCAGCACACTGCGCCGCAAGGGAACCGGCGTATGTTCCAGATGCCGGGTGATGACATGCCCGAAGCGTTCGGCCAGCAGCTGCCGATTCATCCGCGCGGCATTCTCGAAACCGCTGCGCCGTTCATTGTTCGCGCCCGGTCCCACCCGCGTGCCCGCCTCGATGTAGCGGCTGATCCCGGCCGGCGTGAAGAACATGGACGGCCGCACCGGGCGCGCGAAGAACATGTCGTCGTTGGAGTACAGGAAATGCTCCGACAACCCGTCGATGTGCTGCAATTGGCATTCCACCGCATGGGAATTGAACACCGGCAGCCCGCTGGTGTCCGAGAAATGGTCCACCGCACGCACAATGGTGACCTTCGGGTCCTCGGCCAGCCAATCCGGCACCCGGGAATCGGTGGCGATGAAGATCCGGCGCAGCCACGGCGCGTTCTTGTGCGCCGAGCGCAGCGCATACCGCAGTTCGTCGATCTGCCGGATGCGGGCATCCGCGTCATCGCCCTCGCCGACCACCACCTGCGCGAGCATTCCCGCACGGCGGGCCCGGAATTCGGGATCGGCGCCGTCCACCCACGAGTACACCAGGTCGATGTCGAAGCCGACATCGGTGGGATGCCGGGTGAACATGCCGGCCAGGGTGGGCCAGCTGGCGTCGTACAGCAGCACCGTGGTGAATTCGACATCTGCGAGATCGAAGACGGTGCGGGTCAAGGCATTCGGGCGCGGGCACTCCACGGTGTCACCGTGGTACTTCCACAGTTCGATCTCCACGTGATGCGCCGGATCCCAGTCGCGGCCGAGCCGGAACACATTGTGCTGCTTCTCATTGCAGGAGAACCCCGCCGCCATGGCCGCGCCCAGCACCCGCCGCACCGCCGCCGCGTGCATACCGTCCACCGCCAGCACCAACCGGTGGTCGCCGTCCCGCACCAGCAGGTAGGGCACCTCCGCCAGCGTCAATTCCCCCCGCAGGTAGCGCAGATCATCGATAACCGCCGCCGACACCATCAAATTCACACTCACCATCACCGTTCTCCGCTCTGTTCGCGCTCTTCACCTCACATCTGACGTTCGCGGTGACACGGCCTCGTTTACCATCAAGCGAAGGCAAGGGCGCCGGCCCACGCAGCGGGACCGGCGGTAGCCGTGAAAACCGTTGCGCGCATTCAGCGGAACGGGGCGGAGAGAGCGGGGCGAGATGCGGGAAGACCGGTGACCATCGTCATCGGTCGGGTCGGATACGGCCGGAAACCCATTCGCACTCACCTCACTCGTTCACATGGCGCCCACTGCGCCAGGGTTTGATACTGCTGCGTTCGCCCGCACCGGAGGCGGTGTGACGACCTTCACCGGACGGTCATCGGCCGGTTACTCGCATGACCTCGATTAGACGAGGGACTGTAACGAATGATGCAACTGTAACCGCTTCTCGTCAATCCATTACCCTGCAGGTCCGCCGGTGTTTTCACACTCGTAACCGACAAAGCGGACGCCGCTCGCGATCCGGGTACCCACCGTGGAGGCCAGCGAGCCACGGCGGCAACGGCATACACTTCATGGCAACACAGTCCAGCCCGCTGTGTGAGACCCGATGGTGAGGTGTGCAGATGGTAGCCGAAGCGCGGGAACGTCAGGAGCCCTCTACGGTGTCCGATCACCCCGAACTGGATGCCCTCCCCGAATGGCCGCTCGACACGATCGCGGTTCTCGTCACCACCGACCCGGCCCCGCACGCCATCCCCGTGTCCTGGCCGGTGCGCGCCGGCGATCGCCGAATCCTGCTGAGCCTCAAGTCCGATCGCGGTTCGCTGGCCCGGTTACGGGAGCGGCCGGAGGTGGCCCTGCTGATCCTCGGCGGCGGCAATGTGGCGCTCGCCGCCCGCGGCACGGCGACCGTACTCGCCGATCCCATGCCGGGCGCCGACGACTACACCGCGGTGGCCATCGATGTCGAGGTGATCGACGATCATCGGCAGTCGGCGTTCGCGGTGACCACCGGAATTCAACGTTCCGTCCTCGACGACAGCGAGCTGCGTTACCTCGAGAAGCGTGTCGCCACGCTGAAAGCCATGGCAGCCGAACGCAACTGACAACTCTCCCGGCCCCGCCCCGGTTTCGACCATAATCGGTAGCGGAACCGGCGCCGACGCGCCGTCGGGAAGGGAGTTCACCCATGTCTGTCAGCCTGGCCAAGGGCGGCAATGTTTCGCTATCCAAGCAAGCCCCGGACCTGACCAAGGTCGCCGTCGGGCTCGGCTGGGATGTGCGCACCACCACGGGCGCCGACTACGACCTGGACGCCAGCGCGCTGGCCTGCGGAACGAACCAGCGGGTGCTGTCCGATCAGCACTTCATCTTCTACAACAACCTGCGCTCGCCCGAAGGCACCATCGAGCACACCGGTGACAATCTCACCGGCGCGGGCGACGGCGACGACGAGGTGATCAATGTCGACCTCGCCAACACCCCGCCGACCATCACCAATATCTTCTTCCCGGTCTCCATCCACGAGGCCGACCTGCGCCGCCAATCCTTCGGCCAGATCCGCAATGCCTACATCCGCGTCGTCGACGCCGTAACCAGCAGCGAACTCGCCCGCTTCGACCTCACCGAGGACGCCTCCACCGAAACCGCCATGGTGTTCGGCGAGCTCTACCGGCACGGCCCCGAATGGAAGTTCCGCGCCATCGGCCAGGGCTATGCCTCCGGCCTCGCCGGCATCGCCCGCGACTACGGTGTGAACGTATGATCATCGCCTTCTCGGTCTCCCCCCTCGGCACCGGCGCGGACGTGGGCCGCGCGGTCGCCGAAGCAGTACGCGTGGTCCGGGCCAGCGGCCTCCCCAACGAAACCAGCGCCATGTTCACGACGATCGAAGGCGAATGGGACGAGGTGATGGCCGTGGTCAAACAGGCCACCGACGCCATCGTCGCCGTGGCCCCGCGCTGCAGCCTCGTACTGAAGGCCGACATCCGCCCCGGCGTCACCGATGCCATCACTGCCAAGGTGGCGACCGTCGAACGCTACCTCGCCGAAAACTGAGCTGTACCAGTCGAAATCGAAGACCGGGACGAAATCGGGGACCGGGCGACAGCCGTCAGGATTGCTGCTGGATCTTGGCGGCTATGCGGTCGGCGATGACCGCCGCCGTGCGGGCATCGGAATTGGCGCAGCTGGAGACTTCGATGACCACATTGCCTTCGGTGCGCATGGTGTCGGAGCAGACCCAGGAATCGCCGGTGGCGCCGGTGGTCCAGTCGACCGAATCGGCGGAGGGATCGCTGTTGTGGGCCACCTGGGTGATGTGCAGGGTGCTGGGCGAGCCGTCCTTCGGATCCTTGGGGGTGTTCAGGACGTCCTTGTTCTGGCACTGGGCGAGAATGTCGCGATATTTGGCCACCAGATCCTCGGCGACCAGGAAGTTCGCGAACGTGGTCACCGTCTGGAAGATGGCGTGGTTGTAGTTGTCGCCGGGCTCCCGGTAGGAGCGCAGGCGATAACCGTTCCATTGATTGCCGTAGGTGTCCGCATCACCGGTGTAGACCATCGGGCCGCAGGTGGGCTGGTCGTAGGTGAAGTTCGGCGTCGTCGGAGACGTGTTCTCGAACTTCTGCGTCAGGCTGCTGGAGGAGACCAGCGGATTCATCTCGCCGGTGGTCAGCAGCACGTTCGGGATCTGATCGGGCGTCATCCGCGGAATCTTCGCGACCACCGGATCCGGGGCGGGCGTACCGCTCACCACCTGGCTGCACCCCCCGGCCGAGAGCGGAACCAGCACCATCAAACCCAGACAACCGGCAAAACTGCGCCCCCGCATTGGCCCTCCTACAAACCCGAAACCACACAGAGCATAGCCGGGTAAGGGGACGAACCGCCCGGGCTCGGTCAGGAGATCCGCTCGCGCAACCATTCCGGTATCTCGTCACCGGCCCGCGGATACGCGGCCAGTTCGCGGCGGCATTCATCGGCGTCGGGCACCGGGAGCCAATCCGGAATCTCCTTGAACGACAACTTGAACTGGGCCTCGTCGACATCGGCCTTGAGCGCGATCTGGCCGCTCAGCCAGGTACCCGTCATCTGGTCGTAGCAGACTTCCTTGAGGCGGTTCAGCAGCGTGAGCACCTCCTCGTCGGGCTTGATGTCATCGGTGTCGTCGCCGTCGAGCTGCACCTGGATGCCCGCATGACCCTCATCGCCGACCAGCGAGAACCACAGCACCGAGAACTGCCAGCCGACCGGCAGCATATCGGTGAACGCACTCACCAGCGCGCTCTCCACCATGTCGCGATCCGCGGACCGCGGCGGCGCGGACGGGAACTGCGGCTCATTCCCGGCCTCGGCCACCAGCAACCCCGCATGATGGCGGCGCATGGCCTCCAGCACCTCGTCGAGCGGCACGGGCAGCCGCTCCGGCACGATCAGCAACGATCGGGGCGCCGCCCGTTTCGCCGCCGCGTCACCCAGGGCGAGGACCCGCGCGCGGAAGTCCTCCGGATCCCGCATGACGACCTCGGCGATCCGCTCCTCGCGGCCGCCGCTGCGCAGCCGGCCCACCCGCAACCGCAGCTTCTCCACCTCGTTCCAGGCCACGTGCGGATAGCCGTGATAGGTGAAACCGTGCTCGTTGAGCACCAGTGTCGGCTCGGGCCGGAACACCTCTCGCGCCATGGCACAAACACCGAAACCGAAGAGCAGCATGGTGAATCCGGCCATCGCCCGCCAGGGCGGCGTTTCACCGTTATCGAAGACCACCACCGCGGGCAGGGCCGTCATGAGCAGACAGAAGGCTAGAGCACCGATCGTTCCCGACTTCGAGGGGTAGTACTCGGTCACCTGCTCACGGCCCTCATCATGCACACGTGAGACGCTAGCCGATTCCGGCCCGAGGCAACACTGCCGCAATCCCACCAAATGCGCTGTGGCCCAACTCAGGGGGTCAGCCGCGCGGCCAGTACCGCAGCCAGTCCGCCGAGGTCAGGGGACGCCGTTCGGCACGATCGTTTTCCGCCGCATCCTCGGCGGCACGAATCTTCACCGCGAATGCCAGGGTGGCCTTGCGCAGCTGTTCCTCGGCGCTGTCCGGGCCACCGAGGTGGACGACACGTAATTCGTGCGGGATCAACTCTTCCGGTAAACCCCCCTTGCTGCTGCGGGAGCGAACCTTCTCGGCGAGGGCCAGGGCGGGCTGGGCCATGGCGATGCCGTCCAGGCAGGAGCGGCGGGACTTCTCCGCGGACTTCCGCTCCTCCCAGGCGCGTTCCTGCGCGGCGACCTTCTCCTCGATACTCGCGGCCGGATCGATGCCGTTGTCCACCAGGTGCGGACTGCGGTGCACCAGCTTCGCGACCAGCGCCGCCGCCACATCGGCGACGGTGAATTCGCCTGCGGCCTCGGCGATCCGGGAGTGGAACAGCACCTGGAGCAGCAGGTCGCCCAGCTCCTCCCTGATGGTCTCCGCATCGCCGTCCTGGATGGCGTCGAGGAGTTCGTAGGTCTCCTCGAGCAGGTACGGCCGCAGCGAATCATGGGTCTGGGTGATCTCCCAGCCGCCGAAACGCCACAACCGATCCATGACGTCGACGGCCTCCGCCAGACCCTCGGTGAGCTGAGCCGTCGCCTGTGCGCGGTCCAGGGTCATCGAGCTACCTCCGGGGTCATCGAACTACCTCCCGGGTCATCGAGCCGCCGTGGCCTCGGTCGCGACCCGGACGTCCACGGCCCCGGGCGCTTTGCCGTCCAGCGCCAGCAGCAGATCCGCGACGAACTGCAGCACCTGCACATCGCGCACCCGCGCCGCGCCCACGCTGTCCTCGACGCGCGGCAACGGCAGCTGCACGATGCCGGTCGCGGCACGGTAGGTGGCATTCGGGTACAGCCGCTTGAGCCGCAACTGCTTGGAGTCGGGTAGCTGCAGCGGCGACACCTTGAGACTGGTTCCGGTGACACCGATTTCGGCGATCGAGTACTCGCGGGCCAGCAGGCGCAGCTTCGCCACCGACACCAGGCGGCCCACCTCCACCGGCAACGGCCCGTACCGGTCGACCAATTCCTCCACCACCGCGGCGAGGGCCGAATCGTCCTGAGCGGCAGCGAGTTTGCGGTACGCCTCCAGACGCAACCGGTCCGACGCGATGTAGTCGGGCGGGATGTGCGCGTCCACCGGCAGATCGATGCGCACCTCCTTGGTCTCCTCGTCCACCGTGATGGGCCGGCCGTCGGCGGCGGCGCGGTACGCCTCCACCGCCTCGCCCACCAGGCGCACGTACAGGTCGAAACCGACACCGGCCACATGCCCGGACTGCTCCGCGCCGAGCACATTGCCCGCACCGCGAATCTCCAGGTCCTTCATGGCCACCGCCATACCCGCGCCCAGATCCGAGTTCTGCGAAATGGTCGCCAGCCGGTCGTAGGCGGTCTCGGTGAGCGGCTTCTCCGGCGGGTACAGGAAGTACGCGTACCCGCGCTCCCGCGAGCGGCCCACCCGGCCACGCAGCTGGTGCAGCTGCGAAAGACCCAGGGCGTCCGCGCGTTCCACGATCAGGGTGTTGGCATTGGAGATGTCCAGACCGGTTTCGATGATGGTGGTGCACACCAGCACATCGAATTCCCGCTCCCAGAAGCCCTGCACGGTCTTCTCCAGCATGTCCTCGTGCATCTGCCCGTGCGCGACGGCTACCCGCGCCTCCGGCACCAGATCGCGAATCCGCTTGGCCGCCTTGTCGATCGACGACACCCGATTGTGCACGTAGAACACCTGGCCGTCGCGCAGCAGCTCGCGGCGCAGGGCGGCCGCCACCTGCTTGTCGTTGTACGCGCCGACATAGGTGAGCACCGGATGCCGCTCCTCCGGCGGGGTGAGGATGGTCGACATCTCGCGGATGCCGGCCAGGCTCATCTCCAGGGTGCGCGGAATCGGGGTGGCGGACATGGTGAGTACGTCCACATGCGTGCGCAGCGCCTTGATGTGTTCCTTGTGCTCGACGCCGAACCGCTGCTCCTCGTCGATGACGACCAGGCCCAGATCCTTCCAGCGCACCCCGGTCTGGATGAGCCGGTGCGTGCCGACCACGACATCCACCTCACCGACCGCCATGCCGTCGATGATCTCGCGGGATTCCGCGGCATCGGTGAAGCGGGACAGGCCCTTCACGTTCACCGGGAAACCGGCCATCCGCTCGGTGAAGGTCTGCAGATGCTGTTGCGCCAGCAGGGTTGTCGGCACCAGCACCGCGACCTGCTTACCGTCCTGCACCGCCTTGAAGGCGGCGCGCACCGCGATCTCGGTCTTGCCGTAGCCGACATCACCGCAGACCACCCGGTCCATGGGGACCGACTTCTCCATATCCGACTTCACCTCGGCGATGGCGGTGAGCTGATCGACGGTCTCGGTGAACGCGAACGCGTCCTCCATCTCCTGCTGCCACGGCGTGTCCGGGCCGAAGGCGTGGCCGGGCGCGGCCTGCCGGGCGGCATACAACTGCACCAGCTCGGTGGCGATCTCGCGAACCGCCTTGCGCGCCTTGCGTTTCGTATTCGCCCAGTCCGAGCCGCCGAGCTTGGACAGGCTCGGCATCTCGCCGCCCACGTAGCGGGACAGCTGGTCCAGGGAATCCATCGGCACGAACAACCGGTCACCGGGCTGGCCGCGCTTGCTGGGGGCGTATTCGATGACGAGGTACTCGCGGCGGGCGCCGCCGACGGTGCGCTCGATCATCTCCACGAAGCGGCCGATGCCGTGCTGGTCGTGCACCACCATATCGCCGGCGCTGAGGGCCAGCGGGTCCACCTGATTGCGGCGGCGGGCCGCGAGTTTCTTGCCCTCGCCGGGGGCGGTGACCCGGTTGCCGGTGAGGTCGGATTCCGCGATCACCACCAGTTTGGCGTCGTCGAAGATGATGCCGTCGTGCAGCGAACCGCACAGCACACCAACCAGTCCGCGGACCGGTTCCGCACCCGCCTCGAGCGCTGCGGCGGGCACCTCGGCATCGGACAGCCGCTCCAGAATGCGTTGCGCGGTACCGTGACCCGCCACCACGATGACCGCCCGGCCGCCGGTCGCCACATGCGCGCGCAGCGACGCGAAGATGGTCGCGACCAGTTCCTCGGAACCGCGCGCCGACGCCGCCGACAGCACCGGCAGCACGATCTCGTTCGGATCATCGGCGATCAGCGGGCTCAGCGTCCACCACGGCAGGCCACGCTGCTCGGCATCCGCGTGCACCACATCGAGCCCGCGGTAGGAGGAGGCCGCCAGATCCAGGCCGTGCGCGCCCAGCGGGGCCGCCCCGCCGAACGAGGCCGCCGTCCACGACGCCTCCAGGAACTCCTGACCGGTGCGCACCAGATCGGCGGCGCGGGTGCGCACCTTCTCCGGATCGCACAGCAGCACATGGGTTCCCGCGGGCAGCGCCGCGGTGAGCAGCCGCAGCTCGCCGGGCTGCAGCACCGGCAGCAGCGCCTCCATCCCCTCCACGGGGATGCCCTGCGAGATCTTCTCCAGCATTTCCACCAGCGCCGCGTCCGCCGGATTCTCGGCCGCCACCTCGGCGGCCCGCGCCCGCAGTTCATCGCTGAGCAGCAACTCCCGGCACGGCTGCGCCACCACCAGTTCCACCGGAACCTCCGGCAGCGACCGCTGATCGGCGATCGAGAAGGCGCGCACCTCCGACACCTCGTCGCCCCAGAACTCCACGCGCACCGGATGATCCGCCGTGGACGGGAACAGGTCCAGAATGCCGCCGCGCACCGCGAACTCGCCGCGCTTGCCGACCATGTCCACCCGCTCGTAGGCGAATTCCACCAGCCGCGTGAGCAATTCGTCGAAGTCGAGTTCCGCGCCCCGGCGCAGCACGATCGGCTCGATATCACCGAGCCCGGCCGCCATGGGCTGCATGAGCGAACGCACCGTGGTGACCACCACACGCAGCGGTTCGGTGAACCCCGGATCGTCCGGATGCGCGAGCCGGCGCAGCACCTGCAGCCGGCGGCCCACCGTATCGGCGCCCGGCGACAACCGCTCGTGCGGCAGCGTCTCCCAGGAGGGGAACACCGCGACGCCGGCGCCGAGCATCTCCGACAGCTCGGCGGTCAGATCGTCGGCCTCGCGCCCGGTCGCCGTCACCACCACCAGGGGGCGGTGCCCGGCAATGGTCGCGGCCACGAACGGCCGCACCGCCGAGGGCGCCACCAGCATGGCCGAGTCCCGCCCGATCAGGCTCTCGACCTGCTGCAGGGCGGTATCGGCACCGGCCACCGCGGCAAGGCCGGCCAGGGGCGGACGATGGGTCGACATGAGGCAGACTCCTGGGCGCAGATCAGCGTTTCAGACGGCCAGCCGAGTCTAGTAGTTGTCACCGACAGCGGGTGATCCGCCGCAGGTGCAAACAGGACGAGCCGAATCGGCTGTGATACCAATTGTCCGCGGGGCAGGAGATTTCGGGGCCCTGTCCGGATCGCCTCGACACACCCCGGAAGTTCGGGGACGCCATGACGACACCGCCGCAGGATCCACGCTACGGGCACCAGGGTTACGGGCAGCCCGCGTACGGCCGGCCGCAGTCGCCACCACCGCAGCAACTTCCGGCGCAGTCTCCACCACCGCAACAGCTCCCGCCGCAGCAACAGTTCCTGCGGCAGTTCACCCGGCAGCCGTCGCCGCCCCCGCCCCGGAAGAGCCGGCTGATCCTGCTGGCCATCCTCGGCGCGGTCGTGATCCTGGCGCTCGGCGCGGTGGTGGCGATCGTGGCGACCCTGTCCGACGACGGGATCAAGCGCGCGAGCCCCGCCACCCGGACGAGCAGCCCGGCGACTCCCATCGCCCCGGCTCCCGCCGCGGAGACCACCTCGGCCGCGCCGGCCGCCGCGCCGAGCACCGCGGACCTCACGGCACTCCTGTTGTCCGAGTCCGATGTCCCGAGCACCTGGGCGGAGACGCCCGACCGGGAGAACTGGGACGATCCGGACGACGCGAACAAGGTCTCCGGTGAGACGCCGGACTGCACCACGCTGCTCCGCCAGTACTCGACCCCGGGCGCGCCGGCGCTGGCGAAGGCGAAGACCGCGTTCGCGCGGACCGGCAATGTCTCCGGGCCCACCGTGAAGACGTCGGTGCAGTACGAAACCGACGATCAGGCCGAAGCCGATTTCCAGCAGGAGAAGTCCGTCTTCGAGAAGTGCCCGGCCGTCATCTACGACGGCCTCCGCATCAACTACACGAAGACCGGCGGAACACCCAGTGCCGGAGACGAAATCGTCGGCTGGCAACTGGACGCGACCACCGACGGCGGCGGCCGGGCCAAGGGCCTGCACTACGCCGCCCGGTCCGGCAACAAGCTCTGGATCTTCGACTACAACGCGAACAGCAACGACTACGTCGACAACGAGGCCACCACGGTCCTGAACAAGGCGCTGGACAAGTGGAAGGCCGGCGTCAAATAGCAGCCGGGACGGGGGTTTCAGGGGCTTGCCCCCGAAGCCCCCGGGGGAGTGGCTCAGTTCATTGGACGTAGCGGCGCAGGCGGCGCGCCGCGAATTCCCTGAAGTACGCGACCTTTTCGTCCGGAACGATCGACGGCAGCAGGAAGAACCACGCGCGCTCCATGCGCGTCGCCATCTGGTCGATGGACTCGGTGCTGACCGCGACGATGTGCACGCCGGTCGTCATCTCCTGCAGCAGCAGGCCGATGGTCTCCGGATCCAGGCCCGCCTCCAGATCGCCTTGGGCGATGGCCCTTTCGGCGAGCAGCCGGTGCGTCTCGCCCCAGGTCTTGGCGATGTTCTCGCCACCCGCGCCGCGATAGTCGCCGATCTGGTGGGTGAGCTTGAGCATGGCCCCGACCATCGGGTCGTTCATGGTGAGATCGGCGACCACGTAGGTGATTCCGATGCAGGCTTCCAGCGCGGGCACCCGCGGATCGAAGAAACCCTGACAGGCGCTGACCAGTCGCTCGTTGCCCTGATCGACCACGGCGCGGGCCAGCTCCTCCTTGGAGCCGAAGTGAAAGTACAAGGCGCCCTTGGTCACATTCGACTGCGCGATGATCTCGGACAGGGACGCGTTCGCGTAGCCCAGCCGCAGAAAGACATCGGCCGCGCCCGCGAGGACGGAATCGCGAGTGATCTCCGCACGCGCTTGCCTAGCCATCAGATCCGCCTGTCATCAAACCAGCCATCCTGAAGTAGACCGACATCCCGAAGTTGACCGACATCACAGTTCGAACAGCACTCGTAGGATGGGTGAACCGTACCACCCGGCTGCCGGATGCCAGCCGATTCGAGCATTCGACCCGTCCTCCTTCGCAATTCGCTGGTTAACTGTCCAGTTCCGCCCCGGTACCGACGGATTATCAGACCGAGGGGTTCTTCAACCCTTTGCCGCTGGGCCATTCCGAGCCCAGCTTCGGGTCCGCCTCCAGATGGGTCAGACCGTTCCAGCAGAGGTTCACCAGATGCGCAGCTACCACTTCCTTGGACGGATGTCGCTCGTCCAGCCACCAGGTGGCGGCGGTCGCGACCATGCCTACCAGCGCTTGCGCATAGAGGGTGGCCAAACTCGTATCGAAGCCGCGGCGTTCGAAATCGCCGGCGAGGATGTGCGCCACCTGATTCACCGCTTCGTTCAGCAGACTCGAGTAGGTGCCCTCGGCGGCGGACACCGGCTGGTCCCGCATGAGGATCCGGAACCCGTCGGTGCGCTCCTCCATATATGTCAGCAACGCCAACGCCACCTGTTCCAGGCGCACCCGCGACCGGTTCTCGATGAGCGATTCGGTGATCATGGCGAGCAGCGTGGACATCTCGCGATCCACCACCACCGCGTACAAACCTTCCTTGCCCCCGAAGTGCTCGTATACCACCGGTTTCGACACCTGCGCCCGCGCCGCGATCTCCTCTATCGACGTAGCGTCGTAGCCACGCTCCGCGAACAGCGCCCGCCCGATCTCGATGAGCTGCTGACGCCGCTGAGTACCGGTCATGCGCGCCCGCGCAGGCCGGCTGCCCTCACCCGTCGTCATCGCTCACCCGTCCCTTTCACCCTGTCCCCGAGCAATTCTGCCCCGTAGGCGGAGGCGCGGCCTCCGTAGCTTCGTACGTACCCTATCGACACGGACGTCCGAAACTTCGTAAGCGGTTCGACGTTCGGGGGTGGTTCATGCGAGGATTGGCCCCGCATGACGCTGCAATCCGCCGTGGTGTAATGGCAGCACAACTGATTTTGGTTCAGTTTGTCCAGGTTCGAGTCCTGGCGGCGGAGCTCGCGAGCAGGGTCACTATCGTTGGCCCCGCACATCGCTGACCCACCACTGTGGCCCAGCAACGACAAGAACTCAGCACGATGACCGGCAGCCGAGGGAGATCCATGCCACAGCAGACCGCCGTCGTCGTTCTCGCCGCCGGAGCCGGAACCCGAATGCGGTCCAAGACCCCCAAGGTGTTGCACCCGCTGGCCGGCCGCAGCATGCTCGCGCACGCGCTGCATGCGGCGAACGAGATCGATCCGACGCACCTCATCACCGTGATCGGGCACGACCGCGAACAGGTCGGCGACGCGGTGGGCAAGGTGGGAGCAGAAATCGGCCGCCAGATCGTGTTGGCGGTCCAGGAAGAACAACGCGGCACCGGGCACGCCGTGCAGTGCGCGCTCACCGCACTGCCCGCCGGCTACCAGGGCAATGTCCTGGTCACCTACGCGGATGTGCCACTGCTGGATGGGCACACGCTGAACGCCCTGCTCGACGAGCACAACTCCTATTCTGACGGTTCCGCGGTCACGGTGCTGACCTTCGTGCCCGAAGATCCGAACGGTTACGGCCGCATCGTCCGCGATGCCGAGGGTCATCTGCTGGAGATCGTCGAGCACGCCGACGCCACTCCGCAGCAGGCCGCCATCACCGAGGTCAACTCCGGCGTCTACGTCTTCGACGCCGCTGTGCTGCGCGTCATGATCTCGCGCATCGATACCGCCAATGCCCGCCACGAGCTGTATCTCACCGATGTGCTGAAGCTCGCCCGCGAGGCCGGGCATCCGGTTCACGGTGCGCGACTGCTGGACTGGGCCAAGGTGACCGGCGTCAACGACCGGGTGCAACTGGCCGGCGCGGCCCGCACCCTGAATCGCTACATCCTGGAACGGCATATGCGGGCCGGGGTCACCATCATCGATCCGGCCACCACCTGGATCGACGGCAATGTGGTCATCGGCCGCGACGCGGTCATCCGGCCGGGCGTACAACTGTTGGGCGACACCGTCATTGGCGAGGACGCCGAGATCGGCCCGGATACCACCCTCACCGACGTCACGGTCGGCGACGGCGCCAAGGTGATCCGCACGCACGGCGAGAAGTCCAAGATCGGCCCGGACGCCAGCGTGGGCCCGTTCGCCTATCTGCGGCCCGGCACCTCGCTCGGCGAGGCCGGCAAGATCGGCACCTTCGTGGAGACCAAGAACGCCACCATCGGCGAGCACTCCAAGGTCCCGCATCTGACCTACGTGGGCGACGCCACCATCGGCGAGTACAGCAACATCGGCGCGTCGAGCGTGTTCGTCAACTACGACGGGGTGAAGAAACACCACACCACCGTCGGTTCACATGTGCGAACGGGAAGCGACACGATGTTTGTCGCTCCGATAACGGTGGGTGACGGCGCGTACTCGGCAGCGGGTACTGTACTGCGCAGAAATGTTCCTCCGGGTGCCCTCGCGGTATCGGGTGGAGCACAGCGCAATATCGAGGGCTGGGTGCAACGGAATCGACCGGGCACCGGTGCGGCGGAAGCCGCCGAAAAGGCCAACCGTGAAGACGGCGATGACGGCCAATGAGATTACCGACGAGCAAAAGGATGGCGAACGTCAGTGACCGCGTTCTCTACCGATAACCAGAAGAACCTGATGCTGTTCTCCGGACGCGCTCATCCCGAGCTCGCCGAGGCGGTGGCCAAGGAACTCAACGTCCACGTCACCCCCCAGACCGCCCGCGATTTCGCGAACGGAGAGACCTTCGTCCGGTTCGAGGAATCGGTACGTGGCTCCGACGCCTTCGTGCTGCAGAGCTTCCCCGCCCCGCTGAACCAGTGGGTCATGGAGCACCTCATCATGATCGACGCGCTCAAGCGCGGGTCGGCCAAGCGCATCACCTCGGTGCTGCCCTTCTATCCGTACGCGCGGCAGGACAAGAAGCACCGCGGCCGCGAGCCCATCTCCGCGCGCCTCATCGCCGACCTGCTCAAGACCGCGGGCGCGGATCGCATCATCACCATCGACCTGCACACCGATCAGATCCAGGGCTTCTTCGACGGCCCGGTCGATCACATGCACGCCCAGGTGCAGCTGGCCGAGCACGTCCGCAACAACTACGACCTGTCCAACATCACGGTCGTCTCGCCCGACGCGGGCCGCGTGAAGGTCGCCGAGAAGTGGGCCAACTCGCTCGCGGACGCGCCGCTGGCCTTCATCCACAAGACGCGAGACCCGCTGGTGCCCAACCAGACCGTGGCCAACCGCGTGGTCGGTGAGGTCGAAGGCCGCACCTGCGTGCTGATCGACGACATGATCGACACCGGCGGCACCATCGCCGGCGCGGTCCGGGTACTCAAGGAGGCCGGCGCGGGCGACGTGATCATCGCCGCCACCCACGGCATCCTGTCCCACCCGGCCGCCGAGCGCCTCGCGAGCTGCGGCGCCAAGGAGGTCGTGGTCACCAACACGCTGCCCATCGACGAGGACAAGAAGTTCCCGACGCTGACCGTGCTGTCGATCGCCCCGCTGCTGGCCATGACCATCCGCGAGGTCTTCGAAAACGGTTCCGTCACCGGCCTTTTCAACGGGAACGCCTGACCCGCGCGCAGTACCGGAACACGAGAGCCCTCCCGCGACCGCGGGAGGGCTTTTCCGTTCGCGGAGACCCGCTGCGAGTTTGAAACGGGCTCGTATGAATCGGGCGGGTCAGGCGGTAGCGTTGAACGCGGACTCAGGGTTTGCTACTGGTGCGCTGCAAGGCGCGGAGAGGTGGTGCCGAATGGCCGACCGGCCCGATGAGGACGACGCCCGGCTGATGGACGAGGTCTTCGACACCGACCAGGTCTTCGACAGCGACGTCGACAATGTCGACTACGACCTCGGCGACGACGATCAAGAGGACGAGATCCGCGAATACGAGCGGTACATCACCGATCCGCCCCGGGATCTCGTCATCACCAATCGCGAAAGCGACGACGAGGGGCGGCTGGGCATCGGCGCCGAACTCGACCAGGAGTGGACCCGCCGTCGCCGGCGCGAGGAGAACGCCGCCGAGGATGACCGGCCCGCCGAGTTGGCCGCTATGGACATAGTGGACGAACCGGGCGACTGAATCGTGTTGCGCGGAAGGCCCCACACTGTGATACCCATGTGAAGGCTTGACACCATCACGAGGAAGGGCGCGATATGAGCACGCCGCCGAACGAACCCGGTACGGGACCGGACGACATGTTCAAGAAGCCCGAAACCCCGGCCACGCCCGAAGGCGCGACCCCGGCCGGCGAAACGTTCCAGTACCCGCCCACCGATCAGCCGCCGAGCGGATACCCGACCTACCCGGCCGGGCCCGAAGCGCAGCAGCCGTACGGGCAACAGCCCTATGGTCAGCAGCCTTACGGCCAGCCGGCGGAACCTTACGGGCAGCCGCCCTACGGTCAGCCCGCGCAGCCCTACGGCCAGCAGCCGTACGGGCAGCCGCAGCCGTACGGTCAGCAGCCCTACCAGCCGTATCCGTCGCAGCCCTACGGTGAGGTGCCGCCCCCGCCGCGGACCGGTGCGCAGACCTACTCCATCATCGGATTCGTCTGTGCCGCTATCGCACTGCTGTTCTGCCCGCCGGGCTTCGGTATCGCCGGCATCGTGCTCGGCATCGTCGGCAACAAGAAGGGCGAGCCGCTGGGTAAGTGGGCCGCCATCGCCGCGGGCGTGTGCATGGTGATCGGTTTCGGTATCGGCCTGGCGATCTACGGTTCCGGGGTCATGCCCAAGAATAAGTAGCCATGGCGCAATTCACCGGGTTCCCGCTGACGGGACTCGACTTCTACGAGGACTTGGAAGCCGACAACTCGAAGGCCTTCTGGAATGCGAACAAGAAGGTCTGGGAGGAGTCGGTCCGCGACCCGATGAAAGCCCTTGCGGCCGAATTGGCGAACGATTTCGGCGAGGCCAAGATTTTCCGGCCGCACCGGGATGTCCGCTTCTCCAAGGACAAGTCACCCTATAAGGATCATCAGGGCGCGGTCGTGCACTCCTCGGCCGGGGCGGGCTGGTACGTCCAGATCGGCGCGGCCGGTCTGTTCGTGGCGGGCGGCATCTACGCCCCCTCCCCCGACCAGCTGGCCACCCTCCGCACCACCATCGACAATGACGTGCGCGGGCCCGAGCTGGAAGCCCTACTGTCCCAGCTGAACTCGAAGGGCTATCACATCGGCGGGGACAAGTTGAAGACGAAGCCCAAGGGCTACGACCTCGACCATCCGCGCATCGAACTGCTGCGGCACCGATCCCTCGTCGCCAGCCGGGAATTCGGCGCACCCGAGTGGCTGAATACGCCACGCGCCGGCAAAGAGATCCGCAAGGCCTGGCAGCAGCTGCGCCCGCTCATCGAGTGGCTGGCGGCCGTGACGGGATGACCCGGGCGCCGCTCACGATCATGATCGCGAGCGATCCGGTGGTGATGATCGCGATGGTCTGCCAGCGCGCGGTGCGGTTCTCGGCGCATTGCAGGTGGAAATCGGGGTTGCTGCAGTTCGATTCGGCGGCGCACAGGGATTGACCGGTCCAGGTGTGCCGGGGCGCGAACACGGTGCCGCAGTCGACCGGGCCGGCCGGATGCGGGAGGGGCACCAGAATCAGGGCGACAGCGCCGAGCAGGAGCAGGCCGCCGCCGCCGAACCACAGGCGTTCTCGGCTCCAGCCCAGCAGCAGCGGCAGGGCCAGGCAGAATGCGACGACGCCCAGGGCGAGGCCGAATATCTCCCACGGCTTCACTGCCTCCGATACTAAATCGGAGGCAGTGCGCCGGTGCCGTGAATGCCTGTTTCTAGCGACGTTCGGCCAGCAAAAGTGCGAACCGGTCGTCTGCATCCGTCCAGACTCGTTCGGTGGCGAAACCGGCTGCGGCCAGCTCGCTTTCGAGACCCTCACGGCGGAACTTGGCGGAGATCTCGGTGCGCAGCTGTTCACCCTTTTCGAACTGGACGGTCAGTTCCAGCTCCGGGATTTCGACCGTCATGGATTCGGTTGCCTCCAGGCGCATCTCGATCCACTCCTGCTCGGCATCCCACACCGCGATATGCGCGAATTTCTCCGGGTCGAAGTTCGCAGCCAGCCGGGCATTCAGTACATGCAGCACATTCCGATTGAATTCGGCGGTGACACCGGCGGCATCGTCGTATGCGGGCACCAGCACCGCGGGGTCGATGACCAGACCCGCGCCCAGCAGCAACTGCTCACCCGGTTCCAGCACATCGTGAATGGCGCCGAGGAAATCCGCCCGCTCCGCCGGCACCAGATTGCCGATGGTGCCACCGAGGAAGGCGACCATGCGGCGGCCGCCGCGCGGCAGATTGTCCAGCGTGGCCGTGAAATCACTGACCACACCGTGCACATTCAGCTGCGGGAACTCCTCCGCCACCTCCGCCGCCGACGCGCTCAGCGCCGCACCGGAAACATCCTGCGGCACATATGTCCGCAACGGCCCACCGGCGGTCAGCGCCTGCAACAGCAGCCGGGTCTTGGCCGCCGACCCCGCCCCCAGCTCGACGAGTATCTCCGCCTGCGCGACCTGCGCGATCTCCCCCACCACGCGTTCCAGCAGCGCCCGCTCGGTCCGGGTCGGGTAGTACTCCGGCAGCTCGGTGATCTTCTCGAACAGCTCACTCCCCCGCGCGTCATAGAACCACTTGGGCGGCAGCCACTTCGGCTCCGCCGTGAGCCCGCGCCGCACGTCCTCGCGCAGCGCGGCCGTGAGATCTTCGTCGGTCAAATGAACTTCCAGCGTTGCCGAACTCATGAAAAAGCCTTTCCACTCCGGTTTTCCAGCGGCTCCACACTCAGCCGCCCAGGCCGCGCCACCACCGACTGCCCCTCGGCAATCGCCTGCCAGCGCGGATCATCGTCATAAGCTTCCGAAGCCACCACCACGAACCCCTCACCGGCCAGTACCGCCAACGAGTGATGTCTTGTAGTGGCCCAAATCGATTCGCCATCCCCCAACAGCAAATTCAGCCGCGCCCCCGGCGCCTCCCGCAGCACCGCGGCGGTCACCAGCCGCAAAGCGACCTCGGGCGGTAAGCCGCCACCGGCCGCCGCGACCCCGGGGCCGGAGACGTTCGCGCCGCCCGCCGCCGAGGTCCGGCTCCACGCCGTCACCCGCGGCGCGCTCCCCGACATCGCGGACACACTCGCGCTCGAGCCGAAAGCCACCGACGAGGCGGACGAAAATGACTGCGCCGCGCCGTCACCCGCTGATATGGGCCGCTCAGCCGCACCGTCCGGAGGCTGCCCGCCGGTGAGCAACCCGTGCAGGATCACCCACAAGGCGGCCGAGTCTGTCAGCGATTCCGCTTCGAGCAGCGATGACGAGCCGAATTGCGCCGCAACGGCGGTCAGGACTCGCCGCCAGTCCGGAATCGCGCCATTGTGGCTGAAGGCCCAGCGGCCGTGGGTGAACGGGGCGCACGCGGCCCGTTCCACCGGCATGCCGACCGTCGCCGAACGGATGGCCGCCAGGATGGCGGTCGAATGTAGTTGCGGCAGCACCTCATCGACGGCCGGATCGGTCCAGATAGGTGCGGCATTCCGATACCGGCTCACCGCCGGTGGGCCCGCGGTCCCGGCGCGGCGGGGATCATCGCCGACCGGCCCGGGACCGGCGTTCTGGGCGCCGGCGGGGTCGGGGGTCAGGCCGCCGTGCCAGCGGGCGCCGGGGCCGCGGTCGATGTCCGACGGGTCGGGGCGGTGCCACCAGGCGACGCCGAAGCCGTCGGCGTTTATCGTTCCGCCGCCGCGCATTTCGCGCGGGGCCCAGGATTGGGTGCGGAGGGAGTGGGGGCCGCGCGTGAGGAGGTCGCCGACCGCGGTCGGGGGACCGAGGTAGGCGAGGTGGCGGCACATCAGCGTTCGTCCGATCTCAGGTCTCTGGCGAGGCGGAAGCCGGAGAAGATCTGACGGCGGATGGGGTGGTCCCAGTTGCGGAAGGTGCCGCGGCTGGCGACCTGGTCGGCGCCGAAGGAGCCGCCGCGCAACACTTTGTAATCGCCGCCGTAGAAGACCTCGGAGTATTCGCGGTACGGGAAGGCATGGAAACCGGGATACGGGTCGAAGCCCGAAGCGGTCCACTCCCAGACATCGCCGATCAGTTGATGCACGCCCGCCGGGGAGGCTCCGGACGGGTAGGCGCCGATATCCGCCGGTTCCAGGTGCGCCTGACCGAGATTCGCCAGCGAGTCGTCCGGATCGGTGTCGCCCCAGGGGTAGCGGCGGGTGCGGCCGGTGGCCGGGTCGAACCGCGCGGCCTTCTCCCATTCGGCTTCGGTGGGCAGGCGTTTGCCAGCCCAGTTCGCGTAGGCCTCGGCCTCGAACCAGCAGACATGGACCACCGGCTGGTGCGGTCGCAACTGCTGCATGGTGCCGAAAACGCGCCGCCACCAATGGCCACCGCCGTCCTGCTGCCAGCACTCCGGGGACACCAGACCGGCCTCGACGCGGTGCGCCCAGCCGCGTTCGGACCACAGTTCGGGGCGCTCGTAGCCGCCGTCGGCGAGGAAGGCCAGGTACTGCTCGTTGGTGATCGGTGCGGCGTCGATGGCGAAGCCGGGCACGTGCACCGGATGCGCGGGCCGCTCATTGTCCAGCGCCCACGGGTCGGTATCGGTGCCCATGACGAATTCGCCCGCGGGAATGACGACTTCACCGCCGACCCGCACCCGCGCGACCGGGGCGGCCGGGGCGGACAGCACGGCCTCGCCGGTGCGCAGCTGGTGGGTGGCCAGCATGGTTTCGTCGTGCTGCTGCTCGTGCTGGGCGATCATGCCGAAGGCGAAACCGTCCGACACCAGGTCGTTGCCGCGTAAGGGGCTGCGTTCCAGCACATCCCAGACCTTCTCCCGCACGGTGCCGACATAGGCGCGGGCCTCCTGCGGATTCAGCAGTGGCAGGGCGGGCCGGTCCGCCCGCGCGTGCTTGAACGCGTCGTAGAGCTGGTCGATGTCGGCGCGCACGGGTTCGCGCCCGCCCACGTCCCGCACCAGCCAGAGTTCTTCCTGATTTCCGATATGCGCCAGATCCCAGACCAGGGGGCTCATGATGCGCGAATGTTGTGCCACCAGTTCGGCTTCGTCCAAGGCGGTGAGCCCCGCCGTGCGGGCGCGGGCCCGTTCCAGGGTGGTGGCGATCCGTTCCCGTAACCGCTCGGTCTCGGCCCGGTCGGTGCCGGGCAACTGAATACTCATGACAGCACACCTCGTGGTTCGGAATCGTCGAGCGGAGTGCGGCCGCTGCGACATCGTTCGGCGGCGGCGGCCAATTGCCGTGCCGCGCCGGGGGTCGCGGCACGCGCGGCGGCCAGTTCGAGCAGATCGGTTGCGGTGGAACGCAATTCGGAATCGGCCAGCCCGTGGTATGCGGCCTCGGACCAGCGGCCGGCCGTGCCGGCGGCGAGCGTGCTCACCTCGGCGACGGTCGCGGGGGTCGACATGAGCGCGTCGACGGCGTGCACCGGGACCGCCCAGTCCGCCTCCGGCTGGGCGTCGATATACCGGACCTCGAGGTACCCGGCGGCGCGCACCGGCGGGAACAGCGTGGTCAGGTGATAGTCGAGATCGGCGCGGTCCGGCCGGCGGTCGAGCTCCCCGTCGAGCGCGCCGCACAGCCAGTCGGCGAAGGTCGCCCCGGCCGGGGCGGTCCAGTCCGAGCCGTCCGAGCGGACGCACAGTAGCGGCACGTCCAGCGCCCAGCGGGCGTATCCGGCGATGGGATCGGCCCAATCGTGCACCGGCGGCCGGGTGCGGAGGTGGTCCAGCCGCAACCACGCCCGCATGCGCTGTGAGGCCCAGGTGCCCGGCGGCGCGCCCTGCAGCACGGGTGAACAGGCGAAGGCCGCCACCAGGGCCGGTCCGGCGGCATAGAGGGCCCGCCAGCGCGTGGCGATCTCCCCGCGATCGTTGCCGGCGTCGACACTCACCTGGGTGGCGGCGGTATTGCACATCATGAGCGCGCCGTAGGGCCCGATACCGGCGAAGGATTGCTCCATGCTGCGGTAACGCGGCAACTGCAGGACCCGCCGGGAAGGCCGGTGCGCGTCGGCGGCGGCGGAAAAGGTTCGGATGGTGCGGGATTCGAGCAGCTCCCGCAGGCGGGCCGTATCGGACCGCAGGCGCTCACACAGTTCGGCGGCACTGCCGAAGGGGGCACTGGACAATTCGATCTGACCGCCGGGTTCGATGGTGACCCGGCTGCCTCCCGGCAATGGCACGGCCGGGGAATCAGGGGAAATGGACCTTGGCGCATACGGTCCGAGTGCGTCCGCCAGTACTTCCAGGTCGGGACGCGGGTCGGACGCCGAAGACTCACCTTGCGCGGTGAGCCACTCCAGTTCGGCGCCGATGAGTGCCGGTGGGCCCTGCTTGAAACAGATCTTCTCGACATACGCTTCGGCGGCGGCACGTGAACTGAACTCACCGTCGGGCGTCTGTAAGGCAAGACCGTTTCGCAGGGCGTCGGCAGGGGAAGCCGTGAAGGCCATGACCAACCTCCGCTCAACGGATAGTCGCCGTGGGGATCGACAGCGACCCAAACCAGGGTAGCGAGCACCCATGACAAAAAATCTGACGAATTGGGGAACAGCCCGGCCGCCCCGATGGATTCCGGGGTGCGCACCGATAGGCGGAAAATGTCGGTATCGACCGAATCCGCCCAGTTCAGACGGTGAGCGCGAGCGCACCGATGGACGCGGGCGACGCCGGATCACAATGTGCGTCCCAGGCGCGTTCCAGCGGATATCGGCCATGGATCAGCGGCGTCGCCGCACGCCGAGTGATCGGACCGGACGGTCGAACCGGCGGTGGGATCGTTGACTATCGTCGAAGGAGTGCTGGATCTGACTCGCCTCCGGGCCGACATCCCCGCCTTCGACGACACCGCGAAGCCGTCACGGGTATTTCTGGACAGTGCTGGATCGTCGCTGCCGCCACGGGTCGTGCTGGACACCATGATCGAGCACCTGCGCCGGGAGACCGAGATCGGCGGGTACGCCGCGGCGAACGAGCGGCTCGACGATCTGCATGCGGTGAAGACGGCCATCGGCGAACTCATCAATGCCGATCCCGGGGCGATCGCGCTCGGCGACAGCGCAAGTCGCGCGTGGAGTGATTTCTTCTATTCGGTGCCGCTGGCCGCGGGCGATCGGATTTTGATCTCCGGCGCGGATTACGCGAGCAATGCCATCGCGGCATTGCAGCGGGCCCGGCAGACCGGTGCCGTGGTGGAGACGATTCCGAGCGACAGCAGCGGGCAGCTGGATCTCGACGCACTCGAGTCGATGCTCGACGAGCGTGTGAAACTCGTATCGCTGCTGCATGTTCCGACCAACGGCGGGCTGGTGAACCCGGTCGCCGAGGCCGCGCGCATCGCGCATCGGGTCGGGGCGCTGGTGTTGCTGGACGCCTGCCAGTCCGCCGGGCAGTTGCCGTTGGACGTGGCCGAACTGGATGTGGACGCCTTGTCGGCCACCGGGCGTAAATGGCTGCGCGGGCCGCGCGGCACCGGATTCCTGTATGTGCGGCCGGAATTGGCCATGTCCATGGAACCGGGCCGCCTCGATCTGCACAGCGCAGAATGGACCGCGCCCGACGATTACACGCTGGCCCCCGATGCAAGCCGGTTCGAATTCTGGGAATGCGATGTGGCCGCCCGCCTCGGTCTCGGCGCCGCCGTGCGCTACCTCCTGGATCTGGGCCCGGCGCAGGTGTACGAGGCCATTGCGGAACGCGCGGCATACCTGCGCAAGACGCTGCCCGAGATTCCGGGCGTGACCGTGCGGGACCGCGGCACCCAGCATGCGGGCATCGTGTCCTTCACCGTCGGCGAGCTGGATCCGATCGAGGTCCGCGACCGCCTGAGCGCACAGCGCATCACCGTCACGGTGAGCCACCGCTCCTCGACGTTGCTGGACATGACCGATCGCGGACTGGCGTCGGTGGTGCGGGCCTCGCCGCACTGCTTTGTCGGATTCGACGAGCTGGATCGCTTCGTGGAAGCGGTCAAAGCACTCACGTAACGCCGAAACGGTTAACGGGCCTACGCGGACGCGGGATATTGGGGTGAGCCGACGCCGTCTCTAGGAGCCGATCGTGAGCCGCTTCACCGACGAAATGTATGCCACCGCACGCCTGTCCGAACGCGGCCTCGTCACCGGGGAACCGGACGCGCCGCGCCGCCAGGGCTGGGGCGAGATCCATCGCATCGCCCGCCGCATGGCGGGTGGACTGGCCGCGGCCGGGATCGGCCACGGCGACGCGGTCGGCGTGCTGGCCGGCATGCCGGTGGATATCGCGCCCGCCTGCCAGGCGATCTGGATGCGCGGCGCGTCCATCACCATGCTGCATCAGCCGACCCCGCGCACCGATCTGGCGCTGTGGGCGCGCGATACCGAAACCGTGCTGCGGATGATCGAGGCGCGGGCGGTGATCCTGGGCGCGCCTTTCGAAGCGGCGGAACCGATTCTGCGCGAACGCGGCATCACCGTGGTGACCATCGACAGCATGCGCGCGGGCACGCCGATCGATCCGCTGCCCACCACGGAATCCGATATCGCGCTGCAGCAGCTGACCTCCGGCTCGACGGGGTCGCCGAAGGCCGTGCGGATCACGCACGGCAATTTCTTCGTCAATGCCTACGCCATGTTCGATCGGGTGAAATTCCAGCTCACCGAAGATGTGATGATCAGCTGGCTGCCGTTGTTCCACGATATGGGCATGGTCGGATTCCTCAGTGTGCCCATGCAATTCGGCGCCGAGGTGGTGTGCGTGACGCCGCTGGACTTCCTGACCCGGCCGCTGCTGTGGGCCGAGCTGATCTCCAAATACCGGGGCACCGTCACCGCGGCACCGAATTTCGCGTACTCGCTGCTGGCCCGCAGACTGCGCAATGCCGAGGACGGGGCGCTGGATCTGAGCAGTATCCGGTACATGTGGAACGGCGCGGAACCGGTCGATCCGGACACCATGGAGGCCATGGCCGAGGCCGGAAAACGGTTCGGGCTCAACCCGATGGCGCTGACCCCCGTGTACGGGATGGCCGAGACCACCCTGGCCGTATCCGTCCCCGATCCGGGCCTCGGGCAGGTACTCGACGTCGTCGACGCGGACCTGCTGGAGGCGCTCGGCAAGGCGGTGCCGGTGAAGAATCCGGAACACCATCAGAGTGCGATCCGCCGCCTGCCCACGCTCGGCCACCTGGTCGACAATCTGGAGGGCCGCGTCGTCGACGACGAGCGGCAACCGTTGCCGGTGCGCAGTGTCGGCGTGATCGAATTGCGCGGTCCCGCGGTCACTTCCGGCTATGTGACGGTGTCCGGTTTCCGCCCCACCCAGGATGCCGAGGGCTGGCTCGACACCGGCGATATCGGCTATTTCACCGATGAGGGCCTGATCGTGGTGTGTGGCCGCATCAAGGACGTCATCATCATGGGCGGCCGCAATATCTTCCCCACCGATATCGAACGCGCCGCGCTGCGCATCCACGGCGTGCGCCCCGGTAATGCGGTGGCTGTGCGGCTGGACGCCGGCCAGAAACGCGAGAGTTTCGCGATCGTGGTGGAAAGCAACGACTTTCAGAATCCGGACGAGGTGAAACGCATCGAACACGAGATCGTGCACGCCGTCTTCGCCGATGTGGGCGCGCGGCCGCGCAGTGTCACGGTGCTGGGCCCGGGCGCGCTGCCGAAGACCTCGTCGGGCAAGCTACGCCGGGCGGCGACCGCCGATCGGCTTGCCTGACAAAGGTTTTCAGTGCAGCTGGTTCTGGGCCGTTTCCAGGTCGACGCGGAGCAACAGCTCGACGGCGTCGGCCGCCTGTTCCACGATCACCGGAACTTCCTTGCGTTCCGGAGCCGAGAACGGCTTCAGGACGAAATCGGCGGGATCCTGGCGGCCCGGCGGACGGCCGATACCGAAGCGGACCCGTAGATAGTCCTTGGTGGTGAGCGCCTGCGACATGGAACGCAGGCCGTTGTGGCCGCCCTCGCCGCCACCGCGCTTGAGGCGGATGGTGCCGAAGGGCAGGTCCAGCTCGTCGTGCACGGCGATCACATCGGTGGCGGGCACGGAGAAGAACTTGGCCAGCGCCGCGACCGGGCGCCCGGACAGGTTCATGAAGGATCGCGGCTTGGCGATGAGCACCTTGCGGCCGTCCAAGCGCGCCTCGAGCAGGTCCGCGCCGGACTTCTTGTGCACGGTGAAGCGACCGCCGACGCGCTCCGCGAGCACGTCGGCGACCATGAAGCCGACATTGTGCCGGGTGCGCTCGTATTCGGTTCCGGGGTTACCCAGTCCGACCACGAGCACGGGCCCGGCCGTTGTCTCGGTCATCGAGAACCGTTGTGCGAGACCGAATTACTCGGCGGCAGCCTCGTCGGCGCCCTCGGCCGACTCACCCTCGGCGGCCTCGGCGGCCGGGGCGGCGATGATGTTGACGATCAGCGCCTCCGGGTCACCGGCCAGGGTGACGCCCTTCGGCAGCGCGATCTGGCCCGCGAGGATCTGGGTGCCGGCCTCGACGCCCTCGATGGAGACCTCGATGGACTCGGGGATGTGCAGGGCCTCGGCCTCGATGGACAGCACGGTGGCGTCCTGGGTGACCAGGGTGCCGGACGCGGCATCGCCGACCAGGGCGACGTTCACGTCGGTGGTGACCTTCTCGCCCCGGCGCACGATCAGCAGGTCGGCGTGCTCGATGTAGCGGCGGATCGGGTGCACGACGACCGACTTGGTCATCGCGAGCTGCTTCTTGCCCTCGATCTCCAGGTTCAGGATGGCGTTGGTGCCGTTCTGACGCAGGATGGCGGCGAAGGCCTGGGCGTTCACGGCGAGGTGCTTCGGCTCCTCGTTGTGCCCGTACAGCACGGCCGGGACGTTGCCGTCACGGCGGGTACGGCGAGCGGCGCCCTTGCCGAATTCGGTGCGAACGGTGGCTTCGAGAATGGAAACGTCGGACATGACGATTGGCTCCTACGGCTGTCGGCTTCGGTCTGCATGCGCGTCAGGAGACGGTGGCGTCCTGACTCGTATTGGTCTGCTCGTCGGGCGAAATGGAACGAACACAGACGGCGCGATAACCGAGCCGCGTCGATCACGGTGGGCAGCTGGTGCCGCACCCTCGCCGAGACAACCCGAGAACTCTAACACGCAGCCCCGAAACCCCTTGCAACGGGGGCCCCTGATGCACTATCAGGCGCTCGCCTTGAAAGTCGTGGCGTAGCAGTCCACATACGGGCGCCCGGACCGCCGCACGATATCAGCCATCAGCTCGTCGGTGGCGGTGCGCACGCCGTGTTGATCGGCGGGCAGGAAATAACGGGGGCGCCCGAAGGAGACACGCACTTTCGCCGGGCGCAGGAAACGCCGGTTGCGCGGGTTCACGCGGTCGGTGCCGGACAGGACGACGGGGATGACGGGCGCGCCCGTTTCCATGGCGACGCGGATGACGCCGGTGCGGCCACGGTAGATACGGCCGTCGGGGGAACGGGTGCCCTCGGGGTGAATACCCCAGATGCCGCCCTGTTCGAGAATGCGGACCGCGGCCGCGAGCGAATCGGAGCCTTTACCGCCGCCGGTGCGGTCGACCGGGACCTGCCCGGTGGCCTTCATGACCCAGCGGTTGATCCGACCCCGGAAGCCGCCTTCGGTGAAGTACTCCTGCTTGGCGATGAAGGTGACCCGGCGCGGCAGCACCAGGCAGAGGTACAGCGAGTCGACGACGGCCAGGTGATTGGCGGCGATGATGACCGGACCATCCGCCGGAACATGCTGCAGCCCTTCGACTTTCGGCCGCCCCAGCAGCCGCAGCAGCGGACCGACCAGCACATGTTTCAGCAGCCAGTACGACATGGAAAACCTCCCCGGATCGATTCCGGACCACTTCTACCCGAGCTTGCGGACCGTGTCGACCGTTAGGCTGAGTCCAGGAGACCACTGCAGCAGCCAGTCAGGAACGGACGCCAGATGACCGCAACGCTACCGGCATGGATGTACCCGCCGCGGCCTACCGGCTGGGAAGCGGACGACCTGGATCGCATTCCCGAACTGCCCCGCCACACCGAACTGATCGATGGAGCGCTGATCTTCATGATGTCTCCGCAACGGTCGTGGCACGACCGGGTGATCCGGCGGCTCACCGCGGCATTGGAAGGGCAAGTGCCGGAGGGGCATACCGTCGAGGCACAGATGACCGTGCGGCTGAGCAAGACCAGCCGGCCCGAGCCGGACGTGCTCATCGCCAACGTTCCGTACGACCCCGATCGCACCCAGTTCCTGCCGGAGCAAGTGCTCCTCCTCGTCGAGGTGGTCTCCGACGAGTCGATGGAGCGCGACCGCGAGACGAAACCGTTCAAGTACGCACGTGCCGGCATCCCGCACTACTGGCGCGTCGAGGACGAGAACGGCAAACCGGCGATTCACTCGTACGAGCTCGACGACACCACGCGCTTCTACGTACCCACCGGGGTACACCGTGGCACCCTGACCGTCACCGTCCCTCTCACCATCGAGATCGATCTCCCCGGCCTCGCGCGCTGACCGGCCGAGCCGACCAGTACCCTGGAACGGCTGCCATCGTCTGCGCAAAAGGAGTCCCCCGTGAGTTCGCCGAACACCGATGCGACCACCGCACCCAGCACCGGGCGGCTGGCCGATCAGGTGGCGCGGCGGCGCACCTTCGCGGTGATCTCGCATCCGGACGCGGGTAAATCGACGCTCACCGAGGCGCTGGCGCTGCACGCCAAGGTCATCTCGGAGGCGGGCGCGATCCACGGCAAGGCCGGGCGCAAGTCGACCGTCTCCGACTGGATGGAGATGGAGAAGGCGCGCGGTATCTCGGTCAGTTCGACCGCGCTGCAGTTCGAGTACGGGGACTGCGTCATCAACCTGGTGGATACGCCCGGTCACTCCGACTTCTCGGAGGACACCTACCGGGTGCTCACCGCGGTCGACGCGGCGGTCATGCTCATCGATGCCGCCAAGGGCCTGGAACCGCAGACGCTCAAGCTCTTTCAGGTCGCACGCGACCGCGGCATTCCGGTGATCACCGTCATCAACAAGTGGGACCGGCCGGGCCGCGCGCCGCTGGAACTGCTGGACGAGATCCTCGAGCGCATCGGCCTCACCCCGACCCCGCTGTTCCTGCCGGTCGGCATCGCCGGTGACTTCCGCGGCCTGTTACGCCGCGGCGAAGAGGGCGCGGCCACCGAGTACATCCACTTCACCCGCACCGCCGGCGGCGCGACCATCGCCCCCGAAGAGCACTACACCCCCGAGCAGGCCGCCGAACGCGAGACCGATGTGTGGGAGACCGCCGCCGAGGAGAGCGAACTGCTCTCCGCGGCCGGGCAGGACCACGATCAGGAGATGTTCCTGGCCGGGCAGACCTCCCCGGTCATCTACGCCTCCGCCATGCTGAATTTCGGAGTGCGCCAGATCCTGGAGACGCTGATCGAACTCGCGCCCGCACCGCGCGCCCGCAAGGACGTGAACGGCGGCGAACGCGGGACCGGTGATCCGTTCAGCGCCGTCATCTTCAAGGTGCAGGCCGGTATGGACACCGCGCACCGCGACCGGCTGGCCTTCATGCGCATCGTGTCCGGCGAATTCGAGCGCGGCATGGTGGTGACGCACGCACAGACCGGCCGCCCGTTCGCCACCAAGTACGCGCTCACCGTCTTCGGCCGCGAACGCACCACCGTCGACACCGCCTACCCCGGCGATGTGGTGGGTCTGGTCAACGCGACCGCGCTGGCCCCCGGCCACACCCTGTTCGTGGACAAGAAGGTGGAATTCCCGCCCATCCCGTCCTTCTCCCCCGAGCACTTCGCGGTGCTGCGCGCGCAGAGCGCCGGCAAGTACAAGCAGTTCCGCAAGGCCATCGACCAGCTGGATTCCGAAGGCGTGGTGCAGGTGCTGCGCAATGACGCCCGCGGCGACGCCGCGCCCGTGCTGGCCGCGGTCGGCCCCATGCAGTTCGAAGTGGTCTCCGCCCGCATGATCGGCGAATACAACGTCGAAACCACCATGGACCACCTGCCGTACCAGATCGCCCGGCGCACCGACGCCGAGTCGGCGCCGGAGCTCTCGCGCCAGCGTGGTGTCGAGGTGTTCACCCGCACCGACGGTGTGCTGCTGGCCCTGTTCGGCGACAAGTGGAAGCTCGCCTACGTCCAGAAGGAACACCCGACCCTGACCCTCGAAACACTGGTCGCCGGCGCCGAATAGCCGAAAATGGGTCGACGCGTCACCGGGACCCTTGTTAGCCTCGGTGACGTGCTACTGCCCTTCTTCCTCTGAGATACCTCGATGCCCTGACGCGCCCCGAGCGCGTCCTTCATCGAGTCACGGCACACCACACCCTTTCCCGCTGTCGCGGATGACGTGTGCCCGGAGGAAGAAACATGACCATCTGGACCCACCCTGCCCGTGAGCGGGCACAACTGACCTGTTCGAACATTCAGGTGCAGCGCGGCGACCGCACGGTCCTCACCGGCGTCGACATGCGGGTGACACCGAACTCGCGCTGGGGCATCGTCGGCGAGAACGGGCGCGGCAAATCGACGCTGCTGCACGTCCTTTCGGGTGAGCTCGCGCCGGACGCGGGCAGCGTGCAGCGCGTCGGCACGCTGGCCCTCGCCACCCAGGAGATGCCCGGCCACGACGACCGCACCATCGGCGATGTCATCGACGAGCAGCTCGCCGCCACCCGCGCCGCCCTGCACCGGCTCGACACGGCAACCCTGGCCCTCGCCGCGGAACAGCCCGGCGCGGGCGAAGAGTACAGCGCCGCACTGGATCTGGTGCAACTGCTGGACGGCTGGGACGCCGACCGGCGCATCGATATCGCGCTGGCGGGACTCGGCGCGCACACCGATCGGGCGCGGACGCTGTCGAGTCTGTCCGTGGGACAACGCTATCGGGTGCGACTGGCCGTATTGCTGGCCGGCGGTGACGATTTCCTGCTACTGGACGAGCCGACCAATCATCTCGACCGGGGTGCACTGGATTTCCTCACCGCCCGGCTGCGGGTCCATCCGGGCGGCGTGGTGGTCGTGAGCCACGACCGGGCGCTGCTCACGGATGTCGCCGAGACGATCCTCGATCTGGATCCGACACCGGACGGCGCCCCGCGCGTCTACGGCGGCGGTTACCCCGGCTACCGGGACGGCCGCCGCGCCGAAATCGAGCGCTGGGAAGCCGAATACGCCGAGCAGCAGGCCGAGCGCGCCCGCCTGGCGCAGGATCTGTCGAAGGCACAGAATCGCCTGGTCACCGGCTGGCGGCCGGACAAGGGCACCGCCAAACATCAGCGCGCCACCCGGGCGGGGGCGCTGACCCGCGCGGTGCACCGCCGGCAGGACGAGCTGGAACGCCATCGCCTCACCGCACCCGTTCCGCCGCAGCGGTTCACCATGCCGGAGCTGCCGGTCCGCCCGGGCGTGCTCCTGGTCCGGGCCGAAAACGTGACTGTCGCACGGCGATTGCCGCGGCCGGTCGATCTCGCAGTGGCTTCCGGCGATCATCTCCTGGTCACCGGCGGCAATGGTGCGGGCAAGTCCACGCTGCTGGCGGCCTTGGCCGGCGTGCTGACCCCCACCGGCGGCACGGTGCAGCGGGCACGGCGGGCACGGGTGCGGCTGCTGCGGCAGGAGTCGGCACAACCGCCGCACCGTACGGCCCGGGACGTCTTCGCCGAGCAGATCGCGGAACTGACGACGCTGGGCCTGCTCGCCGAGGGCGAAGCGGCCGGGCTCTCGGCGCTGGGCCTGCTCTCGGCCCGCGATGCGAACAAGCGGATCGGCGAGCTGTCGATGGGCCAGCAGCGCAGGCTCGACCTGGCGTGCGCCCTCGCGACCCGGCCGCATGTGCTGCTGCTGGACGAGCCGACCAATCACCTGTCCATCGCCCTGGTCGACGAACTGACCGAGGCGCTGCGGGCGACCGGCGCCGCCGTCGTGGTCGCCAGCCACGATCGGCAGTTGCATCGTGATGTCACGGATTGGCCACGACTGTCGTTATCGGCGCCCGCGGCCGCGCCGACCGGCCGGGAGAAGCCCTCCGGGGCTCGCTGATGAAGAGTTCTGATAGCGATCCGATACAAATACGTACCAATCCCCTAAGGATCCCGATACCGGATGGGATTGTGGAGGGCATGGATTCCGATGCCGTCGCGGCGATCAGCCGGCTGAAGTTCCGCTACCTGCGCGCACTGGACACCAAGGCGTGGGACGAGTTCGCCGACACCATGATTCCGGAGGCCACCGCCACCTACAGCGAGTACCTCCAGTTCGAATCGCGCGACGCGTTTCTGGCCTTCATGCGCAACACGCTGGGGCCGCACGTCATCACCGAGCACCGCTGCGATCACCCCGAGATCGATGTGGCCGGCGATACCGCGACCGGAACCTGGTATCTGGCCGATACGGTGCTGATCCCGGGGCACAATATGCTGCTGCGCGGGGCGGCCTTCTACAGCGATCAGTACGTGAAATGCGAAGACGGGCAATGGCGCATCGCGCACACCGGGTACGAGCGCACGTACGAGGTGGTGCTGTCGCTATCGGACCTACCCAGCCTCAGACTGACTTCCAGCCGCTGGGGCCTGATCGCCCGCGACCCGGCCGACACCCCGCGCACCGAGCCGTCGAGTACGGACGGCACCGCCACCATGGGTTGATCAGGCGATCGAGAAGCAGGTGTTGCAGAAGTCCTCACCGAATTCGGTCAGGCGCAGGCTCTTTCGGACGATCTTGGGTACCCGCCCGGCCTTCTTGAGAGCCTGCTCCACCACCGGCTGGACCTCCAGCACCATGTAGCGGGAGAGCACGACGGGATCTTCGGAGATCATCGTCAGCCCGAGCCGGTTGAGGTTGATCAGGTAGTGGCGGGCCCGGTCGGGGTACCGCACGCCGGCCTGTTCCGGCACGGAAGTCAGATCGCCCGCAACCAGTTCGGAGCCGATGCCCAGCGGCCGGTTGGTGCGCACATCCACGGTGGGCTGCGCCCCGTTCTGCGCCATGAACCGCAGGATCCGCGCCTCGTCCGGCGCGAGCTGGTCGAGGATCCGGTCGTAGGCGGGGTGCACGTCCTCGGTGAAGTAGACGTCGGCCGACCGGGCGAGCAAGGCATCCCCGCGGCGGCGCAGGTCCTCGTTGGTGCCCGAGCGCAGCAGTCCATTGGTGAGGGTGGGTTGCGGCGCGCCCACGGGAGTCGGCACGTAGCTGACGATTTCGCGCACCGACCCCTCGGTGACGCCGAGTGCGCTGCGCGCGATGGACCGGAGCGCGGCCCCCGTGCGCTCGGCGATATCGGCGGAGGATTCGCCGTCCAGTGCCGCCTGGGTCAGTTGCTTGGTGATCTCGAAGCTGGTGCCGACGGCCCATTGACTACCGCGTACCGCGGTGCCGGCCACCAGGCCGGCCGCCCGGAACGCGCCGCGGATCAGTCGCGCCTCATTACTGATCTGACGCTGCTCCGCATCCGAGCTGCGTTCCACGGCGCGCGAACCCGGACGGACCACGTCCCGCCCGGTCCTGTCCTCTGCCACGTCATCTCCGAATATCGCCAGGTGAACCCATCGTCCACAGATTATTGCCGCCACCGGACGGCCGAGCATGTCGAACCCGGCAAACCATGCGAAAGGTTACTCGTTCACGCGAGGCCCCCGACGCCCAACATGCGATCCCCTCCCGGCGCCCTACCCCGCTCGCACGCCCGACCCGTGTCCGATTCGACTGTGGTCCCCGTCATTCTCGTGGTCCTATGGAGAGGAAGGAACCCGAGAGCGGCCAGTGTGACCGAGATCTCCGACTCAGACACTCCACCGCTGGACTCGATTCGTAAATAGACAGTAAGGTCCGAATCGCCGATGGGGTCCAGACGCCGGCGGCGGTTCCGGTGTGGGTCGGCAGGAGGGTGTCGTGCTAGAGAGTCTCTTCGGGGTACGTCCGACAATCCTGCTCGAACTTATAACCATCCCCCTCTTTACCGGCGTGATCGGTTACATCACTAACTGGACCGGCGTCCTGATGCTGTTCCGTCCGATCAAGTTCCACGGCTTCCGGATGCCCGGCCTCTCCGCGGTGTTTCCCTTGCTTCCCAAACGGATTCAGGTCCTGCCATTGCTGCAGTACGACGGGCGTGTCGGCTGGCAGGGGATCGTGCCGTCGCGGGCCGACAAGATGGCCAGCATCGCCGTGGACAAAGGACTCGCGAAACTCGGGAGCGTCGCCGATTTCTATCGCGAGTTGGAACCGGACAAGCTCGCCGAGCACTTTGTCGAAATTGCGGATCTGCAGATTCGCGACATTGTCGAAGACATCCTGAAACGCGACCATCCGCAGCTTTGGTACAACCTGCCCAATGGCGTCCGCGAGATGGTCCACGCCCGCGTGCGCGAGCAACTCCCCGAGGTGCTGCACGAACTCACCGATGAACTCGGCGCGAACATCGATCAGCTGCTCGACGTCAAGCAGATGTGCATCCGTTACTTCCAGGCGCGCCCGCAGATGCTGAACAACGTCTTCCAGGTGCTCGGCGCCAAGGAACTGCGGTTCATGCAGAACTTCGGCTTCTACTTCGGCGCACCCATGGGTCTGGTGCTGGTCGGGCTGCTGCACTGGACCGGCTGGTCGCCGCTGGTGGTGCTGCCGCTGGGCGGTGTGATCATCGGCTGGGTGGTCAACTGGTTCGGCATCAACCTCATCTTCGAGCCGGCGTACCCGAAGTGGTGGTGCCCGTGGCGGCAGGGCCTGCTCATCAAGCGGCAGCCCGAGATCACCGAGGGCTACGCCGAGATGGTGGCCTCGCAGATCATGACCGTCGCCAATATCGGCGACGAGCTGCTCAACGGCCCGCGCTCGGACCGCACCATGCAGATGCTGGAGGACACCCTGCGGCCCGCCGCCGACCGCGCGCTGGGCCCGGCCAAGTCGGTGGTCAAGTTCGCCCTGGGCAGCCGCGAATACGACTCGCTGCAGGACAGTTTCACCTCCGAGGCCATGGCGCTCGCCCCGGTCGCCTTCGCGGACCCGGCATTCAACGCGCAACAGGGCCGGCAGGTGCAGGAGTACATCGCCAAACAAATGTCGGCGCTCTCGCCTCCCGAGTTCGTGGACATGCTGCGATCGGCCATCAAACAAGACGAATGGCTTTTGTTCGTGCATGGCGGCGTGTTGGGTCTCATCGCCGGTTACGCTCACCTCCTGATCTTCGGAACAGGAGTGGCTACGACATGGATATGACCGAAACCGGCACGGGCGAGGACGATCACGCGGAAACCTCCACCGAGGTGGCCTTGCGCGAACCCGCCGGGCTGCCGGCGGCGGTCGATCCGCGCAGGTCGGCCGGGGCGCCCGTGCGGGCGGCGACCGGCATTGTGCGCGTGGCCGTCTCGGCAGCGGTGGAGGCGAGTGCGTGGAGCCTGAGCACCGCGCTCGGCGTCACCGCCGTGGTGTTGCGGGGCAGTATCGCCGGGCAGGCGCCGCGCGAGATCCTGTCCGAAGCCGGTGCGCAGGTGCGGAATTCGGTCCGCGACGCGCTGGGGGTACCAGCGCCCGAGGTGGCCGAGGTGGCGGCGCCGGAGCAATGTACGTCGACCGTGCTGCGTGCACGGGGCGCGGAATTGATTCATCGGTCGGCCGATATCCATGCCGAGGACGACAATCACCACTACACCGCGTATGCGCGGATTCTCAGCGAGCTCGCGCCCGATGAGGCGCGCGTCGTGCGGCATCTGTACCTCGACGGGCCGCAGCCTTCGGTATCGGTGCGGACTGGACGGCGTTCTCACAGTGGGGATTTCTGCCTGCTCGGCGATGACGCGGCGCTGCGCTACCCGAATCGGGTGAGCGAGTACCTGGTCAATCTGGACCGGCTCGGCCTGATCGATGTCACGCGCGAGCAGCTGGGCAATCCCAACCGGTACCAGCTGCTGGAAGCATTGCCGGAGGTTCGGCGCATGCTGAAGCGCACCGCGTTCGGCACCAAGGTCTTCTACCGCACCATCGAATTGACTTCGTTCGGTGCGGGTTTCGTCCGGACCTGCCTACCCGTGCCGTTATTGGACGCTCAGGTCCTGGAACAGCACGGGTAGAACCCGCTTTTCGAACTCAGGCGTTATCGGCCAGTTCGAGCCAGCGCTCTTCGGTGGCGTCCTTTTCGGACTGGACCTGCTTGAGTTCCGTGCCCAACGTGACGAGTTTGTCGGGGTCGGTGGCGGCCTCGGCGAGAGCGGTGTGGAGTTTCGCCTCGCGTTCGGTGAGCTTTTCCAGCGCACGCTCCAGGCGCGCCAATTCCTTGCGGGCGGCGCGGTAGGCGGCCGAATCCGTGGCCGTGGCAGCGGAACTCGCGGGGGCGGGAGCCGAGGCGGCGGTCTTGGCGGCCAGGAGGGCGGCGCGCTTGCGCAGGTACTCCTCGATGCCGCCGGGGAGGTTGGTGAGTTTGCCGTCGCCGAACAGGGCCCAGGTGGAGTCGCAGATGCGCTCGATCAGGTAGCGGTCGTGGGAGATGACCACCATGGTGCCGGCCCAGCCGTCGAGGATGTCCTCCAGCTGCTGCAGGGTGTCGATATCGAGGTCGTTGGTGGGCTCGTCGAGCAGCAGGACGTTGGGCTCGCTCATCAGGATTCGGGTCAGCTGCAGGCGGCGGCGTTCACCACCGGACAGATCGCCGACCGGAGTGCGCTGCTTGGCGGGGGTGAAGCCGAGACGTTCGGCCAGCTGGCCGGCGGAGATCTCCTTGTCGCCCAGCATGGTTCGCTGCGCCACGTCCTGAACCGCTTCCAGCACGCGCATGTTCAGCGGCAGATCGTCGAGTTCCTGCCGCAGCCACCCGATCTTCACGGTCTGGCCTTGAATCCGCTTGCCCGACTTCAATTCGCCGTCGCCCGCGAGCGCGCGCAGCAGCGTGGTCTTGCCGGATCCGTTCACACCGACCAGGCCCACGCGCTCGCCGGGTGCGAGCCGCCAGGTCAGGTCCTGCACCAGTGCCCGGCCGTCCGGGGTGGCGAGGGTGATGTCCTCGAGTTCGATCACCACACGGCCCAGGCGCTTTCGCGCGAAGGAGGCCAGCTCCACGGAGTCGCGCGGCTGCGGCACATTGGCGATCAGGGCCTCGGCGGCCTCGATGCGGTAACGCGGCTTGGAGGTCCGGGCGGGCGCGCCGCGGCGCAGCCAGGCCAGTTCCTTGCGGGCCAGGTTCTGCCGGCGCTGTTCGCTGGCGTCGGCCTGCCGGACCCGTTCGGCGCGCGCGAAAATCCAGTCGTTGTAACCGCCTTCGTAGGTTTCGACGCCGCCGCCCTGCACCTCCCAGGTGCGGGTGGCCACGGTGTCGAGGAACCAGCGGTCGTGGGTGACGACCACGAGGGCGCTGCGGCGGGAGAGCAGATGCTCGGCCAGCCACTGCACGCCCTCGACGTCGAGGTGGTTGGTGGGCTCGTCCAGCACCAGCAGGTCCAGGTCGCGCACCAGGGCGGCGGCCAGCGCGGTGCGGCGGCGTTCGCCACCGGAGAGGTTGGCGACGGGGGTGTCCAGGCCGAGGTCGGCGATGCCGATGCCCTCGACCACATTGCGGATGCGGGTGTTGGCGGCCCACTCGTGTTCGGCGACGCCGTCGGTGCGCTGATCCTCGGCCAGACCGGCCAGCACGACCTCGCCGACGGTGGCGCCCTCGGGCAGCACACCGCGCTGGGTGACCACGGCCATCCGCAGATCGCCACGCCGCGAGACGCGCCCGGTGTCAGGGGGCTCGAGACCGGTCAGCACCTCCAGCAAGGTGGTTTTGCCGCCACCGTTCAAACCGACCACCCCGATCCGCTCACCCTCCTGCACGCCGAGTGAGACGTTGTCGAGCAGCGGTGTGATGCCGAAGCTCTTGGTGACCGCTTCGAGGTTGATCAGGTTGGCCATTGGTCCTCTGTCGTAGATGCTTTACCCCGGGCAAGCCTACCGATGCGCGTCTTGCGAATTTTCCGGCGGACGTCGTAAGGTGGGCGGCAATCCGATCGGCTCTCCAGAAGTACTGTCGCAGTGAGGGAGCCCAGCCTCTGTCCATGAGGTGAGGAGTGGGCGACGTGATCATGCACACCCACTTCCATGGAGGATTCCATGCACATCGGCCTCGGCCTTCCCATTGCCGATCCTGCTGTTCTGCCCGATTGGGCCCGCCGCGCGGACGCGGCCGGGTTCTCCACCCTCGGTCTGCTCGACCGGCTGGTCTTCCACAATCCCGAACCGCTGGTCACGCTCGCCGTGCTCGCGGGCGCTACGTCCCGGATCCGGTTGCAGACCGAGGTGCTGCTCGCACCCCTGCGTGATCCGGCCCTGCTCGCCAAGCAGGCCGCCACCCTGGACCGGCTGTCCGGCGGCCGTTTCGTGCTCGGTCTCGGCGTCGGCGGGCGCGAGGATGATCACGAGGCCACCGGCACCGATATCCGCACCCGCGGTCGCCGCCTCGACGAGCAGATGACGATCATGCGCAACCTCTGGTCCGGTGCGCCGTTCAGCGACACCTGCGGCCCGATCGGCCCCTCCCCCCTCGCGCCCGCAGGCCCCGAACTGCTGTTCGGCGGCTTCCAGCCCGCGGCCATCGACCGGGTCGGCCGCTGGGGTGGCGGCCTGCTCGCGGCCGCCGCACCCGACTGGGCCGGCAACCTGTTCGACCTGGCCCGCCGCTCCTGGACCGACCACGGCCGCCCCGGCTCACCACGCATCGTCGCTCAGGTCAACGCCGTCCTCGGTCCGCAACCCCTGGTGGATCAGGCCCGCGCCTCCATTCTCGAGTACTACGAATTCAGCGGCCGCGCCGACCGGATGGCGGCGGGCATGCTCACCACCGTCGACGAGATGCGCACCGCCATAAAACAATTCGAGGATCTCGGCGCCGACGAAGTCATGTTCTACTGCTACGGCACCGACCCCGGCCAGGTGGACCGCTTCGCCGACGCCCTGCTCTGATCGGGATTCAGCCCGGCACGACCGCGCCTGGCCGCTGCACAGCGGCCGCGCGCCGGTTGCGCCGGGCCGGCCGAAACGCCGATGCCCCAGGACAATCGACACGGCGACGGTCAGGCTCTGCCGGTGCTCAGCGCTTGATCGCGTCCGGGGTGTCGCTGATGACGCGGGCGCCGGGGACCGGGCCGTAGGCGGTGCGGACGCTGCGGCAGACGCCGGCGCCGGAGAGTTCGGCGGCGACCGCGACCGCGGATTCCTCACTGTCGCAGAGGAAGGCGCAGGTGGGGCCGGAGCCGGAGACCATGCCGGCCAGGGCGCCGGCGCCGACTCCGGCCCGGAGGGTGCGGCGCAGTTCGGGTTTCAGGGAGAGGGCCGCCGCCTGGAGGTCGTTGCCGAGCAGCGGAGCGAGTTGGGCGGGGGCGCCGGAGGCGAGGGCCTGCAGCAGGTCTTCGGGGTTACCGAGGCGGGGCGGGTCGCCGGCCTCGCGGAGGCGATCCAGTTCGCGGAAGACGTCCGGGGTGGAGAGGCCACCCTTGGCCAGGGCGAGTACCCAGTGGAAGGTGTTGCGGGACAACACCGGAAGCAGCTTCTCGCCGCGGCCGCGGCCGAGGGCGGTGCCGCCGTGCAGGGCGAAGGGGACGTCGCTGCCGAGTTCGGCTGCGATATCGGACAATTCGGCGCGGCCCAGGCCGAGTTCCCACAGGTCGTTCAGGCCGACCAGGGTGGCGGCGCAGTCGGCGCTGCCACCGGCCATGCCGCCCGCCACCGGAATCCCCTTGGCAATGGCGATATCCAGCAGCGGTGGCTTGCCCGCGACCTCGCCCAGTCGCACGGCCGCGCGCCACACCAGGTTGGTGCGGTCGGTGGGCACCTGGTCGGCGCTCTCGCCGGTCACCTTCACCGTGAGCGAGGTGGCCGGCGAGAGCTGCACATCGTCGCTGAGCGACAGCGCCTGGAAAACGGTGGTGAGGTCGTGATACCCGTCCTCACGGAGATCGCCCACCCCGAGGTGCAGGTTCACCTTGGACGGCGCGCGCACGACGACGGGACTGGGCACAACTGACAGCACGGCGCCCAGCCTAACGGGCGTCAGAGCAAGGCACCGCCTGTGGCGTCGATCCATTGGCCGGTGATCCAGCGGGCGTCGTCGGAGGCGAGGAAGGCGACGATGTCCGCGATGTCGGTGGGGTGGCCCACGCGATTCAGGGGGGAGAGGTTGCTTACCGCGGCCCGGGCTTCGTCGTTGCGGAGCCAGTCGGCGTTCATGTCGGTGTCGACCACGCCGGGGGCTACCGCGTTGACGGTGATGCCGCGGGAGCCGACACCCTTGGCGAGGACGCTGGTGAGGGAGTCGATCGCGCCCTTGGTCATGGTGTAGGCGATCAACTCCGGCATGTGGGCGCCGCGGGTGAGGCCGGTGGAGACGTTGATGATGCGGCCGCCGTCGCGGAGGCGGTCGAGGCCGAGTTTGGTGACGAAGAAGGGGGCCTTGGTGTTGACGGCGAAGACGCGGTCGAAGGCCTCCTCGTCGGTACCCCCGATGGGTTCCCGGATGCCGTCGGTGCCGGCGTTGTTGACGAGGATGTCGAGGCCGTCGGCGTGGGCGTCGAAGGCCGTCCAGAGGGCCTCGGCGTCACCGGGGACGCCGAGGGGTGCCTGGATGGCGAAGGCCGCGCCGCCCGCGGCCTCGATCGCTGCGACGGTTTCCTTTGCAGCCGTGGCATTTCCGTTGTAGTGCACCGCGACGCGTGCCCCGTCGCGTCCGAGTCGTTCCGCGATGGCGCGTCCGATGCCCCGTGCGCTGCCGGTGACCAGTGCCGTCTTGCCAGTGAGTGCGCCCACGACGCTCTCCCCTTTCTCTAACGATCGTTACAGAATGGGACCGTAGCACATTAAATAGTGATCGCTATAAAATGCCTGGCATGGCCACAGCAGCGCGGGGCCGCCCCCGCTCCTTCGATCGAGAATCCGCACTGGACAAGGCCTTACGCCTGTTCTGGGATCGCGGCTTCGAGGCCACCTCGATCAGCGACCTCACCAAGGAGCTCGGCATCGGCGCCCCGAGCCTGTACGCCGCCTTCGGCGACAAGGTGCAGCTCTTCAACGAGGCCGTCGAGACCTACGGCCTGCGCTACGGCGGTTTCGCCGCGACGGCCCTGGCCGAGGAACCGACCGCCCGCGAAGCCATCACGCGCACCCTGCACGAGGCCGCGCGCGAGTACACCCTGCCCGGCCGCCCGCCCGGCTGCATGGTGATCAGCGCCGCGGTGAACACCGGCAATTCCGCTGTCGTGCAATTACTGGCGACGCTGCGCAAGGCGAACGTCGAGGCCTTCGAGGCGGCCATCCGCGCGGATGTGACGGCGGGAATCCTGCCCGCGGAGACCGACGCGCCGGGCCTGGCCCGCTACTTCGGTGCCGTCCTGCAGGGCATGTCACAGTCTTCGCAGGACGGTGCGACCCGGGCTGAACTGGAGAAAGTCGCGGACTTGGCATTGCGCGCCTGGACGGCCTGATTCCGCGCTTGCGCCGGGTACCCATGGGGGGTATGTTCGAACACGTGCCGGGGATACCCCCTCACCGTATGAAGCGCAATCGAAGGAGTCGAACAATGGCCACCAGCACCTACACCGTCACCGGGATGACCTGCGGCCACTGCGTCGGATCGGTCCAGAAGGAGATCGGCAAGATCGACGGCGTCACCGATGTCGACGTGGATCTCGCCACCGGACTGGTCAAGGTCGAATCGGCCGCTCCGCTCGCGGAGTCCGATGTGGTGGCGGCCGTCGACGAGGCGGGCTACGAGGTGGCGGTCTAAGTGAACGATCGACGCAGGTTCGCCGCCTTCGGTGGCGGACTGGTCGTCTTGTTCGGAGCCGCGCTCGGCCTCGGCGCCCTACTGGGCACGCCGGCCGAGCCGGCCTCCGCGACGACCGCCCCGGACCGGCCCGCCGGCCTCCAGGACAGCCTCTCCGGCTACACCCTGACCGACCTCACCGCCCCCGCCGAACCGAATCGGCAAGGCGCACTGCGCTTCCGGATCACCGGACCGCAGGGCACCGTCAGCCGGTACAACAGCCTGCACGAAAAGGACCTGCACCTGATCGTGGTCCGCTCGGACACCACGAACTACCGCCACGTCCACCCGCAACTGAACGCCGACGGCACCTGGTCCATCGACTGGACGTGGGCCGAACCCGGCACCTATCGGATCTTCACCGACTTCTCCCCCGCCGGCGGCCCCGGCGAACTGGTCCTCAGCCGGACCGTGAATGTCGCGGGCAAGACCGCCGACACCCCGCTGCCGCCCGCCTCGAAGACCGCTCTGGTCGACGGCTACCAGGTAACTCTGACCGGCGACTTGTCCACCGCCGGTAGCGAATTGAAGTTCACCGTCACCCGAGACGGCCGATCGGTCAACGATCTGCAGCCCTACCTGGGCGCCTACGGCCACCTGGTCGCGTTGCGCGCGAACGATCTGGCCTATCTGCACGTACACCCGCAAGGCGAGGTCGGCTCGACGGTCCCAGGACCCGACATAGCCTTCCACGCAGAAGCCCCCAGCACCGGGGAATACCGCCTCTACCTGGACTTCCAGCACGACGGTACGGTGCACACCGCCGAGTTCACGAACGAAACATCAACCGCCGCATCCATGCCGGATGCGCCCGCGCGGCACGGAGGAGGTCACTGACATGAGCGCACCCGCACCGGAGCGTTCCATAGAGCTCGATATCGGTGGCATGACCTGCGCCTCCTGCGCCTCGCGGATCGAGAAGAAGCTCAACCGGATGGACGGCGTCACCGCCACCGTCAACTACGCCACCGAGAAGGCGAAGGTGCACTTCGCCGAGTCGGTGACGCCCGACGAGCTCATCGCCAAGGTGATCGACACCGGCTACACCGCCACCGTGCACGACCCGGAGCCGGTGAAAACCGCCGACTCCGGCGAGCATTCGGCGCCCTCGGCCGCGCAACAGCTGCGGCAACGGCTGCTGGTGACGCTGTCGCTGGCCGTGCCGGTGATCGCCATGGGCATGATTCCCGCGCTGCAGTTCACCAATTGGCAGTGGCTGTCGCTGACGCTGACCGCACCCATCGTGGTGTGGGGCGGCGCGCAGTTCCACCGGGCCGCGTGGATCAATGCCCGGCACGGCGCGGCGACCATGGACACCCTCATCTCACTGGGCTCCCTCGCCGCCTTCGCCTGGTCGGTGTACGCGCTGTTCTTCGGCGATGCCGGCATGCCGGGCATGAAGCATCCGTTCAGCTTCGCCATCGAACGCGGAAACTCCTCCTCGGCACTGTATTTCGAGGTGGCGGCCACACTGATCACGGCGATCCTGGCGGGCCGCTACTTCGAGACCCGTTCGAAGGAGAAGGCCGGTTCGGCCCTGCGCGCCCTGCTGGAACTGGGCGCCAAGGATGTCTCGGTGCTGCGTGACGGCGTCGAATCCCGCATCCCCGTGGGCGAGCTGCGGGTGGGTGACCGATTCCTGGTGCGGCCCGGCGAGAAGATCGCCACCGACGGTGTGGTGACGCACGGTAGTTCGGCGCTCGATATGAGCATGCTGACCGGTGAATCGGTGCCGGTCGAGGTGTCCCCCGGCGATCAGGTGGTGGGCGCGACCGTGAATGCGGGCGGCCTGCTGACCGTGCGCGCCACCCGGGTCGGCTCGGATACCCAGCTGGCGCAGATGGCGGCGCTGGTCGAGGAGGCACAGAACGGTAAGGCGCCGGTGCAACGGCTGGCGGATCGGGTCGCGGGCGTATTCGTGCCGATCGTGATCGCGATCTCGGTTGCGGCGCTGGGCTTCTGGCTCGGCACCGGGGCGGCGGCCTCGACCGCGTTCGGTGCGGCGGTGGCCGTGCTGATCATCGCCTGCCCGTGCGCGCTCGGCTTGGCCACGCCCACCGCGCTACTGGTCGGCACCGGCCGCGGGGCGCAGCTGGGCATCCTGATCAAGGGCCCGCAGGTACTGGAGTCGACCCGCCGGATCGACACCGTGGTGCTGGACAAGACCGGCACCGTCACCACCGGCCGCATGACCCTCGCGGAGACGATTCCGGCCGACGGCGTGGACGCCGACGAACTGCTCACGGTGGCGGCCGCGGTCGAGCACGGCTCCGAACATCCGGTCGCCAAGGCCGTGGTGGCGGTCGCGCACCAGCGCGAACTGCCCGTCGAGCGGGTCGAACAGTTCGTCAGCCACGGCGGTAAGGGCGTCCAGGGCCTGGTGGGTCAGCGGGCGGTCGTCATCGGGCGCACCGAGCTGCTGGAGGACTGGTCCATCACGCTGCCGGAGTCCTTGGCGGAGGCCAAGATCCGGGCGGAACGCGCCGGGCAGACGGCGATCGTGGTGGCCTGGGACGGGGTCGCGCGGGGCGTGCTGGTGATCGCCGACGCGGTCAAACCCACCAGCGCCCGGGCGATCTCAGAGATGCGGGCGCTCGGCCTCACCCCCGTGCTGCTCACCGGCGACAATGCCGCCACCGCCCGCACCGTCGCGGACGCGGTCGGCATCGACGAGGTGATCGCCGAGGTGCTGCCCAGCGACAAGCTGGATGTGGTGAAGCAGCTGCAGGATCGGGGCAAGGTGGTGGCCATGGTGGGCGATGGCGTCAATGACGCTGCCGCACTGGCCCAGGCGGATCTGGGGCTGGCCATGGGCGCCGGCACCGATGTGGCCATCCAGGCCGCGGACATCACGCTGGTGCGTGACGATCTGCGATCGGTGCCCACCTCGATCCGGTTGTCCCGCGCCACCCTGCGCACCATCAAGGGCAATCTGTTCTGGGCCTTCGGCTACAACGTGGCGGCCATTCCGCTGGCCGCGGCGGGCCTGCTGAACCCGATGCTCGCGGGGGCCGCCATGGCGCTGTCCAGCGTCTTCGTGGTCAGCAACAGCCTGCGGCTGCGCCGGTTCGAGGGTTGAGGACGCGCTGCGCGGCAGTCATAGGGCCGTCCGGATCGTGTGATCCGGGCGGCCCTTTCGCCATGCCGTTGCCCGGCCCGCGTAGGGTTCTCCCGGCTGTCACGAAACCTTGAGGAGGAGAGTTCATGACCAGCACTGATGGTGCGCCGAGCATTCCCGAGTACCTGATCGCGCAGGGCGTGCAGGTCGAGCCGGTGGAGCCGGGTTCGGCCGGGGCTCCGGAGGTTTCGATCGCCGTCCCCGCGGGCTGGCAGCAGGTGCCGCCCGGCATGTTCCCAGGCTCGTACGGCGTGTGGACGACCCCGCCCGCGGACGGGTGGGCCGACAATGCGGTACTGCTGGTGGCGAAGTTCTCGCAGACGGTGGACCCGCGCGGGCTGCTGACCTGCGCGTTCACCGATGCGCGGCGGCTGCCCGAGTGGACCGACCAGGGCACCGACGACGAGGACTTCCAGGGCTTCCCGTCGGCCGGCATCACCGGCACCTACGTGGTCGCGCCCCAGACCCTCTGGGCCTACAACCGCTACACCATCGTGACGCACGGCGCGGACCAGTTCCTGGTGCAGCTGACCGTCACCATCCGCGACGATCACGACGGCGCGGACGCCGCCACGATCATCCAGGGCCTGAAGGTCTCCTGACACGCGATTCATCCGAGTCGCCCTGTCCTACAGGGCGACTCGATCCCGTCGCGCCCCGCTCAATTCTGTTGGGCGAGGCGGACGAAGGCGGCGGTATCGAGGGTTTCACCGCGGGCGGTCGGCGCGATGCCCGCTGCCACCAGGCGGCGTTCGGCTTCGGCCGGTGACCCGGCCCAGCCGCTGAGGGCTGCCCGTAAGGTCTTGCGGCGCTGGGCGAATGCGGCGTCGACGACCGCCCAGACACGCTGCCGGAACTCGATGTCCTGCGGCCACGGGGATTCGGCGAAGCGATCGATGCGCACCAGGCCGGACTCGACCTGCGGTACGGGCCAGAAGATCTGGCGGCCGACGGTCCCCGCGCGGCGGACCGGGCCGAAGAAGCCGGCCTTCACGCTGGGGACGCCGTAGATGCGGCCGCCGGGTTCGGCGGCCAGGCGGTCGGCGACTTCCAGCTGCACCATCACCAGAGCGGTTCGGATGGTGGGCAATTCGGCCATGAGGCTCAGCAGGACCGGGACCGCCACGTTGTAGGGCAGGTTGGCGACCAGTGCGGTGGGCTGGGCGGGGAGGTCGGCGCGGGTGACCTTCATGGCGTCCATGCCGACCACGCTCAGCCGTCCGGCGAGTTCGGGGGCGCGGTCCGCGACGGTCTCCGGCAGATGCCCGGCCAGGCTCGGATCGATTTCGACGGCGACGACCTTGTCCACCACGTCCAGCAGCGCGAGGGTCAGCGAACCCAGCCCGGGCCCGACCTCGAGGACCACATCGTCTCGGCCCACGCCCGCGGTGGCGACGATCCGCCGCATGGTGTTGGCGTCGTGCACGAAGTTCTGTCCGAGCTGTTTGGTCGGGCGGATGCCGAATCGTTCGGCGAGCTCACGCACTTCGGCCGGGCCCAGCAGGGCGGCTTTCCCACGACCGGCGACATCGGTTTCGGACATTCTGCGAAACCTATCAACCTGCCCGCTGAGACCCGGCCGACACCCCGGTCACCGCACGGTCGGGGTGGCCAGGAACCGATCGGTGAACTGCGCGATGCCCGCCCACATCGCCTCGTTGAGCACGACGTGCTCGCCCAGGCCCGGGATGGCCCGGAAGTCGACGCCATTGGCGGCGAACTGCGCGACCAGGGCGGCGTGCAGCGGCGAGGGCACGGTGGTGTCGGTGGCATTGAGCAGCAACAGGATCGGTGCGTTGTAGCCGCTGGTGGGGACGGTCAGGTAGTCGCTCAGCACCCCGGGCAGCGGTCCCTCGGACAGCGGCCGGGCAAGCATATCGCCGAGGGCGACCTTGCTGACGATGTCCTTGATCTCCGGCAGGCACAGGGTGCCGATGCGGTCGAGGACCTGCCGTCCCTGGTCGGTGAGGTAGCTGTCGACCTGTGCGTCGGGCCGTGCGGCGCGCAGTCCGGCCAGGATGCTGGTGAAGAACCCGCCGACGTCGGCGCCCGCGCTGCCGGGCAGAGCCGGCAGCCAGGGACCGGCGACCGGGGGCAGCACCTTCTCGACATCGGATTCCGGGTCGACGGCGATGGTGCCGCGGAAGTCGAGCTCGGGTGCGGCGCCGACCTGCCAGTGCGCCGTGCCCAAGGCGGCCTGGCCGCCTTGGGATTCGCCGGTGACGGCCCAGGTGCGGGACAAGGCCGGTTCGGCTTCGCGGGCGGCGCGCACCATGTCGAGGGTGGATGTGGCTTCGGTGCGGAGTTCCAGGTACGGGTGCGGCCCGGTGTCGTCGAGGCCGAGGCCGAGGTAATCCGGTGCGGCGACGGCGATTCCGCGGCTCAGGAAGTACCGCATGACCTCGTTCTCCATGGCCCGGTATTCGGGCTGGGGGCCGATCTCCGGCTGGGATTGGCCGCCGCAGCCGGCGCCGAGTCCGGTGGTGCCGTGGTCCCAGGCCATGATCGGCCAGCCGCCGGGCGGGGGCGTGCCCTGCGGGACGAACAGCGCACCGCTCTCGCGCACGGGTTCCCCGTTGGAGCGGGTGGACCAGTACTCCACGAGCGACCCACCGGTCTGGTCGTGCCAGCCGTCGGGCTGTGCGGTGGCCGAGATCAGCACGCCGGTGGGTGCGGCGTGGACCGGGCTCTCGGGGAGGACGAACAGCGCGGCGGTGGCGCTGAGGGTGATCGCGAGCTGGGTAGCAAAGATGCCGTTCGGTCGCATTGACGGATTCTATCGACCGAACGGCATCTTTATTTGCCAGGGAATTGCGGTGAGCTACGACACGGTCGGCGTGGACAGGATCCGATCACTGAATTTGCCGATGGCATCCCACATCTGCGGATTCACCTGAGTATGCGTACCGGTACCCACCACGGTCTGGAAATCCTGACCATTGGCGGCCAGCTGCGCGGCCAGGGCGGCATGCAGCGGGGACGGGACCGTGGTGTCATTCGTATTGAGCAGCAACAGGATCGGCTCGTGGTAACCGCTGACCGGCACGGTCATGTACTGGTCGACCGCATTCCGGAAGGGCGCGTCGTTCAGCGGCTTCGACAGCATGTCGCCGATGGAGACACCGTCGACCTGCTTCATGATGTCGGGGAAGCAGAGGCTCTGGGTCTTGTCCAGCAGCTGCCGCCCGAGCGGGCTGAGGTGACCGTCGACATCGGCCTCCGGATGGGTGGCGCGCAGCCCGGCCAGCATGCTGACCACGAACCCGTTCATCCCGGCGCCCGCCTGCCCCGGCACCGCCGGCACATACGGACCGACGACCGGCGCGACCTTCTCGATATCGGAGGCGGGATCGACCGCGATCACACCCCGGAAGTCCAGATCAGGAGCCAGATCCTGCTGGAAGTTGGCCGTGCCCAAGGCCGCATGACCGCCCTGGGAGAAGCCGGTGACGGCCCAGGTGCGCGACAGGTCGGGCCGCGCCTGGCGGGCGGCCTTGACCAGGTCGATGGTGGCGGTCGCCTCGGTGCGGATCTCCAGGTAGGGGTGCGGCCCGGTGTCGAAGTGGCCGAGGCCCAGGTAGTCGGGGGCGACCACGGCGAAGCCCTTGTTCAGGAAGTACTGCAGCACATGGTCTTCGCCGGGGCGGCTGAAGACATCGGTCTCGGATTGGCCGCCGCAGCCGGGGCCCATACCGGAGGTGCCGTGGTCGTAGGCCATGATCGGCCAGCCGCCCGGCGGGGGCGTGCCCTGCGGAACGAACAGGGCGCCGCTGGCTTTCACCTGTTCACCGTTGGAGCGGGTGGTCCAGTAGTCGACGGCGAAACCGTTGTTCATGCCGCGGAAGCCGTCGGGTTTCGCGGTGGTGCCGATCAGGGTGCCCGCCGGGTCGGCTTGCGCTGGAGTTCCGGGAATGACGAGCAGTGCTCCCGCCGACGCTACGGCCGCGGTGAATATCCGCGTCCGCCAACCCAACAACCGCATTGATCCTCCATCAGGGTTCCCGACCGTTTTCGACTGTGCGGGGCCGAGCCTATCGACTCGAGCGGGCGACCAGTATGAGAAAGCTCTGGCAATTAGCTGACCGGATGCGGTGGGACTCCCCATTGACGCCTCTGATAACTTGTTCTAGTTTCGCGCCATGTTGCGCAGATACGACGGACGTCGAGTACTGGTCACCGGAGCAGGGTCGGGCATCGGGCAGGGCGTGGCCCTCCGCCTGCTCGAAGAGGGAGCCCGGCTGGTCGCCGCGGACATCAGCGAGAGCGGTCTGGCCGCCACGGTCGACGCCGTCCCCGCCGATCAGCGCGACCGGCTGCGCACCCTCACGGTCGACATCGCGAATCCGGAATCCGTGCGCGCCACCGTGTCCGACGCCATCGAATTCCTCGGCGGGCTGGACGTTCTCGTGAACGCCGCGGGCATCCTGCGCGCCGCCCACACCCACGAAATGCCGTTCGAGGACTGGAACAAGGTCATCGGCGTCAATCTCACCGGCACCTTCCTGATGATCCAGTCGGGCCTGCCGCACCTGATCGATTCCGGGCACGGCGTGATCGTGAACTTCTCCTCCACTTCGGCTTTCGGGTCCAACCCCTACATGGCCGCGTACTCCGCCTCCAAGGCCGGCGTGAACGCCCTCACCCACTCGATCGCCCTCGAATACGTGAAGAAGGGCCTGCGCGCGGTCAATATCGTGCCCGGCGGCATCAGCACCGGCATCACCTCCGGCCTGGAACTCCCCGCCGACGCCGACTGGACCCTGATGGCCCGCCTGCCCGGCTGGATCGAGGGCGGCGCACTCGGCAAGCCCGAGGACATCGCCGGCGTCGTCGCCATGGCCGCCTCCGACGACGGCCGCTACATGACCGGCACGGAACTCCGCGTCGACGGCGGCGCCCTGATGTGACCGGCTGTGCCTCCGGGCAATCGGGGGCACACCGCATTACCGAGGTTCTAACTGATCCCGAGCCGCGAGGTGCAGGCCGGCCAGGCGCCCCAGCCCTGGCGGGAGCGCGTCACCTCGGCGATGGCGATCTGCTCTTCGCGGGTCGCGAGATCCGCGCGCGGGGCGTAGCGCAGGCCGCCCTGGCGTTCCCAGGTGCCCTGGTCGAATTGGATGCCGCCGAAGTAGCCGTTGCCGGTATTGATGCCCCAGTTGCCACCGGACTCGCAACTGGCGAGGGCGTCCCAGGTGGTGCCGTCGCGCACGTCGGGCACTTCGGTGCCGGGCTTGGCGCCCTTGCGGATGGTCTTGGGGGTGGCGGGGACGATCACGGTGGAGTGGATCGGATCCTTGCCCGCCTCTTGACCGTTGATGAACGAGACCGCGAAGGTGACGTCCTGCACGCCGGCGGTGCCGGGGTCCTCGACGACGGTGCGGCTCATATTGAGCGTCACGTCCTGAATCACGTTCTCCGGCGGGTCGAGTGGCACGCGTTCGGTGCGGTTCTGGACCTTCTTGCGCGTGACGGTGATCTTCATCCCGTCCGTGAGCGGCGTGTTCGAGGGCGGGTCCACGAAGTCCTGATCCTTCAGCGGAACGCCCTGCACATCGAGCAACTCGCCGACGGTCGGCGCGGCCAGCCGCACCAGGGAGAGCGCTTCACCGTTGTCGGAGAACTGCACCGTGCGCGGGTTGGTGACCAGCAGCTGCGCGCCCTCGAGGGGTAGCGGGGTCGGGCGCGAGGGTGAAGTGAACACATCCCCGGGCAGTTTCAACTGCACGATGGCCTCGGCGACGGTGAGCGCGGTGGTCCAGGCCGTGGAGGGCCGGCCGTCCACGATGAGGTTGACCTGGCGGGCCCGGTTCAGCGTGATGGTGGCGCCGTCCGCGATATGCGAACCGGCCGAAGGGGATACGTCATCGCGCGAATCGACCTTGTAACCAGCGTCTTTCAGCGCTCCGCGGACATCCCCGCGCATGGTGCTCTCGGAGATCCTGGCGCCGTCGACCACCAGGACGACCTGTTTCTTGCTCATGATGGCCAGGCCGGCACCGGCGATGAGCGTGACGAGCATCGCCGCGATGGCGCCGTACAGGAGCGGCGATCGCGACGAGTTGATCTTCGCCAGAGCGTGCATCGGAAATCCCGGCATGGTCACAGTACGATAACGAGGGGGTCTGGAATTCACAACCGATCCACGCCGAACAGCAGATTCGAGAATTACGACCCGATATCGAACCGCAGGTGAATCACGATCGTCCGTGATGATAGTGACCGACGCCACAGGACGCCAACTCGGGCGGCCCGCACAAATTCTGCGAGAAACGTTCTGATTGTGGCGTTTTGGGTTTCAGGGCGAAGCCCTGAGAGCTACGAGAGTTGTCATATCCCGTAGACACGCCGGGCGTTCGCTGTAGTGATCTTGGCGAGTTGCACCGGATCCTGTTCTCGCAGTTCAGCGAGCGCGCGCAGGGTGTACGGCAACATGTACGACTCGTTGGGTGCGCCGCGGAACGGATGCGGTGTCAAGAAAGGCGCGTCCGTTTCGACCAGAATCAGCTCATCCGGAACGATTTTCGCCGCTTCGCGCAATTCATGCGCATTCTTGAAACTCACAGTTCCCGAAAAGCTCAGCACATAGCCCTCTTCCACACAAGCCTGCGCCATGTTCGCATCCGAGGAGAAGCAATGGAAGATCACGGTTTCCGGTGCGCCCTCGTCCAGCAGCACGGTGAGCAGGTCGTGATCGGCCTCGCGATTGTGGATCATGAGCGGCTTACCGAGGCGTTTCGCGAGTTCGATGTGCCAGCGGAAACCCTCCACCTGATCCTCGATCTCCGCGCACCCGTCGAGCTTGCCGGGCCAGTAGTAGTCGAGCCCGGTCTCGCCGACCGCCACCACGCGCGGATCGGCGGCCAGTTGCTCGAGCTCTGCCTTGGTGGCGTCGTCGAGGTGGTTGGCGCGCGTCGGATGCAGTGCGACCGCGGCGTACACCCGGTCGTCCCAGTTCGCGGCCCGCACCGCGAAACGCGCGGCCTCCAGGTCGTCGGCCACGGTCACGATCTCCCGGACCCCCACCGCGCGGGCCCGGTCGACCAGGGCCGCAACCGATTCCGGGTCGGTGGCGCCGCACGCGTCGATATGCGTGTGGGCGTCGATCAGCGGCGACAAGGGCTCCGGCGGTTCCGGTGCAGGTCGGCGGCTACTCATGGCCGACACCTGCCAGGGGGATATTCACGCGAGCGTCTGCGGGCACGCAGATAGAGTAGACACACCATGAGCGCATCCGAACGCCCCGCCTTTTACCTCACCACGGCCATCGCGTACCCGAACGGTGCGCCGCATATCGGGCACGCCTACGAGTACATCTCGTCCGATGCCCTGGCCCGGTTCAAACGGCTGGACGGGTTCGACGTGTTCTATATGACGGGCACCGACGAGCACGGTCAGAAGGTGCAGCAGGCGGCCAAGGCCGCGGGCCTGCCGGAGCTGGAGTACGCCTCCCGCAACTCGGACGTGTTCGAGCGCATGGACAAGGCCCTCGACATCTCCTACGACCGGTTCATCCGCACCACCGACGAGGATCACCAGGCGGCGTCCATCGCCATCTGGGAGAAGATGGCCGCCAACGGCGATATCTACCTGGACACCTACTCGGGCTGGTACTCGGTGCGCGACGAGGCCTTCTACACCGAGGAGGAGACCACCGTCCTCGAGGACGGCACTCGCATCTCCACCGATACCAAGACACCGGTCGAGTGGACCGAGGAGTCCAACTACTTCTTCCGCCTGTCCAACTACCAGGACAAACTGCTCGAACTGTACGAGACCAAGCCGGAATTCATCGCGCCCGCGACGCGGCGCAACGAGATCGTCTCGTATGTGAAGGCGGGCCTGAAGGATCTGTCCATCTCCCGCACCACCTTCGACTGGGGTGTGCCGGTGCCGGGCGATCCGGCGCACGTCATGTACGTGTGGGTGGACGCGCTCACCAACTATCTGACCGGTGCGGGCTTCCCGGACACGAATTCGGCTGCGTTCCAGCAGTTCTGGCCGGCGGATCTGCACATCATCGGCAAGGACATCACCCGCTTCCACACCGTGTACTGGCCGGCGTTCCTGATGTCGGCCGGAATCGAGCTGCCCAAGCGCGTTTTCGTGCACGGGTTCCTCTACAACAAGGGCGAGAAGATGTCGAAGTCGGTCGGCAATGTCGTCGACCCGATGGAGCTGGTGGAGACCTACGGCCTCGACGCCGTGCGGTTCTTCCTGCTGCGCGAGATCTCCTACGGCCAGGACGGTTCCTATTCGCACGAGGCGATCGTCGGCCGCATCAACTCGGATCTGGCCAACGAGTACGGCAATCTGGCGCAGCGCACCCTGAAGATGGTCGCCCGCGACTTCGGCAGCGTCGTCCCGGTGCCCGGCGACTTCACCGACGAGGACAAGGCCCTGCTCGACCGGGCCAACGGCCTCATGGAGAAGGTCCGGGCCGAATTCGACCAGCAGCAGATCCATCTGGCCCTGGAGCACCTGTGGCTCACCCTCGGTGAGACCAACCGCTACTTCTCCGCCCAGGCCCCCTGGACGCTCGCCAAGGCCGGCACTCCCGAGGACATCACCCGTGAAGGCACCATCCTCTACGTGACGATGGAAGTCCTCCGCATCGTCACGTTGCTGGTCCAGCCGATCATCCCCGGCTCGTCGGGCAAGATCCTGGACCTGCTCGCCCAGACGGGCCGCACCTACGCGGATATCGCCATCCCGCTCGCCCCCGGCACCGCGCTGCCGGAGCCGCAGGTGGTATTCCCGAAGTTCGTCGAGCCCAAGTAGCACCGGATATCGAAGTGGCGGCGCCGGGACCTCGGGTGAGGTCCCGGCGCCGCCATTCGGTTGGGTGCGGGTTTCCGTGCGGGGCATTGCCCGGAAACCCGCTCGGCGACCGCGTTTCGGTCGCCGAACTCTTGGACATGTACTGCTCAGTACTTGAGACATACAGGAAGGTACCCGACTCGGACGGAAAGTGATAGAGAATCGATGACATGATTCGCACCGACTTCTCCGAGCGGCAGCACGCCGCCCGCGACGCGGTTTTCGCCTCCCAGCGCGGCCGCCTGCTCGAGGGCATCAGCGAATGCGTGGAGCTGAAGGGCTATGCCGCAACCACACTCACCGATATCGTCGGCCGGGCGCGCGTCTCCCGCAGCACCTTCTACGAGCATTTCGCCAACAAGGAGGAGTGCTTCGTCGCCGCGGTGGAGGCGGGCGCGGGCTACGTGTTCACCCGCATCTCCGAGGAGATGGCCCGGCTCGATCACACGGATGTGCGCACGCTGGTGGAGAATTCGCTGAGCACCTACTGCACGACCATCGTGTCCGAACCGCAGCTGTCGCGTCTGGTGCTGGCCGAAACCATCAAGGCGGGTGGCGCGGCCGCGGCCCGGCACGACGCCGCGCTGGACATGTTCACCGAGCTCTACCGCGAGTTCCATCTGCGAGCGCGCGAGGAATTCCCCGACGTGCCCGCGGTCGGGGACGGGCAGCTGGCACTGATCATCGATGCCATCGCCGAACGCACGCGCCGGCTGATCGAGCGCGGCGAACTGGAACAACTGCTCGACTTCATACCGGAGCTGCGCTCCTTCGCCTTCGGTGTGCTGCGGCTGCCACCGTTCTGACATCTGCCGCCAAATCCGCGGCGCACCGGCACCTTCGGCGATGGAGCCATTGCCGCCCAAGTGTGACGCCTGCTACATTCGTCGCTCGTACTCATCAGTACATCTCGTGTACGTCCGAGTTCTTGGGGGACCCGTGCGACGACTTCCCTTCCTGCTACCGCTCCTCGCGACCACCGCCGTACTGGCCCCCACCTGCTTCCAGGTGCTCGCCCATGCGGACGACGACACCGGCATCCGGCACGAGATCGTGCTCGACACCCGCGACGGCATCACCAGGAGTGTCGTCCTCTACGACGACCCCCTGAGCCCGAACGCGCTGCCGCACAGCCCGAAATGCGATCAGGTGCGGTACATGCGCTGGCGGCTCAGCAATGGTCCGGCGGACGCTCAGGACGCGGACGCGGTACTGGCCGCGCATCCCGGCACGGTCGAGGACGGGGCCGCGTTCGACTCCGTGGCCCGGAACACGCTGCACCAGTTGGCAGCTCGCGGCAAGAAGGCCGAATTCTGGGGGCTGGACCGGCGCGAGGTCTGCGCCACAGATACGGTCGGCATGGAAGCCGCTGTGGCACAACGTGATTACCGCGTCGCCATCGATTACTACTACAACGGCAAAGAGATCGACGGGCACCGGTTCCGCGGTTACTCCGACTCGAACGAGCCCGCGCTGGCGGATATGGGCTTGGCGCAGATCGCCGAGGACTACCAGTTCGTGGCGAGTCACGAGATTCCACTGGCGGCCGACCGCAAGCGGAAGATATTCCTGGGCGGGCATTCCCAGGGCGGCATCCTCGCCGGGCACAATGCCGCGTGGGACTTCGGCGGGGATCCCACGACCGACGGCGGCGCCGTCGAGGATCAGTTGGCCGGGGTGTTCACCTTCGACGGGCCCGCCCCGGCCGACTACCAGGTCGCAGGGCAGATTCCGATCGTCGAGGAGGCCATGAACATTGTGGCCGGAATGCCCTACGACCTGGTGGTGGCCGGCTTGCGCAGCGGCATCCTCCCGCGCGCCATCGGGCTCGGGGAGCTCGGCTTCCCGGCCGTCGCGCAGCTCGCCAAGATCATCGGCCTGGCGGCGCGATTCGAGCCGGACGCGAATTCCGAAGTACTGCAGCGGATTCCCATGGGCCTGCTGCAAAATCTGCCCAGCGGACTCCTCGACAATGTGGCCGCCCGGTTCTTCACCACACCCGACTATCTCGGTTATCTCACCGGATTGTTCGGCGGGAATCCGGATCCACAGCAGCTGTGCGCCACCAATATGGCGCTGCTCGGGCTGATCCTGGATGACAATTCCTCACCGATCGTGGCCATTCAGTCCAGCTTCGGCGGCTTCACCGGCGGGCCCGTCGTGATCAAGAACCAGCCGTTTCCCGATGTGCTGCGGCAGATTCCGCTGCTCGGCACGCTCGTGGACTTCGGCGGCGGCGGATCCACCAAGGTGGCGCCCGGCGACTTCAGCGGGAAGAGCTGCTACGACTGGGTCGACTACGACAAGCTGCCGGCGCAGGGGCTGTACACGGTGGACGGGCGCCGCTACACCGGACCCGAATCCGAGATCACCTCGGCCACCGAATTCGCCGACAGTGTCGGAACCGAGGCCGGCGGAATGAGTTTCATCGACTCCTACGAGAATCTGCGGCATCTGCTGGACATCGGCTTCCTGGCCACCGGTTACCGCGGCGGCGAACTGGCCGGATTCCAGCATCCACACTGGCACGATCAGCTACCGCTGATCAACTTTCTCGGCGAGAAGTCGTTCGGCCTGTTCCGCGGAATTCCGAACTGGCTCAGCGCCGATGAGACCTACATCGTGCCGGCCGCCAGCCATCTCGACGGGCTCACCGCCGCCGCGCAACAGAACGATGGCCGGCCGAGCGTGCCCGCCACGAAGCTCGCCGATTTCGTCGTTCAGCACCTCGGCTGAACCGCCCGGAAGGACACCGCCGTGGATCCGTTCATACAACATCTGATGCCGCCGACGGACAGCCCCGATTACGGGATTCCGCCCATGATCCGCAGCCTGCTGGAGGCCGGGTGGCGGTGGCTCCGGAGTGTGCTGCCGTGAATCTCCGGAGCCCGCTCGGGTGAACTGAGGTCGGCTGCCCGCAACTCCGCTCGGCGACAATGCTCGATGTCCTCGGATAATGGACATCTGAAGCAAGCGTGGTTCAGCGACGGAGGATACGGATGCGCGACAAGCGGGCAGCGGCGGCGATCTTGCAGCGCACCAGTTTCGACGAGCGGCATCTGGCCGCGCGCGAGGCCGTGCTCTCCTCGCAGCGTGGGCGGCTCATCGAAGCCATGGCGGAGTGCGTCGAGGCCAAGGGCTACACCTCGACCACCCTCACCGACATCGTCGCCCGCGCCCGCGTCTCGCGCAGCACCTTCTACGAGCACTTCGCCAACAAAGAGGAATGCTTCGTGGAGACGGTACGCACCGGCACCGACATAATCGCCGACCTGATCACCCAGGAATTGACCCAACTGCCGGCCGAGGCCGGGTTCCACACGCGCGTCGAATGCGTCGTCACCACCTTCTGCCAGGCGATCGCCGCCGAACCGGATCTGGCCCGGCTCATCCTGTCCGAATCGTTCAAGGTGGATCAGGAATCCGTGGACCTGCGCAATCAAGCGGTGGACCGGTTCGCGGATCTCTACCGACACTTCTATGCCGAAGCCCGCACGGCGGATCCAGCGCTCCCCGCACTTTCGGATGACCTCTTCATGCTCATCCCCGACGCCATCGGCGAACGCACCCGCCGAATCATCGTCGCCGAAGGCGCCGATCGTGTCCCGGCCGCGGCGCCACTCTTCATCGAATTCGTCTGCGCGGTCCTCGGAATGGCGTAGTCGACGGAGTCCCGCCCCGGCAGGGAGGGCCCACCCCGAAGGGTTAGCCCTCCCGCACCGCGGTGGCGATTCCCCTCCGAACTCCACCTTCCCCAGCACGAGCCCAGCCCTCACACCCAGCCGAAAAAACGCAACCGCCCGATCCGATTCGACACTGAACCGGGCTCGGGCGGCGGCGAAACTCGCCGAACCAGCATCCGGCCGGAACACCATCAAGGTCAATCCGGTGAAGTGGCACAGATTGGGGCGCATATCCCTCGGGACTCAGTCCGGACGCGGCGTGAGAATGAACAACTGGTAGTCACAGTCATCGGGGTGGGAGGCGTTGTAAGAGCGCATGGTGAGCCGGATCTGCCCGCCCGTCTCCGGGTTCCGGACCAGCACGAGCGAGTTGTTGTACTGCTGCTCGGTCATATCGGTTGCCCACATCCACTCGAAGTCCGGATTCACCCGGCAGGTTTCGATGATCTGGGCCAGCCGTTCAGGCTCGACCGTGCCGGGCGAGGTCACGCGCAGGATGAACAGCAGCCGGTGGACGATCTCCTCCCAATTGATGAGCACCTCGCGCGCGATGGGGACGGTCATCATCCGCTCGATGACATTCGCCGGGCGCTCCGCGTCGGCATCCGCGGGCAGCAACCACGGAAACGCCTCCCGCGCCGCCTGATTCGCGGCGAGAATCTCGTATTCGGGGAAGCGGTGATAGAACGCCGGAAACGGCAGGGCCTCCAGGTGATCGCGATCTTCCTGGCGCAATGTATGCGGCCACGTGCCGATCGCGAGCGAGGACAGGCCGGGCAGGGCCAGCGACACCATCTTCCGGAGCAACCAGACGGGAGCATCCACGGCAGCACACCAGTCCGCGAGCCGGTTCGCCGAGAGCGGCCGTTCCCCCTTCTCCAGTTTGCGATACAGCGAGACGCTGACGAACATCCGCCGCGCCACGTCTTCCTGTGTCAGACCCAGGTTCTCACGCCGATGGCGCATGTACATGCCGAGCAGCGGTTGTTCGGGCACCTGGTCGATCGAAACGATCGCCATTACGCCACGCCGGGGTCGCGGCGAGGGGTGAGCATGAAGAGTTGGTAGGGGCAGTTGTAGGGGTGCATGGCATTGTAGGAGCGCATGGTGAAGGCCATGCGGCCGCCGGTTTCCGGGTTCTTGGCCAGTACGAGGGAGTCGTTGAATTCATCCTCACTGAGGTCGGTGTTCCACATCCACTCGAACTCCGGGTTGGTGCTGCAGGTTTCGATGATCTGGGCCAGGCGCTCCGGCTTCACCACACCGGGACCCATGGTGCGCAGGCTGAAAACCATCCGGTGGACAATTGCCTCCCAGTTGATGAGGACCTCGCGCGCGATGGGGACGGTCATCATCTGTTCGATGACATTGGTGGGGCGGTCGGCATCGGGGGCGGCGGGGGCCAGCCACGGAAACGCCATACCGGCAATGCTGTTGGCGGCGAGGACTTCCATTTCGGGAAAGCGGTGGAAATAGGCGGGGAGAGGGATGGCTTCGAGGTGCTCCAGATCCTCTTCGCGGAGATTCGGTGGCCATTCGCCGACCACGATCGTCGAGTGGCCGATGTCCGGAAGGGCAAGTGAGACCAGCTTCTTCAGCAGCCACCGCGGCGCTTCCACTGCCCGGCACCAGTCTTCGAGGCGGCTGCCCGAGGGCGGACGGTCGCCGCTCTCCAGCTTCCGATACAGGGACAGGCTGATGAACATCCGGGCGGCGACCTCCTCCTGGGTGAGGCCGAGCCCTTCCCGGCGGAGTCGCATGTACTTGCCGAGCAGGGGTTGCTCTGGGACGGGATCGATCGAGCCGATCACTTTCCGACTACCTCCACAGGTTGTTCGTCGCGCATGCCAGATGGTAGCTGTGGCATATTGCCGTGCCCTCAGCCAACCTCAGTCGGGGCGCGAAATCCACTGACGCTCAGACAGTTTCGAAGGGGAGTGTGTGTTACTCACTGTTACACTTCATGGCCCCAGCGGGCCGGGTGAGGTCCCTCACAGAGGTTGGGAACACACCAGTGCCTTAACCGGCGGAAACCGTTGCGGGCGGGGATGTCTCAGACAATTTGGGCGGACTTTCGAGTCGCACTGATTGTTACTGTCCGGTAGCCTCGGATCGGTCACTGCTTCGGATGCAAATTCTTCGCACTTTCAGGAGTCCCTGTGCCGCATTCTCGATTCGAGTCGATCGGCGCGTACCTGCCGGCGAAACGCGTCACCACCGCCGAGCTCGTCGCGCAATTGAAAGAAGTTCCCGAGTTCGATCTCGAACGGATCACGGGCGTCAAAGAACGCCGCTTCCGTGACACTACCCCCGAAAACCACGAAGACTCCTTCACCCTCGCGATGAACGCGGTGCAGGATTGTTTGTCCAGGTCATCGTATGCTGCGGAAGACCTCGACATCATCATCTCGACGTCCATCACGCGGAGCAAGAATGGCACGCGGATGTACATGGAACCGTCATTCGCCGGCACCATCGCCCGCGAAATCGGCGCCCGCGAGGACACTATTCATTTCGATCTGTCGAATGCCTGCGCCGGCATGATGAGCGGCGTCTACATTCTCGACAGAATGATTCGCTCCGGTGCGGTACGCCGTGGAATCGTGGTGAGCGGCGAAGCCATCACCCCCATTGCGGAAACCGCAGTAAATGAAATTTCGAGCAAATACGATCTGCAATTCGCGTCCCTGACAGTCGGTGACTCGGGCGCCGCGGTGATCCTCGACGAAGCCGTCGACGACAACGACAAGATCCACTACATCGAACTGACCACCGCGTCGGAGTTCTCACACCTGTGCCTGGGCATGCCCAGCGACAAGACGCCGGGTGTGGCGCTGTACACCGACAACCGGAAGATGCACAACGAGGCGCGGTTCCTGCTCTGGACCGACACCCAGCGCAACTTCATGGAGGAGCAGGGCGTCACCTTCGCCGAAGAAGGCTTCGACTACATCATTCACCACCAGTTCGGCGCCGCCGCGATCCCGTTCATGAACGCCATTGCCGAGCGCGAGTTCGGGCACCCCATGCCGCCGGACCTGAACGTCATCGAGAAGTACGGAAATACCTCCAGCACTTCGCATTTCATCGTTCTGCACGATCAGCTGAGTCAGCAGAACCTGCCGACCGGGTCCAAGATCCTGATGATCCCGGCCGCCTCCGGCGTCGTCGGCGGCTTCCTGTCCACCACCATCTCTTCGCTGAAGGTCTGAGGTCCGACATGGGCGTGCGCATCAAATCCACCGGAATCAGCCGGGACACCGACACTTTCAGCATCGTGGAGCTCAGCGGCCGCGCGGCGCGGCGCGCCATGGAGAACGCGGGCGTGCAGCCGGGTCAGGTCGGCGTGCTGATCAATGCGGGCATCTTCCGTGACTCCAACACCGTCGAACCGGCCGTGTCGGCGCTCATCCAGAAGGCCGCCGGCATCGGGCTGGACTACGTCAAGGAGGACCCGCGGTCGTTCTCCTTCGACCTCATGAACGCCGGTTCGGGCGTGCTGAATGCCGTGCAGGTGGCCCAGGCGGTACTGGCCACCGGCAGCACCGAGCACGTGCTGATCGTGTCCGGTGACACCCACCCCTCGCTGGAGCGGTCGGCGGGTGACAGCGAATTCCCGTACGCCACAGCGGGTGCCGCGCTGCTGCTGGAGTTCACCGACGAGCCGGACGGCTTCGGCCGGGTGCACACCGTCGCGGGCACCGGCACGCCCGTCGTGGAGTCCTATGTCGACGTCGCGACCATGGGCGACAAGGGCCGCGGACTGATGACCGTGGAGCGGGACGCCGACTTCGAGGACCGGCTGCTTGCGGTCGCCTCCGACGCCGCCCGCAAGGCGCTCGCCGACGCGGACCGGGAGCACGCCACCATCGCGCTCATCGCCTCCACCCCGGCCCCGGGCTTCCCGGAGCGGCTGGCGGCCGAGCTCGGTCTGGCGGCGGACGCGGTGCGGACTCCCGATCTGTCCCAGGGTGATCCGCACACCGCCGCGCTGCCGCTCGCGTATGACGCCGCGGTGCAGGACGATTCGCTGAACGCGTTCAGTCACGTCCTGTTCGTGGCGGCGGGCGCCGGCCCCTCCGCCGCCGCCGTCCTGTACCGGCTCCCGGCGGTGGTCGGAGCCCTGGCGTGACCGACGCAACCTATTGGCAGGCCATCGACCGCTTCCGGGCGGTCGTGGCCGCCGATCCGGACCGTGAGGCGGTGATCTTCCCGCACGGGAAGACCGCCTCCGGCCTCCCGGACTACCGCGGGCTCACCTACCGGGAGCTCGACGACTGGTCCGACAATATCGCCGTACACCTGCTCGCCTCCGGCGTGGGCCGCGGCACCCGCACCATCGTGCTGGTCCTGCCCAGCCCGGACCTGTACGCGATCATGCTGGGCCTGTTGAAGATCGGCGCCGTCCCGGTCGCCATCGATCCGGGCATGGGCCTGAAGAAGATGCTCAACTGCCTGCGCGCCGCCAATGCCGAAGCCTTCATCGGCATTCCGCAGGCGCACGCCGCACGCGTGTTGTTCCGCAAGTACTTCCGCGATGTCCGCGTCCCCGTCACGGTCGGGCCCCGCTGGTTCTGGGGCGGCCGAACCTTGCAGAGCTGGGGCGCACCCGACGCCGCCACCCGCCCCGCCGCGGCCGAAAAGGCCGCCGCGCGAATCGGAAAGCTGCGCGCCGCCCTGACCCCGGACTCGCAATCCGGCACGGGCGCGACCGCCGCACTGCGCCGCACCGGTGTCGCTGCCGCCGCGAGTGTCGAAGCGCTGCTGACCACCCTCGCCCCCGCGACCCCATCCGCTATCGCGCCCGGCACCGCGCTCTCCGCCCGCGTACCCGCGCCGGCGGATGAGCTGCTGCTCATCGCGTATACGACGGGTAGCACCGGGCCGGCGAAGGCCGTGGAGATGACGCACGGGAATCTCAGTGCCATGGTCGACCAGGTGGATGCCGCTCGCGGGCGGGTCGCACCCGATACCTCGCTGATCACGTTGCCGCTGGTGGGGATTCTGGATCTGCTGCTGGGGGCGCGGTGTGTGCTGCCGCCGCTGGTGCCGAGCAAGGTCGGGTCGACCGAACCGGCGCATGTGGTGGATGCGATCAACCGGTTCGGGGTGAAGACGATGTTCGCGTCGCCCGCCGTGTTGATTCCGTTGCTGCGGCATCTCGAACGGCACAAGACGCTGGTGCCGACGCTGCACAGCATCTTCTCCGGCGGTGCGCCGGTACCGGATTGGTGCATTGCGGGCCTGCGGCGCGTGCTGCCGGAGGATGCCGAGGTGTACGCGGGTTACGGGTCCACCGAGGCGCTGCCCATGTCGACCATCGAATCGCGGGAGCTGCTGGACGGCCTGTTCGAGCGCGCGCACCGCGGTGACGGCACCTGCATCGGCCGGCCCGCCGAAGGGGTGCGGGCACAGCTGGTCGCCATCACCGATGACGCGCTCCGCACCTGGGCCGAGGCCGAGGCCCGCGCCGGCGAGCTGGCGGGCACCCGCGGCATCGGCGAACTGGTCGTGTCCGGGCCGAATGTCAGCACCCGCTACTACTGGCCGGAATCGGCGACCATCGCGGGCAAGATCCACGACGGTGACGTGATCTGGCATCGCACCGGCGATCTGGCGTGGATCGACGAGCAGGGCCGGATCTGGTTCTGCGGCCGCAAGAGTCAGCGCGTGCAGACGGTGAAGGGTCCGGTGTTCACCGTGCAGGTGGAGCAGGTCTTCAATACCGTTGCGGGCGTGGCGCGTACCGCGCTGGTCGGTGTCGGCCCGCGCGATGCGAAGGAACCCGTGCTGTGCGTCGAGATCGAGCCGGGCGCGAGCGCCACGGCCGTCGCGACGGCGCTGCGGCAGCGGGCGGCCGAATTCGAGGTCACCGCGGCGGTTTCGGAATTCCTCTTCCATCCGAAGTTCCCGGTCGACATCCGACACAATGCCAAGATCGGCCGCGAACAGCTCGCGGTCTGGGCGTCGGAACGCCTCGGAAAGGATGAGCAACGATGAAAGTGACTCTGCTGCGGGCGGTTCCGGTACTCGGCTGGCTGTATGTGGCGCTCGGCGTGCTCGCCGCGCTGACCGATCGCACACCGGCCAACCGGCTGCTGCGCGCCGTGTTCTGGATCGACGTGTTCCTGAGCGTCGTGGTGCATGCCGCGCAGATCCCGGCGGCCCTGCGCGCGGCGAAGGACTCCGGCCGTTCCCCCGTGGAGACGGCCGTGCTGACCCAGATCTTCGGGCTCACGTGGTGGAAAACTCAGGAGGCGGCGTGAAGGCACTGGTCACCGGCGGATCCGGCTTCCTCGGCGGGGCGCTCGTGCGCCGCCTGGCGGAGGACGGCCGGTACGACGTCGCGATCCTGGCCCGCCCCACCAGCAATCTGCGCGACCTCGCCGAGGTGATCGACCGGGTGGAGGTGATCACCGGCGATCTCACCGATCAGGCGTCGCTGGAACGCGCCACCAAGGGCGTGGACGTGATCTTCCACAGCGCCGCCCGCGTCGACGAGCGCGGCACCCGCGACCAGTTCGTGGCCGAGAACATCACGGCCACCGAGAATCTGGTGCAGGCGGCGAAGCGCAATGGCGCGAGCAAGTTCGTGTTCATCTCCAGCCCGAGCGCCCTCATGGACCGCGACGGCGGCGATCAGGTGAACGTCGACGAGTCGATCCCCTACCCGCACCGCTACCTGAACCTGTACTCGGAGACCAAGGCCGCCGCCGAGCGCTTCGTCCTGGCCTCGAACACACCGGAATTCAGCACCTGCGCCCTGCGCCCGCGCGCCATCTGGGGTGCGGGCGACCGCTCCGGGCCGATCGTGCGCCTGCTGAGCCGGGCCGCGGCGGGCAGCCTGCCGGACCTGTCGTTCGGCAAGCAGGTGAATGCCTCGCTGTGCCACGTCGAGAACATCGTCGAGGCGAGCGTCAAGGCCGCGGACTCCGAGAATGTCGGCGGCAAGGCGTATTTCGTCGCCGATGCCGAGCAGACCGATGTGTGGGGCTTCCTCGGTGAAGTGGCCACCGATCTCGGCTATGAGAAGCCCTCGCGGCAGCCGAATCCCGCCGTGCTGAACGCCGCGGTGAACGTGATCGAGGCCGTCTGGCGTATCCCGTATGTCGCGACCCGCTGGTCGCCGCCGCTGTCGCGGTACGTGGTGGCGCTGATGACCCGCACCGCCACCTACGACACCTCGGCCGCGGCACGCGATTTCGGCTATGTGCCGGTCGTCGATCGCGATACCGGGCTCGCGACCTTCCTGGCGTGGCTCGAAACGCAGGGTGGCGTCGTGAAATTGACCGAGAACATCCGATAGCGGAGCCGCAATGTCCCTCTTCCGTCGCCCCATCTCCCCTACCGAACTCATCTACTTCCCCATGCGGGATATGGCCCCGCCGTTCCTCATGCAGCTGGCGGTCGAGGGTGCAGGCACGATCGACCCGGAGCAGCTGCGCAAGGCGGTAGCCATTGCCGCCGAAGCGATTCCGGGCGCTCGGTTGGTGCGCGACGGCAAGTATTGGGTGGATTCGGGTGTGGCCCCGGCGGTCCGCGTGATCGACCATGCGCTGCAATACGAAGCGCTGGAGGCGGATCCGGTGCTCACCAGCCCGATCGGGCCGACCCCGGAATCCACGGTGGAGGTGCTGCTGCTCACCGCGGCGCCGACCACCCTGGTGTTCCGGGTCTTCCACGGCGTCATGGACGGCATGGGCATGATCATGTGGGCCACCGACGTGCTGCGGGTGCTGCGCGGTCAGGAGCCGCTCGGCGCGGCCGACCCGATCGCGGACGCCGAACTGGTGCGCAAGGTGGGCGCGCCCGGCCGGCCGACGCTGATGCTGCCGCGTTTCCGTTCCGCGGTCGGCCACGGCCGCCAGGATCCGGGTGCGCACCGGCACCTGTTGCGCACCCGCACCATTCACGCCACCGGTCCGGGCGCGCTCATGCGGGTGGCGGCGCTGCTCGCCGACGAGGGCGGCCCGCGATCGCGCATCATGATCCCGGTCGATATCCGGCGGCACGATCCGGAACTCCGCTCCACCGGCAATCTGGCCCTGCCGCTGTTCCTGGACGTGCGCCCCGGCATGGATTGGAAGCAGCTCAACGAGATCAAGAAGGCGGGCCTGCGGGAGAACCGCGAGCTCAACCAGATGGACAATGGCGGCCTCAAATACCTGCCGCCCGCCGCGGGCCGCGGACTGCTCCGCACCCTCAATGTGCTCGGCGCCCGCTACGGCCGGAATCTGGCCTCCGCCACCGTCTCCCACATGGGCCGCTACGACCTGGACGAACTCGCGATCCCGGGCTTCGCGCCCACCGCCATCCGGGTACTCCCCCAGCACAGCGTCGCCATGCCCCTGCTCTTCGGCATGACCGAAGGCGGCGGCCGCACCGAACTCACCGTCTCCGCCCGCAGCGGCCGCGGCATCCCGGAACGCCTGGACGCCCTGCTCGACCGCATCGTCCGCACCTTGGAAACCGAACTGACCCCGGCGGATCCGGCCCGGAAGTAACCGCCCCTCCTCGCGACGATCGCGAATACGGTTACAGCACAGGATGATTCCGGCACCGCCGGACGAGACCCGCAGGGGTGAACAGCATGATCGTGGCATGGGCGCGAGTGGTGGTGGCGTGGCCGAAGACCGTGCTCGCGGTGGCCGTGCTCTTCGCACTGGCCTGCGGGTTGTTCGCGGCGGGACTGCAACAGCGGGTCAGCGCGGCGGGGTTCACTGCCCCCGGCATGGAATCCAGTGCAGTCGATTCCTGGGTGAAGGCGCAGCTGGGGCCGCAGAATCCGGATGTGGTGGCCGTCTACACCGCGCCCGATGGGCAGACACTGGCCGATATCGGGCCCAAGGTGGAACAGGCCATCGGGACAATCGATCCCGCGCTGCTGAATCGGCCGGTCGAAAGCTATTGGAACTCTCCGCGATCGCAGTTCCTGCACTCCAAGGATGGGCGGCAGGCGGTCGCGATCGTGTTCGCCGCCGGTGACGACAACCATCGCATCGCCGTGTATCCCGAACTGGCCGAGTCACTTCGCGTGCCCGGTGTCGAGACGAAACTGACCGGGTACAGCGCACTGGCCGACGCCATCAGCAATCAATCCCGCCACGATCTGGTGGTCGCCGAATCGATTTCGATTCCCCTCACCGCGATCGTGCTGGTGCTGGTGTTCGGCGGTGTGGTGGCGGCCGCGCTGCCCGTCGCGGTCGGCTCGCTGGCGGTGGTGGGCGCGCTCGGCGCGGTCGGCGTACTGTCGCGATTCACCGAGGTCAGCGTGTTCGCCATGAATGTGGTGTCGCTGCTCGGGCTCGGATTGGCCATCGACTACGGGCTTTTCATCGTCGGCAGGTTCCGGGAGGAATTGGGCGAGGGCCGCAGCGTCGAGGAGGCGGTGACGCGGACCCTCGGCACGGCGGGCCGGACCGTACTGTTCTCGGCGCTGCTGCTGGTGTGCGCGTTCGCGGGCACCTTCGTCTTCCCGCTGGCCGTACTGCGTTCCCTGGGCTTCGGGGCCATTGCCGCCGTGGCGCTGGCGGCCCTGCTGTCGGTGTCCGCACTGCCCGCGGCGCTCACCCTGCTGGGCCCGCGCATCTCCAAATGGAGTTGGCGCGCCGACGCTTTCGAGCATTCGGAAGCTCGCGCGCAACGATTCTGGGGTCAGGTGGTGACCGCGGTCATGCGACGGCCCGGCATGGTCGCGATCGCCGTCGGCGCGATCCTGCTGGTCCTGGCCACGCCGCTGGCCGGTATCCGGCTGGGCGATATCGACCAGACCGCCCTGCCCAAGGGCAATGAAACCCGCGTCGCCGTCGAGGAATTGGCGGCCAACTTCCCCGCCGCCAACAGTGGCGCGACCATCCTGCTGCGCGAAAGCGACGGCAGCGCACCGCCGACGGCCGCCATCGGCACCGCGCTGCGGGAAATCGGCGGCGTACCAGGCGTTCTGCAGGCGCTCAGCCTCGAGACCCGGGACAATACGGCCATCATCCACGCCTCCCTGGCCGCACCGGATCGTTCACCGAAGGCGCAGGAGATCGTGCAGGGTATTCGCGCCCTGCGGATCAACGGCCTCGACCTGCGAGTCGGCGGGGAGAGCGCGGCGACGGTGGACAGCGTGCACTCGGTGCTCACACGCATGCCGTTGATGATCGTGGTCATGGTGGCGGTGACCCTGCTCATGCTGGCCCTCGCGTTCCGGTCCATCGTGCTGCCGGTGAAGGCCGTACTCATGGCATTCCTCAGTCTCACAGCAACTTTCGGCATTCTGACCTGGATCTTCGACCGCGGGCACCTGGCCGGCGTACTCGGGGTGAGCGTCGGGCCGCTGTCGGCGGGCATGGTGGTGCTCATCATCGCGGTCGTCTTCGGCCTGTCCACCGACTACGAGGTATTCCTGTTGTCCCGCATGGTCGAAGCGCACAACGCCGGCGCGGACACCGAGGAAGCGGTGCACACCGGAACCGTGCGGACCGCGCGCATCATCACCGCCGCCGCCACCCTGCTCGTGCTCATCACCGGCGCGTTCACCCTCTCGCCACTGACGCCCATGCGGTTCCTCGGACTCGGCATGGTGATCGCGCTGATCATCGACGCCACCCTGGTCCGCATGCTGCTGGTCCCGGCGCTGGTCAAGCTGATGGGGCCCGCCAACTGGTGGACCCCGGGCCGCCGCCGGACCACGCCATCGCGGCCCCCGATCGCCGCGGAGACCACGGCCGACGTCCTCACCGGGTGAGCTCCGGCGGGGCCACGCGTCGACGGTCCCGGCAGTGCCGGGATAATGATCGTTCGAGGTGGCCCCCAGTTCATCGACGAAAGGGTGCGGATGCGCGACCAGCAGATCCGACCGGCAGATGTCCAGCACGCCGCACTCGACGACCCCCACCCCGCCTTCGCCGAACGCCATCGGGCGACCCGCGCCGCCGCACTCGACACACCGCGCGGGCGGCTGCTCGATGCCCTGGTGGAGTGCGCGGCCACCGACGGCTACGCCGGGCTCACCGCGGCCGCGGTCGCCCAGCGTGCGGGCGCCACGCTCGAGAGCTTCCTCGAATACTTCCCCGACGTGCAGCACTGCTTCATCGAGGCGGTGCGGACCGGAACCGACATCATGGCGACCCGGCTCGCCGAGGAGCTGGCACAGTTACCGCCCGGGGCGGGTTTCCACGCCCGGGTCGAATCGATCGTGACCACGTTCTGCCTGCAGGTCGCCATCGAGCCGGCCTTCGCGAGGGTGGTACTGGCCGAGTCCTTCCAGGCCGGGCCGCAGGCGGTGCACCTGCGCGATATGGCCGTGGACCGGTTCGCGGAGCTGTACCGGTACTTCTACGCCGAGGCCCGCGCCTCCGACCCCACCCTGCCGGCGCTGCCGGACGAGAGGTTCATGCTCATTCCCGATGCCGTCGGGGAACGCACCCGGCGCGTCATCCTCGCCGAGGGTGCGCATCGAGTACCCGAATTGGCCACGGAATTCATCGATTTCGCGTGTACCGTCCTGGAGCTACCCAACCGGCCGTGAACCCGCCGCCGCGCGCGAGCGACCATTCCGGTGTGCGCGAGCGACCATTCCGGTGTGCTCAGGCGGCCAGTACGGTGTGCGCGAGCCGCCAGTACGGTTGCACAACCGGCTATTCCGGTTGGGCGAGCGGCTATTCCGGTGTGCGGCAGCCATTCCCGCCGCGTGAGCGGCTATTCGGCGGTGCGGGCGGCCAGCACGGCATCGTAGAGTTCGCGGCGAGACGCACCGGTAGCCGCGGACACCTCCGCGCACGCGTCCTTGAGGCGCAGGCCCGACGCCGTCAGCGTCTCCACCTGACTCACCAGATCGGCGGGATCCGCCGAAACCGGTTGCGCGCCTTCGAGAACCACGGTGATCTCACCCCGCGCGCCCTCCACCGCCCAGGCCGCCAGCTCGGCGAGCGTGCCGCGCACGACCTCCTCGTAAGTCTTGGTGAGTTCCCGGCACACCGCGGCACGCCGATCCGGGCCGAGGATCTCGACCGCATCGGCCAGGCAGTCCGCCAGGCGGTGCGGGGCCTCGAAGAACACACAGGCCCGCGGCTCCGAAGCGAGAGTCCGCAGCCATTCCTTGCGCTGACCACCCTTCCGCGGCGGAAACCCGTCGAAGCAGAACCGTTCGACCGGCAGCCCCGACAGGGCCAGCGCGGTCGTCACCGCCGACGGACCCGGCAGACAGGTGATCGGCAAACCCTTCTCGACGCACGCCGCCACCATCCGATACCCGGGATCACTGACCGAAGGCATCCCCGCATCGGTCACCAGCAGCACGGTATGCCCCGACTCGATCTCCCCCAGCAGCATCGGAATCCGGGCGGTCTCCACATGGTCATAAAAACTCACCACCCGCCCCCCGATCTCCACCCCCATGGCCTTGGCCAGCGCCCGCGTCCGCCGCGTATCCTCGGCCGCCACCACCTCCGCCGCCGCCAGCGCATCGCGCAGCCGCTGCGAAGCATCCCCGATGTCCCCCATCGGCGTCGCCGCCAGCACCAGCCGCCCGCCGCTGGTCGGCACCCCACTCATCTCGCTCCCGTCGTCGGCCGAATTCCTGCACAAACCTGCCCACGACTGTAGCCACCGCGGCCCGGCCCGCCTGGTACCGGCCAGCTCGCGGCGACGAGACGGCGAACCCGATCCGATCCTGTGGGACAGGCCGCCGCACCGGGCCTCTTGCCGGGCGGGACGCGTGGGCGGGCACCGCATACGATCGACGGCGTGACCCAGGCGACCGACGCGCGACCCGCGACACTCGAGGCGGGGACGGCCGGTCCGCCGCCGCTGTCCAGTCCGGCGCCATTACGGCCCTCGCCCGATTTCGGGCCGACCGACTGGGCGCGCGGATGGGCCGTGACGCTGTTTCTGACGTTGGTGGCCGGGCTGACGCGGTTCATCATGCTCGGGTATCCGACCGATGCGCACACGCCGGTATTCGATGAGAAGCATTACGCGCCGCAAGGGTGGCAGGTGCTCACCGGCGGCGGGGTGGAGGACAACCCGGGGTACGGGCTGGTGGTGCATCCGCCGGTCGGTAAGCAGATGATCGCGCTCGGGGAGTGGATCTTCGGGTACAGCGGGTGGGGGTGGCGGTTCACGGCCGCGGTGTCCGGAACCCTGATGGTGCTCTTGGTGATTCGCATCGTGCGGCGGATGACCCGGTCCACGCTCATCGGGGCGTTCGCGGGGATTCTGCTGATCTGCGACGGGCTCACCTTCGTCTCGTCGCGGCTGGGGATGCTGGATATCTTCCAGGCGCTGTTCGTGCTGGCGGCCTTCGGCTGTCTCATCGTGGATCGCGACGAGATGCGGGAGCGCATCGCCCTCGTCGATGTCCAAGGGCGTTTGTACGACAGTGAATTCGGGCCGCGCTTCGGTGTGCGCTGGTGGCGGTTCGGCGCGGGCGTACTGCTCGGGCTGGCCTGCGGCACCAAATGGTCCGGCGCGTACTGGGTGATCGGGTTCGCCGCCATGAGCCTCGCCTTCGATCTGGCCGCGCGGCGCGGCTATCGAGTGCGGCGGCCGTGGGCGGGCGTCGCGGTCCGCGACCTCGGGCCCACCGTCTACAGCCTGGTGCTCATCCCCTTCCTGGTCTACATGGCCTCCTTCTGGGGCTGGTTCGCCAACGAGGACAGCTACGACCGGTATGCCGTCGGTGTCAAGGTCGGGCATGGTGGCGACTTTTCCTGGGTGCCACCGGCATTGCGCGGCCTCTGGTATTACGGCGGCGAGGTCCTCACCTTCCACGAGGGGCTCACCAATTCGGCGGGCAATCACCATCCGTGGGAATCCAAGCCGTGGACCTGGTTCATGGGGCTGCGGCCGATGCTCTACTACTACGCCGACGGCAATGTCACCGGCTGCGGGCAATCCCAGTGCGTGAAGGCCGTCATGGCGATCGGCACGCCCGCCCTGTGGTGGCTGGCCTTCCCTGTGCTCGGCTGGGCCCTCTGGCGCAGCTTCGTGCGCCGCGACTGGCGGTACGCGGCCGTACTGGTCGGATACGTGTTCGGGATCGCGCCCTGGTTCCTGAACCTGGACCGGCAGATGTACTTCTTCTACGCGGTGCCGCTGGCCCCGTTCCTGGCCATGGCCATGGCGCTGGTGCTCGGCGACATCCTCGGGCACGCGCCGCCGAGCGGCCGCCGGCTGTCCGGCGCGCCGGAAATGCAGAACTTCCTGCCACCGGTCAGTGAGCGACAGGGCCTCGGGCTGCTGCTGGTCAGCATCTACCTGGCCCTGGTGATCGCCAACTTCATCTGGCTGTGGCCGATTCTCACGGCCATGCCCATCACCGTCGGCAGCTGGCACGACCATCTCTGGCTGCCCAGCTGGCGCTGACGATCAACCCACGGAACGGGTTTCGCCGAGCGCCGCACGCAGGTAGCGGAGCGCGGCGTCATCGTCGAGGCCGAGGCGGCGGATGACCGCCACATACTCGGTGGCGGCCCGCCCGGCCAGATCACGCGTGGGATCACCGGACGAGGCGATGAAAGACCCCAGCCGGCCACGGGTTTCGAGCACCCCGTCCTGTTCCAGCTCCCGGTAGGCGCGCGCCACGGTATTGGGGGCGAGCCGCAGCTCGGCGGCGAGGGCGCGGACGGTGGGGATCTTCGTCCCGGCGGCCAGTTCACCAGAGCGCACCCGGGCGATGATGCCCTGCCGCAGCTGCTCGTAGGGCGGGACCGTCGAGTGGTGGTCAACCGGGATGTCCAGCATGGCTTTTCACACCTCGTCACGCGCTAGCGGGCAGGACAGGCAGCGCGGACCGCCTCGGCCGGAACCCAATTCCGACCCGGGGATGGGCAGTACCTCGATTCCGGCGTCGGCGAGCCGCGCATTGGTCATCTCGTTGCGTTCATAGGCGACCACGACTCCGGGCGCCAGGGCAAGGGTGTTGTTACCGTCGTCCCACTGCTCGCGCTCGGCGGCGACCCCGTCCTTGCCGGTGTCGATCACCCGTAAGGTGCTGATCCCCATGGCCTTCGCCGCCGCGGGCAGGAACGGATCCGGGCCCAGCATGGACACCGAACCGTCGTCCTCCTTGCGAATGGTGAAGGCGCACAACGAATCCTGCACCGCCGGGTACATGACCAGGGCATCGGTGTCGACCATGGTGCAGACCGTGTCGAGATGCATGGTGGCGCGGGTCTGCGCGATCGGCACCACCAGCACGGTATGCGCCAGATCGTCCTCGAACAGGCTGCGCGCCAGGGCTTCCGCGCCCGCGGGCGTGGTGCGCTCCCCCACTCCGACCGCCACCACGCCCTTCGCCAGCAGCAGTACGTCACCGCCCTCGATGGGCGCGGTGTGGGATTCGTAGGCGCGGCGCACGCCCAGGAAGCGCGGATGGAAGGCGTAGATGAGGTCCGTGAGCGAGGTTTCCCGCGCCCGCGCCGGCAAGGCCAGCGAGGTGATGGCCACCCGCGGACCCACCCAGAACGAGGAATCGCGGGTGAACAGCAGATTCGGCAGCGGATCGATGACGAAATCGTGTCCATGATGCATGCGCCGCACCAGTGAGGTGGCGTCCTCGCCGAAGGGCAGTTCGTCGAAGGTCATGCCGGACATGAGGATCTGCGCCAACTCCGGGGCGGGCACGGTGCGCAGGTGGGCGGCCAGCTGATCGGCGAGCGAATGCCCGAGCCGCCGCGCATCCACCGAACCGGAAATACCCTGGATTCTGGCGGCGCCGCTGACCTGCAGCGTCTGGGTCAGCAGATCGGACAGCAGCAACACCTCCACCCCGCGGTTCCGCAACACCTCGGCGAATATGTCGTGCTCCTGCTGCGCTCGCTCCACCCAGGGGATGGCGTCGAACAGCAGCTGGTCGTTGTTGCGCGGGGTGAGACGACGCAACTCGTCGCCGGGGCGGTGCAGCAGCACCGTGCGTAAGGCGCCGACCTCCGAGGTCACGGAAAACGGTCGCGCCGTGGGTGCGGCCTCTGTTCCCATGACACGACGGTAGTTCCCCGGGGCAAAGATGGCATGCAATTCGCACCGGGGAAAAACCTCGACTACTGTTGAGGTATGCAGACCGCGTCCTGGCAGGCGAAGGAGCTGACGCCCGGTCAGCTGGCCCAGCGGGCCGGAGTTTCCGTGTCCGCGTTGCACTTCTACGAACGTGAGGGCTTGATCACAGCCCGCCGAACCAGCGGCAACCAACGCCGCTATCCCAGGGAAACCCTGCGCCGGGTCGCGTTCATCCGCATCTCACAGCGTGTCGGAATTCCCCTCAGCGAAATCCGCAATGCCCTCGACAACCTCCCCGAGGGCCGCACCCCCACCCGCCGCGACTGGGAAACCCTCTCCACCACCTGGCGCACCGACCTCGACGAGCGCATCGAACAACTGATCCGCCTGCGCGACAACCTCACCGGCTGCATCGGCTGCGGCTGCCTCTCCCTCGGCACCTGCAAACTCGTCAACGCCCACGACCACCTCGGCGACGAAGGCCCGGGCGCCCGCGTCCTCGACCTGCACGCCGCCGAGAACTGCGCCGACCACAAAACCTGCAACGCCCCGACCGCCTGACCGGATAACAGCAGCTAGACCGCGCAGTGCGTACCGGGTGGGGGCGTGGTCAGGTGGATCAGGTAGCGGTCACCGGTGGTCGTCGTACAGGGGTTGCGGCCGTAGATGCCGTGGCCCCAGCCGTCATAGGTGAGCAGGACCGCGCCCGGGAGGTGCGCGGTCACCGCGGTGGCCCACTCGTACGGGGTTGCGGGGTCGTGGATGCTGTTCATGACCAGGATCGGGGGTGCGCCGGCCACGGTGGGAAGATGCGGCGGATTGCCGGGTGGGGTGGGCCAGCCGGAGCACAGACTGCCTGCGGCCCAGGCGAAATAGGCGCGCAGGGTGCCCGCGTTGGTGTTCTGGTCTGCCCAGAGTTGCTGCCAGCGTGCTTGATCGGGGATGTCGAAGGACCAGTCGGAGCAGGCGATGAGCTCGGACATCACCGTCGGCACGCCGGTCGGCTCCGGTTGCGGGAAGGGCAGATTCGGCTGCTGCGGTTGATCGCCGAGGGTGCGGAGGTCATCGGCAAGGGCGGGCCATTCGGGTTGGTAGAGGCGGGCCGTGACATTGCGGCTCAAAACCAGCGGGGCCAGCGGGCGATCCGGATGCTGCGGATCGCGCAGGCCGCCGCGTTCGGCGCGATCGAACAGGGCGGTGTAGCGGGCGCGAATATCCGTGCCGTGCAGGGAGCATGCGGTGTCCCGGTCACACCAGGAGACGAATTCGCCGAAGGTGTCCCGGCCGGCGCGCGCTTCGGCCGCGAGAAAGGCGGGGCCGTCGAGGCTGTGGTCGTCGACGCTGTCGATGACCATGGCGCGCAGGTGATCCGGGAACCGCTCGGCATACGCCTGACCTGCCATGGTGCCGTACGACCGGCCGTACAAGGTGATCTTGTCCTCGCCCAGCGCATGCCGCAGCGCATCGACATCGCGGGCGACACCGGCGCTGTCCAGGTGATCCAGCAGCGGGCCCGTGTCGCGGCGGCAGCTGTCGGCGAGTCGCCTTGCGTAGGAATGCACATCGTCGATCGACCCGCCGGCGTCCGGCAGCAGATTCGGCCAGGCGCTCAGGCCCGCATCGCAGCGCAGCGGGTGACTGCGCCGCACGCCGCGCGGATCGAAACTCACGATGTCGAAGCGCGCGTGCAGGTCCGGTGAGAATCGGTCACCGTGCAGCAGTGTGTCCACACCCGAGGTGCCGGGCCCGCCGGGGAGTTCGATCAGCGTCCCGATGCGATCCTCGCTCCAGGTGCTCTTGCGCGCCACCGCGATATCGATGGTGTCGCCGGCCGGATGCGACCAGTCGATCGGGACGGTCAGGCTCGCGCATTCCGTCCCGGCATCCTCCGGACAGGCGTGCCAGTCCAGGCTGGTGGCCGCGCGCACGGGCGCGAACCAGAGGGTCCCGGCAATGAGGGTGACCGCCCCGGCGGCCAGGGCGAGCTGAAAAGCGGTGACGCGCATTCGCATACCACCGATGCTCGGCCGAGCCGGCCGAGCGGCCCATCACTCCCGGGTATCAGCCCGCGCTCACCCCCGGGTATCGGCGCGCTCGCGCTCTTCCCGCGGCAGGAACGTGGTGAACAGATCATTGGCGCGGCGCATGGCGAACTCGTACGGCCAGGCGAACTTGCGGGCCCACCAGTAGCCGAAGCGGATATCGAACTGCGTGTGAATGAGGAAGGTGCCCTTCTCCACACCGCGCAGAATGCTGTCCGCGACATCGTCCGCCGACTTCGCATGCCGCCGGAAACGACTGATCCAGGCCTGGATCCGCGGATCGTCCCGGTCCACGCCGACCACGTCGACGGTCTGCACCAGCGGGGTGTCCACCGCGCCGGGCACCACCAGGTGCACGCTGATGTCGTGCCGGGCGAGGTCGAACCGCAGCACCTCGGACACGCCGCGCAGGCCGAACTTGCTGGCGCTGTAGGCGGCATGCCACGGGAAGGCCATCAGCCCGGCCGATGAGGACACGTTCACCAGTGCGCCACCGTGTTTCGCCTCGATCATGGGCGGGATGAAGTTCTCGATCACGTGGATCGGGCCCATGAGATTGACGTCCACCATGCGCTTCCAGTGCCGGTGCTCCAGGTTCTCGACGGTGCCCCAGGTGGAGACGCCGGCGATGTTCATGACCACGTCGAGCGGGCCGAGCAGCTCGTGCACCTGCTTCGCGAAGCCGGTGACGGCGTCGTAGTCGCTGATATCGAAGGCCTGCGCGAATTCCACCACCCCACCGCCGGACCGCACCTCCTCGACGGTGGCCTCAAGTCCGTCGGCGTTCACGTCCGTGAGCACCAGCCGCGCGCCCTTGCGCGCCGCCGCCAGCGCGGTAGCCCGGCCGATGCCGCTGGCCGCGCCGGTTATCAAAGTCTTCTTGCCGCTCAGGCCACGATCACGCACGCCGAACCCCGTCCCTCCATCGACAACCCTGTCTGCACGCACGCTACTACGCGAACACAAGTGTTCGCGACGCGAGAGCACACCGATTCGGCTCCTGTTTCTCGAGGATGCGGGAAGTTTCCGGTGCACCCGAAAAGCTCAAACGTTCGAGGTAGACGCATCTTCAAGGATGTGCGGGCCGGCCACCCGAACCCGGCAGATCCAGATCCAGGGCGATGCGCCCGGCCGCCAGATGCGGCTCGACCTCCTCGGCCGGCATGGGCCGCGCGATCAGGAAGCCCTGCGCGCGATAGCAGCCCAGCGCCACCAGCGTGCGCGCCGCCACCGTCGTCTCCACGCCCTCGCCCACCACGCCGAGACCGAACGAACCCGCCAGCCCGACAATGGATTTCACGATCGCCAGATCATCCGCGCTGGCGCCCAGCCGCTGCACGAACCCGCGGTCGATCTTCACCGCGTCCACCGGCAGCGCCTTCAGATGCGACAGCGACGAATACCCGGTCCCGAAGTCGTCGATGGCGATCTGCACGCCCATCCGCTTCAGGCCACGCAAGGTCACCTGCGTGCGCGCCAGATCCTGCACCACCACATGCTCGGTGATCTCCAGGCACACCGAACTGCCGTCGATCCCGAAACGGCGCAGTATCCCCTCCATGGTCTCCACGAAATCGAGACTCACCAACTGCACCGGCGACACATTGATCCGAATGACAACATTCGAGGCCAGCCCGCGCCGCCGCCACTGCGCGAACTGCTCACACGCCGAGCGAATCACCCAACGCCCCAGCTCACCAGCCAAATTGGTGGCCTCCGCGACGCCGACGAACGCGCCCGGCGGTAGTAGCCCCCGCGTCGGATGCTGCCACCGCACCAGCGCCTCCAGCGCCACCACCCGCCCCGTCCGCAAATCCACCTCGGGCTGATAGTGCAGCAGCAACGACCCGTCCGAAACCGCCCCCCGCAGATTCAGCTCCACATCATCCTGCAACTCGAACTGCGCCCGCATCGCATCGGTGAACACGGCAACCCCATTACCGCCGCTCGACTTCGCCGACAACAACGCATGATCCGCCCGCCGCAGCACATCCGCGACCGTGGTCTCCCCCGGAATCCCCAGGGAAACACCAACACTCGCCCCGCGACTCACACTCTCCTCCCCGACCGTGACCCGCTGACTGATCAACTGCTGAATCCGCGCCGCCTCCAACTCGGCCGCCGCCGCATCCATCGGCTTCGCCGGCACGATCACGAACTCGTCCCCACCCAGCCGCGCGATCACATCGCCCTCGTCAAGGTTATCCCGCAACCGCGCAGCCAGCGTCCGGATGAAATTGTCACCCGCCGTATGCCCCAGGAAGTCGTTCAGCGCTTTGAGCCGATCGAGGTCCAGGAAGAACGCCGCGACCGGCCCTGGACTCCCGTGTTGTAGCCGTTCCTCCATATGCTCGAGCAGCGCCCGCCGATTCGCCAATCCGGTCAGGTCATCGTGCATAGCGATGTATCTGAGCCGCTCCTCGGCTTCCACACGCGCCTGCAACTGGGCGAACAGCGCGGCAATCGCCTTGAGCACATTGATTTCCCGGGTGCTCCACTCGCGGTCACCGACCTTGATGAACCCGAGTACCCCGGTAGATACATCACGCGATACCAGCGGAACCGCCGCCGCGGAAACATCGGAGAATCCGGTGGATTCCTCGATGAACCGCTGGTAATCGGGGTACTCGGGGCTGTGCCGGACGATCATCGGCTCGGTCGCGTGTTCGAGCAGCGCGAAGACCGAGTTGGTCTTGTCGAAGTACGTCACCCGCAGCAGTTCCGGATCGGCGGCGGCTGGTCGCGGCGGCCATTCCGCGATCAGGATCGACGCGCGCTTCGCCAGGTCGGTGAACCGCAGAAAGCTGAAATCGACATCGAAATGCGTGACCAGCCAGGAGAGCACCCGCTCACTCGCCGCCGCCATGGTCGTGACGTCGACCGCCATCAACTCGGAGGCGACCTGGGTCACCAGTGAGTCGAGCGTTCGCCGAGGCACCCTAATCTCCGATCGCGTTAGCCGCGGGTGTCCGCGTCCGGGGTCGGAAGTCGCCTACTCCGAACCGTGACGGCCGCCGCATAGCTGAGGCGAAGTACCACTGCCACTGTCTGGTTCTCAGGCACTCCCAACAGGTTCAGGAAGCGGCCCTGAACTGACGTTAGTGTATCGGCGAACTCCGGGGAAACCGTATCCAGTTCCTCGGGACGTCGCACGTACAAGAAGGCGGGAGAAACGGGCTGCACCGCAAGCCCATGCCGTTCGGCCTCGATCCACACTTGCTCTACCGCCGCCCCGGCCTGCGCATACGCGACCAATTCGGCCGAACCGTCCAGCGGGGGCGCAGGAAACGTCACGGCGACCACCGCCGAACTCGTACGCACCCGTCCACGGGTCGACTCGCCCAGCGCGTTACCGCCCGACCACGCACGAACCAGCGCCATCACATCGGCGCGGCGGCTGATCTCGAGTTTGGCCAGTTCGTCGGGAGCGAGGTCCACCCCACGCAGATCCATCCCGGTCCTGGAATCGTCACCCGGCCACCGCAGTTCGGAGAGCATCTCCCGATGCATGCGGGGAGTCAGGTAGCGAGCCCGGTCGGACTCTCCGAGCAGCAAGGCAAGTTCGTCGATATCGGCGCGTTCGGTCACTGTCCGGAGTTCCGCGCCTGCGGTTGTGGCAATGCCGGACAAGGATTCGAGAACCTGAGCCGGAACCGGCGCACCGGTCCCGAAACGCCGATTGGTGTGCCGCGCGAGCACCGCCGGATAGTCACGAGCCAGGGCCGGATCCGAACCGGCACCCAGCCGCAGGACCGCCTCCAGCTGCCCCGCACCTTCGGAACGCAACGTACTCTCGCCGAGCATGCCCAACGCGGAAGCAGCGGCCCGTGCGTTGTACAGCGCCGCCCCCACCGCCAGCGCGCTACCACGACCTGCGACGTCCAAGAGGGAAGAGCGTTCCAGCGCAAGGGAAATCGTGATGGCCGCACCATCGACACCGAGGGTCCATGGTTGCGCGTTGCCCACCGAGGGTGCGCGCTGAGCGCAGAACAACACGGCCTCGATGCCGGACGCCGGAACGGGTTCATCGAGCACGGGCTCGGTCCACACCAGCTCCTCGGCGTGATCCGGTTCGGCGATCTCGTCCAGGCTGCGTTCCAGATCCATGCGGGTACGCCCGGACGGCAACTTCTGACCCAGGCCGATCCGCCGAACCGCTGTCGCGACCGCGGCGCCGCCGAGCAGTACCTCGGACCCGAGTTGTGGCCAGCTGTTGAGGCTTTCGCCGATCTCCACCATGCTGGCCGCGGCACGGCTGGAGAGATTGCGGCCATCCAGGATGCGAATCAGGTACGGTGCCTTCTCCCTGATGGACAGTCCACGCAGTTCGGCGACGCTGGTGTCACCGATCAGCCCGTGGAACGGCAGCCGAGAAGGCTCCAAGTCGAACCGTTCCACATCGAGCAGGCCTCGGTCGCTGGTCTGCATCAGCAACGGCAGCCGGTAACGGCGAGCACCCTCGCGCACCGCCAGCTTGATGTCGAACGAGTCGCATTCCTCCACGACGACCGACAGATTCGCAAGGAAGACATCGAGGTTCTCGTCGTCGATGCCTGCGGGGAAAACCTCCACCGGCAAATACGGATCCAGCTCGGCTATACGCCGGGCAGTGACCACCGCCTTGTTCGAGCCGATATCGAACAGTGTGCCCGGGATGCGATTCAGATTGGCGAGCTCGATGGTATCGAAGTCCGCCAGCCGCAGCCGCCCGCAAATACCTTCGAGCGCAAGGGCATACGCAACGGAATGACCGACGCTCTGCCCGACCACCCCGACGCACAGCGTGCTCAACTGCTCCTGTTCGGAGTAGGTGAGGTTGTTTCGATTGCGGTCGAGCCGGACGATGCGCAGTAGTTGCGGGCCGGGCAACCCGAGGACTGCACGCCGCCACGGATAATAGGCCCAGCGTTCGGCTTCCACTCCTTCCGACAATTCGGGCGGAGCGACCAGACCGGCGAATTCCGCGCGCAGCAAATCTCGCAAATCGGAAAACTCTATGGCCGAATCATTGCGCAATACCGCAAGCTGCGCGGCATCCTCGGGATTCGACTCATCGAGCAGTATCGGGCGGTATTCACCAGCTCTGGAGGGATCGTCGGCCATTGTTACGCTAGTTCCTCGCTCCGGTTCCAGCCGGTCGAGAGCCTCCGGTCGCCTGCCATGAATTCCGCAAATTCCGCATCCATAAGCCGCACTTGCGATTCCGTCGCGACCGACCGATAGCTCTGGAGGTCGTACCAGAGCGGCACGGTGCGGTAGCGCTCATCCGGGTAGGACGACGCCGGTATCCACCACGCCACATTCGCGCCGCTGCTGCGGTAACACCGCATCGCATGCTCAGGCGCCACGCCGACCTCGTACCGCACGCCGAGTAGAGCCATGGAATGGACGTAGGCCCGGGCGATCCAGTCGGCCAGCACCGAGCGATTCTCGGCGTCGCGTGCGGTCCACCCCGCCTTGCCTTCGATCACGCCTTCCGGAATCTGGTCGGCGACCAACCGCCGGAACGCGCCTTCACCGGGTAGACCTGCCCAGCTCGCTACCGCGTGCACCTCGTCGATGTGCTTGTAAGGTCCCGAGACACGCATCCCGGCCATCGCCCTGCCGTCCGCGTCCAGCGCGATGCCGAACAGAGTCGTCGATCGGCCGTCGATCACGTCGTCGTACTCGAGCGCGTCCTCGGTACCGAATTGCCGGTAAACCTCGAGGGCCCCGTCCATGCACATGTGCCACAGTCGGGGATCCGCCTGCGGCGGGCCGATCAAGAATGTGTAGCCGGACTGCGGATCCCGAGATTGAAACATGCCGTCACCAGGCCCTTCCGCCGGGACGTGCGTGATCGGTTCGACTGCCATAAATTTCCACTCCACTACAGCGGCTGCGCACTATTTACCGCGTTCCTCACCCGATACGGTCATGCATCGGCCGTGCTGGGCTTGGCACCTAGGGGAGTATCCGTCAGGTGACACAAATTGTCCAGGTATCCGGCAAATCCCTCGAAACCCGGATAGCCCTCCGGAAAGTGCCCCAGGTCAAACCATTACTAACGGGCATGAAACATACTGACAAGACCGGTTGGTTCTCGTTCAGCAACCGGTCAGCAATCACACCAGGATCGAGATGAAGAGCTCCAACTCCGACGGTCCGGACCAGATCTCGATCTCCTCGCGGTAGGCGCGGGTGATCTCGGCGGAGGCGGTGGCGTCGTCGACTTGGGCCCAGACGTCCTCGGCGGGGTCGTGGTAGTCGCCGTTGGGGCGGAAGCGGGCGTAGACGCCCTTGGGGACGCGGATGAGGACGTCGCCGACGGGGGCGTCGTGGGGGGATTTGTACTCGTAGGAGACGAGGACGTTGTAGTTGCCCGCGGGGTCGGGGACGTAGACGGTGGCGAGGGGGAGGTCGGATTCGCCGCGGTCGCGCAGGCGGTCGCGGAGGAACTCGATGAGCTCGCTGTTGCTGACCTTGAAGCTGGGGCGCACGCGGGGCACGACCAGGCCGCCGTAGACGCCGCCGGAGCGGACCACGATCGAATAGGTCATGAGGGCTCTACCGCCAGGTACAGGTCGATCTTGTAGGCGTGGGGGTAGCACTCGAAGTCGCCGCTGTAGGTGCGCCGGATGTGGTTGTGCTCTTCGGCGTAGGCGATCTGGGTCCACAGATCGGTCATCACCTGCGGGAAGTTACCGACCGAGGAGAACTTGGCGTAGGTGCCGCGCGGGAGGCGGGCCACCACGTGCCCGCGGGTGACGCGGTCGAAGGAGCCGCACTGGTAGCCGACGATCTGGGTGTTGTAGGTGCCCAGTTCGGCCGCGTAGTCGGTGTAGGCCGAGGCCAGCGGGCCGCCGAGTTCCTGATGCAGGACCGCGGCCCAGGCCACTTCGAGTTCGTGATCGCGCAGTTCCCCGAGGGCACGCTTGGGGCTGCGCACGGGCAACCCGGCAACCCACGTCTCGTCCCGCTCGACGATCTCGAACTGCATGGAAGGAACTCTCTCGAGGTGTGATTCACGGCCTGTCCGTCCGGCCTTCGCAATGCTATCAATCGCCCCCTACCGTGCCGGGCGACACGACTGCCGCCGCACCGGACCGGATATGACCGGGACTACACCGGATCCGGCCGGAGCAATCCGGACTATGCGGGCGGGGCCTGATCGGAGTCGGAGTCGCGGCGGCGGTGCGGGCGGGCCATCGGGGCGTGCCAGTGCCGGCGGAGTGCGATCAGGCGCAGCAGGACCGCGCCCGCACCCGCCAAACCGCCTGTCCAGTACGTGTATTGACCATTGGCGAGCAGGATCGCCGTGACCGCGGAACCCAGCAGGGCCGGAACCGCGTAGAGCTCACCGTCACTCAGCACGCTCGGCGTCACACCCGCCAGCACATCGCGGATGACACCGCCGCCCACCGCGGTCACCACCCCCAGCGCCGCCGCGGACGTGGCCTGCATGCCGTGCTGATAGGCGGTGACGGTGCCGGTGACACAGAAGATTCCGAGGCCGATGGCGTCGGCGATATTCAAGGGCGTGCGGATCACCCGGGCCGGCGGATGCCAGAAGAAGATGAGCGCCGCGGACAGCAGCGCGACCCCGCCGTAGGAGAGCCGCACGAACGCCTGCGGTGGCGTGCTGCCGATGACGAGATCGCGGATGATGCCGCCGCCGGTGGCGGTCGCGACGGCCAGCACCGCGATGCCGACCACGTCGAAACGACGCCGCACGGCGAGCAGCGCACCGGACACGCCGAATGCGAACACACCCACCATATTTCCGATGCGCTGGGCCGCGTCGACGGCGGTGCCGAGCTCGACCAGATCACTCATCCGGGCCGGTTCCCTTCGTAATTGCAAACTCTCGGCTACCGGCGCTCAGTATGCTCTCCCACCGACACCCGGCCGCATCAGGCCGGGAAGTCGGCCCGTGTGGTTGAGTCGAAGCGTGTGCCGCACAATTGCCGAGCTGAATGCCCAGCTCATCGCGTGTCGCGCGTGTCCGCGCCTGGTCGAATGGCGGGAACAGGTCGCGCACGACAAGCGCGCCGCGTTTCGTGACGAAAATTACTGGGGCAAACCGGTTCCCGGATTCGGTCCGGACGACGCCCGGCTGCTCGTGGTGGGGCTCGCTCCGGCCGCGCACGGCGGCAACCGGACCGGGCGCATGTTCACCGGCGACCGCAGCGCGGACGTGCTCATCGCCTGCATGCACGCGGCGGGACTGGCCAGCCGGCCGACCAGCCTGAGCGCCGACGACGGCCTGCGCCTGCTCGGCACCCGGATGACCGCGCCCGTGCACTGCGCCCCGCCCGACAACAAACCCACACCCGCCGAACGCGACAACTGCCGGCACTGGCTGGTCACCGAACTCGACCTGCTGGCCCCCACCCTGCGCGCGATCGTGGTGCTCGGCGGCTGGGGCTGGCAGGCCTTGCTCCCCGTCCTCGCCGAATCCGGCTGGGAAATACCGAAACCCAGGCCGCGCTTCACCCACGGCGCACAATACGACCTCGCTCCCATTCGGCCCGACCGCAGGCCACTCCACCTTTTCGGCACCTACCATCCCAGCCAGCAGAACACCTTCACCGGCCGTCTCACCCCCGCCATGCTGGAGGCCGTGCTGGTGGACGCCAAAGTGGCCGCCGGTCTGGATCACGCCTGACCGAGAAGAGCAGCGATGACCTTCGCGGCGCGGCCGTCGCATCCGGTGGGGCGGGGGACCGGATACGATGCGGTCGTGAGCAGGGCCGATAACTCCACCAATGGCGGTAGCGTCGGCTCGGGCGACGCGCTCGCTCCGAGTCTGCCGTCCGGTGACGGCGCGGCCGCCGGTCAGGCGCGAGTGAAGCGGCGGCGGGCCGCAACTCGGGAACGATTGCTGGAGGCCGCATTCGACGCGTTCGCGGAGGACGGGCTGGGGCGGACGACGGTCGAACAGATCTGCGAACGGGCGGGATTCACGCGTGGAGCGTTCTATTCGAACTTCACCACCCTGGAAGAACTGTTCCTTGCCATGTGGGAGCAGCGGTCGGCGCGCATGCTGGAACAGCTGACAGCGGTGCTGGACGCGGACCTCGAGATCCGGGATGCCCGGCAGGGCGTGGAGCATGTGCTCGACGCGGTTCCGGTGGACGACAAATGGTTTCGCATCACCTCCGAATTCACCGCGCACGCATTACGCAATCCGACGCTGCGACGAGTGATGGTGGCACGCGAGGAGTCCATCAGCGGCGCGCTCACCCCGGTAGTGGTGTCGTTGCTGCGGCGCGCGGGCCGGCGGGTGCCGGATCCGGTGGCATTGGGGCGGGCGCTGATCGCCGTTCACGACGGAACGCTGACCCAATGCCTGATGGAACCGGACAGTACCGCGGCCCGAGTGCAACGCGTGGACCTGTTTCTACGCGTGGTCGAGTCCTACAGCGAACCGGCCTGATCGCCGAACGTTTCCAAAGCCGCGCGCACCCGTCGTACCGCGGCCTCCCAAAATTCGGACGTCTCGTTCTCCAGGGCATGCAGCCCACCCCAGCTCCGGCCACGGCGAACCCCGCCAACATCCTCGTACCAGCCCCTCCCACTCCCCCGTCAACTCCGAATACCCCGTCGCATCCACGGCCCGACCCTGCAAAAACCGCCCATAACCAGCCGATTCGGCGACTCCCCCGCCCACCTGATAAGGTTTTCGAGCGCAGCCGGAAACGGACTACGCGGGGCTATAGCGCAGTTGGTAGCGCGTCTCGTTCGCATCGAGAAGGTCAGGGGTTCGATTCCCCTTAGCTCCACATCCGAAGAACTGCCCGTGACCTCAGCCGAGGTCACGGGCGGTTCTCGTTTCGGGGACGCCCTGAAATAACGAATTCTCGTGATGTGGGGACCTGGGCTTTATCGGAAGTATTCAGGTCATGAGCAGCACAGAGATTCGCACCGCCCGCCCGATCGTTCTCGTCACCGGCGCTACCGGCGCCGTCGGACGCCACCTCGTCGATACCCTTCTCGCCCGCGGAGCCTCGGTTCGGGCGCTGACCCGTAAGCCTGAGGATGCGAACCTGCCCGAGGGGGTCGATGTCGTCGTGGGTGATCTTGCCGATGCGTCGACTCTCGGAGCGGAGGTGTTCGAGGGTGTCGACCGGGTGTTCGTGTTCCCGGCACGCGGGATCGACGTTTTCCTCGACGCGGCCGTTGCCGCCGGCGTACACCGGTTCACGGTCCTGTCCTCGCTCGCCGCGGCAATGGAATTCCCCCGAGACCACGGCTCGGCGAGTCAGTTGCACCACAGCGCCATCGAAGCCGCCGTCACCGATCGCAGCGACGCGTGGACGATCCTGCGGCCCGGCACTTTTGCCAACAACCTGCTCGAATGGCGCTGGCAGATCAGCTCGGGCGCACCCATCCGAGCGCCGTACCTGGCATCGGCGCAGGCGCCGGTCCATGAATACGACGTGGCCGAGGCCGCCGCGGAGACGCTGCTCTCCCACGAGTACCTCGGGCAGATCATCGCCATCACCGGCCCCCAGGCGCTCACTCGCGCCGAGCAGGTCACCACACTCGCGGCGGCGATCGGCCGGGAGATCCCCCTGATCGAGATCACCGCCGACGAATTCCGCAGCGAGATGGCGCAATTCATCCCCCAGCCGATCATGAAGATGCTCCTCGACTACTGGAGCGACACCGCCACCACCCCCGACCGCGTACGCCCCGCCACCACCGTGACCGGCAAGCCCGGCCGCACCCTGGCCGAATGGGCCGCCGATCACCGAAAGGACTTCGGCGCCTGACCATTCCGGCAACCGTGAGATCGCCCCGTGCCTTCGGAGGAAGCCACGGGGCGATTTCGAACGACTCGGTGGACTTCGAGACTTCAGGTCTATGCAGACGGTGCGTACTTCTCGATGTATGCGGTACTCCGGCTATTCCCGCCGCGCTTTGTCCCGAGCGGCGTTCAACTGCTGCTGCAGCATGGTGCGATGCTGCTTCAGCCACGTCCGGTCCTCCCCCGAGACATCGGGGTGCAGGCACTTTGTGAGAGCTTTGAAGACGGACTCACGCAGGGCTGGCCCGACAGTGGCTAACAGCATTTCCGCCCAGCCCTCCACCACCGTCGACTGCATCGTTGCCACCCTCAGCCGCTCCTCGAGACCATCGCGCTCGTCTTCGAGTTCCTGGATCCGCCCATGCTGCCAGCGGGCGGCTTCTTCCATGGATCGGTACTTTCGTTCCCAGTATTCGGCGGAACTATGACCGTCGTCGTCGGGACGACGTTGGGACAGTATGTCCGGCTTGGCAACAGATGCCCCGAGCTGCTCCAATGCCGTACATAGGTCCACCATGACCTGGACGTCGGCAGTGATCCGCCAGTGGGAATCGGCTCTTTCCCAGCGCCGACTGGATCCCGGAACCGCCTTCTTCATCACGTCCAGAAGCTCGTGATCAGCTCGACTGAAGGCAATGGTCCACTCGCTGTCCGCGCCGTCGACTGTGACATTCACCCGCACCAAATCCCCCGTTTCGGTCACGTTCGGCGTTGCCTCACCCACTCCAACAATGCCCGAATTTTCCTCACTTGCAGTCGCTTTCATGGCCTTCAACGGACCCATCCTCGGATCAGCGAGCAATTGACACGACCGGCGCCGATCCCTAAAGGTGCAGTGCCACAATGGAAGACGCCGCAGGCAATCGCTCTGTACGCTTCTTGTGGCAGTAGCGGCAGGGAGGGGACGCGATGCTCGATCCACGGTTTGTGGCGGTCATCATCCGCCGGAAGGGGGACGCGGTTCCCGAGGACAAGACGCTGGAGATCAGCGCCTTCGAACCACGATCGACGCAGGCGCGGGTACGGTTCGGGAAGCCCAAGGACTACTGGTTCGGGTGGGACCGACTGGCAGTCCTCGAACGGCCGGCGCCGGTTCCGCTGGGACCGAATGTGTTGTTGTTCGTGGACGGATCCGCGGCGAACGCGACCGAGGCGCACCTTTTCACCGGGCCACCGGAGGTCGGATCGTGGTGGCATGTGATGAACAGCAAGGGCGAATGGAGCGCTTACGAAGCCGATCGAGTGCAGGCATTGCCGAACGCAGTGATCACCTCGCACTCCCGTGATGTCCTGGCGTACTGGCGTACGGTGGCCGAGAAGCTGACCGGCGATTCCGGTGTGCTACTCCGAAATCATAGGAACCTGAACTTCATTCACGCTGAAAGCGCGTTGGCCCACATCCTCGAACAGGCCCCGATCGAGCCCAGGCCGGACGACGCGATGCCGCTACCGGTATATCCGTTCCGCACCAACATCAGTCAGAGTGCGGCAGTGCTCAATGCGTTGCGGTATCCGATCTCGGTGATCGACGGCCCGCCCGGGACCGGGAAGACGCAGACGATCCTCAACATCATTGCCTCGGTGATCTGCCGGCCCGGCACGACCGTGGGGGTGGTGTCGTTCAGTAACTCCGCTGTCGACAATGTTTTCGAGAAGCTGACCAAGGAAGGCTTCGGGATGGTGGCGGCCAACCTGGGACGCGCCGACAAGCGGGACGAGTTCTTTGCCGCACAGGGACCGCGCAATGGTGTGGTCGACGCGATGTTGCGTGCCGGTTCGGCACCCGTTCGGGATGCCGCGGAACAGCTCGGCAAGGTGAATCGGCGGCTTTCCGCGCTACAGGAGCAGGATCGGCTGCGCGCCGAGCTACGGCATCAGCTGCACGGATATCAGTTGGAGCAGAGGCACTTTCAGTCGTTCTTCGAACGCGGTGAGGTACCAGAAGTCGACGATCTGCCGCTGTTGCGTCGCTACAGTGCGGGAAAACTGCTCGACTTCATCGATGCCACTGATCCGCGTTGGGCCCGTGATGGCGGCTGGGGCCGGGTGGTCGACGTGATGAACCGCTACTTCAAGTACCGGGCGCTCCGCAAGGTCGATGCCGGCGATATCGACGTCGTGCTACGGATCGAGCGGCTGTACTACGAGAAGAAGATCGATGAGCTCGAGCGGCGAGTCGAGCAGCTGAGCAAAACATTGGAGGGCAAAAGGTTCGACGAATTGTCGGCAGACCAGGCCCAGCTGTCCAAACAGCTGCTTCACGATGCGTTGTGTGCCAGGTATGGCTCAACGACCCGAATCATCTACGACCGGCGGTATCGGCAGAAGTTCGGACAGTTCACCCACGACTATCCGCTCATCCTGAGCACCTGCCATTCACTGCAGAACAGCATCGGACGCTCGGCCTTCCTGGACTATCTGATCATCGACGAAGCATCACAGGTGGATCTGGTGACGGTGGGCCCGGTCCTGGCATGTGCGCGGAACCTCATCGTTGTCGGTGATCTCGAACAGCTCCCGCCGGTCACGAAGGAGCTCGCCGATGCGCCGCCGGCACCCGATCCGGTTTTCGACTACCGGCGCAGCGTCCTGTCCTCGATCATCGATCGTTACGGCGATCAGGTGCCCCGGGTGATGCTGCGGGAACACTATCGGTGCGATCCGGACATCATCGAGTTCTGCAATCGGAAGTTCTACGACGGCAAGCTGATTCCGTATACGCGCAGCGCCACGAAGTTCGCTCCGATGACCGTGGTGCGGACCGCCTCCGGTAACCACATGCGCCGCATCCACGGCGATGACGACCCGAAGTCGAAGGGACGCAGCAACGAACGCGAGATCGACGTGATCCGGCATGAGGTCCTCCCTTGGCTATCCGCCGACATACCGCCACATGAGGTCGGGGTCACCACTCCGTACCGCCGTCAGGCCGACAAGGCGACCGATGCCCTGATCGATTCCATCGAATCCGATACCGTGCACAAATTCCAAGGGAGGGAAAAGAACGCGGTCGTCATGACCACGGTGCTGGACGACACCCCGAGCAGCCGGGCAGCTCTGGAATTCGCCGACGATCCTAAATTGATCAATGTGGCCGTATCCCGGGCAATGCGCTTGTTCGTCCTGGTGACCCACCCTTCCGAACTGCCGAAGAGCCGGCACCTGCGCGATCTGATCGGCTACATCCGATATCGGGATCCGAACAACGCCGTCGTCGACAGCGATGTGGTATCGATCTTCGACCTGCTGTATACCGACCGCGAGGAGCGGCAGCGTGCGCACCCGCATATCGGTTGGGGGCGTACCGAGTTTCCATCGGAGGACATCGCACTCACGATGCTGCAGAGCGTGCTCACCGAACCCGGCTACAACCATCTGGCGATACATCCACAGGTTTTCCTGCAGCATGTGTTCCCGCGCGGCCTGGACCAGCTCGACGACCGACACCGCGAATTCGTCCGGCGCCGAGCGTCATTCGATTTCGTCCTCTACAACCGGATCACCAACGCCAATATCTGTGCCATCGAGGTGGACGGCTTCCGCACCCACGAGGCGGATCCGAAGCAGCTCGCACGTGATGCAATGAAGAACGAGATCTGTCGGCGCTACCACTTCTCATTGCTGCGCTTGGCAACCACCGGAAGCAACGAAGCCGCACGGGTCCGCTACTTCCTCGACCGACTGCCCTGAAACCGCAGTCAGGGCACCTTGATTCGAGCAACGTCGCATCAGGTCCACAGTATGAGAACCGCCCGGGGCTTCGGATAAAGCTGCGGGCGGTTTCGGCGAGCGGTGGGTCAGGCGGGGGATTCGAGGTCGGTTTCTATTTGGGTGAGGATGCCGGGGTGACGGCGGGTGGAGAGGTAGAGCCAGGCGGCGCCGAGGAGGAGGTAGGTGAGGAAGAGGTAGGGGAAGAGGTTTATCGGCCAGGGTGGGAGGGGGTAGAAGCTGCCGATGGTGGGGACCAGGAGGAAGACGAAGGCCAGGGCGGAGATCAGCGTCGCGCGGCGGGTGAGGTCGCCCAGTTTTCGGAGGTACATCGGGGCGGCGACCGCGATCATGAAGTAGGCCAGGAGGAAACCGAAGGCTGCCAGGGTGCCGGCGTCGTTGAAGATGGTGAGGACGTCGGTTTGAGAGGACGAGATGGCGGGGACTGCCACCATCAGCACGATGTAGGCGGTCAGCGCGGGGGCGGGGGTTGCGTTGGCGGCGTGGGCTTTTCCGAGGGGGGCGGGGAAGAGCGAGTGGCGGGCCATGGGGTAGATGAGGCGGGCGCCGGCGTTGAGGCAGGACAGGGAGAGGGCGAAGAAGCTGATGGTGGCGCCCAGGTCGATAGGGAATTTGAAGTAGCCGACGCTTTCCAGGTCGGCGAGGGTGTTCAGGGGCATGGCCAGGGTGTCGAGGGTGGCGCTGGAGTTGCGGGTGCCGTAGACCTCGACGTAGCTCATCACCACGAAGAAGAGTCCGGCGATGACCAGGCTCCAGACCACGGCGCGCGGAATATTGCGCAGCGGATTGCGGGCCTCGCCGCCGAGGGCGGTGGCGCTCTCGAATCCGACGAGGCTGAAGATGCAGGCGACGACGGCGAGGCTCATGCCGCGCGCCGAGGTGCCGTGCAGTGACAATTGGGCGGTATCGACGTGAATTCCGTGGGCGAAGACCACCACGACGGCGAGCGCGAGAATGCACAGTACGGAGATGCCCTCCAGGGCCAGCGTGAGCATCGAGGACAGTCGGACATCCTTGACCGCCAGCGCCCATGCGATCGCCCCGAGTACGACGAAGAAGACGACCGACGGAATAGCGGTGTGAATTCCCATGAGGCTCAATAGTTCCCGGCCGAATATGGTGAATCCCGTCATTCCGGCGATGCCGATGAACAGATAACACCAGAGCAGCGTCCACCCCGACAGCACCCCGCTGACCGGTCCCAGACCGCGTCCGACGTAGGCGTACATCGAGCCGGGCGAGGTGGAACGCCGGGCGAACTGGTTGAGATTGAAGGCGACGAACAGCAGCATGCCGGTGCCGAAAAGGTACGCCATCCAGGTTCCCGAACCGGCGGAGGCGAAGGCGAGCGGGATGATGAGGGCCGCGGTCATGGTCGGTGAGATCAGTGCCACCGACTGGGCCAGCAGCGCCGGGAATCCCAGTGCTCCGGCCCGCAATCCGGCAGGGGGTGGGGCCGCCGCGGCCGCCGGCTGAATTTCTGTGTAGCTCATGCGATTTCCTTGCTCATTCCCCCGGAATATCTGGCACACACGAGTGTGGCGATATCGCATTTCACGCAGGCAGCCAGCCGTTAAAGAATGGTAAATAGGATCTCACGCAGCATTTTTCGTTATTCGATCGAATATGAACATGCCGAAAGGCCGCCGTTGCGTGGAGCGAATTCGCAACGGCGGGCCATATTTTCGATCTTCGGGCCGCGCGATCAGTCGCGCACGGCCTCGACGAGGATCTCCAATTCTTCGGCGAGTCCGGTCTCCAGCGCCAGCAGCGGCGGCCGCGGATCGCCCGCCTCGTAGCCGAGCGAGCGCAGACCGGCCTTCACCGTCGCGGGCAAGGGACGGCTGACCAGCATGCGCAACAGTGGCTCGAGCCGGGCGAACAGCTCATCGGCGCGCTCGATCTCACCGTCCCGCAGCAACTTCCAGAACCGGACCACCTGATCCGGCACCAGACAGGGTGCGGCCGTGCACCAGCCCGCAGCGCCGGCTTGGAAGGCACTGCGCGCCAGCGGATTACTGCCGTTGAAGAACGGAATTTCCCCGCCACCCAATTCGACGATGCGGTGCATGCGCGCGATATCGCCGGTCGATTCCTTGATCATGGTGATGTTCTCGACCTCGGCGACCAGCCCGACCAGGAATTCCGGTGACATGTCGATGCCGGTGGTGCCCGGGTTGTTGTAGGCCATCACCGGAATCCCCACCGATTCCGCCACCGCGGTGAAGTGCTGCCGCAGTTCGTTTTCGGTGAGTTTCCAGTACGAGATGGGCAGCACCATGATCGCGGTGGCCCCGCAGCTCTCGGCGATCCGGGCGCGCTTGATGGTGCCCGCGGTGGTCAGCTCGGACACGCCGACCACGGTCGGGACCCGCCCGGCGGTGTGCCCGACGGCTTCGCTCGCCACCGCGGTCCATTCGTCGTCGTCCAGATACGCACTCTCACCGGTGCTGCCGAGCGGTGCGATGGCCTCGACCCCGGCGTCGATCATTCGATCGATCAGGATGCGCAGGGCCGCGGCGTCGATCTTGTCCCCGTCGCCTGAGAACGGCGTCACCGGGTACGCCACGATTCCAGAAACAGTTGCAGGCATTGCTCACTCCGAATTGTCTTGCGCGAACACATCTGGATGACGCCGGAGTACCCGGCGCGCGTAGTAGGCGAAGTTCGCCGCACTCCGTTTGGGCCGCAGGGTCCAGTCGTGCGCCTCTTCGGCCAGCCGGGGCGGCAGCGGCTTGATCTCGCCCGCCGCCATGGCGAGCAGTTGGAGTTGCGCGGCGCGCTCGATGAGATGCGCCAGCGAGCACGCCTCTTCGATGGTCGAGCCGGCCACCAGCTGCCCGTGATGGGCGAGCAGGATGGCCCGCTTGCCGCCCAGGGCCGCGGAGATGATCTCGCCCTCCTCGTTGCCGACCGGCACGCCGGGCCAGTCGGGCAGGAACGCGCAGTCGTCGTAGAGGGGCGCGATGTCCATTTGCGAGACCTGTAAGGGGATTTCGAGCATCGACAGTGCCGCGGCGTGCAGCGGGTGGGTGTGCACGATGCAGTTCACGTCGGGCCGGGCCCGGTAGATCCAGCTGTGGAAGCGGTTGGCCGGGTTGGCCATTCCCGCGCCTTCCAGGACCGTCAGGTCCTCGTCGACGAGCAGCAGGTTGGCGTCGGTGATCTCGTCGAAGCCCAGTCCGAGCCGCTGGGTGAGGAAGGTGCCGGGCGCCTGCCCGCGCGCCGAGATCTGGCCGGCCAGCCCCGAGTCATGTCCGGCGTCGGAGAGCGCGCGGCAGGTCAGTGCGATCTTCTGCCGATCGGTCCAGTCGTCGGTGCGGAATTCGGTGCGCATGGCTTGCTCCGCGGCCGCCATCAGTTCGGATTTGCCCAGGTTCATCGTGGTAGCCAACGGCCCAGCTCCTTTGAAGACACGAAGTACTCGATAGGAAACCTTGTGTCATCAAGATACCCTGAGTTTCCTGACGCGCAACCCCGGCGCACAACGACAAGGAGTGAATGTGGCCGCGTTCCTGAGATCGCATCGCCGCCGAGCGGGCCTGTCGCTCGACGCCCTGGCCGAGCGCACGGGCCTGACAAAGAGCTATCTCTCGAAAATCGAACGCGGACTGAGCACCCCGTCCATCGCGGTGGCGCTGCGCATCTCACACGTGCTGAACGCCGATGTCGGCCAGCTCTTCTCGGACAATCCCGATCGCAGCGAGCTGATGGCCGTCGAGCGCAGCGCCGACCGCCCCGAACTCGCGCCCACCGGACCGGCGCACTATCAGCTGCTCGCCACCCAGATCGTCGGAAAGGCGATGCAGCCCTTCATCGTCACGCCCAGCACCGAGCCGGTCGCCGACCACACCGAGCATCACGGCGACGAGTTCGTCTTCGTCCACAAGGGCGCCGTCGAAGTCTCCATCCCCGGCAATGTCATCACCCTGAACGAGGGCGACAGCCTCTACTTCGACGCCGACACACCACACCGCCTGCGGTCCATCTCACCGCAGCGCGCGGAGGTGCTGATCGTCGTCCACGACCGCGACGGCGTGACCGGTGGACAGCAGGGAGGCCATCCGTAAGGCCTTTCAAGGTGCGTCCATCTTGGCGATCATTCGGTGGCCGAGGGTGTGGAAGGGTTTCTCGATCGCGTAGTAGGTCAACGTGGCGAGGGCGATCGCGGCGATCATCCAGCTGGACCAGGTGAGCCAGGTGGCGGGTATGCCGGCGAACGGCACTGTCCAGTGCGGCACGGCCTTCAGGATGAGGGGGTGGATCAGGTACAGCGAGAAGCTGATTCGGCCCAGGAAAAGCAGGGGGCGTGGGAAGGAGTGCCGGCGCAGTTGCAGTGCCGCCGCGAAGAGCAGGTAGGCGGCGATCAGAGTGAAGGCTTCCTTACGCCAGGTGACCGAGGCGCCGGTTGCCGGATCCACAGTGGGGTGTAGTTGGAGAAGTTTGAGGCCGAGGATCACGAATACGGCGAGCCAGAAGACTCGCCAGCCGAGCTTGGGAGTGATTTCGCCGGCCGTCATCCGGTAGAGCACCGTGCCGACGAACATCGTGGCGAAGATGACCGCGGAGTATCCCGACGGGCCGGGCTGGTTGAGGACCAACGGGATTGCGATGGCGGCGAGCAGGACCGCGGTGATGGCCGAGCGTCTGGTGGCCGCCCGGCGCGCGAAGAAGACCGCGACCGCCACTGTCGCGAGCGCCACCAGCAGGCGAGTGATGAGGTTCGCGTCGGCGCCGTTGACCATCGCGATGGGCAGGCCGATTCCGGCGAAGAGAATCGACCCGAGGGCGAGCACGGCCAGCGGCACCGATCGGCGGTTGAGCCCGCCGATCAACAGCAGTGATACGAACAGGTAGAACACCAGCTCGTAAGAGAGTGTCCAGCCGGGGATGAGCACCTGGGTATCGGGCGTGCCCAGGAAGAACTGCGCCATAGTGAAGTTCGTGGCCAGGTGCCAGCCGAAATTGGCCGTGAAGGCCGGTGGCAGGCTGTACCGGCCTACGGAATGCAGGATCATCGCCGCGATCAGGGCAATCCAGAACAGCGGGAACAGCCGGAAGAACCGGCCTACCCAGAACGCGCCCAGCGACCGGCCCCGCTCCAATGATGCGGGGATGATGAAGCCGCTGACGAGGAAGAAGACGAAAACGCCGAACTGGCCGGCCCCGAAGTCCGCCGCCGAGAACCGTGCGTAGCCCGGCCACACCAACTCCGCGCAATGCCCGATCACTACCGCCACGGCTGCCAACCCTCGAAGCGCATCCAGAAACTCGAACCGGCCGCCACTGGTGCGTGCCCTTTCTTCGACCGGCGCGATCGGATCCGCCACAGCCTCATCAGATTTCGTCACGCCAGGCCGCCGAGAGTTCGACCGATCTCCACAAAACACATAACTAGCGATCGTAGCCAGAGTCGACCCGTGACCACCGCCCGAAGGTTAGTCAGGATCGTCGGTCACCTGGAGCGACGATGGAACGCGTATCGGAACATTCGCCGTCGTCACAGGGCTTGCGGCTGGGATCGTTGCCGGGCTCGGACCCGCGGTGCTTCAGCACCACCAAGAAGCTGATCGAACCGCACGGCGTCACCGCCGCGAGCATCCACCACCAGCTCGTACTCAGCTGCTCCCCCAAACCCATTCGACCAGCTTCGCTCTCGAAACCACCCACCCGGACTCCAGCGCTAGCGCAATTTACAGCGCTCGCAGCCGAACTCGCCGAGCATCGGAACATCTGACACCCTCAGGTCCACGGCATGCATGAATCTCGCGGCGCCGAGCAACGGCGAAAACCGCCCGCAGCATTCGTGGACGCTGCGGGCAGTTACGACTGGTCCCGATTGGTTCAGCTGATAAAAATCGAGACCATCAGGCCGGAGGTGAGAGCTTGGCCGGTGCCGTTCTGATGCATCAGGACATCGAGGATGTCGCCGGGCTGCAGGATCGGTTGGGGGCCAACGGGAATGGGGACGGCTGTCTCAGGGGACAGCGTTGTACCCGCACCGACGGTCAGCGTTCCGAGAATGGCGATGGCCGTCCCGTTTCGCAGTTGCCGGACGCTGAAGGTGACATTGTTGGTCACCGCACCGGTGACCGTCTGATAGCTTGCCGGCGTGACGAGCTGGATATCGGTGACGGTGTCGCCGCTGTAGAAGGCCTGCGAGTACACGCCCGCCACGACCGCCGTATCCTGGCTCGCGGTGGCCAGCGCAGGCAGCGTCGCTGTGTAGATCATGGAGTCCTCGCTCGGGGGGTTACGTGATGGTCAACGCGCCGGAAGTCAAGGTTGCTTGATACAAGCTGTTGTAACTCTGCGTGTCTTGGATCTCGACCGTGAAAGTGTCATTGTTCGATACCAGCACCCCTACAGCACTGGTAGCCGCCGGGCTGGCGGTGGAATTGTTGCTGGTGGCAATCGGATTCGGATTGCCGTTTTGCTTGATTCGCACGGAGATCTGGCTCCCGAAGACCGAGTTGCCCGACGTGAACGAGATAGTGACCGCGACCGTGGCATTGCGTTTGGTTCCCTGCGCCACAAGCGCATTCGAGTTGACAACCGAGCCGGGATAGGTCGTCGTATTAGCCGTCCATCCGCCGATCTGTACCCAATTGCCGTTGTTCGGGCCGGGCTGGTTGCCATTCAGGATCATTCCCGACGGAGCCCACAGACTCGCCGCGAGCGCGCCGGTGGTGCCGTAGCCGGCGACGACACCGGTCGTCGCAGACAGGGCGCCCGTGCCGGTGGCCGCGAAATTGATATTCGGCGGCGGCGTCCACTGGGTAGCCAGCAATCCGTTGCCGCCGAAGGCAGCCGACACGGGTGCGCTCACCACGTTCGCCAGGACCGAGAGCGCGGCCGTGCAGCCATATGCCGCATCGGTGGCGGCCGCGGCGCCCGTGGCCGCGAACTGCGCGGAGACGACCGGGATGGCACCGGTCCCGAAGGCCAGCCCACAGCCCAGCGCGCCGGTTCCGGAGGAGGCGGCCGCCAGTTGCTGCTGAACGGTCATGGCGGCACTCAGGACACCGGTGGCGCCGCCCAGGGCGGTCACCAGGCCGGTGCTCGTGTAGGACGCGGCCGATGCACCGCTACCACCGAAGCTCGCGCGGATGAAGGGGAGAATAACCGGGACCGTGGACCCGTCGATGACGATGAGGGGGGTCGCCGGCGCGGACCGGATGATCGTCGCCGCGCTCGGCGCCGCGACGACGTTGGTGGGCGGCGCGGGCAGCGTTGCCACGATCGCCGCGGATGCAGAGCTCAACTGTGCCTCCGATGGTGGTTGTTGCGAGAGCCGGAAAAGCGCGCGACGCCGGCCATCTCGGCGAACACGAGATGGCCGACGCCGCGGCTCGGTCCCGGCGCCGGGCGCCTGTCAGCTGATGGAGAAGCTGGGGGTGACCAGCAGGGTGCCCGCGTTGGAGAGCTGGGTCGAGGCGATCTGGACGCGGTCGATGATGTTGCCGCCGGTGGCCGCGTTCCAGAGCGCGGCGTAGGTCCAGGTGCCGGCGGGCACGGTCATCGTCACCTGCTGGGCGGTCGCGTTGCCGCCCAGCGGCACCGGGTTCCACTTGACCGGCTGGCGGGCGTAGCCACTGCCGTTGGCTTCGGCGGTGAGGATGCCGGTCGGGCCGGGATCGGCGCTGTGGATCGAGAGGAACATGCCGGTGGGTGCGTTGATGTTGGTGTAGGCCTGGGCCAGAGTCTGCTGAGTCGAGGGGACGACGACGGACATGGATCGCTCCTTGTATGTGGTGGGTGAATTGACGTGACGACGGGCTACGTACGGATGACGGTGCCCTCGTACCAGGCATAACTGGCCGGCTGCGGGGTCTGGTAGGTGACCACCATGGTGTAGCGCGAGTTCGTCGGGATCGCGTCGCACGTGGTGTTGGGGATGTTCCAGCCGGCCTGAGCCGGGGTCACCGTCGCAGGCCACGACCAGGTGGCGCCGCTCGGTGAGGTGATGGTCAGGGAGACCTGGGTCCCTGCGGGGAACGTCGCCCCGCCGGACGGCTGGATCGTCTGTACGAAGCTGGCGCCGGTGGTCAGCTTCAGCGGTTCGATGGTCGGCTGATACCCGAGGAATCCCGGGTCGAATGGTGCGGTCACGTACTTCCTTTGGCTACTTCACCTGCTCGATGAGGCCGTTCAGCAGCACGGTGGCCGCTGCCGTCCCAGTGATGTCGACACCCAGATAGGCCTGGGCGCCGGCGGTATTCAGGGCGGTCGCCTGATTGACGGCCACGGGTGTGCCCGCGACGTTGTGGAATCCGGTGGTGCCGGTGCCGAGCGCTCGCGTCAGCGTCGCCAGTGAGGTAATCGCCCCGGCGGCAGCATCTTTCGCGTCGATCTGAACTTCGAAGACGACCTTGGCCACGTCGGCGGCGCCGGTCCCGATGAAGATCGCCGATTGGACCACCGGGTCCGCCGAGCCGCCGTTCGCGCCAAAGCGGACGTTGACGGTCGTGGTGCTCGCGGTCGCGGGGTTGGCGAAGTCCAGGGTGATCCGGAATCTCGACCCGCCTGCGAGGAGCGACGGTTTCAACGGCATGCTGCCGAGGTAAGCCGTTGCTGCGGGCAAGGTCTGGCGAGGGAAGGTCACGGCGGCCAGCGGCCCGGCGTTGGGGGCGATACCCGCATTCCCGGGCACTGCACGTCCCGTCGCGGCGAGGAAGTGCGACCACTTCGCAACCGCGTCGGAGGACGATGCCGTGGAATTCTCGCAGAACGCGAAATTGCCTGCGTACTTGGCGATCCGGGCATCCGCCACGGTGGTGATGGAACCGTCGGGAAGTCGCAGCGTCGCGGTCGAGCCGACGATCCATGCCTGCATCTCGTACTGAGTTCCCGGGATCATTCCGCCGGGGAGAGCGAGGCTTCCGCTCGCCAGTACCACCTGCCCGGTATTCCCGTTGTCCACACCCGCCGACACGGCGAACGCCCAGGTGGTCGGGGTACAGAAGAAGCGCATTGCCATCGACGGCATCGACTTGAAGTTGATCGGTCGATTGCAGATCCCCAGCGCGGCAACACCGTTCGGACCGGTAGTGGTGAAGGTGAACCGACCGCCGACCTGGGTCACGATCGAGCCGAGGTTCGGGGTGCCGAAGTAGCAGTCCGACACACCGGCGGGTGGCGTGCTCGACAGAGTCAAGTAACCGCCCGAGACCCGCCAGGAACCGCCGGTCGTCGCCGTCAGCACCTCCTGTCCCGAGGACAGCGCGCCGGGCGATCCTGCCGAATCCGGCAGATCTGCGAAGTAGGAAAAAGCTTGCGGCAGTGGATGAGCCGAGTCGCGGGAATTGATCGCGAGCGCGCCGGCGGTGAGCTGGCCAAGCAGCGTCGGCGAGCTCGACAGCGGCCCCGTCACGAGTTCACCGCACCGGTCACGACCATGTCGACGCAACCCGGGAACGACGCGAACGCGGCCAGTCCGTCGCCGGGACCGAGCATCGCGTTGCCGATGTAGGGCGCCAGTGACAGGGTGTCGTTCATGTTGAGGTTGTAGGCGTTGATGACCCGGTGGGTGCCGTCGGTGACGGTGCCACCGCTCTTCACAAGCGAGACATACACCTTCACCGCCTGCCCGAACGCTGACGCCGTGGGCGGAACCTGGGCAGCGCCCGCCGCACCGGTGTCGATGAAGGAGGTGCCGGTGGCGGTGAACTTGATGTTCTCACCACCTGCCGCGGTGCCGCGGTAGATGTTGTAGCTGACCGCGCCGCCGACCGGCGCCCACGACAGCTGCACCGACGACACACTGCTGCCGACTACCGCCGAAACCTCGTTGGAGGCAAGGGATTCACCAGCGGCCGACACCGCGGTGACGACCCAGAAGTAGGTGCCGGCGGCGAGTGTGCCGCCGCCGCTGAGCGAGCCGAGCGTCAGCGTCGGCGTCAGCTGGTTGGATACGTTGGTCAGCGTGCCCTGGGTGATCTTCGCCGATGCGGTGACAGTCGGCGAGTACAGCACGGTCTCGATGTTGGAAAGCTGCTGGGAGACCAGCACCTGCGGCGCGATCGACGACGCAGTGAGCAAGTTGTTGCCGGACACGGTTCAGACTCCTAGGACCATAGCGAGAGCGAGAGCGGAAGAATTGACTGTGGGAGTGACGGACGGCGTCGGGGCTGTCTGCGTCGGCAGGCCCAGGCGCACGACCGTGCCCATGTACCAGGGGTAGGTCGTGACCGGCGTCCCTGGGTAGCCGACCATGATGCTGTAGCGGGAATTGCCGGGGATCGCGTCACACGTGGCGTTCGGGACGTTCCACGATGCACCCGCCGAAGTGACTGTGGCGGGCCAGCTTCCGAGCGGAATCCCGCTCGGGTCGGTGAACTGCAGCGTCACCGTGGTGCCGGCAGCGAAGGCCGGACCCAATGGCTGGATCGTCTGCACGAAACTCGCGCCCGTCGTGAGAGTGAGTGGTTCGATGATCGGTTGATAACCCAGGTAGCCCGGGTCGGTTGGTGAGGTCATGGCGATGTCTCCGTCAGCCAGCGTTGTGTTGTACTTCGTCCATCAGTTCGCGCGACATGTTCAGATCCGGAATGCGGCCCGCGCGGGCCGCGTCGATCACGCCACGCAGCACTCCCAGCGCTTCGCGGAAAAGCCCGGTGACACGGTTCAATTCGCGAATCGATGCCTCCTGCGCCGCCTCCACCGCGTCGAGACGTACGGTGACGTCCTTCAGGTCGGAGGAAACCCGCGACAGCGTCGTCAGCGCCATCTCGTTGACGTCCTTCGCCGCCGCCACCTCGTAACGCATGTTCTCGATGGGCTGGAACTTGCGCGCCCGCATCCAAGCGAACAGCGCCGAAACACCTGTGCCACCTAGAAACAGCGCCCCGGTGAGCACCGTGTGGATATCGAAGAATGCCATCAGGCCGCTCCCGAACCCGACATACCGGCGAGCTCAGCGGCTTCCGCTTCGAGTGCGGGTTCGTTGTGCACGATCCACACGTTCAGGGTGCGAAGCGCTTCCATGGCGGTCAGCAGGGCCGCTCCCACTCCCGCAACATCGGCCGGAGCGAACTGGAACAGCGCCACGGATACCGCGAGGATATTGGTTATGCCCCCGAGCAGCGAAACGACAGCTTTCGCATTGCGAGCCACGAATACGCCCGCAGCGTTCTGTCTCTGAATACTCGTGCTGTGCTGCGCATCAGTCGGCGCCATGAAAACTCCTGGATAATAAGGTCATACGGCGGTCATGGCGCCATGACTGAAGTGAAAGAATGGCCGGAACATGGAACCGGCGAGGCTGAAAAGCATTTATCGGCAGCTATTCTCGACTACATCGATCGTAACGACGTGTGCATGACATCCCGGTGGAAACGACCAACAGTCGAGATGTGCTCGCCGGCAGCGTTGTTACGCTGCCGGCGGCGGCGCGGCGGCTGTGGTGCCGCTCGGCGCATTGCCGCTGATGTCACCCCGCAGCCCGGCGATCGCATCGACGAGGGTCAGGCTCTGCCCCTGGGCGTTCTTGCCCAGCTGCGGCCAGCCCTGCCCATCGGGACCGCGCAGCTGCTCCCAGATCTCCTGGACTTTTTCGAGCAGGTCCGCCTGCTGCACATCGGTCAGTGCCATGAGAACTCCCTGAGTAGTGGATAGTGTCAGGCCCAACATCGCCCTCAGCCGGTCGAATGTGCCCGCGAAGGCATTCACGTCGATGAGATTTCCCGCGACAGATGCCTGATCGGTGAATTGCAGAATGTCGACGTTCTTGCCGCCGAACCCGGTCCAGTAGCCGGTCCCGTCGCCCGGGTACAGCGCCGCCGCCGGTCCCGAACCCGCGACATAGCTGGACTGGATCAGCCCCGGCACTCGCGACAGGTCGGGGGATCCGATCTGCTGCCAGTACCAATGGGGGATATAGGACAGGTTGATCGTCCGCCCGAGCGCGTTGACCGCGTCGACGAACGCCCAGAAGGTATCGATGTCACCGGATCCGGCCTCGAAGTCGATCATGGTCGCCGCGTCGCCGAGGTGCGAGACAAACAGCTCCGCTTGCGCATTCACATCGCAATCGGCGCGAAGGTAGTGGTACCCCGCGACGAGCAGCCCATTGGCATGTGCCGCATCGCGATAGTCCGGCCAGGTGTAGTCGACGAACCCGTCGCCTTCGGAGACCTTGGCGAACACGAATTGAAAACCCTCGCGGGCGACTTCGGCCAAATCGATATTCGGTCCATTATTGTTGGAGATGTCGATACCGAAGATCGTCACGCTCGCCTCCAAAAGAAATTGCACATACGTGGGATTCGGCAATAGTTCGCGTCAACGCCATCGGATCACATGAGGGCGATCCGGAAATTTGTTGTGACGCAATAAATTACCAACGCTGCCGAGCGTAGCAACGAGCGCGTTGCAGACCCGCTCGAACGACCAACAGCCGCCTGGGCGCAGACGATCAGTAACTGATGAACGCGCCGTCGAAGTAGGTGTTCGGGCCGATGATCGTGGCGTTGGCCGAGAGGAAATAGCCCGGGCAGACAACCGACCCCGCTGCGAGGTAGACGATGAACGTCTCGGCGGCCGAATAGCTGAGCGCGCCCGAGTTGTATCCCGACCGCAGATTCGTCCACGGCCCGGCCGTGCTGGGAGCCCACCACAGGTCAGCGCCGGCAATGGCGGCAGCGACGACGTCCGTGGCCGAGGCCTTCAGGTTGTACACGACCGATATGGCGTACCAACCGGCCTTGTTCACCTGGACTTGGCCGAGACCCAGATCGATGATCGTCACGTTGCTCGGCGGCACCGCGTTCGTATCGAATGTCTTTGCCGGAAAACGGACTTCACCGCTGGGTGCGCTGACCGACGAGGACAGGCACCGCAGGCTCCAGCCGGTTCCCGACACGGTCGGCGCGGCCAGGTCGGCGGCGGTCAATCCGACGAGATTGAACGAGAACGACCAGCGCAGGCCGGTCCAGGAATACTGGCTGCCGAACCCGAAACAACGATTCGCCTGTCCGACCGGGCTCACCTTCTGAATGTCGTTCGCCGAGGCCACGGACGCGCCGTTCACCAGCACCTGGTAGGTGGTACCGACGCAATCGAGCGTCACCGTGTCACCGGTGTGCACCGAGGCCGGGACCGCCGCCCAATTCGCGTAGGTGAAGTTACTACCGGAACGAGTACCGCACCCGAGCGACACTTGGGAGCGGGTGACCGTAGCGAATACGAAGGTCGACAGATCCGAGGCCGCACGTGCGATGAGAACCGCGCCTGCAAGATCGGAGTTGCGGTCGGTACCCATGACCGCCGAAATCGCTTGATCGTCGGTTTGTGTTGTGTGAGCGGTGTTTACGGCGAGTACGTAGCCGGTGTTCTGGTCGCCGTTCTGGTTCAGTCCCACCTCGCCGTTGGCGACCACCAGATCTGCGACGGGGCCGTTTTTGAAGGTTTGGTAGTCGGGCCCGAGCGTGGATCTGTTGAAGCTGTCGGTGAAGACGCTGCCGCCGTTGGCCTGCGCCTTCTGGCCCGCCAACAAGCCGCTGATCGCGGTGGAGTTGGCGGCCGTCGAGCCCTGCGCCGCGCCGGCCGTCGAATTCGCGGTACTCGCACCGGACTGCGCATTGGTGGCGGCGTTCAAGGCATTCTGCGTGGCCGCGTTCATGCTGCCGCCCCCGCTGGAGGCGCCGGCGTAGGCGTTCGTGACGCTCGAGACCACCGATGCCTGTGCTGACGCGACGGTCACGGCCTGCAATGCCGAGATATTGCCGCCCCCAGTGCCGGTGTATGCGCCTGCCGGAACGGATTTGTCGGGTGATGTCATGGGTTCTCCGCCCTAGAGCCAGTTCAGCAGTGCGCCGTCGAAACAGATGAACGGACCGATCAGCGAATTGGATGTATTGGTGGACAGGCCCGGCGCGACGACAGCCCCCTTCGGGAGGTAGACGACGAATGAGCCGGCCGTGCAGGAGCTGTTGGGGAGCCCGCCGCCGTTGCCGTCGGTGTCCCAAGGAATGCCCAAGGCGCCCGGCCGCAGCATGTTCCATGTGCCGCCGAGACTCGGCACACTCCATAGTTCGGTGCGCATCGCGTAGTCGAGATTGGCGAAGTTGAACGTGGCGGAGATCAGGTACCACCCCGCGCGGTTCACCTGGACCTGCCCGGCACCGACACTGATGATGGTCACGTTGGCGGCCTGGCGAACGGTGTCGAATACCCCGTTTAGCCGCTGCAGCGCACCAGCGGGCTGAGTGACACCCGTGGTGCTGCCTCGGACGAGGCTCCATCCGATGCCGGTAGCGGCAGCGGGTTGCTGGTCGGCCGCGGCCATGGATGCGAAGGAGAACGAGAATTTCCCCGAGCCGAACGAGCAGCCGAAACCCACGGATCGGTGGCCGACGCCGGTGGGGACAGTCCCGGCGGTATCGGAAAAACCGAGGACGGGAACATTGTTCACCAGCACCTGGTAGTTGCTGCCGACGGCGGTGAGGGTCACGGTGTCGCCGGAATTGACGGTCGTCGAAGTCGAGGTCCAGGTGTTGTAGGTAGCGGTGCCGCCACTCAACGTTCCGGAGCCGATGCCGATCGTGCCCGAGAGGACCGCGGCGTAGACGAAAGTGGCGAGAGCAGGGTCCGAGCGCAGGACGATCGCGCTGCCGACTGTGGCGGCATTGTTGGCCGCGCCCATCACCATCGAGACCGACTGATCGTCTGTCTGCAAGGGGGTGGTATTCAGCGCGAATGCGGTGCCCGTGTTCTGGTTGCTGCCATTGGGATCCAGATTGACCTGGTTATTGGCGATAGTCAGATTCGCTACCGTGCCGGACTTGATCTGGTTGTAGTTGGGTCCCAGCGTCGTCCGGGCGAAGTTGTCACTGAGCGAGATGCCGGGCGTACTGGGCGGTGCGGGCGGCGGTAACAGCGCGGAGACGGACGCGGAGTTGGCCGCGGCCGTTTTCTGCGCGGCCGATGCCGTCGACTGCGCAGTGCCCGAACCGGAGGCCGCGGCCTGAGCCTGCGCCGAGGAGGTCGCGTTGGCACCGCTCATGTTCTGGGTCGCGTTGCTCGCACCCTGGTACGAACTCAGGAGATTGGCGATGGTCGACTGCTGGATTCCGCCCCAGTTCACGGACTGCAGGTTGGCGACGTTGTTCGGCGCCGACGACCCGACATACGCGCCGGAGGGAACCTTCCCGTCGGGTGAGGTCATCGAATGTCCTTAGGATTCAGTAACTGAGCAGAGCACCGTCGAAAAAGGTCTGAGAACCAGTGATATTGGCGCTGCTTTGGATGTAGTACCCGGGCGCCACCACGGAACCCGCTGGTAAATAGAGCGCGAATGTCGCGCCGGTACAGTAGCTCTGGTCCGGTGCCGGGGTGAGGGGTCCTTCGCGCACGATGCTCAAGGGGACACTAGGGCCGGAAGCCGCGAACAGGTAGGAACGGAAGGCCGTAAGAGCCTTGTCCACCTGGTATTTCACGCTGATGCCGTACCATCCCGACTTCTGGATCTGGACGTGTCCCGCGCCCGGATCGAGCACGGTGACATTGTTGGACGTGACCGGGGCACTGAAGGTGCCCGCGGGGAAAACGTACGGATTACCGACCTGCGCAGCGACTACGGCCTGATTGGCCATCTGAAACGACCATCCGGTGCCGACCATCGGCGGCGCCTTCATGTCCACCGCGGTCAACCCGGCCGCGTTGTACGAGAAGTTACCGCCGCCGAAATTTCCGGCCGTGTACGAGACTCCGAACCCGAAGGACCGATTGGGCTGACCGATCGGCGTCAGCTGCCCGGTATCGGCCCACTGCAGAATCTCGAGCCCGTTCACGAACAACGTGTACAGGGAGTCGATCGCCTCGAGCACAACCGTGTCGCCCGTATTCACGCGCGCGCCAGTCCATCCCATCTCGGTGATGGTGGTGGCCATTCCCTGCCGGGTTCCGTACCCCAGGGCCACGCGACCCGCGGCGATCTTCGCGCACGCGAAGGTTGCGAGACTCGCCGCAGCTCGAGCGATGAGGAACGTCTCGGGGCTGCCCCAGCCACCGCCGCTACCCATCACAACCGATACGGCTTGATAGTCCGTCTGTGTCTGGGTGGTCGAAAGCACGATCACATTCCCGGACCCCTGGTTACCCGCGACGGGCAGTCCGCACTCCTGGTTGGTGATGACCAGGCTCGCGACCGGACCGGTCGCGAACGATTGGTAGCCGGGCTGCAGCGTCTGACGGTTGAAGATGTCTGTGAATACGGTGCCGCCGTAGCTCAATCCCTGTTGCGAAGCGGTCATTCCAGCCACTACGGAGGCGTTCGACGCCGTTGAGGTCTGCACCCCCACGGCGGTCTGCTGCGCATTGCCAGCGATTTGGGCAGCACTGCCGGCCGCGTTCAGGGCGGCGTGCGCATTGCCCATCAGATCCGAGTTCGCCGTGCCGGCTCCGTTGAACGCGCCGAAGACGTTGGCGATCACCGCATCTCGCGCACCGGCCCAGGTAACGGCTTGCAGATTAGCGACATTGTTGCCCGACGACGCCGAACCGCCGTAGGCGCCGGACGGTACGTGCCTATCGGGAGAGGTCATGACTCCTCGCCCTCCCCCTCGGCACGGTGGTGCTCGGCATTGTTTTCCGAAGCCGTGCTGACCGGCAGCTCACGGAGATCGATCAAATGCGAGAGATCGCCATTGGCGTACAGCTGCTCGATGATCCGGGCCCGCTCATGCCTGGTCAGTTCCGCCATGTTCGGCGCGGTCACATGCGCGGCCTTCGGAGTGCCCACCGGCACCCACTGCCCGGCACCGTTGAGCCACTGGTCGGCGCCCCGCGCCGGCGGATGGTATTCCGTCGTCTGCAGGTCCGGGTAGTGCCGGAAACCGAGCTCCCACAGATGCTTCGACCATTTCCGGAGCACGTCCGGATGGACCATCAGCGGCGCCTGCTGTTGGCCTGGTAGACCAACCAACGCCCACAGCAGGGCCTCCTCGGGCTTGTTCGGGTCGCAGTTCTCTTGCACGGGAATAGCCATGGAACACTCCGGTTTCGAAGGAAGAAGTTGAGTCAGGCAGCGGCGGGCCGGTCGCTGCGCGCGGCGGTGTGATGTTCGACGTCCAGACGTGCGGAAAGGCGGGACACCAGAACGGGATTCGTCGACACCACGAGAGTGTTGGCCTGCGCCCGGAAGCCTTGGACCGCACGACCTTTGAGGTCGATTCCGATGCCTTCGCCGCTGGCAGACCAGTTGGTGCTGCCTTCGAGAGCGATACTCTGTCCGGCCAGCACACCGCCCTTGGTGTGCAGGATCTGATGGGTCGGCGAATCGGTCACCACGACGGAGTTCGCGAAACCCGCCGGGTCCAGCCTGCGGTCGGCGTCGAGGATCTTGCGCTCGTGCACGCAGTTGGCCTGCGACCGGTCAAGGCTGACCTGGACATGAACCCCGCGATCGTGGAGTTTGGCCATCAGGATCTCGTTGAGTTCGTCGTCGTCGTAGCCGAACATGGACAGCTTGATCTGCAAAGTTTCCTGGCCGATCAGGGTTTTCAGCACGCTGTGCACATCGTCGCGGCCGACGAGGAACAGGTAGGTGTCCCCGTAGCCCGGCATAAGCGCGCCCTCGGGCGTGAACCTGCCGAGCCGGGCCAGCCGGGGATCATCTGTCACGGCCGCGCCCCGGAATCCTCTGCTATGGAACCCGCTACGTGCCCGGGGAGATCTTCCCGATCCACCAAATGCCGCAAATCGCCGGAATCGCGTAGCTGCTGCACTACGTGCGCGCGCTCCTCGGCGGTCATCTGGGTGATGTCGGGCAGATCGGGCACCTCCACCCGAGGCCGTCCCTTCGGCAGCCACTGGCCGGTGCCGTTGAGCCAGTGCTCGTGGCCTCGCGCCGGCGGATGAAATTCCTTGGTCTTGTCTTCAGTAGAGTGCCGAATTCCCAGATCCCACAGGTGTTTCGACCATTCGCCCAGTGTGATCGGGTGGATCATCAGCGGTGAATTGCGCGGCCCGGGAAGACCGATCAGGGCCCAGACGAACGCCTCTTCGGGCTTGTCCTGGTCGCAGTGCTCGTGCAATGGAATAGACATGGATTTCTCCAAAAGTGAAGTGGGGCAGCCGCGATAGCCGAGGCGATGACTGGTCGAAGGCGCCCCGTTCTCACTGGGAGCGCCTTCGACGGGGACTGTGCGGATCACATCTGCACGGCGAGCGACATGATCTCGTCGACGATGTCGGCCATGACGCGCATCGACTGCGCGAACGGCATGTCGTGATCCTTGTCGGTGCCGAGCGTGATCTGCCACTGTGGGCTGGCATTTCGCGACCAGGCGAGTTCCAGCTCGGTGACCTGGTCCACGTAGATCGAGCCCGCCGGCATGCCCTTGACGGTCGAGCCGACACGGTCGCCGAGGAAGAAGTGGCCCTGCCCGGCGTCGCCGATGAGGTACGGCTGGCCGTTGGCGACGGTGAGCTTATGGGTGTGGTGGGTGCGCGTCTTCCACATACCTTCGCCCAGCGACAGCAGCGCACCGAGGGTGTAGGCGCGGTCGGCGCTGGTTTCGAAATGCTCGAAGTAGTGTGACCAACCCGACGCCTGCGCCCGGTCGGCGGCGTAGTGCCGCTGCCAAGCGAGAATCGTATCGGTGAAGAGCGCCATCACGATCGTGTTCACGACCTCGGTCGCGCCTTCGGTCAAGGCGGCCGCGACCGGTCCGATGAAGGGCACCTCGCCCAGGATGCCGCCCATCAGGAAGCCCACGAACTGGACCGCGGACGAAATCGCCTCGTTCACGCCGGGAGCCGAGTGACCACCGGTGACGACCTGCACCGCGTTGGACGGCTGCACGATGAACTGCGAGGTCTGGATGCCGCAGTGGTCGTTCTGCCGATACACCACCCACGGGTTGGTCGGCAAGCTACCCATATAGCCCGGCTGCTGGTAGAGGGCAGGCATATTCGGGTCCGGCAGCGGGACCTCATCGTAGAAGACGCCGTCGGCATCCAGCTGATAGCTCTCCATCATGCCCGCCAAGCCACTCCACACGTCATTGCTCTGTGTGGGCTGGCTGGGGAACCCGGACTTGTCGAGAATGTCGACGACCAGGCACCCGGAGCGCAGGTTGGCGCCCGGCCACGGCGGCGGATCACCCTGTAGCCAGCGCCGGGTCTGCACCATCAGCTCAGCGGTCTGCAGTGTGCCCGACGCGCAGTCGTGCCAGTTCTTGAAGCGGGAACCGAAGATCGTCCACACCGTGTGGTCGGTGGCGTACGGGGTCGGTTTCACCGCGATCAGCCACTGGGACATGTCCAGATTGCCCCACTGACTCGAGTCCATCGGGTCGGACGGCACTGCCCACGAGCTGTTGTGCAGCCGAAGCAGATTCATCATCAGCGCGGTTTTGAGCACCCAGATGCTGGGGCCGGCGAGCATGAATTCGCGCGGGAACTGGATCTGCTCGATCAGGAACGGATTGGACCAGCAGATGATGTGCTTGAGCTCCTCGTACGAATGCAGGAAGCTCAATTCGACCGTGGTGACGCCTTGATCGTCGGACTTGAGGACCGCCTTCTCCAGCCGGCCGTCCCAGCGTGCGCCGTCCTTGTCGACGGTGATGTGGACGTTCTGCGTGGTGCGACCCGAGCGGGGATCCTGGTTGTAGATATCCATGGCCCAGCTGGCCAGGTAGTAGTCGTACGGCAGCACCAGGACGCCGACACCGGTGTCGTTGAGCGTCCAGTGGAAATCCGCGCTGATCTCCGCACCGCACACGCCGCGCAGCACCCAGTTGCCATCCCACAGCCGGACCAGCGGGCGGGCATATCGCTCGGCCTTGCGCTGCGCCTTTGCCGCCTGAGCGGCGCTGTAGATTCCAGGAAGGTCGGTCACGAAGGTCGTCACTGCAGCCCCCACGGACGCGACCAGTTACGCGGCTGCACCACCATCACCGACGCGCCCACCGGCGCGCCCGTCACCGAAACCGGCACGGCGGTCGCCGGGGTATACGGCGGCACCGCGAACATAAAACTCACACCACCCATCTGCGCCCAGATCGGCGTCCCGTCTTTGGAGACGACCATCTCCTCCATCGGGTCGGTATCGATGGTCAGATCCTGGCCGGAAACGGTCTGCGGCAGCGTGATCGTTCGCGCGGCGTAGGCATCGCCGGCCCACGAGAAGTCCGGCAGCGTCCACTTGCCGGGCGCGGAACACACCCAGCGCAACCACATCGGCTGATCCGTCGGATTCGCCACCGTCACGGTGCCCGACTGCGAGCCGTTGCTTCCGGTGGTATCCGCCGGCGACACCCAGGTCGCCGTCACATTGTTCTCCACCCACCACGGATTGCCGGCAGTGCAGGTCATCACGACCTTCGCCCACTGCTTGAGATGCGGATCCTTCACCGGCTTGAAGTCCGGCTGTTCCGACAGCCGCAGCGCCAGCGAGCGCGCACCGAAGTCGGTCGTGACCGTCAGTGTGCAGTCACGGTCGTACGCCCACGCCTTACGCCAGGAGCTGTCGACGGCTTCCCATGTACGCCCGGCAGTTTCGTAGATGTTCACCCCGAACACCAAGTCGCGCTTATTGGTCCGGTATCCACCGAACGACGACCCGGTCTGAAACGCCGACTGATTCCAAATCGTAGTCACCGGCGCGTCGTACAACCCGCTCGGCGCCGTCCCGAGCTCCACTCCTTCGCGACCACGCCCCGGCCCGGCAAGAGTCCACGTCGACCCGTCGACTCCCGTCAACGCGATCATGGCACCATTATGCGCCACAAGTTCACCTCTGTTTCTGTAGGAAATTCGACTGAAGCGACCAGTCGACGGATACGCTGATCTACGCGGAGCCCGCGCCCGGAAAGTTCGAAATGACCATGGCGGCAACAGGACTCGCTGACGTATTAAGCGTATCCAGCCGCCCGCTACCGCTCCCGCGAAATGCCCAACAGACTCAGGCGTCGATCAACGCGCGCCGCTGCTCCCAGAGCTTCGCCTTGGCGAACGCCCCATGCACGTCATACGCCGAAATATGCACAGTCATCGACTGATCCACATGATCGCCGGCTCCCTGATTCGGCGCAGCCTTCACCTTCGTCAACGCCGCGGCCACCATCTGCTCCATATGCTGCACATACTTGTTCATGTACAGCGGATCATCATTGATCGCCTTCAACAACGGCCGGTTCGCATTCGCCGACGCGGCATTGACCACGAACTCACCATCGGACAGGAACGCCGGAATCTTGTCACCGATCGACGAACCGGGACCCTTCACGTCACCGGCCGAAATCGGCCCACCTGTCGCGTAGTGCTGCTGCATCGTCATCGTGTGCTGTTGATGTTCCGGGTCGTCACGAAACGAGTAATTGATGTCGCTGCTACCTGCCACACCACTGGCGTCGATATCGCCTGTCGAACCGTAGTCGATATAGTTCTCGGCCACGCCGACCGAGTGCGCCAATCGCATGAACTCATTTGCAGTCAAGTTCACGAAGTGACCGATGTCCCTCTTTCCATTATTGTCGAAAGTGATTGGTTGATCGTCGAATTTATAGTGATCCCACTCCTTCGCCTGAAAATGAACCTCGTACGTGTCAGGCTGACCAGGAGCACCCTTGTTCACTTGAATATAACCGTCGGCGCCTTCGTGAAAATGCCCTAGAGCAAACTGGACATCTTGGTTATCTTTGTTGTCGGCATCCGCCGGCGTACGTAACCAGCCGACAACCATAGGAATATGGTCGCCGTAGTTGTACTTTCCATCATGGACGTCCTGTATCGCCTTGTTGGCGTCGTCCAGGATGCCAGCCTGATGGGGGTACATATCACTGGGTGCAGGCGCAGTCCACAGCTCTGGTTCATGCCGCGGGTCATGATCGTTGCTCGGATCCCACCGGACGTTCTGGCCGTAGAACAGCGCACTTCTCCCCCATCTGGTATCGAACACCGCTTCCTGGGTTTCATTATTCGTGAGCTGAAGAGCACTCGAATTGTTATTCATGAACGAATGCATAAGCCTGGCGGCCATGTGCCAGCCTTCCGCTGCCATTCTGTCCTGAATCGCACTGCCCGCAATTTTGAGGTCCGCATAAAGCGATGGATCGACTAGCAATTGATACTTATCCGTGCCGTGTTTCGGTTGGCCATGAATGTAGTCTCCACCGGGTTCCTCATATCCAGGATGGAGGGGATCCATCTTGCGCGTGGCATCGTCGGGAACCTGCGGAAGCCGGCCCAGAACACTTTGATCTGGCAGATCCGGATTGTCGCCGCCGTCATCATCGATGAACCTTATTGTCGGCCGGTTCCTCTCACCGAGAATCTGCTTCAAGATCGTGGAGCCGACGGAACCGATCATCGACCACGGATCCGTACGAGGTTGTACGGGAGCCGTAAGACCGCGGACCGTCGGTTGCACGATGTCACGATGAATGTCATTGTTTGGCATTGTGGCTCCCTAACTTTCGACGTGCACACACCTGTGACGTCTGTGGTATCAATAAGTTCTGGTCGCCGCTGACCGGTTGTCAGCGCGGAAGGAGAGCGATGAGGAGCCGACTGTTCGAGGCGGGCGCGGTGTGCGTCACCGCGGCAGTGCTGGCATCCGTTACCGCATGCGCATCGGCGCCGGGAGTCAACGACTTCGAGCCGACATCCGTATCGTTTGTGTCCGACCACGAGGGCTGGGCGATCGGAGTCACCAGTCGGCGATGCCCGTTCCAGACCTGCGCAACCCTCGAGCACTCTGTGGACGGCGGCCGGACGTGGCTGGCGACTTCACCCCCCCAGCTGTCTGTGGACACCCGGGGCAACCCGCAGATACGCTTCGCTGACTCCACCTCTGGCTGGGCAACGATCGGCTCTAGCAAATGGTCGACCCACGACGGCGGCTCAACCTGGGTTCAGGCCGCTTTCCCCGGAAACGAATTCGATTCCTTCCGGCCACTCCCGATGTCCGCGGTCGGCTCCGGCGAGGTCCTATCCGTTTCGGATTCCCGTCCGTCCGGCACGTCCGATATTCTCATTAGTCCTGGAGTGCAAGAGAATTGGGCGCCACGCTTTGCACTCAGTGCGGCCCTGGGCACCACACATGAGTCCAGGTCGTCAGTCACTTTGATCCGGCAAGGTTCATCCGCATGGGCGATGCTCGACCGATGGATAGGGTCCGACCATGGCGATGTCACAGGACCCTCCACCGGTGCTCGTTCGATCGCCGGAGAGTGGTCGTCGTGGACGTCTCCGTGCCCAGCCGTAGTGGGAGGACTCGCCGGAATGGCTGCACCGTCACCCACCGATCTGGTCGTGCTATGTCATTCGGAGCCGACGACAGCTACAGGCAACTGGCGGCTGTTCGCCTCCAGCGACGGTGGGCTGACTTTCCAGAACCGTGGCACCATTGGTGGCAACCGCCGGGTTCAGCTCATCGGCGCACCGACACCCGACGACATCGCTATCGCCGCAGACGATACCGACGGCTATTCCTGGATACTCACTTCGCACGACGGCGGCCGCAGCTGGGCCCGGACCTACCAGTCTCCGTATTACGGTTCGACTGACTACGGCGCGCTTGGAAATGCCGGATTCACCAGTGCCACAGTCGGTTACGTCCTCGAAACCAAGAGCGGAGCCGAGCCATCGGGGTCAGCCACTGAAGATCGACACCTACTGGTCACCCGCGATGGGGGCAAGACTTGGACTCGAGTGTCGTTTGCCTCACCGCCGAACAAGTGAGGGGTGTACGAGAGCGGTGCAGGATTTCGAATTTTATGTCGACATGTCAAACAATCCTTAACGTAGAATGCGCCAGTTCTCACCAGCGCCCGAAGGCCAGAGCCTTGCTGTTATCGGATTTGGCAGAGGGCGCCTGGTTCGAAGTGTCAACCTGTAGATCGAGTCGCCGGTTGACATTCTTGCGAACACTATCGGCCAACGGTCCGAAACTCATTTGCACCTTGGCCACCAGATCCGATACGGCCAGGGGTTTCGGGCCTGTCAGAGTGGCATCGGATCCGACAGCTCCCGTGCCGGTGAGGAGTGAAGTGATCAGGTCCGCGGATTGCCCAATGCCGACCTTGCCACTGATATCCACTTTTGGAGGTGTATCGTATAAATCCCCCGTGAGCGGGCGACTCTGCGTCGGATCATTCGGCGTGGGTTGATTGTTAGGCGTCGAGGTTGCCGGATTAAGGGGCGGCAGCCCGATAGCCTGCCGGAAGTCATCGATATTGCCTTTGAAAGCGTCAGCGTCCGCGGCATTGGGCGAACCGGGCTCGTGCGTCCACGGCCCGACGGCATTTTCGGTGTACTGCCAGATTGCGGGCGATCCATTGGGCAAGGGGTCGCCGTTGTCCTGTTTGTACCAGTTCTGGTTGGAATCGCCCCCGAAATTCTTATACAGCCCGTCAACGGACCCCTGTTGACCTGGCTGCCAATAAGCAGGTCGGTCCCAGATCGGCGGTTTGTCACCAGGAGCGTGCGCATTTGCGATCTTGGCGACGGTGTTCATATCCGCGAACCCTGTCCCGACATAGGCGATCTTGACCGGATGCCCTTTGGAACTCATGTAGTTCACGAAGTTCTGATAGTCAGTCATATTGAAGGATCTACCCTCATCTTCGACGTCAACCATGAACGGCACGCCGTCGCCGATATCACCGAGAATCAGATCGGCCTGACTTTTATAATCCTTCGTAGGATAGTAAGGGGCATATGCGGCGAACGTCAGGCCATTCTTTTCCGCCTGCGCTCTGTTCTTGGAATAACTGGAGTCATGAATGTGACCTTGCGGGTCCTCGATGTTGGCAACTCTCGAGATAACGAATTGCATGCCTTCATTCTTGAAATCCCCCATGTCGACGCCATCAACGCCGTTATTAGCTGATAGGTCAGTACCTAGAATAGTCAAGAGACTCTTCCTGTCATCGCAAGATCGGGCGCATTTCGACCGTTCGACCCCAGCGAGTTTTCAACTCGAAATATAGCCCACCAGCTGTCACATACGTCGCCCGTGTGCCAATGCGGCATTCCTGTCGTTTTGCGACGCACGCTGGGTCGAGGCCGGCTGCGAAAGGAGAACACGGACGGATTCATCCTGGTGGAGGGGAGTTTTGTGGCCGAACAGTCTCGAGCCCGAGTTCAATGCCGACGTCGGTGCTGCGGTCAGTTTGTCGCCAGAGGGTAGTCCGCTGGAGATCGGTGACAGTCCATGTGAAATATCGCCGCCCGCAGCGTGCTGCTGCGGCTGGATGTACGGGTTGCTCGGGTCGCCGAGTGCGAGCGGCGGGCGGGCGGCGGTATACATGCCGAACGACTTCTCGAATGCGGCTTGGTCCATCGTGACTTCACGGATCTTCTGACCTGATTCGGGAGCTTCGACATACGTCGGATTATGGTTCCCGTCGTAACCCGCAAAGATCACGACATGTGCGGGAGCGCCGATGGATTTGCCATTCGATCCGGTCACGTACCCTTGCTTGGTATCGGGCTCGGACCACAGGATGTCACCCGGCTTTAGATTATTAAGATCCGGGTGCTGCCAACCCATTTGATTGACCTTGTTGTACTGGCTGACCGTGTACGCACCGATGTCTATCTTGTGACCAGACCCCTGATAAATCGCGAACTCGACGAGGTGCGCACAGTCGAATCCCGTTACCGTGCTGTCATGGTATATCCGCGAGCCGTCGCCGGGGTCATCGGTCTCAACGCCGCGCGTTGGGCCGTCGATACTTCCGCCACCCCATGAGTATTGCGTTCCAGGAGTTCCATTGACGGGAGTCCAGGTCGGTCGCCCGGTTCTTGGCAGATCCGTGACGTTCGGTCCGGTCCAGACTCTGCCATCCATGCTGTGCGTCATCCAGTATTCGGCAGCGTTGACAATATGCTGCCCCATGATATTACGAGCCGCATCGGCAAAAACCGTGGCCGCCGGCGCCTCCTGCTGGTGATTCTTCATGTCAACGCCGTTGGCCGACTTGGCATCGTCCGGCATTGCCGGACTGACGAATACCGGCATCCCCTTGAAGAAGGGATCCTGCGATATATCGGGATGTCCGTACGGGCTGTTCAAGTCCGGATCAGAATTATTCGGAGCCGGGGCCTGATGCACAGGGTTGTCTACGAAGTTGAGCAGCGGTTGCCTGCTGCCGGTCAGCAGCGAGAGAATATTATTGATCGGGTTGACGAACCCGAGTAAATTGTTCGCGCCAGATCGGTTCCGATCCATATGCTCCTCCTGGAACTAGGCTTGTCCCCCGACAGATATCCGGTCGGTTGGCGGGAGAGCACTGGTCGCCCGCGAATCTGTGTGACGGTAGACAGCGGTGGTGGAGCAGCATTCGTGCTCCACCACCGCTGATTACCAGGAGTTACCCACTTCGACATCCTCGAGAGCGCCGATGCCGGCGGCACCGCTCCCCCGATTGGTGGTCCGGTGCCGCCGGGGCGGTGAAGAGGTCGATCAGCGCCTGCATAGACGTAGTACGACGTTCCTCGCGGATGGATTCCACGACGGACTACGAACCCGAGGGCATGACGGGCGTGGCGGTGTAATAGACGTGGCGCCACCCGAACTGCGGCGAGGTGACGGTGCCCAACTGGACCCCGTGCACGCCGCTCACGTTGACGGGGTCGAGATCGCCGCTCAGGAACCGCATCGACGAAACCGTCACCGGCGCGGCGGTCGTGCCGGTCGGGTTGTAGGTGATGTAGATCGCGACCTTGAAATACTCATCGACCGGCACGATCTGGTCCACCGACACCAGACCCGGTACGAAGGCGTCGATTTCACCGGCGAGCTGACTCGTGAGCACGAGGGTGCGCGGCTGATCTGTGATGGGGGCGGTGGAGGTGGTGTAGCCGACGTACCAGGGCTGCCAGCCGCCCACCATGATGGTGCCCAGCCAGCTGAGGCCAGGGGCAGGCTGGATCGGGCTGTAATTGCCGGTGAAGGTGACGGTCGTGACGGTGGTGGCCTGGGTGTCCTCATACAGGATGTCCAACTCGGCCATGCCGAAGTCGCTGACCTGGCGCAAGGCCTGAACGGTGATGAAACCCGGGATGTGCAGGGGCTTCTGAGTCCACATCGGCGAGTACAGGACGGTGGTGATGCGCTGCATGAGCGGAGATATCCCTTTTCGATAGGTGAAAGGCAGGGCGCCGGACCGCGGCGCGGGGTGAATGTCCGCGGCACAACACCGCAGTAGATCGGGTGGTATTCACCAGGTCGGCCGAGGTGGTCGCAACCCGTGGTCGGCTGATTACCAACCCACGCCGGTTTCGGCCTCGTCCAGCCCCTCGACCAGCTGCTCAGGTGTTTCCGGTGCCGACGGAGCGGTGAAGAGGTCGATCAGCGCCTGCATCGATGTGGTGCGACGTTCCTCGCGGATGGTTTCCACTGCCGACATCGGCCGTGGCATGGAGCGCACCGCGGGTGGGTCGGCGCCGGCGGCGGCGATGATGGTGGCCTGGACGCCCTGGAGGGCGTCGATGATCGCCATGAGCAGGTAGGTGTCGAGGGTGTAGCCCTCCGGACGGGGGCCGGAGGGCTCGGTCTCGTCGACGTCGTTGTCGCCGAGCGCTTCCTCGACCGCGATGTGCTGCTCGGCGATTTCGCGGTCCATCATCACGGCGCTGCGGAAGTGGCTCCCGGTGGGCAGGCGATCCTTGAACGCCATGATGGTGCGCCAGTCCCGGGTGCGAATATCGTTGGGCCCGAAGCAGTCCCGGACGTCGATGCCGCGCTCGAGCAGGTCGTAGTCGAGCGCGGCACCGAAACGTTCCCAGAACTCTACGAGCCCACGGATCCCCCCGGCAGCTCCGCTGAGCCCTGACCGAACAGGTGGGCGTAGAGGTCACGCTGGAAGACGAACCATTCGTCGGCCGGGCGGTCGGCGAAGAGCTCCTCCACCGCGTCGGCGTGCTCGCCGAGCACGATCGCCATCTGCGCGTCGTCGTCGCGGGTCGACCGCAGGGCCTTCAACTGGCCACGGGTGACGGGCGGGATGGCGATGTCCTCGGTAAGCCGGTACGGGGTCCGGCGGCTGGGCGAAAGCTCCTGCTGGAGCTGGTGAAACCTGCCTACGCCGTCGGTTGCGGGAGACTGCTTGTCGGGGGTTGCCACTTCTTACTCTTCTCCGGTTGAGTTGGTATTACAGGGATTTCAGGCGCGCTTGCGCGGCTTCGCCGCGACGACGGCCTCTTCGGCCCGCTCGACGAGGCGGTGGCCGCGCGAGAACACGGCGTTGATGTAGGCGGTGGCGTTCGGCACGAGGTACTCGTGCTCGCCGTCGGTCATGGTGACGGGGAAATGGGCGGGGATAGCGGACATGGTGACCGGCTCCTTCTTCTCCGGATGAAGTACAGGGAAAGGGTGGATGCGTGCCGCGACCGGAGACGCACGGCACGCATCCACGTTCAGGCGTCGCTACGCGACGGTGATGGCGGGCGTGTTGACCGGGGTGGTCACGCCCGAGGCCGGCCAGCCCGTAGGCAGGGCGAGGGCCACGCCGATGGTGCCGGTGCCGGCGGTCGCCGGGATCGTGGGGGTCACGATGCCGGTCGCGCTGATGTTCACGGCGGGGGCCAGGCCGCTCACCGCGGTGTAGGTCAGCAGGTTCGGCGCCACGACGCCGCCCCACTGGTCGGTGACCGTGATCTGGGTGGACGCCGCGCTGCCCTTGGCCAGGTTGACCGGGCCGGTGATGGTGGCGGTCAGCGAGGAGATGACATAGGGCATGCCGGTCTGAGCCAGCACCTTCTGCCAGCCCTTGCCCGCGTAGGTGTGGGCCACGGCGAAGCCGGAGACATCGTCCTTGAAGGCGACCATGGTCAGCTTCTGCGACAGCACGCCGGTCGGAACCCACTGCTCGCCACCGAACTTGGAGACGGCGACCTTCGGCAGAATCTTGATGACGTAGATCGGCGCGGCGTCGGTGCCGTCCTTGCCGATGACAACGGCGGAGTAGTAGGTGATGTTCTCGGCGGACGGCTGAGCGAAGAACACCTCACCGTTGGCGGCGGCCTGCATCGAGGCGACGGTGGCGCTGGTGGTCAGCTGCAGGTTCAGCGCGGTGGCGTTCTGCTGCGCCTCGAACTCGATGGCGGTGATGTCGCTGGTGATGTCATTGCGCACCGCCTGCAACTCACCGTAGGACTCGATCGGGGCGGCGGTGATGCCGCGCGAGAACGCGATGCCGGACTTCTTGTCGATCAGACCGACCGACTGGAAGCCGGCGGGCAGGGTCTGCAGGGTGCCGGTGGAATCGGTGAAAGCGCCCATCGGGGCGGCGGTGCCGTAAGGCGCCAGGAACACTGCGGCGTCGAGCGGCTTGAGCAGCAGCGAGCGCTGGGCAGCCTTCAACGCCGACAAGGTTGTGGCAGTCAATGTGTCTCCATTTCGAGGGCCCGGCGAGCCGGGCGGGATTGCGAAGAAGGCACCCGGAGTGGATGCCGTGAAACTGCCCCCGGCGAAGCTGCGGGGGACGACCGAGCCCGCCGGAGGCGGGCACGGTGAGTAGCGAACGCGGCCGACGGTCCGGTCACGAAACAGATTGTTCGGTAGAGGAATTCAGCCCTGCCGAGGCAGAAAGGCGAGAGCCGCGTCGTTGCGCCGATCCCGCTTGATCAGCGGATCGCTCACGGGCCATTCGGTAGTGATGGTGAATGACTTGTCCACTTGTGTGTGTGAGCCGAGCGGCCCCGTAGGCACCGTGAGTTTGGGGGTGCTGAAGGTGGAGACGTCGCGTACGGCGTTCTTCCACGCCGTCGAGGCAAGCTGTCCGATATCCGGCAAGGAGTCCCCAGCCGTGGCGGGATCCGCCGCTGGCTGCTCGCTCTGCGCAGCGTCTGGAGTGCCGTCGGAGTCGCCGACTCCGCTTCCATTGTCGTTCTGATTGTCCGAGTTGTCCTTGGGCTTCAACCCGAGCTGCTCGGCCACTCCGGGGAAGACCTGGTTGCCGACATACTGCTTCAGCGGCTCCGCGAAGTTGAACAATTGCCCGGTGCGCGCGGTGGACAGCGGACCGTCGTCACCGTAGACATGCGGATCCAAATTCGGCAACCGACCCCGGATGCGCAGTATTTTCCCCAGGGTCGAGCTGACGTTCGTGAACTGTTCGGAGAGTTTCTGGGCGCCGGCCCACGCCGCACCCGCCTCCGGATTGATGATCGAGACGGCCTTCTGGACAAACTGGACGGCGCTCTGGCCGATCGCACCGGCCATGGAGTTCACGAACTGCGATCCGGACACATGGTCCAGCGCGAACATGCCGTCGTAGATGGATTCGCCGGGCATCTCCTGTTGATCCGAGTCCGCATCGCCGCCGTCGGCGAGGTAGGCGGGCCGATTCCAGGGCATGGGGCCGGTCATATTGTCTGTCACGTCTTGCGACCTTTCGTATGCGGGCATCGGCCCCGACCACAAGCGAAAAAGCCACGCACAGTGACGATCTCGTTCCTACTGGCGCCGGGCTTCGAGGCTGAAGGCGAGTTCGACCATCTGGTTGAGGGGGTCGAGGTCGGGGACTTCCGAGAGGCCGCGGCTGCGGCGGAGGATCGGAGCGTGGAACTTCGGCTCGGTGGAGGTGATTTCCTCGACGTAGTCGATGAGGACGCCGTCGGAGACGGTGGTTGCGGGGGCGGCGAGGACAGCGTCGCGGACCTGGTAGGCCAGGGCCTGGGCCTGCTGGCGGGTGTTGTGGAAGATGACGGTATCGACCTGGGCCTTGTAGGTGATGCCGTTGACGTCGAGGGTCCCGCCGGTCTTGCGGACCCAGATCAGCGGCAGCGCGGCGGAAATGGCTGCCGCGGTGGACGGGAGGACGGACATCGGGGTGGCGAACGGGGTGAGCAGGTCCATGAGGAACTGTTCGAAGTCCGGGAATTCACCCGGCACTGAGGCGGTCACTTCGTCTCCTCGGGTGCGGCCACGACACGGACCTCGCAGGTCAGCGTGCCCGTGGGGCCGGCGTGGACGGGTTCGGACGACGGCGTGGGCTCGATGGCCTCATCGGCGTGATCGTCGTTGTGCGTCATGGGTTCTCCGGTGTGGGTTGTCGAATGGCAGTGACTGCCGCACGCACAGGTGTGGGGCCGGGGAAGTACCCCACCCCTGGCGCCGGGTGAGTGATCGTGTCGTGCGGAGCCGATTACAGGCCCAGCAGCGGCAGAACCAGCGGGATGAGGTCGCCGATCAGCTTGATGACGTCTTCAGCAACGGTGAGCACCCAGATCACCCCCTTTCGGTCGCATGTGGTGAATCAGCAACCTTCACCGACGGTCGGACGGCAGAAGGGGCTATGGAAGGGATCAGCGCCGTCGGCCCAATATTGCTTGGGCACAACCATTTTCGCTGCACTCAGCTTATCCTCGGCACTGTGACCGACCGCGGTAAGTGACCAACAATCTCGATTCCCGGTCAGCCACGGCCGGCTTCGTGCACGCGCAACACATCGCCGATGCGATAGACGGTTTCTCCGCCCACCACTCGGCCGGTGAGCTTTCCGCGTGCGGCCCACTGACGAATAGCGTTGGCCGTCACCGGCTTCCCCGAGAACCACGGGAGGATTCGCGCGAGTTCGACGGCGGTGCCGACCATGTCGCGCGCCTGAGACAGCAGAACCGTGCGGCGTTCCGCGACGGAATGCTCGCGGCCGCAGCCCGCGCATGACACCTCGGACTGTTCTTCTATTGCGTAAAGCCGTGCGCCACAGTCACAGAGGCCGATGCAGAACCGCTCGGCGGGCCGGTCGATGATGGCCCGTGCCGCATCGACGGCCGAGGGCAGCGCGGGGTGGATCCCGGCCAGCGCCGGCGCGTCACCGGGAATGCGCGGGAGGTGTGCGCGCAAGTAGACAGCATGGTCACGGGGCGCGCGGGGCGCCTGTCGGCGAGTCAGGACGGCTACGCGCAACGCGTAGTACCGCAGTACGCGTGCGAGCGCGTCGTGGGCGTCGGACGCGCCCTTGTGATACGGCAGGGCGCGCTGCCGGGTTGCCGCGGCACCGCCCGCTTTGGCGACCCCGATGGCATCGCTGCGGGCCAGAGTCGTGTCGAGCTCGACCAGCAGACCCGGAACGGCGGCCAGGGCGCGCATGACTTCATCGCGCCGCGTCTGGTCGAGGTGGCCGCCGGTCATGCCGCGGTCCGACGTGCCGACCCGGGGCCACAGTCGGTGGCAGCCACGGATAACGCCGACTCGGCTGTGCCGCAATCGATTCCGCTCACGCGGCCGATGAGGAGAGGAAGGGGCATGGCGAAAACCTAACATTCACTACATATGATTGCAACCAACATAACTCAATTGTTCGTAAATGGGCGCAACAGATTCCCTGCTCATGTATGCAATTAAAAGAATTGGTTGTACTCTCTGCTGCATGTCAATTCCTCCCGCCGATTCCACACTGTCCGCCGAGCCCCCGTGCCTGGGTCTGCCCGGTTTCATCGAGCCCGCCCATGAATTCGACTGGGATCGACTGCCCGCCACTGCCGCAGCTCAGCGAGTGTGCCGCGAGCGTTGTCCCCGTGAGCTTTTCCGCACCTGCGCGCAGCGCGCTCTCACCGCCGGGACACTGCTGGACGACGAAACCCCTTTGGTCGCTGATGGTGTAGTCATGGCCGGGGTGGTCTGCCGCGGCGATTCGATTACCGTCCGCCGCCTGCAGGCGGCACTCGACCAGGACTGCGCCGGGCAAGTTCGCCCCGACCGCTGCCTGTCGTGCCACCGGCCGATGACCACTCGCCGGCGCAAACGCCCCGGCTATGTGGTGCACGAATCCAATGGCCGCTGCAGCGGTTGCAAGCGCGCCGAGCAGCGCGCGGCGTGAGCGCCGGCCCTTCTCGGGAGACGAAGAAGCCCCGGCCTCGGACCCACGCGGGGTTCCGAGGCCGGGGCGCGCCCCTGCTACCGGGCCGCTGCAACCGCGAGGGGTGGCTGAGAGGGCGGGAGATCGGAACGGGAGGGGCGGGCCGGCAGGCGGAAGGGACCGCCGAATCCACACCAATGAATTTGCTAATTCATTGCTGAATAGGTACGAATTATGTTGTACCCGAGGATGCTATTTGTTTACCGGACGTTCGGAGCCTATCCCCCGTCGAGCATCGATCGGGAAAAGATGACCAACACCTCGACTCGGCACCGGCAATACCGAACCGACCGCTCGGGCTTGATCTGAGTATTTCGGCCCGCCGAACACACCCCCGATGGGCGTCCGATACCCGAATAGGGGAGCCGCTGCGACCGCCGAGTCATGCATCGTGAATGATGTTGGTGTGTCCGGCTGTTCGTGTGTGTTCGCACCGGTGGTTCACACCGGGGCGGACGATTCAACACTCGGGGAATCAACGCACCGCAGCGCGTTGAACTGCGGCCGGACCTGTTAGCCGAAGCGAGAGACGGGGAACCCGCGTGCCTGAGGAGTTCGATGAAGCGCTGGAGGCAGCTCGGGCCGAATGGGCTTCCGAGCATGATTCACCCGCCGAATACCATGACCACACCGAACCGGAAGCCCCGATGATGCCGGGCTACCGATGCATCGACCTGTCCCAGTTGTCGAGCCACGATCTTCGCGTGGTCGACGAGGCCCTCGCTCGGTACCGGTCGAAACACCGTGCGCCACAGTCTCGTCTGCGGTGGCTTGTCTGGTGATCGGGTGAATCAGCCGTGGGCGTCGAGGATGGCGGCGAGCCGGTCGCAGTAGCCGTCGCGCTGGTACACCAGCGTGTGTTGGCCGCCGCGCAGATATCCGTCCATCAGTCCGGCGGCCTGGGCCCAGAGCTCCCAGGTCCGCACCGGACTCAGCCACCAGCCCAGCCGAGCCGGCTGCCACCGGTGGGCGCGAAGCCGGTCGGCCAGTGCCAGCGTCCAGCCGCCGAGTTGCGCGAAACCGAAGGCGGACACCGTGTCGGCCAGCGTTCGCAGCGGCGAGTCCGCCGGGCACGAGGTGATGCCATCGTTCGGATTGGCAGCCTCCCAGGTCGGAATGCCGGCGGGCCAGGGACCGTGCGGGCCGTTGATGCCGTACCCGACAGGGCGCGGGTCGATCGAGTCGCCCTCGCGGCGTAGCGGATTCGCGACGTTGGCGGCCCAGGCGATCTCGCAGTCGGCATACTCACCGCGCGCCTTGGCCTCGAGGAATCTCGTGACGACCTCCGCCCCCAGGCTGTAGCCGAGCAGCCCGACCCGGTTCGGTGTGGCGCGAATCGCATCCACCAGGGCGTGGATGCCGTCGGAGATGGATTGTTCCTCCGAGCAACCGCCGAGAACCGCCTGCGGATTGGCCGGGCCGATACTCGCGGGATAGTCGACGTCGGGTCCGATCACGTACTTCGCGGGATCGAGTCTGCCCGTCACCGCAGCGAGCATATTGCCGGGCGAGTTCCGTTGCTCGCCGGTGCCGCGACAGGTCAGAACGGTAATCATGATGCGCACCTTCGGCTCGGATGAATACGGTTGGCGTACCAATTGCTGGTGACGACGCGTGAATCTCGAATTGCCGGATAGAATCGGCCGGAGAAGTAGTCCGGGTCCCGCCCCGGCGCAGGCGCGGGGGCGGGACCCGGGAACCGGGACCCGCCGATTCGCGGCCTGCTACCGCGGGTGGACGCAGAGGGAGGCGGGAGGCCGCGAATCGGCGTAGTACTGCGGCAGGCTCGTCCCGCGAGTCCTATTGGTTAGCCGGGGGCGTGCCGCAATTCGATTCCGGCGGCACGTGAATGCCCCGGGAGTAGTTGAATTCGATTGCGGGACAAAGCTATCACGGTGTCCGGAGCCGCCTTCGAAAGCGACCAACAGGGGATCCGCAGCGAGATCGCGCACCGGACGCCGGCGGGATCGGAGCTGTCTGGGCAATGCGGACGGCCGACTACAGCCGAGATGTTCGGTGAGATCCGCACGAGTCCGGCGCCAGTATTCGCCCCTGCGCAGGGGACCACGGGTGGCGAGTATCTCGGCAACGGCCTGCGACCGCCTGGCCGCGCCTCGCAAATCAGATAGATGAGAGGGCCGGGCACTATGCGGGGCGCAGCGGCTCATCGGAGCATGCTGACGCTCCCGGGCGGTCGTCCATCCCCCCGGTGGACGAGTCCGAGCCTCGGCGGAGCGAATCCAGTTGTGTCAGAAGGCGGGTCGATCAACCATCTCACGCCCGGTGACACGATCACAAGCGGCGGACTTGCGGCGCTCGGTGTACAGATCGACTTCCGGGCAGCCCCTCGAAATGCGCAGCGGCAGCGCATGATTCCTCGGATAAATCGGGCAATGCGCCGGGATCTGCCGTCGCGCTCGATGTGCGGGCGAACCGGAATTTCCTCGGTGCCGACATCGATGACCACGAAGTGCTTCTCCACCAATTCCGCTGCGGCCGTGAGCCTGAGCAGATTCGCTCAGGTCGCTCCAGTCTTCGTCGGCCTGGATGCCGACGCGAAGCTTGGCACACTTACGCGGCATGACCGCGGCCCCGCGCGGCATCGGGATTGAAACGGACCAGAACAACCCCGCCACGCACTTCGGCCTCGAACCCGGAACCGAAGGCCGCCGCGTGGCCGTGCCGGATCCGATGCTTGGTGGAATGCGGATAACGCGTAGGCCATGGATACCGTGCCCACCGGCCTGGATTTGCGCGTAACTCATCAGCGAACTCACGGTTCGCCCGTTCCCGGGCGCGGGTTACCGGTGCCGGCACGTCGTCGACAAACACAACCATGGAAATGACTCTCTGTGAAGGGGATGGCGGGCGCAGCGAAAAGCCGTCCCACCCGCGAACTCAGCGAGCTGATCTCTCCGAGAACGGTCCAGACGCTACATATAATTGCAAGTAGTTGCAACCAGCGAGGAAAGAAATTAGTGTGCATGCGTGGCCAATCGAGACCTAGAGAGCGAAATCTTGCATACATCTGCAAACACCGGTGCGACATCAGGGGATCCAGTGTTGCAGACAGGCTTATACATGCGGGAGGGTGCACGGTAGAGGCCACATGAGCCGCCTAGCCAGGATGCTCCCAAGAGCGCTGGTCAGGAGCTCGCGAACCGCTCACTACCACTGGTCAATCGACCAGCAAGGCCATGCCCGACCATGGGTGCAATCGTGTTATAGTGCGTGCAGAAGGGGTTAAGTTACAACCAACTATCAAGCATCGGATCAAGCCCATGAGCAGACGACGTAGCGCGCCGGTCCCACCGGAGGTGAGCGAGGCGCTGCGGGAAGCCCGCGAACGACAGATCCTGTCGCGAGAGAAGGCGGCACAACTTGCCAACATCAGTACGAGCCTGTGGACTCAGGTCGAAAATGGAGTTCAGTACAAGAAGGACCGCAAGGTCCAGACCAGCACCACGGCCGACACCCTGCAATCCATGGCCGAGGCGGTAGGGCTCGATCCACAGGCGGTCCTGGTACAGGCCGGCCTGGAATCATTCACGGAGACAACACAAGCCACACCACCGCCGCCCGTCGGCGGCATCATCGATCTATCCGGACTGTCCGAGAACGATCTGCATCTCGTGGCGGGCTACGTGGCGGGTCTCAAGGCTCGCTACACGCGCTGAGCGTAAGCCGAGAAACACCGGGGCACAGCAACTGCTCGGCTCACACACGACGACGTGGCAGCCGCGGCAGAATGGGCGCGGGTTGCGCTTCGACCCACACACAGGTGATGCCACCCGAGATAGTCTCCGCCCCGGCCCACGACAAGCGATCCAGCAGACCGGGTTGAATGAGCCGCCGCTCAGTGGCTTTGAGCTTGAGCAAACGGTGCGTCAGGATCGATACGCTCACTCCCAGCCAGGTGGCGCAACGCTGGATCGAGTCGAAGCGGGAGACGCCTTCTTGCAAGTCCGCGACGGGGATCAGCCGACGCGCAACCAGATCATGCACGGCGAGCTCCACAGTGATCCTCGGCACCCGGCCAAGGCGGGCCCGGCGCACCAGCCAGCTGTTTTCCAGCACGGCGTGGGCGACACCGTGTGCGACTGCCTCGTTGTGCCTGGTCGGATCGAGGTCGGCCTGTACAATGACCGATCGGATGTCGGGTACCCACATCACAATTGGCTCCGCCGACGGCAGGGTTCGCACATGTATGCCGAGGTCGACGGCATCATCACCGGCGTTATAGCCTAGCGGTTGAGACATCCCTGCGTTCCACCCACTCCACTCAAAGCACGCATGCCACAACAGTATTGGTGTGTGTCCTTCCCCCGGTCTGTCGAATTCCCAACAGACTCACAGCCCCTTCCCAACAGACTCACAGCAGTTTTGCCATCACAAATCGTACATGCGACCAACAATCGATGTCCTGCACGGGAGCCCATTGCACGACGTCATACACTCGTTGCAATCCGTGATAGATGATGCACGATGTGGCTCCGAAATATGAAACGGCCCCATAGACTCTCAGTAGCCGACAGTTTGTTCGCGCCGAATGAGCCGTGACAGTAGATGATCACGTTGAGCGGAACATCCACCCCGATAGGAATCGCCGGGGAGGGTAGCCCCGAGGTAGGCCGCCGCCACCGGTTCCTCGCGATCGGGCTCGTCGCGGTGTGATCGTAACCAGAATCGATTCGCGGCCGGCTATGGCCATTACGAGGGCTTCACCCGGACCCTGCACCTGCGAGCCGGTGCCCTGTTGCCAATCCATGTCGGTTGCGTAGAAATGCAATCCGCGTGTTCGGCGACCGGTACGGAGGAATGGGTCGGGACAGCGGTGGCTCGCACTGGCCTCCCGGCTCGGTATCGACGTCCCCGGCCCGTTCTGGCTTCCGCCCCCGGTCGATCATCGATCGGCGGCGCCGACTGGGCAATTTCCTCCGTTTCCGCCTCACCTGAACTGCGTCAGCGGGGGTGTCAGGGCCGCGTCAGGGCGGTATCAGGCGGGTTGGCGATAGTAGTCACGTGAACAGCACAGAGTTCACGGAACGAAAACGATTCGTGCACTGAAGGACTGACTGTCATGACTGTTTTGCTACCCCGAACCCGATCGCCCTGACCGTCGACGTGCTGTCGGCCGATGTCACCGTGATCGCTTCCGACCGGGCCGACACCGTTGTGCGGATCCGGCCGAGCAATGAATCCAAGACCGCTGATGTGCGTGCCGCCGAGCACACTCAGATCGAATTCGTCGATGGCGCTGTGAGTGTCAAGACGCCGAAGAGCTGGCGGGCGCGGAGCCCGTTCGGCGGGAACCCGTCGATCGAGGTGATCGTCGAGGTGCCGATCGGGTCACAGGTGAAGGCCACCGCGGGGATGGGGCGCGTGGTGGGTGCGGGGCCGCTGGGTGAGTGCGAATTGAAGGTTTCGGCGGGCGACATCATTGTCGAGCGGCCGCTGGGGGCGGTGAACGCGAAGACCGCCAAGGGCAATATCCGGATCGGGGAGGGTGTGCGGGGTGTGCTGCAGTTGCAGACCTCGGTGGGTGAGCTGGAGGTCGGCATCCGGCCGGGCAGCACGGCGCGGCTGGAGTCCAACTCCCCCAACGGCGCGGTCTACAACCAGCTGGCAGCGGCCGAGACGCACGACGACGAGAACGTGGTCCAGGTGTTCGCGCGAAACTCCTTCGGCAACATCATCATCGGGCACGCCAGCGCGGTATGACACGGCCGGTGGCGCAGTGTTGGTTCGACCAACCAAATATACCGATAACATGACAGGGATCCCTCTGACGCAACACGATCGGAGTCACGGTGCGATTCTTGATTCTGGGACCCAATGGGTCGGGCAAGGGCACTCAGGCGGAGATGTTGAAGGATGAGCTCGGGGTGCCGCACATATCGACCGGGGAGATGTTGCGGGCCGCCGTTGCGGCGGGGACGCCGGCGGGGGTGGAGGCGGCGCCGATCATGGCGGCGGGCGGGCTGGTGCCGGACGAGTTGATGTTGCGGACGCTGGAGGAGCGGCTCGGGGAGCCCGATGCGAAGGACGGGTGGATTCTCGACGGGTATCCGCGGAATGTGGCGCAGGCGCATGCGCTGGATCGGCTGCTCGGCGCGAGCGATCGGGCGGTCGACCGGGTGATCGTGCTGGAGGTCCCGGACGAGGTCATTCTGGAGCGGTGCCGGGTGCGGTTCGCGGCGGAACATCGGCCCGATGACGATCCGGAGATCGTGCGGGAGCGATTGGCCTTGTTCCACAACCGGACCCAGCCGGTGATCGAGCTCTACACCGGCCGCGGGATCGTGGCGGCGGTGGACGGCGTGGGCGAGGTGAACGAGGTGTTCGGGCGCATTCTGGCGGGATTGCCGAAGTAGCTTCCGCCCGGCCCGCAACGGCCCGCAGCCGTCCGGTTCGTGATCGCCGCCGCGGCAATAGGATTCGTTTCCCGATGGTCGCGGCAGCGGGGCCGGGGGCGGTGCATGGTTTCGTGTCGGCGGGCGGGGCTACTCTTACCTACATCTGGGCCGCTTTTCCGCTACAGCCGGAGGACGGTGGGGATCCGGGCATCGGTTTGCTCGGTAATGTCGTCTTCGGCGCCCTCGGTGTGACCATCCTGGTGCTCGCCGCTCGCCGAGTCGATTCGCTGTCACCGCAAGTCAGGAGCAGGATATGGGAATGAACGAGTATTTGCCGTCGCCGAATCTGTTCAGTCACAGCGACGCACCCATTGCCACTCCCGCCTCCGGCGAGGCCGCAATGAGCCGTCCGGTCTTCAGCAGCCCCGATGTGGCCGATGCGGTTCCGCCGGCGGCTCCGGCCGCCACAGCGGGTGGCGAGCAGGGGCAGTAGCGGCACGACCAGACGACACAGGGCGGGAGACCCGAGGGCTTCCTCGGAGGTAATCGTGTGGAGGGACCGGTCAGTAGGCTCGCCGTGTGGGAGAACGCAGCGAATTACCGGCCCATGAACCGATCGAGTTCGTCGCCGATCTGATCGGCGATCTGGAAATACCGCAGCCCGAGTTGCGGATCATGAGTGATCCCGGGGTGGTCGCGGAGCTCATTACCGCGGAATCGCGGGCCCGGCTGGGGGCGGTGCTCGAGCATTTCGGGCGGACGCCGGTCATCTTGCTTTCCGGCGGTGTGGATTCCATTCATGTCGCGGCGGTGGCGGTGCGGCTCGGATACCGGCCGCACGCGATCACGGTGATCACCGACGGGCAGTCCGATGCGGTGAATGCCACCGCGGCGGCCGCCGCATTGGGGTTGCCGCACACCATTGTCCGGCTCTCGCCGGACGAGGTGGTCGAGCTGGCCCGGGCGGCGATGCCCCGGCTCGGCACCGCCGAATTGTGGGAGGTGACGGCCGCGATACCGATGCTCGCCGCACGGCGGGTACTCGAGGAGATCGGCGAAGTCGGCGCGATTCTCACCGGTGGCGGCGCGGATGTGATCCTGGCGGGCGGGTGCACGCTCACCGCGCCGCTCGAATCCGAGGCGGCCCGAACAGAACTCGATGAACTGGTCCGTTCCGAGGCGGCCGTGAATTTCCGCCGGGAACGGCTGGTGACGCACTTCTATCCGGCCCTGCTGGAGGAATTCGCGGATCGCATGGTGCAGCCCTTCCAGACCGTGCGCTGGTGGCGCCTGGCCGAAACCTTCGCGCCCCCGGCGCTTTTCGGTGAACACGACGGACGGAGCGTGGACAAGCTCGCATTGCGCATGGCCTGTGCTGCGCAATTGCCCGCGGGCGCCGGTCAGCTCGCGTGGGCGCCGAAGGTCGCGATTCAGCGTTCCTCGGGGTTGATGGGTGTGCTGGCGCAGGCGGCGCGCGGCTATGCGGCGGGCCTGCCGGGCGCGCGGACGTATACGGATCCGCGCACCGAGGATCCCGAGGCCGTGGCCACTCGCCTGTACCTGGAAATCCTGCACCGGAGCTGATTGCGAGCCGGGTCACACTCGTGGCATAGTGAGCCCCGCAATACTGAGACCACTGAGTCTCAGACGGGGATCAGAGGATGGGGTCGATGAGGACCAGGCGTTTCCACGGCCGCGCGCTGCGGCTGACCGCACTGTCGATCAGTGCACTGACAGCCGCGCTCGCGCTGGCCGCCCCCGTCGGGGCGGAGCCCGAGCCGCCCGCCGCTCCGGCGATCCAACCGGCATCGATACTGCCGCTGCCGCCGGAACTGGATCCGGGCTTCTACCACCCGCCCGCGGATGTGGTGGCGAATACCGCCCCCGGCGGCATCATCGCGGCCCGGCAGGTGAATGTCGCGAACTTCGGGCTGATCCCGCTGAACGTGGACGCCTGGCAGGTGTCGTTCCGATCCAATAACGGCCGCGACGAGGCGATTCCGGCGGTGGCGACGCTGCTGAAGCCGCGGGGCACCGCGCCGGCCCCGCGCAAGCTGCTGTCGGTGCAGATCGCCGAGGATTCGACCGCGGGCTACTGCAGTCCTTCCTATGCGGTGCAACAGTTCTCGGCCTCGGCGCTGGTCGGTCAGATCGTCGCGCCGGCCGAATTCCTGTTCGCGCAGGCCGCCCTGCAGAAGGGCTACGCCGTCGTGATCCCCGATCACGAGGGACCCGACTCGGCGTATGCGGCGGGTCCGCTGGGCGGGCGCATCACGCTCGACGGCATCCGCGCCGCGACCGGCTTCGCGCCGCTCGGGGTGGGCGCGGGCGCACCGGTCGCCATGTACGGGTACTCGGGTGGTTCCATTCCCACCGGGCATGCCGCGGAGCTGCACAAAACCTATGCGCCGGAACTGAATATCGTCGGCGCGGCCATGGGTGGCGTCGGTGCGGATCTGGGTGCGGCGCTGCTGATGGCCAATAATCAGGCGACTTCGGGCCTGGTACTGGGCGCGGTGCTGGGTCTGGCCCGCGAGTACCCGGACTTCAGTGCGCTGCTCGATCAGAAACTCAATCCGCTGGGGCAGTTGCTGCGCACGGTGAAGGGGCCACTGTGCGTGCAGTACCAGTCCGCTTTGCTGCCGTTCCTGAATATCACCGGAATGATCAACTCGCCGAATCCGCTACAGGAACCGGCGGTGCAGGCCATGCTCGACGACACCCGGCTGGGCAAGACCGATCCGGATATGCCGCTGTTCATCTGGCATTCGCGCTGGGACGAGATCCTGCCGCTGCCGTCCACCAATCAGCTGGTGGACACCTATTGCCAGGATCCGAACGCGCAGGTCACCTACACCCGCGACTGGGCCAGTGAGCATGTGATCGGTGAGGTCGTCGGCGGCCCGGCCGGACTCATGTGGCTGTTCGATCGGCTGAACGGGGTTCCGGCGCAACAGGGTTGTTCCACCCAGGATGTGCCGTCCATGCTCGGCACTCCGGGTGAGCTGCAGACGCTCGGGGACACGCTGGGTGAGACCCTGGCATCGTTCTTCGGCAAGCCCATCGGCGCCTAGCCCCCGATGCGAAAACGAGAGCGGCTCCCGGCGATCTACGCCGGGAGCCGCTCTCGTCGGCGGTGTTTCAGCCCTTGATGGTGAAGAAGGCGAGACTGCCGATTCCGGCCACCAGGCAGTAGATGGCGAACGGCGTCAGGGTCTTGGTCTCGAAGTACTTCACCAGGAACCGGACCGAGATATAGGCCAGCACGCCCGCGGCCACGGACCCGGCGAGCGCGGGCCCGAGGATGTCGTGGTTCTCCGGCTTGAGCAGTTCGGGCGTCTTGAGCACGCCGGCGGCGAGGATGACCGGGGTGGCGAGCAGGAACGCGAAGCGCGCCGAATCCTCGTGCTTCATCCCCTTGAACAGGCCGGCCACAATGGTGCTGCCGGAGCGGCTGATGCCGGGGAAAAGCGCTGCGATCTGCGCGGATCCGATGATCAAGGCATCCTTGATGCTGAGCCGCGACAGCCGCACATCCGAGGCGCGGTCATAGTCGAAGTCGACCACGGGCAGTACCACGGTGTCCTGCGCGGACAGGTCGGCGGCGCGGCCGGAGGGGGTGCGCACGAATTCGCGCTTCTCCTCGCGATTGCGCAGCAGTTCGGCCGACAACAGCACGAAACCGTTGAGCGCCAGGAAGATCGAGGTCGGGATCGGGTTGCCGAGGTAGTTGCGGACCGCCTTCTCGAGTATCAGTCCGGCGAGGCCGACGGGAATCGTGGCGAGTACCAGCAGTACACCCAATCGCGCCTCGGGCGTGCGGATCTGACGGGTGGTCACGACCTCCCAGAGGCCGCGCAGAATGCGTACCCAGTCCCGCCAGAAGAAGATGACCAGCGCGAGTGCGGTGGCGACGTGCATCGCCACCAGGAGCGCCAGGTAGGGCGAGTCCTTGGCGGACATGTCGAGGTCCTTGCCCCACTGCCCGCCGATCCAGGCGGGCAACAGGATGCTGTGACCGAGACTGGACACGGGGAACAGCTCGCTCACCCCTTGCAGTGCCCCGACGACGATCGATTCCAGATAGGTGATGGCCATGCGCTTTCCTGTCGAGGGTCGGAGCTTGCTCGATTGGCGAGGCTACTCGATCCGCGGAGGGGGCGCGCACAGGCGGTGGACGGGACAGGCCCGGGGCGCGCAGTATTCAATGCGGCGCACGCATTCCTGCGATCGGCGAATTACGGCTGGACGCAATCCAATTGCGACACGGGATTGACGTGTGCGTGGAATACTTCCGCGATATGCAGTACAGGGGATTCGACAATCCCGCCGCCGATGATGATCCAGAGTTAGCCCAGGCTCGCATCTTCCTGGATGAGTTGGAAAAACATGTCGTCAAGTTGACCCGGCGGTTGCAGACCGCGCCCACCCCCGAAGCCCGGCAGACGATCGGCGCCGAACTCTCCGCGGTGCGGCGTTACGTCGATCGCCTCCATCACAGATTCCCGGGAATCGCCCCCGCCCATCCGTTCCGGGGCAGTCCGCCCGGCGCCTCCGCGCTCTGAAACGGTCCTGATCAGGCCTTCAGCATGCCCCCGACCAGCACCAGCAGGGCCTGCTGTGCCTGCGCCCCGGCCGTTTCCGGGTCCTCGGCGTGCGCGACGATGAGCGCCGCCTCGCTGATCGCGCTGATCAATAATTGCGCCAGCACCGGAATGGCGACATCCGGGATCAATCCGGCGGCCCGGACACTTTCCAGCTGCGCGGTGATGAGCCCGAGGCTGTGCGCGGTCTCGAATTCGCGCCAGGCGCTCCAGCCGAGCACCGCGGGCGCATCGGTCAGCATGATGCGCAGTACGTCGGGGCGGCGGCAGATTTCCATGAACACATTCAGGCCCACCGCCATCACCGTCAGCAGTTCATCGGGATCGACTGCCGCGATGGCGTTTTCGATCTCCGTGGTGATCTCGACCTCGATCTGCTCCAGCACCGCCAGGAACAGGCCGCGCTTGTCGGCGTAATGATGGTGCAGCGCCCCGCGGGTCACCCCGGCGGCGGCGACCAGATCCTCGGCCGAGGTACCGGCGAAACCGCGCTCGGTGAACAGCCGGCGTCCGGCGTCCTCGAGCGCGGTCCGGGTGCTGCGCGAACGATCCTCCTGGCTACGGCGTGGCATGCAGCCGAGTGAACTCCAGGATCGCGCTGGTGAGCAACTCGGGCTGGTCCTCGGACAGGAACGCGTAGGAATCGTCGATGAGCTGCAGCGTGGCATTCGGGAGGTCCGCGGTGAGCCGGCGCGCATTGTCGAGCGCGAAGATCTGGTCCTCGGCGGCCCAGACGATATGGATCGGCAGGTCGATCTCCGCGAAATGCTTCGCCGCCTCCAGCGTGTACTGCCGCTTCAAGGTGAGCAGCACCCGGCGCAGGTCCTTGCGGATGGCGCCCGAACGGCGGGTGGGCAGCAGATAGGAGTCCGCGATCTGCGGCGGGATCGGATGCTTGGCGACCAGGCCGAAGCCGAGGGGCGAACGCTGCAGGGCGCGAATCCGCATGGCGTCGACGATCGGCCGCACGATGCCGGGCACCTTCGCCAGCACGGGCAGCACCGACAAAGGCTTGGGCAGGAAGTCGGCGTAGGAGTCGCAGGAGGTCAGCACCACGCGGCCGATGCGAGCGCGATTGCGCGCCAGCAACACCTGGGTGATCGCGCCGCCGGTGTCATTGGCGACGAGGGTGACGTCCTCGAGATCGAGGCGGTCCAGGAAGGCCGCGATGAGGTCCGCCACGCCGGTGGGCGTCAGATCGGCGGTGGGGACCGGGATTTCGTGGGATCCGAGCGGCAGGTCCGGGGCGATGCAGCGGTATCCGGCGGCGGCTATGCCCGGCACCACCTTTCGCCACAGATCCGCGTTGACGAGCAGGCCGTGCAGGAACACGACCGGCGAACCCTCCCCTGATTCGTAGTACCGGATGCGGCCGCCGGGCAGATCCACCTCGTGTGCGTGGCCGAGTGATGTGCTGATTGCCATCGTGTCTCCCCAATATCGGTGATGTGAGACCACTCTTACATACATACGGTTTGTATGTAAATACTCCGACCCGAAGACCCGCTCGCCGACCGGCGCGAAAGCGTCGGTCGGCGTGGCACAGTGAGTCAGGAGGAGAGTTGCAGTTTCCAGCGCTCGGCCGAGTGCATCAGGTCGAGACCGACCTTGTCCAGGTATTCACTCATGCCGAGGAGACGGGTACCGGCCGGCGTGGCAGGACCCAGGGAGTCCGCGGCGGCCCGAGCCCGTGCGGCCAGTAGTTCATTGGCGTGCGCGGTCGCGAGAGTGGCTCGATACCAGGCGAATTCGTCGATGAAGTAGCGGTCCCGGCGGGTGCCGGGTTCGCGGCCGCGGCGGATGAGTTCCCGGCTCTCCAGGCAGGCGACGGCGGCGGAGACGGTGGCCGGGCTCACCCGCAGGCGGGCAACGAGTTCGGCGGCGGTGACACTGCCGGAGTCGGCGGCATAGAGGTGGGCCAGGACGGCGGCGGCCATGCGGGGCAGGCCGGTCTGGGTGAGGAGGTCCGCGAAATGCACGCCGAACTCGGCGACCTGCTGCGGGGTGCGGCCGTATTCGTCGGCGCCGGAAGGTCTTTCGGGGCGTTTGGGCCGGGATTGGCGGCGGCGGGAGCGCACGGCGGTGGCCGCCTGGGCGAGATCGGCGCGATAGCGTCCCGGCCCGCCGTTGCGGGTGACCTCCCGGCTCACCGTGGAGGTGGGGCGCCCCAGCTGCCGGGCGATCTCCGCGTACCCGAACCCCCGGGCCAGACCCGAGGCGATGAACCGCCGATCCTCCGGCGTGAGTCTTCCTCCCGGCATCAGGCGCATCTCCCTCGTTCACGGCGCGGTCGCGAGGTCGTCACGGTGTGGGCGTGGAATCGCAACCGGCCCACTTATTGCAACACACCACCTGCGCAATTGCATTAGGCTGCACAGTCGTTGCACGGAATAATTACGGATTTACCTGGAAAAATTACTGTTTCGAATACGTTCGCCAATTTCCAGGAATGTGAACGCAACGTAGCGTTCGCCATCATTCGAACGACCGGTCCGGCCGCGCACTATAGTGTCCCGGTGACCAGCCCTGATGCCCGGGAACTCATCCTGCTCGCCGGCGAACGCGCCATCGCCGAACGCGGCCCGGACGTGGCCCTGCGCGATATCGCGGTGGCCGCCGGACAGCGCAACAACTCGGCCGTGCACTACCACTTCGGATCTCGCGACGGGCTCATCGCGGCCATTCTCGAACGCCATCAGCCCGCGCTGGAATCGCAGCGTACCGCCCTGCTCGCCGCGCACGAGGCGAGCGGGCGGCCGGACAGCGTGGCCGCGCTGATCGGAATCCTGGTGCGCCCCATGTTCGATGTGCCCTATGCCGAGGGGTCCACGCATTACGCCCGCTTCCTGGAGCAGGCGCGGGCACATCCCGCCGTCGCCGGGCCCGACCTGCACGAGCAGCGCTGGCACACCACCCGGATACTGATCACGCGGTTGTACCGGGCCATGCCGGAGCTGTCCGCGGCGCTGCGGCGCTACCGGCTGCGGTCCATGAGCACCGTCATGTTCGCACTGCTCGCCGACTACGAGCGCCTCGAGTTCCAGGCCGCCGATGAGCGAATCCAGGTGCAGGACAACATCATTGCCATGCTCATCGGACTGCTCAGCGAGCCGGTCCCGGCCCGGATGGAGGGGCGCCGCAGCGGATAGGCCGGCGGAAACGCCCGCGGCGCGAACCCCGCGCACTACACCCACAGAAATTATGCTGGCGATTTGCTGGTTCGTTGAGCCCTGCGCCCGTCCGGGCCATCGGCGCAGCGGGCGGATTCGGCCGATCCGGCACCAAACCCCGGTCAAGACAGGGCCTTTCGCGAACAAATAGCGCAAATGCACCATTTGTTATGACACGAAGTCTCAGATGTCTGACAATTCGCTGCAATAGCCACGAGTTGGCCGCGCACCGGAGAAACGGTCGCTACCGTTGTGGAGTCGGCACTGGGTGGACACACGCTCTCCGCCGATGCGGTGCGAAGGTCTCGTTCGAGGGGTGGTAGCCCGACGAGGGCGAGACCTTTGCCCCGGCAAGCCGATTCCCGAGCCCGAGGGGACATGTCCGCGACCATCACCATCGCCGCCTCGAGGGTCGTCATCCACGACAACACCACCGCCGAACCGGTCATCATGCAGGTCGATCGCGACATGCTCCGGGAACGCAGCGGACTCGACGAAGACAGCTTCCACCGGCTGTCCCGCACGCCCCTGGTACTCGCCGAGAACGGCGCGGCTGCCGTTGTGGCACAGTTCTTCCGGGCCATCGCCGCCATCCAGCACGAGCATCCGATCGATGCCGCCGCACTCACCGTGCACGCCGTCGACCTGCTCGCCACGGTACTCAGCCTGGCCTCCGGCAAACACGGCCTCGACGGCATCGCCTCGCTGCACGCGCGCGAACGAGTGCTCACCTTCCTGAATCACAACTTCACCGACCCCACCCTCACCGTGGAACGGGTCGCGCGGTCCTGCGCCATCTCGCGAAGCACGCTCTACCGGCTGATGGAAACCGACGGAGGCGTCGGAGCGCTCCTGCGCCGCATGAGAATCGCGCATGCCCGGCGGCTGCTGACCACCGGGCGCACCCGGTCCATCGCGGCCATCGCCGTGGAATGCGGGTTCACCACGGATCGCCAGTTCTACCGCGCCTTCCGGGCCGAGACCGGCCAGACCCCGGGCGAGTACCGCACCACACGGATCGGGTGAGGGGCGCCGGCCCACACCGGAACGGACCGGTCCGAATGGCGAATTGGGTACCTTGTCCGGGTGAACTCAGCCGGGATCATCACGGGGTGCCTCACGACCGCCCTGGCGTGCGCCTTCCTGTCCACACCGGACGCAGCAGCGAATTCTGTTGCTGCACAACAACTTCCGGTATCAGTGCCGAGCATCGAGCAGTGGCGCCCGGACCGGGAGGGCGAGTTCGCACTCCGGGACGGCGCCCGCATCGTCGCCGACGGCGCACTGCGGGAACCCGCCGCACTACTGGCCGAGGACCTCGCCCGGGCGGGCCGGGCGGTCACCGTGACATCCGGTGCGGCGGACGCCGGAGACATCGTGCTCGAGGAAAGCGCCGATGCCCCCTCGCCTGCCGAGTCGTATCGCATCACCAGCGGAGACCGGCTCACCATCACCGCACGCGACACCGCGGGAATCCTGCACGGCACCCAGACCGTCCTGCAATGGCTGCGGCAGACCACCACCCTGCCCGCCGGCACCGCCGAGGACCGGCCCCACTATTCCGAACGCGGGCTCATGCTCGACACGGGCCGCGAATTCCTCCCCGTCGACTGGGTGAAGGCGCGCATTCGCGACGCCGCCTACCTGCGGATGAACCTGGTGCAGTTGCATCTCTCCGATATCCAGGGCTTCCGGCTGGAGAGCCGAACCCACCCGGAGATCACCTCACCGCAGCACTACAGCGCCGCGGAGCTGCGCGAAATCCTGGACTACGCACGGTCCTACGGCATCGAGATCATTCCCGAGATCGATATGCCCGGCCATATGAACGCCATCCTCGCGCAGCATCCGGATCTGGTGCTGCGGCCCGGGCGCACCACACCGCTGGACGCCGTCCAGGACAAGCTGACCGGCGGGAGCAACGACGGCAAGATCGATCTCACCGATCCCGCTGCCTACCAGCTCATCAGCGACATCCTGCACGAGTTCCTGCCGCAATTCCCCGGCCGCTACTGGCATATCGGATGCGACGAATACGTCTCCGACTACTCCCGATATCCGCAACTGGCCGACTATGCCGTGCGCACCTACGGACCCGGGGCAGCGCCCGGCGACGTCATCATCGGCTTCGCCAACTGGGCCGCGGACATCGTCGAATCCTTCGGCAAGACGGCGCGGGTCTGGAACGACGGGTTCGACCATCCCGGCGTGCTGAGCCCGAAACCCGAACTCGTGGTGCAGTACTGGTCCGCCAGTGCGGGCGGGCTACCTTGGCTGCCCGGCGGTCGCACCCCGGCGGACTTCGCCGCGGCCGCCCATCCCCTGCTCAATGCGGCCTTCACGCCCACGTACTTCACCACCGGCGGTCCGTCGGCGGCCCTGAACGCACCACCCGAACTGCTGTGGGCCTGGGATCCGGGGCTCTTCGTCGACGGGCAGCGACTGCCCGAGGCCGATCGTCCCCTGTTGCGCGGTTCCATGTTGTTCCTCTGGTGCGATGATCCGAATGCCTTGTCGCCGGAGCAGATCGTGGCACCCGTTCGCGAGCGGCTGCCGATCATGGCCCAGCAGTTGTGGTCCGGCACCGGCGGCATCTCCTATCCCGACTTCCGGTCGCGGACCGGAACTGTCGGCTGGCCGTAACTCTTCGCTCAGCGATCGGAAACACTTTTCGCTCAGTGGTCAGAAGCGGCGTGCACCCGTCACCGGCATGCGGTCCATCGAGGAGACGGTGACGCCCGTGCCGTAGGTCGACGCGTGGATCACCTTGCCGTCACCGGCATACAGGGCCGAGTGCCCGCCGCCGTAGAACGACACCAGATCGCCGGGCTGCAATTCGTCCAGCGGCACCTCGGTGCCGGCGGCCAGCTGCGAGTAGCTGGTGCGCGGCACGTCGACACCCGCCTGGGCGTAGGACCACTGCACCAGACCCGAGCAGTCGAATCCGTCCGGATTCGTACCACCCGACCGATAGGCCGCGCCGAGCTGGGACTCCGCCGCCTCCAGCGCCCGCGCACCGGCCGACCGCTTCGGCGTGGCCGCCGGCAGCATCTCGGGCAATGCGGCACTGTCGGTGACGCCCGGGATTCCGGTCAGCATCGGCAATCCGGCCGGGATCGCGAAACTACCGAGACCGGCGATCGTCACCGACCGCGATTCCGGGTAGGCGCCCGCCGGAGCGGTATCGGGGGAAACCGCCTGCGCCGGAACGGTGTCGTACGCGGTGACCGGAATCGCTTCCTGATGCACCGACGGCATGACCTCAGGAGTTCCGGCCGGAATCACCCGATCCGGAATGGAAGTCGAGCGGGGGTCGCCCACCTCGCCCACACCGGGAATCGTCACGGGACGGAATTCGAATTCCGCCAGTTCCGCGGGCACGGCGGTGAGATTGTCCGCGGGCACGGGTTCCGGTGTCACCACCGGAATTCCGAGCTGCGCCACGATCTCGTTCGGAATATCGAATTCTCCGATGCCGGGCACACTCACCGGGGCGGCATGGGCCTCACCTGCGGTGAAGAGCAGGGCCGCGCCGACGGCGGCTGCACCCAGCACGCCCGTGGTCACCGCCCGCCAGTTCACGCGGGAGAAGAGCCTGACCTTCTGTCTATCACCGATGCTATCCATGTTGCGGTCGTCCTCCGATCAAGCCGTGAAAGCTATCCGGTTTCCGTCCATCACACTCGAACATTTCGGTATTGCCAGCAGATCCAAGAATGCATAGTTCGCCCGATCAGGGTGCGGCGCAAGGAATGACATGCGTGTTATTCATAACGGAATTGTAAACATCGGTGACTGTGTCCAATTGGACACAAGCGATTTTCGCCGCGCGTGTGAGACTGAGCGGCAGTAAAAGTGCCCTCCCCAATCAACGGAGGATGTCCATGACCAAATCTGTTGCGTCGGCAAATCTTCCCGAACCACTGGTCGTCACCCTGGGGAATCTCAAAGGCGGAGTCGGCAAAACGACCTCGGCCTTCTTCCTCGCCTCGTATTTCACCACCGTGCACGAACTTCGAGTACTCGTCATCGACGCCGACCCGCTCAGCCAGACCGGCTACTCCTGGTACCGGCGGCTGCTCAAGGCGAACGTCACCGTGCCCTTCGAACTCATCGCCTTCCCCTCCCGGCACGTGCACGACTGCATCACCGACAATGCCGGGAAATACGACGTCATCATCGTCGACGCCGGCGGCGAATCCGCCGACATCTTCAAGGCCGCGGTACCGAGCAGCGACGAACTGCTGCTCGTCACCAGCGTCAGCCCCTCCGAGGTCAAACGCGTACCCAGTACCTACCGGGCCGCCGAGGAAGCCGCCGCCGAGAGCGACAAGGCCATCCGCGTGCGCGTACTCATGACCAAGGTGCCGGTCACCATGAAGAACGGCGTCAATGTCTCCACCGAATACCGTTCCCAGCGCGGCAATCTCGAAGACGCCGGATACGACGTGTTCGAGGCCTACGTCAGCGCCTGGAAGTGGTACCGGGAGGCCGCCGACGGCGAAGTCGGCGACGGCGCCGAGAACCCCCTCGAAGACCTCGGCGAATACCGCCAGGTCGGCGAGGAACTCATCCAGCCCTACCTGGACGCCGCACTCGCCCCGCGGATTCCGCTGGAGGTGCCGGCCTGATGCCACCCCAGCGCCGCAAAGGCTCCATCGGCGGGAGCAACCCCCTCCCCCACAATCCCCTCGCCGACGACGCCGAGCACACACCCCCGGTCTCCCCGCTCCGCGATGCCGAATGGCACGGCACCGCAATCGAGGAGCCCGCCCCACCGGCGCCCGCACCGGAACAGATCGCTACGGCTCCCATGAAACCGGAAGTCCCGCAGCCGGATACGGCGGCGGTGGTGCTGGGTATGCCGCTGCCGACCACCGGCGGGGAAGGCCCGCTGAGTCGCAGTGAGCAGGAACAGCTGGATCTGTGCGAATCCGCCGTCGACGCGCTGCGCGTCGCCTTCTGGACGGCGGGACGGGCCTTGCAGATCGTGCGCGACGGCCGCCTCTACCGGGCCGACCACGCCACCTTCGACGACTACGTGGAGAAGCGCTGGGATATGCAGCGGTCCTACGCGCACAAGCTGATCCGCGCCTGGCCGCTCGCCGCCCGGCTGCATCCCTTCGCCTCGTCGATCAACGAGGGGCAGATCCGCGAACTCCTCCCCGTCGCCGCGGCGCACGGGGAGGAAGCGGCCGTCACCGTCTACACCACGCTGGCCGCCGATGCGAAGGTCACCGCGGGCAAGCTGCGGGACGCGATAGCGGTCCTGCCCGCCGCCTACGACGAAGCCGAAGCGGTGGCCCGGCTGCAAGCCTGGCTCCGCGGCGATCTCCCCGAGGACAACCCGCGCGCCGCGGATCTCTTCACCACGGCCGAGTCCCGGCTGACCGCGCTGACCCAGCGAGTCGTCAAGGGCTCCACCGACGATCCCGTCGCGGCCCGCGAATTCGCCGCCAAACTCCGCACTCTCGCGGAACTCATCGAGAACCAGATCCCCACCCGCATCGCCTGATCGATCCGGCCGCGAAACCGGAAGGGGCCCGGCATCCGCCGGGCCCCTTCTTCGTGCCGTGAAATTCCTGTCGATCGAACGTTATTCGCCTACCGCGCGGCGGTCCCTGGTACCCGCGACCCGCTGCCGGGTGGCGCGAGCGGTAGCGGCGTCGAAGAGTTCCAGGTGCTCGAACATGGGATCCTCGTCATCGGGTTCCACCAGGACGGCGCGGCGGAGTTGCGTGCGGGTCTCCACGATGTCGGGGCGCGGACGGTCGTCGTCGCCGGTGTCCTCGTCGGACTCCTCGCGGGAGCGCTGGAGACGCGTGATGCGGCGACGGCGAATGTCCTCCTCGAGCCGAACCTGGCGGCGTAGGTAGGCCAGGTAGGCGACCAGCACGGTGCCGGAGAGCGCACACAGCCACCAGAGGATCGGGGCGATGGCGAGGCCGGCGCCGCCGAGGATCAGGGTGCTGAGGATGCCGCCCAGCACGGCGCGCTGCCGGAAGGAGTAGCGGGCCCTGCGGGCGACGGCGTCGGCCTCGGGGTCGTAGCCGCCGCGACCACGCCGCGAGGGCACGAAATCCTCGTCGCCGGGCAATGATTCGGGCTCGGACTCCGGGTCGCGCAGGGCCGGGACCCGGGCGCGCGCCGGGGCCTCCGGCCGCTTGCGCCGCGGTGCGGCGGTCGCGGCGAGGGGTTCCTCGTCCTCGTCCGCCTCCTCGGCGGGGTCGTCCGTGGTCTCGCGTTCGGCCACGGCCGGTGCGGGATCGGTCTCGGATTCCGCTGTCTCACGCTCGGATTCGCCGGCGGCATCATCCACCGCATCATTGTGGGCCGAATCGGTCTCGGGTTCGGGCACTTCGGTGGTGGTGGCGGTGGTGTCGAAATCCTCGTCGTCCGATCCAGCTGTGGTGCTGTCGTCCGATCTGGTCATCCGATCCTCCGGATCATCGCTGTGGTGATGCTTCCTGCGAACCGGCACGTAGTCCGGGTCGGTGTCGTGTCCGGAGGCCGGACCCTTCTTGCGTCGCTCGGCATCTCCGCGGTGCAGCACCCGGGTGGCCAGCGCGGCGTCCGTGTGCTGGCGGATCCGCGGGTGCCGGTTGGCGAGCATCGGGAAGAGCACGAAGACCCAGAGCACGACCAGGCCGATCCACAAGATCGAATTCGGCATCGCACTCACACCTCCATCCCGACCTGGTCTTGTTCCCTTCACGCCGGCTCGTCGACCACATGTTCTGCTCACGGGCTTACAACCGCGAACATTCCACAGGCTCGACGATGCTATGGACGCACCACCGACGTCCGTAGGCTAATTCCACACCACAGGAATCCCCCGAAGGCGCGCCGACCTCACCCGCCACAGTAGTCACACAAATCCCGTAGCGAACGCCCAGTACGCCAGTACACAGCCAGTTATCAGGCTTTGGCGGCGCGACCTGCACGAATCAGGCGATCCACCACCGTGCCCGAGACCTCTTCCACCGTCATCGCCACCAGCAGATGATCCCGCCACGCGCCATCGACATCAAGATAGCGCTGCAGCAGGCCCTCCTCACGAAACCCCACATTGCGCAGAACCGCTTGACTGGCAAGGTTTTCCGGGCGCACCGTGGCCTCCACCCGATGCAACCCCACCTCGGTGAAGCAGTGATCCAGGCCCAGCGCCAGCGCCGCGGTCGCCACCCCCTGACCGCTCAGCTCCTTCGACACCCAGTAGCCGATCCACGCCGAACGCAACGCGCCCCGCACGATATTGCCCACCGTGAGCTGACCGCTGAACGTCCCGTCCACCTCGATCACCAGCGGAATCATCGCGCCCCGCCGCGCCTCCGCCTTCAACGACGACCACAGCGACGGCCAGTTCCCGGCGTGATTACGCGCCTCCCACGACCCCCGCCCGGTCGGCTCCCACTTCTCCAGATAATCCCGGTCCCGGGTGCGAATCCGGCTCCACGCCGACGCATCCCGCAAACGGATCGGCCGTAACGTCACCGTGCCCGCGGCCACCCGCACCGGGCCCAGATGCGCGGGCCAGCCCGGATGCTGGGCGGCCCGGAAGACATTCATGTCCACGCCTCACCCGCGCTGTGCCAGGAAGGCGACCCGCACCTCGTCACCCGTACGCACCTCGGTGACATCCGGATCGATCACGATGAGACTGTTGGCCTCCGCCATAGTGGCCAGCAGATGCGAAGAAGAACCATTGGGCCCGCCCAGCGGCTGCACCAGATAGTCACCGGTCTGCTCGTCCCGCATGAGTTGCGCGCGCAGATAACCGCGGCGGCCCGGAATCGACGCGATCGGCAGGATGGTGCGCGCTCGCACCATGCGCCGCATGGGATGCCGCCGGCCCAGCGCGATCCGGATCAACGGCCGCACCATCACCTCGAAAACCACCAGTGCGCCAACCGGATTCGACGGCAACAGGAAGGTCGGCACCTCGTCCCGGCCCAGCAGGCCGAAACCCTGCACCGAACCCGGATGCATGCCGACCCGGGTGATCTCCAGCTCGCCGAGACCCTCCAGCGCCTCCCGCACCTGCTCGGACGCCCAGCCGCCCACCGCACCCGCGATCACCACGACCTCGGAGCGAACCAGCTGGCCCTCCACCACATCCCGCAGCCGCTTCGGATCCGCGCTCACGATGCCGACCCGGTTCACATCCGCGCCCGCATCCCGCGCGGCCGCGGCCAGCGAGTAGGAGTTCACGTCGTACACCTGACCCGGCCCCGGCGTGCGATCGATATCGACCAGCTCACCGCCCACCGACAGCACCGACAGCCGCGGCCGCGGATGCACCAGCACCTTGTCCCGGCCCACCGCCGCCAGCAGACCCACCTGCGCCGGGCCGATGATCGTGCCCGCCCGCACCGCCAGATCACCCGGCTGCACATCGTCGCCGATGCGGCGCACGTAATCGCCGGAACGCACCGGCTCGAACACCTTCACCCGCGCGCGGCCGCCATCGGTGTGCTCCAGCGGCAGCACCGCGTCCGCGAGCGTCGGCAACGGGGCGCCCGTGTCCACGCGCACGGTTTGCCTGGGCTGCAAGCGAATCGGCTGCCGGGACCCGGCCGCCACCTCACCCACCACCGGCAGGCTCAGGTCGACCGCGTTCCCTTCCTCGTCGCGAATGTCGGCGCCCGCACCCGAAACATCCACGCTCCGGACGGCATAACCGTCGATCGCGGCCTGGTCGAAACCCGGCAACGGCCGCTCGGTGACGACATCCTCGGCGCACAGCAGTCCCTGGGCCTCCGAAATCGCGACCCGAACCGGCCGCGGCGCCACTGCCGCAGCGGTCACCTTGATCTGCTGATCCTCAACCGAGCGCATTCAGCCCTTCCCTGGTCTCGCGCAGTACTCACCTACGGTGCGGGCTGTTCCGTCACTCGTACGAGGTGAGCTGCGGATTCCAGCCTGGCCCGAGCCGCTGCTCGAGCCACTCGCGCAGGGCGGGGCCGTATTCCTCTCGTTCCAAAGCGAAATCGACCGCAGCACGAAGATAGCCGCCCGGGTTACCGAGATCGTGGCGCGACCCACGATGAACCACCACGTGGACCGGGTGACCCTCCGCGATCAGCAGCGCGATGGCATCGGTCAACTGCAGCTCACCACCCGCGCCCGGGGTGATCCGGCGCAACGCGTCGAAGATGGCGCGGTCCAGCAGATAACGGCCCGCAGCCGCATAGGTGGACGGCGCATCCGCCAGCGACGGCTTCTCCACCATGCCGTTGACCTTCAGCACATCCGCGGACGCGCCCGGCTCCACCTCGACATCGAACACGCCGTACGCGCTCACCTGATCCTTCGGCACATCGATGGCGCACAGCACCGAACCGCCGTAGGTCTCACGCACCTTCGCCATCACCGACAGCACTCCACTGGGCAGCACCAGGTCATCCGGCAACAACACCGCGACCGCGTGCTCGTCCGGGTCCAGCGCCGATTCCGCCTGCGCCACCGCATGACCCAGACCCAGCGGCTCGTCCTGCACCACCGATGTCACATCCAGCAGAGCCGGCGCCTTGCGCACCTTCTCCAGCAGATGGAATTTGCCGCGTTCCGCCAGCGTGCCCTCCAGCACCAGATCCTCGACGAAATGCGCGACCACACCGTCTTTTCCGGGCGAGGTCACGATCACCAGCCGAGTGGCGCCCGAATCGGCGGCCTCGGCGGCCACCAACTCGATACCGGGGGTGTCCACGACCGGCAGCAGCTCCTTGGGCACCGTCTTGGTCGCCGGCAGGAATCTCGTACCGAGTCCCGCCGCGGGCACGACCGCGGTGCGGAAGCACGATTCGGCTCCCACGCCATTTGCTGTCATGAATTCACCCTATCCATCCGTCTATTGCACGAGAGCGGCCCGCACGACCGCCCCGATATCCACGAGAGCCTAAGGGCAACTCTCGATCCACTCAGGGGTAAACCCCTGAAACCCTAGGAAGACCGGGTGAGCTGAATACCGTCAGCTAACGGAAACGCGGCACCGCGCTGTGCCTGCACAACTACACAACACTGTGGGGTCGTTTCCCGACACGCTCGCGCGCAAACCTTTTACCGGCAATGACGCCCGTCACGCCCCCGGGGTTGTTCAACTGGAGTTCGCCGTGTCGTGGCGCTCGCAGCACCTGACGGCGCTTAGCTGGGGCTATGAGCGACCGTGAGGATTCCCACAGCAACGATCCGGCCCCCGCCACCCCGGCACCCGAGAAAAGTGGCGTGAGCCGGCGCGGACTGTTCGGTGTGTCCGCCGCCACCGCGCTCGCCGGACTCGCCGTCGGCGCGGGCGGCGCGGTCGCACTGCGCGGCAGCACCTCCTCCAGCGCCGCGGCCTGGCCCCGCTCGGCGGAACTCGTCACCACCCTGGATCGGGCTGGGGCGCCGCGGGTTTCGGGCGTACACCTGCAATTCGGGGCGGACCCCACCAGCGAAGTGGTCGTCACCTGGCACACCGTCGGATCCGTCACCAAGCCCGTCGTGCGCTACGGCACCGCCACCGACGGCTTCGGCAAGACCGCGCAGGCCGAGACCCGCACCTACCGGGACGCCAAGTCCAGCATCGAGATTCAGGTCCACCACGCCCGGCTCACCGGCCTGACCCCCGACACCGACTACGTGTACGCCGCCGGGCACGACGGCGCGCCACCGGAACTCGGCACCCTCCGCACCGCACCCGGCGGGCGCGCGAAATTCCGGTTCACCAGCTTCGGCGACCAGGGCACCCCCACCCTCGGCAAAATGGTGAACGGGCAGGCCCTCAACGACAATCTCGGCTCGCAATACGCCGGCGACGTCACGGCGGCCGTCGAATCCCTCGCGCCGCTGTTCAACCTCGTCAACGGCGACCTCTGCTACGCCAACCTGTCCACCGACCGCGTCCGCACCTGGAACGACTGGTGGGCCAACAACTCTCGCTCGGCCCGCTACCGGCCCTGGATGCCCGCACCCGGCAATCACGAGAACGAACTCGGCAACGGGCCCATCGGATATCAGGCCTTCCAAACGTATTTCACCGTGCCCGACTCCGGCAGCGAGGACCTCGCCAAGGGCCTCTGGTACGCCTTCACCGTCGGCGGCGTGCGCGTGCTCGCCGTCGCCAACGACGACATCTGCTACCAGGACGCCGGCAACAGCTACGTGAAGGGTTACTCCGGCGGGGCGCAGAAACGCTGGCTGGAAAGCGAATTGGCCAAGGCGCGCGGCGACAAAGGGATCGACTGGATCGTGGTGTTCATGCACCAGACCGCCATTTCCTCCGCCGACAAGTTCAACGGCGCCGATCTCGGCATCCGGCAGGAATGGCTGCCACTGTTCGACAAATACCAGGTCGATCTGGTGTTGTGCGGGCACGAACACCATTACGAGCGTTCGCATCCGGTACGCGGGGTGGTCGGCGGCTCGGCGACGCTCACGCCGAATCCGGTGGACACTCGCACCGATGTGGTCGACACCAGCAAGGGGACGGTGCATCTCGTCATCGGCGGCGGCGGGACCTCGGCGCCGTCCAATCAGCTGTTCTTTCCCGGGAATCACTGCCGCGTGATCACCGAGGTCGGCCCGGCCGACCCGGCAACGGGGAAGAAGGCGCCGGTCTACGTGCTGGAGGACGCGCCCTGGTCCGCGTTCAAGGACGCCGAACACGCGTACGGCTTCTGCGCTTTCGATGTCGACCCCGGGCAGCCCGGTGGGAATACCACCATCACCGGCACCTATTGGGCGCTCGAAGGACCCACCAGCGAGCTGAAGGCCGTCGACAAGTTCACCCTTACCCGACCGCGGTCGGACAAATAACAACTCCCGGAACTCGCCTATCGTGAGCGCATGAACGACGGCGAGCGGACCAAGCAGGGGTGGCGGGCGGAGATCCTCGCCCGCCGCAAGGCCCTGCCCGAGGACGTCCGCGAGCAGGAGGCGGCCGCGCTCGCCGAAGGGGTCACGCAGCTCGGGGCGGCCACCTGGGTGTGCGCGTACGTGCCCGTCGGGCGGGAGCCCGGGTCGGTCGCCATGCTCGACGCGTTGCGCGCCACCGGGTCGCGGGTCCTGCTGCCGCTCACCGGGGAACCGGGGCCGCTGACGTGGGGCGAATACCTGGGGCCGAATCGGTTGCGGCGCGGGCGGTTCGGGCTGCGCGAACCCGACGGGGAACCGCTGCGCTACGCCCTCGAACGGGCCGAGATCCTGCTGATCCCGGCGCTGGCGGTCGATCGGAGCGGCGTGCGATTGGGGCGCGGCGCGGGTTATTACGACCGGAGTCTGGGAGGATGCCGGACCGATGCGCGATTGACAGCCGTCGTGCGGGACGATGAACTCGTGGACCATTTGCCGGAGGAGCCGCACGACCACCGAATGGGGTGGGCGCTGACGCCCTTCGGCGGCTGGCAGCGGCTGGGCGAACGCGCCGGGAATTGACACCCGATTGGCAGCGTTGGCACTGCCAGCTGTAGAGTGCCAAACCGACGAAGAGCGTGGAGGGTTACCGATGCCTACTTACTCGTATGCATGCACCGAGTGCGACAACAAGTTCGACATCGTGCAGTCTTTCTCCGATGACGCACTGACCACCTGCCCCGAATGCTCGGGCAAGCTGCGCAAGCTCTTCAACTCGGTCGGCATCGTCTTCAAGGGCAGCGGCTTCTACCGCACCGACAGCCGCAACGGGTCCACCTCCTCGGAGCCGGCCAAGTCCGGATCGTCCGCCTCGGAGAGCAGCTCCACCTCGTCCGCGAGCAGCAGCTCGGCCACGCCGGCCGCTGCCACCACGCCGAGCACCTCGAGCACCTCCGCCGCCTGACGCAGCCCCTTCGGCGCGAACGGGGTAAGGCGGGGGCATTGCCCCCGAAACCCCAGGTCGGCGAAGTTATCCACAGCTTCTTCGTTATCCACAGCCAGGCCTTTTCCGGGGTCGGGACATGTGTGGCCGGCCTTAGGCTGCCGACATGGACCGACTCCGTACTCGTTTCGAGGTGCTCGCCGGATCGCGGCCGTCCTGGGCGGACGGCGTACTGATCCGACGGGTGCTCGCGGCGGTCCTGGTGGTGATCGCGGGGGCACTGGCCCTGCGGGCGGACCCGGCGGCCGGCCATACGGCGGTGCTGGTGGCGGCCCGGGATCTGGGGCCGGGACACGTGATCGGGGACGGGGATCTGCGTCGCGCACCCCGGGAAACCGCCTCATTGCCCGCTGGAGCGATCCGGGAGGGCGATCCCTTGCGCGGAGCCACCTTGACGGGAGCGGTCGCGCAGGGTGAGATTCTGACCGAGTTGCGAGTGGTGGGCCCGCGGCTGGCCGCCGTGGCCGCGCATGTACCGGATGCCCGGATCGTCCCGATCCGATTGGCGGACAACGCCGTTGCCGACATCCTGCGCGCCGGGGACCGAGTCGACGTGGTGGCCGGCGAGGAATCCGGTGCCGGCGGGCGGCCCGCCCGGCTGCTGGCCTCGGACGCGGCGGTCGTCCTGGTGTCCGGCGCGGACGGCCCGCGCGGCAAAGGCGATCGAGTGGTGCTGGTGGCCTTGGATTCCCGGCGCGCCACCGCCGTCGCGGCCGCGTCGCTACGCACCGCCCTCACCGTGGTGTTCCATTGAGGCACCGGTCACGCCGCCCTGCGTCACCGGTCGCCTTGCACGATCACAGCAGGTGAGTGAACTAGCATCGCGCATACCGCACAACTTCATGATCCGCCCACGGACCGAGCCGTCCGACTCGCTTTCCGGCCGCCCCCGCGGTCAAGACGCAGAGGAGTTTTCGGCAATGCTCAAGGGTTTCAAGGATTTCCTGCTTCGCGGCAATGTGGTCGATCTGGCCGTCGCCGTCGTCATGGGTACCGCATTCGTCGCCATTGTCACGGCATTCAGCGATGGCATCATCACCCCGCTATTGGCGCTGTTCGGCGGCACCAACAAACTCGGGCTCGGATTCCAGATGGTGGACGACAAACCCGCGACCTTCGTCGCCATCGGTCCCATCATCACCGCCGCGATCAACTTCGTGATCATTGCCGCGCTGTTGTACTTCGTGCTCGTACTGCCGACCACCAAGGCCAGGCAGCGGTTCGGCAAGGCGCCGGCCGCCGCCACCGAAGTCGAACTGCTGCAGGAGATCCGGGACCTGCTCGCCGAGGACCGTGGCGCCAGCCCCGGCGGTAAGCACGAAATCTGATGGCGGGCCCGGGCATCGGCTGATCGGCGCACGAAAGAGCCCGGCATCCAAGGGATACCGGGCTCTTGCACGCCCTACCGAGCGAGATCAGCGAACAGCATCAGCCGATGCTGAAGGGCTGGCCCCACAGGGTGACCCAGGCGGTCACATTCGGGGTATCGACCTCGACATTGATGAACGAACGCGCCTGGGCATAGCCGCCACAGCCGTTCAGGCCGATGGTCGAGTCGGACCAGTTGACCGAGCCGTCGCCGCTCGTGAACGGGTTGTAGTTCTTGTGCGCGTCCTGACCGAAGTCGTCCGGCAGCTCGCGGTCGAGGATATAGAACGAAGTGGCCTGACCGGGGCCCAGGGTCAGACCGCCACCGCCGGTGACGCCGGCTTGCGGGGTGACATTGCCCGAGCTGTCCCAGCTGGCGCCCACGCTCGGGCCGCCGTTGGCATTGGCGGAGTCGATCGCGACCTGGCAGCCGACCACGTAACCGGGAAAGATCTTGCCGCCGGAAGTTGCGTTGGTGCCGTCCAGGTGGACGGTCGCGGTGCCCGACACCCATGCGTTGCGGTGCAGCGGGGTGTCACCCAGGGACGGGTTGATGTTGGCCGACTCGCCGGTCATCGTGACGGTGACAACGGTTCCATCGGACAGGGTCCTGACAAGGGTGCCGCCCGGCAGCGGCACGAAGGCATCGGCATTGGCCGCACCGGTGGAGAACAGGCCCAGAGCGGCAGTGGCGACGGCGCCCGCACCGGCCACCCGTGCCACAGTCTTACGGATGTTCATATTGTTTCCCTCAAGGGTTGTATTCGCTTGCGCGAGAAAGGATTTGGCGGGTCCGACCGGCAATCAGCCAATGCTGAAGGGCTGCCCGTAGAGGGTGGTCTTCGAGTAGTTGTTGCCGATGATCTCGACGACGGTGTACGCCCGCGCCTGGGCGTAACCCCCACAACCCTGGATCTGCATCTCCGTGTCCTGGTACTCGACCGAGTAGGTGCCGGGCTTGGTGATATCCGTTGAGTCGATCTGGACAAACTTCACCTGGCCGGGGCCGACGTTCAGGCTGACGGAACCACCGATGTTCGCGCTGCTCAGGCTGACTCCACCGGAGAGGCCAGCGGTCAGTGCACCGTCGGAGATACCGACCTGGCACCCGACGATGTAGCCGGTGTTGATCTGCGACGCCCCGTGCGTGGACGAGTTGTTGGTTCCTGCGGCATTGTTCGGGCCGTTGTTCGGGCCGACCTGGCCGATCGGAGTGTCGGTGACATCGGCGGTCGCATTACCGCTGACCCACACGACACGACCGAGGCCGTTGTCCGCCATCGACGGCGAGACGACGGCATGCTCACCGGTGCGGGTGATGGTCACGCCGGGTGCTGTCTTCGTACCGTCCGGCAACTGTACGAAGGCATCGGCATTGGCAGCACCAGTGGAAAAAAGGCCGATGGCCACGGCCGCGGCAGCGCCGAGGCCCGCAATACGGGCTCCGGTGCGCAGACCGTTGGTGCGGTTCTCGCTCATACTTCCCCTCATCAGGTTTCTTGCGGTCAGCCTCGACCACCGAGGCTGAAAAGGGGCCCTGGCGAGGCCCCGGGTAAGTTTGTCGACACATTGTTGCCCTCGTGTTACTGAGGACAATTTCTTAATGTGGAGCGACGCAGGGCACTTTACATCACAGGTGTGATGTTTGAGACGCGAGAGAACGGAATCCCTCGAACTCGGTGTGCAACCGGGACCTATGTAGGGAATGCTATCGATAGCAAAAGAGCCCCGGTGCCAATAGCACCGGGGCCCTTGCAGTTCCGCTGAGCGGCGAGTATCAGCCGATACTGAACGGCTGACCCCACAACGTGATCCAACTGATCACATTGTCGGTCTGCACCTGGACGTTGACGAACGAGCGCGCCTGGGCATACCCACCGCAACCGTTCAGGCCGATGGTCTCGTCGGCCCAGGACACCGAACCGTCGTTGCCCTTGAACGCGTTGTAGGTGTTGTGCGAATCCTGGCCGAAGTCGTCCGGCGCTTCCTGGTCGAGCACGTAGAACGAGGTCGCCTGGCCCGGGCCCAGTGTCAGGTTGCCGCCGCTGGTGACACCGGTGCCGCCCTGGTTGATCGACGGACCGTTCTGGTCGACGTTGACTCCGCCGGTCGCACCGCCGTTGGCGCCGCCACCGGAGATGCTGACCTGGCAGCCCACCACATAGCCCGGGTAGATCCGGCCGCCGACGCTGGAGTTGTTGCCCGACAGCTGAACATGCGCGGTGCCCGAGACCCAGGCATTGCGGTGCAGCGGGGTGGAACCCATGGACGGGTTGATGGTGGCCGACTCACCGGTCATGGACACCGTGACCACCGTGCCGTCGGACAGGGTCTTGGTCAGGGTGCCGCCCGGCAGCGGCACGAAGGTGTCGGCATTGGCCGCACCGGTGGAGAACAGGCCGAGGGCGGCGGTGGCGACTACGCCGATGCCGGCGACCCGCGCCATTGTCTTACGAATACTCATGATTGATTCCCTCAGGGTCGAATTCGCTTATGCGAGAAGTGAATTGGCGGTCGCGACCGGGCGTCAGCCGATGCTGAACGGCTGCCCGTAGAGGGTGGTCTTGGAGTAGTGGTCGCCGATGATCTCGACGACGGTGTACGACCGGGCCTGGGCGTAACCCGCACAACCCTGAAGCTGGATCTCGGCATCCTGATACTCGACCGAGTAGCGGCCGGGCTTGGTGATGTCCTTGCTGTTGATCTGCACGAAGGCGACCTGACCGGGACCCAGATTGAGGCCCACCGAACCGCCGACATTGCCGCCGGAGAGGTTGATGCCGCCCGAGACGCCCGCCGAGATGGCGTTGCTGGCGATGCTCACCTGGCAGCCGACGATGTAGCCGGTGTTGACCTGCGAAGTGCCGTGCGTGGACGAATTGTTGGTGCCGGCGCCGTTGTTCGGGCCGTTGTTCGGGCCGACCTGGCCGACCGGAGTGTCGGTGACATCGGCGATCGCATTGCCCGAGACCCACACGACACGGCCGGCACCGTTCGCTGCGAGGGACGGGGAGACGACGGCGTGCTCGCCGTTGTGGGTGATGGTGACGCCCGGTCCGGCCTTCTGACCGTCCGGCAACGGCACGAAGGTGTCGGCGTTGGCGGCGCCGGTCGACAGTAGGCCCAAGGCCACGGAGGCAGTCGCGCCGACGCCCGCGAAACGGGCGGCGCGACGCAAACCGGCAGTGCGGTTCTCGCTCATGTATCCCTCATCAGTTTTTTTGCGGACAACCCCGACCACCGAGGTTGAAGGGGGCCACTACGGGCTCGAACTCCCACACGAGCAATGTGCAAGCACGCCACTCAAACTGATTTAGAGCCGTAGCTTTATTGACCCGCGGGAGACATTAGCCACAACAGCAACGATTTGGCAACAGCATGACTCGAGATGCGCAAAACCCACTGTCAGAGCAATAGGCGAATACATAGCAATCAATGAATTCGGCTGGGCCGAAATAAAACTGAGTGCGCTCAGCCGGACGGCGAGGCAGCAGGCTCAGCCGTGATGCGGGGGCACCTGCGAACGCAGCCACTCGTCGGCGGACCGATCGTCGGCGGGTTCGGGAGTGCGCTCGTCCTTGGTGGTGGACGGCAGTTCGTCACCGAAGACGGCGGCGAGTCGCGCCCGCTCGGCGGGCGTCAAACGACGAGACCCCGCCCGGCGCTCGGCCGGACGGGGCTGCTCATCGGAAATACCGTGGTCGGACGTCATTCCGCCAGGCCGGAGAGTTCATCGATGACCTTGCTGGCCAGTGGGCCCAGGGTGGCCATGCCATCCCGGATCGCGGCCCGCGAACCCGGCAGGTTCACCACCAGCGTGCTACCCGAAATGCCGGCAAGGCCCCTCGACAGGCCCGCGTCCAGCGAACCCGCCGACAGACCGGACGCGCGCAGCGCCTCACTGATGCCAGGAAGCACCCGATCCAGCACCTCCTCGGTGGCCTCGGCCGTCACATCGCGCGGCGACATGCCGGTGCCGCCCACCGAGATGACCAGGTCCACACCGCCGATCACGGCGGTGTTCAGCGCATTACGGATCTCCACCTCGTCGGCGGAGACCGACACCACGGCATCCACCAGGAAGCCGGCCTCGGTGAGTAGTTCGGTGACCAGCGGACCCGTCGAGTCCTGACCGCCGTGGGCGGTTCGATCGTCGACGACCACGACAAGAGCACGGCCCGCCACAGCGGCATCGATTTCCATGGTGCTCACCGTAGCGTCCTTGTCCGCCAACAGCTCCCAGCCCCCATCCTCGGTGACCTGGAGATCCGGCAGTGGTACGAGATGCGGTGAACCGCTTCCCTCGGTGTCCTGTTTCATCATCGGCCGCCCTCCACAGCTGCTTCGCCGAGGGTCACCTCGACGGTCTTGGGGTTGTTGCCCTGATCGTCGGTGAAGGTCACCTGAACCTTGTCTCCGGGCCGGTGCGAACGCACCGCCGCAATCAGCGAATTGCCCGAATCCACCGTCTGATCATCGATTTTCGTGATGATCGCGTTCTTCGGAATGCCCGCTTTGGCGGCCGGGCCGTCCGGACTGACATCCAGCACCTTCGCGCCGTTCACATCGTCCTGGCCCTTGACGGTGATGCCGATCTGCGCGTAGGTCGCCTTGCCGTTCTTGATCAGCTCATCGGCCACCCGCCGGGCGGTGTCGATCGGAATCGCGAAGCCCAGGCCGATGGAACCGCTCTGCGCACCCGCCGACTCCGCCGTACCGAGCGTGGCGATCGCGGTATTGATGCCGATCAGCTTGCCGTCCATGTTCACCAGCGCACCACCGGAGTTACCCGGGTTGATGGCGGCGTCGGTCTGGATCGCGTCGATGACCGTGCCCTGCGAGCCGGGCTCGCCACTCGTCGACACCGGGCGGTTCAGCGAGGAGACGATGCCACTGGTGACCGTGCCGGCCAGACCCAGCGGCGAGCCGATCGCCACCACCGGCTGACCGACCGCCAGACCCCCGGAGGAACCCATGTCGATCGGCTTCAGGCCGGACTTGTTCTGCACCCTGACGACCGCGATATCGGACACCGAATCCGCGCCCACCACCGTGGCGGGGACATCGGAACCGTCACTGAAGACGACGTCCATCTTGGCGTTCGGACCCGCGCCGCTGACCACGTGATTATTGGTGAGGATGAGCCCGTCGGTGGACAGGATCACGCCGGACCCCTCCCCCTCGGCCTTCGCGCCGGCCACCTTGATCATGACCACGCTCGGCAGCACCTTCTGTGCCACCGCCTGCACCGAACCCGCCGGAGCCGGGCCCGACTTACCGTTCTGCACGGGCTGATCGAGGGAATTGGTGACCGAGTTATCGGTATCCGACTTGTAGACCAGCGCGCCGACCGCGCCGCCGATGCCGCCGCTCACCAGCATCAGCGCCACCGCACCCGCGATCAGGCCGGTACGGATCGGGCGCTTCGGCGCCGGGGCCGCCGCATACGGCATCCCGGGACCGCCGGGCATGCCGGGTCCACCCGGGCCGGTGGGCATGCCGTAGATCGGCTCGGTCGGATTGCGGCCGGGCACCCCGGGGGCGTACCCGGCCCCCGACGCCGAATACGCCTGCCCGTATGCCCCCGTATGCTCCGCCCCGACGGGCGGAAACTGTTGGGTCGCATGGATTCCCGTGGGATCACCCGTACCGGGGCCGTAGCCGTACGGCTGCTGCGGGGCGCCGTACGGCTGCTGCGGCGGCCGGCCCCAAACCGATGCGGCCGGGGCGCCGTAGGGTGCGGCCTGCGGCGGCACCGGGGCGGTCGGCGGCACCTGGCCGGTCGGCTGGCCACCCGGATGCTGTTGTGCCGCAGCCGATTCGGAGAAGCCGTCGAAGGCGCCCATGGCGGTCGTCCCGGTGGCGTAGCTGTCGCCGCCCGGCCGGGCGGCCGGACCCTCGGCGGTACCGGGCTGCCGCACCGGGCCGCCATAGGACTGCGCCGCACCGGGTTCGCCGGAAGGCTGGGCCGCACCGGCGGACTGTGCGGAGGCGCTCGCCCCGAAAGGCTGTGCGCCACTGGAAGGCTGTGCGACCGGCCCGGCGCCGGGCTGGAATCCGCCCGCAGCGGGCTGCGCGGCGGCGGGATCACTGAAGGGGCGATCCGGGGTACCGCTCTGCGGCTGGGACGCACCGGAGGTGGGCCGGGCCTGCGCGAAGCCCTCGGTGGCTCCCGCGGAGCCCTGGGACGCTGCTCCCGCGGAGCCCTGGGACGAGCCGGCAGTGGCATCGGGTTGCTCGGGAGACCCGATCGGAGCGCCGTTCTCGGGGCGCGCGGCAGGGCCGCCGGTGACGCCTTCGGGTTCGGTGCCCGGCTTGTCCTTCGAATCCTCGGTCATATCTCGTTTTCTCCTCGAGTCTCCTGGCCATCCTGGCGGTGACGACTGAGAGCTGACTGAGACCGTGCTTGCGTTTCGCCGAACTTTTCCGCGATCCGTATTCAGTTCTCGGTAACGGCCGGCGGTGCACCCTCTCCCGGCAAGACGATACGGATCAAAGTGCCGCCGCGTTCGGAACCGTCGATGGTGATGGTGCCGCCGTGCTTGGTGACCACCTGCTTCACGATCGCCAGACCCAGGCCGGAGCCGGGCATGGAGCGGGACGCGGTGGTCCGGTAGAAGCGTTCGAACACCAGCTCGCGTTCGGCGGGCGGGATACCGGGGCCCGCGTCGTCGACCTGGAATTCGAGCAGGCCGCGGCCGGTCTCGCGCATGGTCACGAAGACCTTCGCACCCGCCGGACTCCATTTCGCCGCATTGTCCAGCACATTCAGCAGTGCGCGTTCCAGGCCCGCCTCGTCGCCGTAGACGAACCACGGGTGCAGCGTGGCCGCGAACTCGATGCCGGTGCGGCGGCGGCGGACTCGTTCCAGCGCGCGTTCGGCCACGTCGGCGATGTCGACCTGCTCGTACACCGTCTCGGGCGCGTCCTCGCGGGCCAGGTCCACCAGATCGCCCACCAGCGTGGACAATTCCTCGATCTGGGCCATGACGTCGGCGCGTAGCTCGGCCATGTCCTCGGCCGGGATGCGCGGCGCGCCCGGCCTCGACGAGGCGATGAGCAGTTCCATATTGGTGCGCAAAGAGGTCAGTGGCGTCTTCAGCTCATGGCCGGCGTCGGCCACCAATCGGCGCTGCCGTTCCCGGGATTCGGCCAGGGCGCGCAGCATGGTGTTGAAACTGTCTGTCAGTCTTGCCAGCTCGTCGTCGCCGGTGACGGGTATCGGGGTGAGGTCGTCGGTGCGGGCCACCCGTTCGGTGGCGGCGGTCAGGCGGGCGATGGGCCGCAAACCGGTGCGGCCCACCGCGGTTCCGGCCGCGGCGGCCAGCATCACCCCGCAGCCGCCGACCACGAACAGCAGCCACGCCAGCCGGTCCAGCACGTCCCGGGTGGGTTGCAGACGTTGCGAGACGACCAGGGTGGAGCCGGAGTGGGTGCGCCGGGCCAGCACTCGCTGATTGTCGACGGTGCGCAGCGAGAAGCCGATCTCGCCGCGCGCCACCGCGAGTTCCTGGGTGCCGATGGGCGGGTTCGTGCTCTGCGGCACCACGTACTGGGTGAGGTCCGGGAAGATCAGCGCCACCCCGACATCGTTCGAGTACAGCCCCGCCAGCACGATCGACTGGAAGCCGAGGCTGTCGAAGTTGTTGTCGATCATCAGCGAAGCGCGGGCGCGCAGCTGCGAATCCACGTCCGCGTACAGCGAGCGCGCCACCATCGCGTAGGCGGCGATGGAGGTGAAGGCCACGGCCACGGCCACCACCGAGGCAGCCAGCAGCGTCACCCGCCAGCGCAGTGACACCGATCGGGTGAGCGGGGTCGGCGGGCGCAGTTCGGCCGGCTCGGACCGGACCTGGGGAGTCGGTGCGAGACCGGCGACCACCGGCCGCCGTGGAACGGTTCTACCCACGAGCTCGACTCCTACGGAGGTGTTTCGCGCAGCACGTAGCCGACGCCGCGCACGGTATGGATGAGCCGGGGCTCACCGTCGGCTTCGGTCTTGCGGCGTAGGTAGCCGATGTACACCTCGAGCGCATTGCCGGAGGTCGGGAAGTCGTAGCCCCACACCTCCTCCAGGATGCGGCTGCGGGTGAGCACCCGGCGCGGGTTGGCCATCAGCATTTCCAGCAGCGAGAACTCGGTGCGGGTGAGGCTGATCTGGCGTTCGCCGCGCCAGACCTCGCGGGTGACCGGGTCCAGCGACAGGTCCGCGAATTTCATGGTCTCGGAATTGTCGGCGGCCTCGCCGGTGGTGCGGCGCAGCAGCGCGCGCAGGCGGGCGAGCAATTCCTCGAGCGCGAAGGGTTTGGGTAGGTAGTCGTCGGCGCCGGCGTCCAGGCCGGCGACGCGTTCGGAGACCGAATCCCGCGCGGTGAGTACCAGAATGGGCAGATCGTCGCCGGTACTGCGGAGGCGGCGGCACACTTCGAGGCCGTCCAGGCGCGGCATCATGACGTCGAGGACGAGGGCGTCGGGTCGCTGGCTGGCGGTCTTCTCGAGTGCGTCGAGACCGTCGACGGCGAGGTCGACGGTGTAGCCGTTGAAGGTCAGCGACCGGCGGAGCGATTCACGGACCGCCCGGTCGTCGTCGACTACCAGAATGCGCATGGGTCCAAGTCTGCCCATATCGACTGAGAGGTGACTGAGAAGGCCCTGTTAGACACGCCGAGTAGTGATGGACGTGTGACCTGCACCTTTTACGAGTCGCTTACGGAAAGTGGTTGCGCTGTCACCTATTCCGAGTCGAAACATGTTGCGGCAAGGCCGCATTCGGGGTCTTATACACGAAGTCGCCCGAATTGCCGTTACTCAGCCCACACGGTATGTTGCAGCCGGTAAAAGAAGACCTCTAGTTGGTTCCGCGCGGGCTCAACCCCAAAGCCGTACAACCGCATACGTACCCGGGGGTCCAATACGCGAAGCGGAGGCGACGGCAGCGGGATGGAAGCAGCACCCCGGTCCTGGCAATTCAGCCTGTCCAACTGGCCCGTAACCCGCAAGGTCGGCATCGTGCTGGTGCTCCCGGTGCTGCTCGCCGCGACCTTCGCGGTACTGCGCATCAACAGCGAATTGCAGACCATCGCAAAGTTGAACTCGGCCACGGAGCAGAGCGATGTGCTGCGCCCGACCGTCAAATTCGTCATCGCCGCCGACGAACTCGCCGTGCAGGCGGCCGCCGCCGGTAATCAGGACTCGGACCCCGCACTCGATACCGCGACAACGCAGTTCGATCAAGCGATCGCGGAAATGGACGCCGCCCTCAAAGCCAGTAGCGCCGAACCGGCGGTCACCAAGGAGATGGCGCAGGCGGTAGACGCGGCGCGCTCCATGAAGAACAGCCTGCGTTCCAGCTCCCCCGAGAGCCTCGGCGATCAGGCCGGTGAGATCCAGACCCGCGTGCAGAACGCCCTCGCCAACGCTCCCACCATCAGCGAGCAGGGCGCACAGCAGTCCTTCCTGCAGTTCGGCTCGATCCTGACCTGCTACCGCCTGCTCACCCAGGAACGCATCATGCTCGCGGTGCCGGCGGTGGCCAACAACCCGGGCATGCGCACGCGGCTGCTCACCGCGATCGGCGCCGAGGCCACCATGATCGAGGTGTACCGCGGACTGTCGCCCGCGCAGGCCGTGAACGCCGATACGCTGCGCGACAACGCACAGGCCCGCATCGGCATCCTGATGCAGAACGTGCCCGATCCGGGCAACCTGCCGGCCATGCAGGACTCGCTGAACAACAGCATGCAGGCCTACCAGAAGGAGGTCGTGACGGTCGCGGGCTCCATGGATTCCGCACTGTCGAAGCTGACCACCGACGCCCGCAACAATGTGCTCCGCGATACCTCGATCGTCATCGGCATGCTGCTTGCCGGTCTCGCCATCGCGCTGATGGTCGCGCGGTCGCTGGTCGTCCCCGTCCGCCGGCTGCGGCGAGACGCGTTGCAGGTGGCCCACATCGACCTGCCGCAGGAACTCGAGGTGGTGCGCACCGGCGGCGCTACCCCCGAGATCAGCCCGGTCGACGTGCACACCACCGAGGAGATCGGGCAGCTGGCCCGCGCCGTCGACGATATCCACGCGCAGGCGCTGCACCTCGCCGCCGACCAGGCGCGCCTGCGCCTGCAGATCGGCAATATGTTCGAGACCCTGTCCCGCCGTAGCCAATCCCTCGTCGAGCAGCAGCTGTCGCTCATCGAGGAACTGGAACGCGACGAGGACGATTCGGAACGCCTGCAGTCGCTGTTCCGCCTCGACCACCTCGCCACCCGCATGCGCCGTAACGGCGACAACCTGCTGGTGCTGGCCGGAACCGCCTTGCGGCGTGGCCATCTCGCGCCGGTGCCGCTGTCGGACATGCTGTGGTCCTCGGTGTCGCAGGTAGAGGACTATCAGCGCGTCGAGATCGGCACCGTGCCGGACGGCATCGTCTCGGGTGAGCCCGCCGTCGATATCGAGCATCTGCTGGCCGAGCTGATCGACAACGCACTGCGCTACTCGCCGCCGTCCACCCCGGTGGCGGTGTCGGTCGCGCGGGCCGTGGACGGCGGCTACATGATCGAGATCACCGACCGCGGTCTGGGCATGAACGCCGAGGATCTGCAGGGCATCAACGATCGCCTCGCCTCCGGTGGTGAGGTCAATGTCGAGACCGCGCGCCGCATGGGTCTTTTCGTCGTCGGCCGGCTGGCCAAGCGGCATCACATCACGGTGAGCCTGCGCCGCACCTCCGCGATGGTGCAGCAGCCGGGCATCACGTCGAGCGTGCATCTGCCGGGCAGCCTGGTCTCGCCGTCGCCGGAACGCAGCGGCGAACCCACCGGTCAGTATCCGCTCAGCGGGCCGCTGCCGGCCTCCGCCCTCACCGGGCCGCAGAGCCTGGTGCCCACGCCGGTCGTCACCCCGCCGCGGCTGATCCCGGTGCCGAATCCGCCGGAACCCGCGAACGCCACCGGCCAGTTCGTCACCAATTCCGGCCTGCCGCAGCGCAAGGCGCCGGGCGATACCGACGAACAGCCCATCGTCACGACGACGCCGCAGGCCGACCGCTTCTCGGACGGTTTCACCGACGCCTTCACCGAGCCCGCCGACGCCCGCGCCTACAGCGTGGGCGGCCCCCGCCCGGAACCGGTTGCGCCGCAGCCGCCGGCGAGTCCGTGGGGCCACCGGCCCGAGGCGGGCGCACCGGCTCCGAGCAGCTATCGCGGCGAGGGCGACAACGGCCCGGACACCGGCACCTACTTCGGCAACGGCTACAGCGCCTTCGGCGATCACTCGAGCGCCGCCGCCACCAAACATGAGGACGCCGAGCCGGACTACACCGAAACCGGCCGCTTCGACGGCGGTACCGGGGAATTCACCGATCTCGGCGCTGTCGGCGAACACGACGGCGGTTACGGCGATTACGAGGACACCGGCCGCGGCTTCGATGACCGCGGCGATGGTTTCGACGCCCGCGGCGATCGCTTCGACGCCCGCGGCGACGGCTTCGACGCGGGTAATGTCGAATTCGAGCACCAGACCACCCGATTCGAGCCGCAGTCCGGTGGGTTCGACGACCGCACCAGCCGGTTCGCCGACCGCTCCGCCGGGTTCTCCGACCGCTCGGCCGAATTCGGCGACCGGACCGGTGCGTACGCCGAGCCGGCCGCGGGATTCGCCGAGCCGACCGCCGCATTCACCGAACCGGCTCCGGAATTCACCGAACCGGCAGTGGGATTCGCCGAACCGGCCGCCGGATTCGCCGAACCGGCTCCGGAATTCACCGAGCGCTCCGGCGGATTCGGTGGACGCACCCCGGAATTCGGCAATGACACCGTCGATTTCGGCAGGGTCGATCTGGGCGGCAGCGGCACGGCCGAGCCCGCGCCCGCCGAGCCGCAGCGTTCGGCCCCGACGCAGACCGGCCTGCGCCCGGTCGGCGAGGCCCCGACCCCGATCTTCCAGCGGATGGTTTCCGAGTGGCTGGTGGAACCCGCCGCCGCCGAACAGCCGGACGACGAATGGACATCCAGCTCGGATGCGGGCTGGGCGGCCGCGGAGGAAGCCGCCAATCCCAGCAACAGCGGCCGCACGCAGGGCGGGCTGCCGATCCGGCGGCCGGGCGCCCAATTGGTCCCCGGCGCCGTGGCCCAGGAAGAAGAGGGCGACGCTCGTAATCCGGACGAGATTCGCAGCAGCCTCACCCGGCACCTGAGCGGTGTCCGCTCCGGGCGGGCCGACTCCCAGTACAACGACGGAGGGCATGTATGACCGACACACAGCGCACCACCACCGACGAGAATCTGAACTGGTTGGTCACCCGATTCACCCGGGAGGTTCCGGGTGTCTCGCACGCCGTTCTGGTTTCCGCCGATGGTCTGCTGCAAGCCACCAGCCCGCACCTGCCGTCCGACCGCGCCGAGCAGCTGGCCGCGGTGACCGCGGGTCTGGCGAGTCTCTCCGCGGGCGCGGCGCAGTTGTTCGAGGGCGGCAAGGTGATGCAGTCCATCGTCGAGATGCAGCGCGGGTATCTGCTCGTGATGAGCGTCGGCAATGGCTCGCATCTCGCGGTGCTGGCCAACAAGCAGCACGACATCGGCCGCATCGGCTATGAAATGGCCCTATTGGTGGACCGCGTCGGATCCGTGGTCTCCGCCACCGCACGCACTGCATGATGAGTCGCCGATGACCAATGCACATGGTGGCGGGAACCGTCCACCGACTACTCGTGTTCGTCCCTACGCACTGACTTCCGGCCGCACCGAACCGGCGGTCGATCTGCCGCTCGAGGCGGTCGTCGAAACCCTGTCCTATACCGCCCATTTCGATTGGCCGGCCGGTGACGTCCGCACCGAGATCCTGCGGCTGGGCACGTCCCGGCTCTCGGTCGCGGAGATCGCGGCCCATCTCCAGCGTCCGCTGGGGATGGTCCGGGTCGTGATCGGCGATCTCGTGGTCGCCGGAACTCTGCGCGTGCATTCGACCCTGAGCGACCAGGCGAGCTTCGACGAGCGCCGCTCTTTGATGGAGAGGACTCTGCATGGACTCCGCGCGCTTTGACGGCGGAGGCTACCCGGGTGCGCCGCGGCAGTCCGCGGGCGCGCCCCAGTCTCCCGCGGGCGCACCACAGTTCGCCGGCGGCGGATACAGCACGGGTCAGTTCCCGAAGCCGGGGAGCGGCGCGTACACCACCGGTCAGTTCCAGGTCGGCGCATATACGACCGGCCAGTTCCAGCTGCCCGGCGAGGATTTCCGCACGGCGTCGACCAAGATCGTCGTAGCGGGTGGCTTCGGCGCCGGTAAGACCACCTTCGTCGGCGCGGTCTCGGAGATCGTCCCGTTGCGGACCGAGGCCATGGTGACCGGCTACTCGGACGGCGTCGACGATCTGGCGGCCACGCCCGGTAAGGAAACCACCACGGTGGCCATGGATTTCGGGCGCATCATCCTGCCCGGGAACCTGGTGCTGTATCTGTTCGGCACGCCGGGACAGCGTCGTTTCTGGTTCATGTGGGACGACCTGATCCGCGGCGCCATCGGCGCGGTGGTGCTGGTCGACACCCGGCGCATCGAGGACAGCTTCGCGGCCGTGGACTTCTTCGAATCCAAGTCGCTGCCGTTTCTCATTGCGGTGAACCGTTTCCCGGACGCGCCCCGGTTCCCGGTGGCCGAACTGCGGGAGGCGCTGAGCGTGCGGGACAGCGTGCCGATCGTGGATATCGATGCCCGCGATCCGGTCGAGGTGCGGCGTTCGCTGGCGGCGGTGACCGAGTACGCCATCGAACGTCTGATGGCCGCGCAACGCGAAGACGCGCCGCGCGTCTAGACCTTCGGGTCGACGGCTGGACAGCAAGGCAAAGGGGTTCTGGTGATCTACTTTTCGATGGGCTACTGGGTCCTCGGGCTCGCGTTGATCGCGTCGTTCTCGGGGGCATCGTGCGGGTTGCAGTGCATCCGGCAGTCGACGAAGTCGGTCACCGCGCGGTTCCGGCTGATCTGGTTGTTCGTGGCGGCGTGCTCGATCGGCGGCGTCGGGGTGTCCATGCCGATCTTCGTGTCGATGCTCGGGCTCGAGGTGACCGGCAGCCAGTTGCGCTACGACACCACCCTGACTCCCCTGTGCGCCGCGCTGTCGGCCGTCACCGTGCTGGTCGCGCTGATCGTCGCGGGAAAGAAACTGAACTGGGTGCGACTGGGGATCGGCACGGTGATCATGGCGGCCGGAATCGGCACCATTCATCTGTTGCTGCTGTCGACGATCCGGGTGCAGGGCAGCGTCGATCGCGGTCTGGTGTCGATCGTCGCGGTGTATCTGATCGCGGCCGTGCTGTCGGGCCTGTTGCTCTGGTTCAGCTACTGGGCGCGGACGGTGCCGCTGGTGCTGGCCGGTTCGCTGGTGTACGCGGTCCTGGTGCTCGGCATGCATTACGCCGGTTTGACCGGTCTGCAGGTGCATGTGGATCCCGCCGCCAAGCGACCCGCGGGTGATGTCCTTTTCGACTTCTTCGTACCGTTCTTCATCGTGAGCACGCTGTCGTTGACGGTGCCGATCACCGCCATTCTGGTGGCGCCGGATCGTCGCGAGGCCCGGGTCGCGCCCGGGCAGCCGTCCGCGGCGCACAGTCCCTCCTTGGCCGTCGCGTCGGGAAGGGCTGCGCGCGGGTCGGTCTCGGGTCGCTGAGGTCGGTGCTCAGTCCGCGGTGTCGGGGTCGAGTAGGCCGAACAGTTCGCCCTGCGGGGCGGCCAGGATGGCCATGCGCCCGAACGGACTGTCCTGGGCCTCCATCAGCACGGTCGCGCCGAGCTCCGCGGCGCGGGTGAGACCGCCGTCTATACCGTCGAATTGGAACCAGGTCAGCCAGTACGGCCGGTCCGGCGCGTGCCCGTTGGCGCTGTCGTCGTTGATGCCGCCGACCGAATCCCGTTGTCCCGGCGGGGTGAAGCTGGCGTAGCGCATGCCGTCGGTGCCGAATTCGGTGAAGGTGAAGCCGAATACCTCGCCGTAGAACTTCTTCGCGGCCTCGAATTCCCCGGTGTGCAGGTCGTTCCAGACATAGCCGCCGTGCTCGTTGTGGACCGCCGCGCCATTGTGCGCCCGCGCTTCCCAGACCGCGAAGGGTGCGCCGGAGGCGTCGGCGGCCACGAACATGCGGCCGAATTCCATGACGTCGAAGGGCGGTACCAGCATGCGGCCCCCGGCCGCCGTGACCTGTTCGGCGCAGGCGTCGGCGGCGGCGACCGCGAAGTAGGTGGTCCACACCGACGGCACGCCCGTCTCGGGTTTGGGTCCGATGCCGGCGACGGCCTCGCCGTCGCGTAGCGCCATCAGGTAGCCCCCGGACTCTTCCCCGCCGCCTTGAACGTCCCAGCCGAACAGTTCCGAGTAGAACTCCCCGGCCTTTGCGGGATCATCGACCTGACAGTCGACCCAGCATGGTGTTCCGGGAGGCCAGGCTTCGTTGCGTACAGGCATCGGTTTCTCCGTTTCGGTTCTAGTGCAAGTGACGCCGATCACACAATCGCGTCCAGTCAACCACTACCGGCTGACAAAAAACCGAACTTCGAGGACCGGATGGAGGAGTCTCCGGGATTGGGGCACACCGGGCGTGTCGGGCGAATTACAGTGACAGGCATGCGTTTCGGGCTGGATTACGCCGCAGGTCGGCCCGCCGCGAGCGCCATCCGGGCGGCCGGGTACGACTTCGTGATCCGCTACCTGTCCGATGGCGGGCCTACGCTGCCCGGCAAGCTGCTCACCCCCGCTGAAGCGGACGATCTGCGCGCACAGGACATTTCGATCGTGTCGACCTGGGAGACCGCGGCGACCCGCATGCTGGACGGCTTCGGGGCGGGCGTCACCGACGCGCATGCCGCGCTGGCGCAGGTACTGCGATGCGGCGGAAGTACCGACCGACCTATTTATTTCGCCGCCGACTTCGATGCGACGGCGCCGCAGCAGACCGCCATCGATGCCTACCTGAACGGCGCGGCCACCGTGCTGGGCGCCGCGAATGTCGGTATCTACGGCGGATATCGGCCGGTGAGCCGAGCCCTGGACGGCGGGACCGCGGCCTGGGCGTGGCAGACGATCGCATGGTCGGGCGGGAATCTGGATCCACGCATCGCGATATTGCAGACCGGCGCCCAGGTGACCGTGGACGGTGTGAATTGCGATGTAAACCAAACCGACCGAACCGATTTCGGACAATGGGATGCGGAAGCGGAGGAACCGGACTTGACACCCGAACAAGACCAGATACTGCGGGACATCCAGACCCAGCTGCGCGGGCCCGGCCTGACCGGCTGGCCTCAGCTCGGCACCGATGCGCAGGGTCAGCACCGGACGCTGGTGGACGCGGTGGCCGCCGCGCTCACCGAACTGGACGAACTACGCACTGAGGTCAGCGATCTGGAAGCCACGACCGCCGAACTCTCCCAGGAGGTGGATCGGCTGTCCGGGCCGACCTGGCCCTTCCCGTTCTCCTTGATCGAGGGCCCGGCGTCGGCCTTCGCCGAGCGGTTGGCGCGCTTGGAGCAGCTGGTCGGCTCGGTGCCGCTGCCCGGCTGGGGAATCAGACCGAACGGGCATACGGCGAAAGCCGCTCAAAGCGGACAAAGTCCCGAATAATGCGCCGTATTACCGTACGAATCAGCCGAATTGGGCTGGAAAGTGAGCCGGGAAGCAAGCCCCGAAGCGCTCCCCCAACCGGCCGTAGAAGTGGCGATGAGCGGGTTCTTCTGTTGTCAGAAGAACCCGCCCTCAACGCATGAGGATAGCGCCCCCAGGCAACGAATTCACAACTTTGAGAAGACTTTTTCGAGGCCCCTGGTCAGCGCTTTCCAACCCACTGATCAGAGCTTCGCCGGATCGATCAGACCCCGCTCCACCGCGCGGGCCAGCCGCCGCGGGACCTGGTGCACGACCCCGCCGACCTTGACGGGCACCAGGTCGGGCGGGGTCGCCTTCCACTGGGAACGCCGGCTGTGGGTATTGGCCCGCGACATCCTCCGCTTTGGAACAGCCATTCTTCAGTCCTCCTCTCGCGCAGCGGAATTGCTACCGCCGCGAACACGCTTTCCGTAGCGGCGCTCGAACTTCTCGACCCGGCCCGCGGTATCCAATACCCGCTGGGAACCGGTCCAGAAGGGATGCGAGTCGGAAGTTACATCGACCACGAGCAATGGGTAGGTATTCCCGTCGGTCCACTCCACGGTGCGCAAGGAGACCGCGGTCGAGCGGGTCAGAAAACGCTTTCCGGTTCCGACGTCTTCGAAAACTACCGGATGGTAATCAGGATGGATTCCCGGTTTCATTGCTTCACCTTTCGTTCTGCCGGTTGGTGCCGTCCCCGGCCACCGGCGTGGATCGGGTTGTGTCGCAGGGCTCCTCGTGCTGGTCGCCGAACGGGTCCGCCCACAGCGCGACCCGTTCGGGCGCGAAGCGCACCTGCCGGAATTCGTCCTCGTCGACCAGCGCCCAGTGCAGGGCGTGCCGGATCTCGTCGGCATCGGCGTCCGCCACCAGGATCACCATCGAGGTGTGCCGGTCACCGGAGGTCTCGTCCCAGCGCAGCGTCGCCATGGCATGCCGCTCCGGATCCGTCTCCGCGACCGCCGCGAGCTCCTCGGGAGTCATTGCGGCCAGCCACTTTCCGGCGCCGCCGACCCGCAGCCCGCCGCCCGCCGACTCCAGCCACACCACCTCGTCCGGCTGCGTGGCCAGCCACACCCGGCCGCGCGCGCTGACCACCCCGTCCAGCAGGACATCGATGGCCGAGTGCAGGCGGTCGGGATGGAAAGGCCGTTCGGTCGCGAATTCCACCAGGGCCACACCGCAATCCGCTTGCAGCGGCGGCATTCCGCGCAGCAGCGGCGCATGCGGATCGAAGGGCGCGCCGCGGCGGGCGTCGGCGGGCACCCGCCGCCGCAGCCATGTGAGGTCGTCCGCGCCGAGCGCGCCCGGTTCGCTCACCCAGGCCACCGGGGCGGCCGGGGCCAGCCGGCCCAGCACGGCGGCCGTGCGCTCGCGGTCGAGCAGATCGGCGCCGCCGTCGAAAGCGATGAGGGCATCGGCGAATTCGACCTGGCCGACAGCCAGCTGGGCGATGGTGCGATCGTCCTCGGCGGTGGCGTGCCCGCGCTCGGCGAGGGTCTCGTCACCGGTGGCGTCGGCCAGCCAGTCCCGGGCGTCCAGGCAGGTGAGCACGGCGCCGATGCGGACGCTGCGGCTCGCCGGACCGTCCACGCGGCCCACCACATTCGCGACCACGGTGTGCTCGATGGCCCGGCAGACGGCCTCGGCCTCGAAGGCCGGGTCCAGGGCGAGCACGATGTGCCGCACCGAATCCCGCACGGCGAGCAGGCACAGGTAGGGCAGCAGGTCGGCGCGCAGGGTGCAGGAGACGCAACCGTGTGCGAGCTCCAGCACGGTGGTCGTCTCGCGGCCGTCCAGGTACACGATGCGGCGCACCACGCCCTGCCCCAGTTCGCCCAGATCGTGCCGGACCACGGCGGTGCCCGGTTCCGCGCCCAGGAGGCGCGCGGCTCGGTCCACACCGTCCGCGGCGCGGCCGGGCAGGCCCGCGACGACCAGGACTGGTTTGCGGCGATCGGTCACCACCGTCACCCCTTTCGACAATGATTTTCATTTAACGATCGGGAACAGTACACTCCCGTTCCGACGTTGTCGAAAATGATTGTCATGTACATCGAGGCTGGAAGGGAGTGCTCATGTCAGCGATCTGCCAGGTCACCGGACGTAAACCCGGATTCGGCAAGTCCGTGTCGCACTCGCACAAGCGGACCAATCGGCGCTGGGACCCCAACATCCAGCGCAAGACCTACTACCTGCCCAGCGAGGACCGGCGCATCACGCTGAACGTCTCCGCCAAGGGCATCAAGACCATCGACCGCGACGGCATCGAGGCGGTCGTCGCCCGCCTGCGCGCCCGCGGCGAGAAAATCTGAAGGAGCTGCCACCGATGGCATCCAAGTCCACCGACATCCGGCCGATCATCAAACTGAAGTCCACCGCGGGCACGGGGTACACATACGTGACCCGGAAGAACCGCCGCAACGATCCCGACCGGATGGTTCTGCGTAAATACGATCCCGTCGTACGCAAGCACGTCGACTTCCGCGAGGACCGCTGAAATGGCCAAGAAGTCGAAGATCGAAAAGAACGAAGCACGCAAAATCATCGTCGCCCGCTACGCCGAACGACGCGCTGAACTCAAGGAACTCATCCGCAAACCCACCACTTCCGAGGCCGATCGAGAAGCCGCGCAGAGCGCCCTGCAGAAACTCCCGCGCGATGCCAGTCCGGTACGATTGCGCAATCGGGACGCCGCGGACGGACGCCCGCGAGGTCATCTACGGAAATTCGGCCTTTCGCGAGTACGCGTTCGCGAGATGGCTCACCGCGGAGAGTTGCCCGGCGTACGCAAATCGAGCTGGTAAGCATCCACAGATCTCGTGAGTAAGGAACCGCAGACATGGCAGTGAAGCGAGCACCGTCGAAGAAGGTCCGCGCCGAGCAGGCCCGCCGCCCGAAGAAGAACCCCCTGATCGCCGCCGGTATCGAGACCGTCGACTACAAGGACGTGAACCTGCTCCGCACGTTCATCTCCGACCGCGGCAAGATCCGCAGCCGCCGCGTCACCGGCCTCACCCCGCAGCAACAGCGCCAGGTCGCCGTCGCGGTGAAGAACGCCCGAGAAATGGCGCTGCTCCCTTTCACCAGCCGCTAGCTGGTTACCCTTCCCGGGTGAAAAACATTGGGCCCCCGATGCTTACGCATCGGGGGCCCAAGCAATTGAAAGGTGAGAAGGCCGCATGCTCGGGACCCGCTCGGCACAGCCCCAACGCTAAATTACAAGGCGAGAAGGCCGCAGGCTCCGGGCCCGCTCGGCACAGCTCCGATGCTCAATTGCAAGGCGAGAAGGTCCTGGGATCGAGGCCCGATCGGCAACAGCCTCGATGCTTGGCCGAAAGGTGAGAAGGCCGCAGGCTCGGGGGACCCCGCTCGGCGCGGTCCCGATGTCTGGCGGAATGGAATGCCGCGGCCCCCGAGTGCAATTGCGCTCGGGGGCCGGGTTTTTCGTGGGGTTTCAGGGGCGACAGCCCCTGAGAGTCACGAGAGTTGTCTATTTACGGGATGGTCAGGACCTGGCCGACATTGATGGCGTCCGGGTTGGGGATGCCGTTGGCGTTGGCGATGTCCTGGTAGCGGTTGCCGTCGCCGTAGAAGCGCTCGGCAATGGCCCACAGGGTGTCACCCGGCTCGACCGTGTAGGTCTGGGCGGCCGGCGGCGGGGGCGGCGGCACCTCCTCGGCAACCGGGGCGGCGGCGGCCGGCTCCGGTGCGGGGAGCGGGTTGTCGGTGTTGGTTTCGGAGTTCCAGATCGCACTGCCGTCGCCGCCGTACAGCACGACATTGCGATCGGCCTGCACGACCAGGCGGTCGGCGGACTTGCCGCTGGTCTCGGTGGACCATTCGGCGCCACCGTCACCCTTGTAGAGCACGAAGTTGCCGTCGGGCTGCAGTACCGCGCGCTCGACGCCCTTGTCGTTGGTGCCGGACGCCCACACGACATTGCCGCTGGGTTCGGACAGCACCAGGTTGCCATCATTTTGCAGAGTGAGTGTGTAAGCGCCGCCTTGCAGCGACTCTCCACGACCGAGTTCTTCGCCGACCTTCAACGAGTCGCCCACGGTGCGTCCTTTCGGGAGGGGTGATCAGGGGGAAGCCGATGGCGCGGAACTGCATTCGCACATCTGATCCGACATTACCGACACCGCGCCGGTCACCGCAGGGTTACGCGCCGCATGACGCGAATTCTTTGGCGTGTCGTCGCCAGAAGTTCGCCGAAGTAACGGATCGGGCTATCGGAACCGGCCGTACGGTCGCTGGCGCTAGGGTGTTGCGCATGTACGGGACATGGGGACGCCGCATGATCGCTACCGCCGGCGTCGCACTCATCGGGCTGGCCGTGACCGCCTGCGGCAGCACGGAATCCAGTAGCGCCAAAACCACGACCACCACGCCCGCCACCACCACCGAAACCACCCCCACCGAAGCGCCGCAGGGCCGGTTCGGCCGCACCTTCACCGCCGACCCCAGCATCGTCAGCCCGCACCCGATCCCGTTCGACAGCTGGACCCGCATCGCCCCCGACAAGATCGCGATCAACTTCCAGACCGGCTCCCCCGACTGCTACGGCATCGACTACACCGCCACCGAAACCGACTCCGCGGTCACCGTCGAATTGAAGTCCGGCACCCTGCCCGCCGCGGTCGGCAAGATGTGCACCATGATCGCCGTCTTCGGCACCCTCGACATCCAGCTGAAGGCTCCCCTGGGCGACCGCCAGGTCCTCATGGCCAAGGTGAGCTAGGCATCGAAACAGTAAGGGCCGGTGCGCATTCCACGCACCGGCCCGTACTTCGCACCTACGTCAGTGGGTGAAGTGACGCGCACCCGTCAGGTAGAGGGTGACGCCCGCTTCCTTGCACAGCTCGATGGTGTCCTTGTCGCGGATCGACCCGCCCGGATGCACGATCGCCCGCACCCCGGCGGCCACCAGCACCTCCGGCCCGTCCGAGAACGGGAAGAACGCATCGGACGCGGCAACGGAACCCTTGGCGCGCTCGCCGGCCCGCTCGACCGCCAGCTTGCAGGAGTCCACCCGGTTGACCTGACCCATGCCGACGCCGGTGGCGGCGCCGTCATCGGCCAGCAGGATGGCGTTCGACTTCACCGAACGGCAGGCCCGCCAGGCGAACTCGAGATCACGCAGGGTCGCCTCGTCGGCCGGCTCACCGGCGGCCAAGGTCCAGTTGGCGGCGTCGTCACCGTCGGCCTGCAGGATGTCGCGGTCCTGCAGCAGCGCGCCGCCGCTCACCGGGCGCAGCTCCACGCCGCGGCGCTGGGCCGGCTCGGCCACCAGCACGCGCACATTCTTCTTGCGCTGCAACACTTCCACCGCACCGTTGGCGTACGAGGGCGCCACCACGACCTCGGTGAAAATCTCCGCGACCTGCTCGGCCATCTCGACCGACACCTCACGGTTGGCCGCGATCACGCCGCCGTACGCCGACACCGGATCGGTGGCGTGCGCCTTGCGGTGCGCCTCGGCGATATCCGCGCCGATCGCGATGCCGCACGGGTTGGCGTGCTTGATCACGGCCACCGCGGGCGCGTCGAAGTCGTAGGCGGCGCGCCAGGCGGCGTCGGCGTCGGTGTAGTTGTTGTACGACATTTCCTTGCCGTGCAGCTGCCGCGCCTGCGCCAGGCCCGCGGCACCCGCCTCGGCGGTGTACAGCGCGGCGCCCTGGTGCGGGTTCTCGCCGTAGCGCAGCACGTTCTCCCGGTTCCAGGTCGCACCGATCCACGCCGGGAACCGCTGCGCGCCTTCGGATTCCGGCTCCACGGCGGGGACGGCCACATTGGTCATCCAGCTCGCGACGGCCACATCGTAGGTGGCGGTGTGCTGGAAAGCCTTGGCGGCCAAGGCGGTCCGCTCGGGCAGCGTGAAGCCGCCCTGCTGCACGGCCGCGAGCACATTGCCGTAGTCACCGGTGTTGACGACCACCGCGACCGACGGATGATTCTTGGCGGCGGCACGCACCATGGACGGGCCGCCGATGTCGATCTGCTCCACGCATTCGTCGATGCTCGCGCCGGAGGCCACGGTCCGGGTGAACGGGTAGAGGTTCACCACGACCAGCTGGAAGGCTTCGACACCCAGCTCGACGAGCTGGTCGACGTGCTCCTCCTTGCGGGTGTCGGCGAGGATGCCGGCGTGCACGCGCGGGTGCAGGGTCTTGACGCGACCGTCCAGGGTCTCCGGGAAACCGGTCAGGTCCTCGACCTTGGTGACCGGGATGCCGGCATCGGCGATCTTGTTGGCGGTCGAGCCGGTCGAGACCAGCTCCACGCCCGCCTGGTGCAGACCGGTGGCCAGTTCGATCAGCCCGGTCTTGTCATAAACGCTTACGAGGGCCCGCTTGATCGGCTTGCGTTCAGCTGTGCCGGACTGTCGTTCGCTACGCTCACTCACCGGAGAACTCGCTCATCTGGGATAACTGCCTTTCGTCCATCGGAGACAATGCCTCGGGTCGCGACGGCCGCGACGACTTCCGCCAACAGCCGGCGCTCCACGACCTTGATGCGCTCGTGCAAGGAGTCCTCGTCATCGTCCGGGAGCACCGGGACCGGCTCCTGCGCCAGGATCGGCCCGGTATCGACACCCGAATCGACCAGGTGCACGGTCGAACCCGTCACCCGCACCCCGTAGGCGAGCGCATCCCGCACCCCGTGCGCGCCCGGGAAGGCCGGCAGCAGCGCGGGATGGGTATTGATGATGCGGCCACGGAACCGATCCATGAACACGGGACCCAGGATCTTCATGAACCCGGCGGACACCACCAGATCCGGCTGGAACACGGCGACCATCTCGGTCAGCGCGCTGTCCCATTCGGCGCGACTCGCGAAGTCACCGAGCGCGACCTTGAACGATGAGATGTCGAAGGCTTCCGCATGTTCGAGCGCGGCGCAATCACGGTCCACACCCACCGCGACCACCTGAGCCGGATAACCCGGCTCCCGGGTCGCTTCGAGCAGCGAACGCAGCAGGGAACCGGTGCCGGAAGCCAGCACGACGACGGTCGCGGGCGCGGTCGGCGGCAACAGCCGGGTGGGCGAGGACGTCAGCGCTCTACTCCCTGTGTCTCGGAGCGGGAAGAGGGGTACGGCCGGTAAGACCGCCGCCTAAAGCCTAGCCGGGGCGCTTGCACGAACTTTCAGCGGCTGTCCCGCCTCCCCGACCCCTCAGCGGGCGGCCGAGAGCCGTTGCCCGCCACGCATCCGTGCCGGCGGTCGGATGCCGAACCTATTCCGGGCGTCCCCGACGAGTTACCCCGATCCTTGCGAAATCAGTTGTCGGCTTCCGTTGCCTCGACTACCTCGGCGTCGACTATGTCGTCGGGGTCGGCGGGTTCCTGGCGGATGCGGGCGGTGAAGACGGGTTCGTCTTCTTCGAGGAGTTCGCCGTCGACGGTGTTGTCGTCGACGGGGTCTGCTTCGTAGTCGTCCGCGTAGTCCTCGTCGAATTCTTCGTCGTAGTCGTCGTATTCGTCGTAGTCGGACTCGGGGTCCTCGTAGTCGGACTCGTAGGCCGGGTCGTAATCGTCGTCGTATTCGAGGTCGTAGTCGTCGTATTCGTCATCGGCGACGGTTCCGGCGTATCCGGCGGCGGCCGCGGTCGCCGCTCCGGCCGGGGTGAACCAGCGGGCGCCGAGCATGCCCACGTAGCCGGCCACCGCCAGCCAGATGAAGGCGAGGGCCGCGGATAGGAGCAGGTTCGGGCCGATACGCCCGAAGGTTCCGAGTTCACCGCCGGCCACGACCCCGAGCAGGGTGATGACCATCGCCGCCACGGCGGCCGAGGTGAGGGTCGCCCAGGGCGCGGCCGGACGGTCGCGTGAGGTGCGCCCGCAGTCCAGGCCGCCGAGCACACCGACCGCCGCCGGCGCCACCAGCAAGGCCATCCACCAGGCCGCCACCGGCCCGGATGGCACGGCCGCCGCCAGCGGCACCGCGGGCAGCGGCGCGCCCTCGATGCCGAACAGGCTCAGCGAACCCGCGCCGATGTGCACCTGCCCGCCGAGTAATAGGCCCACCGCATCGATGAGCACGTTCGGCAGGTACGCCAGCGACAGCACCGTCAAACCCAGTCCGCCGAAGATGTTTCCGGCGGTGTGATAGGTGTCGCCGATCCGCGACCAGTGCCCGAGGAACGACACCACGGTGAGCGCCGCGGCCACCAGCAGCAGCCGCCACACCGACAGCAGACCGATCCGCAGGCCGGGAACGACCCAGTGCGGCAAGGGAATCGGCAGCAGATCGGTGAACTCGCGCCAGTTCCGCGCACCGATGCCGACGACCGCGGCCACCAGGTTCAGTCCGATCACCCAGGCGAAGGCGACCAGGGTCCGCGGCGGTTGCAGCGGCATGGTCGCCGACGCGTCGTCCGCCACCGCCAGGCAGACCGCGGTGATGAGCAGCGGCCCGCCCACCGCCGCGCCCACGATCCAAGCGAGATCGACTCGCGTGCAACCGGGTTCGGCGGCGAGGTCGCATTCGCGCGCGACCAGCCACAGCATCAGCGCGGTCGGCAGCAGCGGCCACAGCCCGATCCCGGTCTTACCGATCACCAGCGGAACCTGATGCACCGCAAGCCAGCTCGCGGCGATGGCTCCGGACGCCCCCGTGGTCCCGCTGTGCGCGGCGAACAGGGTGCCGAACACCAGCACGAAGATCACCAGCAGCACGATGGCCGCGGGCCGCGCCGCCACCAGCATCAGCACTCGCGCCCGCTCCGGCGTCAGCGACCCGAATCCGCCGTCGCCACGTGCCGGTTCGCGCGGCGGCGCCGGTTCCCGCGGCGGCATCTGCCGCGGTGCGTGGTCGCCCAGACGAGCCAGGGCGGTCTTCGGGGCACTCATGGACAACCAGCGTGACAGCTTCATGAAAACCTGAGGGTCAGGCGCGCCGCACGCCCCTGAACAGCGGGCATGCGGGATTGCGCGGAGGCTCGAGGGATCTGGCCGCGGGTTCGGGCAAGCGAACGGCCCCCGGGCGGAAAGCCCAGGGGCCGTTCATGTTCTGCTCCGAAGGCGCGGCGGGCTACTTGGCGTCGTCCTGACCGGGGCGGAAGGCGCGGGTGGCGTCGGCGGCCGGGTCGGCGGCCTGCTCGCCACCGAACGGCTGGCCCGGACGCTGACCGGCGGCGAAGTGCTGCGTCGCCGGATCCGCGCCGGCCGGCTGCTGCGGCGCACCGTAGGACTGCTGACCGAAACCGCCCGGCTGCTGACCGTAGGACGGCTGCTGCTGGCCGTAACCCGGCTGCGGCTGCGAGCCGGTGCCGTATCCGGCCGGCTGCTGCGGCTGCTGGCCCGCCTGGCCGTAGCCCTGCTGACCGTACGAAGGCTGCTGCGGCTGCTGACCGTAACCGGCCGGCTGACCGTAGGACGCCGGCTGCTGCTGGCCGTAACCGGCCTGCTGGCCGTAGCCCGGCTGCTGCTGGAACTGCGAGCCGGTCGAGCTGAACGGCTGCTGGCCGTAGCCCTGCGGCGTGGCCGGCTTCGGCGCGGGCGGCTTGATGATGCCCGCCTCGAACAGCAGGGCCAGCACCGCGAGCACGGCCTGCACGAACGAGAAGAACAGGATGACCCAGCCGCCCCACTTCAGCGTCACATTGTCATCGAGGTCGAAGGAGGTGAACAGGATCGCCAGGAACGCGGCGAAGGACGACGCGGCCACCACGGCGGTCCAGTTCTGCTTGGGCAGCAGCGAAAGCCCCGCGAGCACGCCCGCGAACAGCACGATGGTGATCAGCGCGGCGCCGCCGGGCGACTCGAACAGGCTCGAGGTGATCGTCGAGCCGACCGTCTGGCCGCCGATCTGCACCGGCTTGGACCCCAGATAGGGCGCGAAACCGAGCAGGAAGGTGATGACACCGAGGACGGCCACGCCGACGGTGAGGAAGAAAGGCAGGCCCTTGCCCGCTTCGGGCGTCGTACTCGACCCAGCGGGACTGCCCGTAGGCTGCGAGCCGTAGCCGGGTGCGTTGGAAGGCGTCGGCGCGGGCCCGTTGTATCCCGAGCCCCCGGTCGGGTATGACATGTCGTCGTCTCCTATCGAGTCGTTCACGAACTGCCACCGACGCTACTGCAACAGACCGCCGCGAGCACCATGTACCACCGGTGGCGCCCCTACCGCAATAGCGAATCGGCGCTTGACCGGCGATTGTCCGCGCCGTCGGCCGGACTGCCGAACGACGAAGGCCGCCCTCCGAAAACGGAAGGCGGCCTTTGCAATTCGGGCGGAGCCCGACACTGTTCAGCCTGTGTCCCGCTGCCGTCGGCAGCGGGACACGAGAACCATCAAGCGGTGATGCTGGCCTTTTCCAGGATCTCGCGCGCGAGGGCGGCGGTCTCGGACGGGGTCTTGCCGACCTTCACGCCCGCGGCCTCGAGGGCGTCCTTCTTGGCCTGGGCGGTGCCGGCGGAGCCGGAGACGATGGCGCCGGCGTGGCCCATGGTCTTGCCCTCGGGGGCGGTGAAGCCCGCGACGTAGCCGACGACCGGCTTGGTGACGTTGGCCTGGATGTAGGCCGCGGCCCGCTCCTCGGCGTCGCCGCCGATCTCGCCGATCATGACGATGAGCTTGGTCTCGGGATCCTTCTCGAACGCCTCGATGGCGTCGATGTGGGTGGTGCCGATGACCGGGTCGCCGCCGATGCCGATGGCGGTGGAGAAACCGAAGTCCCGCAGCTCGAACATCATCTGGTAGGTCAGGGTGCCCGACTTGGAGACCAGCCCGATCGGGCCCTTGCCCGCGATATTGGCCGGAGTGATGCCCACCAGCGACTCACCCGGAGTGATGATGCCCGGGCAGTTCGGGCCGATGATGCGGGTCTTGTTGCCCTTGTCGACGTTGTAGGCCCACGCGTAAGCGGAATCCTGCACCGGGATGCCCTCGGTGATGACCACCAGCAGCGGGATCTCCGCGTCGATCGCCTCGATGATGGCGTCCTTCGAGAAGGCCGGGGGCACGAACGCGATGGAGGTGTCCGCGCCGGTCTTCTCGATGGCCTCGGCGACGGTCGCGAAGACCGGCAGCTCGACGTCGTTGCCGTCCTTGTCGACGTGCTTGACGGTGGTGCCGGCCTTGCGCGCGTTCACGCCGCCGACGACGTTGGTGCCTGCCTTCAGCATCAGCGCGGTGTGCTTGGTGCCCTCACCGCCGGTGATGCCCTGGACGATGACCTTGTTGTCCTTGTTCAGGAAGATAGACATGTGGGTTCGTGTCCTTACTTGGCGGCGGCCAGTTCGGCGGCCTTGTCGGCGCCTTCGTCCATGGTCTGAGCGAGAGTCACCAGCGGGTGGTTGAAGTCGGCGAGGATCTGACGACCCTCCTCGACCTTGTTGCCGTCCAGGCGCACGACCAGCGGCTTGTTGGCCTCGGCGCCCAGGGTGTTCAGCGCGCCGACGATGCCGTTCGCGACCGCGTCACAGGCGGTGATGCCACCGAAGACGTTCACGAACACGGACTTGACCTGGGCGTCGCCCAGGATGACGTCCAGGCCGGCAGCCATGACGGCCGCCGAGGCGCCGCCACCGATGTCGAGGAAGTTCGCGGGCTTCACACCGTTGTGGTTCTCACCGGCGTAGGCGACGACGTCGAGGGTCGACATGACCAGACCCGCGCCGTTGCCGATGATGCCGACCTCACCGTCGAGCTTGACGTAGTTGAGGTCGTTCTCCTTGGCCTTGAGCTCGAGCGGATCGGTCGCGTCGATGTCGGCGAAGGCCGCGTGATCGGGGTGGCGGAACTCGGCGTTCTCGTCCAGGGTGACCTTGCCGTCGAGGGCCAGGATCTCGTCGTTGGGGGTGCGGACCAGCGGGTTGACCTCGACCAGGGTGGCGTCTTCGGAGATGAAGACCTCCCACAGCTTCTGGATGGTCACCGCGGCCGCGTCGAGGATGTCGGCGGGCAGGTGGCCTTGCTCGGCGATCGAGCGGGCGAACGCGAGGTCGACGCCCTTGACGGCGTCGACGGGCACCTTGGCGAGGCGCTCGGGCTTGGTGGCGGCGACCTCTTCGATCTCCATGCCGCCCTCGACCGAGCACATGGCCAGGTAGGTGCGGTTCGAGCGATCCAGCAGGAAGGAGATGTAGTACTCCGACGCGATGTCCTTGGCCTCGGCGACCAGGACCTTCTTGGTGATATGACCCTTGATGTCCAGACCCAGGATGTTCTGGGCGTGAGTGAAAGCATCCTCCGGGGTCGCGGCGTACTTCACGCCACCGGCCTTACCACGGCCACCGGCCTTGACCTGAGCCTTGACCATCACAGGCTTGCCGATTTCCTCCGCGATCACACGCGCTTCCTCGGCCGAGTCCGTGACCCGGCCCTCCGACGAAGGCACTCCGTGCTTCACGAAGAGTTCCTTCGCCTGATATTCGAAGAGATCCATGTACTCACCGTCTCGTCTGCGTTGTTGTGACAACGTCTTGGTTGGCGGCCCGTGGTCGAGCGGGTCGGATCGGACTCTAATCAGTCACATGGAGCGGAAATCAGCCGCATACAGCCTAAGTGGCGCAGGTCACGGTACTGTCTCTGAGCTCCGGAAAGCCCACGTCGATGCTACTCGCGGGTAGCTTGTTGACCACGCGCCAGGTAGGGCGCAAGAAGGCCGGAGATGATGCGGCGTACTACGCCGTGCTGTCGGGAAAGCTCATTTGTTTAGCCCCTGCACAGTGAGCCGATTCCCGTGAGGAACGTGAGGAATCTCACACACGCGCGACGAACCATGTCTGTCGCTTGCTGACCTGCAATCGTTTCGTTACCGTCGTTGCGTTCGATGTCACAACCCGGTCACGGCAGGAGGACGGCGAGCTTGACGCAGCACATCACTACGCAGGTAGACAGCTGCTCCCCAGGACACTTGCCGACCCGCCGACATTCATGCGGCCGGCTCCGATGAGCGACGGCCCGCTTCCCGCCGGTCACCGCGCCCGCCACGGCCACCGCTATCGCGAGGACTCCGAGCAGTGGGGCGCCACCACGCAATGGGACGCCACCGCACAGTGGCAGCCCGAGCCGCAATGGTCCGACGAGGCCGCCCCCGAACCGCAGTGGTCCGGCACGAGCGCTCCCGATGATGTCTGGTCCGCCGCCACCACGACCGTGAACGGCTGGGCCGCACCGAATCCGGACGTATGGGCGGCGCAGTCCCGCTCCAACTGGGACAGCACCGCCGACCCGACGCCCTCCGGCGATTACACGCCGGTCTACAGCTTCCGCACCGCGGACGGCGATCGCATCCAGTTCTCCGGCGACGGCGCGCGCGTGGATCATCGTGCGGCGGAACCGGATCGCGCGACCACGCCGAGCCCCGCGGCACCGGCTTCCACACCGGGTCCCGTGCGCGCCGGCGGTAAGCGCCGCGCGGGCGGCACGCACCGACTACCGGCACCGCCCTCCGCGCTGAAGGGCCGCGCCGCCGTGGTGGCGGTCGCGGCGGGTGCGGTGGTGGCGGCCGGGCAGGCCACCATCGAGGCCTCCGGGCACGCCGACGGCACCGAAATCCAGGCTTCCAATCAGGTGCGGGAGGTGGCCGCCACCCAGCAGGTCGGCGCCGCCGACACCACTTCCGGTGCACCGCAATTGGTGAACTCCGGCTCCCCGACGACGCTGGATCAGTTCAGCGACATCCTGCAGAAGGGCCAGAAGTTCGCGGCCGACCTGGCCAATGCCGAAGCCTCGAAGATGCGCCCGATGTGGACGAAGTTCGCGCAGGGCACCTTCACCTCCGGTTTCGGTATCCGCTGGGGCGTCGCGCATCAGGGCGTCGATATCGCGGGCCCGATCGGCACCCCGATCGTCGCGGTGGCCGACGGCACCGTGCTGGAGGCCGGTCCCGCTTCGGGTTTCGGCATGTGGGTGCGCCTGCTGCACGACGACGGCACGGTCACCATCTACGGCCACATCGATACCGCCACCGTCGCCGCGGGCCAGCGTGTGCTGGCCGGGGACCAGATCGCCACCATCGGCAATCGCGGCTTCTCCACCGGCCCGCACTGCCATTTCGAGGTCTGGCAGCACGGCGTCGACAAGATCGACCCCCTCCCCTGGCTCGCCTCCCGCGGCATCTCCCTCGGCCCCGAACGCGACTGACGCCGGACCCCAGGAACATTCGAGGGGCGCACCGTGAGAACGGTGCGCCCCTCGGCTTTTCGGCCCGGCCGCCCCCCGCACCTGGCCGGCACGGTCCGCCGATCGACGTGATCACCGCAGCGCTGCCTCACCTGTACGGCAGTCGACGGTAAGCGGCTGCGGGCCGCAGTTGCGGGCCGCAGTCGACGCCGGGCCCTCCACTCGGGCCACTCGGCCATCACCGGCGCTCGGCCATCACCGGCGCTCGGCCATCACCGATGCGCGGCCATCACCGGTGCGCGGCGGCCGAGACCGATGATCGCAGTGGCCGAACAGGTTCGCGCGGGCGCGAACACCTGTGGATGCCTGGTCAGGCGGTGGGTTCGGGGGCGAGTCGGCGGGCCGGACCGTTGGCGGTGGTGAGGTAGTCGCGGACGTGGTGGAGGTCCGGGAGGACGCGGTGGGCGAGGCGGGTGGTTTCGGGGGTGGCGGGGACGAGGTCGGGGATGAGGAGGCAGCGGAGGTTGGCGGCGTGCGCGGCGCGCAGGCCGTTGGGTGAGTCCTCGCAGGCGAGAGTGTATTTGGGGGCGGCGCCGAGGGCGGCGGTGGCGGTGCGGTAGGGCTCCGGATGGGGTTTGCCGTGGCGGACGTCCTGGCGGGTGACGATCACGTCGAAGCGATCCAGCAGACCGGCGGCGCTCAGGTGGTGACGGGTGCGGTCGCGGCCGGAGGAGGTGGCGATGGCGTGCGGGATGCCGCGGCGGTCGAGGTCGTCGAGGAGTTCGGTGACACCGGGTTTGGTGGTGAGGCGCCCGGCGTCGACGAGCCGGGCGATGGTGGCCTCGTGGCGGGTGTAGAACTCGTCGAGGGGAAAATCCGGTCCGAAGGCGGCGACAGCGAGTTCCCGGCAACGGTCGGCGGGCATGCCGATCAGGCTGTGGCGGAACTCCTCCGGCAGCTCGTACCCGAGTTCGGCGCCGGACAGCGCCAGCGATTCGACGGCCAGGCGTTCGGAGTCGAGCAGCAGCCCGTCCATATCGAAAACGACTGCGCGCACGGGGGTTTCGGTGATTGTCATGCGGCCTTCCCGGTGGGGTGTTCGAGCAGTCGCCGGCGGATCACGTCGGCGACATCGTCCTGGCTGAGTTCTACCAGTGCCGCGCCGACTTCCTGCTGCAACCGATCCAGCTGCGGCAGCTGTCCGAAGATGTCGGTGCGCCGCAGGAAGGCGCGGGCGCGCCGATAGGGGTCCGGGATAGCAGCGAGGGCCGCGAGGTCCTCCACGCGGGAGTCGATGACTTCCATGGTGGCGCCGCGGGTTCCGCACAGATCGAACCAGCGGATCCAGGCGGCGATGAGCAGTACCGCGCCCGGTGTCGGCCGGCCCGCGGCGAGGTTCTCGCGCATGGCGTCGGTGACGCGCGGCATCATCTTGCCGGAGCCGTTGCGGCCGACGCGGGTCATATCGTGCCGGATGGCGGGGTTGCGGAAGCGGTGCAGCAGATCGTCCACGGTGCGCCGCAATTCGGGCTCCGGCAGGGTCAGGGTGGGTCCCTGCTCGTGCAGCATGAACTGCCGGGCGAGGGCGGCCAGTTCCGGATCCGCGCTGGCCTCGGCGACGGTGGCATGCCCGGCGAGCGCGCCGAGGTAGGCGAGCAGCATGTGGGTTCCGTTGAGCAGCCGCAGTTTCGCGAGTTCGTGGTCGGTGACGTCGGTGACGAAGCGGGCGCCGGCCAGGTCCCAGCGCGGGCGTTCGCCCTCGAAATCCTCGATGGTCCAGGTGAGGAAGGGTTCGGCCGAGACGGGCGCGCGGTCGTCGATGCCGCCGAGCGAGTTGCGGGCCGCCGCCTCGTCGATGGCGGTGGCGGGCGCCACGATGCGGTCCACGACGCTGCACGGGAACTGCACATTGCGGGCGATCCAGTCGGCCAGCCGATCGTCCCGCAGGGCCGCGAAATCCAGTACCGCGCCGCGTAATTGGCGGCCGTTGGCGGTGAGGTTGTCGCAGCTGATCACGACGGGCGGGTTGCCGCCGCGGCGGCGCACGGCCGCGAGCGCGCCCACCAGCATGCCGATGGCGGTGCAGGGTTTGGCGGCGCAGCGCAGGTCGTGCCGGACCGGGTCGCTGCCCGCGTCGAGCCGCCCGGTGTCGGGTGAGACGCAGTAGCCGCCGGTGGTGACGGTAAGGGTCACGATGCGTACCCGGGGATCGGCGATGCGGCGCATCACCCCGATCCGGTCGGTGGGGGCGTGGACGGCGGCGGTGATCGTGCCGACCACCTCGGCCCGGATCTCACCGCCGTCCCGCAGCAGGGTGGTGTACAGGTTGTCCTGGGCGCGCAGGCTGTGCACGATATCGGGCCGGGACATGGCGACCGCCGCGATGCCCCAGCGCCGGTCGCCGGTGGCGGCAATGGTGTGCTGGGTGACGAGGGCCTGGTGCGCGCGGTGGAAGGCGCCGCAACCCAGGTGCACGATGCCGGTGCCGAGGTTGCGCGGGGTGAAGGCGGGCCGGGTGACGGTGTGCGGCAACCCGGTCAGCGTGCCCACGCCGAGCCGCCGCGAATTCGGGGACGAAATCGCCGGTGCGGGAACGGGGTTGGTGAGTGAATTCGGAAAAGCGCGCATGGCAAAGCCTTCCACAGCATTCGGGATAGACATTCGGGAGGGAATGTTCGAATGCGTCCGATCGACACTGAATCCGGCGCAGGCTTCCGAATCTAGAACACGATTTCCGAAATTTCGACCGGAAACCGGACGAGAGGTTTGTATTTTGCGCTACTCGATTGCCGAAGCGGGGCGTAGTCAATTCGTAAACGCGCACCTGGGCCGGGTCACAGCGCGGTCACAAGCCCCCCACCTGGGCAGACTTCGTGATACCGCTCACTGTTACCCAGCCCACGGATTTCATCCCATACACACACGCGAATTATCGATTTGATCGATCTGCTCGATTTACTTTTCGCCGTCGAGCACTGCACGCAGCCGCTGCGCGAATTCCTCCGGCTTACCCGCATAAGGGTTATCGCCGCCGACGAATCCACCGTGATGGCTGGGGAAAACGACCGGTTCCGCACCGAGCAGCGCCGCGGCGGCGACCGAGGTCCGGCCGGTGAGGACGCCGGTCGATTCCTCGCCGACCCCGATCACGATGCGCGTCGGCGCGGCGGTCAGCGCGGCCGCGTCGGGGCGATAGTCGGTGACGGCCCAGGAGAGATCGGAGAGCAGCGGATCGTCGCGGGTCCCGTCGTCCTCGCCGGGCATGCCGAACATGGCGGGATCGGGTGTGCCCTGGGCGAAGAGCTCGTCGGTGATCTCACCCTGCGCGGACGACCAGGCGATGAAGGCCGCCATGCCCGCACCGGACCCCTTGGCCTGGTACGCATCTCGCACCGCGGCGCGCGCGTGCTCGTGGGCGGCGGCGTCGGGCAGCAGTTCGAACAGCGGCGGCTCGTGCGCCACCAGCGTGGTGACGTCCTCAGGATGCGCGGTCACCAGCGCGAGCGAGGTGACCGCGCCGCCGCTGCTGGCGAAGATCTCGACCGGCCCGGCGCCGAGTTCGGCGATGAGATCGTGCAGATCCCCGGCCTGCACCTCGGGGTTGTTGTCGCTCCGGCCGTCCTTGCGCACACTGCGCCCGAGCCCGCGCGGGTCGTAGGTGACCACAGTGCGGTCGGGGAAGTGCGAGGCCAGGTCGCCGAAGCCGTCGGCGCACATGGGCTGGCCCACCATGAGCAGCGGTGGCCGGCCGTCGGCGGTGGGCAGCGGGCCCAGCACGTCGTAGACGAGATCGACTTCGGGTTTCCGGAGCGTGTGTGCAGTCATATCGGTATCGACTCCTTCCGTTCCGGAAACTCATCGGTCCGAATGATCGAAAGCAGAACCTTCGGGTCAGTGCTCCATCGTCAGAGCTTCATCAAGGTACGGCTGTACTGCGGGATGAGCCGGATCTTGCCCGCGGTACCGAAATCGATTGTGACCGTGGCCAATGCGCCGAAGCCCTCGGCGGCGACCACCCGGCCCAGCCCGTACTTGTCATCGCTGACCCGGTCGCCCACGGCGAGCACCAGCCCGCTGTTGTTGCGCTTGCCGCCGCCGCTCGCACCGGGTGCGGGCCGCCGCTCACCACGATCACGCAGACCGGGCCGCTGTTCGTTCCAGCCGTCGCCGCGGGTCCAATCCCGCTCCAGGCCGTCGTCCTCACCGCGCCGCCGCATGCCGCGCTGCAACTGCGAGGGCGCCGGTTCCAGCCGCCGCCAGTCCATGAGGTGACCCGGAATCTCCTGCAGGAAGCGAGATTCCGGGTTGGACACCGGCTGCCCCCAACCGGAGCGCACCACCGCGCGGGTGAGGTAGAGGCGCTTGCGCGCGCGGGTGATGCCCACGTAGGCGAGCCGGCGTTCCTCGGCGAGTTCGGTGGGGTCGCCGAGGGCCCGCATGTGCGGGAACTGCCCGTCCTCCCAGCCGGTGACGAATACGACGGGGAATTCCAGTCCCTTGGCGGTGTGCAGGGTCATGAGGGTGACCACGCCGGAACCCTCGTCGGGAATCTGATCGGTGTCGGCGACGAGGGAGACGCGTTCGAGGAAGGCGGCCAGTGAGCCCGGTTCCGGTTCGCCCTCGGCCGCCTCGGGGATGAGCCCCTCGGCGCGGGCGGCCTCCACATTGTTGCGCGCCTCGGAGCTGAATTCCCGTGCGACGCTGACCAATTCATTGAGGTTGTCGAGCCGCGCCCCGTCCTGCGGGTCGTCGGACATCTCGAGTTCGGTGCGGTAGCCGGTCCGGTCGAGCACGGCTTCGACGACACTGCCCACGTCCGGGAAGTCGAGATCCGCCTGCACCCCGGCCGCGCGGATCTCCTCGAGCAACTCCAGGAATCCGGCGATGGCGCGCTGCGCGCGCGTATTGAGCAGCGCTACATTGCCGGCGGCGGCATCCCGAAGCGCTTGCGCGAAGCCGATATTGCGCTGTTCGGCGTGCACGGCGACGCAGGCTTCGGCGCGGTCGCCGATGCCGCGGCGCGGCGTGTTGAGGACGCGGCGCAGGCTCACCGCATCGTCCGGGTTCTCCAGGACCCGCAGGTAGGCGACGATATCGCGGACTTCCTTGCGCTCGTAGAAGCGGACGCCGCCGACCACCTTGTAGGGCAACCCCATCCGGATGAAGATCTCTTCCAGCGCCCGGGAGTTGTTGTTGGTGCGGTAGAAGACGGCGACGTCGTTGTAGTTGAAGTCGCCGCCGTCGATCAGCCGGTCGATCTCCTTGGCCACGAAGGAGGCTTCGTCGTGCTCGTTGTCGGCGACGTAGCCGACGATGAGTTCACCGTCACCCTGATCGGTCCACAGCTTCTTGTCGCGGCGGTTCTCGTTGCGCGCGATGACGGCATTGGCGGCGGCCAGGATATGCTGGGTGGAGCGGTAGTTCTGTTCCAGCAGAATGGTTTCCGCGTCGGGGAAGTCACGTTCGAATTCCTCGATATTGCGGATGGTGGCGCCGCGGAAGGCGTAGATGGACTGGTCGGCGTCGCCGACCACGCAGAGTTCGGACGGCGGCACCCGGCCCTCGGCGTCCTCGGTCAGGTGGTGGCCGACCAGTTCGCGCACCAGGGTGTACTGCGCGTGGTTGGTGTCCTGGTATTCGTCGACCAGCACGTGCCGGAAGCGGCGCCGGTAGTACTCGGCCACCGGCGGGTGGTTCTGCAGCAGCGAAACGGTTTCACCGATGAGGTCGTCGAAGTCGAGGGCATTGGCCGCGCGCAGCCGCCGCTGGTACTCGTCGTAGACCTTGGCGACCAGGCGCGGCATTTCGGCGTCCTCGGTCGCGGCGGCGGTGGCGGCCTGGTCCGGATCGATGAGTTCGTTCTTGAGGTTCGAGATGGCGGTGGCGAGCAGCCGGGGCGTGTACTTCTTGGCGTCGATGTCGAGATCGCGCCCGATCATGGCGAGCAGGCGGCGGGAGTCGTCGGCGTCGTAGATGGAGAAGTTGGTATTGAGCCCGCGCACCAGGGAAGCCTGGGTTCGCAAGATTCGCACACAACTCGAGTGGAAGGTCGACACCCACATGCCGGCGGCGCGCGGGCCGACGAGTCCGGCAACTCGCTCGCGCATTTCGGCGGCGGCCTTGTTGGTGAAGGTGATGGCCAGGATTTCACCGGGCCGGACGCCGCGGGCGTCGAGTAGATAGGCGATGCGGCGAGTGAGTACGGCCGTCTTCCCGGAGCCGGCACCAGCCACGATCAGCAGCGGAGAGCCCGTGTGCACCACGGCGGCGCGCTGTTGTGGATTCAATCCCTCGAGCAACCGCTCGGTCTTCTGCTCATCCCGCGCCACCGTCGTATTCATCGCCCATCTACGCTACCGGCGAGCACCGACAAGTCGCAGCCCGGCCGCTCAGGTGTCCGATAAGCACCGATCCGGCGAACCCTCGGTGAACGAGTGTGACCCGCGAAGCTCAGGAAATTCTCAAACGATCTTGTTTTGCTCGATGCACCCTGCATGGCAAACTGGGCCTATGACCGGCTTTCAGGTAACACTCTGCACCTGACACCTCACGTTGGGGGACAATGTAAAGCTGAAGCATTGAGAGCCCGTGACCAACACAGGGGGTCGACGAGCCGGCATGGTCTTATTTTTCTTGGTTAGGAACCGATCGGTAACGAGTCGGGTTCGCCTGCCGATCGATGTTCGGGACCACGAGGAGAAAAAGTATGAGCATCTCGACGACGGGACAAACAGAGCCGGTGACCGGGCCGGACGCCGCCCTCCCCTCGGAGGCGGAGATCGAGAAGCTGCGTAAGGAGATCGACAAGCTCGACGCCGAGATCCTCGCCGCGATCAAGCGCCGCACCGAGGTTTCGCGAATGATCGGCCGGACCCGAATGGCCAACGGCGGACCCAAGCTCGTGCACTCCCGCGAGATGAAGGTGCTGGAGCGATTCAGTGAGCTGGGTCAGGAGGGTCACACCCTCGCCATGCTCCTGCTGCGTCTCGGCCGCGGGCGTCTCGGACACTGACGACGTCGCGGATTCCGACAACGCGGATTCCGACAACTCTGACAACTCTCAGGGGCACACCCCTGAAACGCTCAGGTTCGTGAAGTTCAGTAGTAGTTAACGCGCAGGCCCGCTCGGTGCGATAGACCGGGCGGTGCCGTGAAACGCGGCCAACCACAAGCCAAGTGACATCGACGCGAGCCGATGTCCTTCCCCCAGGCCGCCCCGGGTGTCTTATACCCCCGGGGCGGTTCTTTCATTTCCCACGATCTCCGCAGGTCAGGGGAGGGCGATGTACTTGGTGTTCAGGTACTCCTCGATGCCTTCGAACCCACCCTCGCGTCCGAAGCCGGACTCCTTCACGCCGCCGAAAGGCGCTGCGGGATCGGAGATGACGCCGCGGTTGACGCCGACCATGCCGGTTTCCAGTCCCTCGGCAACTCGCAGCGCACGGTCCAGGCTCTGTGTGTAAACGTATGCGACGAGCCCGAATTCGGTGTCGTTCGCGGCCGCCAGGCCCTCTTCCTCGGTCTCGAACCCGACAATCGGGGCAACCGGCCCGAAAACCTCCTCGCGCAGGATGCGGGCGTGCACGGGGATGTCGGTGAGGACGGTGGCCGGGTAGAACCAGCCTGGTCCGCCGGGCGCCTTGCCGCCCAGCTTCACCTGTGCGCCCGCGGAGACGGCGTCCTCGACGAGTTCGCTGACGGTGTCGAGCTGGTTCTCGTTTATGAGCGGTCCGAGCGTGGTGTCCGAGTCGGTGCCGGGACCGAGCTTGTACTCGGCCATGGCGGCGGTCAGCTTGTCGGTGAATTCCTGGCGAACCGGGTTCTGCACGTGGAAGCGGTTGGCCGCCGTGCACGCCTCGCCGCCGTTGCGCAGCTTGGCCAGCACCGCGCCCTGGACGGCGGCGTCGATATCGGCGTCGTCGAAGACCACGAAGGGCGCATTGCCGCCGAGTTCCATGGAGGTGCGCAGCAGGCCGTGTGCGGACTGCTCGACCAGCTTCTTACCGACCGGGGTGGACCCGGTGAAGGTGAGCTTGCGCAGCCGCGGATCGTTCAGCAGCGGCGCGGTGACGGCGCCGGACCGGCTGGTGGTGATGACCGACAGCACGCCGTCGGGCAGTCCGGCCTCGCTGCACAGCTGGGCGAGCAGCAGCATGGTGAGCGGGGTTTCGCCGGCGGGCTTCACGATCATGGTGCAGCCGGCGGCGAGGGCGGGCCCGATCTTGCGAGTTCCCATGGCCAGCGGGAAGTTCCACGGGGTGATGGCCAGGCAGGGGCCGACGGGCTGCTTGTGCACGAGGATGCGTCCGGTGCCGGCGGGCGCGGGCTGGTAGCGGCCGTGGATGCGGGAGGCTTCCTCGCTGAACCAGCGGAAGAATTCGGCGCCGTAGCGCACCTCGTTGCGGGATTCGGGCAGGGCCTTGCCCATTTCGAGGGTCATGAGCAGCGCGAACTCCTCGGTCCGCGCGGTGATGGCCTCGAAGACGGCGCGCAGGATCTCGCCGCGCTGCCGGGCGGGTGTCGCGGCCCAGCCGGCCTGTGCCGCCGCGGCGGCGTCGAGGGCGCGAACCGCATCCTCGGGACTGGCGTCGGCGACATTGGCCAGGGTCTCCCCATTGGCCGGGTTGAGCACCGGGAAGGTCTTGCGGCCGCTCGCGTCGACCGGTCCGCCGATCCATAGTTGCGTGGGAATGGACGTCAGTAATTGGCTTTCGGACACCATGGTCGCCAGCCTATGCCCGCACCTGTGGGCTACGGCCGAATTGGGCTCTGTGCTGGGAGAATCCCGCGAGTCATCGATTGTTACCTGCGCGTTGGTCCGGCAGGGTTGTAACCTCGGACTTCGTGAGCAGCGACATCACCGCGACGGCGGCCTGGCGGAAACTGCACGACCACCATGCGTCCCTGGCGGGACGCCACTTGCGCGAGTTCTTCGCCGAGGATCCCGAGCGCGGACGCGAGCTGACGGTTCAGGTGGCAGATCTCCACATCGATTACTCGAAGCATCGGGTGACGCGCGAGACCCTCGATCTGCTGGTCGAATTGGCGCATACGGCCGAGGTCGAGCAGCGCCGCGACGCCATGTTCGCGGGCGAGCACATCAATACTTCGGAGGATCGTGCGGTCGGCCATCCGTGGCTGCGCCTGCCCGCGGGCGGCGATCTGACCGTGGACGGTCAGGCCGTGGACACCGATGTGCACGAGGTGCTGCGCCGCATGGGCGAGTTCACCGATGCGCTGCGCTCGGGCGCCTGGCGCGGTGCGACGGGTGCGCGCATCACGACGGTGGTGAACATCGGCATCGGCGGTTCGGATCTGGGTCCGGCCATGGTGACGCTGGCGCTGCGGCATTACGCGGATGCGGGGATCTCGGCGCGCTTCGTGTCGAATGTCGATCCGGCGGACCTGGTTTCGAAGCTCGACGGCCTGGATCCGGCCTCGACCTTGTTCATCGTCGCCTCGAAGACCTTCTCCACGCTGGAGACCCTGACCAATGCGACGGCGGCCCGGCGCTGGCTGGTGGCGGCGCTCGGGGAGGACGCTGTCGCAAAGCATTTCGTGGCGGTGTCCACGAATGCGCAGCGGGTGTCGGACTTCGGTATCGATACCGCGAACATGTTCGGCTTCTGGGATTGGGTGGGCGGCCGCTACTCGGTGGATTCGGCCATCGGCCTGTCGGTGATGGCGGTGATCGGCAAGGCCGGTTTCGCCGAGTTCCTGGATGGAATGCACCGGGTGGACGAGCATTTCAAGTCCACGCCGCTGAGCGAGAACGGTCCGGCGCTGCTGGGCCTGCTGGGCGTCTGGTACTCGAACTTCTTCGGCGCGCAGTCGCGCGCGGTGCTGCCGTACTCCAATGACCTGGCGCGATTCCCGGCGTATCTGCAGCAGTTGACCATGGAGTCGAACGGGAAATCCGTGCGCGCGGACGGCACTCCGGTGTCGACCAGCACGGGTGAGATCTTCTGGGGCGAGCCGGGCACGAACGGCCAGCACGCCTTCTATCAGCTGCTGCATCAGGGCACCCGGCTGGTGCCGGCGGATTTCATCGGATTCGCCCGGCCCACCGACGATCTGCCGACCATCGACGGCACCGGCAGCATGCACGACATCCTGATGTCGAACCTGTTCGCGCAGACCAAGGTGCTGGCGTTCGGTAAGACGGCCGAGGAGATCACCGCGGAGGGCACGGACCCGAAGGTGGTGCCGCACAAGGTGATGCCGGGCAACCGGCCGACCACGGCGATTCTGGCGCAGCAGTTGACCCCGTCGGTGCTGGGTCAGCTGATCGCCCTGTACGAGCACATCGTGTTCACCGAGGGCGCGATCTGGGGTATCGACAGCTTCGACCAGTGGGGTGTGGAGCTCGGCAAGCAGCAGGCGCTGGCCTTGGCGCCGCTGCTGACGTCGGCGGAAGATCCGGCCCCGCAGTCGGATTCCTCCACCGACGCCCTGATCCGCTGGTACCGCGGCAACCGCCACTGAGGTGGTCGCCGCGGCCCGCCGCCTCAGGTGGTGTGGCGCGAGAGGACGTCGTACGCGCGGACGGCGTCCTCCGGGAAGACCAGGATCTTGAAACTGTCGCGGAGATTGCGCCAGCGATGGATACGCACGCGACCGGTGGTGGCCCGGACTCCGGAGGTGCGCAGCAGGTTTCGCACTTCGCGAGCGGAGCGCGCGTCGTAGACTGTGGCGGCCGCCACCAGTAGGCCGAAGTCGTCCTCGTGCCGTGTCGCGAGCTTCATGAGCGGCTCCCCGTGTCCTGCCGGTCCTTCAACATCTCGAGCTGCGCCTGCTCCTCGTGATGATGCTGTGCGGCAAGCATGTCACGTTCGGCCTCGGGATCGGCGCGCAGGAAGCTGCCCTGTCCGGGTTTGCCGGCCGCGCCGAGCTTGCTCATCTTCTTCGGTACCGGCGCCCCTTGGTATTCCGAGGATCCGAGCAATTGGTGCACTTCGATGTATTCACCGTGCGGCAGTCGCTTGATGATGCCGGTTTCGATGCCGTGTTCCAGTACCGCCCGGTCACCGCGTTGCAGCCCGAGGCAGAGCCGGTAGGTCACGAAGTAGGCCAGCGGCGGCGCGAGCAGCGCGGCGATGCGGAAGAGCCACGTGGTGGCATTGAGCGACACATCGAATTTCAGCGCGATGATGTCGTTCAGGCAGGCCAGCGTGAGCACCAGGTAGAACGCGATGGCCATGGCCCCGATGGCGGTGCGCACCGGCACGTCTCGCGGCCGTTGCAGCAGATTGTGGTGGGCGCGGTCCTTGCTGAGCCGCTTCTCGATCCACGGGTACATCGGGATCACCGCCAGCACCAGCCCCATCACCACGGCCACCCAGAAGGGTGCGGGAATGGTGTAGTTGCCGAGGTAGATCTCCCAGGGCGGCATGAGCCGGGCCAGTCCGTCGGTCCACATCATGTAGAAGTCGGGCTGCGAACCGGCCGAGATCTGAGCCGGGTTGTAGGGCCCCAGATTCCAGATGGGATTGATCTGGAACAGCCCGCCCATGAGGGCGATCACGGCCAGGGTGAAGGCGAAGAACGCACCCTGGTCCAGGGAGAACACCGGAATGATGCGCGCGCCGACCACATTCCGCTCGGTGCGGGCGGGTCCCGGGTACTGGGTGTGCTTCTGATACCAGACCTGTGCGATGTGCGTGGCCACCAGCGCGATCAGAATGCCGGGGATCAGCAGCACGTGAGCGATGAAGAGCCGCGGGATGATCGCGTTGCCGGGGAAGTCGCCGCCGAACATCAGCCAGTCCAGCCAGGTGCCGATCACCGGAATCGACATGGTGATGCCGTTGAATGCCGCCCGCAGTCCGGTGCCGGACAGCAGATCGTCGGGCAGCGAGTATCCGAAGAAGCCCTCGAACATGGACAGGATAAACATGAGCGAGCCGACCACCCAGGTGCCCTCGCGGGGGCGGCGGAAGGCGCCGGTGAAGAACACCCGGCACATGTGCACGATCATCGACGCCATGAAAAGCAGTGCGGCCCAATGGTGTACCTGCCGCACGAACAGTCCGCCGCGCACCTCGAAGGAGATGTCGAGCGAGCTGCGGTAGGCGGCGGACATCTGCACGCCGCGCAGGGGCTGGTAGGCGCCGTTGTAGGTGACCTCGGTCATGGAGGGGTCGTAGTACAGGGTCAGGTAGACGCCGGACAGCAGCAGGATGATGAAGCTGTACAGCGCGATCTCGCCGAGCAGGAACGACCAGTGCGTCGGGAAGACCTTGTTGATGGAGCGTTTGACGAAGGCCGCCGCCTGATACCGCTCGTCGGCGGCGTCGGCCTGTGCGGCGGCCGTGCTCATCTCGTGCCGCCGGGGAATCGAATCGGATAGCGGAACATGGTGATCCTCCTGTCGATCCGGAGCCGTCGTGGGCCCGCTGCCCATGAGACGCAGTAGCGGGCCGGATTGTGACGTCCCGGTGGAGTGATCCACGTCGCATCGCGGTGGCCGGCGCTAGTGGGCGATGACCAGGCCCAGCGAGGCGATGGCGAAGCCGAGGAAGGTAAGCGGGAACGCGATATTGAAGAGCACCCGCTTGTGGATGTGGAATGCCACGGCGAGCACGAAGAACAGGGTGAGCCCGGCGGCCGCGACAATGCCGAGCGGCCGCCAGCCCGCGAGTCCGGCGATCAGTCCCAGCGCGCCCGCGCCCTTGCACAGGCCGAGGAACGGCAGCATGGATTCGGGCAGGCCCATGGCGCCGATGTTCTGCCGCACGAACTTCGCGCGCACCAGATTGGCCACCGCCTCGAAGGCATTGGCCGCGATGGTGATCGCGGTGACGACGATGAAGGCGACGTACATCTCGCTGACTCCGATCCGTTGCTCCGCGGCGGATGCCGCCGCTGAGTTCAGGCTCGTCGCATCGGAATCAGGTCTCCAATACCTGTGGCCATAACCGATGGTTATGGCAGCAGGTCGCTGAGTGCCTCGTCGAGGGTCGGGTAGCGGAACCGGAATCCGGCCGCCCGCAGCACCTCCGAGGTGGCGTGCCGCCCGGTCAGGCCGAGCGCCGGATCGGTGCGCAGGAAGACCGCGCCGATGGTGAGCGCCGGTGCGGGGGTGGGCGGCGACCACGGCCGATGCAGCTGCCGGCGCAGTCCGGCCATGAGGTCGCGGTTGCGGACCGGGAAATCGGTTGCCGCGACAATGACACCGCCGTCCGGCAGCGTGACGGTGGCGTCGAGGCCGAGTGCGGCGCGGACGATGGCCAGCCAGTCGTCGAGGTGGATCCAGCTGAACCACTGGCGGCCGTTGCCGACGCTGCCGCCCAGTCCGGCCTTGGTCAGTCCGACCAGCCGTTTCATGGCCGGCGCATCCCGATCGAGCACGATGGAGGTGCGCAGGACGGTCCGGTGCGTGGCATCGGCGCCTTCGAATGCCCGCTCCCAGGGCGCGGCCACCCCGGTCATCTGCGGTAGGCCCGGTTCGGGCAGCGGAGTCGTTTCGGTGCAGCGGATTTCGCCCGCATCGGCCCAGATGGCGGTGGTGCTGGCCTGCACCCAGTAGTCGATGGGCCGATCCAGGGTCTTCGATGCTTCGACGAGCGCGTGGGTGGAATCGACGCGGCTGCGCCGCAATTCGGCGATATTGCGGTCGGTGGGCCGGCAGTCGACGAGTTTGCCGGCCAGATTGATCAGTGCCGTGGGACCCGGATTCCGCAGCGCCGCAACCCACTCCCCGACGGTGCGGCCGTCCCATTCGTACTGCTCGTAGGGCAGCTCGGTGGCCGTACGCCGGGTGATGATGCGAACCAGATGCCCGCGACAGGTCAGATCGGCGGCGATATTGCGGCCGAGTGCACCGGTGCCACCGGCGATCACGACGGTGAGCGCGTCCGCGGCCGGTCGCAGTCCGGCGAGCAGCGCCAGCCGCGCGAACGCGGTCCTGGTGTCCGCGAGCAGCAGGTCCCCGACCACCTTTCGCATAGCCGGGGCCGACGGGCCGCTGAAGGTGAGGCTCTGCGCGAGTTCGGTGCCACCGTTGCGCGGGGTGAGGGTCCACCGCATGCGCATGGTGCCGACGGGTTCGGGCTGTTCGATGGTGAGTTCGCGGTCCGGCACGAAAGTGGAGAGCGCGAACGGTTTCGCGAACCGGCCGTGCACCGCCTTGTTGGCTCGCCCGCGCGGCAGATAGTCGCCGGTGACGCCCACCGCGGGCGCGTCGTGCAGGATGACCGAGGTGACGGCCGGGTTCCATTCCGGCCAGCGCGCCGGATCGCCGAGGACGCTCCACACCTGCTGCGGCGTCAGGGCGATCCACTGGGTGTACGTCGTTGTACGAGGCATACCCAGACGCTATGCCTGCGAGGTAGGGGCCGGAAACGTGGCCTTCGTCGCACGCGAGCCGGGCGGCCCGGACCTTCGATCAGCCCCGCTTCTCGATACCGGGTGAATCTCGCATTGATCCCTCTTCGACTTCCACGCGAGGATTCCTTTGGGGGACGACGATATCGAGGTCGCCGTCCGGTGAGTTCCACAGAAGAGAGCCTGACATGTCCGAGAAGATCCGTGTCGAAGGCACCATCACGGTGCACAAGTACGAACCCGTCGCCTACGAGGAACCGGCCGAGGGCCCGGTGCTGACCCGAATTCATGTGGAGGAGAGCTTCTCCGGCGGTATCGAGGGCGAGGGCGTCGTCGAATTCCTGCAGTCCGCCGATGCGGACGGCAGCGCGAGCTTCGTCGGTATCGAGCGCGTGAACGGCACGCTGGGCGGCAGGACCGGCACCTTCCTGCTGCAGGATCAGGGCGGCGTGGCCGACAAGATCGTAACCGGTGCATGGTTCGTGGTGCCGGGTTCGGGCACCGCGGGTCTGGCCGGGTTACGCGGCACGGGCGGCTTCCGCGCGAATCTCGGTGAGAACGCGGAGATCTGGCTCGAATACTGGTTCGAGTGATGTCCGCTGTCACCGGCAAGGTGGCGCTGATCACCGGCGCCGCCACGGGTATCGGCCGATCCATCGCGGAAACACTTGCGGCGCAGGGCTTCCGGGTCGCGATCAATCATCCGCACACCCCCGAGCTCGCCGACAAGGTGGTCGCCGGGATCGAAGCCGACGGCGGGCAGGCCCTCGCCGTGGCCGCCGATGTGCGTGACCGCGGCGAATACGCCGCCATGATCGAACAGATCAAGTCGGCGTGGGGCAGCTGGGACGTGCTGGTGAACAATGCCGCCGTCGCCATTACCAAGCCGTTCCCGGAGATCACCTCCGAGGAGTTCGATCTCAGCTATGCCGTGAATGTCAAAGGCGTGTTCCACGGGATGCAGCTGGCCTGGGATCACCTGGCAGACAACGGCCGGATCATCACCATCTCCAGTTCCACCACCGCCCTGATGCTGCCCGGCTACGCCGTGTACGACTCCACCAAGGGCGCGGTGGAACAGTTCACCCACATCCTGTCCAAGGAGTTCGGCCCGCGCGGCATCACCGTGAACGCGGTGAGTCCGGGCGCCACCGAGACGGAGACCTACCGCCTCGGCAAGAGCCCGGAGTTCCTCGCCGGACTGGAGGCCCTGAGCGCCTTCGGGCGACTGGGCCGGCCCAGCGAAATCGCCGCCGTCGTAGCGTTTCTCGCCAGCGATGCGGCCAATTGGGTTACAGCCCAGAATATCCGGGTCAATGGCGGTACCGCTTAGGCCCAGATCTCGCCGATCGGGGTGAGTGTGGTGGGGGCGGGTTCCGGTACGGGTGGCGTACTGCGCGAGAAGCGCGGTGCGGGCGCGGGCTGGAGCACGCCACCCACCTCCACCAGTGAGCCACGGGCGAGCAGGTGTGCGTCGGTGGCGGCGTCGGTCCAGGTCCGGATGGGTGTCACGCAGGCGTCCACGCCGTCGAACAGCGCGGCCCATTCGTCCTGCGTCTTCGTGGCGAAGCGTTCGGTGAAGGTCTTGCGCAGTATGTCCTGCCCGGCCCGATCCATCTGGTGCGGAAGGCTTTCCGGGTCGAGTTCCAGCACGCGCAGCAGTTCGGCGTAGAACTGTGGTTCGAAGGCGCCGACGGCGAGGAACTTGTCGTCGGCCGTGCGGTAGGTGTCGTACCAGGCCATTCCGGTGTCGAGCAGGTTGGTGCCGCGTTCGTCGGACCAGACGCCGGCCTGGTGCAGGCTCCAGATCGAATGTGCCAGTGTCAGTGCACCGTCCACCATGGCGGCGTCCACGATCTGGCCCTGCCCGGACCGTTCCCGCTCGTACAGTGCGGCGAGGATGCCGAGCACCAGGAAGACCGAGCCGCCGCCGTAGTCGCCGAGCAGGTTGATGGGCGGCAGTGGCCGTTCGCCTTTGCGGCCGATGCCGTTGAGGGCGCCGGTGAGCCCGATGTAGTTGATGTCGTGCCCGGCCTGTTGCGCGCGCGGCCCGTCCTGACCCCATCCGGTCATGCGCCCGTAGATGAGGCGCGGATTGCGGGCTTGTGCCGCGTCGGGTCCGAGTCCGAGGCGCTCGGCGACGCCCGGCCGGAATCCTTCGATGAGGACGTCGGCCTTCTCGACGAGCCCGAGTACCGCGGCCACGTCGTCGGGATTCTTGAAGTCGGCCTGCACGATGGTGCGGCCGCGCAGTTGCGGGGCCATCGGCCCGACCGCGGACCCGTCGCCGGCGCGTTGCACGCGCACCACGTCGGCGCCCAGGTCGGCGAGCATCATGCCGGCGTGCGGCCCCGGGCCGATGCTCGCCAGTTCGATGATGCGGACCCCGTCCAGCGGACCCTTGTCAGTCAACGTGAACCCCCTCGGGTATCGGGCGAATACCCAAGAGTGAAACATGTTCCAGATTTCGCTGCCACCCGTTGCGCGGACTGCCCACCTAGGCTGTGCACATGGCCGAAACGACGCTGCCGCGGATCGGAGCGCCCGCCACCCGGGCCCTCGCCGCCGCGGGCTACCGCCACCTCGAGCAGCTCGCCGGGGTGCCCGAGCACGAACTCCTGGCCCTGCACGGCCTGGGCCCCAAGGCCATCGGCATCCTCCGCCGAGCCCTGACCGCCCAGGGCCTCGACCTCGGCTGACCACCCCCCACGGCGGGTTCTCCACCGCGAGCGGGGGCGTCCGGATCGGCCCGGTCGGGGCCGGAACTCAGTGCACGTAGGCGCGCTGCAGGATCGCCTCGGTGTCGACGCCGGTGGGCAAGGTACCGAAGGCGATGCCCCAGTCGCCGCCGAAACGGGTGGCGCAGAAGGCATCCGCGATGGCCGGGTGACCGTGGCGCACCAGTTGCGCGCCCTGCAGCACCAGCGCCATCAGCTCGACCACGCGCCGGGTCCGGTATTCGATATCGGACAGGTCGGTGAGTTCCTTGCCGAGGCGGTCGATGGCGGTATCGAGGTGATTGTTCGCGCCGCGCGCGAGGGACACCTCGTTGAAGAACGCCTCCACCGTCTCGGGCTGACGGCCCATGGCGCGCAAGGCATCCAGCGCCGCCACATTGCCGGAGCCTTCCCAGATGGACATGAGCGGCGCCTCCCGGTACAGCCGCGGCATGCCCGACTCCTCGACATAACCGTTGCCGCCCAGGCATTCCAGCGCCTCGGCCGCATGGACGGGCGCCCGCTTGCACACCCAGTACTTGGTGACGGCCAGCGCGATGCGGCGCAGCGCCGCCTCGGCCGGATCGGTGCCGGCGCGATCGGTGGCGCCCGCCAGCCGCATCATGACGGTGGTGGCGGCATCGGATTCGATCACCAGGTCCGCCAGCACATTCCGCATGGCGGGCTGGTCGATCAGGTGTTTGCCGAACGCCGACCGATGCCGGGCGTGGTGGGTGGCGAACACGACACCCGCCCGCATCCCGGTGGCCGACCCGATCACGCAGTCCAGGCGGGTCATATTGACCATCTCGATAATGGTCTTCACGCCCGCGCCCTCCGCGCCGACCAGCCAGCCGGTGGCGTTCTCGTATTCGATCTCGGAGGAGGCATTGGACTTGTTGCCCAGCTTGTCCTTCAGCCGCTGCAGGCGCAGCGGGTTACGCGAGCCGTCGGGCAGCACGCGCGGCAGCAGGAAACAGGACAGGCCGCCGGGCGCCTGCGCCAGCGTGAGGAACATGTCCGACATGGGCGCGGAGGTGAACCACTTGTGGCCCACGATGCGGTACGTGCCGTCGGATTGCGGTGTGGCCGTGGTGGTATTGGCGCGGACGTCGGAGCCGCCCTGCTTCTCGGTCATGGACATGCCGGCGATGAGACCGGCCTTCGAGGACGGTTCGCGCAGCCCGTAGTCGTAGACGCGGGAGGCCAGCAGCGGCTCGAAACGCGCGGACAGTTCCGGATTGTGGCGCAGCGCGGGAACTACCGCGTAGGTCATGGAGATCGGGCACATATGCCCGGCGTCGGCGATGCCCCAGGTGTAGAACTTGGCGGCGCGGGCGGTGTGCGCGGCCGGGCGGTCGTCGGTCCACGGCGAGCCGTGCAGGCCGTGCTCGACCGCGACGGTCATGAGATCGTGCCAGTACGGGTGGAATTCGACCTCGTCGACGCGATTGCCGTAGCGGTCGTGGGTGTGCAGGACGGGCGGGTTCTCATTGGCCACCCGGCCCCATTCCTGCGCCGCGAAACCGCCTGCGAGCGCGCCGAGTTCACGCACCTCGGCCTCGGCCCAGCCGGCGCCCTCGCGATGCAGGCCCTCGATGAGCGCGGGATTGCGGGAATTGTCGAAGGGCACGATGTCCGGGACCTGATTGAACACTTCATGCGTGGGCATTGAGGGGACTCCTATTCCTGGCCCTGCTGTTCCTGCGATCGGCCCTGATGTTCCTGAGGGACACCGAGCGCCCGCAGTGCGAATGCGACGAGTTCGGGCATGACCGATTCGCTTTCCAGCTCCTCGGCGAGCGGTCCTACCAGCACCTCACCGATCGCCCCGACGAGAGCGGTGGCGGAGGTACGCGGATCCTGCGGCGGCAGTTGCCCGGTGGCGACGCCCTCGGCCACCGCGGCTTCGAAGGTTTCGGCGAAGGCCCGCCGGAAGCGCAGGCGTTCGGCGTCAACGGCGGTATCCACCGGTTCGGCCAGCAGCACGTACGCGAGTTTCGGGTTCTTGAGCGCGCGCCCGGCAAAGGTCTCGACCGCGGCGGTGACGCGTTCCCTGGCGAGTTTGGCCGAGCCGGTCGCTTCCCCGGCCTCGGCGACGGCCGCCACCTCGCGGGTGACGACCTCGCGGAAAACGGCGGCTACCAGTTCGGATTTGCCGCTGAAGCTCTTGTAGACGGTGCCGGTGGCGACTCCGGCCTCGGCGGCGACGGCGGCCATGGACAATCCGGCGAAGCCGTCACGGGAGAGAACGGTCATGGCGGCCCGCACGATCGACCCCGCCTGGGCGTCCAGGCGGGCTTGCACAGCGGGGGTTCGGCGGTATGCCACCCAAGAAGTGAACCACTCATTCATTTCTTGACGCAACCCCGGATTTACGGCGTATGTTCATCCCGTGACCGTCAGAGTCGAACGCAACGGCCCAGTGACCACCGTGATCCTGCATCGTCCAGAGGCACGCAATGCGGTGGACGGCCCGACCGCCGCCGAACTGGCCGCCGCCTTCCGCGAATTCGACGCCGACCCCACCGCCTCGGTCGCCGTGCTGTGGGGCGACGGCGGCACCTTCTGCGCCGGCGCCGACCTGAAAGCCCTTGGCACCGAACGCTCCAACCAGGTCACCGAGGACGGCGACGGCCCGATGGGTCCCACCCGCATGCGCCTGTCCAAACCGGTGATCGCCGCCGTCTCCGGCTACGCCGTGGCGGGCGGCCTGGAGCTGGCGCTCTGGTGCGATCTGCGAGTCGCCGAGCAGGACAGCACCTTCGGCGTCTTCTGCCGCCGCTGGGGCGTCCCGCTCATCGACGGCGGCACGCTGCGGCTGCCGCGCATCATCGGCACCGGGCGCGCCATGGATCTGATTCTCACCGGCCGCGCGGTAGGTGCGGCCGAGGCGCTGCAGATCGGCCTGGTGAGCCGGGTGGTCCCGCCCGGTGAATCCCGGCGCGCCGCAGAGGAACTCGCCCGCGAATTGTCCGCTCTGCCGCAAACCTGCCTGCGCTCCGACCGCATGTCGGTGCTGGAACAGGATGGAATGGACGAAACCGCCGCTCTCGCCAATGAACTCCAGCACGGCATGAAAGCGCTCATGGATGGCGCCCTGGACGGTGCGCAGCGCTTCGCCTCCGGAGCCGGCCGCCACGGCACCCGTGCCTGATATGCGCGAGTCCCCCGCGCGCCGATGATCGAGCAGGTGAAGCCGTCCGGATATCCGGCAACAGATGTCGGTACCGCTCGGTACGCTAGCCGTTCGATGAATCGGCTCAGCGTGGTGGATGAGATCTTCCTGCGGGCGCACCGGGGCATGGGCACCCCGATCGCCCTGCAGGGACTCTGGCGTACCGCCGAACCGGTGCATCCCGCGCTGCTCTGGCGAGTACACGAGGAACTGCGCACCGGACCGCTCGGCCGCCGCGTGGTGCGCTCCCACGTACCCGGCGCCCGGCCGCGCTGGCAGCCGAACGCGCAGGCCCATCCCTTCACCATGACCGATCAGCCCATTCCGGCTGCCACCCTGCTGGATTGGGCCGACCGGCAGGGCACGGACCTGAATCCGGAAGAGGGTCCGGGCTGGCGGCTCTCCGCCGCCCGGCTCGACGACGGCGGCTGTGTGGTGACCCTGACCTGCTCGCACGCCCTCGCCGACGGACGCGCCCTGACCCTGGCCGTCGATCACGCCCTCACCGGCACGCCGCTGGCGGCGCCCATTGCGGAACAATCGGATTGGGCCGACGCCCGCAAACAATGGGGCACCGTACTCGGCGGCACCGCCCGTGCCCTGCGCCGCGGCATTCCGCGCCGCCCGGAACGCCCGGCGGATCGGAAGGCCCTGTCGGCGACCATGACCCGCGCCGTGCCCGTTTTCGTGCCCTCCCCCATCGGCCCCGGTGCGGCGAAGACGGACCAGAAGACGGCCAAGCGCAGACCGGACACCCTCACCCCCGGCGCGGTGCTGCAGTTCCCGGCCCGCGAATGGAATCGGGTGGCCGTCGAGCACGGCGGCACCGCCAACAGTCTTTTCGTGCATCTGGTCGCGACCATGCTGTGGGACAGCGGTTTCCGCGCCGAGACCATTGCCGCCAGCCTGCCCGTCGATACCCGCGACGAGCCCCGGGTGGACAACGATATGGCGATGACCGAGATCGCCATTGCCCGCGACGACGATCCGGCCACCATCCGCCGCAAGGCACGCAAGGCCTACGAGCACCGCATGACCAGTCCCGGCGGCATTCCGGAGGAACTGCTGCAGGTGATCCCGGATCGGCTGGCCTTCGCGCTCGCCAAGGGGGCGGGCGAACGAGACATCCTGTGCTCCAATATCGGAACGCTGCCCGATTCGCTGCTCAGCATCGGCCCGCATCCGTGCACCGGGGTGGCGGCCCGCGCCATTCATCCGGGCCTGCGCCCGGATCGCTTGCCCCGCACCCGCCTGTCCGCGTACCTCGCCCGCATCGCGGACAGCTATACGCTCTCGCTGGTCGGGCTGGACCCGGACACCATCCCGAGTTCGGCCGCCCTCATCGAATTGGCGACCGGCGCGATGACCCGGATCGGCCTGACCGCGACGGCCTGGTGACCGGCTAGCGCACTGTCGCGGGCGCCTCGAAACGCGCCCGGACGTGTTCGGGCACTTCGATTCCCGGCGCGAGATCCGCGGACGAGATCGCGGCCTCGAAGGATTGCCGCAGCGGCAGCACGCCCGCCCACACCCCGGGCGCGGTGAGATCGGATTCGTCGTCCCGGGGGTCGCCGGTGCGCACCTTCACCGAGGCCTCGGTGAGATCCAGCGCCAGCACCATGGTCGCCGCCATCTCCTTCTTGCTGGGCGAGCGCACCGCATCCCAGGCGCCGGGCGCGAGGTGTTCCACGATCACCCGCAGCCCGTGCATGCGCTCGGCCGCATCGGTGAGTTCCACCGGACGCGCGTGGATCACGGCGGACCGATAGTTCATGGAGAAGTGCATGGCCGACCGCGCGTACACGATCCCGTCCACGTGCGTCACCGCCACCGACACCGGACCGGTGATGGCGGCCCGCAGATTTCCCGCACCCGTCGACCCGTGCAGATACAAGGTGTCGCCGTCACGCCCGTACGTGGTGGGAATGACGACCGGCGCCCCGCCCAGCACCACACCCAAGTGGCAGATCATCCCGCTGTCCAGCACGGCATCCAGCTCCGCACGATCGGCCTGCGCCCGTTCCTTGGAACGGGTCACGGTGCTGCGCGGAGTGGGTGACAAGGGGGTCCGGTTCGATACTGCCTCGCTCATGTGACCAGCTTCGCCGGAGAAATGGCATTCCTGAATAGCCAATTCCACGCAAGATCGAAGGACCACTTCGAGGCCTTCCCTACCCGAAGTGGCATGCTGATACGGTCTACGGCTCACACGGCGAGAGGTCCAATTCCGTGGAAACAGCATCTCGGGGCACCGCATCGACGCGGTCCGGCTCGCAGGTCGCGGTCGAGGATCTGCCGCTCGGTCTCGATCGGGCCGCGGGGGTGCCGCTGGCGGTGCAATTGGCGGACGGGTTGCGGAGTGCGGCCACGGCGGGGGCATTGCGCGGCGGCGATCGGCTGCCGTCCTCGCGGGAACTGGCGAATCGGCTCGGAGTCAGCCGGACCGTCGTCACCGCCGCCTATGACCAGTTGCATGCCGAAGGATGGTTGAGCGGGAAGCACGGGTCGGGCACCTATCTGACCGCTTCGCCACAGCCGGTGGCCGAGCCGGCCACCACGGATGTGCGCGGGGATCCGGCGGACGGCCTGCTGGATCTGGCCGCGGGCGCGCCGTCGATCGAAACCCTGGATCCGGCGGCGTGGCGGCGGGCGTGGCGCGCAGCGTCCGATCGAATTCCGCTGGTGCGCAAGGACCGTCGTGGAGAGGCTGACTATCGAGCGGCGGTGGCCGAACATCTGCTGCGGCATCGCGGGCTCGGGGCGAGCAGTTCGAGCATGGTGCTGGCGACGGCCGGAACCAGTTCGGCCGTGGGGGAACTCGCGGCCGCGCTGCTCTCGCCCGGCGATGTGGTCGCCATCGAGGATCCCGGCTATGCGCGGGCCATCGGCGCGCTGCAAGCCGCCGGGGTGGACCTGGTGGGCGTCCCGGTCGATGCCGAGGGGCTCCGGGTGGATCTGATTCCGGAACAGGCGAAGGCGGTGTATTGCACACCCGCGCACCAGTTTCCGCTGGGCGCGCGGCTGCCCGCGGCCCGGCGGGTGGCGCTGGTGGAGTTCGCGCGGCGGACCGGCGCGGTCATTCTCGAGGACGACTACGACGGCGAATTGCGTTACGACACCGCGCCTTTACCGCTGCTCGCCACGCTCGCGCCGGACCTGGTGGTGCATCTGGGCACCACCAGCAAGATCCTGACCCCCAGCCTCGGCGTGGGCTGGCTGGTCGCCGCACCCGCCGTGGCCGCGGCCGTGCTGGCCTACCGGGAGCTGACCGGCACCGGCCCGGCGCCCGCCGGGCAGCAGGTGGTGTCGGAGCTGGCCCGGCACGGTGATCTGTCCCGGCACCTGCGCCGGCTGCGCCGCGAGATGCCGCCGCGGCGCGCGCTGGTGGTGGCGGAACTGCGCCGGCACGGGCTGCCGGTGCTCGGCGACGATGCCGGCTCGCATGTGGTGGTCCCGCTGGCCACCGCCGCCGCGGAGGATCGGGCGGTCGCCGAGGCGCGCGCGGCAGGGCTGCGACTGGACGGTCTGGGCCGCTATCACCTGGGCCCGCGCCACACCTTCGGCATCGCCATCGGCTATGCGGCGCTTTCCCGCGCCGACCTGCCGCGGGCGCTCGCGCTGGCTGGCCCGATCCTCGCCCGGGCGGCGGCGTTCGCCGCCGGCTGAACCGGCCGGACAAACCGCGGCACAAACCGGGCGGGGTCGTAGAGTGGACCCGGTGAGGAATGCGGGCCGGCAACCGGCCCGCGCCGACTACGAGAGTGGAGATTCCATGAGCGAACAGGACATCCTCGGCCGCATCAAGGACCTGGTGGATCGCGAGCACGAACTCCGCTCCCAGGCCACCAAGGGCGAGGTCGACCCGGAGACCGAACGCCGACAGCTCGCCGAACTCGAGGTCATGCTCGACCAGTGCTGGGACCTGCTGCGCCAGCGCCGCGCCCGCATCGACCAGGGCCGCAACCCCGAGGAAGCCGAAGCCTCCTCCGCCCGCCAGGTCGAGGGCTATCTGCAGTAGCCGATTGGCCGTCTCGGTCTGCCTGGGAGACGGCCGACGCCGCTACTCTTCTTGAATGGTGGCAACGACAGACATCACGACCGCTGACGGCACTGTTCGCGGTCTCCGGGGCCGCCGCGTATCACGCTGGCGGTCCATTCCTTTTGCTGCGCCGCCGGTCGGTGAGCTGAGATTCCGTGCGCCGCAACCCGTGCAGCCGTGGCGCGGGGTGCGGGATGCGACCCAATTCGGTTTCGCGGCAATGCAGCATCGCAATGGCGCCCGCATCGGCCCGCGGACGCAGCAGCCGACCGGCGAGGACTGCCTGACCCTGAATGTCACGGTCCCGAACGAACCGGCGGCGGGCCCGCGCCCGGTCATGGTATTCATCCACGGCGGCGGCTATTTCATCGGAACCTCCGCGCTGGGACTGTATTCCGGCGCCCGGCTGGCGGTGCGCGGCGATGTGATCGTGGTGTCGATCAACTATCGGCTCGGCGCCTTCGGGTACGTCGATTTCAGCGAATACTCCACGCCCGCAAACGCTTTCGACTCCAACCTCGGTCTGCGCGATCAGGTGGCGGCCCTGGAATGGGTGCGGCGCAATATCGCCGCCTTCGGTGGCGACCCCGGCAATGTCACCATCTTCGGCGAATCCGCCGGTGCGCATGCCGTTCTCGCCCTGTTCGCCACGCCCGCGGCGGCGGGATTGTTCCATCGCGGCATCTCGCAGAGTCCGCCCGCCGACTGGGCTTCGTCCCCGGCCGATGCGAAACTCTTCGCGCAGCGCTGTGTGACCGAGCTCGGCGCGACCGCCACAACGGCGGCGGAGCGGCTGCGCACGGCCTCCGCCAATGACATTCGCCGCGCGGTGGATCGCGCCATCAACCGGATCCTGCACGATCAGCCCGGCCTGTTCCCGGGTGCACCGCTGGTGGACGGCGAGTATCTGCCGCTCTCCCCCATCGACGCGTTCGCGAGCGGCGCCGCGCATCGGGTGCCGCTGATCATCGGCACGAATCAGGACGAGGCGACCCTCTTCACCCGCTTCGACGACACCCTCCCGACCACGCCCGAACGCATCCATTGGTTGTTGCGGCAGTCGGGCGCCGATGCCGAATCCCGGGTCACCGCCGCGTATCCCGGCTATCCAAGTCCGAAGGCGGCGGTCCGGGTGGGCGGCGATTTCACCTTCTGGCGGCCGTCGCTGCAGGTCATGGAATCGCACAGCCGATACGCCCCGACCTATGCCTATCGGTTCGACTTCGCCCCGCGCGCAATCCAACTGGCAGGTTTCGGCGCGACCCATGCCCTGGACCTGCTGCCGGTCTTCGGCGCCACCGATACCCCGATCGGACGCGCCATGACCATCGCCGGCGGTCAGCGCGGCCTCCGCGCGGTGACCAGGCAGTTCATGGACAACTGGCTGGCCTTCGCGCGCACGGGCAGCCCGCTCCCGTCGTGGCCCGCCTATACCGAGGACCGCCGGGCGACCTGGATCATCGACTACCCGCCGCACGTGGCGTACGACCCCGACAAGACCAAGCGTCTCGCCTGGCAGGGGGTCCGCATTCCCGCGCTGACCTGAGCCGGACGATCCACCGAAACGTGATATACATCACTCACCGGGTAATTCGTGCTGCCTATCACAACAGATCAGGCTGACCCGCGGCCCCGCGACGGTCCGCGCGGCCGCGGTCGGTGGCGGGCAATCGCAACTTCGATCGACTCGGCCCAACTCGCGACCGTGCGATTATCTCCGGTATGCCGAACCACAAACTCGTATGCCTTCCGTTCGCCGGTTCTGGCGCTTCGTTTTTTCGAAATGCACAATCGCCCGCCGGAATCGACATCCTGCCGATTCAACTGCCCGGCCGCGAGGAACGATTCGGCGATGCGCCCTCGGCGGATCTCCATGTGACGGTGGGCGATATAGCACGGCAGGTCCGCGCGGAGAATGCCCCGGAAACCCGGGTCCTGCTCTTCGGACACAGCTTCGGCGCAATTCTCGCATTCGAGCTGGCGCGGACCCTCGGGGACGTCGTCGACCATGTATTCGTGAGCGGTTCTCCGGATCCGTGGAATCCGCGTGCCGAGCGCGCGACGGGCCTCACCGACGAGCAATTCATTGCACAGGTGGAGACCTTCGCCGGGTATTCCCATCCGGCGCTTGCGCATACGGAGTTGCGCACCATCATTCTGCCGACCCTGCGCGGCGATGTGACGATGCACGAGTCGTATACGGCGGACGCGTCGGCGATCATCGAGGCGCCGATCACCGCGCTGCGCGGCAGCGACGACGTGCTGGTCTCCGAGCAGGATGTGCTCGGCTGGAGCAAGGCGACCACCGGCAAGTTCACGCTGCAGACGGTTCCCGGTGGGCACATGTACCTCACCGACCGGCTGAACGAGACCCTGGAACTCGTTGCCACCCTGGCGAACACCGCCGATGCCGAATAACGAGAACCTCGTCGCGCTGGTGACCGGCGCCGCCCGCGGCGTGGGCCGGGCGTGTGCGGTCCGGCTCGCCGAATCGAACGCGTCGCTGGTGCTGATGGACATCGGGCGGAACACCCCCGAGGTGCCGTACCCGCTGGGCTCGGAGAGCCAGCTCGAGCAGACGCGGCGCTTGTGCCTGGAGGCCGGCGCCGATACCGAGACCTTCCTCGGCGACGTCCGCGAGCGCGCTGATGTCGAGGCCGTCATGAAGCTGGCCACGGCACGGTTCGGCCGCCTGGATGTCGTGGTCAATTGCGCCGGGATCGTCGCGCCGTCCGGCGAGAGCATCGACCGTGTCTCGGAAGAGGACTGGGCGACCATGCTCGATATCAATCTGACCGGGCCGTTCCGGATCATGTCCGCGGCCGCGCGGATCATGAAGGAGCAGGGTTCGGGCAGCATCGTCAATATCGCGTCGACGGCCGGGCTGGTCGGCTATCGGAACTTCGCCGGGTATGTGGCCTCCAAGCACGGACTGGTCGGCCTGACGAAGGCCGCCGCACTGGATCTGGCCCCGCACGGTATCCGCGTCAATGCGATCTGCCCCGGATCCATCCACGACGCACCCGAACTCGAGGGCCGCATGCTCCGCGAGGTCGCCGATGCCCTCGACCTGGACGGCGATCACGAGCAGTTGTTCCTGCGTGATCAGCCCTCGAATGCCCTTGTCGCCGCGGCGGATATCGCCGAGACGGTGGCTTGGCTGGCATCGAGCCGGAGCCGCAGTGTGGTCGGCGCCGTCGTGACGGTCGACGGCGGATTCACTTCTCGATGATCGCACCACCACAGAGGCCCGGTATATGACAATGACCCAGGACACCGCGCTCGCGCAGCCGGTCGTCACCGCGCTCCCCGCCGCCGTCGCGGTGCGTTTCGATGCGCCCGCGCACAGTGCCGCCACCCTCGTCGAGCTGGTCGCCGCGGCCATCGGCGTCGATCCGGAAGCCATCGGAATCTGGTCGCGGAGCGTCCCTTTCGCGGCGTCCTCGGCCGCTGCCGCGCGCATTGTCCGGCAGCAACTGGGCCATTCCCTGGACGCGGGATCGCGCGCACGCCTGACATACACGCGGTATTCCGACGGGGTCGCGGATGTGGTGCTGTCGGCCGCTGCCGGATTGGGCACGATAGCCGCCGAATTCGACCGGCTCGGGGCGCTGCCGATCACTTGGCTTTCCGAAAGTCCAGGTGAGCGTGCGGGAGTCGGGAATATCGAACTCGCCGATCAGCTGCGGAGTGATGAATTCACCGCCGCCGTCGTTATCACGCTGGCGCGTTTTCTGGATACCGGCGCATTGTCGGTCGATCTGGTCGCGGCGGACAATGCGCTGAAATTGCTGTCCGTGAAATGCGAAGTCGATCCCCGGGGTTCCGTGAAGTCGGTGATGTCGCAGCTGAATTTCGTTGCGGTGGCCGCGCCGGATGGCGATCGCGAATTGCGGGCCGTCCGAGTCGTCGATTACACCGGCGCACCGGGAACCTTTCTCCCCGAATCGAATTCCGCATACGATTTCGATATCGCGATTCGACCGGTTACGCAGACAACGGCCCGGATCGAGGTGCACGGCCGGACGGGCGATTACCTCGATCAGCTCGCCGAGGTGACCGGGCTCGTCTACCAGCAGATTCGAGCGGCCGGTCCGGAGCTGACCATCCGGGACATCACGTATTCCACTGACTCCGCGACGATTCCGCTGGAGATCGGGCAGCACGCCACGGTATCCGGCCGGATAGAACAGCGCGTCGCCGCGCATGCCGCCGCCCGCCCGGAATCGATCGCCGTGCTGCACGGAACGGACGCGACGACGTTCCGGGCGCTGGATGAACTGTCCGATCGCATCGCGGCGGGATTGCTGACACTCGGTGTGCGCCCGGGCGATTTCGTGGTGACGGCGGCCGAGAAGTCCGCCGGCCTGTTCGCGCTGATGCTCGGCATCTGGAAGTGCGGCGGCGCGTATGTTCCGGTCGATATCGAGTTTCCGATCGACCGCCTGACCTACATCATCGAGGATTCCCGCGCGCGGGTGGCCGTCGTCGACGCGAAACTGCTGGATTCACTCCCGGATTCCGTGCGCGCGGTCGGCCTCTCGGCACTGATCGAAGCAGAGGCCCCGGCGGTCACCCTGCCCCGAGGTCTGTCCGGGCAGGCGCCCGCCTATGCCATCTATACCTCGGGCACCACCGGTCGCCCCAAGGGCACCGTGATCGCGCACGGTAGCGTGCTGGCGCTGATCGATGCGCTCGCCGTCGAATGCGCGCTGACCGAGAACGACGTGTGGAGCGTATTCCATTCGCCCGCATTCGATTTCTCGGTGTGGGAGATCTGGGGCGCGCTCATCACCGGCGGCACGGCCGCGGTGGTGGCCAAGGACACGGCGCGGGATCCCGCCCGATTCCATGCCTTGCTGCGCAGTGCGGGCGTGACCGTGCTCAGCCAAACCCCTTCGGCGTTCACGCATCTGGTCGACCATGATGCGTCGGCCCCGCTGCTGGACGAGCTCCGGCTGGTGATTCTGGGTGGCGAGGCCCTGCAGGCGGCGAGTGCTTCCGCCTGGCTGGACCGCTATCCCGAGCGGCGCTGCCGGCTGGTGAACATGTTCGGCATCACCGAGACCACCGTGCACGTGACCGTGCAGACGGTGAGCAAACACATTGCGCTGCACGCACCGCGGGCGGTCGGCCGTGCCATCCCGGGCTGGCACTACGCGGTCATGGGCCCCGATCTGCGGCCCGCCCCGCCGGGCTTCCCGGGCGAGATCCATGTGGCCGGAGCCGGTCTCGCGCTCTACTACTCGGGCAAACCGGCATTGACGGCGACCAAGTTCGTGGCCGGGAGCGACGGGCGGCGCTGGTATCGCAGTGGTGATCTGGGCCGGATCCGCGCCGACGGCACGCTGGAACATCTCGGGCGCATCGATCACCAGGTCAAGATCAATGGCTATCGCATCGAGCTGGACGAGATCCGCAACAGCATCATGCGCTACCCGGGTATCCGGGACGCGGCCGTGCTGTGCGCGGCGGGCGGCCGGTTCGGCACGCTCCGGCTGGACGCCTACGTGGTGGGCGCCGAGGCGAATACGGCCGAGCTGCGCGGCGCCATCGCCCGCACGCTGCCCTCGTACATGCATCCGGCGAGTTACACGGTGGTGGAGTCGATTCCGCTCACCACCAATGGCAAGGTCGATGTCGCGCGACTGCCGGTCCCGCAGCTCGGCGAGACCCCCGCCGACCCGAGCCCGGCCGACGAGCCGGTAGTGGCCGAAGTCTCCGCGACCCAGTCGATTCTGGCGGCCGCCTGGAGCGAGGTGCTGGGCAACGAGCCGCGGCCGGAGGACAACTTCTTCCTGTCCGGCGGTAACTCGCTGGCCGCCATCCATTTGAGCAACGAGCTCACCAAGAACGCGGTGACCATGCCGTTGACCACGCTGTACAAGTCACCGGTGTTCCAGGATCTGGTTGCCGCCCTGAGCGATTAGCGCACCGGCCGGCGAATGTCCGCGCGCTACTTGAGCAGGCGCGACATGCGCCGGTCGGCCAGGATCTTGCCGCCGGTCTGGCAGGTGGGGCAGTACTGGAAGGACTTGTCCGCGAAGGAGACCTCGCGCACCGTATCCCCGCAGACGGGGCACGGTAGCCCGGTGCGGGCGTGTACCTGCATGCCGGAACGCTTCTCGCCCTTGAGCCGGGCGGCATCCTGCCCCACCGACCGCTGAATGGCATCCGAGAGCGTCGCTCGCATGGCCGAATACAGCCGCGCGAGCTGCGCGGCGTCCAGGCCCGAGGCCGTGGCGAACGGCGACATCTTGGCCGTGTGCAGGATCTCGTCGGAGTAGGCGTTCCCGATGCCCGCGAGCACGGTCTGATCGGTGAGCGCGTTCTTGACCCGCTGCGAGGTGCCGCCCAGCAGTTCCGCGAACTCGGGCTCGCTCACCGCCATGGCGTCCGGTCCCAGTCGCGCGATCCCCGGCACGGTCAGCGGATCCGCCACCACCCACACCGCCAGCCGCTTCTTGGTCCCCGCCTCGGTCAGGTCGAAGGCCGGGGTGGCTCCTTCCGGGGTGAAGAAATGCACCCGCAAGGCCAGTGGTCCCTTCCCCGGCTTGGGCGGCGCCGCCCCGGGTTCATCGATCCACCGCAGCCACCCGCCCCGCGACAGATGCGTAATGAGCCAGAGCCCATCGCATTCCAGCCCGAGATGCTTCCCCCAATGCCCCGCCCCGGTCACGTCCCGCCCCGACAGCGCGGTGACCGGCGGATCGAAGGTCTTCAGCACACTCAGCGCCGCGACATCCACCCGCCCGACAACGGCACCCACCGCATGCTCGGCCAGAAACTGCTCGAGCGCCACGATCTCCGGCAATTCAGGCAAGGGGATCTCCTCCCGGTTCCCGAGTCATCCACCCCATACCCTCTGACCAGGGCGGATCTCACAACCCCACCCTAGCGTGGCCCGCCGACACCCGCTGGTTCCGAACGCCGCGAGCTGGACGATCACCTACGGCGCAGAGCGCGGCCCGCCGCGAGCCAGCGAATGGTCGGGGTGGTGGAGGCCGCACCGAGAGCCACGAGCGAGGCGACGAAGACGGCCTCATACTCGACGTCGTGCCACTGTGGGAAGAGGAATATGCCGACCGCGCAGAAGGTCAGCGCGGACAGGGCTCCGAAGATGGTCAGCCACCGGCCCAACCGGCGGCGGGCGAAGAGCAGCACCGAGCCCAGTCGTATTTGTGTCAAATGTGGTCTGCATCTGGTGACAACAAGGAGCTACCGCCGGGCGGTAGGTAGGTGCGTTCACGGCTAGGAGCTGTGTCAGATACGGCCTGTCGTCGCACTCTGCCTGCAGCTCACGCCGCCGCAGGTGGCACAGGCACGCCCTTCATTACTGTTGCGCCGCAGATCAAACCGTGTTGGGCGATCGACAATCCGGCTATGTCGGCGGTGATATTTTTCAGAAGTCGCGGCGCTGCCTGCCAGGCTCGCTCAGACCGTCTTTCTCAATGCGAACATCGCTCACCGGAAGTAGATATCGTGACCACGCCCAGAGCCTTCGGACTGATACCACACCTCAACAACATTCCCACGGGGCTCGTGCCGCACATCGGCGTCAACACGGCCATTGCTCGAGTACTCGACCGAACCATGCATGCCTTGGACGGGCGGGGATTCGACCCCGCCGGAATGATCCGTGCAGGTACACCCCAATTCACGAGGCAGATGGCGTCACCTGCGACTGCGGGTTCGATTGATGGACCGATGCATCAGGATGCGCCGAACGCGCCGCTACCGCCACTGTTCGATCCCAAAGACAACCGACCACACTCGCGTGATGTCATGCAGGGCAGTATCGGCGACTGTTATTTCGACGCCGCCGAGGCATCAGTCGCCGACACACTCGGAAAATCGGGGTACATCAACAACATGATTCACTCGGATGGCACCGGCGGTTATGACGTGAGTATCAACGACTTCAAAGGCCACAATCACGATGTGGATGTCTCGTTGGCTGACGTGCAGGCGATCTTGCAGCAGCATCCGCCGCAGACCGTTCTCTGGCCTGCAGTGCTCGAAGCCGCAGAGGCCAGGATCCAGAGCGGAACCGATGCCGACAGTCCGAAAGCCATGCAGGACGGCCTAAACGTGCTGAACCATGGCGGGTTTGGATGGGATGGACTTCGAGCTATGACGGGCCAAGCGACGGTGGCGTGGGACGCCGGTCCGATAAGCCAGGGCCTGTCAAGTGTGATGGCGCAGGTGGACGACGGGAAGCCCGTGGTGATGGACGTCGGCACGTCGACCACACCCGTCGGAGTGGATCCGCATAAATATGGTCTTTCGAACAACCATGTCTACGACGTGGTAAGCATGCACCGGGACGAAGACGGCACCTATTGGGCACTGGTGGACAACCCGTGGGGGTTCAACCTCAAAAACGGCGACGACCCCAATGGAGGCTCCGACCCTTCGCCATACCCAGACACCTATCCTGGCGGTAAGTGGCTCAACCTCGGTAAAGACGACAGATATGCCAGTACGCCCGCCGCTGAAGGCGTCGAGTACTTCACGGTTGGGGGGATATCCTGAATCGCAGGTCAGTGAACACGAGCAGGGCCATCAGCTGGACCAAGGTGGGTGTAACGGTGAGCGTAGTGGCGATCGTGGTCGGCATCGGGCTGGTCATTCATTTCATGGCGGAACGTCAATCTCCCCAGCCGTCCCCCAGCCCGCTCGCCCGTGTGCCATCGGCAAAAGCCCCCAGTGTGGTGGTTGCCCGAGGTGACAATTGCGGAGCCTTCGATCCCTCGGGCACCCCGGCCCAGCAATGGCTCGCGCTCTACGCTTCGGATTATCTGCCAACGGTCGTGCACGGTTCCATCACCTGCGGTGCTGCCGATGCGGCGTTGGCCGAGGCATACACCCAGGTGAAATCGTTCGACATCGAGTTCACGACCACTGGCGGATGGAACTGTTTCGTCGCCTCGCCCCTATCGAAGGACACGGAGTTGCCCAACCGCGCGATGGACTGCCGAAAGGACACCACCGAGTTGGCGTTGCAGAAGTTCGTAATACCGGTCCCCAAATGAGGTGACTGAGGGGCCGTGTACTGGGCAGCTCTCTCCATTGCATCGCCAGCCGCATACCCGTCGGACAATTTCGCGACCGCGCGACGGAGCTCACTCGACTGCGACAACAACTGCCCGCGCTTAGCTCTCCAGCTCGATCGGATCCTCCACCACGGGCTCCAGTTTGCATCAAGGTGTGATCGTCGGCCTGCTGGAATCCGCTGACGGCGGTGGATGAAACGCCCTCAACTCGGCTGTGCGGTGTCGGCGGTCAGGTGGCCACAGCGGGTTGATCTTCCGGTGAGCCGCACTGTCCGTCGAACAGCGCGACATGCGGCAGTTCCGGATGGCCACCCAGTACCGCTGATCTGAAGTGTCGCCGACCGGGAACTAGTGGAGGGCTGCACGGCGTTTCGCCACCACGAGTTCCCGGTCGCTGCTGTCTCACCGCGTTCGCAAGGCGCGTCCCGCGGCGAGCCAGCGAATGACCGGAGTGGTGGAGGCCGCGCCGAGGACTACCAGGGAGGCGACGAAAACAGCCCCGTATTCGGGGTCGTGCCACTGCGGGAAGACGAAGATGCCGACCGAGCAGAAGGTGAGCGCGGACAGGGATCCGAGGATGGACAGCCAACGGCCCAACCGGCGGCGAGCGAAGAGCAGCACCGCGCCCAGGATCAGCAAGGCCGCGGTGAGCGCCAGCAGGCCGGCGGGCACCAGCAGGTGGTTCGCGACCGGCGGATCGATGAGGCGCCCGGCACGGTTCTGCACGAACCAGCGCACCTCACTGAGCGGCTGCCGCGCTCGATAGGCGAAGTGCGCACCGAGCAGCAGCGACAGCAGGCCGGCGACCAGGGCGGCGCCGGCCCCGGCCGGCTTCACGGTCGGCTCTGCGGTCGGCCACCCGCGCTGCCGACCCGAATTCCCTTCCGCGAAGCCACCATCCATGGCAGTGGGCGCCGCCTCGCCGGAATATCCGCTTTGGCGCGGCCACGGCCCATCGGCTCGCGGCCACGGCATGTCCGCGCGTGCCGCCTGTGGCATATCCGCGCGCGCCGACTGTGGCGTATCCGCGCGCATCGACTGTGGCATATCCGCGCGCGCCGACTGCGGCATATCGGGTCGCATCGGCGGCAGCCCGCCGGGGCGGGAAACCTCGCCACGTACGGCTCTCCCATCCGGTGTCGAATTATCGGCCGCCCCGGGGCGCGGCGCATCCGTTCCGCCGGGCCTGGAACCGCTTGCTCGCGTGGACCACGCCGCGTTCGCGATGCCGGAACCGGTTCCGTCGGATCGATTGCGCCGCACCGAATCCGGCTTGTCAGGGAGGGCGTTCTCCGGCCGCGCGACTCGGGTCGGGCCGAGAACGCCGGCGCGCGGATCCAGGGCGCGGGTAGGCGGTTCGAGCGAACCGGGAGCAGGGCTGCGGGCGGGGTGGTGGAATGCGGTCAGGGCGGCCGTGGCGAATTCTCCACAGCCGCCGAATCTTTCGCCGGGCTGCTTGGCCATGGCGCGGACGAGGGCCGCCTCGAGGTTCGGGGGTACGTCCGGGCGGTGCAGGGGCGGAACGGGTTCGGTGAGGTGGCCCGCGACCACGCGGCCCGGATCGGGGGCGTCGAAGGGCGAGTGACCGGCGAGCAGCGTGTAGAGGGTGCAGGCCAGGGAGTATTGGTCGGAGCGGTGGTCGACCTGTGCACCGGAGAGTTGTTCGGGCGAGGCGTAAGCCAGGGTGGCGGCGAAGGTTCCGGTGGAGGTGAGGTGGGTGGTGGAGGCGAGCAGGCGGGCGATGCCGAAGTCGGTGAGGACGGCGCGTTCGGCGCGGCCGGCTTCGGGCGCGGCCAGCAGGATGTTCGCGGGTTTGACGTCGCGGTGCAGGACGCCCTGGCCGTGCGCGTAGTCCAGGGCCGCGGCGATCTCACCGATGATGCGCAGGGCCCGGCCCACGGTGAGGGCCCGGAAGTCCAGCCGGCTCAGGTCGGTGCCGTGGATGTACTGCATGGCGAGCCACAGCTGCCCGTCGTCGATGCCGCGGTCCTGCACCGCCACGATGCACGGATGGTCCAGGCGCGCGATGACCGTCGCCTCACGCTCGAAGCGCGCCCGTAGCTCCGGATCGGCCGAGACCTCCCGGTTGAGCAGTTTGATCGCCACCTGCCGCGGCAGCCGCGGATGCCGGGCCAGGTACACGGTGCCCATGCCGCCCCGGCCCAGCACATCCTCGATCAGGTATCCGGCAAAGGACTCACCGACCACGGCGTCCACCAGGCCACCCTCCGAAACCTCAGGGGCAACGCCACTGCCGGACCGATTACCCGTTCCTCGGCGACTGTAGAGACAATCGCCGAGGCCTGTCCAACGGGCGATATCAGTCCTTTTCAGCCGGGTCCATCCGGCGCCGCGCCAATTGGGTGACGCCGTTGTAGCCGTAGCTCTCGCCGTCGAGCTCGTAGAGCGCGACATACGCGGCGGCGGGCAGCGCCCCGAGCTGTTCGGCGAGCAACTCGTAGGCGTCTTCGATGAAGGCGGCCTTCTCCTGGGCGGTATTGGTGCCCGCGGTGATGCTGACCTCGAGATGCGCGCCGGTCACCTGTTCGATCCGGCTCGCGGCGACGAACCAGCGGTCGGCCGGAACCAGGTTCACGTGCACGACGGTGACTTCGGGTTCCTTGAGCAGATCTTTCTCCAGCAGTGCGGTGACGCCGGAGGCCAGGGCGGCCTGTACCTCGGGGGTGATGTCGGTGGCGGCGATGGTGAAGCGAGCGAAAGGCATTGGTATCGGCTCCGAATCGGATCGGTAATGATTCGTATCATTACTACCCCTCGATGATGTAATGTGTCAATCCATTACAGGAGGTAAGTTCATGACCGCTACCGAACGCCCCGGCCTGGCCCTGGTGGCGACCCTGCGCAAACGGCTCACCGACAGCCCGGTGGAGACCCTGACCGATCCCGGCGCACTCGGCGCCTGGCTGACGTCCCAGGGCCTGACCGCCGGGCAGTGCACCGAAGCCGATCTCGACGCCACTCGCACACTGCGCGAAGCGATCTACGAAGCGGTCGCGGCCGCCGCCACCGATCGGCGCCCCGCCGACGCCGCCCTGGGCACGCTGAACACCGCCGCGGCCCGATCGGCAACGCAGCGGAAACTACTGTGGGACAAGAAAACCGGCTACCACCTGGCAGCCGGTCCCGAAACCCGCAACGACGTCCTGGCCGAAATCGCCCGGGACACGGTGGATCTGCTCACCGGACCCGAGCGGGCCCGGTTGCATCAGTGCGAGGCCGATACCTGCGGCACGGTCTTCGTCACCTCCGGTGGCGGCCGCCCGCGCCGCTGGTGCTCATCGGCCACCTGCGGTAATCGCGAGCGGGTCCGCGCCTACCGGAACGAGAAGGCCCGGGCCTAGCAGGCTCAGACCTCCAGCGCCACCGCGGCTTCGGCGGTATAGACGAGGAAGGTCAGGCTCTCCTGGAAGTAGAGCTGGACGGATTCGGCGTCGTGCGAGAGGTAGCCGATGGACAGGTCCTGCCCGAGCTGCAGATCGAAATCGCCGCCGCGGGTGGAGAGTACGAAGGCGGCGTCGATGGCCGGGGCCCAGATGATCTCGCCGTCGGGGATGAGGCGCTCGATGTGGGTGCGGATCGGGTGGCCGTGGTCGGAGGTCTCGCTGACCGCGGTGTAGAGGTCGGCGGACAGCAGCACCGAATAGGGGCCGTCGACGCCGGCGAGCCGCAGCTCGGACAGGGCCTGCGCGACCGCCTCGGGTGCGAGGCGCGGGTCGCCGGGCTGCTTGATCGGCTGGTTGGAGCTGCTGCTGCGAATGCCCGCGATGCCCGCCGCCGCATAGCCTTCGAAGATGGCGCGGTCCTCGGCGAACGCGATCTTCTTGGCCGCGTCCTTCACCGCCTCCAGGTCCGCGTCCTGCGCGCCGCGCTCGATATTGTCGAGTTCATCGCGCGAGAGGGTGAACGGGACGCGCAATTCCACCAGCGGGACCACCACGCGCTGCCGGGCCTGCACGCCCTCGCCGGGCGCGGCGATGCTCTGCTGGCGGCCGGTGCCGACCGCGGAGTAGTCGGTGCCGTGCGGCCCGGACAGATCGACCACGCGCCGTCCGGCGATGTGCCGCTTGAAGGTTCGGGTGGCTTCCTCTTCGATGGCCGACCACGCCTCGGAGGTGATCGGCGCGAGTTCGCGATGGAGGTTGTTCATGCGTTAGCTCCTTTTCAACGTGCCGATGCCGAGCGAACCGTCCCCGGACGCGAGGCCGTTCGGGGACCCTGCGCCGTTCGCGGACGCAGTACCGTTCGTGGACACGGATTCCTGCGCCGCCGGCGCGGGCGCGGCCGGTAGTGCGTCGAAGAATCCCGCGGGCGGGGTGAAGAACTGGGTGCCGGTGACGGCGGTGGAGAAGTCCAGGATGCGGTCGTAGTCGGCCTCGCCGGTGCCGAGGAACATGCGCCGCAGCATCAGATCCGGAATGGACGGGCTCGCGGCGTAGGCGATGTAGTAGGTGCCGAACTCCTGGTCCGCGACGCTGCCGAAGGGCATATTGGCGCGCACGATGGTGCCGTTGTCGTCCTGATCGTTCACCGCGACATGGGAATTCGCGGGCTTGTCCGCATCGGAGAGTTCGTAGTCGTCGAGTTTGGTGCGGCCGATGACGCGCTGCTGTTCCTCCACCGAGATGCCGCGCCAGTCGCCGAGATTGTGCAGGTACTTCTGTACGACCACGTAACTGCCACCGGCGAATTCGGCGTCTTCTTCGCCGATGAGTCCCGAGGTGACGGCGAGCTGACCCTCCGGATTCTCGGTGCCGTCCACGAAGCCGAGCAGATCGCGCTGTTCGAAGTAGCGGAAGCCGACCGTCTGGTCGACGATGGTCGCCGCCCCCGCCAGCCGGTCGCCGATGGTCATGGCGAGTTCGAAGCAGGCGTCCTGGGTTTCGGCCTTGATGTGGAACAGCAGGTCGCCGGGCGTGACCGGCGCCTGGTGCTGCGGCCCCTGATAACCCGGAAACTCGTGGAGTTCAGCCGGTTTGGGTCCGGTGAAGAGGCGGTCCCAGGCCGTGGCGCCGATGCTGGTGATACAGACCAGTCCGGAGCCGGGTACCCGGAATCCGACCGAGCGGCGCAGGCCCGGCAGTTCGGCCAGCAGGTCGCGGACGGCTGCCTCACCGCCCTCGTCGATGGTGGCGACGAGAAAGATCGCGGCCGGCGTGAGGGGCTCGAGGATCGGCTGCGGCTCACCCATGGGCTCCAGCCTAGAGTGCGACGCAAGTGGACTGGACGCCCGGTCGCCCCGTGTCCACCGTCATCGCCGGGGACCTACTTGGCAACCGTCAGCAGGAACGCCACGTCATCGATGGCTTTCACACTGTGCCGGGCATTGGGGATCACGATCAGATCGCCCGCCGAGCCCTTCCACTCATTGGTGCCGCTGATCAGCACGAGCACACCGCTGAGCACCACCACGGTCGCCTCGCCCGGATTCTCGTGCTCGGCCAGCGTCTGACCCGCGGTCAGCGCGATCACGGTCTGCCGCAAGCTGTGCGTGTGACCCCCGTAGATGGTCAACGAACTACGCCCGCTCGAGGCGGTCGACGCTTGCTTCAGTTGCTGGCGAGCAACCGCGGTCAGCGATTTCTTGTCCATGGACTGCCTTTCGCCGGGGTATCCGTGAGTATGCCGGACACCTCCCGGCGGATCGGCCGTTTCGGGTGCGCGTGTGCAGGATTTACTGCAACGCGGAATGTCGGCGTTATCGCCCGCTCTTACCTCTAGCCCGGAGAGGCGCGGCGATAACGGAGGAAGCGGTAGCGGATACCCTTCGCGGACTCCCGCCACGGATCCCCATCGGCGCGCCATTCCGGGCCGATGGCCGGCGCGTGGCAATCCCCGTCGATGTCCGCGTCCACTTCGGTCACCATCAGCTCGGTGGCGAAAGTCATTGCGGCCCGGTAGATCTCACCGCCACCGGCGACCCACACCGTCCCGTCGCCGCTGAGTTCCAGCGCCTCTTCCAGCGAGCCCGCCCGTTCCGCCCCGTCGGCGGACCAGTCGGCCTGCCGGGTCACGACGATATTGCGGCGCCCCGCCAGCGGCCGGAACCGCGGCGGCAGCGAATCCCAGGTCCGCCGTCCCATCACCACCGGGTAGCCCCAGGTGACGTCCTTGAAATGCACCATATCCTCGGGCACCCGCCACGGAATGGTGTTGTCCCGCCCGATGATTCCGTCCGGTGTCTGCGCCCAGATCAGCCCTACGGTACGGCTCACACGGCCACCGGAGCCTTGATCGCCGGATGATGCTGGTAGCCACCGAGTTCCACGTCTTCGTACGCGTAGTCGAACAGCGAGGGCGCGGGCCGCAGATGCAGCTGCGGGAACGGATACGGCTCCCGGCTCAGCTGCTCGCGCACCTGTTGCACGTGATTGTCGTAGATGTGCACATCGCCGCCGGTCCAGATGAATTCGCCGGGCTGTAGCTCGGTCTGCTGCGCCACCATCAGGGTGAGCAGCGCATAGCTGGCGATATTGAACGGCACGCCCAGGAACAGGTCCGCGCTGCGCTGGTAGAGCTGGCAGGACAGCTTGCCGTCGGCCACATAGAACTGGAAGAAGGCGTGGCAGGGGGCCAGCGCCATCTTGTCGAGATCGGCCACGTTCCAGGCCGACACGATCATGCGGCGCGAATCCGGGTTGGTGCGCAGCGTCTGCAGCACCTGCGCGATCTGATCGATGTGCATGCCGTCGGGGGTCGGCCAGGAGCGCCACTGCACGCCGTAGACCGGTCCCAGCTCACCATTGGCGTCGGCCCATTCGTCCCAGATGGTGACGCCGTTGTCCTGCAGCCACTTCACATTGGAGTCGCCGCGCAGGAACCACAGCAGCTCGTACACGATCGATTTGAGGTGCACCTTCTTGGTGGTGATCAGCGGGAAGCTCTGCGACAGGTCGTAGCGCAGCTGATGACCGAAGATGCTGCGGGTGCCGGTGCCCGTCCGGTCCGCCTTCGGCGTGCCGGACTCCAGCACCAGTCGGAGCAGGTCCTCGTACTGGGTATCTCGGGCCGTATCCACGCCTGGCAAGCTTACGCACCGTGCGGAAGCTATATGTGATCGGAATCGGGGCGGGGGACCCGGACCAGCTGACGCTGCAGGCCGTCAAGGCATTGCAGCAGGTAGACACGTTCTTCGTAATCGGCAAGGGGGCCGAGAAACAGGAACTGGTGGATGTGCGCGCCGCGATTCTCGCCGCGCACGCCGGGCAACCGCACCAGGTGCTGGAGATCGCCGATCCGCCGCGCGATCGGACCGTCCCGGGCACCGGCGCGGATGCCGCATACCAATCGGTGGTCGAGGACTGGCACGAGCGGCGCGCCGCCCTGCTGGAACAGGCGTTCGCCGAAACCGAGGGTGTCGGCGGCATTCTCGTGTGGGGTGATCCGGCGCTGTACGACAGCACGCTGCGCGTCGTGGAGCGAGTGCTCGAACGCGAGCGGATCACCTTCGAATACCGGGTGATTCCGGGCATCACCAGCGTGCAGGCGCTGGCGGCCGCGCATCGCATGGTGCTGCACGAGATCGGCGAGCCGCTGCACATCACCACGGGCCGCAAGCTGCGCGAGGAAGGGCTGACCGCCGGGCAGTCGACGGTGGTGATGCTGGACGGGGATTGCTCGTTCACGGAAGTGCCCGGCGATGACGTCTACATCTGGTGGGGCGCCTACGTCGGGATGCCCGATGAGGTGATCGTCGAAGGCCCGTTGCGCGTGGTCGAACAGCGGATCGTGCGGCGCCGCGCCGCGCTGCGGGAGCGCAAGGGCTGGATCATGGATGTCTACCGCCTGAGCCGAGGCCACTGATTGCAAATCTCGAACCTCTTGACGCACTACTGACGAAGCGTCAATAGTCGGTCGCAGGTTGAGTGGAGGTATGCATGACGAGCCCGATCCAACGAGCCGAGCAACTGCGCGCCGAGTACGGTGCCGCCGACGCGAATGCGGCCGAGCTGCTGTGCGATCGACATCCGGCGGAGGCGGTGGCCTTCACCTTCATCCAGTCCGATCTGAGCAGCGCGGACCTCACCTTCGGTGAATTGCGTGAGCGCTCCGAGCGAGTCGCGGCCGCCCTGCTGGAACTCGGTGTGCGCGAGGGTGATCGCATCGCCACGCTGATGGGGAAGTCGCAGGAGCTGGTGGTGGCGCTGCTGGCCGTGTGGCGGATCGGGGCGGTGCATGTCCCGCTGTTCACCGCCTTCGCGCCCGGCGCGATTGCCATGCGGGTCACCGGGAACGGAACCAAGTTCGTCATCACCGATGCCGGGCAGCGGGCCAAGCTGGCCCCCGGCGCGGACCTGCCCGCGGACCGCGAGTGGCGGGTCATCACCACCGGCGCGGCGGACGGTGACGATATCGCCTTCGCCGAGCTGCTCGAAAACACCGGCCCGGCACCGGAATCGGTGGCCATCGGCGGGGACGGCGTGCTGGTGGAACTGTTCACCTCCGGCACCACCGGGACGCCCAAGGCGGTGCCCATGCGCTTGGGCGGCATGGCCGGGGTGGTCATGTATCTCGAGTACGGCATTCATTACGCCGACGGCGATGTGTTCTGGAATATCGCGGATCCCGGATGGGCGTACGGGCTCTATATGGCGATCCTCGCGCCCATGGCCGTGGGGCGGCGCAGCCTGCTGTTGTGCGCCCCGTTCGATCCGGCCTTGACCTGGCGGGTGCTGTGCGAGTTCGGGGTCACCAATTTCGCTGCCGCGCCGACGGTCTTCCGCGCACTGCGCCACAGCCCGAAACCGGAAGGCCTGGTGTTGCGGCGGCTGTCCTCGGCGGGTGAGCCGCTCACACCGGATGTGATCACCTGGTCGAAACAGGTACTGGGCGTGGAGATCCGGGATCACTACGGGCAGACCGAGACCGGTATGACGGTGGTCAATGCCTGGCATCCGGATCTGGTCGGCGAGCTCAAGACGGGGTCGATGGGCCGGCCCATGCCCGGGTACACGGTCGAGGTGCTGGGCCTGGAGTCCGATGCGCCCGCCGCGGTCGGCGAATCCGGCCGGGTGGCGATCGCGACGGACAGTCCGCTGCTCACCTTCCGCGGTTATCGCGATGCGCCCGAACGCAGTGCCGCGCGGTTCACCACCGACGGCCGCTGGTATGTCACCGGCGATGTGGCGGCCCGGGATGCCGAGGGCTACTTCACCTTCGCCTCCCGCGATGACGATGTGATTCTGATGGCCGGGTACCGCATCGGCCCGTTCGAGGTGGAAAGCGTTCTCACCAGCCATGATTCGATCTCGGAGGCGGCCGTCATCGGGGTGCCGGATCAATTGCGCGGCGAGGTGCTGATCGCGGTCGCGGTGGCCGCGCCGGGCACGACGCCGGACGATGCGCTGGTCGCGGACCTGCAGCAGCTGGTGAAGCAGAAGCTCGCCGCGCACGTCTATCCGCGGCGCGTTCATTTCCTGCCGGAGTTGCCCAAGACGCCGAGCGGGAAGGTGCAGCGTTTCGTGCTGCGCGAACAGTTCGGGACCGCGCGGGCCTAGCCCGGTCGGCGGCAATCCGGGCGCGGTAGCCGACCGGCGGGTACGGTGTCCGGCAGTCGCGTTGTGGAGGTCGGAGGACGATGGTTCGGGCAGGGGTGGTGCCGGGACGGCGAGCTGCTTGGTACGGCAGCGCCGGGCTGCTGCTGGCCGTGCTGATCGGCGGCGTGATCGTGGGTGTGTTCGGGCTGAACCGGATCTTCACGGGCATCGCGATCGGGGTGGTGGTAGGTATCGCGCTGATGTTCGCGCTGTTCGGGCGGGACGGAGTGCTGCTGTCGGAGCAGTCGATCGTGCGCCGGACGCCGTGGGCGACCTCGACCATCGCCTGGGATCGGGTGGTGGCGGGCCGGTTCGCGCTGGACGAGCACGCGCGGTGGTCGCTGGCGCTGGATCTCAACGGTGGCGACGAGCCGCATCAGGAGCTGGTGCTGCTGTCGATTCCGCCGGTGGTGCGCCCGATCGCCAATGCCTACGACCATCGCAAGCGCGAGCAGGTCAACGAGATCCGGACCATGCTGCGGCAGCAGCGCATTCCGGTGGTCATTCTCCCGGAGATAGCCGACGCCCTGCAGCGGCATTGGCGGATCGCTCCGCCCACCAGCTGAAAAGCCCCGGCGACCGGTGGACCGATAGTCCTGGCTAGGGTGGATCGGGTGATTCGCACCGCGGCGCTGGCACATATCCGGGATCGTCGTCTGCTCCAGACCCGGTCCACGGGCAAGGATGTCTTCTACATGGCGGGCGGCAAGATCGACCCGGGCGAGACCCCGGAAACCGCGCTGCACAGGGAGATTCGCGAGGAACTCGGCGTCGCGGCCACGGCCGTCACCGAACTCGGCGTGTTCGAGGCCGAGGCGTACGGGCATCCGGCGGGCACCCGCCTGCACATGACCTGCTATCTGGGCGAACTCGCCGACGAGCCCAGCGCCTCCGGCGAGATCGCCGAACTCCGCTGGTTCACGCTCGCCGAATACGCGGCCATGCCGCACGTTGCCCCCGGTTCGCTGCTGGTGTTCCAGCGGGTCCGGGACCTGGGCCTCATCGACTGACCGTCAGGACTCTTCGGCGGGGATGGCGGCACTGATCGGAATCCGCGTCGCCGCAGCCAATCCCAGCAGCAGGAAGATCGCGGCGGCCAGCAGGGTGGTCCGGGTGGCGTCGGTGAAACCGCGGCAGAGCGCGTCCACGACGGCGGTGGCGCCGTCGTGCCGGCGCACCACCGTGATGGTGCCACCGGCGGATTCCCGCGTGGCGGTGGCGATGGTGTCGGCATTCCGCGCGGAGAGGTCGTGCACCGACTGCAGCCGGTGCGGCAGCGCATGCCCCAGCGCCCCCGACAGCAGCGCACCGATCAGCGCGATGCCGAAGGCCGAACCGACCTGCCGCACGGTGCTCTGCGTCGCGGACGCCTGCCCGGACTGGGCGGGCGGGACATCGGCCAGGACCGTGCCTGTCAGTTGCGCGGACGCCATACCGAGCCCGATGCCGTAGCAGACCAGCACCAGCGCCAGCCACCATTCGGACATGTGCGGTGTCAGCACCAATGCGGCGATGGCCACCCCGACCGCCTCGAACGCGAGTCCGAGCTGCACCACCCGCACCGCGCCGATCTTCCGCACCAGGCCCTCGGCGATACCGGCGGCCAGGAAAGCGCCCAGCGCCATGGCCGCCAGCACCACGCCCGCGCGCAGTGTGGTCAGCCCGAGCACGTTCACCATGAACAGCGGCAGCACGAACAGCAGCCCGAACTCCCCCAGCGCGACCGCGAAGGCGGTGATATTGCCCCAGCGGAAACCCGGAATGGAGAACAACTTCGGATCCAGCAGCGCCGAGCGCTGCACCAGATTGCGGTGTATCTCCCAGCGCACGAAGGCGAACAAGGCCAGCACGCCGAGCAGCAGCAGTACCGGAATGGGCGATACCCACGCGGTGCGCGACCAGGTGAAGCCGGCGAACGGGAACTCCCGCAACGGTTTCCACCACCCGTAGGTCTGGCCTTCGATGAGCCCGAACACCAGCAATGCGAAACCCGCTGCGCTGAGCAGGAATCCGTCGATGTCGAGGCCCGGCGCGGTGACGCCCACCTTGGTCTCGGGCACGAAGAGCACCAGCCCGATCAGCACCACGATGCCCAGCGGCACATTGACCAGGAAGATCCAGGGCCAGGTATAGCTGGTGGTGAGCCAACCGCCGACCAGCGGGCCGATGGCCGCCACCCCGGAGATGACCGATCCCCACACCGCGAAGGCGATGACCCGATCCCGGCCCCGGAAGAGGGCATTGACGGTGGACAGGGTGCCCGGCAGCACGCACGCGCCGCCCAGGCCCTGCACCATGCGGCCCACGATCAACGGCCAGGCGCCGGTGGCCGCGGCGGAGAGCAGACTGCCGCCGATGAAGACGAGGACACCGATCGCGAACAGCAGCCGCCGCCCGAGCCGGTCTCCCAGGCGGCCGGCGGTGATCAGCAGGGCGGCCAGTACGACCGCGTAGATGCTGGTGATCCATTGCGCCTGAGTGAAATTCAGCTGCAGGTCGTCGATGATGACCGGCAGCGAGACCGAGACGATGGTGCCGTCCAGCACCACCATGGACAGGCCCAGGGCCAGTACGCCCAGGGCGAGCCACCGCTTGCGGCCGGTGATCGCGGGTTCCTGCTCCACTTCCGCCATCTATCGCTCCAAACCTGGTCGAGGACAGCTGCGCAAACCCATGGTGCTCGAGATTTGCTGTCACAAGGTGTAGGCACGCGGAACTCGACAGAGTCTAGCCGTTACCGGTGCAGGCCAGAAGGTTGCGCCAGGAAAGGACAGGGCCCGAAATGTCCGGATCGGCTACTTTGGGAACCGTGTCGATGATGAAGGGTTCCAACGTACCGGTAGGGGCTGCGACAGTTCGGGTCGAACTGGGGTGGCAAGCGGGGCCGGGAGTGCCGGACGCGGACGCCTCCACCCTGCTGCTGGTCGGCGGCAGGGTCCGATCCGACGGTGATTTCGTCTTCTACAATCAGCCGGCGCACGCCTCGGGCGCGGTCCGGCATCTGGGCAAGCAGTCCGGTGCACAGGTCACCGATGCGCTCGTCGTACAACTGCCGCGAGTGGAACCGCAGGTCGACACGATCGTGATCGCCGCGTCCACCGACGGCGGCACCTTCGCCCAGTTGCCCGGGCTGCACGTGCGATTGGTCGACGCCGACACCGGCGCCGAGGTGGCGCGCTTCGACAGCACCGACGCCACCTCCGAGACCGCGTTCGTGCTCGGCGAGCTCTACCGCCGTCAGGGCGCCTGGAAGTTCCGCGCCGTCGGCCAGGGCTACGCCTCCGGCCTGGCCGGTCTCGCAACCGATTTCGGTATCTCGGTCGACGAAACTCCTGCCCCGCAACCGATTCCGCAACCCGCACCGCAGCCCGTGCCGCCGGCGCCGGCGGTGAATCTGGCGAAGATCTCGCTGACCAAGGAGTCGCCCGCGGTCTCACTGACCAAGCACGGCGCCACCGGCGGCATCATGCGGGTGAATCTGAACTGGACCGCGCCGAGTTCCGGTGGCCTCTTCGGCCGTAAGCGCGGCGGCAAGGGTCTGGATCTGGACCTGTGCTGCTTCTGGGAGCTGACCGACGGCTCGAAGGGTTCGATCAGCCCCCTGGATACCTTCGGCTCATTGCACAAGCCGCCGTTCATCGAACTCGATCAGGACGACCGGACGGGTGCGAGCACGTCGGGCGAGAACCTGTCGGTCAATCTCGATCACACCGCGCGGTTCCGGCGCATCCTGGTATTCGCGTCCCTCTACGAGGGTGCGCAGGATTTCCGCGGCGTGCACGCGACCGCCACGCTGTACCCGCGCGATTCGGCGCCGATCGAGATGGAAGTGGGTGGCTGCACCGATGATTCGCGCGAGATGGTGCTGGCGCTGATCGAGAACATCAACGGCGAGTTGGTGGTTCGTCGCGAGGGCCGCTTCGTCCCGCCGCCGGAGGGTCGCCGCTTCTGGGGCAAGATGGCGGTCGATCAGGCCTACGGCTGGGGCTTGAAGTGGGGTACGTCGAAGGGGAAGTCCTAGCCGGCGGAGGTCTGCTGGTCGATCAGCGCGATGGCGGCGGTGCGGGCCGCCGCGAGGTCGCCGTCCCAGCCGAGCAGCCGCAGGATGGCATCCGGCATGAGCTGGGCGGCGTATTCGGGCGCCGTGCCCTCGTCGGAGCGGATATTGATGACCGATTCGACCAGCCGGAACGGTAGCTGTTCTGCCCGGGGGACGGCGGTGCCGCCGGTCTCGGCCATGAGTTCGAGGCTCAGTGTTTCGTAGTGCCCACGCAGTTTGTCGCGCCGCTCCCGGAATACCGCGAAGCGATCGCTGCGTAGCTCCGGGAGTAGGTACAGCGCACCGAGATTCCAGCGGGAAGCACATAGCTGGCCGACGTCGAACCAGGTCAGCGCATACAGCCGCACGACGGCGGGCGCCTCGACGCCTTCCAGTCGCTCCGCCAGTTCCAATGGTGTGGTGACGGTTTCGGCGAGCAGGGCATCGAGGATGTCGTCCTTGGCCGCGAAGTGGTGGTACAGCGAGGCCTGCCGGATGCCGACCGCATCGGCGATGCCGCGGGTGGAGGTATTGCCATAACCGTTCGCGGTGAACAGCTCCGCCGCCGCGTCGAGGATTTCGGCGCGCGGCGTCTGCCCCGCGCGGCGGCGGGGTTCGAGGCGGGGACGACCGGGTCCGGCATGGGTCACGGGCTTCATTCTGTCCTACCCGGCATTCCGGCGTATCGGGACATCGTGCCTGTTCGGCCCCGCCCGTGAGGTTTCTGTCATTCGATAGAAATACCGGCAACGCAGAAGTTACCCCCGGCCACGGGACCGATACATCGGCGTCACCGGCGAAGCGATCGCGCGCGGAAAACTTTCAAGCGATAGATATTCCACCGCTCGCCGAAAGATTCGCCATGGTTGCCACCGCCGACTCTTCAGCCCCCGACCGACCGCCGAGCATCTCCGATACCGCCGACAGCGCCGATCTGGCCCGCTTCGGCTACCAGCCCGTCCTGCATCGCAAGCTCGGCCGCTATGCCTCCTTCGCGGCCGGATTCTCCTTCGTCTCCATCCTGACCACGATTTTTCAGTTCTTCGGCTTCGGTTTCTCCTTCGGCGGCGCCGCCTTCTTCTGGACCTGGCCGGTCGTCTTCGCGGGCCAATTCCTGGTCGCGCTGAACTTCGCCGAACTGGCCGCGCGCTATCCGATCTCGGGCTGCATCTACCAGTGGTCGCGCCGGCTGGCCGGCGAACTGGTGGGCTGGTTCGCGGGCTGGATGATGATCATCGCCCAGATCGTCACCGCCGCGGCCGCGGCGATCGCCCTGCAAGTGGTACTGCCGACCATCTGGTCCGGCTTCCAGCTCATCGGCAGCAACAGCGATCTCACCTCGCGCAGCGGCGCCACCAATGCCGTCCTGCTGGGCAGCATCCTGCTGGTCATCACGACCGTCATCAATGTGATCGGCATCGACTGGATGGCACGCATCAACTCGCTCGGCGTGACCATCGAGATCGTCGGCGTATGCGCGGTGATCGCGGTGTTCTTCACGCATGCCGATCGCGGGCCGGGCGTGGTGCTGCACACCGCGGGCGCGGCGCCCGGACCGTATTGGGCCGCCTTCCTGGTCTCCGGCCTGATGGCCGCCTATGTGATGGTCGGATTCGATTCCGCCGGTGAGCTTTCCGAGGAGACCCGGAATCCGCGCCAGGTCGCGCCGCGCACCATCCTCACCGCCCTGACGGTGTCCGGACTGGGCGGCGGGCTCATCCTGCTGGGCGCGCTCATGGCCGCCCCGAGCCTGACCGACGGGTCGCTGAGCAGCGGCGGGCTGGCGTACGTGATCGAGGCCAAACTCGACAGTCCCGCCGGCAAGGTGGTGCTGGCCTGCGTGGCCTGCGCGATCACGGTGTGCACCTTGGCGATTCAGACCGCGGGCTCGCGGCTCATGTTCTCCATGGCGCGGGACCGGCGGCTGCCGTTCGCGAAGCAGCTCGCGGCCGTGCACCCGCGCTTCGGCACCCCGGTGTGGCCGTCGGTGACGATCGGCGTGCTGGGCATCGCGCTACTGGTGCTGAACCTCGGCAATGCGGCCATCTTCGCCACCCTGGCCAGCGTCTGCATCGTCATGCTGTACCTGGCCTATCTGCTGGTCACGGTGCCGCTGCTGCTGCGCCGCATCAAGGGCTGGCCCGCCGACGCCGCGAACACCGAGACCGGCGCGCCGCTGTTCGCGCTGGGCCGCTACGGGATTCCCATCAATGCCCTGGCCGTGGTGTGGGGCATCGCCATGGCGATCAACCTGGCCTGGCCGCGGGCCGCCGTCTACACCCCGACCGGCGGCGGCTGGTGGCTGCTCTGGGCCGCACCGCTCTTCGTCCTGGCGACGGTGCTGGTGGGCGTGGTGGTGCATCGGCTGGTGACCCCCGGCCGGGCACCGGCGGCCGAACTCGCGATCCAACCGGCCTGAATCGGCCCGCGGTGGCCTGCTCGCCGGGGCGCGCAGGCCACCGCGAATCCCTCTCGGCCACAACCAGGTCCACGACTCGAGGAGTATCGATGACCAGAACGGCAGACACCTCCGGTGCGCGAGCGCACGCCCGCTCCCAGGCCGCCGCGGCGATCGTCAGCGGGCCGGAACAGCCCGCCGGGGTCGAGGCCGCGGGCATTACCTTCGCCCAGCGCATTCCGGCGGGCGGCTATGCGAATGCGGTGCTGGCGCGCGGCACTCGGGTGCGGCTGTCCGATCCGTTCGGGTCGGCCTGTGCGCAGCTGCTGCTGTTCCGCGCCGAATCTCCTTGGGAGCGGCTGAATGTGGCCGATACGGTGAAGGTGCCGTGGCAGGCGTATCTCGGCGCCGGTCACCCGCTGCTGTCGGATCAGGGCCGGATCCTCGCGACCATCGTCGCCGATTCCTCCGCACACCATGACACCTTGTGCGGGCCATCCGAGGCGGGGCGCTTCCAGCTGCGGATGGCGGGCGCGAAGCACGGTCTGGAACCGCGCGATATCGGGCCTTCGGTGTCGTTCTTCCGCGGGGTGCGCGTCGAATCCGACGGCGGGCTGACCGCGACGGGCGGCGCCGGCGCGGGCGCAGTGGTGGATCTGCTCGTCCACCTGCCGGTGACGCTGCTCATCGCGAATGCCGCGCATCCGCTGGACCCCACTCCCCCAACGGATCTCGATGTGGTCGCCTGGTCCGCGCCCGGGGATCTCGGCGCCGTCCACAACACCGATCCGGAATACCTGCGCGCGGTGGAGAACACCGAGCGGGATTGGCACGCACGCACTTCGGAGGTCTTCGCATGATCGCGACCACTCGTACCGTCGTCCTGGATCAGACGGTTCCCGCCCGCGCGCCCTGGTCGGCCGTGGTACGGGCCGGGGAGCAGCTGGAGATCATCGACCTGCACGGCAATCAGGCGGTGGACTGCCTGTTGTACGCGGCCGCCGATCACACCGACCGCTACAGCGCCCAGGCCACCGTGACCGCGCAGCGCAATATCTTCCTGACCACCGGCAGCGTGCTGCTGACCGATAACGGCACGGCGCTCATGACCGTGGTGGCCGATGAGGTCGGCAATCACGACACCGTGGCGGGCGCGTGCTCGCAGGAATCCAATACCCTGCGCTACGGCCATCACACCCGGCACCAGCATGCCTGCGTGGAGAACTTTCTCGCCGAAGGCATGAAATGGGGGCTGGGCAAACGGGATCTGGTCTCGAACATCAACTGGTTCATGAATGTGCCGGTCGAAGCCGACGGCACCCTGGGCATCGTGGACGGGCTGTCGGCGCCGGGCAAGAAGATCACGCTCCACGCCGAGGCCGACACCCTGGTGCTGGTCTCCAACTGCCCGCAGATCAACAACCCCTGCAATGGTTTCGATCCCACCCCGGTGCGCATGGTGGTGACGCGATGACCGCCGTCCTGCCGCAGCCCGTGACGCTACCCGCACCCGCCGCCGATCCGGTGGTGCACGTGCTGCGGCCGGGTATGCAGACGACAGTGCAGGATTGGCCCGCGCGGGTCGGGTACTGGCATGTGGGCGTGCCGCCGTCGGGGCCGATGGACGATCTGTCGTTCCGGCTCGGGAACCGGGCGCTCGGTAATCCGGAGGGCGCCGCCGGGCTCGAATGCACGCTCGGCGGTCCGGCGCTGCGCTTCGAGCACGCGACCTGGGTGTGCGTCACGGGTGCGCCCACCCCGGTCACCGTGAACGGAAAACCGGTGCGGCAGTGGGGAACCACACTGGTGCCCGCCGGGGGCGTACTGGATGTCGGCGCGGTGCGCGGGCCCGGTATGCGGTGCTACATCCTGATCGCGGGCGGCCTGGACGTGCCCGAATATCTGGGCAGCCGTGCGACTTTCACGCTCGGCAAGTTCGGCGGCGGTACGGGCCGGGCGCTCGCCGCCGGTGACGGGTTCGCGCTCGGCGCGCCGGGCCGGGTGAGCGCCGGCGTTCCGGGTGACGATCAGCCGGTGCTGACCCGCCGCTGGGAACTGGCCGTCACCGAGGGCCCGCACGGTGCGCCGGAGTTCTTCACGCGCACCGACTTCGACACCATCATCGGGTCCGACTACGAGGTGCATTTCAACTCCGACCGCACCGGTGTGCGGCTCACCGGCCCGAAGCCGCAGTGGGCGCGCCCGGATGGCGGGGAGGCGGGCATGCATCCGTCGAATATCCACGACACCGCGTATTCCATCGGCGCACTGGACTTCACCGGCGACACCCCGATCCTGCTCGGCCCGGACGGCCCGAGCCTGGGTGGTTTCGTCTGCCCGGTCACGGTGGTGGCCGCGGAGCGCTGGAAGCTGGGGCAGCTCACCCCGGGCGATACGGTGCGCTTCGTCCCGGTGCGCGCGGATCGCGCGGCCTCGCTGCGCGCCCTCGGGCCGGAGCGGCGGGCGTCCTGGCCGGTGGTGCTGTCCTCCGGCGGTGACGGTGACGACGGCGTACTGGCCCGGCGCGATACCGCGGATACCGCGGTGACCTACCGACGCGCGGGCAATGACGGCCTGCTCGTCGAATACGGTGAGATGACACTGGATCTGGAGTTGCGCGCTCGCGTGCACGCCCTGCACCGGGCACTGCTGGACCGCGCCGAACCGGGTATCACCGAACTCACGCCCGGCGTCCGCTCGCTGCAGGTGCGGCATGACCCGGATCGTCTGCCGACCGCCCGACTGCTGGCTCTGCTGGCGGAGGTGGAGGCCGATCTGCCGGCCGCCGACGAACTCGTGGTGCCCAGCCGCACCGTGCGCCTGCCACTGTCCTGGGACGATCCGTCGACGCGGGAGGCCATCACCCGGTACATGCACGGGGTGCGCGCGGATGCGCCCTGGTGCCCGTGGAATATCGAATTCATCCGCCGCGCCAATGGTCTGGCCACGGTCGAGGAGGTCTTCGACATCGTGTACGCGGCCGAGTATCTGGTGCTGGGTCTCGGTGACGTCTACCTGGGCGCGCCGGTCGCGACGCCCACCGATCCGCGGCACCGCCTGGTCACCACGAAATACAACCCGGCCCGTACCTGGACGCCGGAGAACGCGGTCGGTATCGGCGGCGCGTATCTGTGCATCTACGGTATGGAAGGTCCCGGCGGCTATCAGTTCGTGGGCCGTACCACCCAGGTCTGGAATCACCGCTCCACCGGTCTCGGTGAAGATCCTTGGCTGCTGCGGTATTTCGATCGCATCAGCTGGTACCCGGTCAGCGCCGAGGAGCTGCTGGACCTGCGCGCCGACTGTGCTGCCGGCCGGGGCGAACTCTCGGCCGAGGACGGCGAGTTCCGGCTGGCGGACTACCGCCGCTTCCTCACCGACAATGCGGCGTCCATCGCGGATTTCCGCTCCGCCCAGTCCGATGCTTTTACCGCGGAACGCAATTCGTGGCGCGCGACCGGCGAACTCACCGTAACCCCGTAGCAGGAGGACCGAGCATGACCGTGTGGATCCACCGACGCCCCGCCGATGAGGTGGCCGCCGATGCCGCCCTCGCCACCGGTCCGCTGGCCGGGCTGCGGCTGGCGGTGAAAGACAATGTCGATGTGGCGGGCCTGCCGACCACGGCCGCCTGTCCCGCCTATGCCTATGTGCCGGAACAGGATGCGGGCGCGGTCGCCGCCTTGCGCGCCGCGGGCGCGGTGGTCGTGGGCAAGACCAATATGGATCAGTTCGCTACCGGCTTGGTCGGCACGCGCTCCCCGTACGGGGTGGTCGAGAACGCTGTCCGGCCCGGATACGTTTCCGGCGGTTCGAGTTCCGGATCGGCGGCCGCGGTCGCGCACGGCGAGGCCGATATCGCCATCGGCACCGATACCGCGGGCTCCGGCCGGGTGCCCGCGGCACTGCACGGCATAGTCGGCATCAAGCCGACCCTGGGCGTGGTCTCCACGGCAGGCGTGGTCCCCGCCTGCCGCTCCTACGACTGCGTCACCATCTTCGCCGCGGATCTCGACCTGGCCGGTCGCGCAATGGGAGTCATGGCGGCGGGCGCTCCCGCCCGCCCGTGGCCCGCCGACGTCCGGCTCGGCGCACCGCCGAATCCTACGGTGGCGATCTTCCGCGATCTCCCCGACCTGGATCCCGAGTGGCACAGCGTATTCGAACGCACCCTCGCCACTCTCCGAGCCCGCGGCGCCCGCATCGTCGAAATCGACCCGGCCCCCTTTCTCGCGGCCGCCACCCTCCTCTACGGTGGCGCTCTGGTGGCCGAAAGGTATTCGGCGGTAGGCGAATTCGTCGACGAGCACCCCGATTCGGTCGACCCCACGGTAGGCGCGATCATCAGCGCCGCCCGCGATCTCCCCGCCCACCGCCTGGCCACCGATCAAGCCGAACTCGCCCGCCTCCGTGCGACAGCCATGGCGAGCCTGGCAGGCGCGGACGCCCTCCTCACCCCCACCGTCCCCTGCCATCCGACGATCGCCGAGGTGGCCGCCGACCCGATAGGCGTCAATTCCCGCCTCGGCACCTACACCAACTTCTGCAACCTCTTCGACCTCTGCGCCGTAGCCGTCCCCGCAGGCACCGCAGCCGAAGCCCGATTCGGCATAACCGTCTTCGCCCGCCCCTTCGAAGATGCCGTCGCCTTCGACATAGCCACCCTCCTCACCGATTCGCCGTCCGCCCCGGATGCGGTGTGGCCCTTGACCATCGCCCCATTCCAGGAGTTGATCGTCTTCGGCGCCCACCTCCGCGGCCAGCCCTTGGAACACCAGCTCACCACCCTCGGCGCCCGCTGGGACGGCCCCGTCCGCACCTCCCCCCACTACCGCCTCGCAGCCCTCGACACGACCCCACCCAAACCCGCCGTAACCCGTTCCCCCGAAACCGAATCCGGCACCACCATCGAGGGCGAACGCTGGCTCCTCTCCCCCGCCGCCCTCGGCACCTTCCTCGCCGCCCTCCCCACCCCCATGCAACTGGGCGCGGTCGAACTCGAAGACGGCTCCTGGCGCACCGGTTTCGCCTGCACCGGTGCCGCCGCCGACACCGCCAAGGACATCAGCGAATACGGCGGCTGGCGCGCCGCCCTAGCCGCCGGCGCAATCAACTGACAGCGGGCGACGGCCCAGCGGTTATACGGGTCAGGCCGCTACGTCGAGTACCCAGGTGACGCCGAATCGGTCGGTCAGCATGCCGTAGAGGGGTGCCCAGCCGGCCGGTGCCAGCGGGACCACGACGGTGGAGTCGGTGCTGAGTGCGTGCCAGTAGGTGGTGATTTCGTCGGCGTCCTTGCCACGGACGGAGACGAAGTAGGACCCGATGCCCTGTTCCCAGGGGCGCGACGCGGGGACGTCGTAGGCCATGATGCGGAAGCCTTCCGGCGAGGTGACCTGGCCCCACATGACCTGATCGGACTCGGCCGGGTCCTGCACGCTGTGCGCGTCGGCGTAGGTGATCACGGTGAGGTCGCCGCCGAAGACGGATCGGTAGAACTCCAGTGCCGCGCGGGCGTTGCCGCGGAGGTTGATGTGAGTGACAGTGTCGATGGTCATGGTCGCTCCTGCGTTCGTAGCGTTGCTCGGCCTTGTGCCGTCACCGAGATTTCCAGTGGAAGAGGACAGGGTGTGTCCTCTTCTCCTGGCAGGATCGATCGGGTGCAGAAAACTTCGGCACGGCTGCTCGCATTGCTGTCCCTGCTTCAGGCTCGACGGGATTGGCCGGGTGCGCTGCTGGCCGAACGGCTCGAGATCAGCCCGCGCACCGTGCGCCGGGATGTCGATCGGTTGCGTGAACTCGGGTATCCGATTGCCGCGTACAAGGGGCCGGATGGCGGGTATCGCCTCGAAGCAGGTGCGGAACTGCCACCGCTGCTCTTCGACGACGATCAGGCCGTGGCGCTGGCCATCGCCCTCCAGATAGCAACCACGGCGGGCGCGGGCATCGAGGAATCGGCGGCCCGCGCACTGCACACGGTCCGCCAGGTAATGCCCGCCCGGCTTCGCCGCCGTATCGAGGCCGTCCATCTCACGGCCGTTGAAGCCCCAGCCGCACAAGCGAATCCACAGCTCGAAACCACCACACTCGTGACCCTGAGCGCTGCCGTCCGAGCCCGCGAGGTGCTCCGCTTCGACTACGCCCCCGCCGACGGCGGAGCCGAGTCCGGCAACCCCCGCACTCCGCCCCGGCGCGTCGAACCCCACCACCTCGTAACCTGGCGCGGCCGTTGGTATCTCGTCGCATGGGACCTCGACCGCAATGACTGGCGTCTCTTCCGCGCGGACCGGATAACCCCGCGCATACCGCCCGGCCCGCGCTTCACCCCGAGAGAACTGCCGTCCGCGGACCTGCAATCGTTCGTACTGAGCCGATTCCGCGGCTCCGGCACCTCCACCGATTGGCCATGCCGCGGCGAAGCGATCATCGACCTCCCCGCCGCAGACATCTCGCCCTACCTCGGTGACGGCCTGCTCGAAAGCGCAGGCCCGAACCGCAGCCGACTCTCCCTGGGCTCGTGGTCCTGGCCCGGCCTCGCGGCCGCCTTCGCCAAATTCGACGCCGATATCGAGGTGATCGGCCCCGAAGAACTACGAACAGCCTTCTCGGACCTGGCCACTCGTTTCGCGCGGGCAGCGATCAGAGCGGAACCGTCCGGAGCAGATCGGTGACGGCGTGCCGATTCCGATCGAGTGCATCGATGGTCGCGGTCAATTCGGCGTGCTGGGCCCGCAGGTGCGTCGCCATCTCCTGACAGGTGGCGGTGAGCTGCGCGTCCTCGATCTCCAGGCAGGGCAGCAGGGTAGCGATCGCGGACGTCCCGAAACCGGCGGCCAGCAAGGCCCGAATCTTGCGCACCTGCGGGATATCCGAACCCTCATAGGTGCGGTATCCGCCGGAAACACTCGACGCGATCACGGCCGACCAGGGCGTCCCCGACGTCCTCGTCTACAACGCCGCCATCATCCAGCGCGACCGCCCCGACGAACTCAGCATCGAGTCCCACCTCCAAGCCTGGTCCGTCAACGTCCTCGGCGCCCTGATCGCCGCCCGCCACCTGGCCCCCGCCATGATCGCCCGCGGCTCCGGCACCCTCATCCTCACCGGCGGCATGCCCGCCCCCGACCCCCGCTACACCAGCCTCTCCCTCGGCAAAGCCGGCGTCCGAGCCCTCACCACCATGCTCCACGAGACCTACGCCCCCCAAGGCCTCCACGCCGCCACCGTCACCATCGACTGCCCCATAATCCCCGGCACCGACTCCGCCCCGTCCCTCATCGCCGAGCACTACTGGACCCTGTACCGCCAGCCCCGCGAAGACTGGGACCTGGAGATCACCCACCACGGATCCGCCTCAGTGTGAGGGGTCGTCAGCGGTCGGCGGGCGTTCGAGGGTGCCGCGCGGGACTACCCAGCGGTGATTCAAGTCGATTACGGAGGCAACTGTTTCGAAGTCTGCGTCGTAGTGGATCAGGACGAGGCGGTGTTCAGCGGCGAGGACCGCGGTCAGGAGGTCCGGGATGCCGACCGATCGATGACGGCCTGTTCGCGCCAGCTCCCGTTGGATTGTGAAGGCGCGCTGCCAGTGTTCGTCATCGGTCGGGAGGTATTCGTAGGCGTCACGGCGACGGGTCTTGATCTGCTCGTATTCGATCGGGGTCTGGGCGCTGTACAGCGCCTCGGCATCCAATGTGGCACAGGTGGCTACCAGACCGTGCTCGATGAGGGGCGAAAGTTCTTGTGCCACCGCGGGATATCGCATGCGCGCCGCGGCGCTGGTGTCGATGAGGAAACGAGCCGTCAGCGCCACACCTCACCTCTCTGCTCGGGATCCTGCATCGATTCCAGACCGCCGCCGGTGAGCCATTCGATCTCGCGGGCGCGCGCGCCCATGGCCGAGGCGTTGCGGAGCGCGACCCGCACGGTGTCCGAAACGCCACTGGTGCCGAGTTCTCGCTGGGCGGCCTCGAGTAGTTCGTCATCGATCTCGATCAGGCGCTTGGTCATAACCCCTCCTATATACCCGATGGTTGATCAAGTATATATCGAAGGTGGCGTGGCTAGCCGAAGAAGTCGGCGAGGTGGGCGGCTACCAGGTCTGGTTGTTCTTCGGCCAGGTAGTGGCCGGAGTTGGGGATTTCGAAGGGGGTTACCGAGGTGGCTCGGGTGGCGAGGCTGGTGAGGACGTCCGTGTGGCCGGTGAAGTAGAGGGCGGCTACGGGCATTTCGAGGGGGGCGTATTTCTTGCCGTCCTCGATGTCCCGGGCGAAGTTCTGGTACCAGCCGTTGGCGGCTCGGATGCCTTCGCGGCGGGAGTAGGCGGCGGCGTAGATCTCGCGGGCCTGCTCGTCTATGGCCTCGGGGTTGCGGAGGTTGCGGGTGCAGAGGTAGTCGATGAGGACTCGGCCGCGGCCTTCCAGGAGGTCCTCGGGGACGTTGGCCACCTGGTTGAAGGCGAACCACCAGCGGTGTTTGGCACGTTGGTCGTCGGTGGGGAGGAGGCGGAAGTCGTAGAGGGCCTCGTCGGGGTGGGGTTCCTCGAGGAGGGCCAGTTTGCGGACGGATTCGGGGTGGTTGGCGGCGAGGCTGAAGGCGACCATCGAGCCGATGTCGTGGCCGGCGACGAAGGCGGAGGTGTAGCCGAGGTGGTGGATCAGCTGGTGGATGTCCTCGGCCATGGTCTTCTTGTCGTAGCCGTCCGCGGGGGTGTCCGAGGCGCCCATGCCGCGGAGTTCGGCCACGATCACCCGGTAGCGGCGGGCCAGCAGGGGCATGATCTTGCGGGCCTGCCACCAGGTTTGAGGCCAGCCGGGGAGGAGGATCAGCGGCTCTCCGGACCCGCCCGCGACGTAGTGGATCCGGGTTCCGCCGACCCGAGCGTGGTCGCTGCGGAAATCGCCTGAAAGTGATTCCGCGAGTTGCGCATCCGTGCTGGCTTCGTGCATGAGATCAACTTATCCGCGCCGCGGGACTCCCGCCACGAACGTGTGATCGAACCCGGACCCGTGGCTGAACCGTATGGTGACGTCAGAGCATCATGGTGATGCTGCGAGGAGGGGCAATGGCTTCCGACGAGGTGTGGGCACTTCGCTTGGAGGGGTTGTACAAGCGGTTCGGCGGACCCTGGGTGGTCGACGGGGTGGGTCTGGCGGTGCCCGCCGGATCGTTCTTCGGCCTGGTGGGGCCGAACGGCGCCGGTAAGACCACCACGCTGTCGATGGCCGTCGGATTGCTGCGGCCGGATCAGGGGACGGCGCGCATCTTCGGCACCGATGTCTGGGCCGATCCGGTGCGCGCCAAGACCGTGGTCGGCGTACTGCCGGACGGACTCTCGCTGCCCGAGCGCCTCACCGGACGCGAACTGCTCAACTACACGGGACTGCTGCGTGGCATGGACAAGGCCACCGTGGTGGCCCGCGCCGATGAGCTGCTGACCGTGCTGGAGCTGACCGACGCGGAAAACACTGTGGTGGTGGACTATTCGGCCGGTATGCGGAAGAAGATCGGCTTGGCCACCGCGCTGCTGCACGCGCCGAAGCTGCTGGTGCTGGACGAGCCCTTCGAGGCCGTGGATCCGGTGTCCGCGAGCACGATTCGCACCATCCTGCAGCGGTTCGTGGGCGCGGGCGGCTCGGTGGTGCTCTCCAGTCATGTGATGGCGCTGGTGGAGAACATGTGCGATCGAGTCGCCGTCATCAATCGCGGGCAGGTGGTGGCGGGCGGGACGATCGCCGAGGTGCGCGGGGACGGCACGCTGGAGCAGGCGTTCGTGCGGCTGGTGGGCGGGCACGTCGGTGGCGAGGAAGGACTCTCGTGGTTGGCGTCCTGATCCGGATGCGGGTGCAGATCACCCGCCGGTCCATGCGGGAAGGCCGGGCGGCGCTCAACTTCTGGCTGGGCACCGCCTTCGGACTGGCCGCGGCGGTGGTGACGGTCTACCTCATCGCGGCCGCGCACGACACCCTGCACGGTGGCGTCACGGTGGCGGCGGCCCTGTTCGCCGCCTGGACCCTGGGCTGGATCTGCGGCCCGGTATTGACCGGCAGCAGTGACGAAACCCTGCAGCCGGAACAGTTCCGGCTGCTGCCGCTGACCCCGAGGCAGCTGGCCTACGGATTGGGCGCGGCCGCCTTCGCGGGCCCCTCGGCCATCGTGAACCTCATCGCCTTCGGCGGACTGGTCCTGCTCGCGGCGCCGTATGGCCTGGGCGCCATGGCGATCGCGGCGCTCGGCGCCATCCTGCAACTGATCTTCGTCGTGCTGCTCTCGCGCGTCGTCATGGGCTGGCTGGGCGCCGCCATGCGCTCCCGCCGCGGCCGGGACCTGGGCGTGCTCTTCGCGGGCCTGATCGGCCTCGCCTACTACCCGCTGAATCTGCTCATCACGAATCTCGGCCCTTCCCTGGAGAGTTCGAACAGCACCCTGGCGGGCACGTTGCGCGCCGTGCCGTCCGGCTGGGCCCCGTACGCGGTGGAGTCGGCCACCCGGGGCCGGTGGCTGTTCGCGCTGCTGCCGCTCCTGGGACTGATCGCCGTCGCACTGGTGCTGTGGCAGATCTGGGCGCTGCTGCTGGAACGCCGTCTCACCCTCCCGCCCGCGCCCGCCGGGCAGGTCGTGGACGGGAAAGCCGGTGTGCTGGAACGTTTTATCCCCGCCACTCCGGTCGGCGCGGTCGTCACCAAGGAGCTGCGCACCTGGTGGCGGGACAGCCGCCGGCGCGCCACCCTGCTGCCGCTGCTGCTCATCGGATTCGTGCTGCCGATCTTCCTGTCCTTGAAGAACGGATCGCACGGAACCATTCCGCTGGCAGGCGCATTCGTGGTGTGGCTCGCCGCCATGGGCGCGACCAATCTGTACGGGCTGGACGGCACCGCGGTCTGGCAAACGCTGGTGATCCCGGGTGCGCCGCGCGCGGATGTCCGTGGCCGGGTGATCGCGTGGGCGCTCATCGTGGGACCGGTGGCGGTGCTCGCCGCGCTGATCCTGCCCGGCGCGCTCGGGCAGGCGCGGCTCTATCCATGGGCTTTGTCGACGCTGCCGGTCCTGCTGGGCGTCGGTGCGGCGGCGGCGATCTTCCTGTCCACGCACGCGGCGTATCCGCTGCCGCAGCAACGCGGTAACCCGTTCGCGGGTTCCGGCAATCCGGGCTGCGCGAAAATACTGCTGCAGTTCACGGTCGGTCTCGGGCAGTTGCTGGTTTCGGCGCCGGTGCTGGCGATTCTGGCGGTCGGCGCGGTCGTGCACAACGTTTTCGTGGAATGGCTCGCGCTACCGGTCGGTCTGCTGCTCGGCGGGTTTGCTGCAATGGTCGGAGTCCGCTTGGCCACCACCCGCTTGGAGACCCGCGGGCCGGAGCTACTGGCCATGGTGAAGCCGCGCTGACCTGCGACTTCCCCCGAGAACAAAGAAGATTCACGGCTACTCGCACCACACCTGCGCAGGCCGGGAAAGTCGGGTACCGGACTACTGCCGCAATTCACGCACCGAATCGTCACCCTGGAGCACACAACTTCTCCAACAGTCCTGGGAGACAGCGGAAGTGGATCAAATCCTGTATTGGAACGCGGTGGCGCTGGAATCGGACCGCCTGGCGCATACCGACCTCAATCCGGTCGAGCGGGGATCGTGCGGTCCGGCAGGGAGTTCCCGCGCGCTGGCCATCGTGCATCTCGCCATGCACGATGCGATCTTCAGTATTTTCGGTGCGCCACACGGCACCTGGCTGACCACGCCACCGGTGGCGGCCAATGGCTCGGCGCCCGCCGCGGCCATCGCGGTGGCCGCGCACTGCACGCTGACGACCCTGTACCCGGCGCAGACCGCACGGCTGGACCGGGCGCTGCGGGAATCCGGCCTGCACGGTCCGGGCACCGGGCGCGGCGGTACACACGGGCAGGCCATCGGCCGTGCGGTGCTCGCCGCCCGACGGGGCGATCCGGGCCTCGACGACTCCGGCCACAGGCCCGGCGCCGCCCCGCCCAGCCATCGGCCCGACCCGGTCAACCCGAAACAGGGTTACTACGCACCGGATTACGGCGCGCGCTCCGGTTGCTTCGCGGCGACCGACCGGTACACGCTGGACCCGCCGCCCAAGACCAACGGAGCCCGCTACCTCACCGCCCTGCGGGAGGCGCGGGCCAAGGGCATTGCGCCCGAACAACTCGCCACCATCCCGGCCGTCTATCCGCCGCGCACCCCGGCCGAAACCCTCGCGGGTATCTACTGGGCCTACGACGGCAGCCGGCGACTCGGCAGCCCGCCGCGGTTCTACAACCGCATCGCCCGCGAGATCGCGGTGGCCCGCGGCAATGACATCGAGCAGAACGCCCGGCTGTTCGCACTGGTGAACACGGCCATGGCGGATGCCGGAATCCTCTGCTGGGACGAGAAATACCGGCACGATCGCTGGCGGCCGATCCTCGGCATCCGCGAACACGATCCCGCCATGGGCCCCTGTGCCGCGCCCGGCCGGGAACTCGAACCGGGCTGCGATCCCGGCTGGCAGCCGCACGGCGCGCCCCGCAGCAATGAGATCGCCGCCAACTTCACCCCGCCCAGTCCCGCCTACCCGTCCGGGCATGCCGCACTCGGCGCCGCGGCCTTCCAGACCATCCGCCGGTTCTACGACAGCGCCGGCGACGGACCCGACTCCCTCACCGACGGAATGGCTTTCGTCTCCGAGGAGCTGGACGGTGAGACCACCGACCAGCACGGCGTGCAGCGTCCCCGGCATCTGCGCCGGTTCCCCGGCGGGCTGTGGCAGATGATGGAGGAGAACGGTCGCAGCCGGGTATTCCTCGGCGTGAACTGGTCCTCCGACGCCTTCGCCGTCGATGCGGACGGCGGAATGGACCTGTCCCGGAACATCGGCGGGGTGCGGCTGGGCCGGGATGTGGCCGACGATCTGTGGACGCACGGGCTCCGGCAGGCACAGGCCGCCGGCCCGCGCCTGCCGTGAGACTCAGGGGAGCTCGGTGAAATGCGGAAGCACAGTGGTATCCACCGCCGCGGCCATGGCCCGATGGCCGGCGTCGTTCAGATGCATGCCGTCACTGTCGAATTCGGGGCGGATGAAGCCCGGCCGCGCCGGATCCTCCACCGCCGCGGCGATATCGAAGACCGCGTCGAAAAGGTCTGTGGTGCGCAGCCATTCGTTGACCTCGTGCCGCACCGGCAGCCCGGTCTCGACGCTCAGCCCGGGATAGATTGCCCCGCCGAAGGGTCCGATGGTGTCGATGTAGATGGGCAGTCCCGCGGCATGGGCCAGCCGCGCCAGTTCGGTGTAACCTGCGATCAGTGCCGCCACGGCGGCGGTGCCGTCCAGGATCAGATCGTTGATGCCGAAGTTGGCCCACACGGCCGCCGCCCCCGGTACCGACAGCACGTCCCGCTCGAACCGGGCCAGGCCGTGCTCGCCGATCTGATCGGTCAGCAAACGGTTTCCGCTGATGCCCTGATTCACCGCCCATCCGGTGGTCAGTCGCTCGTTCACCACATCCACCGACCGGCGATGTCCGCCGTGGGTGGATCCGACGCCTTCGAACCAGGAGTCGCCGAAGGCGACGAGCACGGGAACTTCGGTATCGACAAGGACGTCGATACCGGTGAGGAAGAACCGCGATAGGGTCTCCTCGGCATCGGGCAGTGCAGCGTCGCCTGTCCGATCGCCCGCGACAATCCATCCGGAATCGCCGGGCAACTGCGCGAAGGCCGGGAATCCGGTCGGCTCGGGCAGATACAGGCTCACCGCGAGTTCGGCGCCTGTCTCCGTGCCCGTTTCGATGGGATCGCTGACCAGTTCACCGCCCGCGGGCACCCGCGCACTCTCGGCGCCGCCGAACCGCAGCACCGTATCCGTCTCGGCGACAATCTCGTTCCCGGCCTTGCGCACCGCGATGCGGGCCGCACCGATCACCAGCTCCTGCTCGGAGTAGCGATTGGTGAGCCGCACGCGCAGCTGCGCCCCGCCACCGGCGAGCCGCACGACCTGCCGAATCGTCTCCCCGGCGAACGCGCGCGGTTCGGCGAGCCGGATCTCCTCGGCCGGATTCACCAGCGGGGCACGGAAACTCGCCACCCAATGCCGTGTCGACATCGGAACCTCCATTTAGTTGCAGTGCGGAATATTGCTTGAGCAACAATCTACGCCAAATGTTCCGCGTGTCAACTATCCCCAGTGCAACCGTCTGGTTTAGGCTGGTCATCGTGGATCCCAAGCATCTCTTCGACGACCCCCGCCTCACCGCCGCCGGCCTCCTCTTCGAGGCCCACCACGGCCTCCTCGCCCGCCTCGAGGAGATCTGGAAGGCCAACGGACTCTCCGGTCTCGACCTGAATGCCCTGATCCGCCTGACCCGCTCCCCCGGCCGCAAACTCCGCATGACCGACCTCGCCACCCAGACCGCCCTCTCCACCAGCGGCGTCACCCGTCTGGTGGATCGCCTGGAGCGCAACGGTTTCGTCCGCCGCGAACCCGATCCGGCCGACCGCCGCAGCTCCTACGCCGTCCTCACCGCGGCCGGCGCCACCCGGGTGGCCCGCGTCCTACCGGCCTACCTCGAAGGCATAGACCGCTGGTTCACCGGCCTCCTCGACCCCGCCCAGCTGGCAGATCTCACGGCTTCCCTCCGGGTGGTCCGGGACGCCACCAACCCCGAGGCCACACACATCACCACCTGACACGCTGATCATCACGACGAAAGAGAACGGGCGCTGGAACCGAAAGGGTTCCAGCGCCCGTTGCCTGCGAGCGGAGCTACCTACTCACCATTGACGACCCGGACATCCTCTGCGGCGTCCGTGGATTCGCCGGGTGCGGCGAACCAGTGCGTCACTTCCCCACCCGCCAGATCCTCGGCGACATCATCGGTCGGAAGGACCGAGAGGGCGCCGGCGGTGGTGACGGCGAGGAACTCGTTCACGGCCGCCGAGCCGGTGGAAGCCGTGGTGTAGGTGGTGGATTCGTAGTCGATGTCGTTGGCCGTGCGCAGGTCGTTCGCGCGGTCGAGGGCTTCGACCTGGGTGAGGGTGGCCCAGGTGCCGGCGGCGACGCGGTAGACGAAGGCCGGGTCGGCCTCGGTCAGGGGGCGCAGGCGGTCGGCGTAGGTGACCGGGTGGGCCGGGCGCGCGGCCAGGTCCGCTCGGACCTTGGGGTCCGAGGGGACGAGCCAGCGGACGGAGCTGGCGGCGGGTTCCTTGGCGATGCCGAAATTGGCTCCGGCGGCCAGGATTTCACCGAAGGACAGGCACTCGGCGTAGAGCGCCGCGGCGCCCGCCTTGTGGATGGCCCACACCGCCACGACCGAGTCCACCGAATGCGGCAGGGCGACGGCGACGATGTCGCCGGGGCCCGCACCGCGGTCGATGAGCAACCGTGCCAGCTGGGAGCTGCGGCGGTCCAGGACGTGGTAGGCCAGTTCCTCGCCGTCGGCCAGCAGGGCGGGGGCCTGCGGGTCCTCCTCGACCACTTCGGCCAGCACATTGGCCATGGTGCGGCTGCCCAGGCGGGCCGCGTCCGCGGCGGAATCCACTGTGGTGACCGCGGATTCGGCGAGGATGCGGGCGCGTTCGGTCTCATCGAGGATGTCGATGTCGCCGACCGTGCGGGTGGGTTCGCCGAGCAGCGCGTCCAGCACCCGGTTCAGGCGCGCGGCGAGGGTGACCACCTCGTCGGCGGTGAAGCGGGAGTCCAGGTAGCGCATGGAGACCTCGATGGTCTCGTTGGCCATGACCACCAGCGTCATCGGGTAGTGGGTGTCGTCGTTGATGCCGACGCCGGTCACGCCCATGCCGTCGATGGAGCTGGCCGCCGCGATGGCGTCCTTGTCCACCGGGTACGACTCGAACACCACCAGGGTGTCGAATTCGGCTGCGGCGCCGACCAACTGCTGGATCTCGGTGAGCCCGATGTAGTGGTGGTCGAGCAGGTCGGCCTGCTCACCCTGCACCTTGCCGAGCAGCCCCTCGATGGTGGAGCGGTCGTCGACCTGGATGCGCACCGGCACCGTGTTGATGAACAGGCCCACCATGGATTCCACGCCGGGCAGGTCCGCCGGGCGGCCGGAGACGGTGGCGCCGAACACCACATCGGTGCGGCCGGTGAGCCGTCCGATGAGGATGGCCCACGCGGTCTGCATGAGCGTGTTCACCGTGACCCCGAGCTCCTGGGCCCGCTTGGTCAGCCGGCGGGTGCGCTCGGCGTCGATCTCCAGTGAGTAGCGGCCGATTCCGTACTGCTCGTCGTGCCGCGGCGCGGGTGCGAGCTGGGTCGGCTCGTTGACGCCGGCCAGCGCGCGGGTCCAGGCCCGCAGCGACTCGGCCCGGTTCTGCCCGGCCAGCCAGGCCAGGTAGTTCCGGTAGGAGACGACGCGCGGCAGCGCGGACATATCGCCGCGGACCGCGTACAGCACCAGCAGATCCCGCATGAGCAGCGGCATGGACCAGCCGTCCACCAGGATGTGGTGAGTGGTGATGACCAGATGCCACTTGTCCTCGGCGGTACGGAACAGGTTGAACCGCATGAGCGGCGCGACCGCGAGATCGAAGTGGTTCGCCCGATCCTCGTCGACCAGTTCCCGCATGCGCGGATTGCGTTCGGCCTCCGGCAGATCCGTGAGATCGACGACCCGCCACGGGGCTTCGACCTTGTCGAGCACGACCTGGTGGGCCTGCCCGTCGGAGTCGGTGACGAACGCGGTCCGCAGGCTCGGGTACCGGTCCACGATGGCCTGCGCGGCCCCGTGCAGCCGCTCGGCGTCCACCACACCGCTCAGGTCGAGCACGGCCTGAATGGTGTAGACGTCCACCGTGTTCTGGGTGAGCAGCGCGTGGAACAGCAGACCGGACTGCAGCGGCGACAGCGGCCACACCTCGGTCATGGCCGGGTAGGCCCGTTCCCACCCATCCAGATCCGGCTGGGTGACCTTGACCAGCGCCATATCCGACGGCGTGAAGCCGCCCGCATCGGTCCGCTGGGCGTGCCGGGCCAGCGCGGTGAGCGCGGCCACGAACAGGTCCGCGAACTCCTGCACCCGTTCCCGTTCCAGCAGGCCGGTCGGGAAGGCGAAGGCCGCGCCCAGTTGCGGGCCGTCCTCGCCGTCGGTGGCGATGGCATTGATGTCGAGGACGGCGTTCGCGGGCATGTCCGCGTCCATCTCGGCATCCAGGCGGCCCAGGTCGTCGGCCGGGGTCCAGCCGATCTCGGCCAGATGCTCCGGCACCTCGCCCGCGGAGACGCGGCCCAGGTAGTTGAAGCTGATCTGGCCCGCGTCGCCCAGCTGCGTGGCGGTTTCCGGGTTCAGGTAGCGCAGCAGACCGTAGCCGAGGCCCTTGTCGGGCACGGCGAGCAGCTGCTCCTTCACCGATTTGACGATGTCCCCCAGCGACTTTCCGCCGTCGAAGGCATCGGCCAGATCGGCCCCTTCCAGATCCACCCGCACCGGGAAGGCGGCGGTGAACCAGCCGACCGTGCGCGAGAGATCCGCGCCCGGCACGATTTCCTCTTCACGGCCGTGGCCCTCGAGCTTGACCAGCGCGGCGGAGCCGATGGTCTCGCCGCGCCAGCGCGCGACCGCCAGGGCGAGCGCCGCCAGCAGACCGTCGTTGACGCCGCCGCGGTAGAGCGCCGGAATCCTGGTCAGCACGGCTTCGGTCACGTCGGCGGGCAGCGAGACCTCGACCCGGTCGACGGTGGCGAAGGTGTCGATCTTCGGATCGAAGGCCCGGGCGCCGAGCAGCGGATCCGGCGTGGTGGTCACCTGCTGCCAGAACGGCAGTTCCGCAACGCGTTCCGGCGAGCTCGCCTGTTCGACGAGGGCGTGCGCCCAGCGCCGCATGGACGTGCCGGTCTCGGGCAGCGCGAGCGGCTGCCCGAAGGCCAGCTGCGACCAGGCCAGGCCCAGGTCCGGAATGAGGATGCGCCAGGAGACGCCGTCCACGACCATGTGGTGCGCCACAATGAGCAGCACATCGCGCCGGGTCCCGTCGAAGGCGAACCAGACGAACTCCACCATGGCGGCGTTCGCCGGATCCAAACGGCCCAGGGCGGCATCGAATTCGATGCTGCCGATACGGGACAGCTCCTCCTCGGAGATATCGCCCGGCAGTTCGACCCGGTGCACCAGCGCGTCCACGTCCACGGCCCCGCGTTCGAGCGCTTCGAAGACGAAGCCCTCGGAAGCGTTGCCGCGCAGGCGCGACCGCAGCACATCGTGGTGGTCGTAGACCGCGCCGATGGCGCCGACCAGGGCGGCCCGGTCGATGCCGTCGGGCAGGCGCAGCGCCATGGTCTGCGAGAACCGCTCGTAGGACGAGCCGCTGCCCAGGATGGCGTGCATGATCGGCGTCAGCGGGATGTCGCCCACGCCGCCGCCGGGCAGTTCGGCCAGCTTCTCGGCACGCGAATCCCCGCCCAGCGCCGCGACTTCGGCGAGTCCGGCCACGGTGCGGCGTTCGAACACGTCGCGCGGGCTGAACACGATGCCGCGCGCCTTGGCGCGGGACACCAGCTGGATGGACAGGATGGAGTCGCCGCCGAGGGAGAAGAACGAGTCGTCCGCGCCGACCTTGTCGAGGCCGAGCACGTCGGCGAACACCTCGGCGAGGGTCGCCTCGATCTCGGTCACCGGCGCGCGGAAATCGCGTGCGGTGAACACCGGTTCGGGCAGCGCCCGCCGGTCCAGCTTGCCGACCGGGGTGAGCGGAATGGCGTCCAAGACCGTAATGGCGGTCGGCACCATGTATTCCGGCAGTCGTCCGGCGACATGCTCTGTCACAGCGGCGATGTCGATGGAGCGACCGGCCACCGGGAGCACGTACGACGCCAGGATGGTCGCCCCTGCCTCGGTCTTGTGACCCACGGTAACCGCGAAGTCCACCGTCTCGTACGAGGCCAGCGCCGCGTCGATCTCACCGAGTTCGATACGGAAACCGCGCACCTTGACCTGGAAGTCGTTGCGGCCCACGTATTCCACCTCGCCGGTGGGGGTCCAGCGGACCACGTCACCGGTGCGGTACATGCGCTCGCCGTCGACGTACGGGTTGGCCACGAACCGCTCGGCGCTCAGGCCGGGCCGGTCGTGATAACCGCGGGAGAGCTGGATCCCGGACAGGTACAGCTCGCCCGCCACACCCACGGGTACCGGCCGCAGTCGCGCATCCAGGATGAGCGACTGCATGCCGCGCACCGGTCCGCCGATGGTCACCAGATCACCGGGCACCAGCGCGTCGCTGATGTTGGTCATGATGGTGGTCTCGGTCGGGCCGTAACCATTGTGGAAGGCGCGAGTGGTGCGGTCCGCCAGCGGAATCGCCCACTTCTCGACCAGATCGGCCGGTACGGCTTCACCACCGGCGACCAGCACCCGCAGCGAATCCAGGCCCTTCGGATCCAGGGTGGCGAGCGCCGCGGGCGTGATGAACGCGTGCGTGGCCCGCTCGTCCTGGATGATCCGCGCCAGTTCCTCGCCGCCGTAGACGCCCGGCGGCACGATCACCAGAGTGCCGCCCGCGCCGAGCGCGAGCAGGTACTCCAGCACCGACGCGTCGAACGACGGCGACGCGAAGTGCAGTGCGCGCGAACCGGAGTCGAGGTTGTAGCGCACGATCTGCTCGGTGCTGAAGTTGGCCAGACCGGCGTGCGTCACCTCGACGCCCTTCGGCATGCCGGTGGTGCCGGACGTGTAGATCACGTACGCCACGTGTTCCGGCCGGACCGGGGCCCAGCGTTCGGTATCGGTCACCGGTTCCGCGGAGTGCGAACCGATTTCGGCCTGCACCACCACATCGTCGAGCGAGATCCAGCCCGCCAGGCTCTTGACCGGCGGCAGCCCGTCGAGCTCGGCGTTCACCGTGAGGCCGAGCACCGAGCCGGAGTCGTCGACCATGTGCGCGATGCGGTCCGCCGGGTAGGACGGATCGACCGGAACGAAGGCCGCACCCGACTTGGCGACGGCCCAGATGGCCAGCACCGATTCGAACGAGCGCCGGATGGCCACGGCGACACGGGTTTCCGGTCCCGCACCGCGTTCGATGAGCACTCGCGCCAGGCGCGAGGAGGCGGCGTCGAGCTCGGCGTAACCGAGGGCCTGACCGTCGAGGGCAACGGCCTCGCCGAGCGCGTTGTTGGCCACGGCCTCGGCGAGCAGGTCCGGCAGCACGCGCGGCGTGATGGCGGGTCCGCCGCGGCGCGCGATGAGGTCGGCGCGCTCGGCGGCATCCAGGATCTCCAGATCGCCGACCGCCTTGCGCGGCATCGCGACGATCTCGCCCAGCAGTCGCACGAACCGCTCGGCGAACACCTGGATGGTGGATTCGTCGAACAGGTCACGGGCGTAACCGAACTCGGCGTACATGCCCGCGTTCGCCTCGGCCTCTGCTTCCTGAATGGTCAGCATGAGGTCGAACTTGGCGACCTCCACGTCGAAGTCGACGGCGGCCACGCTCAGTTCGGGCAGTTCGAAGTTGCCGCCGGGCAGGTTCTGGAAGGACAGCGCCACCTGGAACAGCGGGTGCCGCGACGTGGACCGTTCGGGCGCGAGCAGCTCGACGAGCCGCTCGAACGGAATGTCCGCGTGCGCGAACGCCTGCAGGTCCGCATCCTTGGCCTGGGCCAGCAGTTCCTGGAAGGTCTGCTGTCCGTCCACCTTGGTGCGCAGCGCCAGCGTATTGACGAACATGCCGATCAGGCCGTCGAGTTCGGCCTCGCCACGCCCCGCGATGGGGGCGCCGATGGCGATGTCGTCGGTGCCGGACAGGCGCGCCAGGAAGATCGCGAGCGCGGCGTGCACGACCATGAACATGGTCGCGCCCTGTTCGCGCGCGATCCGCTGCAGCCCGCGATGCAGGGTGGCATCGATCGGGAAGAGCACCTTGCCGCCCACGAAGGACTGCATGGTCGGGCGCGGCCGATCGGACGGCAGGTTCAGTTCGTCCGGCAGGTCCGCCAGCGCGGTCCGCCAGTAGTCGGCCTGCGCGGAGATCAGGCTGACCGGATCGTCCTCGGCGCCGAGGATCTCGCGCTGCCACAGCGCGTAATCCGCGTACTGCACCGGCAGCGGCTCCCACGCCGGCGCGGAGCCATTGGCCCGCGCGGCGTAGGCGATCATGACGTCCCGGGTGAGCGGGCCCATGGACCAGCCGTCGGCGCTGATGTGGTGAGCCACGAAAACCAGCACGTACTCGGCCTTCTCGGCATCCACGACCCGGAACAGCGTGGCCCGCAACGGCACCTCGGCGGTGACGTCGAAGCCGGCGGTGACCAGTGCGGTCACCCGGTGCTCGAGCTCGGCGGCCTCGATCGGGACCGGAGTCAGATCGGGCGCCGCCTGCTCCGCGGGCACGATCACCTGAATGGCCGCGCCGTCGCGCTGCGGGTAGACCGTGCGCAGGGTCTCGTGGCGCGAGACCACGTCGAGCACGGCCTGCTGCAGCGCGGTCACATCCAGTTCGCCGGTGAGGCGGACCGCGACGGGCACGTTGTACGCGGCCGAGGCGATGTCGAACTGGTTGAGGAACCACATGCGCTGCTGTGCGAGCGACAGCGGCAGCTGCTCCGGCCGCTGCTGCGCGACCAGCGGCTGACGGCCGCCCGCACCGGCTTCCGGCGCGAGGGTGGCGGCCAGTCCGGCGACGGTGGAGACCTCGAACAGGGTGCGCACCGGCACCCGGGTGTCGAGCGCCGCGCCGAGGCGCGCCGCGACCTGGGTGGCCAGCAGCGAGTTACCGCCGAGCGCGAAGAAGTCGTCGTCCGCGCCGATTCGTTCGACACCGAGGACATCGACGAAGACGCCCGCGATGGCGATCTCGACTTCGGTTTCGGGAGCGCGGAATTCGCGAGTCGCGAAGATCGGTTCCGGCAACGCCTTGCGGTCCAGCTTGCCGCTGGTGTTCAGCGGGAAGGCATCCAGCGCGACGACCGTGGCCGGAACCATGTAGGCGGGCAGCGTTTCCGCCGCCGCTTCCAGCAGCTGCTCCTGGTCGATGCCGTAACCCGGCGCGGGCACCGCGTAGGCGACCAGCTGATCACCGAGCGAGGTCGGCAGCACCAGCGCGACCGCCTGGCTGACGGCGGGCTGGGCCAGCAGCGCGGTCTCGATCTCGCCGAGCTCGATGCGCTGACCACGGAACTTCACCTGGAAGTCGGTGCGCCCGATGTACTCCAGGCGCTGCGGCGCATCGCGCCACACCACCAGGTCACCGGTGCGGTACATGCGCGCACCTGGTGCGAACGGGTTGGCCACGAACCGATCCGAGGTCAGGTCCGGCCGGCGCACGTAGCCGCGCGCCAGCTGGTCACCGGCCAGGTACAGCTCGCCCGGCACACCCGCCGGGACCGGCCGCAGCCGCGAATCCAGCACGTAGACCTGCGAGTTCCACTGCGGCAGGCCGATCGGGACGGTGCGGGTGTCGTGGCCTTCGGACGGCCAGTAGGTGATGGACACCGCGGCCTCGGTCGGGCCGTACAGGTTGTGCACCTTGATGCCCGAGCCCAGCGCGAGCACCGAGTTCACCGTCTCCGGCGGCAGCGCCTCACCGATGACGAACACATCGCGCAGGGTGGGCATGCTGCCCGCCGCGGTGTGCGCCGCGAACACGGTGAGCATGGACGGCACGAAGTCGGTGACCGTCACGCCCTGCGCCGCAATGGTTTCGGCGATGTAGTCGGTATCGCGGTGACCGTCGTGCGTGGCGACCACCAGGGTCGAGCCACTGCGCAGCGGCATGAAGTAGCCCCACAGCGACACGTCGAAGGTGGTGGCCGTCTTCTGGAAGTAGACGTCCTCCGGGCCCATCGGGTACTCGGCCAGCATCCAGGTGGTCTGGTTGTGGATGGCGCCGTGGCTGATCGCCACGCCCTTCGGGCGGCCGGTCGAACCGGACGTGAAGATCACGTAGGCCGGGTTCTCCGGGCGCACCGGGCCGGACAGCTCGGCGGCCGTGACCGGCTCGGCCGAGAACTCGTCCAGCGCAGCGGTATCCAGGTGCAGCACCTGAATGCCCTCGGGCACCTCGACCGCATCCACGGTGGTGGTCAGCACGCAGGCGGGCTGGGCCGTATCGAGGATGTGGGCGATGCGCTCGGCCGGGTGATCCGGATCCAGCGGCACCCACGCGCCACCGGCGGTGACGATCGCGTACATGCCGACGACCAGGTCCAGCGAGCGGCGAATCGCGAGGCCCACCAGGGACTCCGCGCCGACGCCCTGCGAGATGAGCAGGCGGGCAAGCTGGTTGACCCGCTGATCGAACTCGGCGTAGGTCAGCTGCCGGCCCTCGTAGACCACCGCGACCTGATCCGGGTGCGCGGCCACGGCCCGGCGGTAACCGTCGAGCAGCAGTTCCGGCGCGATCTCGTGCCGAGTCCGGTTCCAGTCCACCAGCATCCGCGAACGCTCGACCGTATCGAGCAGCTCGATCTCACCGACCGGCCGCTGCGGCTGCGTCGCCACCGCCGCCAGCACGCGATGCAGGCGTTCGGCGAAGCCGAGCACCGTGGACTCGTCGAACAGATCGGTCGCGTAGACCAGGCTGCCGACAATGCCGTTCGGGGTGCCGTCCGTGTCGTAGGTGTCGGTGACGATCAGGTTCAGGTCGAACTGTGCCGTGGTCTGCTCGGAGTCCACCCCGGACACGGTCAGGCCCGGCAGTTCCAGGCTGGTGAGACCCAGGTTCTGGAAGGACAGGCCCACCTGGAACAGCGGATGCCGCGCGGTGGAACGGACCGGGTTGAGCACCTCGACGAGGCGCTCGAACGGCACGTCCGCATTGGCGAAGGCCTGGATGTCGGTCTCGCGCTGGCGGGCCAGCAGTTCGGTGAACGCCTCGGCGGTGTTCACCCGGCTGCGGAATACCAGCGTGTTCACGAACATGCCGATGAGGTCGTCGAGGACGGCCTCGCCGCGGCCCGCCATCGGGGTGCCGATGGCGATGTCGTCGGTGGCGGACAGGCGGGCGAGCAGCACCGCGAGCGCGGTGTGCACGACCATGAACAGCGTCGCGCCCTCGGCGCGGGCCAGCGCGACCAGCGCCCGGTGCAGTTCGCCGTCGACGCGGACCTCGACCTTGCTACCCCGGAAGGACGGCGTCGCGGGCCGCGGGCGATCCGCGGGCAGGTCCAGCTGATCGGGCAGATCGGCCAGTTCCTGCTTCCAGTAGGCGACCTGCTTGGCGGACAGCGATTCCGGATCGTCCTCGCTGCCGAGCAGTTCGCGCTGCCAGATGGCGTAGTCGGCGTACTGCACCGCCAGCGGCGTCCAGCCCGGCTTCTGCCGGATGGAACGGGCCGCGTAGGCGGTCATGATGTCGCGGGTCAGCGGCGCCACCGAGGAGCCGTCACCGGAGATGTGGTGGATGACCAGCGCCAGCACGTATTCGTCTGCCGGAGCGGCGGTTTCGGTCGCGGCGGCCGTTTCGGCGACGGGGGCCTCGGGCTCGAAGCCCGGAACCTGTCCGTCCGCTCCGACCACCGGGAAGTAGCCGGTGTCGGCCGCGTCGGCGGCCGCGAAGGTGTACGCCTCCGCGTACACCGAAGCCGCAGGCTTCCGCGGACCGTAGTTGGCCGCCGGTGTGGCATCGCCCTGGCCGGACGTGGTCGCAGCCGCTTCGGACACGGTCGCGGCCGCATCGGAAGCGGTTGCGGGGCTTTCGATCTTGAACAGGCCGACCTTCAGCGGCACCTGGGTGGTGACGTCGAATGCGGTGGAGACGAGTCCCAGCACCGCGCCCGCGACCTCGTCGACGGCCACGGACAGCACCTCGAGCTCGGGCACGGCCTGCGCCGGCGGCAGGATGACCTGCACCGGGCCGCTATCGGTCTGCGGGTAGACGGTGCGCAGGATCTCATGGCGCGCAACGACATCGGTGATGGCGGCGCGCAGCGCGTCCACATCGAGCGCGCCGGACAGGCGCACCGCGACGGGCACGTTGTAGGCGGCCGAATCGGTGTCGAAGCGGTTGAGGAACCACATCCGCTGCTGCGCCAGCGACAGCGGCACCCGGTCCGGTCGCGGTGCGGCGACGAGCGCCTTGCGCCCGCCGGAGTGCGCGTCGCGTTCCACGCGGGCGGCGAGCGCGGCCACGGTGGACACCTCGAACAGCAGGCGCACCGGCACCCGGGTGTCGAGGGCCTCACCGAGGCGCGCGGCCACCTGGGTGGCGAGCAGCGAGTTGCCGCCCCAGGCGAAGAAGTCGTCGTCGAGGCCGATGCGGCCGGTCTCGACGCGCAGCACGTCCGCGAACACGCCGGCCACGATCTGCTCGATCGGGGTGACGGGCGCGCGGAAGACCGCCTTCTCGAAGGTGGGCTGCGGCAAGGCCTTGCGGTCCAGCTTGCCGTTGGCGTTGAGCGGCAGCCGCTCCAGCGGCATGAACACCGACGGCACCATGTACGACGGCAGTTCCGCGGCCAGCGCGGCCTGTAACTGCTGCTTGTCGATCTCGCCCATGGCCGGGACCACGTAGGCGACCAGGCGGTCACCCAGCACCGGATCGGTGTGCGCGAGGACGGCGGCCGAGGCCACCGCGTCCAGTCGCAGCAGCGCCGATTCGATATCGCCGAGCTCGATACGGAAGCCGCGGATCTTCACCTGGAAGTCGGTGCGGCCCCGGTACTCCAGCTCCCCGCGCTCGGTCCAGGCGACGAGGTCACCGGTGCGGTACATGCGAGTGCCGTTGTCCCCGAAGGGGTTCGCGACGAACCGGTCCGAGGTCAGGTCCGGTCGGCCGTGGTAGCCGCGCGCCAGCTGCGCACCGGCCAGGTACAGCTCACCGGAGACACCCACCGGCACCGGCCGCAGGCGCGAATCCAGCACGTACACCTGGCTGTTCCATTCGGGCGAACCGATGGACACCGACACCGCGTCGGCGGTACCGACCCGGTGGTTGGTGATGGACACCGCGGCCTCGGTCGGGCCGTAGAGGTTGAACAGCTCGGTGCGCGGACGTTCCCGCAGCACCCGCTGCGCCAGCGGGCCGGGCAGCGCCTCACCGATGGCGAGGATGCGCCACAGCGAATCCGGCAGACCGTCGGCGAGCAGGGCGTCGAGCATGGACGGCACCACGTGCAGGGTGGTCACCCATTCCCGCGCCATGAGCTCGTTGAGGTACGCCGGATCCTTGTGGCCGTCCGGCGCCGCGATGACCATGCGGCCACCGCAGGCCACGGCGGACCAGAACTCCCAGACCGAGAGGTCGAAGGTGGCGGCGGTCTTGAGCAGCACCGCATCGGCCGGATCGAGGCCGAATTCGGTGACCTTCCACAGCAACTGGTTGACCACCGCCGAGTGCGGCAGCGCCACACCCTTCGGACGGCCGGTCGAACCGGAGGTGAAGATGATGTACGCGGTGTTCGCCGACGTCAGCGGGCGCACCCGCTCGGCGGCCGTGATCGGCTTGTCCGAGTGGCCGGCGAGCTCGAGCTCGTCGATCCGCAGCACCTCGGCCGTGTCGGCGTCGAAACCGATTGCGGCCGTGGTCAGTACGACCTTGGGCGCGGCGGTCTCCAGGATGTAGCCGACGCGCTCCGCGGGCTGATCCGGATCGATCGGCACGTACGCCGCACCCGACTTGGCGACCGCGTACATGGCGACCACCAGGTCCACCGAGCGGCGCAGGGCCAGGGCGACCCGATCCTCCGCGCCGATGCCACGCGAAATCAGCTCGCGCGCCAAGCGGTTCACGCGGGCGTCGAGTTCGGCGTAGGTCAGCGAGACCGTCTCGCCGTCCGCGGTGTCGGCCACGATGGCCACCGACTTCGGGTCGTCGGCAACAGCCTCGTCGAGCAGCGAGACCAGCGTGGCCTCGGACGCACCGGACCGCACGTCCTCGAGATCGTGCGCGGTGTTGTTCCAGCGCTGCAGGATCCGCTCGTTCTCGGTCGCGTCGAGCAGGTCGATATCGCCGACCGGCACCGTGGTGTCGGCCAGGATGGCATCGAGGGTGCGCACGAACCGGTCGGCGAAGCCGCGGATGGTGGCCTCGTCGAACAGATCGCTGGCGTAACCGAATTCGGTGAGGATCTCGGCCGGGGCGCCGTCCTCGGTGTACCGGTCGTAGAGCGTCACGTGCAGGTCGGTCTTGGCCAGCTGTGCCTCGAACTGCACCGCGGCCACGTGCAGGCCCGGCAGTTCGAAGGCGGTCTCGGCCAGGTTCTGGAACGACAGGCCCACCTGGAACAGCGGGTTGCGCGCGGTGGAGCGGACCGGGTTGAGCACCTCGACCAGGCGCTCGAACGGCACCTCGGCATTGGCGAAGGCTTCCAGGTCGCGTTCGCGCACCTCGGCCAGCAGATCGGCGAAGGTCTTGGACCCGTCCACCTCGGTGCGGAACACCAGGGTGTTGACGAACATGCCGATCAGATCGTCGAGTTCGCGCTCGCCACGACCCGCGATCGGCGTGCCGACCGCGATATCGGTGGTACCGGACAGCCGGGCCAGCAGCACCGCGAGCGCGGCGTGCACGACCATGAACAGCGACGCGTTATTGGCGCGGGCCAGCTCGTGCAGCTTGGCGTGCCGTTCGGCGTCGATATCGAAGGTGATCGCCTTGCCGTGGAACGACTGCGCCGGCGGGCGCGGGCGATCGGTGGGCAACTCCAGCTGATCCGGCAGTGCGGCCAGCGCGCGGGTCCAGTACGAGACCTGCTGGGCGGCCAGCGATTCCGGATCGTCCTCGGAGCCGAGCACCTCGCGATGCCACAGCGCGTAGTCGGCGTACTGCACCGGCAGCGGAGCCCACTGCGGCGCATCACCATTGGCGCGGGCCGCGTAGGCGACCATGATGTCGCGCGCCATCGGGCCCATGGAGGAACCGTCGGCGGAGACGTGGTGCACCGTCATGGCGAGCACGTGCTCGACGGTGTCCTTGTCGCCGATGCGGAACACCTTGACCGCCAGCGGCACCTCGACGGTGACGTCGAAGGTGGTCATGGCGAATTCGATGACCTTGCCGAGCAGTTCGGCCTCGGCGATGGTCTCCGGCTCCAGCGTCAGATCGACCTTGGAGGCGGGCAGGATCACCTGGTGCGGGCCGTCCGCCGACCGCGGGTAGATGGTGCGCAGCGACTCGTGGCGGTTGATCACGTCACCGATGGCCAGGCGCAGCGCGTGCAGATCGAGCGCACCGGTGAGCCGGACCGCCAGCGGAATGTTGTCCACCGCGGAGGTACTCGTGTCGAACTGGTTCAGGAACCAGTACCGCTGCTGCGCCGGGGAGAGCGGCAGGTTCTCCGGCCGCTCACCGGCGGTCAGCCGCGGCCGGGTGCGACCCGATCCGGTCTGGTGCTCGGCCCGCGAGGCCAGCGCCGCGACGGTCGAGGCCTCGAACAGATCGCGCACGGCCAGATGGATATCCAGCGCCGCACCCAGTCGCGCGGTGACCTGGGTGGCGAGCAGCGAGTTGCCGCCCAGTTCGAAGAAGTCGTCGTCCAGACCCACGCGGCCGACCCCGAGCACATCGGAGAAGGTGCCCGCCACGATCTCCTCGATCGGGGTGACCGGGGCCCGGAAGACCTTGGTCTCGAACACCGGCGCGGGCAGCCGCTTGCGGTCCAGCTTGCCGGAGGCATTGAGCGGGAAGGCATCCAGCACCACGAAGGCGGACGGCACCATGTAGGCCGGCAGCCCGTCGTGCAGTTCGGCGCGCACGGTTTCGAGGTCGACGGCGTGCCCGGCGTCGGGGATGACGTAGCCGACCAGCTGATCGCCCAGGTGCTCGTCGGAGCGGACCACGACCACCGACTGGGCGATGCCCGCGACGGCGGTGAGCGCGGCCTCGATCTCGCCGAGCTCGATGCGCAGACCGCGCAGCTTCACCTGGAAGTCGGTGCGGCCCAGGTACTCCAGCTCACCCGCACCGATCCACTTCACCAGGTCACCGGTGCGGTACATACGCGCACCGGTCTGGAACGGGTCGGCCACGAACCGGTCGGCGGTCAGCTCCGGGCGGGCGACATAGCCGCGCGCCAGCTGGGTGCCGGCCAGATACAGCTCACCCGCGACACCCGGCGCGACCGGGTGCAGACGCGAATCCAGCACGTAGATCCGGGTATTGAAGACCGGCGCACCGATCGGCACCGAGACCGTGTCGCTGCCGTCCACCTCGTGGTAGGTGACGTCGACGGCGGCTTCGGTGGGGCCGTACAGGTTGTGCAGGCGGGCGCCGGTCAGCTCCAGCAGCTTCTGCGCGGTGGGCGCGGGCAGCGCCTCACCGGAGGCGAAGACATTGAGCAGCGTCGTGCATTCGGCCGCCTTCTCCTCGGCGACGAAGACCGAGAGCAGCGACGGCACGAAGTGTGCGGTGGTGACGCCGGTTTCCACGATCAGGTCGGCCAGGTAGGCCGGATCGCGGTGGCCGTCGGGCTTGGCCACGACCAGCTGTGCGCCGATCTGCAAGGGCCAGAAGAACTCCCATACCGATACGTCGAAGGTGGCCGGGGTCTTCTGCAATACGACATCGTCGGTGTACAGGCCGTATTCGGTCTGCATCCAGACGAGGCGGTTGACGATCGAGGTGTGGCTCACGGCCACACCCTTCGGGCGGCCGGTGGAACCGGACGTGAAGATCACGTACGCGGTGTTGTCGCCGCGCAGCGGGGCGACGCGGTCCGCATCGGTGATCGGGGCGTCCGAGTACTCGGATACATCCAGCTCATCGACGAGCAACTGGCGGCGGTGCGACTCGAAACCGTCACGCACCGTGGTCAATACCACCACCGGCTGCGCGGTGTCGAGCACGTACTGGTTGCGCTCCTCCGGGTGATCCGGGTCCAGCGGCACGTAGGCGCCACCCACGGTGATCACGGCGTACATGCCGATCACCAGGTCGAGTGAACGTCGCATGCCCAGGGCCACATAGGAATCCGGTCCTACGCCCTCGGCGATGAGGTGACGGGCCAGCCGGTGCACGCGAGACGCGAACTCGGCGTAAGAGAGAACTGTCCCCTCGAACCGGACGGCGGGCGCGTTCGGCGTCTGCGCAACCTGGGTTTCGAACATGGACGCAAGGGTGACCTCGGCGTTGGAGGTCTTACCGCCGAGCACCACGCGGCGCACGTCGTATTCGGTGGCGTTCCAGGTCTTGAGGACCTGGCGGCGCTCGGCCTCGTCCAGCAGCTCGACATCGCCGACCAGCGCGGCCGGCGCGGCGACCACGGCCGACAGCAGGCGCACCAGGCGATCCGCGAAGGCGGTGACCGTCCGGGCGTCGAACATATCGGTGGCGTAGGCAAACTCGGCCGCCATGCCCGAACCGTCGGGGCGTTCGGTCAGGTTCAGGTGCAGATCGAACTTGGCGGTGACCACGTCCAGGGGGACGCCGGTCACTTCCAGGCCGGGCAGCGCGAAGCTGGCCGCACCGGTGTTCTGGAAAGACAGCATCACCTGGAACAGCGGATGCCGGGCTTGGGAGCGGGCCGGGTTGAGGATCTCCACCAGGCGCTCGAACGGCAGATCGGCGTGGCCGAAGGCGGCCAGGTCGGCGTCCTTGGTGCGGGCGAGCAGCTCGGTGAAGCTCTCCCCCGCGGCCACCGGCGTGCGCAGCACCAGGGTGTTGACGAACATGCCGATGGCGTCGTCGAGCACCTGCTCACCACGGCCCGCGACGGCCGTGCCGATGGCGATGTCGTCGCCGCCGGACAGGCGCGCCAGCAAGGCCGCGAAGGCCGCGTGCACGACCATGAACAGGCTCGCGCCGTGTTCGCGGGCGAGCGCGTTCAGGCCGGACAGCAGGTCGGCGTCGATCGAGAACTCGTGCACGTCACCGCGGTTGGAGGCGACGGCCGGGCGCGGGCGGTCCGAGGGCAGGTCGATCTGGTCGGGCAGCCCGGCCAGGTTCGCCGACCAGTAGTTCACCTGCTGCGCGATGAGCGAGCCGGCGTCCTCCTCGGAGCCCAGGGTCTCGCGCTGCCACAGCGCGAAGTCGGCGTACTGCACCGGCAGCGGAGCCCACGCCGGCACCTCGCCGTTCGCCCGGGAGGCGTAGGCGACCATGACGTCGCGGGCCAGCGGGCGCACCGACCAGCCGTCGCCGGATATGTGGTGCACCACGAAAACCAGCACGTACGTGGGCACGACGGCGGAGCCGTCAATGGACGCCGTGGCATCGGTCACGCGGAACAGGCCCGCGCGCACCGGCGGTGCGACGGTCACATCGAAGCCGGTCAGCACCAACTCGGCGACCCGCTCACGCAGCTCGCTCTCGCCGACCTCGACGGCCGCGAGATCCAGGTGCTCCTTCGCGGTGGCCGCGGGCAGGATGACCTGCACGCCACGGCCTTCGGAGTCCTCCGGGTAGGCGGTGCGCAGCACCTCATGGCGCTCCAGCACATCGCCGACCGCGGCCAGCAGCGCATCCACATCGAGTTCGCCGGTGAGGCGGACCGCGAGCGGAATGTTGTTGACGGCCGAAGCGGTGTCGAAACGGTTGAGGAACCACATACGCTGCTGTGCCAGCGACAGCGGAATCTCGGCCGGGCGTTCCTGGGCCACCAGTTCGCGGCGGCGGCCGGTACCGGCCTGCCCCTCGACCCGGGCGGCCAGACCGGCGACGGTCGGCGCGTCGAACAGGGCGCGCACCGGCACCCGGGTATCGAGCGCCGCGCCGACGCGCGAGGCGACCTGGGTCGCGATGAGCGAGTTGCCGCCCAGCTCGAAGAAGTCGTCGTCCGCGCCGACCGGGTCCTCGAGGCCGAGCACCTCGGCGAAGACGCTCGCCACGATCTGTTCGGCCGGCGTTGCCGGAGTGCGGAATTCGCGGCCGGCGAACTCCGGCTCGGGCAGCGCGCGGCGATCGAGCTTGCCATTGGCATTGAGCGGGAAGGACTCCAGCGCCACGAAGGCAGCCGGAACCATGTACGACGGCAACTGGGCCCCGAGATGCGCGCGCAGCGCTTCGGTATCGATCGCGTCGGCACCGAGTGCTCCGGTGTTCGGCGCGATGCCCGCACCGGTCACCGGCACCACGTAAGCCACCAGCTGGTCGCCGGTGCGTGCGTCGGAGCGCAGCACCACGACCGCCTGCGAGACGGCGGCATGCGCGGTGAGCGCGGCCTCGATCTCGCCGAGCTCGATACGCAGACCACGCAGCTTCACCTGGAAGTCGGTGCGGCCCAGGTACCCCAACTCACCGGCGGCAGTCCAGGTGACGAGGTCACCCGTCCGGTACATGCGCTCGCCCGCGCTGAACGGGTTGGCCACGAAGCGATCCGAGCTCAGGTCCGGCCGCGCCACGTAGCCGCGCGCCAGCTGGACACCGGCCAGGTACAGCTCACCCGCCATACCCGGGGCGACCGGGTGCAGGCGCGAATCCAGCACGTACACCTCGGTGTTGAACACCGGGCGGCCGATCGGCACGGTATCGACATCGGCATCCACGACCTCGTGGAAGGTGACGTCGACGGCCGCTTCGGTCGGGCCGTACAGGTTGTGCAGCGCGGCGCCGGTCAGCTGCCGCAGCTGCTGCGCGGTGCCGCCGGGCAGCGCCTCACCGGAGGCGAAGACCAGTCGCAGGCTGGTGCAGCGCGCCGCGGCGACTGTATCCATTTGCTCGCCCGCGAGCGTGGCCACGAACACCGCGAGCATCGACGGCACGAAGTGCGCCGTCGTGATGCCCTCGGCCGCAATGAGTTCCGCCATGTACAGCGGGTCACGGTGACCGTCCGGCTTGGCGACGACCAGGCGGGCGCCGACCTGCAGCGGCCAGAAGAACTCCCACACCGACACGTCGAAGGTGGCCGGAGTCTTCTGCAGCACCACATCATCGGCGGTGAGGCCGTACTCGGCCTGCATCCACACCAGGCGGTTCACGATCGCGCCGTGGCTGACCGCGACACCCTTCGGGCGGCCCGTGGAACCGGACGTGAAGATGACGTAGGCGGTGTTCGAAGGCCGCAGTGCCGCAAGGCGATCCGCGTCGATGACCGGGGTGTCGGCGTAACCCGACAGGTCCACGGTGTCCACCACGATGACCGGCACGCTGTCGTGCGTGAACCCGTCCTGCGCGGTGGTCAGCACGGCCACCGGCCGCGCGGTCTCCAGCACGTAGTCGATGCGGTCGGCGGGCTGGTCCAGATCCAGCGGCACGTACGCGCCACCGGCCTCGACCACCGCGTACATGGCGACCACGAGGTCCAGCGAGCGGCGAATGCCCAGCCCCACCAGGCTCTCCGGGCCGACCCCGGCCTCGATGAGCTTGCGCGCCAGTCGATGCACGCGTCCGGCGAACTCGCCGTACGTCAGGCCCGTTCCCTCGAAGGTGAGGGCGGTGGCGTCCGGCGTGCGGGCGGCCTGCGCCTGGAACAGGTCCACCAGCGTGACGGTGTCGTCCACATCGGCGGCGGTGCTGTTCCAGCCGTCCACGACCTGTGCGTGTTCGGTGGCGTCGAGCAGGTCGATATCGCCAACGGCCCGGTCGGGCTGTGCGGCGATGGCTTGCAGCAGGCGGTCGAAGCGGGCGGCGAAGAGCCGCATGGTGTCCGCGTCGAACAGGTCGGTGGCGTAGACGAGTTCGGCGGTCAGCCCGGCCGCGCTGCCCTGGCCGTTGCCCGCGACATGCTGCGCGGCCAGCTTCTCGGTCAGCACCAGCTGCAGATCGAACTTGGCGGTATCGATCGGCAGGTCCACGCCGCTGACGGTCAGGCCGGGCAGTTCCAGTTCGGTGATACCGGTGTTCTGGAACGACAGCATGACCTGGAACAGCGGATGCCGGGCCTGCGAACGAGCCGGATTGAGGATCTCCACCAGGCGCTCGAACGGCAGATCGGCGTGCCCGAAGGCCTGAATGTCGGTGCCGCGCACCTGGTTCAGCAGCTCGGCGAAGCCCGCGCTGCCGTCGATCTCGGTCCGCAGCACCAGGGTGTTGACGAACATGCCGATCAGGTCATCGAGGGCGCGCTCACCACGACCGGCGACCGGGGTGCCGATGGCGATATCGGATTCACCCGACAGGCGCGACAGCAGCACCGCGAGCGCACCGTGCATGACCATGAACAGCGTGGTCCCGCGGCTGCGGGCCAGTTCGGCCAGCGCGGCGTGGGTGGCGGCATCGATATCGAAGACGTGGGTGGCGCCGCGGCCCGACGCGACCGCGGGACGCGGCCGATCCGACGGCAGGTCCAGCTGGTCCGGCAACCCGCGCAGGGCCTCACGCCAGTAGGAGACCTGCTGGGAGATCACCGATTCCGCGTCGTCCTCGCGGCCGAGCACCTCGCGCTGCCACAGCGCGTAGTCGGCGTACTGGACATTCAGCGGCTGCCAGGCCGGTTCGCCGCCGTCGACGCGCGCGCCGTAGGCGGTCATGATGTCGCGGGTCAGCGGGCCCATGGAGAAACCGTCGGCCGAGATGTGGTGCACCACCAGCGCGAGCACGTGCTCGGTGGGGCTGACCTCGAACAGGCGGGCGTGGAACGGCACCTCGGTGGTGACGTCGAAGCCGGTCAGCACCAGGTCCCGGACCGCCTGCGGCAGTTCGGCTTCGGTGACCTCCACCGGGGTCAGGTCCGGAATGACCTGCCCGGTCGGCACGATCTCCTGGAACGCGTGCGCTCCATAGACCTGCGCTTCATCGATCTCGGGGTATCGGGTGCGCAGCGACTCGTGCCGCGCCAGCACATCGGCGACGGCGATCTGCAACGCCTGGCGATCCACCAGACCCGACAGGCGCACGGCCGCCGGGATATTGTCCACGGCCGATTCGGGATTGAACCGGTTGAGGAACCACATCCGCTGCTGCGCCAGCGACAACGGCAGCCGCTCCGGGCGCTCCTGCGCGGTCAGCGCCTTGCGAGCGCCTGCACCGGAATGGGTTTCCGCGCGCGCGGCCAAAGCCGCCACGGTCGAGGCCTCGAAGATCTCGCGCACGCCCAGCTGGGCATCCAGCGCGACGGACAGCCGCGCCGCCACCTGGGTGGCGATGAGCGAGTTACCGCCCAGAGCGAAGAAGTCGTCGTCCAGGCCGACCCGCTGCAGGCCGAGGACCTCGGCGAAGATACCCGCCACGATCTGCTCCACCGGAGTGGCCGGGGCGCGGAACACCGCGGCCTCGAACACCGGCGCGGGCAGGGCCCGACGGTCCAGCTTGCCGGAGGCATTGAGCGGGAACTCCTCGAGCACCATCAGGATCGACGGCACCATGTACGCGGGCAGGCTGTCACCGAGCTCGGCGCGAACCGAGTCGGCATCGACCGTACGGTCCGGTGCCGCAACGACATAGCCGACCAGCTGATCACCGGCGTGCGGATCATTACGCACCACGACCACCGACTGCGCGATCGCATCCAGTGCGGTGAGCGCGGATTCGATCTCGCCGAGCTCGATGCGCAGACCGCGCAGCTTCACCTGGAAGTCGGTGCGGCCGATGTAGTCCAGCTCGCCGTCCGCGGTCCAGGTGACGAGGTCACCGGTGCGGTACATGCGCTCGCCCTCCCCGAAGGGGTTGGCGACGAAGCGATCCGAGGTGAGGTCGGGGCGCGCCACGTACGCGGTGGCGAGCTGATCGCCCGCCAGGTACAGCTCACCCGCGACGCCGACCGGAACCGGCCGCAGGCGCGAATCCAGCACGTACAGCTGGGTATTGAATACCGGGCGGCCGATCGGCACGAGATCGACGTCCGCGTCCACCACCCGGTGGTAGGTGACGTCGACCGCGGCTTCGGTCGGGCCGTAGAGGTTGTGCAGCTCGGCGCCGGTCAGCTCGCGCAGCTTGTGCGCGGGCTTCGGCGACAGCGCCTCGCCGGAGGCGAACACCTTGCGCAGGCTGGTGCACTGCGCGGCAGCGGTTTCCGCGACGAAGACCGCGAGCATGGACGGCACGAAGTGGGTGACCGTCACACCCTGGGCGGCAATGAGTTCGGCGAGGTAGGCCGGATCGCGGTGGCCGTCCGGCTTGGCCACGACCAGCTGCGCGCCGATCTGCAGCGGCCAGAAGAACTCCCACACCGACACGTCGAAGGTCGCCGGAGTCTTCTGCAGCACGACGTCATCGGCGGTCAGGCCGTATTCGGTCTGCATCCACACCAGGCGGTTCACGATCGCCGAGTGCGGTACGGCCACACCCTTCGGGCGGCCGGTCGAACCCGAGGTGAAGATGACGTACGCGGTGTTCGTCTCGCGCAACGGGATACGGCGGTCCGCATCGGTCAGCGGTGCGGCCGAGTAGTTGGACAGATCCAGCAGATCGATCCGGACCTGCGCGGTGTCGACCGGGAGGTCCGCACCCGAGGTCAGCACGGTCACCGGGTCGGCGGTGGCGAGGATGTACTCGATGCGGTCGGCCGGGTGATCCGGGTCCAGCGGCACGTACGCGCCACCGGCGGCGGTCACGGCGTACATGCCGATCACCAGATCGAGGGACCGGGGCATGCCCAGGGCCACGAAGGATTCCGCGCCGACGCCGCGTTCGATGAGCCAGCGCGCCAGGCGGTGGACCTGCGCGGAGAACTCGGCATAGGACAGAGCTGTGCCCTCGAAGCTGACCGCGGTCGCTTCGGGAGTGCGCGCTGCCTGCGCCTCGAACAGCGAGACCAGCGTGTTCGCGTCATCGCCGGTGGAGGTGACGACCCGCTCGTCCATGACGCCGTCGGTCAGTTCCAGCAGTACCGAGTCCACATCGAAGGTGGTCCGGTTCCAGGTGGTGACGACCTGTTCGCGCTCGGCGGCGTCGAGCAGTTCGATATCACCCACGGCCGCAGCGGGTTCGGTGGTGATGGCGGTGAGCACCCGCACCAGGCGGTCGGCGATGCGGTGGACGGTGTCCTCGTCGAACAGGTCGCGCAGGTAGCCGGCGCGAACGCGCAGGCGGGTGTCGAGCTGGGCGATGAGGGTCAGCGGGTAGTGAGTGGCGTCGGCGGCGTCCAGGCCGGTGACGGCCATGCCGTCGATATCGGCGGCCTGCGCCCGAATGCCCTCGGCGTCAACGGGATAGGACTCGAACACCACGAGGGTGTCGAAGAGTCCGCCGATGCCCGCAGCGGTCTGGATGTCCGCGAGGCCCACGTAGTGGTGGTCCAGCAGGTCGGCCTGCTCGCCCTGGGTGCGGGTGAGCAGCGCACGCGCCGATTCGGCCGGATCGAAGGCGACCCGCACCGGCACGGTGTTGATGAACAGACCCACCATGGACTCGACGCCGGACAGCTGCGCCGGGCGGCCCGACACGGTGGTGCCGAACAGCACGTCGTCGCGGCCGGTGAGCCGGCCCAGCAGGATGCCCCACGCCACCTGCAGCACGGTGTTCGGCGTGACGCCGATTTCCGCGGCCAGGGCGGTCATACGCGCGGTGGCGGTCTCGTCCAGCTCGAAGAAGTACTCGCCCGACAGTGCGGTGATCTCGCGACCCGCATCCGGGCGGGTGAGCAGGGTCGGCTCGGACACGCCGCGCAGCGACTGCTTCCAGGCTTCGATGGAGGCCGGGCGGTCCTGCTGCGCAACCCATTCCAGGAAGTACCGGTACGAGCGCACCGGCGGCAGCATGGAGGTGTCGGAGTGCGTGGCGTAGAGCACCAGCAGGTCCTGCATGAGCAGCGGCATGGACCAGCCGTCGAGCAGGATGTGATGGTTCGCCACGGCCAGCTGCCAGCGATCGGCAGCCGTCCGGACCAGGGTGAAGCGAATCAGCGGCGGCTCGGTGAGGTCGAAACGCTCGACCCGATCGGCCTCGATCAGGTCGGTCGCATCGCCCGTCTCGGTGCGGTCGTGCACGGTGAACACCGGGTGCACGCTGTCCAGCACCACCTGCACCGGATTGCCCGCGGCGTCGGAAACATAAGCGGTACGCAGGATCTCGTGCCGATCCAGCAGCGCCTGGGCCGCCGCGCGCAGGCGATCGGCGTCCACGCGGCCCTCGAGGGTGAGCACCGCCTGCGCGGTGTACACGTCCACGGAGCTGACGGCCAGCTGCGCGTGGAAGAGCAGACCGGCCTGCAGCGCGGACAGCGGCCACACCTGGTCCAGGGCGCCGAAACGCTGTTCCCAGCCGTCGATATCGCGCTGGGTGATGCGCACCAGCCCGAAGTCGGACGGAGTGTGACCGCCCGCGTTCGCGGATTCGGCATGCCGCGCAACGGCTTCCAGTGCCGCGATCCAGAGCGCACCGAATTCGGCGATCTCGGCGGCGCCGAGCAGCGTGCCCGGGTAGCCGATATTCGCGGTCAGCTTGTCGCCCATGACGATCGCGTTGATATCGATCGGGGCCATGGCCGGCATATCGCCGTCGTAGGCGCCCGCCAGGTCAGCCAGCTCGGGCGCGGGGATCCAGCCGAAACCACGCAGCGCCTCGGGCACATCGCCCTCGTTGACCCGGCCCAGGTAGTTGAAACTGACCTGGCCCGGCAGCTGCTTGGGCAGCTGACCCGCGGTATCGGAGTTCATGTAGCGCAGCAGGCCGTAACCGATGCCCTTGTCCGGCACCGCGAGCAGCTGCTCCTTGATGGACTTGATCGCCTTGCCCATGGCCGCACCGCCGGCGAGGGCGGCGTCCACATCGATGGCCGACAGATCGAAGCGCACCGGGAAGATCGCGGTGAACCAGCCGACCGTGCGCGACAGATCCGCGCCCGGCACGACCTCTTCCTCACGCCCGTGGCCCTCCAGCCGGACGAGGGCAGACTTCTCCCCTTGGCCCTTCGCGGCCCGGAACTTCGCGACCGCCAGAGCGAGCGCGGTGAGCAGACCATCGTTCACGCCGCCGTGGAACAGCGCGGGCACAGTGGTCAGTAGCGACTTGGTGACCTCGGCGGACAGCTCGACGCGATGCTTCTCGATGGTCGAGGTGACATCCACGGCCGGATCCATGGGCCGCTCGGTGAGCAGCGGATCCGGGCCCTCGACAATGCCGCGCCAGAAGGCGAGTTCGGCCACGCGTTCGTCGGTGGCGGCCTCGCGCTCGAGGGCGTGCGCCCAGGTGCGCATGCTGGTGGCCGGAGCGACCAGCTCGGGGGTCTGCCCGGCGGACAGCTGGCCCCACGCGGTCACGAAGTCGGGCACCAGGATTCGCCAGGTGACACCGTCGACCACCAAGTGGTGACCCACCACGACCAGACGACCGGCACGGGAGCCGTCGGACGGCTCCAGCCACACGAACCGGATGACCACGCCCGCAGCCGGATCCAGCTTGTCGAGGGTGGCATCCAGTGCGGCCGAAGCGATCTCGACCAGCTCGGCATCGCTCACCGCGGCGTCGAATTCGGTCCGGTCGATGAGCGCGTCCACGTCGATGGTGCCCGGCTCGACCGTCTCGATGATCCAGTCGGCGTCCGGCACCCGGCGCAGGCGAGCGCGCAGCATGTCGTGGCGGTCGATGACCGCGCCGACGGTCGCCGCGATCCCGGCCCGGTCGATGCCGATCGGCAACTCCAGAGCCATGGTCTGGTTGAACCGGCTGAACGAGCCCGGCCGGCCCACCATGAACCGCACCACCGGCGTCAGCGGCAGCACGCCCACGCCGCCACCCGGCAGCTCGGACAGCTGCGGCGCCGAATCATCCTGGCCCTCGGTGGTTTCGGCCACCGCGGCCAGACCCGACACCGTGCGCTGCTCGAACACATCGCGCGGGCTGAAGACGATGCCGCGCGCCTTGGCGCGCGACACCAGCTGGATGGAGACGATGGAGTCGCCGCCCAGCGCGAAGAACGAATCGTCGATGCCGACCCGCTCCAGGCCGAGCACCTCGGCGAAGACCTCGGCAATGGTGTGCTCGAGGGCATTGCGCGGGGCGCGGAAGACCACCTCGGTGGCGAATACCGGTTCGGGCAGCGCCTTGCGGTCGAGCTTGCCGGCTCCGGTCAGCGGCACCCGGTCGATCATCATGATCGAGGACGGCACCATGTACGCGGGCAGGCGCTGCTCGACGTGCGCGGTGATGGCCGCGACGTCGATCGAATGGCCCGGCGCGGCAACCAGGTACGAGACCAGTGAGGTCGCGCCCGCCGCGTTCTTGTGGCCCACGGTGACCGCGAAGTCCACGCTCTCGTGCGAGGCCAGCGCCGCGTCGATCTCACCGAGCTCGATACGGAAACCGCGCACCTTCACCTGGAAGTCGGAGCGGCCGACGTACTCGACCTCGCCGCCCGTGGTCCAGCGCACCACGTCACCGGTGCGATACATGCGCACGCCGTACCGGTACGGATGCGCGACGAAGCGATCCGCGGTCAGGCCCGGCCGCGCGTGGTAGCCGCGCGCCAGCTGGATGCCCGACAGGTACAGCTCACCCGCGACGCCCACCGGCACCGGACGCAGCTGGCTGTCCAGGATCAGCGACTGCGAGCCGCGGATCGGACCGCCGATGACGACCGTCTCGCCGGGCAGCATCGGGTTGCTGACATTGGTCATGACGGTGGCCTCGGTGGGGCCGTAACCGTTGTAGAAGGCGCGAATCGTGCCGTCCGCCAACGGCACCGCCCAGCGCTCCACCAGATCGGCGGGTACCGCTTCACCACCGGCGACCAGGACGCGCAGGGTGTCCAGCCCGGCCGGGCTGAAGGTGGCCAGCGCGGCCGGGGTGATGAACGCGTGCGTCACCCGCTCGCGGCGGATCAGCTCGGAGAGCTCGTCACCGCCGTAGACGCCGGTCGGGACGATCACCATGGTGCCCGCGCCGCCGATGGCGAGCAGGAACTCCAGCATGGACGCGTCGAACGAGGGCGACGCGAAATGCAGTGCGCGGGTGTCGGAGTCGAGGCTGTAGCGGTCGTTCTGCTCGGAGCAGAAGTTGGCCAGCCCGGCATGGCCGACCACGACGCCCTTGGGCACACCGGTCGAACCGGAGGTGTAGATGACGTAGGCCGGGTGATGCAGCCGCAGCGGGCGCACCCGATCGGCCTGGCCGATCGCCGTGTCCGCGAACGTCTTCAGATCCAGCTCGTCCAGCACCAGCCATTCCACCGAATCCGGCAGTTCGGCGCGCACGGACGCCACGGTCAGGCCGATCGGCGAACCGGAATCGGTGACCATGTGGGCGATGCGGTCGGCGGGGTAGGTCGGGTCGATCGGCACGAAGGCCGCACCGGACTTGGCGACCGCCCATTCGGCCAGGTACGAATCCGCGGAACGCGGTACCGCGACGGCGACCAGATCCTCCGGGCCGATGCCGCGCTGAATCAGCAGCCGCGCCAGGCGGTTCGAGCGCGCGTCGAACTCACCGTAGGAATACGTGACGCCTTCGAAGACCACCGCGGGGGCATTGCGATCGCGCTCCACGGCGAGGCCGATGAGCTCCGGCAGCGTGTGCACCGGCTTGGACGGCAAGCCGTACCGGGCCACCAGATCGGCCTTCTCGTCCTGATCCAGGATCTCGATCGAGCCGACCGGGAGTTCCGCATTCGCGGCGACCGCTTCCAGCACCCGCAGCCAGCGCTGCGCGAAGCCGGCGGCGGTGGCCTCGTCGAACAGGTCGACGGCGTAGGTCAGCGCCAGCGTCATGGCGGTGCCCGCGCCGGTCCGGCCGCCGAGCTGCTCGGACAGCGTGAACTGCAGATCGAAACGGGAGATGTTCTCGTCGAGGTCCAGCGCCGAGACGTTCAGGCCGGGCAGTTCCAGGGTGGTGCGGTCCAGGTTCTGGAAGGCCAGCACGACCTGGAACAGCGGGTTGCGGGCCTGCGAGCGCTCCGGCGCGAGCAGATCCACCAGCCGCTCGAACGGCACATCGGCATTGCCGAAGGCGTCGAGGTCGGTGTGGCGCACCCGATCCAGCAGATCGGAGAACGACTCCGCCGGATCGATCCCGGTGCGCAGCACCAGGGTGTTGACGAACATGCCGACCAGATCGTCCAGCGCGGCCTCGCCACGACCGGCGACCGGCGTGCCGATGGCGATGTCATCGCCGCCGGACATGCGTGCCAGCAGCACCGCGAGCGCGCTGTGCATGACCATGAACAGCGACGAACCACGCCGCCGCGCAACATCTTCCAGCGCACCGATGAGCTCGGGCGACAGCGTCCGCTGCAGCGTCGCACCGCGATGCGAGGCAATGGCCGGGCGCGGGCGGTCGATCGGCAGCGCCAGCTCGTCCGGCACCCCGTCCAGCACGCGCTGCCAGTAACCCACCTGCCGCGCCATGAGCGAGGCCGAATCCTCTTCCGACCCCAGCACTTCGCGCTGCCAGATGGCGAAATCGGCGTACTGCACGGCCAGCGGCGCCCAGCCGGGCACCGCGCCCTGCGTGCGCGCGGTGTAGGCCACCATGACATCCCGCGTCAGCGGCGCCATGGAGAATCCGTCACCCGCGATGTGGTGCACCACGACCACGAGCACATGCTCGACAGAATCCTCGCCGCCGACCCGGAACAGCCGGGCGCGCAGCGGAACCTGGTCCGCGACATTGAAGCCCAGCGTCGCGAAGGCGGTGACGGCGGCGGTCAGCTCGCCCGCGGCGACCGTGACCGGGCGCAGATCGAGGGCGATCTGCTCGGCCGGGACGACCACCTGCATCGGGGTGCCGCCGTGCTCCGGGTAGCGGGTGCGCAGCGACTCGTGGCGGCGGACCACGTCCGCGACCGCGAGTTCCAGTGCGGCGGTGTCCAATTCGCCGAAGCGCGGGTCGACGGAGCGTAGGCGAATGGCCAGCGGCAGGTTGTAGGCCGCCGAAGAAGTGTCGTACTGGTTCAGGAACCACATGCGCTGCTGCGCGAACGACAGCGGCACCAGGTCACCCGCGTTGCGCGGGCGGGCCACCAGCTTGGCACGGGAGGCGCCGTCGGCATGCGATTCGATGCGCGCCGCAAGGGCTTCCACGGTGGGCGCCTCGAAGAGCGTGCGCACCGCGACCGTGGTGTCCAGCGCCGAACCGATGCGCGAGACCACCCGGGTGGCGATGAGCGAGTTGCCGCCCAGTTCGAAGAAGTCGTCGTCGAGGCCGACCCGTTCCAGGCCGAGCACCTCGGCGAAGACGCCGGCCACGGTCTCCTGGACCGGGGTCTCCGGCGCGCGGAAGGCCCGGGCCTGCACCGCCGGCGCGGGCAGCGCACGACGGTCCAGCTTGCCGTTGACGGTCAGCGGAATCCGGTCCAGCAGCACGATGGACGACGGCACCATATAGGACGGCAGGCGCTCGGCCGCGCCGTCCCGGATGGTGTCGAGCAGCGGCGCCGCGCCGTCCTGCGGCACCACGTAGGCGACGATGCGCTGATCGCCCGGCTGGTCCTCGCGCACGATGACGGCGGCCTGGGCCACGCCCGGCTGCGCCAGCACCGCGGACTCGATCTCGCCGAGCTCGATGCGGAAACCGCGGACCTTCACCTGATCGTCTGCGCGGCCCAGGTATTCGAGCTCGCCGAAACGGTTCCAGCGGGCCACGTCACCCGAGCGATACAGACGCGAGCCCGGCGCACCGAAGGGGCTGGCCACGAAACGGCCCGCCGACAGGTCGGGACGGCCGAGGTAGCCGCGCGCCAACTGCGCACCGGCCACATACATTTCACCCGCGACACCGACCGGCACCGGATGCAGACGGTCATCGAGCACGTGCACGCGCAGGCCCGCGATGGCGCGGCCGACCACCGAACCCGTTGCGGCGGCAATGGTCTCGGCATCGAGCACTCGCACCGACACGTGCACGGTGGTCTCGGTTATGCCGTACATGTTCACCAGGTAGGGCGAGCTGTCACCGTGGCGCGCAACCCAATCCGACAGGCGGCGCAGCTCGAGGGCCTCACCGCCGAAGATCACGTAACGCAACGCCAGCGACTGATCGTCACCCGCCGCAGTGCCCAATTCTCGGCTCGCCGAGGAAGCAATACGCTCGGCCTCGGCCAGCTGGTAGAACGCAGACGGGGTCTGGTTGAGCACCGTGACCCGTTCCCGGCGCAGCAGTTCCAGGAACTGCTCCGGCGAACGCGACACGTAGTAGTCGACGACCACCAGGGTGCCGCCGTAGAGCAGCGGACCCCACAGCTCCCACACCGAGAAGTCGAAGGCGTAGGAGTGGAACAGCGTCCACACGTCATCGGCGCCGAAGCCGAACTCGCGATCGGTGTTCGCCATGAGCCGCACCACATTCCGGTGCGCCACGGCCACGCCCTTGGGGCGGCCGGTGGAGCCGGAGGTGTAGATGACGTAGGCGACGTGATCCGGGTGCAGCGGGGTCAGCCGGTCGGCATCGGTGATCGGCGAATCCGCCGCGTCCTCGATGTCCCCGGCCTCCAGCGAGTACCCGTCCAGCAGCACCTTGTGGAGCTCGGCGGGAAGATCCACCTGCACGGTGGAATCGAGGATGACGCTGGTCGGCTTCGCATCCGACAGCGTGAAGGCGATGCGATCCGCCGGGTAGGTCGGATCGATCGGCACATAACCCGCACCGGTCTTGATGACCGCGAGCAGCGCCACCACCAGATCGGCCGACCGCGGCAGCAGCACCGCGACCAGCGACTCCGGCCCGGCGCCCTCGGCGATCAGCCTGCGCGCCAGCACATTCGCACGCCGGTCCAGATCCGCGTAGGTCAGTTCCTCGTCGCCGAAGCGCACCGCCACCCGCTCGGGGTTGGCGGCCGCGGCGGCATCGAAAAGGCCGGACAGCGTCGCATCGGGCAGTACGAACGGGGTCGACAGCGTCGCCGCCGCGGCCGGGGACAGGCCCGCGCCACCGGCGAGCGCGACGCTCGCCGCGGTGTCCTCGCCCGCACCGGCGGCCCGCGCCGCGTCCGCGAGCGCGACGATATCGTCGCCCGCCGAGACCCAGCGTTCGGATACGTCGTGGCGCTCGTCCTCGCCCAGCAGGTCGATATCGCCGATCAGCGCGGCCGGATCCTCCGCGACGGCGCGCAGGATGCGGACCAGGCGCTCGGCGAAGGCGGTGACCGTCTCGGCGTCGAACAGATCGGTGGCGTAGTTCCAGGACAGGCCCAGGGCACCGTCGGCGCGCTCGCTGACGGTCAGCTGCACATCGAACTTGGCCGTGCCGGGATCGAATTCGACGAGCTCGACATCCAGCCCGGATAGCGAGACCGCGTCCGCGTCCTCGGCGCTGGCCGCTTCGAAGGTCAGCGCGACCTGGAACAGCGGGTGGTGCGCCTGCGAGCGGACCGGGCTGAGCACATCGACGAGCCGTTCGAACGGCACATCGGCGTGTGCGAAGGCGGCCAGATCGGTGCGGCGGGCCTGCGCGAGCAGATCGCGGAAGGCGGCCTCGGGCCGAACCTCGGTGCGCAGCACCAGGGTATTGACGAACATGCCGATCAGGTCGTCGAGCGCGCGTTCGCCGCGGCCCGCGATCGGGGTGCCGATGGCGATATCGGTGGACCGGGACAGTCGCGCCGCCCAGGTCGCCAGCGCCGCGTGCACCAGCATGAACAGGGTGACGTCGTGCTCGCGGGCCACACCGGTCAGGGCGCGGTGCAGCTCGGCGTCGACCGAGAAGTCATAGGTGCCACCGGCATTGGTGGCGACCTCCGGCCGCGGCCGGTCGGCGGGCAGCTCGATCTGCTCGGGCAGATCCCGCAACTGCTGCGACCAGTAGGAGATCTGCTGGGCGGCAAGGGATTCCGCATCGGATTCCGAGCCCAGCACCGCGCGCTGCCACAGCGCGTAGTCGGCGTACTGCACCGGCAGCGGCGCCCACGCCGGGGCCTCGCCGCGACTGCGATCCAGGTAGGCCGCCACCACATCGCTCAGCAGCGGACGCAGCGAGAAACCGTCGGCGCTGATGTGATGCAGCACCAGCACGACCACGTGCTCGGTCTCGCTCAGGCTGAGCACCGTTGCGCGGAAGGGCAGTTCGCGGGTCACATCGAAGAACACGCTCGCGAGTTCGACGATGCGCGCGGGGAGACCCGCGGCGGTCACCGTCTCGGTGCGGACCTCGAAGTCCACCTCGGACAGCGGCAGCACCTGCTGATAGCCATCACCCGAGACCTCGGGGTAGATGGTGCGCAGCGCCTCGTGCCGGGCCAGCACATCGCCGAGCGCGGCGGTGAAGGCCGCGGAGTCGACCGTGCCGGTCAGCTTCAGCGCCACCGGAATGTTGTTGACGGCGGTGCGGTTGTCGAAGCGGTTCAGGAACCACATGCGCTGCTGCGCCGGCGACAGCGGAATCAGCTGTGCCGTCTCGCCGGTTCGCAAGCTCACCGGCGCCGGGCGTTCCTGCGCGACCAGCGGTGCGCGGCGACCGGTACCGGCCCGCGATTCCAGCTGGGCCGCAAGGGAGGTCACCGTGGTGGCCTCGAACAGGGTGCGCAGCGGGATATCGGCGTCGAGCGCGGCGGACAGGCGCGCGATGACCTGGGTGGCGATCAGCGAGTTGCCGCCCAGTTCGAAGAAGTCGTCGTCCAGGCCGACCCGTTCCAGGCCGAGCACATCGGCGATGGTGCCGGCCACGGTCTGCTGCACCGGGGTCTCCGGGGCGCGGTAGGCCTTGACCGCGAAGGTCGGGGCGGGCAGCGCCCGGCGATCCAGCTTGCCGGAGGCATTGAGCGGGAAGGCGTCCAGCACCATGAAGGCGGCCGGCACCATGTAGGCCGGAAGGCCCTGTGCCAGAGCATCCTTCACGGCTTCGATATCGATGTGACCGTCGGCGGCCACCAAGTACGCCACCAGCTGATCGCCGGTGCGCTCATCCTGATGGACCACGACGACCGACTGCGCGACCGCCGGCAGCGCGGTCAGCGCCGACTCGATCTCGCCGAGCTCGATGCGCAGACCACGCAGCTTCACCTGGAAGTCGGTGCGGCCCAGGTACTCCAGCTCACCGGAGTTCGTCCACACCACCAGGTCGCCGGTGCGGTACATGCGCTCACCGGCGAAGCGCGGGGAGGAGGAGCGGAACGGGTTGGCGACGAAGCGATCCGAGGTGAGGTCCGGGCGCGCCACATACGCGGTGGCGAGCTGATCGCCCGCCAGATACAGCTCACCCGCGACACCGGCCGGAACCGGACGCAGCCGCGAATCCAGCACGTACACCTGGGTATTGAAGACCGGCGCACCGATCGGCACCGACGCCAGATCGGCATCGGTGACCTCGTGATAGGTCACGTCGACCGCGGCCTCGGTGGGGCCGTACAGGTTGTGCAGGCGGGCACCGGTGCGCTTGCGCAGCTGCTGCGCGGTCGGCGCGGGCAGGCCCTCACCGGAAGCGAAGACATTGCGCAGGCTGGTGCACTCGGCCACACCGTCCTCGGCGACGAACAACGCCAGCATGGACGGCACGAAGTGCACCGTGGTGACCTGCTCGGCCTGGATCAGGCGCACCAGGTACGCCGGATCGCGATGCCCGTCGGGCTTCGCCACGACCAGGCGCGCGCCGACCTGCAAGGGCCAGAAGAACTCCCACACCGACACGTCGAAGGTGGCCGGAGTCTTCTGCAGCACCACATCATCGGCGGCCAGCCCGTACTGGGCGTGCATCCACACCAGGCGGTTGACGATCGCGGCATGCGAGACGGCGACACCCTTGGGGCGGCCGGTCGAACCCGAGGTGAAGATCACGTATGCGGTGTTCGCCGGGTGCAGCGGTGAGCGGCGGTCGGCATCGGAGAGCGGAGCGCCCTCGAAGGCCGACAGATCCAGCTCGTCGATGCGAACCTGCTGTACCGCAATGTCTTCCAAGTCCTCGCCGGAGGTCAGCACGCATACGGGCTGCGCCGTCTCGAGGATGTACTGGGTGCGCTCGGCCGGGTGCTCGGGATCCAGCGGGACGTACGCGCCGCCCGCGACGGTGACGGCGTACATGCCGACCACCAGATCCAGCGAACGCCGCATGCCCAGGGCCACATACGATTCCGGGCCGACACCCTCGGCGATCAGCCAGCGGGCGAGCTTGCGGACGCGGTCCGCGAACTCGGCGTAGGACAGACTTGTAGCCGGTTGGGGGGTATCGGCGTGCTCGAACGTGACCGCGGTCGCGTCGGGAGTCAGCGCGACCTGCGCCTCGAACAGCGAAACCAGCGTGGCCGCGGCGCCTTCGGAGATCTCCGGCAGGGCGGCGTCCAGTTCGAACGCGGTCTCGTTCCAGGCGCGCAGGATGCGGTCCCGCTCGCAGTCGTGCAGCAGTTCGATATCGCCCACGCGCACCGACGGATCGGCGACCACCGCGGCGAGCACGCCCAGGAAGCGCTGCCCGAAGACATCGGCGAAGCCGGCGTCGAAAAGGTCGGTGGCGAAGACGAGTTCGGCATCCATGCCGGGATCGGCCGCGTCGGCGTCCAGAGCGTCGGCGCGCTCGCTCAGCGTCAGCTGCAGATCGAACTTGGCCGCCTGCTGATCGACCTCGAGCTGGGAGACCGACAGACCGGGCAGTTCCAGTGCGGTGCGGCCCAGGTTCTGGAACGACAGCATGACCTGGAACAGCGGATGCCGCGCCTGCGAGCGCGGCGGGTTCAGTACCTCGACCAGCCGCTCGAACGGCACGTGCGCGTGTGCGAAGGCCTGCAGGTCGCGCTCGCGCACCGACTTCAGCAGGTCGGCGAACGGCTCGCCGGTGTCGACGGTCGAACGCAGCACCAGGGTGTTGACGAACATGCCGACCAGATCGTCGAGCGCCTGCTCGCCACGGCCGGCCACCGGAATACCGACGGCAATGTCCTCGGTGCCGCTCAAACGGGCCAGCAGGGCAGCGAAGGCGCTGTGCACCACCATGAACAGCGTGGTGCCGTGCTGCTGCGCGACCCGGTTCAGCCCGGTGATCAGGTCACCCGGCACCTGGAAGCGGTGTGTCCCGGCATCGTAGGTGGCCACGGCCGGGCGCGGCTTGGTGGACAGCCGCAGCTCGTCGGGCAGCCCGGCCAGGGTGCGGCGCCAGTAATCCAGCTGCTCGGTGATGAGTGAGCGCGGATCCTCTTCGGAGCCGAGGGTTTCGCGCTGCCACAGCGCGTAATCGGCGTACTGCACCGGCAGTTCGCGCCAGCCCGGCGCGTCGCCGCCGCTGCGCGCCACGTAGGCGGTGATGAGATCCCGCACCAGCGGGTTCATCGAGAAACCGTCGGTGGCGATGTGATGTGCCACCAGCACCAGCACGACCTCGTCGGCGGCCAGGCGGAAGGCCCGCAGCCGCACCGGCGGTTCGGCGGTCACATCGAAGCCCTCCGCCACGAACGCGTAGATCGCGGCGAAGATCTCACCCTCGGTCACGTCCACGACATCGAGCGCCGGGACGGCCCGCGCGGTCGGCAGCACCAGCTGGTACGCCACGCCCTCGTGCGACGGGTAGACGGTGCGCAGCGACTCGTGGCGGCCGATCACATCCGCGACCGCGTCCTGCAGCGAGTCGAAATCGAGCGCGCCGACGAGGCGTACCGCCACCGGAATGTTGTTGGCCGAGGACTCGGTGTCGAAGCGGTTCAGGAACCACATGCGCTGCTGCGCCAGCGACAGCGGCGGGTACTCCGGCCGCGCCTGCGCCGTGAGCGCCTGGCGCACACCGGTTCCCGCGTGCGACTCCACCCGCGCGGCCAGCGCCGCCACGGTCGGGGCCTCGAAGAGCGCGCGCACGCCGATCTCGGCGTTCAGCGCGCCGGACAGCCGGGCCGCGACCTGGGTGCCGAGCAGCGAGTTGCCGCCCAGCTCGAAGAAGTCGTCGTCCACGCCCACGCGCGGAGCGCCGAGCAGATCGGCGAAGATCTGCGCGATGATCTCTTCGATCGGGGTGGACGGCGCGCGGAACACCCGGGTCTCGAAGACCGGGGTGGGCAGCGCGCGGCGATCCAGCTTGCCGGAAGCATTGAGCGGGAAGGCATCCAGCACCACGAGCGCGGCCGGAACCATGTAGGCGGGCAGCGAGTTGGCCAGTTCGGCCTTCATGGCGTCGACGTTCAGGACGGCGCCGGGCTCGTGCACCACATAACCGACGAGCTGATCACCGGCATTGGCATCGGACCGGACCACCACGACCGACTGCGCGACGCCGTACTGCGCCAGCAGCGCCGCCTCGATCTCGCCCAGCTCGATGCGCTGACCGCGCAGCTTCACCTGGAAGTCGGTGCGGCCCAGGTAGTTCACCTCACCGGCGGGCGTCCAGGTGACGAGGTCACCGGTGCGGTACATGCGCGCACCCGGCTCGCCGTACGGATTGGCGACGAAGCGGTCCGCCGACAGATCCGGGCGGCCCAGGTAACCACGCGCCAGCTGATGGCCCGCCAGGTACAGCTCACCCGCGACACCCGGCGCCACCGGATGCAGGCGGGCGTCCAGGATCAGGGTCTGGGTGTTCCACACCGGCCGGCCGATCGGCACGAAAACCGTGTCGGTGTCGACGACCTCGTGATAGGTCACCTCGACCGCGGCCTCGGTCGGGCCGTACAGGTTGTGCAGTTCGGCGCCGGTCAGCTCGCGCAGCTTCTGCGCGATCGGCGCGGGCAGCGCCTCACCGGAGGCGAACACCCGCTTCAGGTTCATGGCCGCGGCATCCGCGGCGCCGACGGTGGCGACGAAGACCGACATCATCGAGGGCACGAAGTGCGCTGTGGTGATGCCTTCATCGGCGATCAGGCGGGCCAGGTACAGCGGATCGCGGTGCCCGTCCGGCTTGGCCACCACGAGCCGGGCGCCGGTCTGCAAGGGCCAGAAGAACTCCCACACCGACACGTCGAAGGTGGCCGGAGTCTTCTGCAGCACAACGTCATCCGACCCGATCGGGTAGGTGTGCTGACCCCAGCGCAGGCGGTTCATGACCGAGCGATGCTCGACCGCGACACCCTTCGGGCGGCCCGTCGAACCGGACGTGAAGATCACGTACGCGCAGTGCTCGGGCTTGATGGGCCCGCCCCGCTCCTCGTCCGTGACCGGCGATTCCGGGTACATGTCGAGATTGATGGCGTCCACTTCGAGCACCGGCACATTGCGGCCGGTGATGAAGTCGTCGCGGCTGGTGGTCAGTACCGCCACCGGGCGCGCGGTGTCGAGCACATAATCGATGCGCTCGGCGGGCTGATCCGGATCCAGCGGCACGTACGCGCCACCGGCCGCCAGCACCGCGTACATGGCGACGACGAGATCTGTGGAACGCCGGATGGCCAGCGCCACCCGGGTTTCCGCCCCGACGCCCTGCGCGAGCAGCTTGCGGGCCAGCCGGTGCACGCGTCCGGCGAACTCGCCGTAGGACAGAGTCGTCCCCTCGAACGTGACCGCGGGTGCGTCCGGGCTGGTCAACGCCTGGAGTTCGAACAGCGACAGCAGCGTGGCGTTCGTGCCTTCGGGCAACTCGGTGGTGATATCGAAGGCGGTGTCGTTCCAGCCGGAAAGCACCTGCGCGCGCTCGCCGTTCACCAGCAGGTCGATATCACCGATGGGCTGCGCCGGGTCGGCCACCACGGCCGCCAGGATCAGATCCAGGCGGTGCGCGAAGGCCGCGATGGTGGACTCGTCGAAAAGGTCCAGCGCATAGGAGATCTCGGCGGACATGCCCGCGTTCTCACCGTGCGCGTCCTGCGCCTCCTGCAGGGTCAGCTGCAGGTCGAACTTGGCCAGGTTGGCGTCGTAGTCGATGCCGTTGACCGAGAGTCCGGGCAGCTCCAGGCTGGCCTGCCGCGTGTTCTGGAAGGTCAGCATGACCTGGAACAACGGGTGCCGGGCCTGCGAACGCGCCGGGTTCAGCACCTCGACGAGCCGCTCGAACGGCACATCGGCGTGCGCGAAGGCGTGCAGATCGGTGTCGCGGGCCCGCGCCAGCAGATCCGCGAAGGTCTCGGTGCCCTCCACCTCGGTGCGCAGCACCAAGGTGTTGACGAACATGCCGATCAGGTCATCCAGGGCCGCCTCACCACGACCGTGCACCGGGGTGCCGATCGCGATATCGGAGGTGCCGGACAAGCGTGCGAGCAGCACCGCCAGGGCGCTGTGCAGCACCATGAACAGTGAGGCATTGTGCGCGCGGCCCAGATCCACCAGCGCCTGCTGGGTTTCGGCCGAAATCGCGAACGGGTAGGTGCCGCCGCGGTAGCTCGCGACCGCGGGCCGCTGCCGATCCGCGGGCAGCACCAGCTCGTCGGGCAGATCCACCAGCGCATCGGTCCAATACCGGATCTGCTTGGCGATCAGCGATTCCGGGTTCTCCTCCGAACCCAGCACCTCGCGCTGCCACAGCGCGTAATCCGCGTACTGCACCGGCAGTTCGGCCCACGCCGGGGCCTCCCACGAGGTGCGCGCGGCATAGGCGACCATGACATCGCGCGCCAGCGGGCCCATGGACCAGCCGTCCGCGGAGATGTGGTGCACCACCATGCCGAGCACGTACTCGGTCTCGGAGATCTCGAAAAGCCTTGCGTGCAAAGGCACTTCGTCGGTCACGTCGAAGGCCATGGTGGCCAGCTCGACCAGGTGCTCGATGAGGTTGTCCTCGGTCACCGGCACCGGGGTCAGGTCCGGCACGATCTGCGCGGCGTCCAGCACCAGCTGCACCGGGCCGTGCGAGGTCTCCGGGAAGACCGTGCGCAGCGACTCGTGCCGGTCGATCACATCGATGACCGCGACCTGCAGGGCCGCGATGTCCAGCTCACCCGAGAGGCGAATCGCCACCGGGATGTTGTTGACCGCCGATGCGGTATCGAAGCGGTTGAGGAACCACATGCGCTGCTGCGCAAGGGAAAGCGGGATCTCGGTGGGCCGCTCCCGGGCCACCAGCGCCTTGCGGCCGCCGTCGCCGACATGCGATTCCACGCGGGCCGCGAGGGCTTCCACGGTCGCGGCCTCGAACAGCATGCGCACCGGGACACGGGTGTCCAGCGCGGTGCCCAGGCGGGTCGCCACCTGGGTGGCGATCAGCGAGTTGCCGCCGAGTTCGAAGAAGTCGTCGTCCACGCCGACGCGGGCGATGCCGAGCACCTCACCGAAGATCTGGGCGACGATCTCCTCGATCGGCGTTGTCGGCGCGCGGAATTCACGCACCTCGAAACGCGGCGAGGGTAGCGCCTTGCGATCCAGCTTGCCGGAGGCATTGAGCGGGAAGGCATCCAGCAGCATGAGCGAGCCCGGCACCATGTACGCGGGCAGCGTGCGCTGCAGGAAGGTCTTGACCCCGTCCAGATCCACCGGGCCGCGGGTGACGATGTAGGCGACCAGCTGATCGCCGGCCACGGTGTCGATGACCAGCACCACGGCCTGCTGCACCTTGGGGTGATCCAGCAGCGCGGTCTCGATCTCGCCGAGCTCGATGCGCTGACCGCGGAACTTCACCTGGAAGTCGGTGCGGCCGATGTAGTCGATGACGCCACGGTCGCTGGAGTTCCAGCGCACCAGGTCACCGGTGCGATACAGGCGGGAACCGGGCTCGCCGTACGGGTTGGCGACGAAGCGCTCCGCGCTCAGATCCGGGCGGCCGAAGTAGCCGCGCGCGACCTGCGCGCCACCCAGGTACAGCTCACCCGGGACACCGGCCGGAACCGGGCGCAGGCCCGCGTCCAGCACATAGGTCTGGGCATTCCACACCGGGCGGCCGATCGGCACCGAGGTGACCACCGGCGCGTCGATGGGCGCGTAGGTGGCGTGCACGGTGAACTCGGTCGGGCCGTACAGGTTGTGCACGGCGGCGGTGGAGAACTTGCGGAAGGCGGTCACGGTGGCCGGCGGCAACGCCTCACCGGCGACGAGAACCGCACGCAGGGACAGGCATTCGGCGGCCGAGGCGCTGGACGCGAACACGCTCAGCATGGACGGCACGAACGAGGTCAGGGTGACCCGGTGCCGGCCGATGACCTCCGAGAGGTACATGGGATCGCGATGCCCGTCGGGCGCGGCGATGACCTGCTGCGCGCCCACCACCAGGGAACCGAACAGCTCCCACACCGACACGTCGAAGGTGACCGGCGTCTTCTGCAGGATCACATCGGTGTCGTCGATGCCGTATTCGCTGGTGATCCAGGCGATCTGGTTCAGCACCCCGGCATGCGAGATGGCCACGCCCTTGGGGCGGCCGGTCGAGCCGGAGGTGAACAGCACATAGGCCGCATTGCCCGCGCGCAGCGGCGCGCGGCGGTCCGCATCGGTGACCGGGGCGTCGCTGAAATCGTCGAGATCCAGCGAATCCAGGTACAGCGTGGTGCAATCCGAGCCGTCCACCGCATCGTCGCGGGTGGTCAGCAGGACCACCGGCTGCGCGGTGCGGAGCACGTACTCGGTGCGCTCGGCCGGATGATCCGGATCGATCGGGACGTAGCCACCGCCCGCGGTGAGGGTGGCGTAGATGGCGACCAGCATGTCCACCGAGCGGCGAATACCCACCGCCACCAGGGACTCCGGGCCCACACCCTCGTCGATCAGCTTGCGGGCCAGGCGGTTCACCCGGGCCGAGAACTCGGCGTAGGTGAGTTCCCGCTCGGGACCGAAGATGCCGCCGCTGCGCTCACCCGGATCGAAGATCAGGGCGGTGGCGTGCGGGCGGAGGCGGACCTGCTCCTCGAACAGGTCCAGCACGGTGGTCGCGGCCGGCAGCGCGTGCGCGGTGTGGTTCCACTCGTGCAGCACGGTCTCGGACTCGTCGGCGTCCAGGACGTCGATATCGCGCACCACGGTTTCCGGTGCGGCGGCGGCGGTTTCGAGCACCCGCAGGTAGCGGCGGCCGAACTCGGTGACGGTGGCGGTGTCGAACAGATCGGTGGCATAGGACAGCACCACGGACAGGCCGTCCGGCTCGCCGCGCAGGCCACGCTGCTCGGTGAGGGTCCACTGCAGGTCGAACTTGGCGATATCGACTTCGAGCTCGTCCGCGGAAACAGTGAGGCCGGGCAGCTCCATGGAGCCGTGCGACATCTCCTGGAACGACAGCATGACCTGGAACAGCGGATGGCGCGCCTGCGAACGAGTCGGGTTGAGCACCTCGACCAGCCGCTCGAAGGGCACATCGGTATTGGCGAACGCCGCGAGATCGGATTCGCGGGTGCGCGTGAGGAAATCGGCGAACCGCTCGGCGCCGCTCACCTCGGAACGCAGCACCAAGGTGTTGACGAACATGCCGATCAGGTCATCCAGGGCCTGCTCGCCACGACCGGCCACCGGGGTGCCGATGGCGATATCGGTGGTGCCCGACAACCGCGCCAGCAGCACGGCCAGCGCCGAATGCATCACCATGAACAGCGAAACACCCTGGGCACGAGCCAGATTCGCCAGCTGCGCGTGCAGCTCGGCCGGAATCTCGAAGGTGACCCGGGAACCGTGGAACGACTGCACCGGCGGACGCGGACGATCGGCCGGCAGATCCAGCTGATCCGGCAGGCCCGCCAAAGCGCCACGCCAGTAGGCGATCTCGCGCGCGGCCATGGAATCGGCATCCGATTCCGAACCCAGCACCTCGCGCTGCCAGATGCTGAAGTCCTGGTACTGCACCGGCAGCGGGGCCCAGCCGGGCTCGGTACCGGCCACGCGTGCCAGGTAGGCGGCGGTCATGTCCCGAGAGAGCGGGCCGAACGAGAAACCGTCCGCGGCAATGTGATGCACCACGAACGCGACGGCCAGATCGAGGTCACCGGAGCCGGCGGCCTCGTTGGCGTCGGGGGCCTCGTTGGTGTCAGCGTCGGCGCGGTTGCCGTCGAGCACGCGGAAGACCCGTACCCGGATCGGCAGCTCCTGCGCCACATCGAAACCGGTGGACGCGAATTGCGCCAGCGCCGCGGACAGTTCAGCCTCGGCGATATCGTGCACCGTGATGCCCAGATCGACCTCGTCGATCGGCAGCACCTGCTGGAAACCGCCGTCCCCGGACTCGGGGAACACGGTGCGCAGCGATTCCTGCCGCGCCACCACATCGGTCAGCGCCAGCCGCAGCGCGTCCAGGTCCACCTGACCGCGCAGGCGGACCACGAACGGCAGGTTGTAGGTCGGGACGGTCGGATCGAACTGGTTCAGGAACCACATGCGCTGCTGCGCCAGCGACAGCGGCACCCGCTCCGGGCGCTGCTGCGCAACCAGCGGCGGCCGCGAAATGTCAGCGCCTTCGCCCCCGGACCCGCCCTCAACCGCGCTTTCCACGCGCGCCGCCAACCCGGCGACGGTCGGTGTCTCGAACAGCGCGCGCACACCCAGGCGGGTGCCGAACGCGGCCGAGATGCGCGCCACCACCTGGGTGGCGACCAGGGAGTTGCCGCCCAGGTCGAAGAAGTTGTCATCGGCGCCGACGCGCACATGCCCGAGCACGTCCGCGAACACGCCCGCCACGATCTCCTCGGCGACCGTGCGCGGGGCGCGGTAACCGGCGGCGTCCGCGCTGAACACCGGCTCGGGCAGGGCCTTGCGGTCCAGCTTGCCGGAGGTGTTGAGCGGGAAGGCATCCAGCACCACGATGGCGGCCGGGACCATGTAGGACGGCAGCTTCTCGGCCGCGAAGCGGGTCAGCTCGGCCGGATCAATGGTCTGTCCCGGCACCGGGACGACGTAGGCGACCAGCTGCTGACCGGTGGCGGTGTCCACCACCAGCACGGCGGCCTGCGAAACCGCCGGGTGCGCCAGCAGATCGGTCTCGATCTCGCCGAGCTCGATGCGCTGACCGCGGAACTTCACCTGGAAGTCGGTGCGGCCGATGTACTCCAGCGCGCCCTGCTCGTTCCAGCGCACCAGGTCGCCGGTGCGGTACATGCGATCGCCGTGCAGGCCGAACGGATTCGCGACGAAGCGATCCGAGGTCAGGTCCGGGCGGCCCTTGTAGCCGCGCGCCAGCTGCCGGCCGCCCAGGTAGAGCTCACCGTAGGCGCCGATGGGTGCGGGGCGCAGACGCGAATCCAGTACGTAGACTTCGACATTCCACTCGGGCACGCCGATCGGCACCGTGGTGGTGTCGGCGGCGGTGTTCTCCCAGTAAGTGACCGAGACCGCGGCCTCGGTGGGGCCGTACAGGTTGTGCAGACCCGCGTCGGTGATCGCGCGGAAGCCCGCGCCGGTCTCCGGCGGCAGCGCCTCACCGATCACGAAAACGTACTTCAGCGTGGCGCATTGGGCGCGGGTGGCGTGCGCGACGAAGACCGTCAGCATGGACGGCACGAAGTCGGTGACCGTGACGCCGTGGCGCTCGATCATCTCCGCCACGTACAGCGGATCCCGGTGTCCGTCCGGGGTCGCCACCAGCAGCTTCGCGCCCACCAGCAGGGGCATGAAGTAGCCCCACAGCGAGACGTCGAAGGTCTGCGCGGTCTTCTGCAGGTACACGTCGTCGGCGGTCATCGGATACTCGTCGAGCATCCAGAGTTCCTGATTGACGATGGCGTGATGGGTGACCGCGACGCCCTTGGGGCGGCCGGTCGAACCCGAGGTGTAGATGACGTAGGCGGTGTTGTCCGGGCGCAGCGGAGCGCGACGGTCCGCATCGGTCACCGGCTCGGCGGAGTGGCCGGAGAGGTCGAGGGTGTCGATCTCCAAGCGCCGCACGGATTCCGGCAGCTCCAGCTCGTCGCGCGAACTGGTCAATACACAGACCGGTGCCGCGGACTCGAGGATGTAGGCGGTGCGATCGGCCGGATGATCCGGGTCGATCGGCACGTACGCGCCACCGGCCCGCAGCACGGCGTGCATGCCGACGACCAGCTCCAGCGAACGCCGCATACCCAGGGCCACAAGGGATTCCGGGCCGACGCCGTCTTCGATCAGGAAGTGCGCCAGCCGGTTGACCCGCTCGCCGAACTCGGCGTAGGTCAGCTGCTCGCCCTCGAATTCGACGGCGACACGGTCCGAGGTGAGCGGAATCTGCTTGTCCAGCAAGGCCGGCAGCGTGGTGGCCGGAACCTCGTGGCCCGAATCGTTCCAGTCCAGCAGCGTGCGGGTGAGTTCGGCCGAGGTGGTGATGGGCAGGCCCCACACCGCCTGGTCCGCGCCCGCCGCCAGGAAGCTGTCGAAGAACTCCAGGAAACGCGCGTGGTGGCTGCGGGTCTCGTCGGCGGTGTAGAGGTTCGGGTTGGTCTCGAAGTCGATGTGCGTGCGCGCGCCGCCCTGCGATTGGTACAGGTTGACGCCGAGGTCCTCGATGGAACCGGTGGACAGCACGTTCATCCGGCCGACCATGTCGCCCAGCGCGATCTCGTCGTTGAACAACATGATGTTCACCCACGGACCGAAGAACTGCGAACCGATTCCGGTGGTGGCCGATTCGAGCTTGGCCGCGGAATCGCGGCGAATGTCCTCGTGCCGGTAGCGCTGATGACGCAGGGCGCCGGACACTTCCACGGTCACTGCCTTGAGCAGCTCCGGCACCGTGACACCGGCGCCGACATGCAGGCGCAGCGGCACGATGTTCGAGGCCACACCGCCTGAACGGCGCATGGGAGCGGTGGTGCGCGCGGTCACCGGGAGGCTCAGGATGACGTCCTCGGAGCCGGTCCACTGCGACAGATACGCGGCGAAGCCCGCGATCAGCAGGACCGCGGGCGAGGAGTCGTAGTTCTTGACCGCGGCGTCCAGCAGACTGCCCTGATCCTCGGTCAGGGCGGCGCTGACCACGGTGTTCAGCGGCGCGGGCGCGGCCGAGCGCCCGGCCAGGCTGGTGCCGTCCTCGAGCCCGGCGACGCGCTGCGCCCAGTGCTCACGGTCGGAGACGAAGCGGGTGGACTCGCGGTAGGCGAATTCGGCGTCGACCAGGGTGCGCAGGTCGGACACCTTGGAGGGCGTAGCCTCGGCGCCGTTGACCGCCGCAGTATAGAGCTCCGCCGCGCGATTGACGTAGTTCATCGCGCTGAAGCCGTCGAGGATGATGTGGTGCGCGCGCAGGTACCAGAACCAGTGGTCGTCGGCGAGCTGCAGCACGGCCAGCCGGATCAGGCGGTCGTTGATCAGATCGATCGGGCGCGCGTACTCGGCCTTCATCCAGGCCAGGGCCGCCGCTTCGGGATCCTCCGCGGTCCGCAGGTCCAGGTAGAGGATGTCGTCGCGGTCCGGAATGGTCGGGTCGATGTACTGCATCGGCTCGCCGTCGCGCTCGACGATGCAGAGGAAGCCGGAGCCGAACTCCTCCGAGGCGTCGATGGTGGCCTGCCGCAGCACCGCACGATCCAGCTTGCCGTGCAGGTCGACATACTGGGCGATATTGATCGGCACCTGCGGATCCAGATGCTGGGCGTACCAGATACCGAGTTGCGCGGGCGACAGCGGGAAAAGCTCGCCCGGCCCCGGTGCGATTTCGCTGCCAGCTCCTGCGTTGCTGCCGAAATCCAGCCGGTCCAACCCTAACCTCGCTTCCGGAACACCACAGAGCGCTCCCCGCCGAAAACCCCAACAGGACGCCACGCTTGGACTAGCGTGGCGTCCGATATTTGGGCCACTTCACGTAACAATGAGTCAAAAATGTTCTCTGGGCTAACCGTTTTGCCCTTGCAACTTGTTACATGGGCGCGCCCGCGCCCGCGGGCCGGACAGCGGCCCTAGTCGGAGTCTTGCTTGTGCACACTCGCTCCAATCTACCGGGAGCCAGCAACCCCCAACGCAGAAGTACCATAGCCCTTTGCTATCACCGCATTTCACCGTTCCAGCTAGTGAGATGCGACCTATTTCGAGTCGGATCGTAGAGGTGGGATTGGGCGCAATCCACCGATTCGGCCACGGCCGTACCCACCAGGATCACCGCCGCTTGCCGTAGTCCAGCCGCCTCGACACGGTCGGCGATGTCCGCGAGAGTGCCGCGCAGCACCTGCTGTTCGGGCTGGGTTGCACGGTAGACCACGGCGACCGGACATGCACTCCCGTAATCGATGACCAATTCCTCGGCCAGACCGCGGATTCGGGTGATAGCGAGATGCAATACCAAGGTCGCACGGGTGCGGGCGAAGTTCGCCAACGACTCCGATTCGGGCATAACGGTCGAACGTGCCTGCGTGCGCGTGAGCACCACCGACTGCACCTGCTCCGGAACCGTGAGCTCAGCGCCCAGAATCGCCGCCGCCGCCGCATACGCCGGGACCCCCGGGGTGACATCCCAGGCGATCCCGAGCGCATCCAGCCGGCGCTTCTGCTCGGTCAGTGCCGAATAGATCGACGGGTCACCGGAACACAGACGCGCCACATCCCTGCCCGCGAGGTGCGCCCGCTCACAGCATTCGATGATCTGATCCAGATCCAAGCCCTGCGTATCGATCAGCTCCGCATCGGGCGCACAGTGCGCGAGCACCTCCGGATCCAGATAGGTGCCCGCATACAGGCAGACCGGGGACGATCGCAGCAGCTGGACCGCGCGCACGGTCAGCAGATCCGCGGCCCCCGGCCCGGCCCCGATGAAGTGCACTGTCATGCCGCGAGTCTCGCACAGCGCCGGAACCGCCCGGTCTCGACGGGATCAGCCGGTGACGTTCAAGGCCGCCGTGATCTTGGTCGGCCGGAGGCGGACGACCAGCTCGCCGGGCACGCCATTGCGCTTGCCGAACTCCTCGGCCTTGTCCGCGCCCATGTAACGGGCCGCGATGGCGGTGGCCGTGGACACCAGATCGTCGAGGTCCTCGGAGACCTCGGCGACGCCCTGCAACTGGACGAAGCCGTAGGGCGGCGCTTCCAGATCCACGACCAGCGAGATGCGGCCGTCGGACGTGATCCACTTGCCCTTGGCGGTGTTCTTTCCGGTATTGAAGACGAGGGCGTCGTCCTCCAGCACGAACCAGATCGGCGCGACCAGCGGACGGCCGTCGGCCGCCGCGAAGGCGAGCTTGCCGGTTCGGGTGCCCTCGCCCAGGAACTCGCGTACACGGGGATCGGATAGTGAGGCCATAGATAGACGGTATTACTCGATCAGATCGCGCCGCGCTCGCGGGCCCGTGCCACGGCCGAAGTCCGCGACTTCACGCCCAGCTTCGAGTAGATGTGCACCAGGTGGGACTTGACCGTGGTCTCGCTCAGGAACAGGCGCTTGCCGATCTCCCGATTGGAGTGGCCGTCGGCGACCAGCCGCAGCACCTCGATCTCGCGGGCGCTGAGGGTGGTGTCCGGCTTGCGGACGCGGGTCATGAGACGCGAAGCGACCGAAGGGGAAAGCACGCTCTCCCCCTCCGCGGCGGAGCGCACCGCGGCCAGCAGTTCGGCGGGCGGCGTGTCCTTGAGGATGTAACCGCAGGCGCCGGCCTCGATGGCGCCGAGAATATCGGCGTCGGTGTCGTAGTTGGTGACCACCAGGATATTGGGGGGATCGGGCAATTCCCGCAGTGCCGCAGTCGCTTCCGCGCCCGATTTGCCGGGGCCGAAACGCAGATCCATGAGGACCAGATCCACCCGCGTGGTGGCGCAGAACGCCACCGCGTCCTCGGCGGTCGCCGCCTCGCCGATGACCTCCACGTCGCCGGCCGAATCACTTTCCGCCACACCGGAATCCAATAGGGCGCGCAGGCCCGCGCGGACGATGGCGTGATCGTCGGCGAGCAGAATGCGGATCATTTCTCCTCCTCCAGCGGGAAGGACACCGTGACGGCCGTGTGGCCGGGCTCGGATTCGACGTCCATGGTGCCGCCCTGCTGCTCCACCCGATTGCGCATGGCGTTGAGACCGAAACTGCCGGAAGGGGTTCGGGCCAAGACCGCGGGATCGATGCCGATGCCGTCGTCGACCACGTCCAGGTGCACGGCGTCGTCGGCGTAGGTGAGGGTGATGCGCATGCGCTCGGCGCGCGCGTGCCGCACCACATTCGACACGGCGCCCTGGGCGATGCGCACCAGCGCGGCCTCCATCGGCATGGGCAGGGCCTCCGGGTCGCCTTCCACCAGCACCTGCGCGTCCAGGTCCGGGGCGGCGGCGCGCTGCGCGATCCGGGTGAGCGCACCGGACAGGGACTGGCCCTCCAGGGCGGCGGGGGTGAGTTCCGCTATGAGATGGCGGGTTTCGACCAGGCTGTCGGCGGCGGTCTCGCGGGCCAGCCGAATCTTTTCCAGCGCAGGATGATCCGGGGCCGCGCGTTCCACCGCGTGCAGCAGCAGCTGAATGCTGCTGAGCCCCTGGGCGACCGTATCGTGGATCTCCTGCGCCAGGCGCTCGCGCTCGGCCATCTTGCCGGCGGTGCGTTCCTGCTCGGCGAGAGTGTTTCTGGTGGCGAGCAATTCGTCGATGAGCCGCTGGCGTTCGCCCGCCTCCCGGAAGAGCGCCTCGTAGCCGAGTCCGATGGCCACCGCCACCAGCGCGCCCAGCAGCGGGCCGATCACGCCGCCGAGCGTCCAGCCCCGATACAGCGCGAAGCCGACGACCGACACCGCGGTGGTGCCGATGACGGCCAGTACGCCCCAGCGGCGCGGCAGCAGATGGAGATAGAGGAAGAAGAGGCCGAACACCAGGTAGACGGCGTACGGCTCGAGGGCCACGAGCAGCAGCCAGAGCAGTGTGAGGACCAGCATCCAGACACGTGCGGCGATCAGATGCCGGCGGAACCTGCCGCCCATGAAGTAGACGCCCAGGAAGATGCCGGACACCACGATCACGGCCACCGGCCGGACATCGGCCACCACCGACCGCACCACCACCACTCCGGTGAGCAGCACCACCAGCACATGCAGCCCCTGCTGCAGGCCGGCGAAGACTGGGGTCAGGGGGTTGCGGTGCACGCCGAACAGCTTATGCCCGGCTATTGCGGCGGCATCCATCGAAAGTAGGAAACGCCGACCACCATCGGCACGCCCGGGATTCGTTCCGCGGCGCGATGGCCCGGGGCGATTGTGCCGACAGAGTGGAGGCATGTTCGTCGCACTCCGAGATCTGCGGGCCGCCCGGGGCCGATTCCTCCTCATCACGCTGGTGGTGACGCTGGTCGCGCTGCTGGTCAGCTTCCTGAGCGGACTGACCGCCGGTCTCGCGCACCAGAACATCTCCGCCATGCAGTCGCTGCGCACCGGCACGGTGGTGTTCTCCGATACCGGGTCCGCGCCTTCGTTCGATGCCTCGACCCTCAGCGATGAACAGGTGGCGGCGTGGCAGCGCGCCGGGGGCACCGTGGATCCGATCGGTATCAGCCGGGCGCGCGCCACGCTCAACGGTTCGGCGCCGACCCAGGTGGCCTTGTTCGGGGTCGGCGGTACGCCGTTCGGCAATCGCACCGCAACCTCACTCGGCAAAGTGGTGCTGAGCAGCGCCGCCGCCAAGGACCTGCACGCGCAGGCGGGCGACAATGTCGCGCTGGGCGATGGCAATTTCACCGTCGAAAGCGTCACCGGCGACGATTGGTACGCGCATACGCCGGTGGTGTGGATGACGCTGACCGACTGGCAGGCACTGAATCCGCGCTCCGGAGCGGCCACCATCCTCGCCGTCTCCGGGGTGCCCGATATGGCCACCGTGAACTTCGCCGCCCACACCACCACCACGACCACCAAGGGCGCGCTCTCGGCGATGCCCTCCTATCAGGCCGAGAACGGCTCGCTGACCCTCATGACGGTCATGCTCTTCGCCATCTCCGCGCTGGTGATCGGCGCCTTCTTCACGGTCTGGACGGTCCAGCGCCAGCCCGATATCGCCGTCCTGAAAGCCCTTGGCGCAACCACAGGTTCGCTGGTCCGCGACTCCCTGAGCCAGGCGCTCGTCGTCCTGCTATTGGGCGTAGGCATCGGCGTAGGCGCCACCGCCCTCGCCGCACTCTTCATCGGCGACGCGGTCCCCTTCATCCTCACCGCGAGCACCACCCTCTTCCCCGCCGCGGCCCTGATAGTGCTCGGCCTCCTGGGCGCGGCCTTCGCCCTCCGCTTCCTCTTCACCACCGACCCGCTCACCGCCCTCAATCAGGCGCGCTGACCACCCTTTCCGACTTATCCACAGGACTCACGCGATGCCCAACACCCTCACGGTCTCCGACCTGACCCTCACCTTCCCCGACGGCGCCGACCGCATAACCGCCCTCGACCACGTCGACCTCCAGGTGAACGGCGGCGAAATAGCCGCCATCACCGGCCCTTCCGGCTCCGGCAAATCCACCCTCCTGGCCACGATCTCCACCCTGCTACGCCCCGACTCCGGCCGCGTAGACCTGGAAACAGCCACCGGCACAACAACTCTCACGGACCTGAGCCGCCGCGAGGCCGCGACCCTGCGCCGCAATGCCATCGGCATCGTCTTCCAGCAGTCCAACCTCATCCCCGCCCTGACCGCCCTGGAACAACTGGAAGCCATGTCCCACCTGGGCCAATCCTTCCTCGTCTCCCCCGCCCGCCGCCGCGAAACCCGTTCCCGCGCCCGAGATCTCCTCTCCGCGGTAGGCCTCTCCGGCCACGAATCCAAACGCCCCGCCCAACTCTCCGGCGGCCAACGCCAACGCGTCAACATCGCCCGAGCCCTGATGAACAACCCCTCCCTCCTGGTCATCGACGAACCCACCTCCGCCCTCGACCAGGAACGAGGCGCCGCCATCATCAACCTCATAGTCGACATAGTCCACAACCACCAGGCCGCCACCCTCCTGGTAACCCACGACCGCACCCACCTCCACCAAATGACCTCCGTCCACCAAATGGTCGACGGCGTCCTGACCCCCACCCCCATACCCCTCGCCGCCTAATCCCCACCACCAGTTCCCGCTCGCGGGTAGGGGGTCAGTGGGTGCCGGGGAGGCGGCGGCGGCCGGTGGAGACTTCGGAGGCCAGGTCTTCGTAGCCGACTGCTAGTTCGGCCAGGTTTTCCCAGACCACTGCCAGTTCGTGGCCCGAGGCTTTGGACAGGGCCGCGTAGGCGTGGGCCGTCAGTAGGGCCAGGCGGTCTATTACGGCGCCCAGGGTTTCGGTGTGGACTCGGGCGGCGCCGTGGGAGGGGGGTAATTGGGCGGTGATCCAGCAGTCGATTTGGTGCACCAAATGTGTTCGGACGGCGTCGAGTTCGGTGAGCTGATCGGGCGGGGCGGCCAAACGGCGTTCGTGTAGCTCGGTCAGTGCATGGGCTGCGCTCAAAAGGGGATGTCGCGGGAATCCGGTCCCTCGGCATGCCTCGAGAACTTGGTTCTTGCTCGGCAGCGTATTAGCGATCACGACTGCTCCTACCCGGTGTTCTGCGAATTCCGAGCACATTAATCAGCTCAGATGACGAGAACGTGACTCCCGGTGCAACAGCCCACGGCCGTTCCGCGATTGCTGGATCCTTAGCGCCGCTTGGTAATTCGGGCGAAATCAGGCCGTAGCACCACCGTCAACTACCAAATCGTGGCCGACCACGAAGCTCGAGGCATCGGAAGCCAGCCAGACGACCGCCGCCGCGACCTCCGCCGGATCACTCACCCGACCGGCCGGAACCGCCGCCCCGATCCGCGCATCCCGATCCGCGCGTGATTCACCGGGCCGGAACGACATCGGAGTATCGCTGGCTCCGGGGCTCACCGCATTGATCCGCACACCCTCGGCAATATGGTCCCGCGCGGCGGTCTGCGTCAGTACGCTCACCGCCGCCTTCGACGCCGCATAAGCCGCCATTCCGGCTCGCCGCCCGTGCGCACCGATATTCGAAGCCATATTGACGATGACCCCACCGCCATTGGCGCGCATGTGCGTGATTTCGTGCTTCATGGAAAGAAACATCCCGGTCAGATTGGTATCCAGTACCGTCCGCCAGACCTCCTCGTCGAGATCCCCCACCGGCGAGGCCTTCCCGAAGATTCCCGCATTGTTGAACGCAATGTGTAATCCACCGTGCCGCCCAACCACCTCGGCAACCATGGCCGCCACCTGATCGCCATTCGCGACATCGACTGTCACCCAATCGATCTTGCTACCCTCGGCGCGAATCCCCGCCGCCGCCTCCGCAAGCCGCTCCCCATCCCGCCCCGCGAGCACCACCGTCGCACCCAGATCGGCGAACGCCTGCGCGGTCACCCGCGCCAGAGCCCCGGCCCCACCGGTGATGAGTACGACCTTCTCATCGAAACGCTCGTCCATGAAGCAAACCTACCGGGTGGCCGAATCAGACTCGAATGACCGAGAACTCAGCGGCCGGTGTCGGCCTGCCGGAGCACCTCGCTCACATGGTTCCGCAGCTCGCGCGCCGATACGCGCTCAGGCCGGCTCATGACACGAGTGTCGCCCATTTGCTACACGTTGCTACAGCTTCGTGAAGAAGGCCCGGATGTCGGAGGCGTGCTGGACGGGCCGATCCATGGCCACGAAGTGGTTGCCGGTGTTGCCCTCGGGCCAGTGGGTGATGCGGTTGTCGCGGTCGGCGAGGCGGCGCATGAGGGCGGAGCCGCCGGCGTAGACGCCGACCGGGACCAGTTTCTGGCCTGCGGGCCAGGCGAATCCGTCGTCGCCGAGGCCGTTGTACATAGGCCATGAAGAGGTAGCGGCCGTATTGGTGAACCAGTAGACGGCCGCGTTGGTGAGGAACTGGTCGCGGTCGTAGGCGTCGTCCAGATCGTCGGCCAGCGGAGCGAATTCGCTGAATTTGTGGGCCAGCCAGGCGAGTAGGCCGGCGGGGGAATCGGTCCAGGCGTGTGCGAAGGTCTGGGGCGCCTGACGGAGCAGGACGTGATGGTTCACCCCGGTTTGCCACTTCTGCATGAGATCCCATTCGGTGAGTTCATCGGCCGTCATGGCCGGGACGTCGGCGGCGGTCGGCAGGCCGATGCCACCGTCGATATGCACGCCCACGATGCGGTCGGGCGCGGCGATCGCCATCTCCTGCACCACGTATGCGCCGAGATCGCCGCCCTGTACGCCGTAGCGCTCGTATCCGAGGCGGGCCATGAGTTCCACCCACATGCGGGCGACCGTGCGGGGCTTCATACCGAGCTCGCGCGGTGCGGCCGAGAAACCGAAGCCGGGCACGGATGGAACGATCACGTGGAACGCCCGAGCCGATGGCATTCCGTGCGCGGTCGGATTCGTCAGCAGGGGAATGGTTTTGGCGAACTCCACGAAGGAGTTGGGCCAGCCGTGGGTGAGGATGAGCGGTAGCGCGTCCGGCTCGGGTGAACGTATGTGCAGGAAATGCACGTCCAGGTCATCGATCTCGGTGACGAACTGCGGGAACTCATCGAGTGCGTTTTCCTGTGCGCGCCAATCGAATTCGGTGCGCCAGTACTCGGCGAGCTCCCGTAGATAGTCCACCGGGACACCGCGTTCCCAACCGTGCCCGGGCAGCTGCGGCGACCAGCGAGTGCGGGCCAGCCGCTCGTTCAGGTCATCGAGATCGGGCTGCGGGACGGCGATGCGGAACGGGCGGACTGCGGTGCTCATTGCGGCTCCTGAGGTCGGTTATTCGATCCGAAACCCAAGGTAGAAGGCATCTAGGACTAGAGTGGTCCTAGATCGAGAGGAGAGTCGAGGCATGACCGACACACCGGCACGGCTGCTGCGCCTGCTGTCTCTTCTGCAGACACCCCGGGAATGGCCGGGCAGTGAGCTGGCCGAGCGGCTGGGCGTCACCGATCGCACCGTGCGCCGCGATATCGACCGGCTGCGCGAGCTCGGCTACCCGGTCGAGGCGACGCTGGGCGCGACCGGCGGTTACCGCCTCGTCGCGGGCGCGGCCATGCCGCCGCTGCTGGTCGACGATGACGAGGCCGTGGCCATCGCGATCGGCCTGCGAGCCGCGGCCGGCTCGGCCATCGCGGGGATCGAGGAAGCCTCGGTCCGCGCTCTGACCAAGCTGGAACAGGTGTTGCCCGCCAAGTTGCGCCGGCGGGTTCGGGTGCTCGGCGTCGCCACGGTCACGCCGAGACCGGGTGCGGACCCCATCGATCCGGAGATCCTCACCACTCTGGCCGCGGCGATAACCAACAGGGAGCGTGTGCGTTTCGCGTACTCGTCCGCGGACGGCGCTGAGACGCGGCGCAATGCCGAGCCGGTCGGATTGGTCCCGCATCGGCATCGCTGGTATCTGGTCGCCTTCGATATCGACCGTGACGACTGGCGTAGCTTCCGCGTCGATCGCTTGGCGCGTCCGCAGCCGACCGGAGCGCGTTTCACTCCCCGCGCCCTCCCGGCCGACGATCCGGCCGCCTATGTGACCGGCGGCAGAACCGACTGGGGCATACCGACATTGCATTTCGACGTCACGATTCACGCGCCGGCCGGCAATATCGCGCGACGGCTCGGCATCGGACCGGGCTGTGTCACCGCCCTGGACGACCACACCTGCCGGCTCACCATGGACCACGAGGATTCACCGGAATGGCTGGCCGCTCGCCTGGCCGATCTCGGCGCCGAATTCGAGGTGCGCGAACCGCCGGAGTTGCGGGCGGAATTGGCGAAGCTGCGGGCGCGAATCGATCGGTCCCTCGGCTCGCGCTAGCGGTCAGGGGTACCGCTGCGCGGCAAGTACCCGGGCCGCCTCCCGGGGTGCGTTCGAATTCGATTGCAGGCCACGGGAGCCCGCCAGCTTGGCGCGAATATGATCGGCCACGGTGACCGGCTCGTATCGGCTCCCCTCACCGACGCACGAAGGCAAAGTCTCGATGAGCGCATCGATATTGCCGTCATGGAAGTAGGCCGCACTACGCCGCCGCTGGATGGTGCCGTCCACGATCGGCGGCTTGACCCGGTGCAGGGTGGAAAGCCAGCGCTCATTGGTCCAGCGCGCCATGAGATCACCGAGATTCACCAGCAGTGCGCCGTCCGCGGGCTGCACATCGTGCCATGCGCCGTCCGCGCCCAGCACCTGCAGTCCGGGAGCCTGATCCGCCCACAGCACGGTCACGATGCCGTAGTCGGTGTGCTCGCCCATCCCGGTGAGATCGCCGTCCAGGTCCACGCTGCCGGGCGGGAGCGCGTAGTTGTTCATGCGCAGGACATCGAGGGAGTGGTCGGTGAAGCGGTCGAAGAAACCGGCGGGGAGATCGAGCGCGTCGGCGAAGACAGTGGTGAGAGTGCGGGCTACGCGGGCAGCCTCGGCGAAGTACGCGCCGACCGCGGCTTCGAACTCCGGAACCTCACGGGGCCAGAGGTTTTCGGCATAGTCGATCTCCGGTAGCTCGAGACCGGGATAGTCGGCGCCGGTGACACCGATATTGAAGGCCTCGAAGAAGTCGTTCATCCGAGTCGCGGATTCGACACCCAGGCTCAGGCTGAGACTCTCGCTCTTCGGCGGTGAGTAGCCGCGATTGATCTCGGGCGGCGTGCGGTATGCCTGCTTGATCTCCGGCCCCAGTGTGAAGAACGAGTCCAGGGCGGCCGCGAACCGGTCGATCACCTCATCCGGTACCGCATGCCCGGCGATCTGCATGAAACCGACTGTGCGAGCGGCCTCATCGATCTGCCGTGCCACCGCACCGCGCTGAGCGTCGTCACCACCACCGATGTAGGGCGTGATGTCGATGACTGGCACCTGGAACTCCATGACGGCTCCCGATCTTCCGGCAATACGAGCGATAGTTGGCACCAATCAGATTGACCGACCCAGATGGCGCCCAGGTTCGCTGCTGTCACATCCGAGTAAACGATGTTCCGCCGCCCCGCGGGCCGGAATCGTGCACACTGGCCACTGTGGATGCGGAAGAAGCGGTCTCCGAAAGAACCGAAGAGGCTGGTCTGGCAAGGCTCGTCGGCAGCGTGGTCCGCGAACTGCGTGAGAAGTCACAACTGTCAATGCGTGAACTGGCGAAACGCGCCGGCATCAGCCAGCCCTTCCTCAGCCAGATCGAACGCGGCGTCAGCGCCCCCTCGATGATCACCACCTACCGCCTGGCCGCCGCCCTCGGCGTAGCCCCCGGCGACCTACTCCCCGCCCCTATCACCGACCAGGTAACCATCGTCCGAGCCGACGAGGGCGTCCGCATCCCCGTAGCCGATCGCCCCGACGCCGCGGTAGGCCGAGCCCTCCACATGCGCCCCAACAGCCCTCTGGAAGTCATCGAATACCGCATCGAGCCAGGCCAACACATATCCGAATGGTTCGAATCCCAAGGCGTCACAGGCCTGTACATGATCTCCGGCCGCCTGAAAGTGGAACTCGCCGGCCTGGCCCCGATCCACCTGGGCCCCCAAGACTTCCTCACCCACCCAGCCACCCTCCGAGACCGCTGGCACCTGATCGACAACCACGCCGCCCACGTCCTCCTCGTCATCTCCCACCCCCGCTGAGCGCACAGGCGACTCAGTGCTCAGTCGGCAAAGATCTCCTCGATCCGGGAAGCAGTAACCGCGCGATCTATCCACACATCGATTTGGTCGAGGTCTCTGCATTCTGCGATGCGAGATCCGAGCTTCTCGGAGATCACGAATCCACGGCGCTCCAGCACGCGCAACAGAGCTTTGACCTCACCCTCGGCTTCTCCTTCGGCCTTACCGCGCGAGTAGTAGCGGCGGGCGAACTCGCTCTTGTACTCGTATGTGCCGGTCGACATAAGGCCCTCCAAGAAGTGCCGGGCCGCCTGCGGGAGCACGGCCATTACCAGGTCAATGTACATTTCGCCGTTCGGCGCGTCGACCACCTCCGCGGCAAGCGCCGTGAGGATGGCCTCCCGCTGCGGATGGTGCCGTTGGGTGATCGCCGACATGACGGCGAGCTCGGGGTTGTCGGCGGCGACCCTTCGGGTCGGTGATCGCCGGGATCTCGACCGGGCTCACGACCGTGGGAACGAGTACGAAGCCGGGAGCTACCAGGAGAGGTCTTCGGCAGTGCTCGGCGGTCCGAATACTCGGGCACACCACCAGCAGCATGGTCGGGCAACGCAGCCGTGAGCGCAGAGTTGTCACGTAAACGGGCCAGCTCCAGCCTTTGTCGGTGTCGGGCCTGAGTTGTATCTCGACAACGATTGCGAGGACCGGGCTGTCCGCGGCCACGAGAACCACGACGGTGTCGGCGCGGTACTCGGTCGGATCGATGTCCGGGAAATCCCCGCATTCCAGACGCGCGCAGTCGAATTCGGGTAGCGGAGCGCCCGCGGCCGTGACGAGCAGATCGGCGGCGAGGCGTGGGCGCTGCCGGAACAGGTCGACCAATGCTTCGTGCAGGATGCTCGGCATGGGGAGGACGCTACCGGCAGCCACCGACATGAAATATGCAGGTCAAGAGGCTGATTGGTTGGTTTTACGCGGGGCTAGGGCTTTTGGGTGGCGTACCAGTCGAGGAGGGCGGGGTTGTCTACTGCGGTGGGGGAGAGGACTTTTGCGGGGTCGGCGCCTTGGAAGAGTTTTTTGATGGGGACTTCGAGTTTTTTGCCGGTGCGGGTGTGGGGGATGCCGGGGGCCTCGATGATTTCGTCGGGGACGTGGCGGGGGGAGACTTCCTGGCGGATTTTGGTGTTGATGCGGGTTTTGAGGTCGTCGGTCAGGGAGATGCCGGGGGCCAGGGTGACGAACAACGGCATCCAGTAGGCGCCTTCGGGGAGTTCTACGCCGATTACCAGGGCCTCGGTGATTTCCGGGAGGGATTCGACGGCCTGGTAGATGTCGGCGCTGCCCATGCGGATGCCCTGGCGGTTGAGGGTGGAGTCGCTGCGGCCGTGGACGATGACGCTGCCGTGGGGGGTGAGGGTGATCCAGTCGCCGTGGCGCCAGACGCCGGGGAACATGTCGAAGTAGGCGTCGTGGTAGCGGGAGTTGTCGGGATCGTTCCAGAAGTGGATCGGCATGGAGGGCATGGGCTTGGTGATGACCAGTTCGCCCACCTCGCCGCGGACGGGGTTGCCGGACTCGTCCCAGGAGTCCAGGGCGACACCGAGATACGGGGCGGAGAGTTCGCCGGGCCAGACGGGGACGGTGCGGACGCCGCCGATGAAGGCGGAGACCACATCGGTGCCGCCGCTGATGGAGGCGACGGGGACGCCGACATTCTCGTGCAGCCAGAGGGAGGACGAGGGCGGCAGCGAGGAGCCGGTGATGCCGACCAGGCGCAGGGCGGACAGGTCGTGGTCGCGGCGCGGGACGGAGCCGGCCTTCATGCAGCCCAGGACGTAGCCGGGGCTGGTGCCGACGACCGTCGCGCGGGTGCGGGCGGCGATCTGCCACAACGCATCCGGGGTCGGGGCGGCGGGGCTGCCGTCGTAGGTGACGACGGTGGCGCCGACCAGCAGGCCGGCGACCTGGAAGTTCCACATCATCCAGCTCGGGCTGGTGTACCAGAGGAAGGTATCGTCGGGCCCGATATCGGATTGCAGCGCAACGGATTTCAGGTGCTCCAGCACGACACCGCCGTGCCCGTGCACGATGCCCTTGGGCTTACCCGTGGTGCCGGAGGAGTAGAGCACCCACAGCGGATGGTCGAAAGCGACCTGCTCGAGGTGGATTTCGGGATGCGCGGCGTCCACCGGCAGATCGGCCCAGGAGAGCGTGTCCGGCAATGCCGTGCCCGGAGCCGAGGCGCCGAGCCGCGGCACCACCACGGTGGCCGCCAGTGTCGGCAGTCCGGCGCGGAGCGTCGTGATGTCCGCGCTCTTATCGTGCGTCTTGCCGCCGAAGCGGTACCCGTCGGCGGTGACCAGGACCTTGGGCTCCAGCTGCCCGAGCCGGTCGAGCGCCGCCTGAGCGGAATAGTCCTGCCCGCAGGCGCTCCAGGTGGCGCCCAGGCTGGCGGTGCCGAGGAAGGCGATGATGGCCTCGGGGATGTTCGGCAGGTAACCGGCGACCCGATCCCCCGGCCCGACACCCAGCTCGCGCAGGGTCCGGGCGAAGGCGGCGGCGGTGGCGAGCATGGTGGCCCAGGAGATTTCGGCGATACTGCCGTCCTCGTCCACGCCGAGGATGGCGGGGCGGTCGGTGCGCGCCTGGCTCACCACCCGGTCGACGTAGTTCAGCCGGGTGCCCGGGAACCACTGTGCGCCGGGCATTTCCGAGGAGGCCAGCACCTCCCCCGCGCGGGCGCCGAGGTGGAAGTAGTCCCAGACCTCACCCCAGAACCCAGCCAGGTCGTCCACCGACCACTGCCAGAGCGCCTGGTAGTCCGGCACCGAGACCCCGGTCCGTTTCTCGACGAATCGGGCGAAATAGCTGACCTGCGCCTCGGCGATATCCTGCTCGCCCGGCACCCACTGTGGTTCCATCGCTCTACCTCCTACGACGCGAATCCGGTGTTCCCGGCCTGCTTCGCGCGCTGCACGATCCGTTCGGCATGCCGGATGACCGGCATGTCCACCATCCGTCCTTCGAAGGTGAATACTCCCCGATGGTTCGGCGCCTCCGCCAGCACCCGGTTCGCCCAGTCGACTTCCTCCGGCCGGGGGGCGTAGGCGCGGCGGATGACCGGCACCTGACTGGGGTGGATGGCGACCTTGGCGTCGAAGCCGATGGCGACGGCGTCCTCGGCCTCGTCGGCGAGGCCGTCCAGGTCGGTGATGTTCAGGAACACCGAGTCGAGAGCGAACTTGCCGTACGCCTTGGCGGCGAGCAGGGATTGCGAGCGCACGTGGCGGGCGATGTCCCGGTAGCTGGCGTCGGCGCGGCGGCTGGAATTGCCGCCGAGCGCGGCCACCAGATCCTCGGCGCCCCACATGACGCCGATGGCATTGCGCACCATGACCGCCCGGCCCACGGCGAGCGCGCCGAGCGGGGATTCGATGAGCGCGATCACCTCGTAGTCGGCGAGGCGCGTGATCTGTTCCGCCGATTCGCATTTGGGCAGCATGATGCGCCGGTATTCGGTGCGAATCAGGGCGTCGAGGTCGAGCATGTGCTCGAGGGTGCCCGCGGCATTGACGCGGATGACGGTGCGGTCCGGATCCAGCGGGGTCTCGATGAGAGCGGCGCGGGCCGCGGCCTTGTCGGCCTCGGCCACACCGTCTTCCAGATCGATGATCACCACATCCGCGGCGGCGAGCGCCTTGCCGTACCGCTCGGGCCGGTCGGCGGGGCAGAAAAGCCATGCGGGACCGGGCATTTCCCAGCTCATGAAGTTCGCTTCCGTACCAGGGTTTTGCGGACGGCGGTGGCGACTACATCGCCGTGCTGATTTCGTCCGGTGTGGGCGAAGGTGACGATCCCCTCCCCCGGCCGGCTCTTGGATTCCCGTAGCTCGGTCACTTCGGTCTCGGCGTATAGGGTGTCCCCGTGGAAAAGCGGCTTGGGGAAGGCGATTTCGGAGAACCCGAGGTTGGCGACGATCGTGCCCTGGGTGAGCTGCGCGACCGACAGACCCACCAGGGTCGACAGCGTGAACATGGAGTTCACCAGCCGCTGATGGAACGGCGGTAGCGCCTCGGCGAACGCCGCATCCAGGTGCAGCGCCTGGGTATTCATGGTGAGCGTCGTGAACAGCACATTGTCGGCCTCGGTGATGGTGCGGCCGGGCCGATGCTCGTACACCACGCCGATCTCGAACTCGTCGAACCAGAGTCCGCGTTGCACAACCCGCTTGGGGGTCACCTCAGTCACAAACCCAGCTCCCGCCCGATCAGCATCAACTGCACCTCAGTCGTGCCCTCACCGATTTCCAGGATCTTGCTGTCTCGATAGTGCCGCGCCACAGCATATTCGTTCATGAAGCCGTAGCCGCCGAAAACCTGGGTGGCGTCGCGAGCATTGTCCATGGCGGCCTCGCTGGCGACGAGTTTCGCGATGGCGGCCTGTTTCTTGAACGGTTTTCCGGCGAGCATGAGGGCGGCCGCGTCGTAGTAGGCGGTGCGGGCCATGTGGGCGCGCGCCTCCATGCGGGCGATCTTGAAGGCGACGGCCTGATTGCTGCCGATGGTGCGGCCGAAGGCCTCCCGCTCCTTGGCGTAGCGGACGCTCTCGTCCACACAGCCCTGCGCCGCGCCGACGGACAGCGCGGCAATGGCGATGCGGCCCTCGTCGAGGATGCGCAGGAAGTTGGCGTAGCCGCGACCGCGCTCGCCGAGCAGGTTCTCCGCGGGGACGCGGACGTCGTCGAAGCTCAGCGGATGGGTGTCGGAGGCGTGCCAGCCGACCTTGTTGTAGGCGGGCTCGGCGGTGAAGCCGGGGGTGTCGGTGGGCACCAGGATGGTCGAGATCTCCTTCTTGCCATCCGTCGTGCCGGTGACGGCGGTGACGGTGACCAGGCGGGTGATATCGGTGCCCGAGTTGGTGATGAACTGCTTGCTGCCATTGATGATCCAGCTGTCGCCGTCCCGCACCGCGGTGGTGCGGGTGCCGCCGGCATCGCTGCCCGCGCCCGGCTCGGTGAGGCCGAAGGCGCCCAGCGCGCGCCCGCTGGTGAGCAGCGGCAGCCATTCCTGCTTCTGCTTGTCATTGCCGAAGCGGTAGATGGGCATGGCGCCCAGCGAGACTCCGGCCTCCAGGGTGATGGCCACGCTCTGGTCGACCTTGCCGAGTTCCTCGAGCGCCAGGCACAGCGCGAAGTAGTCGCCGCCCATGCCGCCGAACTCCTCGGGGAAGGGCAGGCCGAACAGGCCCATGTCCGCCATGCCCGCGACCACCTCGTAGGGGAAGGTGTGCTCGGCATCGTGCTTCGCGGCGACCGGGGCCACCACCTGGTTGGCGAAATCCCGCACGGTGTGGGCGAGTTCGCGGTACTCGTCCGGAAGCGTTCCGGTGGACAGGAATTCGGTCATGACGCGATGTTCTCCTCGACGGTATCCGATGCGCGGCTCGCCGCGACAATGATGCGGGCCACCAGCTGATCCAAACGAACCTGGGCGCCGGGGCCGACCAGCAGTTCCACCCGGCCCGCGACGGGTGCGGTGAGGGTGTGCTCCATCTTCATGGCCTCCACCACCACGATCGGAGCGCCGGCGGCGACGACCGTGCCGGTGGCGACCGGGGTGGCGATCACCGAACCCGGCATGGGGCTCTGGATTTCGGCATCGCCGACATGGGCTTCGCCTGCGCGGACATCGGCCTCGGCGACCTCGCGCAGCAGGGCGACGCCGGTGCGGCCGCCCACCCAGATCTGCCCCGGCCGGGTGGCGATGCGGTAGTGCTCGCGCAGCCCGTCGAGCACGAGGGCGATCCCGTCCGCCTCCGAGCGCGCCGACAAGGTGTGCACAGCGCCACCCGCGACCGGCCCGGTTCGCCGATCGGCTGAGGTGGTCCGCGGATCGGCGGCGGCGGCACCGGATTGCGTTGTGGGCGCGGCCTTCTCGTCGGAGGCGAGCCAGGCGGTGGCCTGGTCGGGGGTGCCGCTCAGGAAGACGTGGACCGTGCGGTCGCCGCCTGCGAGGCGGAAGCCGGTGGGGGCGTGTGCGCCCACTCGCCAGCCGGTCGGGATCGCCCAGGGGTCGGCGGGGCCGTCCGGCCACTGCCGCAGCCAGAGCCGGGTTGCGGCGGCGATGAACTGGTCGTCGGTGACCGGCGCGGGCGTGAAGTCTCCGGCACGGCGGTCGAGGAGGCCGGTGTCGAGGTGGCCCGCCTGGACGTCCGGGTCGGCGAGGAGGAAGCGGAGGAAGTCGATATTGGCTCGGACACCGAGGATCTGGGTGTCCCGCAGGGCCGCATCGAGGCGCCTGATGGCCTCGGTGCGATCCGAGGCGTGCGCGATGACCTTGGACAGCATGGGGTCGTAGTCGGTGCCGACCACGGTGCCGGCGCGCAGGCCCGAATCCACGCGCACGCCTTTGCCTTCGGGCTCGCGCAGGGCCAGGACGGTGCCGCCGGTGGGCAGGAAGTCGCGGCCCGGATCCTCGGCGTAGACGCGCGCCTCGATGGCGTGGCCGGTGAGGCGGATGTCCTCCTGGCTCGCCGTCAGCTTCTGTCCGGCCGCGACGCGGACCTGGCATTCCACCAGGTCGACGCCGGTGACCAGTTCGGTCACCGGGTGTTCCACCTGGAGGCGGGTGTTCATCTCCATGAAGAAGAACTCGTCCGGCCGGTCCGCCGAGACGATGAATTCGACGGTGCCCGCGCCGACATAGTCCACGCTGCGTGCGGTATTGCAGGCCGCGGCGCCGATGCGGGCCCGGGTGCGGGCGTCCAGCAGCGGCGAGGGGGCCTCCTCGATCACCTTCTGATGGCGGCGCTGCAGGCTGCATTCGCGTTCGCCCAGATGCAGGACCTGGCCGAAACCGTCGGCGAGGATCTGCACCTCGATATGGCGGGGACGGTGGACGAAACGCTCCAGGAAGAGGGTGTCGTCACCGAAGGCCGAGGCAGCTTCGCGGCGGGCGCTGACCAGGGCGTCGGGGAGTTGCGCGGGGTCCTCGACCCGGCGCATGCCCTTGCCGCCGCCGCCCGCGGACGGCTTCACCAGTACCGGGTAGCCGATTTCCGTTGCGGCTTCGATCAATTCGGCATCGGTGAGGCCGGGCCGCGCGATACCGGGCACCACCGGTACGCCGTAGGCGGAGACCGCGTTCTTGGCCGCGATCTTGTCGCCCATGATCTCGATGGCGCGCGCGGGCGGGCCGAGGAAGACGATGCCGGCCTCGTCCAGGGCTGCCGCGAAGGCCGAATTCTCCGACAGGAAGCCGTATCCCGGGTGCACGGCCTGTGCACCGGAGCGTACGGCGGCGTCCACGACCTTGGCGATATCCAGGTAGGACTCGCGCGCCGGGGCCGGGCCGAGCCGTACGGCGGTGTCGGCCTCGTGCACATGACGGGCATCGACATCGGCATCGCTGTAGACCGCGACCGAGCGAATACCCATGGCGCGCAAGGTGCGGATCACCCGCACGGCGATCTCACCGCGGTTGGCGACCAGGACGGTATCGAAGGCGACGGGGTGCGCTTTGTTCATCATGTCGATCACATCCGGAAGACGCCGTAGGCGACGGGTTCGAGGGGCGCCTGCGCGCAGGCCGAGAGTGCCAGGCCGACAACGGTTCTGGTGTCGGCCGGATCGATCACGCCGTCGTCCCAGAGGCGGGCCGTGGAGTAGTAGGGATTGCCCTGGCGTTCGTACTGGTCGCGGATGGGGGTCTTGAAAGCCTCCTGATCCTCGTCCGACCAGGGCTTGCCATTGCTGTCCAGTTGCGCTCCACCTCCCTGCGCTTCGCCGCGGACGGTGGCCAGCACCGAGGCTGCTTGCTCGCCGCCCATAACCGAGATGCGGGCATTGGGCCACATCCACAGGAAGCGTGGCGAATACGCGCGGCCGCACATCGAGTAGTTGCCCGCACCGTAGGAACCGCCGATGACCACCGTCAGCTTCGGCACGCGGGCGCAGGCCACGGCGGTGACCATCTTGGCGCCGTGCTTGGCGATGCCGCCGGCCTCATAGTCGCGGCCGACCATGAAGCCGGTGATGTTCTGCAGGAACAGCAGCGGGATGACCCGCTTGTCGCAGAGTTCGATGAAATGCGCGCCCTTCATGGCGGATTCGCTGAACAGGACGCCGTTATTGGCGACGATGCCGACCGGGTGGCCGTGGATGCGCGCGAAACCGGTGACCAGGGTGCGGCCGTATTCGGCCTTGAACTCCTCGAATTCGCCGCCGTCGACCAGGCGGGTGATGACCTCGCGGACGTCGTAGGGGGTGCGGAGGTCGATGGGGACGATGTCGTACAGCTCGTCCTGCGGGGCAATGGGATCGACCGTGGGGGTGACCTCCCACGGGGTCGGGGTCTTCGGGCCCAGGGTGGCGACGATATTACGGACGATGCGCAGGGCGTCCTGATCGCTCTCGGCCAGGTGGTCGGTGACTCCCGAAGTGCGGGAATGCAATTCGCCGCCGCCCAGTTCCTCGGCGGTGACGATCTCGCCGGTGGCGGCCTTCACCAGCGGCGGGCCGCCCAGGAAGATGGTGCCCTGATTGCGGACGATGACATTCTCGTCGCTCATCGCGGGGACGTAGGCGCCGCCGGCGGTGCAGGAGCCCATGACCGCCGAGATCTGGGCGATGCCCTTGGCGCTCAGGTTCGCCTGGTTGTAGAAGATGCGGCCGAAGTGGTCGCGGTCGGGGAAGACCTCATCCTGGTGCGGCAGGTGGGCGCCGCCGGAGTCGACCAGGTAGATGCAGGGCAGGTGGTTCTGCAGCGCGACCTCTTGAGCGCGCAGGTGCTTCTTCACCGTCATCGGGTAGTAGGTGCCGCCCTTGACCGTCGCATCGTTCGCCACGATCACGCACTCGCGGCCGGATACCCGGCCGATGCCGCCGATCACGCCCGCGCCGGGGCACTCGTCGCCGTACATCCCGTCGGCCGCCAGGGGCGACAGTTCCAGGAATGGGCTGCCCGGATCCAACAGCTGATCCACCCGCTGCCGCGGCAGCAGCTTGCCCCTCGCCAGGTGCCGCTCCCGTGCCTTCGCGGGGCCGCCCAACGCGCTCGTCGCGAGCTTTTCTCGCAGCTCATCGACCAGTTCGAGGTGCGCGGCCCGGTTCCCGGTGCGCACATCCCCAGTGACCGTCATCCCGGCATCCCGTCCGCTCGGTTAATCACCAATAACTGGAAAATAAGATAATCTTCATTAACTGAGTTGTCCAGGGACCCAGGGTGCCAACTCTCGGAGCGCTCCGGGGCTTACGCCCCCGAACCCCCGGGGACACCCGTCAGCAAGCGAAGGGAGCATGCGGTGAACAGCACTGAAACCGTTGCCCCTACCCGGCGGGAGCAGCTCAAAGCGCAGCGGCGGGAGCAGTTGCTGGATGCGGGGGCGCGGCTGATCGCGGATCGCGGGTTCCTGGGGATGCGGCTCGATGATCTGGGCGCGGCGGTGGGCATCAGTGGGCCGGCCGTGTACCGGCACTTCCCCAATAAGGAAGCGCTGCTCGTCGAACTGCTCGTGGGTATCAGTCAGCGCCTGCTCGATGGCGGGCGCGCGGTGGTCGACGCGGCGGAGACGCCGAGCGCGGCCCTGGACGGATTGGTCGACTTCCACCTCGACTTCGCCTTCGGCAATCCCGAACTCATCCGCATCCAGGACCGCGATCTCGAGAACCTGCCGGAGTCGGCCAGGCGTCAAGTGCGGCGCACTCAGCGCCAATACGTCGAGCTCTGGGTCACCGTGCTGCGCGAGCTGCACGCCGATCTCCCCGAGCAGGTCGCCCGCACGCAGGCGCATGCCACCTTCGGGCTCATCAACTCCACGCCGCACAGCGCGCCGGCGACAACCGCCACCCGCGCGCGCCCGGTGCTGCGCCGTATGGCGCTCGCCGCATTGCTGTGAACCCTGCCTCGAGCTAGGTCCCGCTTTCGGGCTGTCGCCACCGGTGGTGGGGAGCCGAGCTCGGTTGTGGCGCTCGGCTTTTGGGCTCAGTGGGGCTGGGCGGCGCTGATCTGGGCCTGGATCGTGGCCAGGCGGGTGGCGAATTCCGGGGAGGCGAGGGATTCGAGTTGGGGGGTTACTTCGGCGTCCACGGCTTCGGCGTGGGCTGCCAGGGCGCGGGTGGCCCGCATGGTGCGTTTGGTGGAGATGAGGAGCTCTCGGGGGGTTTCGGCGGTGGCGGCGGCGAAATCGATTGCGGCGGCGAGGAGGGTCGCGTGGTCGCCTTCGATCACTCGGTGGACGAGGCCGGCGGAGTGGGCGGCGCGGGCGTCGAGGACCTCGTTGAAGAGGGTCATGGCGGCTGCCTGCTGCGGGCCCACCGCGCGCTGGAGCATCCAGGTCATGCCGCCGCCGGGGTGGATGCCGAGGCGGAGGAAGCGGGCATCGAAGCGGGCCTTCGGGTTTGCCAGGCGGACGTCGGCGGCGAGGGCCAGGTTGAGGCCGGCGCCTACGGCTTGGCCGCCTACCGCGGCGATGGTCGGGAGGGGGCAGCGGGACACGGCCAGGAAGCCTTCGTAGATGGCGCGCAGGCCTTGCTCCTGGGCTTCGCCGAGGGCGGTGAGGCTGGCGCCCGCGCAGAAGGCGGGGGGCGTGCCGGTGACCACGACGGCGTGGATGGCGGTGTCGTGCTGTGCTTCCGCGATGGCGTCGGCCAGGTCGGCGGAGAGGTCCAGGGTCAGGGCATTGCGCTTGTCGGGGTCATGGACGGTGACGACCGCGACCTTGCCGGTGCGTTCCAGTTTGATTTCGGCCACGCGCAGATCGTAGGCGGGCGACCGGGATTCGGGTCGGGGACCACCGGAACAGCGGCCCGGGGCCGCACGACGACGCGCCGCGGTGCGTCAGAAGGAGCGGCGTGCGGCGGACAGGAATTCGGCCACGGCCGGGTCCGCTTCGGCGGCTTCGGCCAGTGCGGCGGTGAGGGTTTCGTCGTAGGTGGGGCGGGCCTGCCGGTAGCGGGCGCGGCCGGCGTCGGTGAGGACGGTGTAGGCGCCGCGTTTGTCTTCGGGGCACAGGTCACGGTAGGTGAGGTCGGCGGAGTTGAGGCGGGCCACCAGGCGGGTGACCGAGCTCTGGTTCAGGCCGAGTCTGGCCGCGAGTTCCTGCATGCGGAGTTCGTTGTCCGGGGCGTCGTCCAGGAAGACGAGCGCCCGGTATTCGGACAGGCCCAGGCCGTGGCGGCGTTGCAGCGCGGTGGCAAGGCGGGTTTCCACGTGGGCGTACAGCGTGAGCATGTGGCTCCACATGGCGGCGTCGGTTCGAATCGGGGTTGACACAAAGTTATTTGTACATGCATGCTTTTGCGGCGCGCAAGAAATTTGCACATACATGCAACTACCTAGGAGCTCTCGATGGCTTGGGTCTATCTGCTCATTGCCTCCGTTTTCGAGGTCGTCTTCGCCCTCGCCACCGACGCGACACACGGATTCACCGAGCTGTGGCCGTCGCTGCTGACCGCGGCCGCCGCCTCCGGCGGCATCTTCTTCCTGAGCCTGGCGCTGAAGTCGCTGGATGTCGGGGTGGGCTACACGGTGTGGACCGGGATCGGGTCGGTGGGCACCGTGGTGTTCGCCTCGCTCGTCTTCCACGAGACCATCACGCCCGCGAAAGCCATTGCCTTCGTTCTGATCATCGGCGGCGTCCTCGGACTCAAGCTCGCCGACAAGATTTCCGCTACCGCATAACGTTCTTCGAGGAGTTCATCATGGCCTGGGGATATCTGTTGATAGCCGCCGTTTTCGAGGTCGCCTTCGCGCTCGGCACCAATGCCACCAAGGGTTTCACCCGCCTGTGGCCGTCGGTGTTCACGCTGATCGCGGCGGCCGCCGGGATTTTCACGCTGAGCCTCGCGCTCCGGACCTTGGATGTCAGCGTGGGGTACACCGTGTGGACCGGAATCGGCTCGATCGGCACCGTGGTGCTGGGCGCCTTGATCTACAAGGAGAAGATCACGCTGCCCAAGCTCATCTCGTTCGCCGCCATTATCGCGGGCGCGATCACGCTACGCCTGGCCGCCGGCTAGCGATCACGGATCTTGTTCACGCACCGCGGAGTTCACGCTCCGCGGTGCGCAGCACCAGCCGGAACCCCTCCCGCACCACGGGCAGGAACAGGCGGGTGCACAATGCGGGCAGAATCGGCGAGGCGATCTCGAAGGTCGTGGACCAGTGCACGCGGGTACCCGCCGAGCACTCACTGAAGGCCATATGACCTTCCTGATGACGCAGGGGCGGAACGGAATTCAGCAGGCTGTAGCGCATCAGCACGGGCGGGTCGTACTCGACGACCTCTTCGGTCAAACGGATGAGCGGGGTGACGATGAGCCGGACCGCGCCGACCCCGTGACCATTGGTATCACCCGGCCGGACCGGGGTGACCCGGCGGACGAACGGCGCCCGTTGATAATTGGTGGCATCGGTGAGCCAATCGAACACATCGATGAGTGGTGCCTGGATGGTGCGTTCAAGCTCCACCGTGCGCATGCCGGCTCCGTTTCGATTGTTGCTGCTGTCGCAGCCTACGAGATCGAAGACCCGTGATCGAGCCGATCACTCGAATCGCAAGATTGCATTCCGATTACTTCACCTTCCGGCCGGAATCAGATGAGCGCCTTGTGCTTTCGCACGCGCTGATCGGTCGCGAGGCCGCCCGGCGGACCCGGCAACAGCCTTGACGGGACAGGAGGACTCCGCAAACGACCAGGTCGCTACCATTGCTGACATGAGTGTCGAGGAGCGGGTGATCCGGCGCCGGCCGAAGAACCGGCGTGCCCAGATCGCCGCCACCTCGGCGGCGGCCTTCGGTTCGCTCGGGTACCACGGCGTCAGCATGGAGGACATCGCGACGCGCGTCGGGATCAGCTCCGCGGCTTTGTATCGGCACTATCCGAGCAAGTACGCGCTCTTCCGCGAGGAGCTGCTGCGGCTGGGCACGCTCACCGCCGACGCCGCCACCCTGCCGCCCGAGGCGCTGGAGCTGCCGGCGGCGCAGCGCCTTGCACAGGTGATCGACCGGCTCATCGGCGAGACCATTGCCAATCGGTCCACGGTGGCGCTGGCGCGCTGGGAGGGCCGCTATCTCGACGCCACCGACAAGCAGGGCCTGGACGAGCAATTCGCGTATGCCGGCGCCACCCTGCGGCGGCTGATCGGCGAGGTGCGGCCGGAACTCGACGGGCACGACCGGGTCGTGCGCGCGGTCACGCTGCTCAGCGTGATCTCCAGTATCGGCGACCATCACGCCGCGCTGCCCGCCAAAACCCTGACCGCCCTGCTGCATTCGGCCTGTGCGGCGGTGATCGCGACCGAGTTGCCGCCCGCCGGTATCGATCCCGAGCCGGCGCGCGCGGTGGAGATCCCGCTGTCCTTCAAACACGAACTGCTGCTGAAGAAGGCCGTGGAGCTGTTCCACGAGCGCGGCTATCCCAATGTGAGCGTGGAAGACATCGCGGCCGCGGCGGATCTGTCGGCGGCCTCGGCGGTGTACCGCTACTACCGCAGCAAGGGCGATCTGCTGGCCGCGGCCTTCCGCCGGGCGGCCGACCGGGTGTCGGGGGCGATCGGGCCGGCGGTGGCCTCCTCGCCGACACCCGCGGAAGCGCTGACCAAGCTGGTGGATCTCTACGTGGCCGGGTCGTTTGCCGAACGGGAACTGACCTTCGTCTATTACGCGGAATTCGGTCATGTCTCGGCCGAGGAACGCACCGTGCTGCGCAATGTGCAGCGGCTCATCGTGGCCGAATGGGTGCGGCTGCTGGTGGCGGTGCGACCGGAACTCTCGGAGGGGGAGGCCCGCATTCTGGTGCAGGCCGCCTTCGGACTGGTGGTCGATCTGGGCCGGGTATTCGACGATTCCGACGCCGAATCCCCGCGCCGGCAGATCTGCCCACCGCAGCGGGTCATCCGCCTGATGGAAACCGTGCTCTTCGGTTATCCGCCCGCCGCCGCAATGGGGGAAACCGGGGTGAAGGGCGCGTAATCGCGGACGTGCCCGGCATCCCACTCCCACACCGATATCGGGTCGACCGCGACGCCGCTCTGCAGAATGAGACGCCAGCCGACGTCCTCGCGCTGCCAGATGTCGCCGTCACGGTCCCAATAGAGCCCGGCGTGGTTCGGTTCGAACGTATCGGTCCTGCTCATGGCATTCCTCTCCGCACTTCCCGGACTATCACGGCAATTCGGTCCGCCTCCGACCAAATATATTTGCCGATCATTCGCTAATGCAGCAAGCAGAGGGCGCGAGTCGAATTTCGTGAATAATCGAGCCGCACTCGAACGACTCGAAAGGCTGTTCAACGCATGAGAATTGGGATGCGGCTCGCCGCCGTCCTGGTGGGGGCGATTTTCGCGAGCACGGCCACCGCGACGGCGGATCCCGGGCCGGCGACCACACCCGCGGCAGCGGCCCTGCCGGCCGGGACGACCATCGAACCGCCGATCGACTGCGGACCGACAGCGGCGCATCCGAATCCGGTGATCGTGCTGCCCGGCGGAGACGGAAACACTTCGGACACCGACGCGCAATGGGCAACCATGCTCGGGGCGCTGCGCGGGGCGGGCAATTGCACGCTGCTGTTCCAGGGCGGGATCGTGAACGGGAAACGGTGGGCCGGAGACATTCCCGCCGAGGGGCATCAACTGGCCGATTTCATCGCGAAAGTGCGGCAGGCCACCGGGGCGGAACAGGTCGATATCGTCGCGCATTCGGCGGGGACGATCGTCACCAACGACTACCTGAAGGTGCTCGGCGGGGCGCCGGCGGTGAACCACGCCGTGCTCATCACGCCCGAGGCGCGCGGGTGTGACGGCGCCGGGCTGCTCGCTCCGTTCGGCATCGAGAATCCGCCGATCACGCCGGTGCAGCTACTGACCGCGCTGCCGTTCCTGTCGTCGGTACTGGGATCGCTGTCGCCCGATATGGCGGTGGCCACCGAGATGGCGCCGAATTCCGATGTGTACAAGGCCATCTTCGACGGGAATGTCACGCAGCCCGGGGTGCGGTATTCGGTAATCGCCACGCGCAACGATCAACTCGCGACGCCGGCCGTCACCTGCTCGCTGATCGACGAGCCCGGGGTCACCAACGCGGTCTACGAGGATCTGTTCCCGGGCGCCGATCCCGTGGATCACTCGCTCATCCGGTCCAGCCCGCAGACCGGCGGTTGGGTGCTGGATCAGCTGCGGAGCTGAATTCTCCGACGCCGCCGATACCCCACCCGCCGACCGGCCGGGTGCTGGATACTCGACAGTGCCTGGACGCTGCGGCGCACCGGTCCGGCAGGGAAAGGTGGACGGCACGCCGCGGCGTGTATTCGGGTGCGGAATGGGGCCACCGGGGCGGAATGCTCCGGTGGCCCTGCACCTTTGCGATCAGCGGGTGGCGGTCACGTAACACATCAGGCGGGTCAGGTCGACCACCTCGGCGGGCAGATCGGCCATCGGACGGCCGTAGGCGACGGCCAGGTCGTACGGCGTGGTGGTGCGGACCGCCCAATCGTGTTCGGACAGCCAGGCTCCCGGCTCGGCCCGCGGGTCGTCGTACCAGAGGGCGCCGACGTCCAGATCACCGAAAGGGTTGGCGCCGAAGGCCTTTTCCGCCACGTTGACGAAATGGGCGGGGTCCAGGCCGCGGGCGAAATCATCCGTCGCGACGCTGCTGCCCGGCGCGGACAAGGCGTCTATGCGCTCGAACAAGGCGTCGTGCGCGGTGCCCGGCAGGAACGGGAGGAGACCCTCGGCGGACCAGGCCGTCGGGCGGGCGGGATCGAAGCCGGCCGCGATGAGCGCGGCGGGCCAATCGTCGCGCAGATCGATCGCCAGCACCCGCCGATCAGCCTTGGGCACGGCGTGGTTATCGGTGAGCACCTGATCCTTGAACTCCAGCACTTTGGGCTGATCGATCTCGAACACCACCATGCCGGGCGGCCAATCGAGCCGGTAGGCCCGGGCATCCAGGCCGGACGCCAGGATCACCGCCTGCCGCACGCCCCGCTGCCACGCCGTCTCGAAGAATTCGTCGAAGAATTTGGTGCGGACGCCCATGAAACGGCCGAAACGGCGGGCGCCGCCCATGGCGGCCTGATCGGCCAGCATGCTCACGAAATGCGGCTCCCCCGCGGCCTTCACGAACAAGGTCGCGTATTCGTCGCGAATCATCGGCACGTCTTCGGCCGACTCCAATGCCCGGAAGGTAGCAACTCCCAGGGCGGTCAGCCCCACACTCGTCACGATGTCCCAGCTGTCCCCGTCAGTTCGCATGTCCCACCTCACGGTTCGCCGACTATCACAGCAGAATTCGGTGCGGCCCCATCCACCGCACCACTCTCGATCTTCCCCCGCTGGTAACTACCCGGCAACCGCGCTCAGCCGGCCGGCGGGAATTGGCCGCTGGCCTGCACCTTGCCGCCGGACAGGGTGAAGGTCACCAGGCCGGGACCGCCGGACGGGCAGCACAGGGCATCCTGCGGCAGCGCCCAGCGGTAGCTCACCGACACCGTGTTCGCGGTCTTGCCGACCACCTCGGTGTAGCCGTACGGCTTGGCGGTCGCCGTGCCCAGATAGGTGCCATCGGCGAAGAAGAGGACATGGGTGTACGGGTGGATATTGCCCGATTCCACCGTCATCCACGAGAGCACGCCCTCGCAGCCGTCGGAGATGCGATCATTGCTCGCCGACGGGTTGGTCCACGCTCCGACGGGCGAGGCCGCCAGGCTCTTGATGGCGGAATTCGACAGGGCGGAATTGAGATCGAAGCAGAGTCCGTGCCCGCTGCCGTACGGCGCTGCCGAGGTCACCGGCGCCACCGTGGGCGGCTGCGGGGTTACCGCAGGCGGCTGCGGCGCAACCGGATTCGTCGTCGTGACCGGCGCCACCACCGTCGGGTCGGAGTCGCCCGGGGACGACGACTCGGCTTGCCCGGGCGGTGCGGGCTGCGTTGCCCGGGTGGCCTGGGTCGGCTGCGCTCCCTGCGACACGCTGCCGGGCGACGAAGTGGGCGTCACCGCCTGGTTCGAACCGGTCCCGCACGCGGTGACGGCGACCAGCACGCCCGCGGTGAGCGCAGCAAACAGCACAGAGTCGGCTTTCATGTGATCCCCTCGATTCGGCTTCCGTTCCGAACGGAAGGACACAATGATCATCGAGGCGGGCGGATGCGGTGTTACCCGGGGATTGCCGGGATCGATGCCCCAAAAGCCATGGGCACCAAGAAGATATGGGAGAGTCGATTCATGTCTCTGTATCGGAACGGCGAACTTCCGGCCGTGCGGATCGTGCATCTGAACGGCCCCACATTCGAGGCGCTCGTGCGCGGCGACCTCGAGGCGGCGAATGCCGTCAGCCCACTACCACTTCCGGCGCATTTCGTCGGTCCGGAGTGGCGCTCGCTGTGGGAGCGGCGCGACCGGCAGGTTCGGCAGGATCCGGCCAGTGCCGCTTGGGTTACCGGCGCCATTTGGGACGAACAACAGGATCTCGTCGTCGGCCGAGCCGGCTATCACGGCCCGCCCGACGAGTCGGGAACGGTGGAAATCGGGTATGCCGTCGAGGAGGTCTATCGGCGAAAGGGCTACGCGCGAGCGGCATTGGAGTCCCTCCTCCAACGCGCCGCCCGCGAGCCCGGGGTGCGGACGGTGCGCGTCAGTATTCGGCCCGACAATCTCGCCTCGTACCGGCTGGCGTCCCAGTACGGCTTCGTGGAAGTCGGCGAGGAGGTGGACGAGGAGGATGGGCTGGAGATCATCTACGAGGTTTCCGCAGCGAATCTTTAACGGGCGGTGGTGAGTTCGCGTACCGTCTCGGCGAGGGCGTGGAAGTCCTTGGCCAGCAACTTGGAATGGTTGCTGGGGACCTTGGCGCTGACCTTCAGGTTCGGGTTGACGGCGAGCACCGGGTCGAGAGAGGCGCGGACGGCTTCCATTTCCTCCGCGGCCGCACCGAGATTGGCGCCGGTGGCGAGGACATAGCGGACCTGGCAGGTGAGGCGCTCGAGGACCGGCGCGAGGGCGGCGCAGAGTTCGTTGAGTTCGATATTGATCTCGGCGTGCTGGTCGGCGCTCATGCGGGCGGCCATGCCGAGGGGGCGCAGCAGGGGCATGAAGTAGCGCATGCCGTGGAAGAGCTTGCGGATCCGCTCTTTTCCGGCCTCGTCGGTCAGGCCGTAGGGCTGGGCGCCGTCGGCGGAGACCACGCCGAGGACGCGGTCGGGGTTGCGGTCGGCGTAGTGCACAGCGACCAGGGCGCCGTAGGACCAGCCGACCAGGATGGCGCGCTCCACGCCGCGGGCGGCGAGGACGGCGTCCACGTCACGGAGGCAGGCCTCGAAGGAGTAGTCGGCCGAGCGGCCGGACTTGCCGCGGGCGCGCTCGTCGAAGGTGATGTGGCGGTAGCCGGGGCCGAGGTCGGCGATCATGCGCTTCCAGGAGGACTGGTCGGCGTAGGAGCCGTTCAGGTAGAGGACGGGGATGCCGGCGCCGCCGGTGTCGGTGACCGCCAGGGTGGTGTCCTCGACGGTGATCTTGCCGGTCCAGGCGGTGGTGAGCTGCGCGTTCATTGTTCTTCCTTGCTGTTGGCGTTGCTGATAGGAAGAACTTTCGCGAACCGGGCTGATATCGAGCTGACGCCGGCCTGATGCGTCCGCTGACGCGATATCCGGGCCGCGTGCAGCGATGAATTTCGGTGGCGGCGGGCGTCTCTTCTGGTGAGCGTCACAGGACGTCGTATGGCGCTGCCCGGCATCAGAAGACCTGGAGGACACCATGACGACCATTCCGAACGACCCGGACGTGCTGCCCGGCCACCCGCCGATCGTCGACCTCGCCGCCTGGCAGGCGGCTCGGGACGAGCTGCTGGTCCGCGAGAAGGCCCATACCCGCGCGGGTGATGCGCTCGCCGCCGAGCGGCGCCGGCTGCCCATGGTGGAGTTCGACGGGAAGACCGAGGTCGTCGGGCCCGACCGGGCGGTACCGTTCCTGGATCTGTTCCAGGGCCGCGACGAGCTCTTGGTCTACAAGCACATGTGGTGGGACGGTGCGCCGCATCAGGGGCAGTGCGAGGGCTGCACCAACGCGGCCTGGCATCTGAAGGACCTCGGCGCCTACCTCAATGCTCGCGGCATCTCACTCGCCATCGTCACGGTGGGAGAGTGGGACGAAGTGGCCGCGTTCACCGAATTCATGGGGTACACGCTGCCCTGGTACTCGGTGCGCGGAGTGGGCGAACCGGTCGGCGGGAGCATGGGTTACATGACCTCCTACCTGCGCGATGGTGACCGCGTGTTCCTCACCTACTCGACGACCGGTCGTGGCAACGAGGTATTCAGCGGCACCTTCGCCCTGCTCGATATGACACCGTACGGGCGGCGCGAGGCGTGGCAGGACAGCCCTGAAGGCTGGCCCGAGGGTAATCACGCGTGCTGGTATTGGCGCACGGATGCGGACGGCAATGCGGTGTGGGGTGAGACGAGTCGCCCTGTGCCGCAATGGACTCGGCCTGGCGCGGGGCCCGTGCAGACCCTCGGCCGGCAGGGAGAACACTGAGACTCCCAGGTATAACGCCTATTCGGAGGTATCAGTGGTGCGGACCAATGCGTCGTACAGCCAGTGGTGAGTCGGTCCCACGGTGACGCGTGGCCCTAGAAGCTGACCTGTGAGAGCCCAGTATCGATGAATTCGGTGGTCCGTATCGGTTGCGTCCATCAGCAATTGCCTGCGGAAACGAGGGGAATCGGATTCCCCTCGTGCACCGGCATGGGCGTTGACGAACCGATCGAGTTCGATGCCGGCGCGTGGCGGCACCCCTGCCGATACCAGTGGCACCACATCGGTCAATAGTTCGCCCACGGCGGCATACAGCCCACGGCGGTCGCGGATCGATTCCGGCCGGTGCCGCCAGTATTGTTGCCGTACAACGCTGTTCAAGCCGGGCGTATCGACGAGAGCCGCCAACTCGGCATACGCGACCACCTCGCCGACGGACGGATCAGCAGGCGGCTCAGGGACATTCCAGTACAACCAGATATCGAGATCACTCCGGGGTACCGGCGCGAGAATCCGCTGCCAGAACCGGACCAGGCAATCGTGTGCCGCACCACCGTCCTGTGCAGCGGCCAGTAACGCGAGCCGCTCCGCCCGCTGCGCCGGCCCGGCATTCTCGACGGCCCGCACCGAAGCCCGCCGCCACGCCAATGACCTGAATTCGATATCAAGCCGCGCACTTTCAGCAGCAATAACTTCCTCGATCGACCGCTCCCCACGCAGCACCGCGCTGATCGACCCCAATCCCAGCCCCAGCGCCCGCAACCGCCGCACCAGCACCAATCGCTCGGTGGCACTGGCGGAATCGAACATCCGATGCCCACCCGCACTCCGCCGCGATTCCAGAATTCCTTCATCGCAGTAAAACCGGATCGTCCGAACGGTGAGCCCGCTACGCCGCGCCAACTCCCCGATACTCACCAGCCCATCGCATGTGTCACCCATCACAACCCCTTGAACCTCCACCCCACTGGAGCTTTTAGCGTACTGGCGCACATCCGATCACACCGAGGAGAACCCCGTGGCCACCACGCAAGCAGAAATCGTCGCCGGCATCGCCGAAATCATCGAGGAGGTCACCGGCATAGACGCCGCCGAAGTAACGATCGACAAATCCTTCACAGCCGACCTCGAAATCGACTCACTGTCACTAGTGGAAATCGCCGTACAACTCGAGGACAAGTACAACGTGAAGGTCCCCGACCAGGACCTGGAGAACCTGCGAACCGTCGGGGACGCGGTCACTTATGTACAGCGGATGGAGAACGAAAAGCCACAGCTCGCAGCCGAAATGGAGGCAGCGTTCAGGGAGAGCCAACCGTGATCGCCGATTCACCACTGACGCCGCGGCGTTCCGGTCCGGCAGAGGGGAGGTGGACGGGGCGCCGCGGCGTGTATTCAGGTGGAAAGGGGGTTGCCGGGGTGGAATGCCCTGGTGGCCCTGTACCTTCCGGGGCTAGTGCGGGGGGAAGGTGAAGGAGGAACCTGTTTGGATGGTTTTGGCCAGTAGTTCCAGGAGGTTGTTGACTGCGCTGCCGCTGGTCATGCGGGGGTCAGCCGGGGACGATCGAGGTGGCGGAACCTGTGGTGATGAGGTGGGCCAGGGCCGCGAGAATGTCGGCGGCGCCGGAACCTGTGGTGGGCATGGGGACTCCTTACTTGGGGGTGTAGCTGGTGGTGGAGCCTGTCGCGAGGAAGGACAGGACCTGGGTGAGGATGGCGCCGTAGTCCACGGTGCCTGTGCCGCCAGTTGGCATTTGTTTGTTCTCTTTCTTCACTGTGCGGAACCTTTGTTCCGCAGTGCTATTCGGGATCGACGGCCATCGCTTCGATGAGCGACTTGGGGCGCATGTCGGTCCAGTGGGCTTCCACGTACTCGAGGCATTCCTGGCGGCCGGCGGGGCCGTGCGCGACGGTCCAGCCGCCAGGGACCGCGGCGAACACCGGCCACAGGGAATGCTGGGCCTCCTCGTTGACCAGGATGTAGAACTGGGCGTCTTCATCATCGAAGGGGTTGCTGCTCATGGCGAATCACCTTTCTAGGCATGGTCTTTCGGGGTGGCGGTGGCCGCTCCGGAGACGGGGGCGTCGAGCACCCGCGCGATCTGGGCCAGGGACTCCGGAGTTGCCATCTGCCAGTGGGTGGCGAACACGGCGTGGTTGTGCAGGGCGCCGTCTATGGCGTTCGCCCAGCCGGACACGCCCAGCGTGCCGGTCGGATCATCCAGGGCCGCAGTGAAATACAGCAGGTCGCCGTGGAACGGGCGCGGCCGGTAACGGTCGATCAGGGACAGGGAGGCGACACCGCTGTCCACGATGCGGGCCAGGCGTTCCGCGCCCACCGAAGCGAAGGGCTCGGGGAGTTCCGCCAGCTTGGCGGCCAGCGTCTGAGGATCCAGGCCGTCCAGTTCGGAGGCATCGCCGAGCAGACCGCCCAGCATTTCGCTGACCAGGATCTGCACCGAGGACGCCTCGTCGATCAACGGGCCGTCGCTGTCCAGTGAACTGTCCAGCATTGCCAGCGAGGCCACCCGCTGACCCTGATCCTGCAGGCGCACCGCGACCGCGTGCGCGATCACACCGCCCAGCGACCAGCCGAGCAGATGGTACGGGCCCTCGGGCTGGACGCGGCGGATCTCCTCGACATAGCGGGCCGCCCAGTCCTCGATCGAATCCGGCAGCGGGACAGCGCTGCCCAGCGTCGGCGACTGCAGACCATAGATGGGCCGGGACTCATCGAGATGCGCGGTCAGGCCCGCGAAGGACCAGGCCACACCGCCGACCGGATGGATGCAGAACAGCGGTGCGCCTGTGCCGCCGGTCCGCAGCGGCAGCAGCACGTCGAAGGCGCGCTGCACATCGAACTCCGCATTGCGCAGTCGCGCCGCCAATCCGCCGGGCGTGGGATCGGTGAACAGCAACAGCACCGGAATCTGCAGGCCGAGCTTGCCGCCCAGTTCCGCGGCCAGCTGCACGGCCAGCAGCGAATTGCCGCCGAGCTCGAAGAAGCTGTCGTCCAGGCCGACCCGCTCGACCCCGAGCACGCCGGCGAAGGCGGCGCAGGCCGCGATCTCCAGTTCGGTGACCGGAGCGCGGTATTCGCGCGCCGCGAACACCGGTTCCGGCAGCGCCGTGCGCTCGAGTTTGCCGTTGGCATTGAGGGGCAGATCGTCCAGGACCATCAAGGCCGAGGGCACCATGTAGGACGGCAGTGCGGCGCGCAACGCGGCTGCCACCCGCTCGGTATCGAGCGCGGTGTCCGAGGCCGGGACCAGGTAGGCCACCAGCATTCCACTCTCCTTGTTCGGTCCTTCGTGAACGAGCACGGCCGCCTGCGCGATCTCGGGCGACGCCAGCAGCGCCGACTCGATCTCGCCCAATTCGATGCGGAAGCCGCGCACCTTGACCTGGAAGTCGGTGCGGCCCAGGTACTCCAGCTCCCCGTCCGGGGTCCAGGCCACCAGATCGCCGGTGCGATACATGCGTTCGCCCGGTGCGAAGGGGCTGGCCACGAAGCGACCCGCGGTCAGGTCCGGACGCTCGAAATAGCCGCGGGCCAGCTGAGCGCCCGACAGGTAGAGCTCGCCCTCGACGCCGGCCGGGACGGGGCGCAGCCGGGCATCCAGCACATAGACCTGCGAGTTCCACTCCGGGGAACCGACCGGCACCGACAACCGATCCGCCGCGGTGACACGGTGATTGGTGATGGAGACCGCGGCCTCGGTGGGGCCGTACAGGTTGTAGAGCTCGATCTCCGGGTAGGTGCGGCGGAATCGTTGCGCCACCGCGGCCGGCAGCGCCTCACCGATGGCCAGCACGCGGCGCAGCGGCAAGGTGGGCAGGGCCGAACCGGCCGTGGCCGTGGTGAGCAGCGCGTGCAGCATGGACGGGACGGCGTGCAGGGTGGTGACGCCTTCGCGGGCCATGAGATCCGTCAGGTAGGCCGGGTCGCGATGACCGTCCGGGGTCGCGATGACCAGACGGCCGCCCGAGACCGCGGCGGACCAGAACTCCCAGACCGACAGGTCGAAGGTGGCGGCCGTCTTCAACAGCACCGCATCCTCCGCGCCGAGCCCGAATTCGGCGGTCTTCCAGAACAACTGGTTGACGATCGCCGAATGCGGCACCGCCACGCCCTTGGGCTTACCGGTGGAGCCGGACGTGAAGATCACGTAGGCGGTGTGGTCGGGACGCAGCGAGCCGCGGCGTTCGGCGGCCGTGATCGGCGCGTCGGAGTAGCCACTCAGATCCAGCCGGTCGATCGGCAGCTGCGCGGTGTCGACCTCCAGGTCGGCGCCCGCGGTCAACACGGTCACCGGATCGGCTGTGGCCAGGATGTATTCGATGCGGTCGGCGGGCTGATCCGGATCCACCGGCACGTAGACGCCGCCCGCGACGGACACCGCGTACATGGCCACCACCAGATCGACCGAACGCCGCAGCGCCAGCGCCACCCGGTCCTCCGGCCCGACACCGAGCGAAATCAGATGCCGGGCAAGGCGGTTCACCCGCTCGGCGAGTTCGCCGTAGGTCAGCGTCACGCGGGACGGTCCATCGCCGATCAGGGCGATGCGGTCCGGGTCGGCCGCCACCGTCCGATCCAGCAGGGTCGCCAGGGTGGCGGTGGCGTCGACCGCGTGCGCGGTGTCGTTCCACGACCGCAGGATTCGGGTCCGCTCGGGCGCGGCCAGGATCTCCAGATCGCCCACCGGCGCATCCGGGGTGAGCACCGCGGCATTGAGGACGCGGCGCAGGCGTTCGGCGAATCCGGTCGCGGTGTCCTTGTCGAACAGCGCGGTGGAGTAGGTGAGCGAGGCGGTCAGCCCGGCCGGGACGCCGTCGGCCGCGTAACGGTCGGCGATGACCAGGTGCAGGTCGAACTGGGAGATGGTGGTCTCGAAATCGGCCGCGCCGACCCGCAATCCGTCCAGTTCCAGTTCCGGCGTCTCCACATTGTTGAAGGAGAAGCCGACCTGGAACAGGGCGTGCCGGGCGGTGGAGCGGACCACGTCGAGCGACTCCACCAGGCGTTCGAACGGCACGTCGGCGTGTGAGAAGGCGGCCAGGTCGGATTCGCGCACCCCGGCGAGCAGGGTCACGAAATCGGCGGCCGGGTCCACCGCGGCGCGCAGCACCAGGGTGTTGACGAACATGCCGACCAGGTCGTCGAGTTCGTGCTCACCGCGACCCGCGATCGGGGTGCCGACCGCGATATCCGCGGTGCCCGACAACCGGGCCAGCAGCAGCGCCCACGCGGCGTGCAACACCATGAACAGCGTCGCGCCCTGGGAATGGCCCAGATCCACGAGCCGCTTGTGCAGATCGGCGTCCAGATCGAATTCGACCGAACCGCCCTCGGTGGACAGCACCGCCGGGCGGGGCCGATCCGAGGGCAGATCCAGCTGGTCGGGCAGTCCGGCCAGCGCGCCGCGCCAGGAGTCGAGCTGTCGCGCGAGCAGCGAGTTCGGATCGTCCTCGGCGCCCAGGCGGGCCCGCTGCCACAGCGCGTAATCGGCGTACTGCACCGGCAGCGGCTGCCACTGCGGGGCCAGGCCCGCATGCCGGGCCGCGTAGGCGGCCATCACATCCCGGGCCAGCGGCGCCATGGAGGCGCCGTCGGCAGCGATGTGGTGCACCACCACGACCAGCACGTACTCATCGGTCGTACCGGTGATGGAGTACAGCTGCCCGCGCAGCGGCACGCCGGTGGTGACGTCGAAGCCGGCCGATACGAATTCGGTGATGACACCGAACAATTCGTCGGCCGAGACCGGAATCGGTTGCAGTGACGGCAGTTCCACCTCCGACATGGGCAGGATGACCTGCACCGGGCCGGACTCGGTCAGCGGGTACACCGTGCGCAGCACCTCGTGCCGCGCCGCCACATCGGCCATGGCGGCCTCCAGGGCGGGGATGTCCAGCGCGCCGGTCAAGCGAATCGGCAGCGGCATGTTGTAGGCCGAGGAATCGCCGTCGAAGCGGTTCAGGAACCACATGCGTTGCTGCGGCAGCGACAACGGCACCGGGCCGTCGCCGGTGCGCGGCGCCAGCGCCGGGCCGTCGGAGAGCCGGACCGCGTCGGCGTCCACCGTGGCGGCCAGGGCGGCCACGGTCGGGTACTCGAAGACGGTCCGCATGGCCACATCGACGCCGAGTCGCGCCGACAGGCGGGCCGAAAGCTTCACCGCGCTCAGCGAATTGCCGCCGAGCAGGAAGAAGTTGTCGTCCAGGCCGACCCGGTCGGCGCCGAGCAGTTGTGCGATGGTGTCCGCCACCACCTGCTCGACCACGGTCTCCGGCGCGCGGAACTCCGCGGTGCGGAAGACCGGTTCGGGCAGCGCCTTCCGATCCAGTTTGGCCATCGGGGTGAGCGGGATGGCGTCGATCACCATGATCACGGCCGGGACCATGTAGGCGATGAGCGAGCGGCCGGCGAATTCGAGCAGCTGCTCGGTGTCCACCACCTGCCCGGCGGCGGGCACCACATAGGAGACCAGGGAGACGTCACCGCTGCGGCCGGTGTGGCCGACGGTGACCGCGAATTCCACGCTCTCATGCGCGATCAGCGCCGCGTCGATCTCACCGAGTTCGATGCGCAGGCCGCGCACCTTCACCTGATCGTCGGAGCGGCCCAGGTATTCGAGGGTCGGCTCGGCGCTGCCCGGGATCGGGCTGCGCACCCAGCGCACCAGGTCGCCGGTGCGGTAAAGCCGTCCGCCCGGTTCGCCGTACGGGTCGGCCACGAAGCGGTCGGCGCTCAGCGCCGCGCGCCCGTGATAGCCGCGGGCCAGGCCCGGGCCGCGCAGGTACAGTTCGCCCGCGGCCCCGTCCGGGACCGGGCGCAGCCGGGTATCGAGTACCACCGCGGACTGGCCGTCGACCAGATCACCGAGCACCACACGGCCGTTCGGCGGCAGCGGGTAGCTCATGTGGCTGATGATGGTGATCTCGGTGGGCCCGTAGCCGTTGTACAGCTCGCGGGTCGCGCCCCAGCGGTCCACCAGATCCTGGCCGAAGCCCTCACCGCCGACCGTCAGATACGGCATGCCGCGCAGGGTTTCCGGGTCGAGGGTGTTGATGACGGCCGGGGTGAACACGCCGTGCGTGACCCCCTCGGACTCGATGAGCTCCTTCAGCTCCACGCCGCCGATGATCTCCACCGGCGACACCACCAGCGCCGCGCCGACCGGGAAGGCCATCAGTATTTCCAGGATATTGGCGTCGAAGCTGGGCGAAGTACGGTGTAGCACACGGGAACTCGACGTGGTCGGGGAATGCCGGTGGTGCACGCCCGCGATGCCGATGATGCCGGCATTGCCGACCACCACGCCCTTGGGGCGGCCGGTGGAACCGGAGGTGTAGACCATCCACGCGGCATTGTCGATGTGCACGGGGCGCACGAGTTCCGCCGGGGCGATCCGCTCGCCGGACGCGTCCGCCAGCCGCAGCCGGGTCGCCGGATCGTCGATCACCAGCCAGGTGCAGGCGTCGGCGGGCAGCCGGTCGGCGTACTCGGCGACCGTGATACCCACGGGCGCACCGGAATCGGAGAGCATGAAGCCGATGCGGTCGGCCGGGTAGGTCGGGTCGACCGGCAGGAAGGCGGCCCCGGTCTTGGCGACCGCGAACAGCGCCACCACCGAGTACACCGAGCGCGGCACCGACAGGGCCACGAAATCCTCGGCGCCGACACCGTGTTCGATGAGCAGCCGGGCCAGGCGCGAGGACATCGCATCCAGCTCCGCGTAGCTCATCTGCTCGCCGCGGTAGATCAGCGCGGGCGCGGCCGGGTTCAGATCGACTGCCGCGCGCAGGATTTCGGCGAGCGACATGGGTTCCAGCGCCACCGGGCCGCGGCGGGCCAGGATACCGGCCCGTTCGCCCGGGGACAGCACCTCGACGCTGCCGATGGTGCGGGTGGCGTCCGCGGTGACCGCGCCCAGCACCCGGCCGAAGCGGCGCAGCAGATCCTGGGCGGTCGACTCGTCGTAAAGATCGGTGGCGTAGACCAGCTCCACCACCAGGTTGCCGTCCGCGTCGAGGTCCTGGCCGACGGAGAAGGTGAGATCGAACTTGGCGACACTGTCGTCGAAGTCGACCGGCTCCAGTACCAGGCCGGGCACGGCGTGCGTGCCATCGTCCAGATCGAGGTAGTTCAGCGAGACCGTGAACAGCGGGTGCCGGGCCTGCTCGGCCACCACACCCAGGGCGCTCACCACCCGCTCGAACGGGACGGCGGCGTGCGCGAAGGCAGCCAGGTCCGTCGTCCGGCTCTCCGCCAGCAGTTCGGCGAAGGTGCGGTCGGCGGCCGGGCGGGTGCGCAGTGCCAGGGTATTGACGAACATGCCGACCAGGCCGTCCAGCGCGGGCTCGTCACGGCCGAGCACCGGAGTGCCGATGGCGATGTCATCGCTGCCGGACAGGCGGGCCAGCAAGGTCGACAGGGCGGCGTGCAGCACCATGAACGGGGTGGCGTGATGCTGCTTGGCGAGCTCGCGAACCCGCTCGCCGATACCGCCGCCGATCCGGCCGCGCACCACCGCGCCGCGGAAGGAGGCGACCGGCGGGCGCGGGCGATCCGCGGGCAGGGTCAGCTCGTCCGGCAGTCCGGCGAGCGTCTCCCGCCAGTAGTCCAGTTCGGCTTCGCCAACGGTGTCGAGCACCTCGTGCCGCCACAGGGCGTAATCCGCGTACTGGACCGCGAGCGGTTCCCAGGCGGGTTCGACGCCCGCGGCGCGGGACAGGTAGGCCAGCACCACATCCCGCAGCAGCGGATCGGTGGAGGCGCCGTCACCGGCGATGTGGTGCAGGACGGCGACCAGTACGTGACTGGTTTCGGACTCGCGCAGCAGCATGGCGCGCAGCGGCACCTCGGTGGTGACATCGAAACCGGCGGAGGCGAATTCGTAGAAGCGCTCCACCACCGAACCGGTGATCGTCTCCAGCGGCAGGTCGATGACCGTGCCGGCGGGCAGGATCTCCTGGCGGCCCTCGCCATCGGCGTCCATCGGGTAGCGGGTGCGCAGCACCTCGTGCCGGGTCATGACATCGGCCATGGCCGCGCGCAGCGCCTCGAAGTCGATGTTGCCGATGAGCCGCACCGCGAACGGGATGTTGTAGGCCGGCGAGGCCGGATCCAGGCGGTTGAGCAGCCACATGCGAGTCTGCGCGGGCGAGAGCGGAATCCGCTCCGGGCGGGGGCCCGGCAGCAGCGGCGGCAGCGTGCGCTGATCGGCGCCCGTCACCACCGGCGCCAGCGTGGCGACGGTCGGGAACTCGAAGATGGTCCGGACACCGAGATCGCAGCCGAAGGTGGCATTGATCCGGGCGACGAGGCGCATGGCCAGCAGCGAATTGCCGCCGAGTCCGAAGAAGTCGTCGTCCGCGCCGATCGGCGCGGCGGCGCCGAGCAGTTCGCCGACGAGACCGGCCAGCACCGCCTCCGCGCCTTCGCGGGGTGCGCGGAAAGTGGTTGCGGCGGCGGTGAACTCGACCTTCGGCAGGGCGGCACGGTCCAGCTTGCCGACGCTGGTGCGCGGCATGTCCTTCAGGACCACCAGATGCGCGGGCACCATGTAGGCGGGCAGCAGTGCCCGCGCGTGTTCTAGGACGGCGTCCGCGGAAAGTCCTGCACCGGAGACGTATCCGACGAGGCAGTCGGTACCGGCGCTGTCGCGGTCCAGCAGGACCACGGCATTGGCGACGCCTTCGGCCGCCAGCAGTGCGGCCTCGATCTCACCGAGCTCGATGCGCTGGCCGCGCAACTTCACCTGGAAGTCATTGCGGCCCAGGTAGACCAGGTCACCGGCGCGGTTCCAGCGCACCAGATCGCCGGTGCGGTACATGCGCTTACCGGCCACGCCGAACGGGTCGGCGACGAAGCGCTCGGCGGTGAGGCCGCCGCGCGACTGGTAGCCGCGGGCCAGCTGGTCACCGGCCAGGTACAACTCGCCGATCACGCCGGTCGGGACCGGGCGCAGGCGGGCATCGAGGACATAGGCGCGGGTGTTCCAGTTCGGCAGGCCGATGGCGACCTCGTAATCCGGGTCGGCATCGGTGAATTCGTGGTAGACGGCCGAGATGGCCGCCTCGGTGGGGCCGTACGCATTGTGGACGGCGCCGCCCACCTGCTCGCGCAGCGCGCCCAGCAGTTCGGCCGGGAGGGCCTCGCCGCCGGTGTGCAGATGCCGGAACGAGCGCAGGGCATCCCCGTGGCCCTCGGCCAGCAGGGCGGCCAGCACCGACGGGACGTGCTCGGCGATAGTGACGCCGTGCTCGCGCATGCGGTCGGCCAGGTAGTTCAGATCCTGATGGCCGCCCGGGCGCAGCAATGCCAGCGGCGCGCCGGTGAGGGCGGGCAGGAAGCACTCCCACACCGAGACGTCGAAGGCCAGCGGCGCGCGCTGCATGATGCGGTCGGCGGCGGTGACCTCGTAACGGTGCTCCAGCCAGCGCAATTGGTTCATGATCGCGCGGTGATCGGTGCCGACGCCCTTGGGCTTACCGGTCGATCCGGAGGTGAACAGCACGTACGCCAGGTTCTCGGGCCGCAGCGGCCGCACGCGCTCGGCGTCGGTGATCGGCGCGGCTGTATCTTCTGCCCTCCGCTTCGCTCCGGGCGTGTTCGCGGCAGGCCCAGGGTGGTGGGTGCCGTGGAAGTCTCGATTCTTCCCTCCCTCCGCTCCCCCGCTTCGCTCCTCCGCTCCACTCAGTCCAGAATCGAGCCGGCCACGAACCACGAGGGTGCCGCTGCTCCAGTACTCCGCGATCAGCGGGGCGGGCGCGGTAAGCGGGCCGTCAGTCAGCACGCCGGACAAGTCCGGTAGCTGCGCTCCGCCCACCACCAGCACCAGACGGGCGTGGGAGGTTCCCAGGATGTGGGCGATGCGGTCGGCCGGGTGGTCCGGGTCGATCGGGACGTAGGCCGCACCCGCGTGGATGACGGCGTAGAGGGCGACCATCATGTCGAGGCTGCGGACGGCGGTGATGCCCACGATGTCGTCCGGGCCGACACCCTCGCGAATCAGCAGGCGGGCCAGGCGGTTCGAACGCTCGGCGAGCTCGGTCCAGGTGAGAGTGACACCGTCGAGTTCGACCGCGACGGCGTCGCCGGAGGTGGCGGCGCGGTGATCGAGGAGGTCCGCCAGGGTCTCGTCCGGCAGGGCGCGGACGGTGGCATTGCGGTCGGAGAGCAGCCGGCCGCGTTCGGCCACCGACATGAGCTCCAGCTCGCCCACGACCGTGCGGGGGTCGGTGATCAGGGTGCGGAGCACCCGCTCGTACCAGCGCAGGAAGTCGGTGGCGGTGTCGGCGTCGAAAAGGTCGGTGGCGTAGTGCAGATGGACGTCGATGCCGGTGGGGACGCCGTCCTCGTAGTGATCGCTGAGGGTCCAGTCCTGATCGAACTGGATCGGCAGCACGCCCGCATCCAGGCCGGTGATGGACAGCTCGCGCAGGTGGAAGTCCGGCTGCGCCAGGTTCTGCATGGTGAAGCCGACCTGGTAGAGCGGCGAATACGACTGGGAGCGGACCGGATTCAGCGCGTCCACCAGCGTCTCGAACGGGACCGCGGAGTGGTCGAAGGCGGCCAGATCGCTGTCGCGGACCTGCGCCATCACATCCGAGAGACGGGCGCGCGCCGCCACCGGGGTGCGCAACACCAGGGTGTTGACGAACATGCCGACCAGATCGTCCAGGGCCTGATCGCCGCGGCCCGCGATCGGGGTGCCGACCAGGATGTCATCGGTGCCCGACACTCGCGCCAGCAGCACGGCCAGTGCGGCGTGCAGCACCATGAACGGGGTGGCGCGGTGCTCGTTCGCGAATTCCACCACGGCGGCGTGCAATTCGGCGTCCAGTACCGCAGTGCGGGCGTCGGCGCGGCCCGAGGCCACGGCCGGGCGCGGGCGATCGGCAGGCAGGGCCAGCAGATCCGGGGCGCCGGTCAGTCGGCGCTGCCAGTACCGCAGCTGCCGGGCCAGCACCGAGGTGGCGTCCTCCGGCGTGCCCAGCGCATTCCGTTGCCAGATGGCGTAATCCGCGTACTGCACCGGCAGCGGGCGCCAGGTCGGCGCGACATTCGCACAGCGGGACACGTACGCCTGCGCCAGATCCCGGGCCAGCGGGGCCAGCGACCAGCCGTCGGAGGCGATGTGATGCACCACGATCAGCAGTACGTAGGTGTCGGGCTCATCGATCACCTGGAGCAGCTGCGCACGCAGCGGCACCTCGACGGTGACATCGAAGACCGTGTGCGCCAGACCCACCGCCAGCATCGGCAGTTCGGCCGAGGCGACCGGCTTCGGCTCCAGATCGACCAGGCGGGTGCCGGCGGGCAGCACCAACTGCCGTGCCACACCGTCCTGTTCGGGGTACAGGGTGCGCAGCGTCTCGTGACGGTCGATCACATCGTCCACCGCGGTGCGCAGGGCTTCCACGTTCAGCGCACCGGTGAGGCGCAGCGCGAACGGCATGTTGTAGCCGCCGGCCTCGGTGTCGAAGCGGTTGAGGAACCACATGCGCTGCTGCGAGATCGACAGCGGGACGACATCGCCGCGCTCCTGCCGCGTCACCGGCGGCAACGCCACCTTCTCCTCGGCGGCCAGCTCGGCAAGGCGGACGGCCAGGTCACGCACGGTCGACGCGTCGAAGATGGTGCGCAGCGGGATGGCCAGACCGGTGGCCTGGGACAGGCGCGCCACCAGCTGGGTGGCGATGAGCGAGTTGCCGCCGCGGATGAAGAAGTTGTCATCCGCGCCGACCTGATCGAGGCCGAGCAGATCACCCATCACGGCGGCGACCAGGATCTCCGAATCACCTGCCGGAGCGATGAATTCGTCGACCGGAGCAAGGACCGGCGCGGGCAGGGCCGCACGGTCCAGCTTGCCGTTGGGGGTCAGCGGCATGGCGGCGAGCACCACGAAGGCGCCCGGCACCATGTAGCCGGGTAGCTTCTCGGCGAGCCGCGCGGACAGGGCCTCGGTATCGATCACCTGTCCGGTCGCGGGCACCAGGTAGGCGGTCAGGATGTCGCCGGTCGAGACGGTGGCCAGCAGTACGGCGGCCTGCGCCACCGTGTTCTCGGCGGCCAGCGCCGCCTCGATCTCACCGAGCTCGATGCGCAGACCGCGCAACTTCACCTGGAAGTCGGTGCGGCCCAGGTACTCCAGCTCGCCAACCACGTTCCACTTGACCAGGTCGCCGGTCCGGTACATGCGCTCACCGGCGGTGAAGGGGCTGGCCACGAAGCGATCCGCGGTCAGGCCCGGCCGGGCGGTGTAGCCGGTGGCCAGCTGTGCGCCGGCCAGGTAGAGCTCGCCGGGCACGCCCGCCGGGACCGGCGTCAGCCGCGAATCCAGCACGTACACGCGGGTATTGAAGACGGGGCGGCCGATCGGGACGGTGACGGTGTCGGCATCGGTGACACGGTGGTAGGTGACATCCACGGCCGCCTCGGTGGGGCCGTACAGGTTGTGCAGTTCCGCACCGGTCAGGGCGCGGAGGCGCTGCGCGGACGGCGCGGACAGTGCCTCGCCGGAGGCGAACACGGTGCGCAGGGCGGATTTCCGCGCCTGCGCGTGGTCGGCCAGCTCGGCGACGTACACCTCCAGCGCGGAGGGCACGAAGTGCGCGACCGTGATGCCCTCGTGGGCGACGAGCCCGGCCAGGTACGCCGGATCGCGGTGGCCGTCCGGCCGGGCCAGGACCAGGCGCGCGCCGATCTGTAAGGGCCAGAAGAACTCCCACACCGACACGTCGAAGGTGGCGGGGGTCTTCTGCAGCACCACATCTGCGGCGGTCAGGCCGTATTCGGCCTGCATCCACTCCAGGCGGTTCACGATGGCGGCGTGGCCGACGGCCACACCCTTCGGCCGTCCGGTCGAACCCGAGGTGAAGATGATGTAGGCGGTCGCGGCCGAGTGCAGTGCGGACCGCCGGTCGGCATCGGTGAGAGGTGCGGACGAATAGCCGTCCAGCGCACCGCTCGCGACGAGTTCATCGATGCGCAGCTCCGGTACACCGAGGTCTTCCATGCCGGCAGCCGAGGTGAGAACGACTGCGGGAGCCGCAGTTTCGATGATGTAGCGGAGACGCTCGATCGGATGGTCGAGATCCAGCGGCACGTAAGCGCCGCCCGCCGCCACCACCGCGTACATGCCGATCACCAGATCCGGGCCGCGGCGCATGGCCAGCGCGACCGGCACATCCGGGCCGACGCCCTGCGCCACCAGGTGGCGGGCCAGCCGATGCACGCGGGCGGCGAACTCGCCGTAGGTGAGGCTCTCGTCCTCGAAACGCACGGCGACCGCGTCGGTTCCGGCCGCCACCTGCTCCTCGAAGCGGGTCAGCAGGGTGCGGGCCGGGTCCACCGCGACCGCGGTGTCGTTCCAGACCCGCAGCACGCGTTCGCGTTCCGCGTCCTCGAACAGGTCGATATCGCCGATCGGCGCGGTCGCGTCGAGGGCGACCGCGTGCAGCACCCGCTGCCAGCGCGCCACGAAGGAGGCGGCGGTGGCCGCGTCGAAGAGCTCGTCGGCGTAGCGCAAGGCTCCGCCCAGCGTCCCGTCCGCGCCGTCGTCGACCACCAGTTGCAGGTCGAAGCGCGCGCCCGGATCGGTGAGCGGGACCGGCTGGATGGTCAATCCGGGCAGCACCAGTTCCCCGGTGTCGCCATGGTTCTCGCCGAAGCTGAGCATGACCTGGAACAGCGGATGCCCGGTCTCGGTGCGGTCGGTGACCAGCTCGTCCACGATCTGCTCGAAGGGCAGATCGGCATTGGCGAAGGCGGCCAGATCGGTCTCGCGCACGCCGGACAGCAGCTCGAGGAACGAGGCGCCACCCTCCACCGCGGTACGCAGCACCACGGTATTGACGAACATGCCGATGAGACCGTCCAATTCGCGTTCACCGCGACCGCCGACCGGGGACCCGATGGCGATATCGCCGGTGCCGGTGAGCCGGGCCAGCGCGGCGGCGAAGGCCGCGTGCACCACCATGAACAGGCTCGCGCCGTGCTCGCGGGCCAGCGCCCGCAGGCCGGTCGCCACCTCGGCGGGAACGGTGAAATCGATTGCGGCGCCGGTGTTCCGCGGCTCCGCGGGGCGCGGTCGATCGACCGGCAGCGGCAGCTGCGCCGGAGTACCGGCCAGCGTGTCGCGCCAGAAGCCGAGCTGCTGGTGCGCCAGATCGCCCGGGGTTTCGGCAGAGCCGAGGATCTCGCGCTGCCACAGCGCGTAATCGGCGTACTGGACCGGCAGCGGCTCCCAGTCGGGGGCCGCACCGGCGGTCCGCGCGTGGAAGGCCGTCATCAGGTCGGTGACCAGCGGGCGCAGCGACAGCGCGTCACCGGCGATGTGGTGCACGACCAGCACCAGCACGTACTCGTCGGCGTTCACCGGGGCATCCGGGCCACGATCGACCACCAGCAGCGCGATACGAGAAGGCAGTTCCCGGGTGACATCGAAGGACGCCTGGACCACGGCGGCGACGGCGGCCGTCACCTCGTCCTGCAGCACCGGCACCGGAGTGAGGCTCAGCCCGACATCGGCGGCATCCAGCAGCTGCTGGTAAGGGCCGGAACCGTCGTCCGGGTACATGGTGCGCAGCGACTCGTGGCGGGCCAGCACATCCAGTGCGGCCTCCTCGAGCGCGGTCACGTCCAGCTTGCCGGACAGGCGCAGCACCAGCGGCAGGTTGTAGAGGCTCGGGCCCTCCTGCTCGTTCTCCAGCCGGTTGAGGAACCACAGCCGCTGCTGCGCGGGCGAGAGCGGCACCCGCTCGGGGCGCGGTCCGGCGACCAGCGCGGGACGCGGGGCGGTATCGGCCAGGCGGCCCACGGCCGCGGCGAACCCCGCCACGGTGGCGCTCTCGAACAGCAGACGGACCGGAATCCGCACGCCCAGTTCGGCGCCCGTGCGCGCGGTGATCTGGGTGGCCAGCAGCGAACTGCCGCCCAGCAGGAAGAAGTCGTCGTCCAGGCCGACGTGCCGGCTCCCCAGCACCTCGCCGAAGACGCGGGCGACCAGTCGTTGCGTGGCGTCCACCGGCGCGCGGAAACGCTTGGCGGCCAGCACCGGAACCGGCAGCGCGCCGCGATCCAGCTTGCCGCTGGTGCCCAGCGGGAACTCGGTCAGCTCGACCACCGTGGTCGGCACCATGTAGGGCGGCAGCAGTGCGGTCAGGCGATCCCGCACCGCGGTGGTATCGAGTTCGCTGCCCGCACTGCGGATCACGTATCCGGCGAGGTAGTCGCCGGTGTCGGCGGCGATCAGCCGCACGGCCGCCTGACCCACCTCGGGCAGGGTCAGCAGGGCGCTCTCGATATCGGCGAGTTCGATGCGCTGGCCGCGGAACTTGATCTGGAAGTCGATGCGGCCCAGGTAGGCCAGCTCGCCGTCCTGGGTCCACTTCACCAGGTCACCGGTGCGGTACATGCGCGCGCCCGGGAAACCGTAGGGGTTGGCCACGAACCGATCCGAGGTCAGATCGGCGCGGTCGTAGTAGCCGCGAGCCAGCTGCACACCGGCCAGATACAGCTCACCCGGCACACCGATCGGCGCGGGGCGCAGTCGCGAATCCAGCACGTAGACCTGGGTGTTCCACTCCGGCTCACCCATGGGGACGGCCGGGCTGAACTCGTCGGCCTCACGGTAGGTGACCGTGACGGCGGCCTCGGTGGGGCCGTACAGGTTGTGCAGCGTGGCGTCGGAGACGGCGCGGAAAGCCACCACGGTCTCCACCGGGAACGCCTCACCGGCGACGAAAACATCACGCAGCGAATCCAATTCACCCGGCTCCGCGTGCGCGGCGAACACCGAGAGCATGGACGGGACGAAGTCGGTCAGCGTGACACCGTGCGCGGCGACGGTTTCCGCCAGGTAGCGAGCATCGCGGTGACCGTCCGGGGAGGCGAGCACCAACGTCGCGCCGACCCGCAACGGCAGGAAATAGCCCCACAGCGAGACATCGAAGGTGCTCGGCGTCTTCTGCAGGTACACATCGGATCGGGAGATCCGGTATTCGGCCTGCATCCAGGCCATCTGGTTGGCGATGGACCGGTGGCTGACGGCCACGCCCTTGGGCGTGCCGGTCGAGCCGGAGGTGAACAGCACGTACGCCGGATGCTCCGGATACACGACGGCGCCGCGCTCGCGGTCACCGATCCGGGCCTCCGAATACCGGGACAGGTCCACCTCGTCGAGACGCAGCAGCGGCGCGGCATCGGTGTCGAAGGCATCCGCCGCGGTGGTCAGCACCAGCAGCGGGTGGGCGGTGCCCAGCACATTGGCGATGCGCTCGGCCGGATGACCCGGATCGATGGGCACGTAGGCCGCGCCGGCGCGCAACACGGCGTACATGGCGATCACCAGCTCCACCGACCGCGACATAGCCAGCACCACCAGCGATTCCGGTCCGGCGCCACGCTCGATGAGCAGCCGGGCCAGGCGATTCGCCTGCTCCGACAGCTCCGCGTAGGTCAGGGAGCGATCGCCCGCGATCACAGCGGTCGCAGTGGGGGTGCGCTGCACCTGGGCGTCGAAGCCGGCGTGCAGCAGGGTGTCGGCGACCTTCGCGCCGGTGGCGTTCCAGCTGTCGATCACGTAGTCGCGCTCACCCAGATCGAGCAGCTCGATATCGCCCACCGGGCGGTCGGCGTCGGCGGTGGCGGCGGTCAGCAGGCGCAGGAACTTGGCCGCGAACTCCCGGACGGTGTGCTCGTCGAAAAGATCCGTGGCATAGGTGAATTCGACTCGATAGCTCGACTCCTGCTCGAGCACCGTCAGATTCAGGTCGAACTTGGCGAAGGCCAGGTCGAAGTCCACCGGGGCGGCATCCATGCCCGGCAGCGACGGGATGGTCGCGCCCAGGTTCTGCATGAACAGGGCCACCTGGAACAGCGGGTGCCGGTTGCGGGCGCGCACCGGATTGAGCACCTCCACCAGGCGCTCGAAAGGCACATCACGGTGCGCGAAGGCGCGCAGATCGCGGTCGCGGGCATGACCGACCAGATCGGCGAAGGACCGACCGGCGCGGACATCGGTGCGCAGCACCAGGGTATTGACGAACATGCCGATCAGGTCGTCCAGGGCCGCCTCACCACGACCGGCGACCGGGGTACCGATGGCGATATCGGTGGTACCGGACAGCCGGGCCAGCAGCGCGGCCAGCGCGGCGTGCAGCACCATGAACGGCGTGGCCTGGCAGCGGGCCGCGACCGCGTCGACGGCGGCGCGCAGCTCGGCGGGGATGATCTCCTCGAAGGTGGCGCCGCGGTAGCTCGACTCGGCCGGGCGGGGACGATCGGCGGGCAGGTCCAGCTGCGCCGGGAGATCATCGAGTTCGTCGGTCCAGAAGGCGATTTCGCGGGCGGCGCGGGATTCCGGATCCTGCTCGTCGCCGAGCAGTTCCCGCTGCCAGAGTGCGTAGTCGGCGTACTGCACGGCCAGCGGCGGCCAGCCGGGGGCCACCCTCGCCTGACGGGAGGCATAGGCCACCACCAGATCGCGCAGCAGCGGGTTGAGCGAGAAGCCGTCCGCGGCAATGTGATGGACCACCAGCACCAGCACGTGATCATCGGCGCCCAAGCGCAGCAACCGGAGCCGCAGTGGCACCCCGGCAGCCACGTCGAATCCACGTCCGGCCTCCGCGTACACGGCGGCGAGCAACGCCTGCTCGTCGATTTCCACGGGGGTCAGGTCGAATTCGACTGCCTCACCGATGACCTGGACCGGGCCGGCGGGCGTCTGCGGGTAGTGGGTGCGCAGAATCTCGTGGCGCGCCACCAGATCGGTGACGGCGGCGGCCAGGGCCGCGGTATCGAGCACGCCGCGCAGCCGGAGTGCGGCCACCACGTTGTCGACCGCGGATGGGTCGTATCCCGCGGCGGAGTTCGAGGCCGCTGCGGCGGAATCCCCCGCCGCAGTACCCGCATCCGCGCCCGCACTTCCTGAATCCGCGTCGGCGGCATCCGAATTACCCACGGCAGCAGTGGCTTCAGGCTGCGCCAGCTGATTGAGGAACCACATGCGCTGCTGCGCGGGCGAGAGCGGCAGGGCATCCGGGCGTGGACCGGCCACCAGCGCCGGTGCGGAACCTGTTGTGGCAGGCGCGTTCTCGGCCAGCAAGGCGAGGGCGGCCACGGTCGGCCGGTCGAAGAAGTCGCGTACGTCCACGGCCGCGCCCAGCGAATCCCGCATGCGGGCGATGGCGCGGGTCGCGATGAGCGAGTTACCGCCCAGGCTGAAGAAATCGTCGTCGGCGCCGACGCGTTCCACGTCGAGCAGCTCGGCGAAGATCGCCGCGACCGCCTCCTCGGCGGGGGTGGCCGGGGCCCGGTAGGCGCCGGACAGGTCGGCGAACACCGGTTCGGGCAGGGCCCGTCGGTCCAGCTTGCCGTGCACGGTCAGCGGCATCTCCGCCATCGGCATCAGGACCGAGGGCACCATGTAGGCGGGCACATGCGCGCGGATGCCGGAAAGCACGGCGGCGGAGTCGATTTCGGCGCCGCGCTCCGGCACCGCATAGGCGACCAGCGCCTGCTCACCACCCTCGCGGGTGTGCAGCAGAACAGCGGCCTGCGCCACGGTGTCATCGCGCAGCAGGGCGGATTCGATCTCCCCCAGCTCGATGCGCTGACCGCGCAACTTCACCTGGAAGTCGCTGCGGCCCAGGTACTCCAGCTCGGCCGCGGCGCCGTCGACGCCGGGCACCCAGCGCACCAGGTCACCGGTGCGGTACATGCGATCCCCGGAGGGGCCGTCGGCATTGGCCACGAAACGTTCCGCGCTCAGGCCCGGCCGGCCGTAATAGCCACGGGCCAACTGCATTCCGACCAGGTACAGCTCGCCCACCACGCCCATCGGGACCGGGCGCAGATCCTCGTCCAGCACCAGCAGGTCGACATCGTCGCCGGGGAGACCCAGCGGCACCGAGGTGACATCGGCGGCCGTCACCTCGTGCGTGGTCACCAGCACGATGGCCTCGGTCGGGCCGTACATGTTGTAGAGGGTCGCGCCGGTGACACTGCGGAAGCCCGCAGCGACGGCGGGCTGCAACGCCTCGCCGCCCACGGAGACGAACCGCAGGGAATCGGTGATGCCCTCCGGATCCTGCGCGGCCTCGGCGACCAGCACAGCAAGCACCGACGGCACGAAAAAGGCCACGGTGACCTGGGATTCGCGCATGACGCGCAACAGGTACGCGGGATCGCGGTGACCGTCCGGCGTGGTCACCACCAGGCGACCGCCGGTCTGCAGCGTCCAGAAGATCTCCCACACCGACGCGTCGAAGGTGATCGGCGTCTTGAACAGCATGGCGTCCGCGGGCGACAGCGGATGCAGGCGCTGCTCGGACCGGAACAGGGTCTGAATGGCGCGGTGCGTGATCGCCACACCCTTGGGCCGGCCGGTGGAACCGGAGGTGAAGAGGACGCAGGCCAGGTTGTCGGCGCCCGGCTGCGGGTCCTCGACCGGAGAGCCCACCTGGCTCGGGTCGGCGGTGAATTCGCCCGTCGTGCGCTCGAATTCGTCGACGCGCAGCACCGGCACGGTCAGCTCCAGCTCCGGCTGATCGGCGGTCGTGGTGAGCAGCAGAGCCGGAGTGGACACCTCGAGCACGTAGGCGATGCGCTCGGCCGGATGATCCGGATCGATCGGCAGGTAGGCGCCGCCCGCCTCCAGGACCGCGTACATGCCGACCAGCAACTCCACCGAACGCCGCGCGGCCACGCCCACCAGCACGTCCGGGCCGACACCCAGCACCCGCAGGTGCCGGGCCAGCACCGTGATCCGGGCGGCGAATTCGGCGTAGGTCAAGCGGACGTCGCCGGACTCGATCGCCACCGCATCCGGGGTCTCGTCGACCTGCCGGCGGAACTCGGTGGTCAGCGTCTCGACCGGGGCCAGATTCGGTTCCAGCACTTCGGCGGCCACCGTGACCGCATCGTCGACCAGCGCCTCCAGCACGGTGGTCAGCTCGCCCTCCGCACCATCCATCAGCGCGGGCAGCTGACCGGACACCACCACCTGCACCAGCGCCTCGGGCTCCAGCGCACCGCCCATGGCCTCGGCGAGCATGGCGAGCTCGCCCGCCAGCACGCCGTACGAGACGGTGTCACCCTCGTAGCGCAGCGCGGGCCGCTCGGGATCCAGCTCCGCCACGGTCGCGATCAGATCGGGCAGATCCCCCACTCCGTAGGCTCGGCGCAACACCGAGACACGGCCGGTGCGGCTGGTAGCGATCGACTCTGCGTAGTGCATCAGAGGATTCCTTCCGACGAGCTTTCCGAGCGGAGAATCAGGTCCTGCGCCCGCGTTTTCAGCGTGCTCAGGACCTGACTGAGACCGGCCCCGCCGAGGGCCTTGAGGATGCCGGGCACCAGTCCGGCCAAAGCGACGTTCACCAGAGCCTCCGGCTTGGCCGCCGCGCCCATGGCGCGGGCGGTGACGCCGATCTTGTCGGCGAGGGCCCGGTAGGTGACGGTGTGGTCGCCATGGGTGAGCGCGATCGCCTCGGGGGCCGCCGCGGCGGCCGCGGCGATCAGCGTCGGCAGATCCGCTTGTCCGTCGATCGTATTCGATTGCGGTACATCATGATTCGAATTCCTGGCAGCAGATTCCGGGTGACCGGTGGCAGCCCGGGAATTCCGCTCGGCGGCGGTGCGGATGTCGATGGCGCGCACGGGTGCGGCCGGATCCGCCAGTACGGTGTCCACCACCAGCAGCAGGCGCTGCGCCAGCAGGCGCACCGTGTCCGCGCCGAAAATATCGGTGGCATAACCGAACCGGAGGCTCAGGCCCGTCGGGCGGCCGGCCTCGTCACGCTGTTCGACGACGGTGAGCTGCAGGTCGAACTTGGCTTCCCCGAGTTCGGCCTCCAGCAGTTCCACGGTCATACCGGGCAGGGTCACCGCGCCCGCGGAGATGTTCTGGAAGGCGAACATCACCTGGAACAGCGGAGTGATCGAGCTGGAGCGGGCCCGCCCGGTGGCCGCCGAGACCGCGTCCACCACTTGTTCGAAGGGCACATCGGCGTGCGCGAACGCGGTGAGATCGCGGTCGCGCACCTGCCGCAGCAGGTCCTGGAAGGACAGCTTGCCGTCCACCAGGGTGCGCAGCACCACGGTATTGACGAACATGCCGACCAGATCGTCCAGCGCCCGCTCACCGCGACCGGCGATCGGGACGCCGATCGAGATATCGCGCTGCCCGGACAGTTTCGCCAGCAGCACCGCGAAGCAGGCATGCACGACACCGAACAGGGTGGCGCCGTGCTCCCGCGCCAGCACGGTCAGCCGGTCGGTGGCCTCCCCGTCCAGCTCGACAGCGACGGTGGCGCCCTGCATATCGCGTCGCGCGGGCCGCGGGCGATCGGTGGGCAGCGTCAATTGTTCGGGGGCGGTCGACAATTCGTCGACCCAGAAACGCAGCTGCTGCGCGAGCAGGCTCTCCGGATCGGCGTCGGAGCCGAGCAGTTCGCGCTGCCAGGTCGCGAAATCGCCGTACTGAACATCCAGCGGCGCCCAGCCCGGGGCCTGTGCGCCGAGCCGGGAAGTGTAGGCCAGCACCAGATCCCGGGTCATCGGGATCACCGAGTAGCCGTCGGCGCTGATGTGGTGCACCACCACGACCAGCACGTGCTCCTGCGGCGCCAGTTCGAAGAGTCGCATGCGGACCGGCGGGGCGGCCGTGACATCGAAGCCGGCCGTGACTATCTCGGTCAGCCGCTCGTGCAACTCGTGCCGCGCCACCGGAGTCGGGGTGAGCCGGGCGTTCAGCTCATCGAGACCGAGCACCAACTGCACCGGTTCGCCGTCCTTCTCCGGGTAACGGGTGCGCAGAATCTCGTGCCGGTCCAGCACATCCCGCACCGCGCTCTCCAGCGCGGGCAGATCCAGCGCGCCGGTCAGGCGGATGGCCGCGGGCACGTTGTAGGCGCCCGACTCCGGATGCAGGCGATTGAGCACCCACATGCGCTGCTGCGCGAGAGACACCGGCGCGGGATCGGTACCGGCGCGCCGGACCAGCGCCGGACGCAGGCCCGCGGCCTCCGCGGTGGTCAGCCACCGCGCCAGCTCACCCACGGCCGGAGCCTCGAAGATCGCCGCCACCGGCACCCGCAGCCCCAGATCCGAACCCAGCCGGGCGGCCAGCCGGGTCGCCATGAGCGAATTGCCGCCCAGCGCAAAGAAGTCGGAGTCCAGTCCGATGAGCTCGGCGGCAGTCGCCTCAACGCCGACTCCGGCACCCACAACGCCGGCCCGCACGGCAGCGCCCGCCGCGATGGCGTCGGCCACTCCAGCAGTCCCCGCCACTCCAGAGCCGCCGACTATTCCGGCGGTGCCGATTACTTCCGCGAAGGCTGCCGCGACAGCGCGCTCGAGGTCGGTCTCCGGCGCGCGGTAGGCGGCCGTGATGAAGACGGGTTCGGGGAGGCGGGTTCGGTCCACCTTGCCATTGGCGTTGAGCGGCAGAGCTTCCAGCACCGTGATGGATGCCGGGATCATGTACTTGGGCAGGGCGGCCGTCAGGGCCGTGCGCAGGGCCGCCGAAACCTGGTCGCGGCCTGCGGCGGTGGCCTCCGGGACCGCCACGTAGGCGACCAGCCGGGCACCCGCGTCAGCGGTGGCATGTGCCACGGCTACGGCGGCGGTCACGCCAGGCTGGCGGCGCAGGGCGGTCTCGACCTCGCCGAGTTCGATGCGGAAGCCGCCGATCTTCACCTGGAAGTCGGCGCGCTCGACGTACTCGAGGGTGCCGTCGGCCAGCCAGCGCACGATATCGCCGGTGCGGTACATGCGGCCGGGGCCGTACGGGTCGGCCACGAAACGATCGGCGGTCAGGGCGGCGCGGCCGTGGTAGCCGCGGGCCAGCTGGGCGCCGGAGAGGTACAGCTCACCGGGCACGCCGACCGGAACCGGCTGCAGGCGGGCATCGAGCACATACACGCGGCTGTTCCAGGCGGGAGCGCCGATGGGCACGGCCCGCGGATGCGGTTCGCGCACCGCGAACGACGTGATGGACACCGCCGCCTCGGTGGGGCCGTACAGGTTGAAAAGCTGTGCGCCGGGAGCGCTCCGGTCCAGGAACTGCGCGGCGGTCGCCGCCGGCAACGCCTCACCGATAGCCAGCACCGCACGCACCGACGCGGGCAGCGCGCCACCCGTGAGCAGCATGCCCAGCAGCGACGGCACCGGATGCAGCACCGTGACGCCGCGCGCCTCGATCAGCGCGCGCAGCCGGTCCGGATCGCGCTCGTCACCGGGAGAGGTCACCACGAGGCTGCCGCCGCTGGTCAGCGGCGACCAGAACTCCCACACCGAGAGATCGAAGGTGGCGGGCGTCTTGAGCAGCGCCCGGTCGGCGGCGCCGAGATCGAAAGTGTCCTGCAGCCAATGCAACTGGTTGACGATGGCGGCATGCGGAACCGTCACGCCCTTCGGGCGGCCGGTGGAACCCGACGTGAAGATGACGTAGGCCGGATGCTGATCGAGCAGCGGCCGGATCCGATCCGCATCGGTGATCGGATCGGGCGAGAACACCGCGAGATCGAGGCGGTCCACCTCCAGCACCGGCGCATCGGACGCGAACGGGGCGCCATCGGCGGAGGTGGTGAGCACCACCGCCGGACGGGCGGTTTCGACAATGTAGGCAATGCGATCGGCCGGGTGATCCGGATCGATCGGCACGTACGCGCCACCCGCCTTCACCACCGCGTACATGGCCACCACCAGATCGATGCCGCGGCGCATGGCCAGCACCACCCCGGTCTCCGGGCCCACGCCGGCGAAAACCAGGCGACGGGCCAGGCGGTTGACCCGCGCATCGAATTCCGCGTAGGTGAGCGAGATTTCACCGGCGGCGTCCAGCAGGGCGAGCGCCCGCGGGGCCCGGGCCACCTGCGCATCGACCAGGTCTGCGAGCGTGGCGGGGACGAGCCGGCGTTCGGTGTCGTTCCAGTCGCCGAGGATCCGCCGCCGCAGTTCCGCGCCCAGCAGGTCGATATCGCCGACCACCGATTCCGGCTCGGCCGCAACGGTTTCCAGCAGCCGGGCCAGCGAATCGAGCACCTGCCGCGCGGTGGCCTCGGTGAACAGATCGGTGGCATAGCCGAGGGTGAGATCCACGCCCGCGGGCGCACCCGACTCGGTGTATCGATCGGTAGCGAACAGGTGCAGATCGAACTGCGCGATGTGATTGTCGAATTCGAGCTCGGACACGGTCAGGTCCGGTAGTCGTAGTTCGGCGTGCTCGTAGTTCTGGAAGGACAGGCCCACCTGGAACAACGGGTGCCGGGCCTGCGAGCGCACCGGATTCAGCACCTCGACCAGCCGCTCGAACGGCACATCCGCATGCGAGAAGGCCGCGATATCACCGGCCCGCACCCGCGCCAGCAGCGCGGTGAACGGCTCGTCGGCGGCCACCCGGGTACGCAGCGCCAGGGTGTTGACGAACATGCCGATCACATCGTCCAGGGCGGTGTCGCCACGCCCCGCGATCGGGGTGCCGACCGCGATATCGGCGGTACCCGACAGCCGCGCGAGCAGCGCGCTGAACGCGGCGTGCACCACCATGAACAGGGTCGCGCCGCGGCCACGGCCCAGCTCGACGAGCCGCGCATGCAGGGCGGCATCCACCGGCAGGTGAATCTGCCTGCCACGCAGGCTCTGTCGCGCCGGACGCGGGTGATCGGCGGGCAGGTCCAGCTGATCCGGCAACCCGGCCAGGGTCTCGCGCCAGAAGGCGAGCTGCTGGGCGGCCACCGAGGCGTCGTCGTCCTCCGCGCCGAGCAGCGCATGCTGCCACAAGGCGTAATCGGCGTACTGGACCGCCAGCGGCGTCCACGCCGGAGCGGCGCCGCTCATCCGGGCCGCGTAGGCCAGCATGAGGTCCCGCACGAACGGCACCACCGACGAGCCGTCCGCCGAAATATGGTGCAGCACACCGGCGAGCACGTGTTCGCCGGTGAACTCGCCGACCGGGTCCACCACCCGCAGCAGCTCCACCCGGATCGGGACCTGGGCCGTCACATCGAAGGTGGTGGTGAGGATCTCGGGAACCCGCACCGCCAGTTCGGCTTCCGTCACCTCGATCGGCGCCAGGCCCGGGAACGCCTGGGCGAGCGGCAGAATCACCTGCGCCGCGCCCTCCGCGGTCTCCGGGTAGACGGTGCGCAGCGTCTCGTGCCGCTCCAGCACATCACCGAACGCGGCGGCCAGCGCGGCCGCGTCCAGCGCACCGGACAGGCGCAGCGCGATCGGCAGATTGTAGGCCGTGGACTCGCGGTCGAAACGGTTGATGAACCACATGCGCTGCTGCGCGGGCGAGAGCGGCAGCAGGTCCGGGCGCTCCCCCGCGACCAGCGCGGGCCGTTGCGCCGCACCGGATTCCGCCGCCAGCCGGGCAGCCAGGCCACCCACCGTCGGATCCTCGAACAGCAGTCGCACGCCGACCGTGGTGTCCAGCGCCGCGCCCAGGCGCGCCACCGCCTTGGCCGCCAGCAGCGAACTGCCGCCCAGGCCGAAGAAATCGTCATCCGCGCCGACCCGCTCGACCCCGAGCAGTTCGGCGTACACCCCGGCCACCAGTTCCTCGGTGACGGTGCTCGGGCGGCGGTAGGCCGCGCTCTCGAACACCGGCTCCGGCAACGCCCGGCGATCCAGCTTGCCGTTGACCGTGAAGGGGATCTCATCGATCACCACGAAAGCGGCGGGCACCATGTACGGGGCAAGCCGACCGGCCAGGGCCGACTTGACCGCCGCCACATCCAGATTCGCGTCGGCCGACACCAGATAGGCGACCAGCTGATCGCCGCGCACCGGATGCGAGTACAACAGCACCACCGCGCGCCGCACCTGCGGCTGCTCCGCCAGCGCCGACTCGATCTCACCCAGCTCGATACGGTAACCGCGCAGTTTGACCTGGAAGTCATTGCGGCCCAGGCACTGCATCGAACCGGCCGGCGTCCAGCGCATGAGATCGCCGGTGCGATACATGAGTTCACCCGGCGCCCACGGGCAGGCCACGAAACGCCCCGCCGACAAACCGGCCTGGCCGCGGTAACCCCGCGCCACCTGCGGACCACCCACGTACAGCTCGCCGATGGTGCCCACCGGCACCGGCCGCAACCGCTCGTCCAGCACCCACTCGTACACGCCCGCGAACGGCGGGCCGATATGCAGGTCGTCGGTGACCGAGAACGGATTCGCCGCCTGCGTCACACAGGTGGTCTCGGTCGGTCCGTACACATTCACGAAGGAACGGCCGGCCTCGGCCCAGCGGCGCGCCAGCTCCAGCGGGCAGGGCTCGCCGCCCACGATCGCCACCCGCACCGACGGGGTGTCGAGAGGATCCACCGTGCCGAGTGCGGACGGGGTCATGAAGGCATGCGTAACCCCGTGCGTCCGAAGGATTTCGGTGAGCTCCGCGCCCATGGTGGCGTGCGGCGGCGCGATCACCAGCGTCGCGGCCGCATCGATCGCCATGGCCAGCTCGCCCACCGAGATGTCGAACGCGGGCGAGGCCACGTGCAGCACCCGGGCTTCCGGGGTGAGGAAGAAGTGCTCGGTCTGTCCCGCCGCGAAGGAGGGCAGACCTTTGTGGGTGACCATGACGCCCTTCGGCATACCGGTCGAACCCGAGGTGTAGATGACGTAGGCGACGTGCCCGGGACGCAGCGGGCGCACCCGATCCGCATCCGTCACCGCGTCCGCGGCGAATGCTGCTACGGCAGCAGCGAACTCGCCGTCGTCGAGCACCAGCCAATCCACCGAATCGGGCAGTCCGGGCCGGGCGGCGGCCACGGTCAAACCAAAACGAGCGCCCGAATCCGACACCATGCGCTCGATACGGTCGGCGGGGTAGGCGGGATCGACCGGCGCCCAACCGGCGCCCGACTTGGTGATCGCCCAGGTGGCCAGCACCGATTCCAGCGAACGCGGCATGCCGAGCGCCACCAGCTCCTCGGCGCCGACGCCACGCTCGATCAGCAGCCGCGCCAAGCGATTCGACCGCGCGTCCAGATCGCGATAGGTGATCTCACGATCGCCGTCGACGACCGCCACCCGATCCGGTTCCGCGGCCACCGCCGCCGCCAGCAGATCCGGCAGCACCGCGCCGGTCTCGACCGGACCACCGGAACGGGCGGTCAGATCGGCATATTCGGTTTCGGACAGGAAGGGCAGCGCATCGACCACGGCCGACGGGTCGGCGGTCACGGCGGCGAGCACCCGCGCGAAGCGCTCGGCGAGCACATCGACGGTACGGGAATCGAAGAGATCCTCGGCGAATTCGAATTCTGCGAGAATCCCCGCCGGTGCCGGACCTTCCCCGGGACCGGCACCGACGAAGCTTTCGGTGACCGCGACCGAAAGGTCGAATTTGGTCACTCCGGTATCCAGCGTACCCGTCGTGGCAAGCAATCCGGGCAGTTCGACACTGATATCACCGATGGCGGTGAAGGACAGGGCCACCTGGAACAGCGGATGCCGGGCCTGCGAGCGAGGCGGGTTCAGCGCCTCGACCAGCTGCTCGAATGGCACCTCGGCGTGCGCGAATGCCGCCAGATCCACCTCACGGACCTGCCGCACCAGCTCGCGGAAGGCCCGCGTGCCATCGATTTCGGTGCGCAGCGGCAGCGTGTTCACGAACATGCCGATCAGGTCATCGAGTTCGCGCGCGCCGCGGCCGCCCACCGGCGTGCCGATCACGATGTCGGACTCACCCGACATCCGCGACAGCAAGACCGCCAGCGCGGCGTGCACCAGCATGAAGGTCGAAACACCTTCGGCCCGCGCCGTTTCGACAATGCGGGCGTGCAGGTCCGCCGGCAGCTCGACGGCGCGCTTACCGCCCCGGCCGCTGGCCACCACGGGCCGCGGGCGATCGGAAGGCAGCTCCAGCACGTCCGGCGCACCCGCGAGGGTCTGCCGCCAGAAGTCGAGCTGGCGGGTCAGCAGCGAGTCCGGATCCGCGGCCTCACCCAGGCGATCCCGCTGCCAGAGTGTGTAATCGGCGTACTGCACCGGCAGCGCCGGCCACGCCGGGGTGGCGCCCGCGGCCCGCGCGCCGTAGGCGAGCAGCAGGTCCCGGGCCAGGATGGGCAGCGAAAGACCGTCGGCCGCAATGTGGTGCAGCACCATGGCCAGCGCGTAGCCGTTCTCCACCGGCGCCGCCGCTGAATTGGGACCGCTTGGTACGTAATTCGGGACGGCATCGGCATCCAGCACCGTGAAAACCCGCGCCCGGAACGGGATCTCCCCCTCCAGATCGAAACCCGTACCCGCCAGGCGAGCCAGCTCGGCCTCCAGCTCCGCGCCCGCACCCACCACCTCGTGCGGCACCAGCTCCGCCGCGCCGGGCAGCTCCGCGACCGGCAGCACCCGCTGCACGGCCAGACCGTCCTCGGCCACCGGGAACACCGTGCGCAACGCCTCGTGCCGGGTCAGCACATCCACCACGGCGGCCCGCAAGGCCGCCAGATCCGCCGTGCCGCGCAACCGCACCACGAACGGCATGTTGTAGGCGGCGACCGTGGTATCGAAACGATTCAGGAACCAGATGCGCTGCTGCGCCGGCGACAACGGCACCAGCGCCGGACGATCCGCGCCCGACCGCGGCAGCAACGGCAGCGCGGCGGAACCCGCGTCCTCGTCCAGGAATTGAGCCTCGATGACCTCCGCCAGCTCGGCCACATTGGTGGCCGCGAACATCTCGCGCACGGTCAACCGGCAGCCGAGCTCGGCATTCAGCCGCGCCGCCACCTGGGTCGCGATCAGGCTGTTGCCGCCGAGCGCGAAGAAATCGTCCGAACGCCCGACCCGCTCGGCGCCCAGCGTCTCACCGAAGACGCGCGCCACCGCACGCTCCACCACCGAGACCGGAGCGGTGTACACGGCGGCCACCCGCACCGGCTCGGGCAGCGCGGCACGATCCAGCTTGCCGGAAGCATTGACCGGCAACGCGTCCAGCACCACATACGCGCTGGGCACCATGTACGCCGGCAAGGCGCGCGCCGCCACCGCCCGCACCCGCGTCTCCTCCAGCGGCGCCGCGGCCACCACATAGGCGACCAACCGGTCGTCACGGACGATCACCACGGCCCGCGAAACCTCGTCCAATTCACCGAGAACGGCCTCGATCTCGCCGAGCTCGATGCGCAAACCACGCAACTTCACCTGGAAATCACTGCGGCCCAGGTACTCCAGCTCGCCGTCGGCGGTCCAGCACACCAGATCGCCGGTGCGGTACATGAGATTTCCCGCGCCGGGCGAGAACGGATCGGCCACGAAACGCTCGGCCGTCAGACCGGGACGCGCGACGTAGCCCCGGGCGAGCTGAACCCCCGACAGATACAGCTCGCCCGGAGTACCCACCGGAACCGGTCGCAGCCGTGCGTCGAGCACGTACAACCGGGTGTTGAACACCGGCGCGCCGATCGGCACGAACACGGTGTCCGTGGCCGACACCTCATGGAAGGTGACATCGACCGCGGCTTCGGTCGGGCCGTACAGATTGTGCAGCCTCGTACCCGTCACCGCACGCAGACGCTGCGCCGCCCGGGCGGGCAACGCCTCACCCGAAGCGAACACATGCCGCAGCGAACGCAGGCTGTGCCCAATTTGCCTCCGCTCCGCTCCGGCCGGTTCGCAGCCCTGCGAGTCTCGGTCTTCCCTCCTCCGCTCCTCCGCTTCGCTCCCCCGCTCCAAGCGCGGGGAGGCGGAGCGCGGTCCAGACCGAGACGGGCCGCGAACCCCTTGCGGATTGTCACCGCTGAGGGTGGTTTCGAGATCAGCTACGAAGATGTCGAGCATGGACGGCACGAAATGCGCGACCGTGACGCCGTACTCGGCGATCACCGCGCGCAGGGCGGCCGGATCGCGATGACCGTCCGGCTGCGCCAGCACCAGCGTGGCACCGATCTGCAACGGCCAGAAGAACTCCCACACCGAGACATCGAAGGTGGCCGGCGTCTTCTGCAGCACCACATCCGACGGCCGCAAACCGTACGCCTGCTGCATCCAGACCAGGCGATTGACGATCGCGGCATGACTCACCGCCACACCCTTGGGGCGACCGGTGGAACCGGAGGTGAAGATGACGTAGGCGGTGTTCGCCGGACGCAGCGCGGCCACCCGCTCGGCATCCGCGATCGGCGCGCCGGAATAGGACTCCAGGTTCAGCTCGTCCAGGCACAGCACCGTGAAGCCGCTCTCCGGACGCTCCGCCGACACACTCAATATCAGTGCCGGAGCGGCTGTTTCGAGAATGTGCGCGGTGCGCTCGGCCGGGTTGTCCGGGTCCACGGGAACGTAAGCCGCGCCCGCGGCCTGCGCCGCGTACATGGCGACAACGAGCTCCGGCGACCGGCGCAGATGCAAGGCCACCAGCGACTCCGGGCCGACACCGAGCGAAATCAGATGCCGGGCAAGCCTGTTCACCTGCCCGGCGAAGGTCGCGTAGTCCAGATCACGGTCCGGCGCACCGGCGAAACGCACCGCCGTCGCCTGCGGCGTCCGCGCGGCCTGCGCGTCGAACATCGACACCAGGGTCGCGGCGGCGTCCACCGGGTAATCGGTCTCGTTCCAGAAGCGCAGCACCACATCGCGTTCCAGCTCGGTGCCGACCTCCACGCCCGCGAGCGGAGTGGCCGGATCCAGGCCCGCCAGCCGCTCCAGGAAGCGCAGGAAACGCGCGTGATGACGGGAGATCTCGCCCGCCGTGTACAGGTTCGGGTTCACCTCGAGATCGAGATGCACACGATCGTTCTCGCCGTAGAAGACATTGAGGCTCATGTCCTCGATCGGGCCCGTCGACATCAGGCGCAGCTGCCCGGTGACATCACCGAACTGCAGCTGCGAGTGGAACAGCATGATGTTGACCATCGGGCCGAACAGGGCGCGCGAAGCCGGACTGCCCTGATTCTCGGCATCGCGGCGGATGTCCTCGTGCCGGTAGCGCTGATGACGCAGCGCACCGGAGACCTCCACCCGCGTGGCGGTCAGCAGCTCACCCCAGGTCGTGTCCGGCCGCACCGGCATGCGTAGCGGCACGATATTCGACAGCATGCCCGTGGAACGGCGCATGACCGCGGTGGTGCGCGCCGTCACCGGGAGGCTCAGCACCGCCTCGTCCTTACCGGTCAGCCGCGCCAGATAGGCCGCGAAGGCGGCCAGAATGACCACCGGCAGACCGGAATCCTGCTGCGCGCCAAGCTCTTCCATGCGCTGCTGCAGATCGGCGGGCAGCGCCCGGCCGAAGACCAGATTGCCGGCGCTGCGCGGCGCGGTCCGGCTGTTCAGGGAGGTGACGGCATCCAGGCCGCGGGTCCGCTCGGCCCAGTGCTCGCGGTCGGCGGCGAAACGCGTGCTGTCGCGGTACGCCAGCTCGTTCTCGACCAGCTCGCGCAGGTCGCCGACCTTCAGGTTCTCCGGCTCCTCGCCACGCTGAATCGCGGTGTAGCGCTTCGCCATCCATTGCATGACGTTCATCGCCGCGTAGCCGTCGCCCACGATGTGATGGGCGCGGATGAACCAGAAGTAACGCCGGTCCGCGATCCGGATGATGGTGGGGGCGAACAGCAGGTCGGTGCGCAGATTCACCGGGCGGACCAGTTCGGCGCGCATCCATTCGTGCGCCGCCGCAATGGGATCCGGCTCCGAGCGCAGATCGAGGAAGGTGCTGGGGTCCTCGGTGGCGGAGAGGTCCAGGTACTGGTGCGGACGCCCGTCGATCTCGGTGAAGCGCAGCTGGGAGGTCCGCCAGATCGGCACCATGTCGCGGCCGATGCGCGCGATCAGCTCGAGATCCCAATCGCCCTGGATATCGACGTACTGAGCCATATTGACCGGCACGTCCGGCTCCAGCAGCTGGGCGAACCAGACGCCCACCTGCGCGGGACCGAGCGGAAACGGTGTGGATCCCCCGACCGGCGAGTCTTCCGACCGCGAAACGTCGCGCGACTCGAAACCACCCAACTCCGTACCCTGCACCGGAGCCTCCCTTCTTATGGCGAATTGCTATGCCGCCGAACGCTTTCGGGCATCACGAAATAGACCTGGGGCGTCTCGTGGTGCGACGCCCAGGCCGCGGAAAACCGCACTGCCCTGGGTGATTCGACGAATGCGCGACGTCGTCCGTGACGCCTGCGCGCGTGATCCAACTAGTGCTCGAGACGGCCGGGTCCCCATGCCTCGGAAAGCATCTGCCGCCGGCCGGGATGCGGTTGCCTCCGGGTCATCCGCATCAGGGTTGTACTGCTGCCGATCTCCTCCAACTTCACCGCCGAGCGGTGCCGCTGTGGCCGGATCCCCAGCGGCGGGGATGCGGTCTCGAGCGTCGCTCTGTCGCCTGCGTCACATGGATGCCCTCCATGCATTGCGAACACTAGGCGGTGTACGAAAAAAACGGAACTTTTTCCCTGAAAAAAATTGGACGCCCGTCTAGTTCGGGCGCGACAAGGCCCGCCGAACGCGCCAAATGTGCGATCGGACACAGAACGAGCTCGAAGTGTGATCGACCACACTTTCGGATGCGAAGACTATGAGTCGAAACGTTGCAACTGCGTTGCATCGGCGCCCAGACGCCGATCCAGCACCCGAATCTTGGCCTCGATCTGCGCATACAGCGGAGAATCGCGATCCACGGTCGACCGATAAGCGGCCCAGGCGGCCGCATCGTCACGCCCCTCGGCGCCCGACGTCCATCGACTCAGAACACCCGTGTCACCCGAACGTAATACCGCGGTGCGCAGCCGCACCCGCAATTCATCGCGGATGTCTATAACTCCCGGAGCCGTCGATCGCGGCAGCGCCGGACCCGAATACAGGCGCACCGCCGAATCCACATCCCCCGAATCCAGCGCCGCCCGCAACGCCTCCACATCCGTGGCAATCGGAATACGCAACCGATACGGCCGCGACCCGAAGACATTCGGACCCACCACCGACCGCAACCGCGACATGGCGGCGCGAATGGTGGCATTGTCGAGATCCGCGTCATCGAGCAGCAAGGCCAGATGGTCCGCCGACAGCCCCTCGGCATGCTCGGCCAGCAACAGCAGAATCTCGGCATGCCGCTGCGACAACGGAACCCGGTCCCCCGCCACCGTCAACTGCGGCTGCCCCAGACCCAGCACCTCCAGACCCAGCCGCTCCGGCGCCGGCGCATCCGCACCCGACCGCCGATCATGACCCGAACGCACCGCCGCCAGCAGCAGATCCATCTCCGCCGCCGTCGCCGCCGCCTTCACCAGCGCCAGAATCTCCGGGCGCGCCACCCGCACCCCGCCCGCGATCATCAGCACACCCACCAGGCGGCCATCCGGATCATGAACGGGCGCAGCGGCTCCCGTGATCTGATGCATACGATGCAGGAAATGCTCCGGGCCGTGAATCCACGCCGCCCGGCCGGTGCGCACCACCAGACCCACCGCATTGGTGCCCACCCGGCGCTCGCTCAAGTCATTGCCTTCGCGCAGCCCCGCCTCCGAGGCGGCCTGCACCCGATCGGCGGTGCCGTGCACCGACAGCACGCGGCCGAACTGATCGGCGATCACCACGATCAAGCCCGTGCTGGTGGCGTCGCGCAGTAGTAGCTTGTCCACCAACGGCATTACCGCGGCGATCGGATGCGCGTCGCGATAGCGCTCGAGATCGGTTCCGCGCAGCCCGCGGCCGTCACCGTCGTCCATCGGATCCACGCCGCCGCGCAGACTGCGCAGCCATGACTCCAGGACCAAGGGTCGTAGTAGACCCGGCAGTTGAGCCAACTGCTCGCCGCCCACACTGAGGTATCCGTGGGCTTGGGCGGCGTACGCCTCCAGCGCCCCGAGCTGACTGCCCGGTTCGACGCCGTTCTGGGATTGCCCCCCACCTGCGAGATTGCTGACCATTTGCCTTTCTTTCCGACCCAAAGAGTACCGGCGGGGTCGGACACGGAAGGCAGAAGCCGGACGTTTGTCCGGCAGGTCACATCGCGACCGGAACCTCACGAAATGTGAGCTACACAGCATTTGTTAAATAGAACGTGTTCAGTTGGGTGCCCGACCTGGCCACCGTGCGACCGATGCCTGCTCCGCCCGGACCGGCGGAACACGTTCGGGCAGCGGCCCACGCATCGCGGGGCCCACCCGGCGGCCGAGCCGCCGGGGACCGCGCAGCCCGGCCGAAATCAGTTGGGTGGCAAGGTGGGACGCAGCGCCGCGGCATTGCGGGTACGCAGCGCACCCCACCACAGACCCGTACCGTAAGCCACATCCTCCACCCGCTTACACGCGATATAGCGGGTCGGATCCAGGCAACCCGGCTCACGATGCAGGAACCAATCCGCCAGACCGTCCGCCATCGCCAAGGTGATCGCGATATGCCGGATACGGCGCGAACACAGCATGCCCAGCAAGGTGACCGGCCAATAATGGCGGCACAACGCCGAAGCCAGCCGCCAGACACCGCCGGAGAAACCCCGCGCCATATATATCGCGGCCACCCGCGTCGGATTGTCCAGGCCCGCGAAGACCCGCCGCAGCCGGAACAACGTCGCGATCAACGTCAGCACGCCACCGAACACACCCCAGCCGGACATGGTCGCCAGCAGCATCGCCGTCACCGCCGTCCAGATCGGCATCGACAAGGGCGCCGCCATCCCCGCGTGCCGCTGCCCCAGCGGAGCCACACCCGTACCGTGAACCACCTTGTGCGCGAACCACTTCCGCAAGGTCACCGGATTGCTGTGCGCCACCCGCGCGGCCGGCTCGTAGCGCAACCGCCAACCCGCCCGATCCAGCCGCCAGCACAGGTCGATATCCCCGCCCGCCGGCATCGACTCGTCGAAACCGCCCTCCGCCAGGAGCGCATGCCTGCGCACCAGCAAGGCCGAACTCGGCACATACGGCACCGGGCCGTGCGCCTGCACCGCCGACTCCCGCCGGCCCCGATGCAGCGAACCGCGCGTGTGCTCATACCGGGCCAGCAAGGTCGAATCCGGATCCATCGCCAGAATGCGCGGCGCCACCAGCGCCACCTTCGGATCACTGAAATGGCCCAGCATCACCTCCAGCCAGCCCGCCCGCGGCACCACATCCGGATCCAGGAAGGCCACGAATTCGGTTGCCGCAGCCCGCAGGCCGAAATTGCGCGCGGCCGCCGCACCCTGACGGCGATCCCAGCGCAGCACCGTCACCCGGCGGCGGCTCCCCTGCGAATCCGGAATACGCACCGGCTGGTCCGAACCGTCGTCCACCACGATCACCGAATGCCCGCGCAGCGCCGACAACAGCCGATTCAATTCGGCGGTGTGATTGTGTACCGGCACGATGACCGTCACGTCTTCGAGAGACGGCAGTAAGCGCGGACGCGGATTCGCGACACCGGAATCCAGTAGCCGTCTGGCAACCCGAGCCGACGCAGGGTCGGTCACCTCGAGGTATCCGTCACCGATCATGGCCGCAGCTTCCGGCGCCAACCGCAGCAACCGGGTCGGCGTGCCGCCGACCAGGAGCCGTCCACCGGAATAAGTGCGCACCCTCGGATCGATTCGCACCCCGAAACCATCGGGAAGTCGATCATGGCGCATTCCTGGAATGCTAGGTCAGCACACCGTTAGCAATCATGATTGCCACGCCGCTCTCTATCCCGAACGACAAGTAACCTGCGGCGGCTCACCCGAGACCGACCGGTAAGGCACACCGACATCTAGACTGCGGGAGGAAAATCGGCAGATGAACAGGTCGGGGTCGGAAATCCGTTCCCGTGGTGGTCGAGGTGGTATGGGAGTCGGGCGCATGCAGACAAGCGGGGGCGGGAACACCCTCTCGGAATCCGAGATCGTCGAGGCCGCCCTGCGGGTGGTCCGGCAGGACGGCGTGGAGAAACTCTCCATGCGGCGACTGTCCCGCGAACTCGGCGTTTCCCCGATGGCGCCCTATTACTACGTCGCGGACAAGCGCGAGCTACTCGATCTCGTCGCCACCGCGGCGCTCACCGGAGTACGCAAGCCCCCACCGGAATTCGGCCCGTGGCAAATGCGGCTGCGCGATCTCATCGACCAGATCGACGAGAAATTGCGCAAGCACCCGGGTCTCGGCGACGTACTCATCGAGCAGATGCTGGGCAAACAGCTCGATCTCATCGCGGCCGTCATGGAAATCCTCTTCGACGCCGGATTCGACGATCGCAATGTGCTCGCCGCCTACGCCACCATCCACACCTATCTGTTCGGCCGCAGCAAGGTCAATCCGCGCGACCGCACCGCACTGCACGACCGAGTGCTCCCCGAGGCTGTGGAACGCGCCACAAAACACATGGCCGACCTGCGCGGAAAGTACTCCTACGACTTCTCGATGGAGGTCTTGATCGCCGGCCTGGAGGCTCAGCTTGTCCGCCAGCGTGACAGCCACGTATAGTCAAACTAGAACGTGTTCTAGTTTAGGTAGACTGCGAGGAGCCACATGACCACCGTCGACGTACCGCACAGCTCGCGCTCGGTCGTGCTGCGAGTCTCCGCGGTCATCAACGAGACGGCCGACTCCTGCTCGCTGGTATTCGACGTTCCCGAGGAACTGCACGAGCGATTCACCTACCAGCCAGGACAATTCCTGACCCTGCGCATCCCCAGCGAACGCACCGGCTCCGTCGCGCGCTGCTACTCGCTCGCCAGCTCACCGCACACCGACGACAAGCCCAAGGTCACCATCAAACGCACTGCCGACGGCTACGCCTCGAACTGGGTGTGCGACAACGTGAAAGCCGGCGACAACCTCGAAGTACTGCCGCCCTCCGGCGCATTCACCCCCAAGAACCTCGACGAGGACCTGCTGCTCTTCGCGGCCGGCAGCGGCATCACACCCGTCATGTCGATCCTCAAATCGGCACTCTCACGCGGCAACGGCCGAATCGTCGTGGTGTACGCCAACCGCGACCACGACTCCGTCATCTTCGCCCGCGAACTCCGCGAACTCGCGGACAAGCATCCGCAGCGACTCGTCATCGTGCACTGGCTCGAACACCTGCAGGGCCTGCCGACCACCGAAGCGCTCGCCGCACTCGTCTCGCCCTACAGCGGGCACGAGGCCTTCATGTGCGGGCCCAAACCGTTCATGGACCGCGTCCACGACGCCCTCGGCCAACTCGGAGTGCCGCGCAACCGGACGCACGCCGAAGTGTTCAACTCGCTCTCCGGCGACCCCTTCGCCGAAGTCGCACCCAGCGAGATCACCGAAGCAGAAGCCGCCGACGCGGCCACCGTCGAAGTCGAACTCGACGGCGAGACACACGAACTCCAATGGCCGCGCACCCAGACCCTGGTCGACATCATGCTCGCCAAGGGCATCGACGTGCCCTACAGCTGCCTCGAAGGCGAATGCGGGTCCTGCGCCTGCACCGTGCTCGAAGGCAATGTGGAAATGGCCAACGCCGAAATCCTCGACCCCGAGGACATCGCCAACGGCTACATCCTCGGCTGCCAGGCCCGGCCCGTCACGGACCACCTGAAGATCCAGTTCTAGCGCCCAGCGCCAGAGGCACAGTCGGCCGCCGCGTGAAACACGCGGCGGCCGAGACGTTCCCGAGGTGATCGCCGCGCGGCCGCCGGAGTTCGGGGGAACCCCCGAGGACTCCCCGAGAGGTGGGATTTATCAGTAGGCCGAATCGACGTTGTCGATCGAACCGTAGCGGTGGGCCGCGTAATTGCAGGCCGCCGCGATATTCGCCACCGGATCGTAGATATCCCACGAGGTTCCGTCGACGTGGTACGCCTGGAACGTCGGATCGATCACCTGGAGCAGGCCCTTGGAAGGAATGCCGGCGGCCGCATTCGAGTCGTACAGGTTGATCGCCTGCGGGTTGCCACCCGACTCCCGCATGACATTGCGGAAGATGCCGTCGTAGCTGCCCGGAATATTGTCCTGGCCCATCAAATACAGCGCGTGATGGATCCAGCCATCCAGATCATCCGGGAAAACCGGCGGCAGCAGCTGCGAGAACGGGCCCGGCAGACCCTGCACCAGCTGCTGCACCTGATCCTGCTGCGACTGCGGCAGGGTCTGGTCGAACTGCACGGCCTGCTGCTGCACCTGCTGAGCGGGCGCCTGCAGCTCGTTCGGCACGCCCGCGATCTCGGCGGCCGAGGCCTGACCCGAAGCGAACACGGCACACATGGTCAGCGCGAGCGCCGCGGTGCCCGAGGCGACGAACGCCCGGCCGGAGGAGACGGGGAAACGCGAGGAGATCAGTTTTCGTGAAGGCATAGACTTTTCGGCCAGCGCAAGCCACAGCGGACGCCCCGTTTGGCGCACGCTCATACGCTGTTGGTTCGTGATTGGCTTGTAAGGGAACGAGATTCGGGCATGCATACCCGAGATCACCGTTCCACCACGCTCTCGCCGGCAGAGGCGGCGGTCTTCGCATGTACGCCCGGGGGCGTGGTCACAGAATGATTGCGCTGAGTTAACGCAAACTGAACTGAAGATGAACAACTGTCGCCGGTTGTTCCGACGCCGCTGGTAGAGCACCCGGAACCATACGCTGACCTGGACATCTTCGGATAACGGGAAGGTCTCGAGCGCTCGGTCACAACGGCCTCGCGCCCGGTCAGCGGGACCCCGGACAGATCACAACGAACGGTAGTGCGCACGCTCCCCGGCCGTCAGATGCTCGGTCGCATAACTCAGCGCGGTCCGGCCCATCTCCGCCGCATGCGCGTCCAGAAACGCCGTCAACTGCGCACGATCCACCCGCTTACCGATTTCCCGCAACATCCAGCCGACCGCCTTCTGAATCAGATCACGCCGATCCGGCAGATATCGCTCACACAGTTCCAGCGTCGTCGACGGATCACCCGCCTTGATGAACGCGAAAGTGGCCAGCAATGCCACCCGCCGCTCCCACAGCGAATCCCCGCCCGCCAACTCGAACAAGACATCGCGCGGCCGCTCCAGCAACCACGGACCCAGCACGAACTCCGCCGAACCGTCCACCAGATCCCAGTTGTTCACCCGGCCCCGCGCCACCGCCGCGAGATATGCGCCGACAATCCGCTCCTGCGGCTCACGTTTCCGCATCGCCCGCGCCATCCGCTCATTCAGAATCAGCAAACCCGCCAACCGGAACTCGTGCACCTCACTGTCGAGCAGTTCATCGATCTGCTCCAACGGCAACTCCGCGAAACCCTTCACCACTTTCCGGGTCTGCGGCACCCGCACACCGATGAACACATCCCCCGCGCCGTACTCCCCCGGCCCGGTCTTGAAAAACCGCCGCAGATGCACCGCATCCGCGGGATCCGCCACCTTCGACAATTCCGCCCGCACCGCCGCGGCCGTCAGCTCCGGATTCGTCACCACACCATGATCAGGCACGGCACCGACAGCAATCCGAATTCACCGGCCGCGACGGGCGGGCGATTCACGACCCAGCTGTTTCGACCGCGGCCTGTAACAGCACCTCGCCGAACTTGCGCATATGATCCGCGCCGCCATACCAGGCGGCCACCAGATCCACCGCCGCCGAACGCGTCGCCCGAGCCGCCCGCGCCAGCTCCGCGACCGACACCTCGCCCGCCTCCGCCTGCTGCGCCACCACATCCAGCTCATGACTCGCCAGCAGCAGCCGCATGATGTCCTGCAAGCCGACCGCCGACGCGGCGACACCCGACGCCGCGGGTGTCACCCGCGGCGGCGTCACCGCGGGAACGCCCGGAACAGGCTGCGGCGCTTCCGGTTCCGGAGCCGCACGATGAGACGCCACCAGCGGATCCGGCGCGGCCCGACGCGGGGACGGCCCGGAATCCTGCACCGCACGCGGCAATACCGCATCGGTTTCCACTGCCGGAGCGACCGATTCGGCGGCCGCACGACGCGCGAACGACTCCGGATCCGCAATACGACGCGGCAACGCGGCCCCCTCCGCCGGCGAGCGGGACGGCTCCGGCGACACCTCCGGCTCGGCCCGGCGACGGCGACCCTCCGGCGCCACCTCGGCGGCAGCGACCCGCGGCATCGAACCGGTATCCAGCTCGGAACCCGCGAAACGCGACGATCGACCGGAATCGCCCGCCGTCGAAGGAGATCCGGCACCCCCCGCGGTGAACAGTGCCCCGGACGGTGCGCCCTGCTCGCTACCCGCATAACGCGGGGCGGGCGCGTATTCGGGCTCGTCCGAAACGAAACGCGGTAGCAAGGAATCCGATTCAGCAGTAGCGGAACGCGGCAACGGCGCGGGATCGGGCTCCGGCGGCGAATAACGCGGGAGCGACGCGGGATCCAACTCCGACGCCGAAAAACGCGGAAGCGACCCGGGATCCGACTCCGACGACGAATAACGCGAAGGAGACACGCGATCCAACTCCGACGCCGAAAAACGCGGAAGCGACCCAGGATCCGACTCCGACGACGAATAGCGTGGCAGTAAGCCCGAATCCGCTTCGGGAGACGAATAGCGCGGCAAGGAATCGGGTTCCGCGGGGACGGAACGCGGTAGCGAGACAGGATCCGGGTCGGCGGGAGCGGCCACCCGGGGATGTGCGGCGGGCTCCGGTTCCGGCGTCACGAAGCGGGACAGCGTCGTCTGCTCGGCCTCGGGGGCCACGAAGCGGGAGAGGGACGCCGGGTCCGGGTCGGCGGCCGCGCGACGGGCATCCGCCTCCGCGGCGATCCGGCGCGACAGGGACTCCGCGTCGGTAGCCCAGGACGATGCCGCGGACCGATCCTGTACGCGGGGCGACGCGACCTCGGGGGCCGGCATCCGGGTCGGCAGGGGATCGGGCGCACGGTTCAGCGGATACGCCGCTTCGGCTGCGCTGCCGGGGAACACGGTCGAATCCGTGGCGCCATTGGTGAGATACGCCGAACCGGACGAGCCGTTGGAAAGAGACATGGGATCGGAAGAACCGTTCGAAAGATAGGGGGAAGCGGTCGCGCCGTTCGAAAGATACGGCGCACCGTTCGAGAGCTGGACGGAATCCGCCGGGGGACCGGACGAATACGGGGAATCGGACGGAGGCGACGACAATCGCGGCGGCGACCATCGCTCCGCCTCCCCGCGCTCGGGCGGCTGCTCCCGCTGATCGGCGGCGCGGCCGTACCCACCGCTGTCGGCGCCGGTCAGCAGCGGAGCCGAGCCCGGATCGCTGCTGCCCGACCGAGTGAGGCGATAACCCCGGCGCTCGTCCGGGGATTCGCCCCGCGAGGCGGTGTAGTCGGCATCCATGGGCGACATTGTTACCCCGACCGGCGCTCGGGTGCGAGTCGGGTCGCCGCGAAAGCTATTCACGAGCAAAGGTATTGGGGCATTGACGCCGGTCGGCAATTCAGCCCATGTGCGCCATACCCGCGGCAACCACCTGGGCCACATTGAAAATCTCATCCGCCGTCGGCAACGTCATGCCGTCCAGCGCGTGCAAACGGTCCGTACTCGCGATCGTGAACATGGCCGAAACCCAGGCCGCCGCACAAGCGCGCAAGGTGCCCGGCTGCACCGGGGACGGGGCGCTCGCCTGCAAAACCCGCACCGTCACATCCAGCAACTGATCACGCATGCGACGCAATTGCTTCCGCACATCCGGATGCGTATCCGCCTCCCGCCACATGATCACCCGCAGCACCGACGAATGATGATCACGCAGATTCAGCGCCGCATCCAGATTCACCAGACTCTTCACCGGATCACCCGGCGCCACCAGCGAATCGATGTCATCGATCGGCTCCGGCGGGACGCGCTCGGCCATCAGCGCCGACAGAATCGCGTCCTTGGCGGGAAAATAATAGAAAACCAGGCCTTTGGGGACACCGGCCGCCGCCGCGATGGCGGCGGTCGGCGTCGCGTCGAATCCTTTTGCCGCGAACAATTTCTCCGCGGCATCCAGGATGAGCTGACGGGCGTCGCCGTCCTCTTTCTTGGACCGGCGACGCCCCGCCCGAGGTCGTGGCATCTGCATCAGTGATGCGTCACCGAGTTCAGACGACCCGACACCGCCGGCATAGCCGCGGCCGCGGTGGCCACGGTCAGCGCGCCGACGATCCACGCGGTCCACGAAGCACCGCTGTAGTCGTGGAAATTCATCACCCACGGCGAGATGAACAACAGCACGCCCAGCACGCCCATGGCGTAATCGGCGGTGGTGCCGGCCATCTTGGCCAGGTGACCGAGCCCGCTCAGCGCGATCAGCACGCCGAGCACGATCAGGGTCCACAGAGCGCGGTCGCTGTGCGCCACCCAGATGGGCGACAACGCGGCGACGACGCCGAGAACGACGGCGACGGCGTCCTGTGCGCGGCCTTCGGTGAACATGAGGGGCCTCCTTAAGGCTGAGGATATGTCCTGATACCGGTATATTCCTGATTGACCGCCCGATCAATAAATGTTCAGCTACAATTCGGCGGCAGCTCGAGTGTGGCGCGGGACACATCGGCGCGGGACCCTGGGAACCGATAGGGTTTCCCCTATGTCGCAGGCGGTAGAACGCGTTCTAATTGTTGGTGCGGGGCTCGCGGGACTCCGCACCGCCGAAGAACTGCGAAAGACCGGATACGAGGGCGAACTCACCCTCCTCGGCGACGAGAACCGGGCACCCTACGACCGGCCGCCACTGTCCAAACAGTACGTTCGCGGCGAAACCGACGACACCACCTTGCGGCCCGCCGAATTCTTCGCCGAAAAGGGCATCGACCTGCGGCTCGGCACCACCGCAACCGGAGTCGACACCACCGCCCGGCAGGTCACCCTCGCCGACGGCAGCCGCCTCGGCTACGACCGGCTCATCATCGCCACCGGCCTGCGACCACGCCGCATACCCGGCTTTCCGGACGTCCACGGCGTCCATGTACTGCGCTCCCACGACGACGCGGCAAGACTCCGCGAACAACTCGCAAACACGGCCGAAGCGGTGGTCGTGGGAGCCGGTTTCATCGGCTGCGAACTCACGGCAAGCTTCCGGGCCCGCGGCGTGCACGTCACACTCGTCGAACCGCAGGCAACACCCCTTGCCGCCGCACTCGGCACCGAGGTCGGCGCACTCGTCGCACGCCTCCACACCGAAGAAGGCGTCGACGTCCGCTGCGGGATCGGCGTGGAATCACTTGTCACCGAAGGCGACACGGTCCGCGGCGTGCGACTCACCGACGGCACCGTCATCGACGCCGGTCTGGTCGTGATCGGCGTCGGATCCGTACCCGTCACCGACTGGCTCGCCGACTCCGGCATCCCCCTCGCCGCACCCGCCGACGGCGGCGGCGTACTCACCGACGACACCGGCCGGACCAGCGTCGACGGCGTCTGGGCCGTCGGCGACGTCGCCGCCTGGCCACACCACAGCGGACGCAACAAACGCGTCGAACACTGGACCAATGCCGGCGAACAGGCGCGACTGCTCGCCGCCGCACTACTCGGCGTCGAAGCGCCTGCGGGCGTACAGGTTCCCTACGTCTGGAGCGACCAGTACGAGCTGAAGATCCAGGTCCTCGGCACCCCCGGCAGCGCCGACGAGGTCCGCATCATCGACGATCAGGGACGTAAATTCCTCGCCCACTACTTCCGCGACGGTGTCCTCGTCGCCGTCGTCGGCGCGGGCATGACCGGCAAAGTGATGAAAATGCGCGGACAGCTCGCCGCCGCCACACAACCCCAGGCCGCCCACTAGCGACCGGACCCGGCTGCGCTAACCGCCGATCGGACGGCGGTAACGCACTATTTCGACCCGCAGTTCGCGAACAGCGGGGGTACTTCACTACCGTGACAGGTGTGATCGTCGCGCTCATCGACTCCGGATTTGGGCTGCTGCCCACTGCCGCCTGGTTGCGGAAGCTGCGGCCCGATCTCGACCTGCTGCTGCAGAACGACCCCGACGGGGCACCGTGGGGGCCGAAACCCGAGCAATGGGTCGTCGACCGGGTACTGGACACCGCCCGCGCCTCCCTCCGCGAGGGCGCGGAAGTCATTGTGCTGCCCTGCAATACGGCCAGCGTCACCGCACTCGAACACGTCCGCGCCATGGTCGGGCCGGACGTCCCCGTCATCGGCACCGTGCCGGCCATCAAACCCGCCACCGCCGCCTGCCGGAAAGTAGCGGTGTGGGCCACCGCGGCCACCACCGCCAGCGCCTACCAGGCCGACCTCATCGCGCGCTTCGCCGGCGATGCCGACGTCACCGGAGTCGCCTGCCACGGCCTCGCCGACGCCATCGACCGCGGCGACCTGCCCGGCGTGGCGCACGCCATTGCCGACGCCGCCGCGCGCACGCCCGCCGACACCGAAGGCATCGTGCTCGGCTGCACCCACTACCCCCTCGTCCTCGACGACATCCTCACCGCCCTCCCGCACGGCGTCCGCGTCTTCGACAGCGCCCAAGCCGTCGCCGCCCAAACCCTCCGCCGCATGGACGCCCTGGGCCGCCCCACCACCGGCGCCGGCACCGTCCGCGTTATCGCCTCCGGCCGCCCCGCCCGGCTCCCCACCGCCGCAGCCTCCTTCGACTCCGGCCGCATCCTCGGCGCCGTCCAGGCAGAACCCGCAGTTTGACCCCCCGCTCACCGGGCACGCCTCCCCTATGAGCACAGACGAAAAGATCCCACCGCCGCCGGACGGCGCAATACCCGAACCCGACATCACCGCCGCCCACCGCCGCGAAGCCCATCGCATGTCCGAGAACTACCGCGACGACCGCCCCACCACCGTCCTCCCCGGCAGCAACGGCATGATCTCGGGCACCGCCATCACCGACTGGCTCGACGAAAACGGCGACTCCCGCTTCGACCGATAGCTACCCGGCACTCGGAAACTGTTGACCAGCAATGCATATTCGGCGGCGGTGCGTTGCTGAGCGGTGGTTTTGTCGGCGTCATTGACGACGGAGACATAGCGGCCGAACGCGACATAGCATTTGTTCGCCCAATCGCCCGGTACCGGCCCCTTGGGAATCAGGCAACGAGCGCCGGGCACATGCGCGGGCGGGTCCTCGTCCACACAATCGGACCGATGCCTGGACAGCAACCAATCCGTCAGGGAGCCACCAGAGCTGGGGGCAGGAACGGCGAAAGGGCCGCTCCCCCTTGGGGGAACGGCCCTCTCAGCGATTCAGCGAATCACTCAGTGATTCAGGAAATCACTTGATGATCTTGGTGACGCGACCGGCACCGACGGTGCGGCCACCCTCACGGATCGCGAAACGCAGGCCCTCTTCCATGGCGATCGGCTGGATGAGCTTGACGCTCATCTCGGTGTTGTCGCCCGGCATGACCATCTCGGTGCCCTCGGGGAGGGTCACGACGCCGGTCACGTCCGTGGTGCGGAAGTAGAACTGCGGGCGGTAGTTGTTGAAGAACGGGGTGTGGCGGCCACCCTCGTCCTTCGACAGGATGTACGCCTGGCCCTCGAACTCGGTGTGCGGGGTCGTGGTGCCCGGCTTGATGACGACCTGGCCGCGCTCGACATCCTCACGCTTGATGCCACGAACCAGCAGACCGACGTTGTCGCCCGCCTGGCCGTTGTCGAGCAGCTTGCGGAACATCTCGATGCCGGTGATCGTGGTCTTGGTCGACTTCTCCTTGATGCCGACGATCTCGACCTCTTCGTTGACATTCACGATGCCACGCTCGATACGACCGGTGACGACGGTGCCACGACCGGTGATCGTGAAGACGTCCTCGATCGGCATCAGGAACGGCTTGTCGGTCTCACGGACCGGGTCCGGGATCGACTCGTCGACAGCGTTCATCAGCTCGATGATCGACTCGGTCCACTTCGGGTCGCCCTCGAGCGCCTTCAGACCGGAAACACGCACGACCGGCGCGTCCTCGTCGAACTCCTGGGTGGCCAGCAGTTCGCGGACCTCCATCTCGACGAGCTCGAGGATTTCCTCGTCGTCGACCATGTCGGACTTGTTCAGCGCGACCAGGATGTAAGGCACACCGACCTGACGGGCGAGCAGCACGTGCTCACGGGTCTGCGGCATCGGGCCGTCGGTAGCCGCCACGACCAGGATCGCGCCGTCCATCTGGGCGGCACCGGTGATCATGTTCTTGATGTAGTCGGCGTGACCGGGGGCGTCGACGTGCGCGTAGTGGCGCTTCTCGGTCTGGTACTCGACGTGGGAGATGTTGATCGTGATACCACGAGCCTTCTCCTCCGGAGCCTTGTCGATCTGGTCGAACGCGAAGGCCGCGTTCAGGTCCGGGTACTTGTCAGCCAGCACCTTGGTGATCGCCGCGGTCAGCGTGGTCTTGCCGTGGTCGACGTGACCAATGGTGCCGATGTTGACGTGGGGCTTCGTCCGCTCGAACTTCGCCTTCGCCACTGTTGTCCTCCTGGACTAGTTAGTGCGTGCTTTTTTGCAGCAGTGCGGTTTGTATTACAGGGGGTCGTTCGACGACCTGCTCGGGGCGAATTCTCGCAAACTCGCCCCGACGACGATTACTCGCCGGTCGCCTTGGCGATGATCTCCTTCGACACGTTGGCCGGAACCTCCGCGTACGAATCGAACACCATGGAGTAGTTCGCCCGGCCCTGGGTCTTCGACCGCAGGTCACCGATGTAACCGAACATCTCCGAGAGCGGAACCAGCGCCTTGACGACACGGGCACCACTGCGTTCCTCCATGGCCTGGATCTGGCCACGGCGGGAGTTCAGGTCGCCGATCACATCGCCCATGTACTCCTCGGGCGTGATGACCTCGACCGCCATCAGCGGCTCGAGGATCACCGGACCGGCCTTGCGGGCCGCTTCCTTGAGGGCCATCGCGCCGGCGATCTTGAACGCCATTTCCGAGGAGTCGACCTCGTGGTAGGCGCCGTCGAGCAGCGAGACCTTCAGGTTGACCAGCGGGTAGCCGGCCAGCACGCCGTACTGCATGGCATCCTGCGCACCGGCGTCGACCGACGGGATGTACTCACGCGGCACACGGCCACCACTGACCTTGTTGGCGAACTCGTACGTCGCACCGTCCTCGCCCACGAAGGGCTCCAGGGCGATGATGACGCGCGCGAACTGACCCGAGCCACCGGTCTGCTTCTTGTGGGTGTACTCGTGCTTCTCCACCGTCTTGGTGATGGTCTCGCGGTACGCCACCTGCGGCTTGCCGACGTTCGCCTCGACCTTGAACTCGCGGCGCATGCGGTCCACGAGGATGTCGAGGTGCAGCTCGCCCATACCGCCGATGACGGTCTGGCCGGTCTCGTCGTCCAGCTTCACCGAGAAGGTCGGATCCTCTTCGGCGAGCTTCTGGATCGCGGTGCCCAGCTTCTCCTGGTCGGACTTGGTCTTGGGCTCGATCGAGACCTCGATGACCGGATCCGGGAAGGTCATGGACTCCAGCACGATCTGGTTCTGCGGATCGCACAGGGTGTCGCCGGTGGTGGTGTCCTTCAGGCCGATGACCGCATAGATGTGGCCGGCGGTGGCGTTCGGAACCGAGTTCTCCTTGTTGGAGTGCATCTGGAACAGCTTGCCCAGACGCTCCTTCTTGCCCTTGGTCGAGTTGATGACCTGGGCGCCGGAGTCGACCTTGCCGGAGTACACGCGGATGTAGGTCAGCTTGCCGAAGAAGGGGTGCGACGCAATCTTGAACGCCAGGGCCGCGAACGGCTCGTCCGGGTTCGGGTTGCGGTGCAGGACTTCGTCTTCCTTGCCCGGCACGTGGCCATCGGCGCCACCGTCGTCCAGCGGGGACGGCAGGTAGTCGATGACGGCGTCGAGCATGGGCTGCACGCCCTTGTTCTTGAACGCCGAACCACACAGGATCGGGTAGGCCTCGGAGTTGACCGTCATCTTGCGGATGGCGCCCTTGATCTCCTCGATCGAGAGCTCCTCGCCACCGAAGAACTTCTCCAGGAGGGCCTCGTCGGACTCGGCGACGGCCTCCAGCAGTTCCTGGCGGTAGATCTCGGCCTGGTCCTTCAGATCCTCGGGGATCTCCACGACCTCGTACTGCTCACCGAGCTTGGTCTCGCCGCGCCAGACCTTGGCGTTGTTCTCGACCAGGTCGACGATGCCCTCGAAGGTATCCTCGGCGCCGATCGGCAGCTGGATCACCAGCGGGCGCGCGCCCAGGCGGTCCTTGATGGTCTGCACGGTGAAGTAGAAGTCCGCACCGAGCTTGTCCATCTTGTTGACGAAGCAGATGCGCGGGACGTCGTACTTGTCCGCCTGACGCCACACCTGCTCGGACTGCGGCTCGACACCTTCTTTGCCGTCGAACACCGCGACGGCGCCATCGAGCACGCGCAGCGAACGCTCCACCTCGACGGTGAAGTCGACGTGCCCGGGGGTGTCGATGATGTTGATCTGGTTGTCTTTCCAGAACGTGGTGGTCGCGGCCGACGTAATCGTGATGCCGCGCTCCTGCTCCTGCTCCATCCAGTCCATGGTGGCGGCGCCATCGTGAACTTCACCGATCTTGTAGGTGATACCGGTGTAGAAGAGGATGCGTTCGGTGGTCGTCGTCTTACCGGCATCGATGTGGGCCATGATGCCGATGTTGCGGACCTTGTTGAGGTCGGTGAGCACGTCCTGTGCCACGGAAATCTTCCCCGCTCGTAGCTAGTTGGGATTAACGGGAACGGCTCCGGATTTTCCGTGAGCCATCTCTGTCAACGTCTGGCGCGGCGGCTGAGTGCCCCTGGGGCGGCCCGGCCGCCGAATCAGACGTGTGACTCGCATCCCGGCACATCCGAACGGAGGGCCGGGCTGCAGGTCACCAGCGGTAGTGCGCGAACGCCCGGTTGGACTCGGCCATCTTGTGGGTGTCCTCGCGACGCTTCACCGAAGCGCCCAGGCCGTTGCTGGCATCCAGCAGCTCGTTGGCCAGACGCTCGACCATGGTCTTCTCGCGACGAGCGCGGGAGTAGTTGACCAGCCAGCGCAGCGCCAGGGTGTTGGCGCGGCCGGGACGAACCTCGACCGGCACCTGGTAGGTGGCGCCACCGACACGACGCGGCTTGACCTCGAGGGCCGGCTTCACGTTGTCCAGCGCGCGCTTCAGCGTGACGACCGGGTCGGTGCCGGTCTTCTCGCGAGCCTGCTCGAGGGCGCCGTAAACGATGCGCTCGGCAGTCGACTTCTTGCCGTCCAGCAGGATCTTGTTGACCAGCTGCGTCACCAGAGGGGAGCCGTAGACCGGGTCGTTGATCAGGGGACGCTTGGGAGCGGGACCCTTACGCGGCATTAGCTCTTCTCCTTCTTGGCGCCGTAGCGGCTGCGGGCCTGCTTGCGGTTCTTCACACCCTGGGTATCGAGGGAGCCGCGGATGATCTTGTAGCGCACACCCGGGAGGTCCTTCACACGACCACCGCGAACGAGCACCATCGAGTGCTCCTGCAGGTTGTGACCCTCACCGGGGATGTAAGCCGTGACCTCGACCGCGCTGGTCAGGCGAACACGCGCGACCTTACGCAGCGCGGAGTTCGGCTTCTTCGGGGTCGTGGTGTACACGCGGGTGCACACGCCACGACGCTGCGGGCTCCCCTTGAGGGCCGCAGTCTTGGTCTTGGCGACCTTGTCGCGGCGACCCTTGCGGACCAGCTGGTTGATGGTTGGCATAGACCGGCTTTCCTTATTAGTAACCAGGTGTCTGGAACTTCATGTCTTTGTCATTCGAGCTTTCCGCCCTGTTCTCGCGGCATTTCGCCTCCACGAGGTCGGGCGTGTCGCACGCAGCTCCGGGGCCTTTTATCGGGCACGCTGGAACGGTCAGCCGCTCTCGCTGGCCTACGTACTGCATACGAACCTGCCCGAATGCTTCCGGGCACAGCGATCCACGATACCCGGCGGCTCTATCAGGGGCAAAAAGGGGTCCGCCGACAGGGGCTGGTAGAGCGATTATTGAGCCAGATTGAGGGTCAGTTCAACCAGTTTCTTGGCTGCTGCGCAGGGGTCCGGATGGGCGGATCCGGGCCGGTAGTTGACCCACCAGCCGATGATCCCGGTGTCAGCGGCAGGTGCCATCACACCGCAGGCGTCGGCATCGTTCGGGCGCTGGGTCTGGATCGAGCGGCGACCCTGGACCGTTATGTCGTTGGTCACATAACCGAGTTTTCCGTTGTTCGTCTTCTCGTTGGCGATCGAGCCCTGCTCGTACCAGTTGAGGGTGACCAGGCCGCTGCCGGCGCTGCCACCGGTGATGTTCCACATGCAGACCGCGCCGTTGAAGGACGGTTCCAGGCTGGTCCCGTCGCCGACGGTCTTGGCGATGTCGTCGAGGGCGACGACATCGCATTCGCGGAGCAGTTTGTCGAAGTCGGTATTGATCTTGCCGGGGCTGCCGGTGCTCTTGCCGGCGGGCAGGGCGTTGCCGGAGATGGTCTTGCCGCAGCCGCCGACGGTGGCGGTGACCGCCAGCACGGCGAGGATCACGGCGGTCCGTGAGCGCCGCCCGGGGCGAAGTGTGCGCCGCATGTCCGTCCCCCTCATCCGAGCCGCTGCACGGTCAGTTCGGCCATCTGCCGGACGCGGTCGCAGGGGTTGCCGAGATTGCTGCCGCCGAACAGGCCGTAGGAGATGGACCATTCGAAGAAGTCGTCGTCCAGCTGTACGGCGAGGTCGCAGATGCTGTTGCCGGGGTCCAGGGCCTGGAAGCCGGGCTTGCCCTTCACGTCGATGGTGTCGGGGGCGCGGCCGACGCTGGATACCCAGGCCTTCTCGCGGTCGATGGGGCTGCCGCGGTAGGACGCGAAGGTGACGCTGGCGCCGCCGAGGCCGCCGGCCTGCCAGTTGCAGCCGACCGAGTTCTTGTAGGCCTGGGTGACCGCGCCGAGCGCGCCCAGCTTCGCTACCTCGTCGTCGGTGAGGTGTCCGCACTCACCGACGAAAGGGCCCAGGGTCGCCACCTTCGGCGGGGCCTGCACCGGGCCGTTGCCACCCGAATCGCTCTTCCCCCCGCACGCAGACAGCAGCACTACGAGGCTGAGCCCCGTAACGATCGCCGACGTGATCCGCATGCCCGAAACTCTACTGGTTTCGGGCCGCGGGGCATGTCGAGCCGGGTTCGCTGCGGTGTTGCTTTCGCGCGTGCCGCTGGGTTGCGGTGCTGCTCAGAGGTTTCCGCGTGCGTCCTGTTCGCGTTCGATGGCCTGGAACAACGCCTTGAAGTTGCCCTTGCCGAAGCCGAGTGAGCCGTGCCGTTCGATGAGTTCGAAGAAGACGGTGGGGCGGTCGGTGACGGGCTTGCAGAAGATCTGCAGCAGATAGCCGCCCTCGTCGCGGTCGACCAGGATGCCGCGGGACTTGAGCTCCTCGACGGGAACTCGGACGTGGCCGATGCGGGCGCGCAGTTCCGGGTCCTCGTAGTAGGTGTCGGGGGTGTCGAGGAATTCGATGCCCTCGCGGCGCAGGGTGTCGACGGCGGTGAGGATGTCGCCGGTGGCGAGCGCGATGTGCTGGACGCCGGGGCCGCGGTAGAACTCCAGGTATTCGTCGATCTGGGACTTCTTGCGGCTGACGGCCGGTTCGTTGAGCGGGAACTTGACGCGGTGATTGCCGTTGGCGACGACCTTGCTCATGAGGGCGGAGTAGTCGGTGGCGATGTCGTCGCCGACGAATTCGGCCATGTTCTCGAATCCCATGACGCGGCGGTAGAACTCGACCCATTCGTCCATCTGCCCGAGTTCCACATTGCCGACCACGTGGTCGATGGCCTGGAAGATGCGCTTGGGCGCGCCGTCGCGCGGGACGTAGGCGGAGCTGCGGGCCACGTAGCCGGGGAGGTAGGGGCCGTCGTAGCGGGAGCGGTCGATGAGGGTGTGCCGGGTTTCGCCGTAGGTGGCGATGGCGGCGGAGCGGACGGTGCCGTTTTCGTCGGTGTCGTCGTGCGGTTCGACGAGGATCTTGGCGCCGTGATTGCGGGCCCAGTCGATGCAGCGGTCCACGTCGGGGACCTCGAGGGCGATGTCGATGACGCCGTCGCCGTGCCGATCGTGGTGTGCGACAAGCGGACTGGCGGGGTCGACCGCGCCCTGAACGACGAAACGGGCGCCGCCGCTGCGCAGTACGAAGGACTTGTGATCGCGGTTGCCGGTTTCGGGGCCGCTGTAGGCTTCGAGCCGCATGCCGAAGGCGGATTCGAGGTAGTGGGCGGTCTGGGTGGCGTTGCCGACGGCCCAGACCAGGGCGTCCCAGCCGGAGACCGGGAACGGGTCCGCGGCGGCGTCGTGGTCGACGAGGCCGACGAGACGGCGCAGGTCATCGGGTTCCGGGCGGTCGGCGGAGGGCTGGGCTGCAACGTCGATGCTCATGAACTCAGCAAATCGCCATGGTTCCAATTGGGCAATATCGCCGAATTCGAGTAGACACCCTGGTGAATTGGGGCATCATTTGCTGCGTTGTGCTGGACAATTTGAATAGAAGCATCGTCCCCGAGCGGAAGGTCCACCATGGCGCGTACGCCGGCCAAGCTGGACGAACTGGATCTGGCCATCCTCACTGCCATGCACGAGTATCAGAAGGCCGGAATCCTGGAGTTGTCACGGCGCACGCGGGTCGCCCGCGCGACCGTGCAGTCGCGCATCGCGCGCATGGAGGAGGCGGGGGTGATCTCCTCCTATGATCCCCAGATCGATGTCACCGCAGCGGGTTTCGACGTGCAAGCGTTCGTGACGCTGGAGATCGCGCAGGGCGCGCTGGATGCGGTGGCGGCCGATCTGGACAACATTCCGGGGGTGCTGGAGGCCTATGCGACCACCGGTACCGGCGATGTGTTGTGCCGGATCGGCGCGGATTCGCATTCGGGGTTGCAGTCGGTGCTGCTGAGTATCGATCGGTCGGGTGCGGTGGTGCGGTCACACAGTGTGGTGGTGCTGTCCACGGTGGTGGAGCGGCGCGCGCTGCCGTTGCTGCGGACGCTGACGCCGGCGAGTTCGAGTAAGGCTCCGGCATACCGGAATACGCACTGAGCCGATGCCCGCCGGGCCGGTTCAGGCTCGGGTCAGGCGGGTGATCAGTCCGTGAACGTGCGCGTCGGCGGCGTCACGGGCGTCGGCGGCGTGGCCGGATTCGAGGGCGTCGAGGATGCGGCGGTGTTCGCGCAGTGCGATGCGCCGGTTGCGTGGGTGCTGCCAGAGGTCGCCGCGGTAGAGGTGGGCCTGGGCTTCTAGGCGCGCGAGTTCCTCGGTGAGCGTGCGGTTTCCGGAACGCTCCCGGATGAAGGTGTGGAATTCGAGGTCGAGTTCGGTGTCGCGGGCGGGGTCGGCGTTGTCGAGCAGGTTCTCTTCCTGTGCGGAGAGCATGGCCGCGAGTTTGCCGAGATCGAATTCGGTGAGGCGGGTGGCGGCGGCTTCCGCGGCGAGGCCGTCGAGGGCGGCGCGCACGGTGAGGACCTCGCGGATGCGGTCGTCGTCGACGACGGCGACACGGGCGCCGGCGTGCGGGACGGTCACCGCGAGGCCCTCGTAGATGAGCTGTTGCACGGCTTCCCGGACCGGACTGCGGCTCACGCCCAGCCGGGCGGACAGTGCGAGTACGGACAGCGGTGTGCCGGGGGCGAGTTCACCGGACAGCACGAGTTGCCGCAGTTGCCGATGTACCGAGGGGCCGAGCAGTTCGCTGTCCGTGTCGGTCATGGGTGTCCTTTCGTGATGGTGTCGAAACTACCGTTGCGGCCGGTAGTTGGCCTGCACGCGCTGGGTGAGGAAGTCGGCGGCGGTGACGGGCGGGTAGGCGCCGCCGGGTCCCTGGATGACGGCGTCGCGGTCGGCCTGGGCGAAGTAGGCGATGCTGTAGCGGTCGCCCTGGTATTCGTCGGGGCCGGGGCCGCGGACCCGGTGGAAGTTGGAGGGCAGGGCGTCATCGCTCCAACGCGTGAGCATGTCACCGATATTGCAGGTGATCAGGGTGGATGACGGTGTGATGGAGGTCCATTGCTGGTCGGCCATCTCCTTGCCGGGACAGACCTGCAGGCCGCCTTGTCCGTCGCGCTGGAAAAGCAGGGTGAGGCAGTCGAAGTCGGTGTGGGCGCCGGCGCGCCAGCGGCCGGGGACGGCGCGCAGTGCGGGCGGGACGGCGAAGTAGTGCAGCAGGCGCAGGGTGGATTGGTAGTGCGGGGAGGCGGGATCGTGTGCGGCGGTGAAGTGTTCGCGGGGGAAGCCGAGCCGGTCGGCGAAGCAGGAGAGGACGCGCACGGCGACGGTCCAGCAGGCGTGCTCGAATTCGAGGACGGCTGCGGTGAATCCAGGGAGTTCGGTGTCGGCGGGCCAGAGTCCGGTCATGTGCGGGCGGGTGATCTGGTAGGACTCCTTCTGGTCCGGGACGCCGATGGAGGGGCGGACCTGGGTGAGGCTCTCCCATCCGGCATTGTTCGCTTTGACCAGGGGGTATTGGGCCTTGACGGGTTCGGGGAGGGCGAAAAGGTCTGCGGTGCGGGCGAAGATGTCGTCGATCTGCGGTTGCGGGATGCCGTGGCCGGAGAGCTGGAAGAAGCCGATCTCGGTGGCGGCGGTCCAGAGTTGGTCGGTGATCTCGGTGCGGCGGGCGTCGAAATCGGTGAGGTCGATGACATGGATCTCGCGGGTGTCGGTTTCGGAGCCGAGGCCGCCCATGCGCTGTTCGCGGGCGACTTCGGACAGGTCGTAGCTGGAGGTCATGGGGTTTCCTTGTGTGGTCAGGGTTTTCAGCCGGTGACGGTCTTGTCGAGGAATTCGGTGGTGACGAGGTCGCGGGCCGTGAGGTGGTCGGGGACGGCCGCGCCGCTCTTGCGCAGGATGGGGGCGAAGCCGTCGATGACGCGCTGCACCCGGGCCAGGTCGAAGCTGCCGATCACGCCGTCGGTATCGGGGCCGAGGAGACCCTTGTCGATGAGAGTCTTCGAGCCGTAGGCCGCGAGGGCGGCGCTGTAGGGCGTGAACTTCGGGGTCTTGGCGACGACGTCGACCACGATGTCGTTCACGTGGCTCGGGTCGGCGCGGAATTGCGCGGTGGCCCTTTGGATCATGGGGACGAGGCGTTGCAGGCACGGTCGCAACTCGTTCAACTTGTCGGCGCGCACGTTGACGGTGCGGGCGTAACCCTCGTAGCCGACGTCGCGCAGTAGTTGATACGCGACCGGTTTCTGCCAGGCCGAGACCTCGTGCTCGTAGACGTAGGGCTCGGAGTTGGCGAAGCCCTGTTGCGCGAGGGTGGGATCGGCGACGAAGCGGGACGGGGAATTGTCGTACGAGGTGTCGATCTGCTTGCTGTTCAGCAGGCCCTTGGACACCAGCCAGTCGGGGTAGAGCTGCCCCTGCGAGACCACCACGGGTGCACCGGTTTTCCCGATGTCGGCGATGCCGTGCCAGTCCGGATGGCTCTTCGGGTCCCACATGATCATCTGCGGGCTGTCGCGCAACAGGGTGGTGACGGCGATCAGCGGTTGTTTCGCGGCGGCGGCCACGGCCTGTTCGGAGTGGCTGAGCCCCAGCGTGATCGAGGGGTCGACATACATCTGGGAGGGGACGGTCTGGAAGCCGATGGCGGGGCCGCCGGCCCGGATCTCCAGTTTCACGCCGGTGTCCTTGCCGTCCACCACGAGGGGACCGGTGACCTTGCCATTGTCGGCGTCTACGCGGTAGCCGGGACCGAGCAGCCCGAAGAGCGGACCGGAATCGGTTTCGGGTTCCCATTGCAGCTGGACGACGACGGTGGCGGGACAGACACCCGAAAGCTGTTGCGCGGCAGGCGCGGCGGGCAGGCTGACCGGGGCGGAATCGGTGGTACCGGAGGACGAGCAGGCGGCGGTGGCGACGGTGAGTGCGGCGACGGCGGCCACGCCGAGTCCGCGCAGGCGGGGGTGCATGATTCTCTCTTTCAGCGGCCGGAGGGGTGCCAGCGGCCGACGGTGAGCCGCTGAGCGGCGGTGAAGACGGCGAAGACGGCGACGCCGAACAGGGCGGCGAGGACGAGGGCGGCCAGTAGATCCTCGGATTGCAGCCGGGCGCGGTACATGTCGAGCAGGGTGCCGATGCCGGGTTGGCCCTTGGCGAAGAACATGTCGCCGATGACGGCGCCGGTGACGGAAAGTCCGGCGGCGGTGCGCAGCCCGGCCATGATGGACGGCAGCGCGGCAGGTAGTTCCAGAGAGATCAAGCGGCGCAATCGGTTCGCGCGGCCGAGGGTGAAGAGCTCCCGCAGGTTGCGGTCGACGGATTGGATACCGAACAGGGTCATGGCGATGATCGGATGCACCGCGATGAGCACGCACACGATGGTGCGAGCGGTCGAGCCGTAACCGAACCAGAGGCCGATGAGCGGCACCACCGCCAGCACCGGAATGGCTTGCAGGACCACCGCGTACGGATACACGACGCGCTCGACCACCTTGGCCTGGCTCATCAGCACCCCGATGGCGATACCGAGGACGGCGGCCACCGCCAGTCCGGTGACCGCCACGCGCGCGGTGACGGCCAGCGCCCGCAGCATGACCTCCAATTTGGCCGGGTTACTGAGGGATTGGGTGAATACCCGGTCCGGTGTCGGCAGTAGGAACCGCCGGTCGGGTGCGAGCAGTAGCAGGGAGACGGCGTACCAGGCCGCGAGCGCCAGGCCGACGCAGACGACCGGCACGGCCAGCCGCGCGAGCAGGCGCTGCGGCCGGAAACGCAGGGCCGGGCGGGTACGGACAGGTGCGGCGGGTAAGGCGAGACCGACCATCAGGAGGCTTCTTTCAGGGATCGGGACACGCGGGACACCAGTGCGGTGAAGGCGGGTTCGAAGCGCAGTTCGCGGCCGCGCGGGTACGGCAGATCGATATCGATGACCTCGTGCACGCGGCCCGGCCGGGCCGACATGACCACCACGCGTCCAGCCAGGAACACCGCTTCGGAGACCGAGTGCGTGATGAACAGGGCGGTGAAGGCGTTGTCGCGGTACAGCCGCAGCAGTTCCTCCTGCATGCTCAGCCGGGTGATCTCGTCGAGCGCGCCGAAGGGCTCATCGAGCAGCAGTAGTCGCGGTTCCAGGGTCAGGGCGCGGGCCAGCGACACGCGCATGCGCATGCCGCCCGAGAGCTGACCCGGCAGTTTGGTCGCGAAGTCGGCCAGGCCGACCGCCGCCAGGGCGCGGGTGGCACGAGCGCGGCGGGTCGGGCGGTCGATGCCGCGCAGTTCGGCGCCGAGTTCGACATTGCGCTGCACTTTGCGCCAGGGCAGCAGGGTGGCTTCCTGGAAGATGAAGCCGACCGAATCCGCCTCGACCACCACCCTTCCCGCCGTGGCCTGCTCCAATCCGGCTGCGACGCGAAGCAGGGTGGACTTGCCGCAGCCGGAAGGCCCTACGACGGCGACGAATTCGCCATTGCCGATGCGCAGGTCGATATCGGCGAGGGCCACGACCTCGCCGGTGCCCGTGCCGTCGTAGCGCTTGCCGACGCCGGCGAAGGAGATCTCGCCCACCGCACTCACCTTCTCTCCTGTATTGCGTGCAACATGTGCGTGAGATCAGTGTTGCCGAGTTGAATTACATGCAATCGATGTGCTGTTTCGAAATCATTAACAGCTACTGCATGTCACTTAGCTGCTTCGTGAGCGTCCGCTCGTCAGTGCGGCTACTGCGGCCGTCGCGGAGTACGGCTTCGCCGTCGACCCACACGGTGTCCACCACGCGCGGCGATGCGGTGGTCAGCAGGGCCGCACCCGGATCACGCACCGGCAGGCAGGCGAAGTCGCGATCGAAGCGGAGCAGGACCAGATCGGCCGGATCGCCGACGGTCACGCCGGCCGGGCCCGCGGGCAGGCCGAGGGCGCGGGCAGCGCCGCGGGTCGCCATGTGCAGCATGTCGGGAAAGCCCAGCAGGTCGGCCTGCCGATGGGCGGCGCGCTGCAGGTACGCGCCCATGCGCAGGGCCAGCAGCATGTCCTGGGTGTCATTGCTGGCCGCACCGTCCACACCGAGGCCGATATCGATTCCGGCGGCCCGCATTTCGGGGATGGGAGCGATACCGCTGCCGAGCCGCATATTGCTCAGCGGGTTGTAGGAGACGGCGACCCCACGCTCGGCGAACACTTGCCGGCCGTGTTCGTCGAGGTGGCAGCAGTGCACGGCCAGTGTGCGCGGTCCGAGCAGGCCGCCGCGGTCCAGGTAGTCGACGGCCGAGCAGGCTGCATGCAATCGGCACATGTCATCGTCGGTGGTCGTCTCCGACAAGTGGATGGAAATGGTTTTGCCGGTGCGCCCGGCGTATTCGCGCACGGCGGCCATGCCGTCGGGGGTGAGGCAGCGCGGGTTGGGCACGGCCAGTGCGGTGGTGATGCGGGAATCCGCCAGGCGCGCATCGAGATCGTCGATATGAGCGAGGACTTCCGGAAGTGGTTGCAGCAGTCTGGGATCCATGCCCCAGCGCCGGGAGGCGTCGGCCCGATCGGCGATGCCGCGCCCGAACACCACACGCAGGCCGAGTTCGTCCAGCGCCCGCAGTGCCGCATCGTGCACGGCCTCCGAAGGATTCGGCCACATGTGCTCCACCACCGTGGTGACGCCGCTGCGCAGCAGTTCGAGCCCACCGGCCAGCGCGGCGAGATAGGTCTGCTCGGGTGTGGCCGCCACCGTGAATTCGCCGACGCAGTGCAGCCATTCGAGCAGCGGCAGCCCCTCCCCCGCCCCGCGCAGTACGGATTGCTGCAGGTGAGTATGGGTGTTCACGAATCCTGGAATCAGATGACCGCCGCTACCGTCGACCCGCGGCAGGTCGAGACCTGTTCCCGCACCGGCTCCGACAGCGGTTATGCGTCCGTCCTCGACAACCACATCCTGTCCTGCCAGCCAGGCGGGACCGGTAGGTGTGGCGGCGTAGACGGTGACGTCGCGAATGACGGTGGACAAGGGCGTAATGCGCACCATGCGGCATTCCTCCGGGAAATGCGGCTGGTTCGCCCGCTCGGTGCCGAACGGTGCCCGTACGCCCGTTGCAGCCGGTGAGCGCCGTGCGGGAGAGCCTAACCGGACCGTATTTCATTGCGGTTAAACCACACCGGGCCGCTCGCGCCGAGGCCACAACCCGGGACGTACTCCGGACGAGCCGGACTCACTGGAGCGGACACCCGGCCCGGGACTGCGTAGCGCCGAGCCGGCCCGAAAGAATCGCCCGCCGGTGGTAGCCGGCGCGACGGCCGGCCTCCGTTCGGCGTGGTGCCGGTCAGGGACGGAGATTCGCTCCCGGGTCGAGGATCTCGACGCTCGGGGTGCGGTCCGGCTCCAGGAAGCCCAGTAGCGCATGGGCTTCCGCTTCGACGGCGGCGCGTTCGGCCCTCGACCAGGTGGTGTGAGGACTGATGCGGAGGCGAGCGGTGTCGCGTTCAGGGAAGATCTTGTAGATGCCGGATAGGTAGCCGTCCACCAGGATCGAGGAGACCTGGGCGGCGAAGGCTTGCAGGGGTGGAGCGGAGCCGTCGGGGATGATGCGGGTGCGGTCCTGGTGGGAGAGCAGGGCATTGTCGTACCAGCCGAGGAAGCGGACGGGAGCCGGCAGCTCCGGGTCGGCGAGGCCGGTGTCGGCGGCGTCGTAGAGGGTGCGGCCGCGGTCGTCGGTGTAGAGGCGGACGCGGTCGCCGAGGCTTTCGACGGCCTTCTTGATGCCGGTGAGCTTGGACCAGGTCTGCATGTCCATGGTGGTGGCGGGGCCGAAGGCGCGCAGGTAGCGCAGCAGCAGTTCCGCCAGCGGGTAGCCGGGATCCAGTGGTGTGCCGAGCCAGGGTTCGACGCGGGACCAGACGGGCCGGCTGCTGTCGCCCCAGCGGCCGCGGGGCGGGGTCTGCAGGACGGGGAGCTGGTAGAGCCAGGTTTGCAGGACCGCGCCGGGATCGCGGTCCGGGTAGCGGGCGGCGGCGTGGGTGCGGAGGTCGGCGGCGGGCATGGGTTCGTCGCCGAGGACGGAGTCGCCGTGGGCGCGGACTTCTTCCGGGTCGAGGCCGACCATGGCGCCGTAGTTGAAACCCTTACGGAAGGGGATCTTTTCGAGTTCCGGCTGGATGTGCGGTGCGATGCGCAGCGCGTCCGGCGGGGTGACCAGGTGAATGGTGCCGCGCATCAAGGTGATTCGCACCAGCGAGCGATCGTCGAGTCCTTTCGACACCGCCTCCGGGTCGAAATCCCTTATGCGGCTCCAGGATGCGACGAACGGCGGCAGCATGTCCTGCGCCTGCAACCCGATCAGGTGATCGCAGAGCTCCGGAACCGTCAGCGCCGAACGCTCCAGCAGATACTGGCGCTCCAGCAGTGTCCGGTTCAGAATCCGGTTGGACAGCTTCACCATTCGCTCACGGTAGCCGAACCGTCCGACATTCAGCGGAGGGTGACGACGACCTTGCCGGTGGCGGTGCGCTTGTCCAGGGCGGACACGGCCTCGGCGGTGTGCGCGAGGGTGTAGATCGCCGGATCGGGCGGGTTGATCTTGCCGTTGGCGAGCAGCGGTTCCACTTCTGCCCACTGTTCCTGCAGGTACCCCGGGTGGCTCATGACCCATTCACCCCAGGCCGCGCCGACCACTTCGACGTTCTTGAGCAGCAGGCGGTTCACCTTGACGGTGGGGATGTCGCCGGCGGTGAAGCCGACCACCAGCAAACGGCCGCCGCCCGCGAGGGAGCGGACGCTATCGGTGAAGCGGTCGCCGCCCACCGGGTCGAGGACGATGTCGACGCCGCGGCCACCGGTGATCTCCTTGACCGCGTCCAGCCAGCCGTCGGTGAGCACCACATCGGTGGCGCCGTTGGCGCGGGCGACCTCGGCCTTCTCGTCGGTGCTGACGACGGCGATGACCCGCCCGGCGCCGAGGGCCTGCGCCATGCGCAGGGTGGAGGTGCCGATACCACCGGCGGCGCCGTGCACGAGAACGGTTTCGCCGTCCGCGATGCGGCCGCGGTTGCGCAGGCAGAAGTGCACGGTGAGGTCGTTGAACAGCACGCCCGCACCCGCCTCCAGCGAGACGTTGTCGGGCAGTTTGAAGACCATGTCGGCGGGCGTCACCGCGACATCGGCGACGGCATTGCCGAGCAGGGTGAGGGCGACGACGCGGTCACCGGCCCGCACGTGGGCGCCTTCGGGCGCCTCGCGCACGATGCCCGCGATCTCGCAGCCGACGACGTAGGGCAGCGCCGGTTTCATCTGGTAGAGCCCGCGCGTCATGAGGACGTCCGGGAAGGCGATGCCGGCGGCGTGCACGTCGATGACGACGCCGCCGGGATAGGCCGCCGGTTCGGGGATGTCGAGGACCTCGATGGCTTCCGGGCCTTCCAGCTTGCCCACCACTGCTGCTCGCATACTCGATCAACTCCGATCCATCCGACTGCGGATACAGCGAACTTAGTCCATTGAACTGTGAATTGTCCCGGTCGCCCGGTTTCCGGTGTCAGTGCGGCCCGTATTCATCAGCGATGCTCGTATTCCTGCATCGGCTCATTGGCGGCGACCTGACCGTTGCTGGTGATCACCAGGGCGCTCGCGGTGATGCGGTACATGGTGCCGTCGCCGGGATTGGTGACCGTGTAGCCGCCGGACCCGTCCGGCACCGGATCGTCGATCGAGATGGTCGCGCCATCGCTGATGCGCACGCCCTTGTAGTAGTAGCGGCCGGTGCTGGTGCGGCAGATGGCAATTCGCGAGGCGGTGCTGCGGCCGACGGCCATGGCCGGATCGTCGGCATTGCACCGCGGTCCGCCGGCGGTGGTGAAGCCCTGCGTATCCGTGCCCGCGACGGTGCCGACGTAGGGGGCGAGGGTGGTGGTGACGACCGCGGGGGTGGTGTAGCCCGGCCCGCTGCCGGCAGTGGGCGGCGCGGTGGTGGCGGGCTCGCCGGCGGTGCCGCCGTTTCCGTTGTGCGACACGATCATCCAGCCGACCACGCCCGCCAGCAGCAGCACCACGACGATGAGCGCGCCGACCAGGTAGGGCAGTGAACCGCGTTCGCGGGGCGGCAGCGGCAGCGGGGCGGAGGGGTGGTCGTACAAGGGTTGCGGGCGCGAGAAATCCGAGGTTCCGGAGGGGCGGGCGCCCACCGGATAGCCGTACCCGGCGGGCGGGACCGACTGCTCGCCCGAGCCCGGCCGCTGCGGCTGGTACGTATAACGGGGCGGGACGCCCTGTTCGTTCGAAATGTTCTGCGGTCCAGCGGAAATGCCCGGTGCACCCGGCCCGTACGCGGCGGGCGGATACCCCTGGCCCGGGATCGGCTGCGATCCGGATCCGTACGGTCCGGACGCGCGCCCGGCGTGCATGGTCGGGTCCACGCGACTCTGATCATAGCCGACGGGTATCGCCCCGCCGGGCGAGTGCTGCTGTCCCGCATCGGGATACGGCTGCCACGTCGGCGGGTGGGTGACCGCGGGCGGCACGGAGGTGCGGGTGGGCTCCCCGGGCAGGGTGAGCGCCGTGCGGGCGGCGCGGGCGAGCTGCCCCGCGGTGGCGTAGCGGCGGGCCGGGTCCTTGGCCATGCCGGCGGCCACCACCTGGTCGAGGGTGACGGGTACGCCCGGCCGGGTGCTGGGCCGCGGTGGCGGGGTCATCATGTGTGCGCGGATGGTGGCGAAATTGCTGTCGCTGGGGAACGGCACGCCGCCGGTGAGGGATTCGTAGAGCACGCAGGCGAGGGCGTAGACGTCGGCGGCCGGGGAGACGGCGGCGCCGTGTTCGAAGCGTTCGGGCGCCATGTAGGCGAAGGAGCCGATGGCGCTGCCGGTGCCGGTCAGCTGCACGTCGGATTCGGCGTGCGCGATACCGAAATCGACCAGGTAGGCGAACAATTCGCCGGTGAGCAGGATATTGGCGGGCTTGACGTCGCGGTGCACGAGGCCGCTGTCGTGGGCGGCGTCGAGTGCGGCGGCGATCTGTTCCACCACCTGGACGGCCTGCTCGGGCGGCAGTGGTCCTTCGTCGTGGACGTAGGCCTTGAGGTCGCGGCCGCGGACCAGCCGCATGTCGATGTAGAGGACGCCGTCCACTTCGCCCCAGTCGTGGACCGGGATGACGTGCGGTTCCTGGAGTTTGGCGGCGGTGCGGGATTCGCGGCGGAAGCGTTCGACATAGGTGGGCTGCCCGGCGAGGGTTTCGTCGAGCAGTTTGAGCGCCACCACCCGGTCGCGGCCGGTGTCGTAGGCCTCGTACACCTCGCCCATGCCGCCGACGCCGAGCAGTTTGCGCAACTCGTACTGCCCGAACCGCGAACCGGCCCTCGCACCTGCGGCCACCCGCGTCGCCTCCCCGTGTTGTATCTGCAACAAGGCAAGGCTACGGGGTGGGTCCGGACGGTGTCATGCTCTGCGTAGCAGGAGTACAGACGACTCGACGCGAGTGGGTCGCGTCCGCCCCGTAGAGTCGTGTCACGGACTTCGGTCAGCAAGCGTCGGACAAGGCGCTTATTGAGAAGAAACGCGGCACACCGTGCAGCGCGAGGAGCACAAGTGTCACTCGATCAGCCACTCGCCCCGCTTCCCCAGGAGGGCATGGGTTTCGCTGCGGCGTGGCCCGTCCGGGCTGGCGATGTGGATCCTTATCAGCGGCTGCGATTCGATGCGGTGGCGCGCTATCTGCAGGACATCGCCTGGGAGGAAATGCAATCCGGATTCTTCCATCGCACGGATCCGGCGTGGATCGTGCGGCGGACGGTGGTGGATGTGATCCGGCCGATCCATTGGCCGGATCGGGTGCAATTGCAGCGCTGGTGTTCGGCGATGTCGACGCGGTGGACGAATATGCGGGTGCGGATCACCAGTGCGGACGGCGGATTGATCGAGACCGAGGGGTTCTGGATCAATATCAACGAGTTCACCAATATGCCGACCCGGATCAGTGACGAGGGCCTGGCGGAATTGTCGAAGACGACGGCGGAGCATCGTTTGCGGTGGCGGCCGTGGCTGACGGATGCGACGCCGCCGGAATCCGATGTGGATCTGACATTTCCGGTGCGTGCCACGGATATCGATCAGTACAACCATGTCAACAATGCCGCGTATTGGCAGGCTGTCGAGCAGTATCTGGTTGACTATCCGAAGCTGGTGGCTGGTCCGCATCGGGCGGTGATCGAGTACATCGCGCCGGTGTGGGCGCGACAGCACATCAGTGTGCGCAGCCGGTTCGAATCCGGCGACCGTACCGGGCATCCGGTATTGAGGTTGTGGTTCATGGTGGAGGGATTGACGACGACGGCGGTGCGGATCGGCCCACTGCCGGGTTGATTCGCGACAGGAGGTCGCCTGTGAAGCTCTCTTCCTCGGCGTTGCTCGTTGCACTACCCGCGGTGGCCGTCACGCTGACCGCGTGTGACCAATCCACGAATTCGACACCCGGCACTTCCAGCAAACCAGCGGCAAGCACCACCGTCGCACCCAGCACCACCGCGGCCGGCAGCACGGCCCCGAAGCCGGTGCCGCCCAGCCCGACCCGGCCGCCCATGCCCACCGCGCCCTCTCCCGCGGACGTCGACTGCGGCCCGATCACCGGATCCAACGGCCGGAGCGCGAACGTCATCGCCTACGCACGGCAGGTCGGCATCGCCGGCTGCACCGAAGCCGTCACCGTCGCCCACGACTACGTGAACGCGACCCGCACCGACGACGCCGTCCAGGTCGACAACTGGACCTGTGAACCGCAGCCGGACACCAATGTTCCGCACATCTGCTTCAAGGACGGCCTGCTGCTCGGACTGCGCGGCGGCGCCTCCTACCTGCTGCCGCCACCCCCGCCGCCCACCACGACCCCACCGCCGACCACCACCTCGACGGCGCCCATCGCGGATGCCAACTGCGGCACCGTCACCGACGCGGGCGGCGGCACGCGCACGGTGATCGCGGTCGGGACCCCGGCCGGCCGCGTCGGCTGCACCGAAGCCATCAACGTCGCAACGCAATACGCGCAAACCATCAGCAATACCGACGTGGCCACCATCGACGGCTGGAGCTGCAATGCCCAGCCCGACCCCGAGGCCCCCTCCATGTGCGCCAAGGACGGCCTCCAGATCAGCCTCCTCGCCCACTGAGAGGGCCGTGCGGCGACCAACGAAACGCGGCCCCGCCCCGGGAAAAGGGCGGGGCCGCGGCACCTTCGAAGGCGCGAGGGCAGGCCGCAAGCCCCGAGGAGCTCACGCTTTCGAACGCGCGGGGGTCAGGAGCGTCAGCCCTGAGTGCTTACGCATTCGGAGGCATGAGGGGTTTCAGGGGCGTCAGCCCCTGAGAGTCACGAGAGTTGTTCTACCCTTTGGCGGCCTTCAGCAGATCTTCGAGGCTGGTGAACTTCACCCGGGGGCGGCCGGCGGACTTGCCGGCGTTCTTCTCCGCCTGGTCGATGGCCTTCCAGCCGTCGCGGCCGATCTGGTCGGGCCGGCGTTCGGCGAGGAGGGCGGTGAGGGCGGCGCGGTTGCCTTGCGGCGCGGCCAGTTTGCCGCCGACGAAGTCCTCGATGAGCTGGTCGACGGTTTCCTGGGAGTCGATGCGGTTGGTGCCGATGACGCCGCGCGGGCCGCGCTTGATCCAGCCGGAGACGTAGACGCCGGGAACGGGTGTGCCGTCGGCGCCGAGGACGCGGCCCTTGGCGTTCGGGATGACGCCGCGGGTCTCGTCGAACGGGATGTCCGCGACCGGTTCACCCTTGTAGCCGATGGACCGCAGGACCAGTCCGGTTTCCAGCACGCCGGTGCGGTCGGAGCCGCGGGCCATGAGGACGCCGTTCTCCTCGACCAGATCGTTCTCCTGGTATTCGAGGGCCTGCACCTTGCCGTCGCCGGTGAGGGCGGTCGGAGACACCAGGTAGCGGAACACGATTCGCTTGTTGCCCGGGGTGGGCTTCGCGGCCGCGTACTCCTCCGCGAGGGTGTACTTGAGCCGCAGCGACGGTTCCACTTCGGGATCGTCCAGCTGCGCCTGCGAGGACGGATCGAGCGTCAGTTCGGCGGGATCGATGATGACGTCCACGCCCTTCAGGTGCGCGAGCGCCAGGAATTCCGGTGAGGTGTAGGCGGCCTGCAGCGGGCCACGGCGGCCCAGCACCACGACCTCCCGGATATTGCTGCGGCGCAGCGCATCCAGGGCATGGTCGGCAATGTCCGTCTTGGCCAGTTCATCCGGATTGACAGTGAGCACGCGGGCCACGTCGAGCGCGACATTGCCATTGCCGACAATGACGGCCCGTTCGCCGCTCAGATCGAATTCGCGGTCGGCGAAGTCCGGATGCCCGTTGTACCAGGCCACGAATTCGGTGGCGGAGTGGCTGCCGGGCAGGTCTTCCCCGGGCACCCCGAGCTTGCGGTCGGTGGCGGCGCCGACGGCGTACAGCACGGCGTGGTGGTGGGCGAGCAGTTCGTCGTGCGAAATATGCTTGCCGACCTCGACATTCAGCCGATATTGCAGGGCGTCGCGGCGGAAGGCCGATTCGAACAGTCCCGCAACGGACTTGGTGCCCGGGTGGTCGGGTGCGACGCCCGCGCGCACCAGGCCGTACGGCGTGGGGAGCCGGTCGAACAGTTCCACCTCGACATCGGCACGGCGCAGCAGTTCCTCGGCGGCGTAGCAGGCGGCCGGGCCGGCGCCGATGATGGCGACGCGCAGCGTGCCGAGTTCCTTGGGCGCGCGGTTGGGCGCCACGAGCGGCTCGAAGTTGGATTCGAGCGGGTGCCGCTGGAAGTAGGCGGCATTGATGTCGCGGAACCGGGCCAGCGACGCGAGCAGGTCGTCCTCGGAGAAGATGGCGTCGACCGGGCAGGCGTCGACGCAGGCACCGCAGTCGATGCAGGTGTCGGGGTCGATGTAGAGCATCTCGGTGGTCGCGAATTCGCGTTGCTCGGGGGTGGGGCGAATGCAATCGACCGGACACTCAGGTACGCAGCTGGCGTCGTTGCAACAACGCTGCGTGATCACATATGCCATATCTCGCTGATCCTCGAAACTGTCGCGTGCTGGTGCTTCTCCGCCCGGGATCGAGCGGGTTCGGTAGAACACGTTCTAATATAAACGGCGTTCACCAACTGTCGGCACTGCGGTGTGACGCCACTTTCAGTGTGCCTCGAGTGTGAGCGCGGTCTCCAATCGACACCGCATACCGTAGTGCGCATGGTGCGGACTCTCATCTTGATGCGGCATGGCAAATCCGGCTACCCGGACGGCGTGCCGGACCACGACCGGCCGCTGGCGCCCCGCGGTGAACGAGAAGCGGCGCTGGCCGGGGCATGGCTGCGCGAGACCCAGCCGCCGATCGATCACGTGCTGTGCTCGACGTCGGTGCGCACGCGGGAGACCTTGTTCCGCACCGGGATCACCGCGCCCGTCTCGTACGAGAAATCCATCTACGAGGCGTCGCCGCACACGCTGATCGAAATGATCCAGCTCGCGGACGAACAGGTGCGGACGCTGCTGCTGGTCGGGCACTCCCCCGGAATGCCGTGGACGGCATGGGAGTTGGCGGCCAACCGAAGCTCGGCCGCGGCCGAGGAGATGAGTCGCAAATTCCCCACGTCGGCGCTGGCGGTGATCGAATTCGATCGCCCGTGGGCCGACGCGGATCCGGGCACCGGAGAGCTGGTCCGCTTCCACGTGCCCCGCTGACCCGCGGGTCAGGACTTCAGGACGCGCCAGGCCAGTACGCCGCCGCCGATCAGCAGCAGCAACAGCGCCCAGCCGAATCCGGCGAGCGCCCAGACCACTCCGAACACCACCAGAACGGGCAGGGCCGCGATAGCCGTGATGACCGGTTGGTCCTTGATGGTCTCGAGGGCAGACCTGGCCCGCATCCGATCGATGTCTTTAGGCATGAACCCCAGGGTAGGCGCGAAAGCCAGGGGTTTCATCGGGGAAATCCCCGGTTTTACGAGACTCCCCCGATTCGGCAGAATCGGACTTGCTTGGAGTGCACTCCAGGTGGCTAGCGTCGTCGATGTTCCAGAGGGAAGGGGCGAGACCGATGAGCGCGGTTCCGGAGCCGGTACAGCACGGCGAAGACTTCGAACGACCCCGGTATTCGATCGGAGAGGTCTCCGAACGATGCGGACTCACGCGCGACACACTGCGCTGGTACGAGCGGATCGGCCTGATGGACTACGTCGGCCGCGACCACACCGGCCAGCGCCGATTCAGCGACCGCGACCTGGGCTGGCTGGATCTCATCGGGAAACTACGGCGCACCGGCATGTCGGTCGCCGACATGGTGCGGTACGCGGAACTCGTCCGCGCGGGGGAACACACCTTCCCGCAGCGGCTGGACATGTTCCGCAAAACCCGCGCCGAAGTGCTCACCCAGATCGAGGAACTGCAGGCCACGGTGGCCGTACTCGACCGGAAGATCGCCATCTACGAGGGCAGGCCGAGCGATTGCGAGATCAGCGTGGTGGAAAGTATTGCTACCGAGAGGATTCAGGCATGACCGGCAACCTCCCCACCACCGCACTGGGGAACGCGGGCGTGGAGGTCGGTGCGCAGGGCTACGGCGCCATGGGCATCAGCGAGTTCTACGGCCCGACCGATGCGGTCGAGGCCCGGGCCACGCTGGAGCGGGCACTGGAACTGGGCGTGACGCTGTTCGACACCGCGGACATGTACGGCAGCGGGCACAATGAGGAATTCGTCGGCGAATTCGTGCGGGCGCATCGCGAGAACGTGGTGCTGGCAACGAAATTCGGCCTGGTCCGCAAGGCGGACGACCCGGCCTACCGCGGCATCGACAACTCCCCCGCCTACATTCGGCAGGCCGTCGACGCCAGCCTGCGGCGGCTCGGCATCGACGTCATCGACCTGTACTACATGCACCGCAAGCAGGACGGCGTCCCCGTCGAGGACACCGTCGGCGCGATGGCGGAACTGGTGGCGCAGGGCAAGGTTCGGCAACTGGGCCTGTCCGAGGTGACCGGTCCCGAACTGCGGGCCGCGCACGCCGTGCATCCGATCGCGGCCGTGCAGTCGGAATGGTCGGTGTTCTCCCGGGATGTGGAGAACACGGTGGTCCCGGCCGCCGCGGAGCTCGGCGTGACCTTCGTGCCGTACTCACCGCTCGGCCGCGGCTTCCTGTCCGGGGCGATCACCGCGACCGGCGAACTGGCGGAAGGCGATACGCGCCGCCGCTTCCCGCGTTTCTCCGGCGAGAATGCGGTGACCAATGACGAACTGCTGGCCCCGCTGCGGACCATCGCCACCGCGCGCGGCCTCACCCAGGCGCAGGTGGCGCTGGCGTGGGTGCATGCGCGCGGGCGCGTGCACGGGCTGCCGGTGGTGCCGATTCCGGGGACGCGCAGCAGGATTCGCGTCGCGGAGAATATCGCGGCGGCGACCGTCGAACTGACGGCGGACGAACTCGCGCCCCTGGACGCCATCGCGGGCCGGGTGACCGGAGAACGCTACGCGGACATGGCATTCACCTCCGCCGGTCGCGAATAGCGTTCGGATCGAGTAGCGAAAGGTCCCCGGTCCGTTCAGGGCCGGGGACCTTTCTCATCGGAAGCCGTCCCGATCAGCCGGCGAGACTGATGGTGTGGCCGGTGTGCTCGGCCTTTGCGCGCAGGTAGCGGAGGTTGTTCTCGTTGGCATGGACGCCGGTGGGGAGGGTGTCGCGGACGGTGACGCCGAGCGCGGTCAGCTGCCGGACCTTGTCGGGATTGTTGGTGAGCAGGTCGATTTCGGCGAGGCCGAGGGCGGCCAGCATCTGGGCGGCGGCGGTGTAGTCGCGGGCGTCCTCGTCGAAGCCGAGTTCGGTATTGGCCTGGTAGGTGTCGAGGCCGGAATCCTGCAGGGCGTAGGCGTCGAGCTTGTTGTAGAGCCCGATATCGCGGCCCTCCTGCCGCAGGTAGAGCAGCACGCCGCCGGTGTCGCTGATGCGTTCCACCGCTTCGCGCAGCTGGGGTCCGCAGTCGCAGCGGGCGGAGCCGAAGACGTCGCCGGTGAGACATTCCGAATGCAGGCGCACGAGCGGGGTGCCGGTGGGCTCGCCGAGCACGAAGGCGACGTGTTCGCGGCCGTCGGACAGACCGTCGAAGGTGACGGCCTGCGCGATGGTCGTGTACCCGTCACCGAAGGCCAGCGGAATCTGCACGCGGGTGCGCACAGTGGCGCCGACAGGCGTAGTCACGCGCCCGCCCGTCGCCCGACCACCACCCCTCACCGAATCGCTGCGCGATGCTGTACTCATTTTGCTCCTGGTCTCAGGGCGTAGGGGTCGTTCCGTTCAAATTTGAACCGGTGCATCCCGGTTGTTATTCCTCCTCCGGCGAACGGCGGTAACCTCGCCGTATGGGTCCGGCGTGGCTGAGCGATGAGGAACAACGCGCCTGGCTGGCCTTTCTCGCCGCCGCCAGCCTGCTGGAACGCCGCATCGGCCGGCAGCTGGAATTCGATGCGGACCTGTCCCACCTGCAATTCGAGATCCTGGTCCGGCTGAGCGAGTCCCCGGACCGCGAACTGCGTATGAGCGAACTCGCCTCGGCCCTGTTCAATTCGAAGTCGAAGCTCACCTATCAGATCGATCAGCTGGAGAAGGCGGGCCTGGTCAGCCGCCGCACCTGTCACAGCGACCTACGCGCGGTGTGGGCGCGTCTCACCGATGCCGGCCTGCGCAAATTGGAGCAGGCCGCGCCCGGCCACGTCGCGGCGGTGCGCGAGTATTTCGTGGATGTGCTGACCCCGGAACAGCTCTCGGCCATCGCGGACGGCCTGACCGCGGTCACGCGGCGCCTGCGTCCTACGACCGAATAGCCTGCCGCTCCAGCAGCGCCCGGCGTCGGGTGAGGTCGGCGATGCGGTCGTCGAGCCGGGCGAGGCCGTCGCTCAGGATCTTTCGCGTGATATCGCAGGGCTGGACTTCGGTGGCGGTCACGCACGGCAGGAGTTCGCGGATGTCCCGCGTGGGCAGGCCCGCGTCGAGGAGTTCGCGAATGCGCGCCACGAATGCGGGGGCGGATTCCGGGTAGTGCCGATAGCCATTCGAATCACGCTGCGGAACAAGCAGTCCCTGTTCTTCGTAATAGCGCAGCAAACGCGCGGGCACGCCCGTCGCCCGGGCCAGTTCACCGATCAGCATGTGACGCCCGCCACATCGAATTGACCTTCACATCCATGTGAATCCTTAACGTCGCCGCCATGACGAACATTTCGCTCAGCACCACCGTCACCGGATCCGGACCCGCGGTCGTGCTCGCGCACGGTGCGGGCGGCGGGATCGCGGCCAATTTCGGCGGGCTGATTCCCCTACTGGCCCGCGATCACCTGGTTATCGGGTCCGATTATCCGGCCGACGACACCGTGCTGGACCTGGACGAACTGGCCGATGCCCTGGTGGCCGCGGCGGCCGGGCACGGCGCGGAGACGTTCACGCTGATCGGTTTCTCGCTGGGTACGGCGGTCGCCGTCCGGGCGGCGGTGCGGTATCCGGAGCGGGTGCGCGGACTGGTGCTCACCGGCGGGTTCGCGCGGGCCGACAATCGGGCGCGGCTGAATGTCGAACTGTGGCAGCGGGCGCTGGCGCTGGGTGATCGAGAATTGTTCGCGCACCTCTGCCTGCTTGCCGGATTCGGTGCCGACTATGTGAATTCGCTGTCGGAGCAGCAGCTTTCGGAGGCCCTCGCGGTGACGGCGGCGAATGTCCCGGGTGGCACGGCGGCGCAGGCGGCCTTGGTGGCGGTCGCGGATGTGCGGGCGGATCTGCCGCGGATCGAGGTTCCGGCGCTGGTCATCGGGCTGGCCGGGGATCTGCTGTGTGATCCGGCGGGTGCGCGTGAGCAGGCGGCGGGTATCCGGGGGGCGGAGTATCTGGAATTGCCGGGTGGTCATGTCGCAATGGTCGAGCAACCCGCGGCTTGGCATGCCGCGGTCCTGGAGTTCCTGGCTCGGTCACGAGTGGAGACTGGGCGTGTGACCAGCTGAGCGACAGGCCAAATTGCAAACCGGAGGGCACGGTTCAACTTCTCGTTTTACGATGCGGGCACTATGCAGTCGTCAGTAGCTCACGACCGGGTCTGGATCGACAAACAGACACCCGGGGTCTATCACGCGCTCGAGTCCGTCGCGATAGCCGTGCGGAATGCCGCAGCCGCAGTCGATCTGGGGCGGGCGGTGATGGAACTGGTGAATGTGCGGGTGTCGCAGCTCAATGGCTGCCCCTTCTGCCTGGACCTGCATGCGCGGGCCGCGCGCGAGGCCGGAGTCACCGCACAGCAACTGGATGTTCTGGACGCTTGGCGACGAGCCCCCTACTTGTTCTCCGAACAAGAACAGGCGGCTCTCATCCTCGCGGAAACTGTGACCTCGCTGCCGGATGAGGGAATCGTCGAACGTGAGTATGCTGCTGCGCGGCAACATTTGTCGGATGACCAGATATCGGTCCTGATCTGGGCTGCTACCACGATCGGCGCGTTCAATCGCGTGTCGATCTTGAGCAAACATCCGGTGCGGGTGCGGAAGGAGAACTGAACAATGAGCGAACAGGCCGTGGCAGCCGCAGTCGTTCGTAACGACGCGCAACACCGGTACGAGGTGTGGTACGGGAATTCGCTCGCCGGGTTCAGCGAATACCGCGAACGCGACGACGAGGACACCGTCTTCATCCACACCGAGGTGGACGGTGAATACAGCGGTAAGGGGCTCGGCAATCTGCTCGCCCAGGAAGCCGTCAAGGATGTGATCGCCCGCGGCCGTAGCATCGTGCCGCGCTGCCCGTTCATCAAGAGCTGGCTGGACAAACACCCCGAATACGATGAACACGTGGTCGGAAAGGGCATAAAACGATGAGTGACCTGGAGCCGAAACCAGAGGAAACGCGCTGCGAATCTTCCGGGCGGCCCGGGCCGCGCGCGGAATTCTTTCCCGCACGGGAAGTCCCGCTCGGCGGAGTGCGCGGCGTGACCGTGCACCGGACGCTGCCGCAGCGCGACCTGCCCACCGTGGGCGCCTGGTGTTTCCTGGACAACTTCGGCTCCGGGTCCCCCACGCTGCCCGAGGGCAATGACATCGACCCGCATCCGCACATCGGATTGCAGACGGTCACCTGGCCGCTGAACGGGCGTATCCGGCATCGCGACAGCATCGGCTCCGATGTGGAGATCGAGCCGGGACAGTTGAATCTCATGACCTCCGGACGCGGTATCGCGCACTCGGAATACCGGGTGCCCGGCCATATCTCGGGCGCGGGCCTGCAATTGTGGATCGCCCTGCCGGACGAATCGAGGTTCATCGCACCGCATTTCGAACAGCATCGCGAACTGCCCGTCTTCGAACTGCCGGGCCTGAACGGCAGCGTCCTGATCGGCACGCTCGGCGGGGTCACCTCACCGGCCACCGCGTACACGCCCATCGTGGGCGCGGACCTGCGCATTGCGGCGGGTAATTCCGTTGCGCTGCCGCTGAATCCGGAGTTCGAGCACGCCCTGCTGGTCATCGAGGGTGAACTCGTCGCGGACGGCGTCACCACCGGTCCCGGGCAACTGCTCTACCTGGGCAGTGACCGGAAAACACTGCCGCTCAGCAGCTTCCAGGGCGCGCAGCTGCTGCTCATCGGCGGGGAACCGTTCGGCGAGGACCTGGTCATGTGGTGGAACTTCGTGGCCCGCAGCCACGAGGAGATCGAAGCGGCCCGCGACGATTGGGAGAACCACGATGTCGAACGCTTCGCCGATATCGCCGGGCATACTCCCGAGCAGCGCATCCCGGCGCCACCACTGCCGGGCCTGCATCTGAAACCGCGTAAGCGTCGCTGCGGCGTACCGCACGACTGACAAGCGGCGGAAACATTTCGGCCCCGGACCGATCGGTCCGGGGCCGAATTCCGTTCCGGCACAGCATCAGTACGTACTCATGGACTGCGTTCCGATGACCCGGAGCAGATCCAGCTTCTCCTGAGTATCCGTACCCGGCGCCGGGTAATAAACCAGCACCTGCCGCGTCGCACTCGGCGTCAGCAGCGGCTCGCACACCAGCTCGAACATCCCGATATCGGGATGAATCATGCGCTTCACATGACCGTGCCCCGTGCCGACCTCGTGCGCATTCCACAATCGCTCGAATTCCGGGCTCTCCGCCCGCAATCGAGCCACCAGATCCGTCACATCCGCATCGCCCGCCCGCCGCGCGGCCGTAGCCCGCAAATCGGCAACATGCTTATGACTCATGCCATCCCAGTCGGCTTCCGGAAACCGCCGGCGCCCTTCCGGCCGCGTGAACCACAACCACGAAACACACCGCTCCAGCCCCCGAGCCTGCGAATAGTCTCCGCTCAACAATGTGTGTATCCGGTTCTGCACCAGCACTTCACCGAGATCGGAGATGACGCACGCGGGAGTGTCGTCCAATTTCGTCAGCACATGCAGAATGGCCGGCCCCACATGCGTATCCCCACCGCGAGCCGGCGGCTGCTGCCCCGCCAGGTGATACAGGTGATCCCGCTCGCTGTCGGTGAACCGCAACGCCCGGGCCAGCGCCGCCAGCACCTGGGTGGAGGGCCGCGGTCCCCGGGCCTGTTCGAGCCGCGTGTAGTAATCGGTCGACATCCCGGCCAGCATGGCCACCTCGTCCCGCCGCAAGCCGGGCGTACGACGGCGGGCCCCCGGTGACAGCCCCACGGCGGCGGGCTGCAAGCCCTCCCGGCGGCGGCGGAGGAAATCTGCGAGTTCTTCGCGGTTCACCCCATCACTCTCCCCCGTCCCGGTCCCGCTATCCAGGTATCAGCAATCCCCCTCACGTGACCCGGGGAGAGCCGGCCGCGGTAGGGCTGGCCCCAGGGTGCAGTCGGCGGCTACCGCCAGGGCGCGACCGGGCATCGGCCGATAACTCTTCTTGCGAGGTTGCAGCACACGAGAAGAGGGATACAGCGATGGCCGAGAAACGGAAACATGTCAGCCGACGAGGACGGGCGGCCGTGGCGGTGATCGCGGTGGGCGCGATTGCCGGGCTCACGGCGTGCCATTCGGCGCCGGCCGGGCCGCAGGACCCGGTGGTGTCGGCATTGGCACAGGCGGCGCACCCGCTGCGGTCGACCGAGCCCGGGGCCGATACGGGAGATCTGCGGGAACTGGGGGCGATGGCCGGCGAGGCGACGGTGGTCGGGCTCGGGGAGGCCACGCACGGCTCCCATGAGTTCTTCACGATGAAGCAGCGCGTCTTCCGATATCTGGTGCAGGAGAAGGGTTTCACCACTTTCGCCCTGGAACTGAGCTGGTCGGCGGGACTGGAGATCGACGACTATCTGCAGACCGGGAAGGGCGACGCCCGGACGGTCGCGAAGGACACGCTCACCGGATCACCGTGGGATCGTGAGGAATTCGTCGAACTCATCCAATGGATGCGGGATTACAACAGTCAGCATCCCGGGCATACCGTCCATTTCATGGGCGATGACATCGGCGCGCCCTCGCTCGATGACGAGTTCTTCGGCCGCGTAACCGATTACGTGCAGCGGAACCATCCGGAATCACTGACGAAACTCGACGAGCTCTACACGGGACTGCGACCGATCGACGATGCCATCGCCTTCCTCGGCAGGCCGCTGCCGGAACGACAGCGGCTGGCCACCCAGGCGCAACAGGCCCTGGATTTGATCAGCGGCCTGAAGGGCTCGGGCGGAGACGAATTCGACCGGGCCGAGCAGAATGCCCGGAACATTGCCCAGACCGCCGAATTCCTCACCGTGGACACGAACGATCAGGGTTCGCTGGCCGATTCCGAGCGGTTCCGCGATCAGGTGATGGCCGGGAACGTCACCTGGTGGCAGCAGCACAACGGCGGCAAGGTCCTGTTGTCGGCGCACGACGATCATGTCGGCTATGTCGCCGGGGATCCGAAGACCTATCCGAAGACGCAGGGATCCTTCCTGCGCGACACGATGGGGGCGGGGTATCTCGCGATCGGGTCGACCTTCGATCGGGGGTCGTTCCTGTCCAAGGACACCGCTCTCGGCGGCGAATGGAAGAAGTTCACCGTGGGTGCGGCGGCATCCGGCAGCAACGAGTACACGCTCGACCAGGTCCACTACCCGGATTACTACCTCGACATGCGGACCGCTCCGGCCGCCGCGCGCAGCTGGCTGGATGTCCCCCGGCCCACACGACAGATCGGTACCGAGTTTCCCGTCGATCCCGAGGAGGTCGCGCTCGGCCGCTCCTATGACGTCCTCGTACAGCTGCACGAGGTGCACGAGGCCGAGCAACGCAAGCCGTGAGACCGGCGGCCGTCCGGGGGTAGGGATAGCCCCACCATGGGCGGGCCGGCCCCCCGGATGGAACGCCGGACGCCGGACCGGGATCGTTATCGGCATGTTCGATTTCGTACAGGCCCGGCGTGACCTCGTTTACCTGTTGCCCGGCCTCGCCGTCGGACTGGCCAGTTTCATCCCCCTGATCTGCGGATTGCTGCTCGGCCTCGGCACGGTGGTGATCTGGGTCGGGCTGCCGCTCCTGGTCCTCACGCTGGGGCTGGCCAGAGGGTTCGCGACCATCGAGCGATTCCGGGTGGCGGCCGTGACCGGGCACCGGTTGCCGCCGGCGCAGTACACCGGCGGCAGCGGGCGCGGACCGCAGCGGATCTGGACGATCCTGAAGGGCCGGCAGTACTGGCGCGATCTCGCGCACGGGGTGCTGGTCATGCCGCTGTCGGTGTTCACCTGGAGTGTCACGGTGGTCTGGGTGTGCGCGGCGGTGACCGGGACCCTGTACCCGCTCTACGGCTGGGCGATTCCCCGATACCCCGACAGCAAGGGCCTCTCAGACCTGGTGGGCGTGCACGGCCTGCCGGCCAATATTCTCGCGAATACGCTGCTGGGACTGGTGTTCCTGGCCACCGGGCCCCGCGTGCTGCGCGCCCTCACCTCGCTGCACACCGGTCTCGCCCGTCTGCTGCTGACCGATGAGACCGCCGCCCTGCGCGCCCGGACCGAACAGCTCACCGCGAGCCGCAGCGCCGCCGTCCAGGCCGAGGCCCAGACCTTGCGCCGGGTGGAACGCGATATCCACGACGGCCCCCAGCAGCGCCTCGTCCGGTTGACCATGGATCTCGAGGCGGCGCGCCGCCGCATGAACGACAATCCCGAAGCCGCAAGGACATTGGTCGACGAGGCGCTCACGCAGAGCCGGGAGGCCCTGACCGAACTGCGCGCGGTGTCCCGCGGTATCGCACCGCCGATTCTGATCGATCGCGGGCTCCCCGCGGCGCTCACCGCGGCTGCCGCCCGCTGCCCGGTGCCCGCCATGCTCGAATGCGATCTGGCCGACGGTCAGCGTCTGCCCGAATCCGTCGAGAACGCGGCATATTTCGTGGTCAGCGAGGCCCTCACCAATGTCGCCAAGCATGCGCGGGCCGACAGCTGCGTCATCCGGGTCACCGCCGATGCGACGAGCCTGTGGCTGCGCGTCACCGATTACGGCGTGGGTGGCGCGCATATCGGGAAGGGGCACGGGCTGGCCGGGCTCGCCGATCGGCTCGCCGGGGTGGACGGCCGGCTCGACGTACACAGCCCGGCGGGCGGACCGACGGTGCTGACCGCCGAGATCCCGTTCCCCGGTTAGGCTCACGGGCGTGCGTGTTGTGCTGGCCGAGGATTCGCTGCTGTTGCGTGAGGGTCTCGTTCGACTGCTCGACGAGGTGGGCGCCACCGTCGTCGAGGCGGTCGGCGATGGCGAGGAACTGATTCGCGCGGTGGTCGAACACCGCCCCGATATCGCGGTCACCGATGTCCGGATGCCACCGGCGTTCAGCACCGAGGGACTGCGGGCCGCCCTGGAGGCGCGGCGCCGGGTGCCCGGCACCGCGGTGCTGGTGCTGTCCCAATACGTCGAGCAGACCTACGCTTCCGAACTGCTCGCCGAGGCGGGCCTCGGCGGCGTCGGCTACCTGCTCAAGGACCGGATCTCCAAACTGGAGGAACTCTCCGACGCCCTGCACCGCGTGAGCGAAGGCGGCACCGTCCTCGACCCCGAGGTGGTCGCCGCCCTGTTCGCCCGCCGGCAACGCGGCCCCTTGGACGAACTCACCCCGCGCGAGCGGGAGGTGCTCGCCCTGATGGCGGAGGGCCGCACCAACCGGGCGATCAGCAAGCACATGGTGGTCACCGAAGGCGCGGTGGAGAAACACATTTCGTCGATCTTCACCAAACTGCACCTGCCACCCTCCGACGACGACCACCGCCGCGTCCTGGCCGTCGTCACCTGGCTGCAGTCCTAGCCGCGCGGGCGGACCCGATCGCGGCAGCCAGGGATCGCCGATCCCTGGATATGCCGTCCTCTCCCGGGATGCCGGACAGGCGCGCAGAGTTACAGGCATGACGAAGAACCTCAGCACAGTGCAGCTCGGCAAGACCGGTCCCGTCACCGCCCGCATCGGCCTCGGCGCCATGGGCATGTCCGGCGCGTACGGGGATTCCGACGAGGCCACCTCCCTCGCCACCATCCACGCCGCCCTCGACTCGGGCGCGAACCTGATCGACACCGGCGACTTCTACGGCATGGGCCACAACGAACTGCTCATCGGGAAGGCACTGACCGGCGTCAAGCGCGAGGATGTCCTGCTCAGCGTGAAGTACGGCGCCCTGCGTGGTCCGGACAACAGCTTCGGCGGCGTCGACACCCGGCCCGCGGCCACCAAGAACTTCCTGGCCTACTCACTGCAGCGGCTCGGCACCGACTACATCGACATCTACCGGCCCGCGCGGCTGGACCCGAACGTGCCCATCGAGGAGACCATCGGCGGCCTCGCGGAGCTGGTGCAGGCCGGGTACATCCGGCACATCGGCCTGTCCGAGGTGGGCGCGGAGACGCTGCGCCGCGCCGCCGCCGTGCACCCGATCGCGGACCTGCAGATCGAATACTCGCTCATCACCCGCGGCATCGAAGCCGAAATCCTGCCCACCGCACGGGAACTCGGCATCGGCATCACCGCCTACGGCGTGCTGTCGCGCGGCCTGCTCAGCGATTCGGTGAAGGCCGGACAGCAGTTCGCGCCCACCGACTTCCGGGCGCACTCCCCGCGCTTCCAGGGCGAGAACCTGGCAGCCAACCTGCGACTGGTGGATGCGCTCGGCAAGATCGCGGCCGACCATCAGGTGAGCGTGGCCCAGCTGGCCATCGCCTGGGCGCTGTCGCGCGGCGAGGACATCGTGCCGATCCTCGGCGCCCGCCGGCCCGAGCGCTGGACGGAAGCCCTTGCCGCGGTGGACATCCAGCTGTCCGCGGCCGAACTCGCGGCCATCGAAGCCGCCGCACCGGCCGACCAGGTGGTCGGCGGCCGCTACGCCGAGGCGCAGATGGCGATGCTCGACAGCGAGCGCTGACCGGCTGACGCGCAGGGGATCCCGGCTCCGGCCGGGATCCCCTGCGGCCGTTCACTTCCGGCGCTGCCGGATGGTTCTACTTCCGGCGCGGGCGAATAACGGCGGTGAATGCGGCTGCCGCCACGGCTTTTCCGGTGTCGTCGGTGATGGAGACCGGCACCTCGAGCTCGATTTCCGTGCGCGCCTGGATGTTCGCGCGCGTCTCGGCGAGCGTCTCCGCGGTCAGTTCCGAGGTGGCGGTGAAGGGGCCCGCTTCGCCCTTGGCGCGGGCCAGGTATTCGATGCGGCCGTTGCGGGCGACGATGAAGGTCTCGCCGAGCAGGTCGACGATGCCGGAGATGGAGGCGCCCATGGCGGCGGTTTCCGCGAGTCCGAAGAGCAGCGCGGCGTGCACGTCGCCATTGTGGTTGAAGTGTTCCGGGCGGGCGGCCATGCGGACCACATTGCGGCCCGGCGCGTAGTCGACTCCCTCGATCCCGGTGAACTGGATGAAGCCGAGCTTCTGGAAGCCCGCCATCACCTGTTCGCCCATGGTGGCGCTGTCCATCGCATCTCCTGCCGGTATTGAAACGTGTTCTAATTTCATACCAGGCGGCGGGTCAGCCGACGAGCGGCGGTTCCAATCCCAGGATCTCGGCCGTGCGGTTCATCGTTCCCCGGGCCAGGCCGGGCTCCTTGCCGAGGCTCACGCCCAGCGTCGGCATGAGCTGCCGCAGCCGCGGCTCCCACAAATGGTGATAGCGCGGGAAGCAGCGATCCAGCACCTGCAACAGAATCGCGGGCGCGGTCGACGCGCCGGGTGACGCACCCAGCACCGCCGCGATCGAACCATCGTGCGAGGCCACGACTTCCGTCCCGAACTGCAGCACGCCACCGCGCCCGGGATCGGCCTTGACGAGCTGCGCCAGCTGCCCCGCGCCGACCAGGGTCCAGTCGTCCGACTCGGCGCCGGGAGCGAATTCGCGCAGACTCGCCAGCCTGCGCTTCCGGGTCGAGGTGACCTGCGAGGCCAGCATCCGGACCAGGTCACCATTGTTCTTCAGCACGCCGGCCACCGGCTGCAGATTGTGCGGATTCAACGCCGCGGTGGCGTCGAACAGCGAACCCTTGTTCAGGAACCGGGGATTCGCGCCCGCGAACGGCCCGAACAACAGCGCCCGCTTGCCCGCCACGACGCGAGTGTCCAAGTGCGGCATGGAGATCGGCGGCGCCCCGGCCGGCGCGCGACCGTACACCTTGGCGTCGTGCCGGGCGATGATCTCCGGAATATCGCACCGCAGGAATCGCGCACTCACGGGCAGCAGACCGTACCCGCGCGCCTCCGGAATCCCCGCCTTCTGCAACAGTTTCAACGCCCAGCCGCCCGCGCCCGCGAACACGAAGCGGGCGTCCACCTTCCGGGTGAGGTGATCGTTGCCGGTGTTCCAGTCCACCTTCAATTGCCAGGTGCCGTCATTGTTGCGGCGCATCCCCCGCACCTCGCAATTGCGATGGATTTCGACATCCCGCGACCGCAGATAATGGAACAACTGCTGCGTCAGCTCACCGAAATCGACGTCACTGCCGGTGATATCGCGAGTGGCGGCAATCGGTTCAGTCCCTTCGCGGCCCGCCGTGAGCAGCGGCGCCCACTCCCCGATGGTCGCCGGATCGGCACTGAACCGCATGGACGCGAAAAGCGGATGCGCGGACATGACCTCGAATCGGCGGCGCAGGAAATCCACCTCGGCCCTACCGCGCGCGAAGGTCATGTGCGGCACCGGATTCACGAAAGTGTCCGGCTTACCGAGAATCCGCTCCTCCACCAGCGCGGCCCAGAATTCCCGCGTCAACCGGAAGTGCTCGCCGACCTCGACCGCCGCACCGATATCGACACTGCCGTCCGGATTCCCGATCGTATAGTCCGGTTCACACAGTCCCGCATGGCCGGTGCCGGAATTGTGCCAGGCCGCGGAGGCCTCGGCCCCCACCTGTGGCAGGCGCTCGAACACCGCGATCGACCAGCTCGGTTCCAGATGCTGCAGCAGCATTCCGAGCGTGGCGCTCATGATGCCGCCGCCGACCAGCGCCACATCATAGGGACGCAGCGCCTCGGGCGTTCTGATGGTCATGACGTGGAGACCCCCATAGGACTCGTACAGCTAGGGGCACGCTAGCACCGAGGTATATCGGTGCGCCGCGCGAGCACTAACGCCGGCGGGCGCGATACGCGGCCACGGCATTGCGATTGCCGCAGGCCGTGCTGCAGTACAGGCGGGAACGATTGCGGGACAGGTCCAGGACTATGCCTTCGCAGGTCTCGTCGGCGCAGATGGAAAGGCGGGACAGGTCGTCCGCGCGGATCAGGTCGATCATCGCCATCGCGGTTTCCACGGCTATCCGGACATCCAGCGGAGCATCGGGCGGCACGGCGTGAATGTGGTAGTCGAGGTTGTCGTGGCGGACCAGACGGGGGACGGCGCGATGCTCGGCGAGGATGTCGTTCACGAGGGCGACGGCGGTGTCACGGTCGCCGGTGAGCAGGCGCCGGAGGGGGGCGCGCTGGGCGCGGACTGCGGCCAGTTCGGCGGACGTGCGGGCGTGGGCGCCGGTGTAGGCGTGCTTGGCGAAGAAGGCGTCGAGCTGGGCGATCTCGGTCATGGTGTCCGGGTCCTCGGCGGAATTCACCAGGTCTGCCGCCGCGGCCAGCGCGGCGCCCGTGTCATCAGCAAAAAGCACGTTGACATATTACACACGCGCACCCTAGCGTCATTAGCCATGGCGGCTTTGACTAATGACATGGCGGTGGCGCATCGGAGCCGGCTGCGCTCGGGACTACTGGTGGCGGCGCTGTCGGCGGCGTCGTTCGGACTGTCCGGATCGCTCGCCCGCGGACTCATGAACGCGGGCTGGAGTCCCGCCTCGGTGGTGATCGTGCGGGTACTGCTCGGCGCGGCCGTCCTACTGCCCGCGGCCGTCCTCCAATTACGCGGGGACTGGGAACTCTTGCGCCGCAATGCCGGACTGTTCGCCGGATACGGACTGCTCGCCGTCGCCGGCGCGCAACTCGCGTATTTCAATGCGGTCGACCACATGGCGGTCGGCGCGGCCCTGCTCATCGAATACACCGCACCCATCGCCGTGGTGCTGTATTTCTGGCTGCGGCACAGCCAGCGGCCCACCCGCGCAACCGTGCTCGGCGCCGTCATCGGCATCGCCGGACTGGTATCGGTACTCGACCTGCGATCCGGCGTCGGCACCAGCTGGATCGGCATCGCCTGGGCATTGGGCGCAATGGTCGGCGCGGCAGGATATTTCGTGCTCTCCGCACACGGCGGCGACGCGGTGCCCGGCACCGTACTCGCCACCGGCGGACTGCTCATCGGCGGATTCGGCATTCTGCTGGCCGGACTCATCGGCATCGTGCCCCTGCACGCGACCACCAGGACCGTGGCATTCGACGGATTCACGACGCAATGGTGGACACCACTGCTCGCCCTCGGTGTCATCACCGCCGCGATTTCCTACGTGACCGGAATTGCCGCAACGCGTTTGCTCGGTTCCCGCCTCGCCTCCTTCGCCGCACTCACCGAGGTGCTCGCCGCTATTGTCTTCGCCTGGCTGCTGCTCGGTGAAACTCCGCATCCCATTCAATTCGCGGGCGGCGCACTGATTCTCATCGGCGTGGTGATCGTGCGACTCGGCGAACCGCGACCGGCCGGTGATGTAGCTGCGAGTTTGTCCTAAATGCGTCGCCGGGCTTCCGGTTACGAGCAGATAACGGGTAGGTTCATGCACGAGTCGGGTCCGCAACGTGAGAGAGCCAGAATGGGTATCACCAAAATCCTTGCACCAGTGCTGCTTTGCGCCACCGTCATCGCCGCCGCGGGAAACGCGGTCGCCGATCCGGCGCCGGCTCCCGCGCCGGAACCGCAGCCTGCTCTGCAAGTGAAGGGCACCGACCACAATGTGGCCTACCAGGTGGCTCTCTCCGATGACAAGCGCGCCGCCGTCAGCACCCTGCAGGCCGGGCGCTTCATCGCCAGCTGGGACGGCGACGCGGTCGTCGTCACCGACGACAACGGCATCCTGGTGGGCACCGTGCCGCTGAAGTACGACATCGCGGGCAAGACCCTCGAGGTCACCCCCAAGATCGAGGACGACAACCGCAAGCTCACCCTCACCCCGGTCGCCGAATCCGCGACCCCGCTGCGCGATATCGACGCCCAGCAGCAGTTCTTCGATGTCGTCCAGGCCAATATGCCGGCGGTCGCCACCGGCGCGGTCATCGGCGGCGCCATCGGCTTCATCCTCGGCTTCCCGGCGGGCCTGTTCGTACTGGACTTCATCACCGCGCCGCTCATGGGCATCGCCGGTGCGCTGATCGGCGGCGCGATCGGGCTGCAGGCGTCCGGCGGGCAGCCGGCCATCGAGGCGGCGCTGCAGTACGCGAACACCATCGTGCCCAACGCCTCCCAGGCGCTGGCCCCGGTCTTCGGCGTCCCGCAACCGGACCCGTCGACCAACTGACTTCCGGCTCGAAAACCGTTCGGCCCCGGCTCCTTTCGGAGTCGGGGCCGTCGCTTTCCCACCCGGCCGAACTTCCGGGTATTGCGGCCCCGGCGAGAGTGAGTGTACAGTCACTCACATGGCACGACGCGGAATAGCACTCTCCACCTCGGACGTCCGGCGCGAAGCCGTCGTCGACTCGGCGATCACCGAATTCGCCCGCACCGGCTACCACGGGACACCGATCAACACGGTCGCGGCGAACGCGGGCATCTCCCCCGCCTACGTGTTCAAGCTCTTCCCCAGCAAGGTCGAACTGTTCGTGGCCGCCCTGGACCGTTGCTTCGAACTCGTCGAACAGGCCATGACCACCGGCGCCGCCCGCGCCACCGGACGCGAACCCGAAGCCGTGCTGCACGAAATGGGCGGCGCCTACGCCGAACTCATCACCGACAAGCGCCTGCTCATGCTGCAGGTACACGCCCAGTCCGCCACCGACATCCCGGCCATCGCCGACGCGGTACGCGCCGGGCTCGCCCGCATCACCACCTACGCGAAGACCCGCTCCGGCGCACCCGACGACCGGGTGCAGAACTTCATCGCCTACGGCCAGCTCTGCCACCTCATCACCACCCTGGAACTCGACGGCCACGACAGCGACTGGGCCGCCATCCTCACCGCCGGCATCCGGCACCCGCACGCCCACGACCTTCCGGAAAGCAAGTAGCCGGCCACCCGGCGAATACACCGGCCCCGACCTCGGGGCTTTTTCTTCAACCTTCAGGTGATTGACCAGTCACTCACGCCAGATCGAAACGAAAGCGAGCAAGACCATGAACACCACCGCCGCCAAGACCACCACCGCCCTCGAAATCGTCCTCCCCGGCCGCGTCGAGCCCCGCGACCTGCAGGTCACCCACCGCGAACTGCCGCCACCCGCCGCCGGACAGGCCCTGGTCCGCGTCGAGGCCACCGGCGTCTCCTTCGCCGAACAGCAGATGCGCCGCGGCAAGTACTACGACCAGCCGCCCTTCCCCTTCGTCCCCGGCTACGACCTCGTCGGCACCGTCGAAGCCGTCGGCGCGGACCTCGACCCGGCCCTCATCGGCCGCCGCGTCGCCGCCCTCACCAAGACGGGAGGCTGGAGCAGCCATCTCCTGCTCCCCGCCGACAGCCTGGTCCCCGTCCCCGCCGCCCTCGACCCGGCCGAAGCCGAAACCTTCGTCGTCAACGGCATCACCGCCTGGCAGATGCTGCACCGCTTCGCGAAAATCCGTGCCGGACAGACCATCCTGGTACACGGCGCCAACGGCGGCGTCGGCTCCACCCTCGTCCAGCTGGCGCGCGTCGCCGGCGTCCGGGTCATCGGCAGCGCCTCCGCCCGCAATGCCGACGCCGTCCGCGCCCTCGGCGCCCTCCCCATCGACTACCGCGGCGACATCACCGCACAGGTCCGCGCCATCAGCCCCGACGGCGTGGACGCCGTCTTCGACCACGTCGGCGGCCCCGGCATCATCGATTCCTTCCGGCTGCTCGCCCCCGGCGGCACGCTCGTCGCCTACGGCAGCGCCGCCACCAAGGACGATGCAGGCAACTCCCGCCTCCCCGTCCTCGCCCTCTTCGCCCGCCTCATGCTGTGGAACCTGCTGCCCAACAAGCGGAATGCCCACTTCTACAACATCTGGACCGGCGCCCGGCGCCGCACCCGCTTCCTGAACCGCCAGGCCGAAGACCTCGCCGCCGTGCTCGAGCTCGCCGCCAACGGCAACCTGCACCCGCAGGTCGCCGCCCGATTCCCCTTGAGCGAGGCCGGATCCGCGCTCGAGCTCGCCGAATCCCACACCGTCACAGGCAAAGTCGTCCTCGTCGCCGACGAGAACTGATCACTCCATGAACGACGCCGACCTGACCGGCATGGTGGTGTCCAGGTGATACCACTGTGCCGTCATATCGGTTTCCAAGGCCAGTCGCAGCGTATGCCCGCTCGCCGGTCCGTCCGTAATCGTCCACAGCTCATTGGGATACCCGATCGCCGTGGACACACTGCCATCCGACCAGGTGATCCGCGCCGATGCGTTGTCGATGGTGATCCACGATTCCTCCGCCGTGAAATGGCCGGAAACGATCCCCGGCAACAGCGGACTCGCACACTCCCACAGCTCCGCCTCGCGGTGAATCCCTTGTCCCGCACTGCCCGTCCCCGGCACCATCTGCGCCGTCAAGACACCCCCGCGCGCACATCCACCCAACTCCGGCGAATCCGCCCGAGCCACAACCGGAACCGACAGCATCACCCCGCACACCGCCGCCACCAACGCTCCACGCCGAACGGTCACGCCAACTCCTCCCCGGATCGAAAAGCAGTCAAAACGTTCCGACCAGCATAAACCCCCCATATACGAGTCCGGCCCCCGCTCCGAAAAGGAGCGGGGGCCGAATTGTTCCGGCTTACCTAGCAGTTCAGCGGTAGTCGCTGAAACCGTAGTCGTCCAGCGGCACCGCGGCACCGGTGGAGGTGCCGAAGCCGTCCGGGCTGTAGTAGCTGTCGTCGTAGGACGGGACAGCGTACGCGGCCTGACGCGCTTCCTCGGTGGGCTGCACCTGGATGTTGCGGTAACGGTTGATACCGGTACCGGCCGGGATCAGCTTGCCGATGATCACGTTCTCCTTCAAGCCGATCAGCTTGTCGGAGCGGCAGTTGATCGCGGCATCCGTGAGCACGCGGGTGGTCTCCTGGAAGGAGGCCGCCGACAGCCACGAATCCGTCGCCAGCGACGCCTTGGTGATACCCATCAGCACCGGGCGACCCGCGGCGGGCTCGGCGCCCTCCGCGACCACGCGACGGTTCGACGACTCGAACTCGGCGCGCTCCACCAGCGAACCCGGGAGGAACTCGGTCGCACCCGAATCGATGATGGTGACGCGGCGCAGCATCTGGCGGACGATCACCTCGATGTGCTTGTCGTGGATGGACACACCCTGCGAGCGGTACACCTCCTGGACCTCGTGGACCAGGTGGATCTGCACCTGACGCGGACCCATCACGCGGAGCACCTCGTGCGGATCGGCAGAGCCCTCGAGCAGCTGCTGACCGACCTCGACGTGGTCACCGTCGGCGAGCAGACGCTCGGAGCCGTCGTCATGCTTGAACACCCGCAGACGCTGACGCTTCGACAGCTTGTCGTACACGACTTCATCCGAACCGTCGTCCGGAATGATCGTGATCTTGTAGAAGCGATCGTCGTCCTCGAGCCGGATCCGGCCCGACACCTCGGCGATGGGCGCCTTGCCCTTGGGCACACGAGCCTCGAAAAGCTCCTGCACTCGGGGCAGACCACCCGTGATGTCATCACCCGCGACACCACCCTGGTGGAAGGTACGCATGGTCAGCTGGGTACCCGGCTCACCGATCGACTGCGCGGCGACGATACCGACGGCCTCACCGATGTCCACCAGCTTGCCGGTCGCCATCGAGCGGCCGTAGCAGGTGGCACACACGCCGGTGCCGGTGGTGCAGGTCAGCACGGAACGGACCTTCACCTCCGTGATACCGGCGTCGAGCAGCGCCTCCAGGGCGGGATCGCCCAGGTCGTGACCCTTCTCGACAATGACATTGCCCTTGGCGTCGACCGCGTCGGTGGCCAGCGTACGAGCGTAGGTGCTGGTCTCCACGTGGGCGTCCCGGATCAGCGAGCCATCGGCCTGCTTCTCCGCGATCGGCACCACGATGCCGCGCTCGGTGCCACAGTCGGTCTCGCGCACGATGACGTCCTGCGACACATCCACCAGACGACGGGTCAGGTAACCCGAGTCCGCGGTACGAAGCGCGGTGTCGGCCAGACCCTTTCGCGCACCGTGGGTGTTGATGAAGTACTCGAGAACGGTCAGGCCCTCACGGAACGAGGACTTGATCGGCCGCGGGATGAACTCACCCTTCGGGTTGGTAACCAGGCCCTTCATACCGGCGAGGGTACGAGTCTGGGTGAAGTTACCGGTCGCGCCCGAGTCGACGATCGTGATGATCGGGTTGTCGGCCGGGTAGTGCGCGCGCAGCGCCTTACCGACCTCTTCGGTCGCTTCCTGCCAGATCTTGACCAGGGCGTTGTTACGCTCCGAGTGATCCAGAGCACCACGCTGGTACTTCTTCTCGATCTGATCCGACTGCGCCTCGTAGCGCTCCATGATCTCCGCCTTCTCCGGCGGAACGAGCACGTCCGACATGGCGACGGTGACACCGGACCGGGTGGCCCAGTAGAAGCCGGCATCCTTCAGCTTGTCGACGGTCTGCGCCACGACGATCATCGGGTACCGCTCGGCGAGATCGTTGATGATCGCCGCCTGACGCTTCTTCGGCATCGGCTCGTCGATGAACGCGTAGTCCGCCGGGAGCAGATCGTTGAAGATGACGCGACCCAGCGTGGTCTTGGTGAGCCACGCGTCGCCACGCTGCCAGCCGTTCGGGAACAGCTCGGTCTCGACATCCCGCGGCGGACGCTGCTCGGTCAGACGCATCTTGATCAGCGAACGCACGGTCAGCTCACCGCGATCCACCGCCATCTGCGCCTCGGCGGGCGAGGAGTAGACGCCGAACTCGGCCTCGTCCTTGGCCGCCGCGCGGTACTGGCCCTTCGCCTTCTCGTCCAGGCGAGTCAGGTAGTACAGACCCGTCACCATGTCCAGACGCGGCATGGCGAGCGGACGACCCGACGCCGGCGACAGGATGTTGTTCGAGGACAGCATCAGGATGCGGGCCTCGGCCTGCGCCTCCGCCGACAGCGGCAGGTGCACGGCCATCTGGTCACCGTCGAAGTCGGCGTTGAACGCCTCACACACGAGCGGGTGCAGCTGGATGGCCTTACCTTCGACCAGCAGCGGCTCGAAGGCCTGGATACCCAGGCGGTGCAGGGTGGGCGCACGGTTCAGCAGCACCGGGTGCTCGGCGATGACCTCTTCGAGGACATCCCACACCTGGGGACGCTGACGCTCGACCATCCGCTTGGCGGACTTGATGTTCTGCGCGTGGTTCAGATCCACCAGACGCTTCATGACGAACGGCTTGAACAGCTCGAGCGCCATCAGCTTCGGCAGACCACACTGGTGCAGCTTCAGCTGCGGACCGACCACGATGACCGAACGGCCCGAGTAGTCGACACGCTTACCGAGCAGGTTCTGACGGAAACGACCCTGCTTGCCCTTGAGCAGATCGCTCAGCGACTTCAGCGGGCGGTTACCCGGACCGGTGACCGGACGGCCACGACGACCGTTGTCGAACAACGCGTCGACCGACTCCTGAAGCATGCGCTTCTCGTTGTTCACGATGATCTCGGGCGCACCCAGATCGATCAGTCGCTTCAAACGGTTGTTGCGGTTGATGACTCGGCGGTACAGGTCGTTCAGGTCGGAGGTCGCGAAGCGGCCACCGTCCAGCTGCACCATCGGACGCAGCTCCGGCGGGATCACCGGCACGGCGTCGAGGACCATGCCCATCGGCGAATTGCCGTTGGTCTGGAACGCGGCGACGACCTTCAGACGCTTCAGCGCGCGAAGCTTCTTCTGGCCCTTGCCCGTACGAATGGTCTCGCGCAGGTTCTCGGCCTCGGCCGGGATGTCGAACTGCTCCATCAGCTTCTGGATGGCTTCCGCACCCATTGCGCCGGTGAAGTATTCGCCGTAACGGTCCTGCAGCTCGCGGTAGAGGACCTCGTCCACGATCAGCTGCTTGATCGACAGCTTGGTGAAGGTGGTCCAGATCTCCTCGAGCCGGTCCAGCTCACGCTGGGCCCGGTCGCGCAGCTGACGCATCTCGCGCTCGCCGCCGTCCTTGACCTTGCGGCGCACGTCGGACTTGGCGCCCTCCGCCTCCAGCTCGGCCATATCGGCTTCCAGCTTCTGGGCGCGGGCCTCGAGGTCGGCGTCGCGCTGATCCGCGACCGACTTCTTCTCGACCTCCATCTCCGCCTCGAGCGTGGACAGCTCGTTGTGACGCAGCTCGTCGTCGACACCGACGATCACGTACGCGGCGAAGTAGATGATCTTCTCGAGATCCTTCGGCGCCAGGTCCAGCAGGTAGCCCAGACGCGACGGCACACCCTTGAAGTACCAGATGTGCGTGACCGGGGCGGCCAGCTCGATATGACCCATGCGCTCACGACGCACCTTGGCGCGAGTCACCTCGACGCCACAGCGCTCGCAGATGATGCCCTTGAAGCGGACGCGCTTGTACTTACCGCAGTAGCACTCCCAGTCCCGGGTGGGACCGAAGATCTTCTCGCAGAACAAGCCGTCCTTCTCCGGCTTGAGCGTGCGGTAGTTGATGGTCTCCGGCTTCTTGACCTCGCCAAACGACCAGTTGCGAATGTCTTCGGCGGTCGCCAGGCCGATCCGGAGTTCATCGAAGAAGTTGACGTCTAGCACGTAACTTCCTTTCCCCTGTTCGGGTTGAGTATGAGCAAAAGTTCGCTAAATCCGGTGCCCGGGAACGCTTTTCGTTTTAACCGGAAAAGCGTTCCCGGACCGATCGCTCTTACTGCGCCAGGTCGTCGACCGTCGCAGCCTCGTTGCGGGACAGGTTGATACCCAGGTTCGCCGCGGCGCGCTCCAGGTCCTCGTCATCGCCGTCGCGCATCTCGATGGCGGCGCCGTCCGAGGACAGCACCTCCACGTTGAGGCACAGCGACTGGAGTTCCTTCAAGAGCACCTTGAACGACTCCGGAATACCGGGCTCCGGAATGTTCTCGCCCTTGACGATCGCCTCGTACACCTTCACGCGACCCACCACGTCATCGGACTTGATGGTGAGCAACTCCTGCAGCGTGTACGCGGCGCCGTAGGCCTGCATGGCCCAGCACTCCATCTCACCGAAACGCTGACCACCGAACTGCGCCTTACCACCCAGCGGCTGCTGCGTGATCATCGAGTACGGACCGGTCGAACGCGCGTGAATCTTGTCATCCACCAGGTGGTGCAACTTCAGGATGTACATGTAGCCGACCGCGACCGGATACGGGAACGGCTCACCGGAGCGGCCGTCCAGCAGGATCGCCTTGCCGTCGTCGTTGATCATCTTCTCGCCGTCGCGGTTCGGCAGAGTCGAACCGAGCAGGCCGGTCAGCTCTTCCTCACGCGCGCCGTCGAACACCGGGGTGGCGATATTCGTGTCGGCGGGCTGTCCGATCATCTCCTCGGGCAGGGCCTTCGCCCAGTCCGGGGTGCCCTCGACCTGCCAGCCGGTCTTGGCGATGTAACCCAGGTGGGTTTCCAGCACCTGACCGATGTTCATACGACGCGGCACACCGTGGGTGTTCAGGATGATGTCGACCGGAGTGCCGTCCGGCAGGAACGGCATGTCCTCCACCGGCAGGATCTTGCCGATGACACCCTTGTTACCGTGACGGCCGGCCAGCTTGTCGCCGTCCTGGATCTTGCGCTTCTGCGCAACATAAACGCGCACAAGCTCATTCACACCCGGCGGCAGATCATCATCGTCGTCACGCGAGAACACGCGCACACCGATGACCTTGCCCGACTCACCGTGGGGCACCTTCAGCGAGGTGTCGCGGACCTCGCGGGCCTTCTCACCGAAGATCGCGCGCAGCAGGCGCTCCTCGGGGGTCAGCTCGGTCTCACCCTTCGGGGTGACCTTACCGACCAGGATGTCACCGTCACGGACCTCCGCGCCGATGCGCACGATGCCACGCTCGTCGAGGTCCGCGAGGACCTCATCGGAGACATTCGGGATATCACGGGTGATCTCCTCGGCACCGAGCTTGGTGTCACGAGCATCGATCTCGTGCTCCTCGATGTGAATCGAGGTCAGCACATCCTCTTCCACGAGACGCTGCGACAAGATGATCGCGTCCTCGTAGTTGTGGCCCTCCCACGGCATGATCGCCACCAGCAGGTTCTTGCCCAGCGCCATCTCACCGTTCTCGGTGCACGGACCATCGGCCAGCACGTGACCGGCCTCCACCCGCATGCCCTCGTCCACGATCGGACGCTGGTTGGCACACGTGCCCTGGTTCGAACGCTCGAACTTGCGCATGCGGTACGAGCGGCGGGTGCCGTCGTCGTGCATGACGGTGATGAAGTCGGCCGAAACCTCTTCCACCACACCGGGCTTCTGGTTCACGACCACGTCACCGGCGTCGACCGCGGCACGCAGTTCCATACCGGTGCCGACCAGCGGCGACTCGGAACGGATCAGCGGCACGGCCTGACGCTGCATGTTCGCGCCCATGAGGGCACGGTTGGCGTCGTCGTGCTCGAGGAACGGGATCATGGCGGTCGCGACCGACACCATCTGGCGCGGCGAGACATCCATGAAGGTCACCTCGGACGGGGCGACGTACTCCATCTCCTCGTTGCCGCGGCGCGCGAGCACCTTGTCCTCGAGGAAGTTGCCCTCGAGGTCGACGGGCGAGTTGGCCTGGGCGCGGACCTCGCGGTCCTCCTCGTCGGCGGTGAGGTACTTGACCTCATCGGTGACGCGGCCGTTCTCGACCTTGCGGTACGGGGTCTCGATGAAGCCGAACGGGTTGACCCGCGCGTACACCGACAGCGAACCGATCAGGCCGATGTTCGGGCCTTCCGGGGTCTCGATCGGGCACATGCGGCCGTAGTGCGACGGGTGGACGTCACGGACTTCCAGGCCGGCGCGCTCACGGGACAGACCACCCGGGCCCAGCGCCGACAGGCGGCGCTTGTGGGTCAGACCCGACAGCGGGTTGTTCTGGTCCATGAACTGCGACAGCTGCGAGGTGCCGAAGAACTCCTTGATCGCCGCCACGACGGGACGGATGTTGATCAGGGTCTGCGGCGTGATCGCCTCGACGTCCTGGGTGGTCATGCGCTCACGCACGACACGTTCCATACGCGAGAGGCCGACGCGGATCTGGTTCTGGATCAGCTCGCCAACCGTCCGCAGACGACGGTTGCCGAAGTGGTCGATGTCGTCGACCTCGACCGGAACCTCGGCGCCGCCGGGCGCCGTCATCAGCTTGTCGCCCTGGTGCAGGCGCACCAGGTACTCGATGGTGGTGACGATGTCGTCCTTGGTCAGCACCGAACCCGTGACCGGCTTGTCCAGGTTCAGGCCCAGCTTCTTGTTGACCTTGTAGCGGCCGACGCGAGCCAGGTCGTAGCGCTTCTCCTTGAAGAACAGGTTCTCCAGCAGGGTCTGCGCGGACTCCTTGGTCGGCGGCTCGCCCGGACGCAGCTTGCGGTAGATGTCGAGCAGCGCCTCGTCCTGCCCCGGCGTGCTGTCCTTCTCCAGGGTGGACATCATGATCTCGGAGAAACCGAAACGCTCGGTGATCTCCTCGGCGGTGAGGCCCAGCGCCTTCAGCAGCACGGTGACCGGCTGGCGGCGCTTGCGGTCGATACGCACGCCGACGGTGTCGCGCTTGTCGACGTCGAACTCGAGCCAGGCACCACGCGAGGGGATGACGCGCACGGAGTGCAGCGTCTTCTCGGTGGACTTGTCGATGCTGTCGTCGAAGTACACGCCCGGCGAACGGACCAGCTGCGACACGACGACGCGCTCGGTGCCGTTGATGATGAACGTGCCCTTGTCGGTCATCATCGGGAAATCGCCCATGAAGACCGTCTGAGACTTGATCTCACCGGTGTTGTTGTTGATGAACTCCGCGGTGACGAACAACGGCGCCGCGTAGGTCATGTCCTTGTCCTTGCACTCTTCGATGGAGGCTTTGTGCTCCTCGAAGCGCGGGTCGGAGAAGGACAGGGACATCGAACCCGAGAAATCCTCGATCGGCGAGAGCTCCTCGAGCACCTCCTCGAGCCCACCCACCGGGTTGACGTCGCCGCGCGCGGTCGCACGCTCACGCCAGTCCGGTGAACCGATCAGCCAGTTGAAAGAGTCGGTTTGTAGATCGAGAAGACCCGGTACCTCGAGAGGCTCACGAATCTTCGCGAAAGACACCCGCTTAGGGGCTCCGGGGATACCGGCCTTGGTCTGGGTGGAGACTGCCAAGATGCGTCCTTCCAGCACCTCACGCGCGTCGCGTGGTGGTCCGCGACCGTCGCTTGTCTGCTACGAATTCCGCTGGTTACAACCCGAACGAAACCCGAACAGCAAACAGCGGAAGTAACACCGGAAGGTGGAACTTTCGACGATGCGATCAAGGTATGGACAGGAGGCAGCCAGCGCAACGTCCAAAACTACACCCAAACCTACGGGGGTGTCAAAGTACCACCCGTGGCGATCCGCGGCGGGCAACCGCGCCCCGGTGTGTCCACTGTGTGACCCACAGTGTGCTGCGGTGCCGCTCACAAGTCGCTGCCGACGGGATCCCGGCGTTCGCTGGCTGCGTTCCATGGGAGCCGCATCGGCGTCTGACCCCTGTGACAGCCGCCGCTGTTGTGAATAGCGTGACGGGTCGGACGAAAACCGTCAAGTGGCGGCCCGAGTTGACAAACGCCGAGATCGCCTGTCCCGCTACAAGATCACCTTGCGACGTCGCGGAATGGGGCGAGCGCGCCGACCAGCGGCGACACCCGCGGCACGATCTGACGGCATTATTTGTCAGTGATCGCGGATGTCAGCCAGTGACCGTTGACCTTCTGCAGCCGGACCACGATGGGCCCGGACGCCAGCGGTTCGGGCTTACCGTTCTGTACGGCGGCGACATTGAGGTTGACCAGCAGTTCCGCGTGGTCATCGGTGAGAAGGGTCACGCCGACCGGGTCGGTGGTGACCTTCGTGTCCGTTTGGGCCTGTTTGACCGCGTCGTAGGTGGTGTCGATGTATTTGTCGAAGTCCTGGCGCATCGAATCGGTGAGCACGCCGGCGACGGCGGCCTTCCACTTGTCCTTGTCGAGATCCTTGGCCGAATAGCCGTAGAGCGTCGTCAGGGCATTGCCGGCGGCGGCCTTCACCTCTTCGGTGGACTTGTTGTCCACGTAGGCCTTGTTGCCGTCGTCCACGCCGGGACGCAGGTAGCCCACGATGGCGAAGGCGGCGAGCAGCACGGTGGCGATGCCGCAGCCGACCGCAACGCCCCAGGTGCGCCGGAAACCGCCCGCTCCGGCCGATTTCGGTTTCGACTGGGCAGCAGGATATTTCGGCGCTACCGGACCGCGCTGGGCGGTCTTGCCGGGGCGCGAACCGGCGGTCCGGGCGCCCGAGGGCGAAGTGCCGCGGGCGGTTTCGCCGCCGCGCACGTCGGCGGCGGTGGTGCGGGACGCCGAACCGCGCTGTGCGGCCGGACGGCGTTGCGGGGTGACGCGATTGACGGGTCGTTTGCTGGCCATGGGTCACTCCCTCCTAGTTGCCCGGCTGCGGGTTGTTCGCGGTGGTTTGCGGGGCGGCCGGTTGTGGCGCGCCGCTCGGTTGTGGCGCATCGCCGGGTTGCGGCGCCGCGTTCTGCTGCGGCGCACCGCTGCCCAGTGGGACCGGTTCGCCGAGGTTCTGCGCCTTCTCGGCTTTCCAGGTGCTGCCTTGCTTCACCATGTCGAGAGTCCAGAGCTGGCGGAAGGAGGCGGGCTGACCGCCGGGCCAGGTGCGAGTGATCTTCAGGACCGCGAAGGCGGAGGCGTGGTCGCGTTCGCTGTTGAGCGAGGTGACGGTGATGCCCTCCACCGTGGCGACGATGCGGGTCTTGGAGTCCGTGGCGGTCTGCTTCAGCTGATCCTGGCCCTGCTCCTGCTGTTTCAGCAGGTCACCGGTCATGGACGAGCGGATGTTGGCGAGCGAACCGTCGATGTCGTCCGGGTTGAACGACATCAGGTTGATCGCGGCCTGCCGGGCATCGGTCAGAACGTGTTCGCGGGCATCGGCGCGCGGCTTGTCCTGCACGAGCCCGCCGAAGATCCAGGTGCCGCCGAGCCAGCCGGCGAAGATCAGTGCCACGACGAGCAGCACGACCGAGGTGAGGGTCACGGCCTTGGGTAGGTCGAAACCGGACGACTCGGAATCGGCGGATGTCGGATTGGAATCGACTGCGGCCGAGGATGATTCGATCTCGGCAGTCGGATTCACCGTGGGTGCGGCGGGGATTTTCACCGTCGCGACGTCGTCGCTCAGAGGCGCGGTCGCCGCCATATCGGGGGTTTCCGCTGTGGCGTCCGGGTAGTCGCCGGAAGATTCGGAAATTTCGGCGGCCGCGGGGGCGGCCTGCGGGGAGTCAGCTGGGGCGGCCGACTCGGGGGTGGGCTCGGGGACCGATGGGTCGGTCGGCTCGGCCCGGTTTGCCCCCTGGTCGCTGTCCTTTTGCTGGCTCACGCCGCCACCATACTTTCCTCTCTGCACGACGCCACCACGGTGTCGTACATCACAATGCTTCCCCGCGGCGCAGCGGGATGCGCGCCGCGGGCGTAGTCGCCACCGCTGTTGCGGTCAGTGCTTGGGCGTCACGCCCATGAGCGTGGCCAGCTGGGTGGCGACGGGGTTCAGGTTGAGCTTCTCCGGGTCGGTCTTGGGCTTGTCGTCCCAGGGCTGGGCGACGCTGGGATCGGCCAGCTCGGCCCGGGCGCCGCCGCGGACGTCGGTGTCGCTGCCCTGTGGGGCAGTGCATTTCGCGTCCGTGTTGAACGGGAAGTCGTCGCGCGTGTCGTCGAAGTTCGGGTTCTGCGCCTTCTGCTGCGCGATGATCGCCTGCGTGCCTTCGTAACCGACGGTGCAGGCGGGCGGGTTGTTGGTTTCCAGCACCAGGCCGAAGTGGGTGGTGCCGTCGCCGGGGACGGTGGAGGTGCCGCCGAGCGGCAGCAGCGGCAGCATGGACAGCACCGGGCCGAGGGCGTAGAACTTCGGCGAGATGGCGGCCAGCAGGACGCGCAGGTTGGTCAGGTCCTTGGTGAGGGCCGGGCCGCTCTCCTGCAGCAGGTGCTGGATGGCGCTGCCGGCGCTGGTGCCGGTGCCGATGAGCCGGCGGATATCCGGATCGTTCGACTTCAGCTGCGCGGTCAGCTGATCCAGGCCGTCGCTGAACTGCCGGATGGCGCTGGACTGGTCGGCCTGGGTGCCGAGCGCGGTCTTGGCGCGGCGGATCAGGTCCATGGTCTGGGGCAGGGCGTCGATGCCGGTGGCGGTGAACTTGTTGAGCGAGTCCACCAGCACCTTGAGGTCGTCGCCGCGGCCGTCGAAGGCCTTGCCGAGTTCGGTGACGGTGGTGCTGAGCGCGGCCAGGTCGGTGGTGCTGGCGAAACTGTCCACGCTGGACAGCAGCGTCTCCACCGGAATCGGCAGCGTCGCACCGGTGATCACGGATCCGTCGCGCAGGTAGGGCGAGCCGTTGGCGGTCGGCTGCAGGTCCACGTATTGCTCACCGATGGCGGAACGGTCGGCCACAACGGCTTTCGCGTTGGCGGGGACCTTCGGTGCGCCGGAATCCATTTCGAGGTCGATGACCACGCCGTCGGGCGTGATGTCGGTGCTGCCGACCCGGCCGACCGGGACGCCACGGTAGGTGACCTCGGCGCCCTTGGACAGGTTGCCGGTGTTGGCGGCCTGCTTGTCGGTGTTGTCGATCTCCAATTTGACGTGGTACAGCCCGATTCCGAGCATGTTGTCGAGTCGCACGTACTTGGCGCCGACGAAGGCGACGCCGAGCACCGCGATGACCACGAACGCGACCAGCTGGTTACGTACCAGACGGCTCACTTGGGACCACCCACTCCCAGCTGCTGAAGGATCGATCCCAGTGGATCGGTCGGACCGGGCTGCCCGGTGGGCCGCACCACGGTCGGCGGCAGCGGCAGCAGGGAGACGGTCGGCCAGCCGGGGCGGGGGCCGTTGCCGTTGTAGTACGGGTTGGTCGGATCCACGTACACCGGCCGGCCCTGCGGCGGGATGTACTGCGGATCCTGTTTGCCCACACCGAGATTCGACAGCAGGGTGCCGATCTGCAGGTCCACCGACAGCCAGGTGTTGACCTGACCGCCGAACGCCGACTTGATCGCCTCGTCGGGGAACGGATAGGTGGGGATGAGCGGGAAGGCGTCGACCAGATCGTTGGAGCCCTTGCCGAGTTCCTGCAGTGTGGGCCGCAGCGCGTTCAGGTCGGTGATCAGGTTGTCCTTGGAGTGGTCCAGCACGTCGAAACCGGCCTGGCCCACCCGATCCAGCTGGGTGAGCAGCTGGATCAGCTGCGGCCGTTGCTCGTTGAGGATCTTGATGCCGGCGGGCAGTTCGTCGAGCACCTTGGTGATCTGGTCGGTCTGCGTCGCCACCCGGCTGCTGAGCTTGTCCAGCCCGTCGAGGGCGCGGGTGATGTCGTCGACCTGCTGGTCGAGACCGTGGATCAGGGTGTTGGCCTGCTGCAGCAGGTCCCGGGTCTTGGTCTCGCGGCCGTCGAGGGCCTTGTTGAGTTCGGACACGATGGGCTGCAGTTCGGCCACGCCGCCGCCGTTGAGCAGCAGGGACAGGGCGCCGAGCACCTGTTCCACCTCGGTGGAGGTGGTGGTGTTCTGCACCGGGATCTTCGAATTGTCCTTGAGCCGTGCGGCATCGGCGCCGTTGGCGGGCGCGGACAGGTCGACGTACTTCTCACCCAGCAGGTTGGTCTGCTTGACCGCGGCGAGGGCGTTGTCGGGCAGGTTCACGCTCGGGTTCACGAGTACCCGGACGCTGGCTTCCCAGGCGTTGTCGGGGGCGATCTCGATCTTGTCCACGCGGCCGACGGCGACACCGTCCACCTTGACCGCGGACTGTGGCACCAGGTCCAGCACGTCCTTGAACCGGATGTCGAGGTGCATCGGGTGATCACCGACACTCGCACCGCCGGGCAGCGGAATGCTGTACGCGCCATTGCCGCAGCCGGCCGCGATCACGGTGACCGCGCCCAGCGTGGCAGCGATCGCCGCGGTGCGGATTGTCTTGACGCTCATCGCTGTCCACCCTCCTGCTGCGACGGCGGCTGCTGATCGGACGGGTTGCCGGGGACGGTGCCCGGGGCCACGTTGCGCTGCTCGTTGTCACCGCTGAGGATGCCGAAGGGCAGCACCAGCGTGGGCGTCTTCACGCCCGCCGCGAGCTGATCGGTGATCACCTTGCAGCTGTCCAGGATCGGCTTCATCTGGCGGGCGATGGCGTCGAACTTGGGGTCGCCGGGTCGCAGCTTGCCGAGGTCGATGAGCTCGCAGATGGTGCCGAACGGGTTCTGCAGGTCGGTGAAGTTGGGGCGCATGTTCAGCGTGCCGGTCTCGGCGTCGTGCACGTTGATCAGGTTGCTGAGCGCGGTCGGAATGAGCGGCAGCGCCTTCGCCAGATCGTCGCGCTGATCGGCGAGGGTCTGGGTGAGCTTGGTCAGCGCGTCCGCGTTGGACTGCACCAGCGACCGGTTGTTGTCGATGAACCGGGCCACATCGCCGAGCGCGACGGACAGCAGGTTCAGCGCCTCACCGAGGGTCTGGCGTTCGTCGGCGAGGAAGCCGGCCAGCGAGGCCAGCTGCGTGTTGAACTGCCGCACCTGGTCGTCGTTGTCGGCCAGCATCTGCACGAACACCTGCAGGTTCTTCACCGTGTCGAAGATGTCGGTGCGCGAATCCGAGAGCGCCTTGGCCGCTTTGGACAGCTGGGTGAAGCTGTTGCCGAGCGCGTCGCCGTTGCCGGCCAGGTTCTGGGCGCCGGTGCGCGCCAGCTCGTTCAGCGCGCCGTCCTTGTTGGCGCCGTTGGGGCCCAGGGCATCCGAGAGGTCGGTGATGGACTTGTAGAGGCGGTCCACCTCGACCGGGGTCGCGGTGCGGTCCTTCGGGATGGTGGCATTGCGCCCCATCTTCGGGCCGCCCTTGTAGGCGGGCGCCAGCTGGATGTAGCGGTCGGACACCACCGACGGCGTGATCTGGGCGGCCTTGACGTCGGCGGGGATGTCGTATTTGCGGTCCACCTTCAGGACGACCTTCACCAGGTCGCCCTGCGGGGTCACCGAATCCACGTGTCCCACCGGCACACCCAGGATGCGCACATCGGATCCGGAGTAGATGCCGATGGACTTGTCGAAGTAGGCGGTGATGGTGGTGGTGTTGTATCGCACGAAACCCCACCAGCCCAGGCCGCCGGCCACGAGAGCCAGGATCACCACGCCGGCGATGAGCTTGCTCTTACGGCTGGTCGCCCTGAGGGCGTTCAGCGGATTGCTCGCCACGAGTTAACCTCCCAACTTCCGGATCGGCGGACGGTCGCCCGGAATATCGGGCAGGGCGGGCGGAATCAGGTTGGTGATGACCGCGTCGAACCAGCGGCCGTTGCCGAGCACATTGGAGTACAGCCCGTAGAAGGGTGCGGCCAAGGTCAGCGTCTTGGAGATGTCGGCCTGATGGTTGTTCAGGATGTCGATGGTCTTGTTCAGATTGGTCAGCGCCGGGCCGATCTGTTCTTCGTTGTCCTTGACCAGCGCGGACAGCTGCGCCGCAACGGCTTTCGCACCGGACAGCAGCTGTGCGATGGACTGCTGGCGCACGTTCAGCTCCGCCAGCAACTGCCCGCCGTTGGAGATGAGCCGCTGGAATTCCTGATTGCGGTCGGCGAGCACCTGGGTGGTCTTCTTGGTGGCGGCGAACAGCTTCACCAGCTGGTCGTCGCGCTTGGCCAGGGACTCCGACAGGCGGCTCACGCCGTCGATGGAGCTGCGCAGTTCCGGCGGGGTCGTCGAGAAGGCATCCGACAGCACCCGCATGGACTGCGCGAGCTGATCGGTATTGGTCTCCTCGATGTCCTTGGCGGCGTCGCTGAACGCGTCCACCACGTCGTACGGGGATACGGTGCGCGACAACGGAATCCGCTTTGCCGGATCGGCGACCTTGGAGCCCTTCGGGTCCAGCGCCAGGAACTTCTGGCCCAGCAGCGTCTTGATCTGGATCGACGCGGTGGTCTGATCCCCGATCCAGGCGTCCTGGGTGCGGAAGGACACCAGCACCTTGTCGCCGTCCAGGCCGACGTCGGAGACGGTGCCGACCTTCACGCCGGCGATACGCACCTCATTGCCCGATTTCAGGCCGGCGGCCTCGGAGAATTCGGCGGTGTACTTGGTGCCGGCGGCGAGGATCGGCAGCTTGTCCAGGCTGAAAGCGGACATGGTCACGAGCAGTACCATGACCAGTCCCAGGCCACCCATGAACGCGGGGCTGCGCTTACCGAGCACGATGCGGTCGTCCATCAGCGGCCACTACCCTTCCCGTGACAACGCGGCGCCGGATTCGTGTAGATCGGCTGATTGACGGTCGGCAGGTTCGCGATGGCGGGCGGGATGTTCAGTTGCGGTGCATCCTTCAGGCCCGGTCCGGCGACGATGTCGATGCCGCACAGATAGAACTGGAACCAGGAGCCGTACGAGGCGGCGCGACCCAGCTTGTCCATCTTGATCGGCAGGTTGGTGAGGGCCTGGTCGACATCGTCCTTGCGGCTGTCGAGGGTCCCGGTGAGCTGGTTCAGGCCCGCGATGGCGCCCTGCAGATTCGGGACGGTCGGCACCAGCAGATCGGCGGTGGCCGAGGCCAGATTGCCGAGCGAGGTGACGGCCGAGCCGATGGTGCCGCGGTCGTTGTTCAGGCCGGTGACCAGCGCCTCGGTATTCACGACCAGCTGATCCAGCTGGCCGTCGTGGGCGTTGACCGCGTCCAGGACCGCGTTCAGGTTCTTGATGACCGCGCCGATCACCGCGTCCTTGTCGGCGATCTTGTTGGTCAGGGCCGCGGTATTGGAGACCAGATCCGCGATGGTGCCCGACTCGCCCTGGAAGACCTGAATGATCTCGTAGGACAGCTTGTTCACGTCATCCGGTGTGAGCGTCACGAACAGCGGCCGGAAACCGTTGAACAGTTCGGTCAGGTTCAGTGCGGGCTTGGTCCGCTCCAGCGGGATGGTCGAGCCCTTGCCGAGCTTGCGGCCCTGCTCGCCGGTGCCCTGTTCCAGCGCGATGTAGCGCTGGCCCACCAGGTTCCGGTACTTGATGGTCGCGGTGGTGGAGGCGGGCAGCCAATTCCGGTCCGCCAGTTGGAATTGCACCTCGGCGAGACGCTTGTCCTTGATCGAGATGTCGGTGACCTTGCCGACCCGCACACCCGCGATCCGCACCTCGTCGCCCTTGTTCAGCGACGTGACATCGGTGAAGTCGGCCTTGAACTCGGTGCCGCCGCCGCTGTAGTTCGCGATGGTCAGCGCCAGCATGCCGGTGGCGAAGATGGTCACGATGATGAAGACGATGAGCTTGGTCAGGGTCGGCCAGAGGCCGCGCAGCAGATCCTTCACTTGACGGTCACCTCGCTGCCGCGGAAGGCCGGTGCCCCGATCCTGGTCACCCAGCTCGGCACCTGATCCGGTGAAACACCCTGTGCCGCACCGTAGATGGTGCCCAGCGTGCGCTGCTCGGCGGGCGAGCCGATGGTGGTCGCCGGGACGGGGCCCATGACTATCAACTGCGGCGCCTGCTGAATACCGACGGACTGGTCACCCGGATTGCGGCTGGGCGGCTGATAGGAGCCGTCATTGGCGGAACCGTTGGTGTACTGACCCGGATCCGTGCCCAGCGGGTAGTTCGGGATACAGGCCGGCGGGCGGGTGTCGAACCAGCGCGGCTCATCCTGATTCGGCAGGTAGCGGCCGCGCGGGTTCACGATGGACACGCTCACGCGGGAACCCGGCAGATCCGTGCCCTTACCGAAGAGCTCGTCGATGCGCGGCTTGAGTTCCGCGAAATCCTTGAGCGCGCAGGTGTAGCCGGGCGAGTACTTCGCCAGCGCCTCCAGCGCGGGCCGCGAATCCGCGGCCACGTCGATGATGTTGTCGCGGTTGGCCAGCAGGAAGTCCGCGGTGGTCGAGGCGCTCGGGGTCAGGGTCGCCAGCAGCGTGTCGACCTGCGAACGCTTCTGCACCACCGTCGCATTCGTGGTGCGGAAGTTGTCCAGCGCGTCCACCAGCTGCGGCAGCGCGTCCGAGTAGGTGTCGGCCACATCCGCGAGGCTGCGCAAATCCTGCTGCAGCGTGGGCATTTCCGTGTTCACCTGCGTGAAGATCTCGTCCAGCCGATCGATGGTCTTCCCCAGTTCCGCGCCCTGACCCTGCAGGGCATTGGACAGCGCGCCCAGGGTGGAGGACAGGTACTGCGGCGGCAGCGCCTGCAGCAACGGCAGAATATGGTCCAGCAGCTGGCTCACCTCGATGGCATTGCCGCTGCTGTCCTGATGCAGGGTGTCCCCCGCCTTCAGCTGGCCCTGCGGCTGCTCCGGCCACACCAGATCGACGTAGCGCTCACCGAACAAGGTCTTGGGCAGCAGGCGCGCGGTCACGTTCGCCGGGATGCGATCGGCCTTGTCCGGGTCGATGGCCAGGTGCAGGGTGACGTTCTTGCCGTCGTAATCGCTGGACCGGACCTCGCCGACCAGCGCGCCGCGCACCTTCACATCCGCGTCGCGGGTCAGGGCGTTGCCGACCGTGTCGGTGATCAGGTTGACCTTCACCACCGACGTGAACTGCTTGTTGTAGATGGCGATGGTCGTCCACAGGAACGCCACCACCACCACGAAGAACAGCACGCCCAGGGTGCGGCTGCGCAGTTTCTCGGTGGAACGCCAGAACTGCACGCGATCCGGGTTGCTCATCCGGCCACCCGCACCGTCGTCGTCGTGCCCCAGATCGCCAGGGACAGGAAGAAGTCCAGCACGTTGATGAGCACGATCGCGGAACGCACCGCCCGGCCCACGGCCACACCCACACCGGCGGGACCGCCGGAGGCGTTGAAGCCGTAGTAGCAGTGCACGAGGATGATCACGAACGCGAATATGAGCACTTTCGCGAACGAATAGAGCACGTCTTCGGGTGGCAGGAACAAATAGAAGTAGTGGTCATAGGAACCACTCGATTGCCCGTTGAAATAGATACTGATCAACCGCGATGCCACATACGTGCCCAGCAGGCCGACGATGTACAGCGGGATCACCGCCACGAAGCCCGCGATCACGCGGCTGGTCACCAGGAACGGCACCGACGGCACCGCCATCACCTCGAGCGCGTCGATCTCCTCGGAGATCCGCATGGCGCCCAGCTGCGCGGTGAAACCACAACCGACCGTGGCCGAAAGGGCCAGCGCCGCAACCAGGGGCGCGAGCTCACGGGTATTGATGTACCCGGTCAGGAAGCCGGTGAGGACACCGGAACCCAGCGAGTCGAGGGCCTTGAAGCCCTGCAGGCCGACGACCACACCCACCGACGCGGACATGAACACGATGACGCCGATGGTGCCGCCGATGACCGCCAGCGCACCCGAGCCGAAGGTCACCTCGGCCAGCAGCCGCATGACCTCCTTGCGGTAGTGCACAACGGTTTTCGGGATCCAGGCGATGGCCCGCGAATAGAACGACATCTGGTCGCCGGCCTTGTCGACCACGGCGACGGGGGCCTTGAGCACGCCGGTGACCCGGCGCGCCGACCTCGAGAAAACGGTGGAGCGCTGCGAAACGACCATGGATCACGCGCCCTTGGCCGGGACGACCTGAAGGTAGATCAGGGTCAGCACGAGATTGAGGAAGAACAGCACCAGGAACGTGATAACCACGGACTGGTTCACGGCGTCACCCACTCCTTTCGGTCCCCCTTTGGGATGCAGACCCTTGTAGGCGGCGATCACGCCCGCCACGACACCGAAGATCAGCGCCTTGATCTCGCCGATCACCAGGTCCTGAATCTGAGCGAGCGCGGAGAAGGACGCCAGGTACGCGCCCGGCGTGCCGCCCTGCAGCTCGACATTGAAGAAATAGCCGCCGCAGATGCCGACGACCGAGACCAGGCCGTTGAGCAGGAAGGCGACCAGCATCATGCCCAGCACGCGCGGAACCACCAGGCGCTGAATGGGATCGATGCCCAGCACCTCCATGGCGTCGATCTCCTCGCGGATGGTGCGCGAGCCGAGATCGGCGGCCACGGCGGAACCTGCCGCACCGGCGATGATGAGAGCGGTAACGACGGGGGCGGCCTGCTGCACTGTTGCCAGCACGCTGGTCGCGCCCGTGAAGTTCTCCGCACCGAGCTGCTTGATGAGCGAGCCCGTCTGGAGGGCCACGACAGCGCCGAAGGGGATTGCCACCAGGGCCGCCGGGAGGATCGAGACACTCGCGATGAACCACGACTGTTCGATGAACTCCCGGACCTGGAAGGGCCGGCGGAACGTCTTACGGACGACGTCCAGAAGTAGTGCGAATATGTTGCCGGCCTGGGCAAGACCCGACTCGACCGGGGTACGCAGCCGCGTCAGGGTAGGGTTCACGCCGCGTATGTTACCCGTTAGTCAGGTTCTGTCGAACCGTGGTGTCGTACGCGCCCTGATATGCGGGAAGGACCGTCGTCTCGGCATCGCCGTTCTGCTCCAGCGACTCCCGGATGGCCTCCTGCGCGGCCGGCGGCAGGGTGTGCAGAATCTGCCTGACCCGCTCACGCCGGCGGTAAACTGCCTGCCGCACCGGCATACCCGGCTGCGCCTTCATCTGCGGGATGATGCCCTCGACCTCTTCGGCGCCGCCGTCCAGGTGACCCGAATCGAACATGGCCTGCTCGCGGGCCATCTGGGCTTCGTCCTTCTCCTCGGACATGCCGATCGGACCCTGCATGCGGCCGTTGAGGAACTGCTTGACGACCGGCTCCTCCGAGGTGAGCAGCACCTCGCGCGGGCCGAACATGACCAGATTGCGGCGGAACAGCATGCCGATGTTGTCCGGCACCGTACGAGCCAGGTTGATGTTGTGCGTGACGATCAGGATCGTCGCATCGATCTGCGCGTTGATATCGATCAACAGCTGCGAGAGATACGTGGTACGAACCGGATCCAGACCGGAGTCGGGCTCGTCGACGAGGATGATCTGCGGGTCCAGCACCAGGGCGCGGGCCAGGCCGGCACGCTTGCGCATACCACCCGAGATCTCGCCCGGGAGTTTGCCTTCCGCGCCGAGCAGACCGGTCAGCTCGAGCTTCTCCATGACGATCTTCTTGATCTCGGCCTCGCTCTTCTTCGTGTGCTCACGAAGCGGGAAGGCCACATTGTCGAAGAGGTTCATGGAACCGAACAGCGCGCCGTCCTGGAAGAGGACGCCGAACAGCTTGCGGATCTCGTAGAGCTCCTTGTTGGAGCACGTGGTGATGTCGGTGCCGTCGATATAGATCGAGCCCTTCTCCGGGCGCAGCAACCCGATCAGGGACTTCAGGAAGACCGACTTACCGGTACCGGAGGGGCCGAGCAACGCGCTGACTTCCCCCGGAGGCAGCGTCAGGGTGACATCCTGCCAAATACGTTGCGAACCGAACGACTTGGTGATGCCTTCGGTCCTGACCTCGACGCCCACGCCTACCTCCACATTCTCAGACGAGCGACCCACTGGTGCTTTCCACGAAAATTCTGCGCGGGTGTGGCGCATCACAGTAGGTTCGGCCACTGTATCGCATCCGTGCCGTCTCGGACACCGAGACCTGACTGGCGAGTAGAAAACACCGGACGGAATTTTCCGACCCGGCCGAATTACGCCCGCAGAATACGCTGAAAGGGCGGTCCCCCAAAGGGAACCGCCCTTTCCGAGCGTTGTCGCTGCGTCTTACTTGACGGAGACCTTGGCGCCGGCCTCTTCCAGCTTCGCCTTGGCGGCCTCGGCGGCATCCTTGGCGACCTTCTCCAGGATCGGCTTCGGGGCGCCCTCGACCAGGTCCTTGGCTTCCTTCAGGCCCAGGCCGGAGACGATCTCACGCACGACCTTGATGACCTGGATCTTCTTGTCGCCGGCACCCTCGAGGATGACGTCGAACTCGTCCTGCTCTTCGGCGGCCTCGGCCGGGGCAGCAGCGCCACCCGCGGCGGCGATGGCGACCGGAGCGGCAGCGGTGACCTCGAACTTGTCCTCGAACGCCTTCACGAACTCGGACAGCTCCAGCAGGGTCATGCCGGCGAAGGTCTCGAGCAGCTCATCAACGTTGGCCATTGATATTTCCTTTCGGTGGGTTCGTCACCGCGCGAGCGGCGAACGAAAAGGTTTGGGTAAGTGACTTATTCGGCGTCGGCCGGAGCAGCGTCGGCGACCGGAGCGGCAGCGCCACCCTCGGCCTGCTTCTTCTCCTGCAGGGCCGCCAGCAGGCGGGCGACCTGGTTGCCGGGGGCGGCGAACAGGCCCGCAGCCTTCGACAGGTTGCCCTTCATGGCGCCGGCCAGCTTGGCCAGCAGCACCTCGCGCGACTCCAGGTCGGCGATGCGCTCGACCTCGGACACGGACAGCGCAGTGCCGTCCATGTAGCCGCCCTTGATGATGAGCGCCTTGTTGTCCTTGGCGAACGCCTTCAGCGCCTTCGCGGCGTCGACCGGCTCACCCGTAATGAAGGTGATGGCGGTCGGACCGACGAACAAGTCATCCAGGCCTTCCACGCCCGCCTCGGCGGCGGCACGCTTGACCAGGGTGTTCTTGGCGACGGAGTAAGTAGCGTTCGCACCGAGCGCACGACGCAGTTCGGTGATCTTGCCAACGGACAGGCCACGGTACTCCGTGACAACAGTCGCCGTGGAGGACTTGAACTGCTCGGTGATCTCCGCAACCGCGGTGACCTTCTCAGCCTTTGCCATACTTCGCCTCCTCTCTGGATGGTCGGTTCTCGTATGAACTACCGAGTTCCGCCACAGGGGCCGGCGACAAAGCTAACGCCCCGGTCGCAGAGCGAACCCGGGGCGCACAAGAAACGATCGCGATTTCTCGCGGGTTTCCCTACCTCGGCTCTCCCTGCGTGGGCCGCCGGCAATATCGCCGGACCTTCAGCCGCCTGACGGCAGCAACCAACGGTCTTCGGTAGAACGATTTGGGGTGATCATCGGCAGAATCTCCGAGGAGTGTCGCGATGACCGTTGTCCAATATAGCGGACGCGCATCTATCTGCCAAAACGGGGTCGGCGGTGGTACGAATCCGGGGTGACCCAAGAGCCCGAGCGCACAATCCGCCTCGTCGCCGGCGACGACCGCTGGTATGTGGACGCTCGCCTAGCCTCCTCCGGCAACCTCGTCTTCGACGGCCGAGACCTCGGCGGCCCCTACGCCGAATACGAATGGGGATGGACGTTTACGCCTTCGTCCTTCCCCCTGATCCGTTTCGCCCTCGGCGGAGAACCCGGGGACGACGTCCTGGACTTGGTTCAGGAAGCCTTCGCAGACAAGGGATTTCGCGATCCAGGCGCCTGGCTCCACAAAGAAAAGGGCGTTCCCGCTGAATTCTGGAGCCGGATAGAACCATGAAAAGCGAAGGGCCGGTACGGAGATCCGTACCGGCCCTTCGGGCTTCTTGCGTTGCTACGCGTTACCGCGCCGGCGAGGTCAGTCCTCTTCGGCGAAGTTGCGGGTGCGGTTCGGGTCCACCGGGATGCCCGGTCCGGTGTTCGTCGAGAAGGTCACCTTTTTGACGTAGCGGCCCTTCGCAGTGGAGGGCTTCACACGCAGGATCTCGTCGAGGGCGGCGCCGTAGTTCTCGGCCAGCTTCTTGTCGTCGAAGGAAGCCTTGCCGATGACGAAGTGCAGGTTGGCCTGCTTGTCGACGCGGAAGTTGATCTTGCCGCCCTTGATGTCGTTGACAGCCTTGGTGACATCGGGGGTGACGGTGCCGGTCTTCGGGTTCGGCATCAGGCCACGCGGGCCCAGCACACGCGCGATACGACCGACCTTGGCCATCTGGTCCGGGGTCGCGATCGCGGCGTCGAAGTCCAGCCAGCCGCCCTGGATGCGCTCGATCAGATCCTCGGCGCCCACGGCGTCCGCACCGGCGGCCTCGGCCTCGGCGGCCTTGTCGCCGACCGCGAACACGATGACGCGCGCGGTCTTGCCGGTGCCGTGCGGCAGGTTGACGGTGCCACGGACCATCTGGTCCGCCTTGCGCGGGTCGACGCCCAGACGGACGGCAACCTCGACGGTCGCGTCGGTCTTGGTGGTCGCGGTCTCCTTCGCCAGGCGCGCGGCGGCCAGCGGAGCGTAGAGCGCGGCGCGGTCGACCTTGGCGGCCGCCTCGAGATAAGCCTTGCTTCGTTTTGCCATGATTATCTGTCCTTGTCTAAGTCAGAAGTGGTGCGGGACAGGCGGTCCCTCCCACAAGAGCTCAGTAACTACTGCGGCGATCGCGGGCCCTGCGTGGTTACGCAGGCTTCCGCCTCCGGGCCTGACGCGCTCGCCGCGGAGCCCTACTCCGCGATGGTGATACCCATCGAGCGGGCGGTGCCTGCGATGATCTTCGCCGCGGCGTCGACGTCGTTGGCGTTCAGGTCGGTCTGCTTGGTCTTGGCGATCTCCCGGACCTGGTCCATGGTGATCTGCGCGACCTTCAGGCGGTGCGGCTCGGCCGAACCCTTCTGGATTCCGGCGGCCTTCAGCAGCAGACGCGCGGCGGGCGGCGTCTTCAGCTTGAAGTCGAACGAGCGGTCTTCGTAGACCGTGATCTCGACCGGGACGACGTCGCCGCGCTGCGACTCGGTCGCCGCGTTGTACGCCTTGCAGAACTCCATGATGTTGACGCCGTGCTGACCCAGCGCCGGACCGACCGGCGGAGCCGGGTTGGCCATACCAGCCTTGATCTGGAGCTTGATGAGCCCAGAGACCTTCTTCTTCTTCGGGGGCATCTTTCTTCCTTGGTTAGGTTCCTTACGGATTCCCGTAAGCCTCTTCCGGGACATGCGCCCGGCCCGCTCGAAGATCGAGCATGGGCACAGGCACAACCCCACAAGTCTATGCGAACGCGAAAAAGGCGGTGACACCGGGGCGAACCCGGGCCACCGCCTCTTCGCGATTAAATCTTGGCGACCTGCGTGAACCCGAGTTCGACCGGGGTCTCGCGACCGAAGATCGAGACCAGCACCTTCAGCTTCTGCTGTTCGGCATTGACCTCGGAGATGCTGGCCGGGAGCGTCGCGAACGGGCCGTCCATGACGGTGACCGACTCGCCGACCTCGAAGTCGACCTCGATGATCGGCTTGGCGACCGCGGTCTCGCCCGATCCGCCGGCGGCAGCGGCAGCGGTGGCCGGCGCGGCCTTCTTCTGCTGCGCGGCCGGGACCAGGAACTTCACCACATCGGAGATGGACAGCGGCGACGGGCGCGAGGTCGCGCCGACGAAACCGGTGACACCGGGGGTGTTGCGGACCGCGCCCCAGGACTCGTCGTTCAGGTCCATGCGGACCAGGATGTAGCCCGGCAGCACCTTGCGGTTGACGTTCTTCTTCTGGCCGTTCTTGATCTCGGTGACCTCTTCGGTCGGGACCTCGACCTGGAAGATGTAGTCCTCGAGACCGAGGTTCTGCACGCGGGTCTCGAGATTGGTCTTCACCTTGTTCTCGTAACCGGCATAGGAGTGGATGACGTACCAGTCGCCGGGCGCGCGGCGCAGCGCGGCGGTCATCTCGGCCACGGGATCGGCCGGTTCGTCGTCGGCAGGATCGGCGAGCTCGGCGGCAGGCTGCTCCGGAGCGGTCTCGTCGTCGGCGTCCGCGAAGTCGACGTCGTCGACGATGGTCTCTTCCACCGTCTCCGTCTCGTCAACCTGGAATTCCTCGGTTGTACCGTTCTCCGGGGTGCTCACTGGGGCACTCGCTTCCTTAGTCGTCACGTAATCCTCTGCGCGCCGGGTGTTATGGATGAACCCGGCGGATGGCCCCGCCCCCGCTTCCGGCGGGGACCGGTTATCCGGCGCCGACCGTCAGCTAGCCGAAGAGCCAGTTGACACCCTTGATGAACGCCAGATCCAACCCGCTGATGAACGCGACCATGAAGACCACGAACACCAGGACAACGCTCGTATAGGTGACCATCTGCTTGCGGTTGGGCCAGATGACCTTGCGTAGCTCCGCAACAACTTCCTTGAGGAACTTCACCAGGCGCTTGAAGGGATTGCCCGTACCGCTCCGACCGGCCTTCTTGTCTTTGCCGGACTTGGTGGTTGCCTTGTCCGACGCAGAGGGTCGTTCGATCGTCGCGACGGCGCTGGACGACGCGGCGCGCGAACGCCGCGCGGACCGTTTGCCGCTCGGCCGAGCCACTGCGGCGGTGTCGTCGCCATCTTCGTGGCGAGTGTCCCGCTCGTCGCTCACGTCGATCCTCTCTTCGTAGGCATCCAGGGCAGGGGCGACAGGACTTGAACCTGCAACCTGCGGTTTTGGAGACCGCTGCTCTGCCAGTTGAGCTACGCCCCTTCGGCTGGACGCTGTATGTATCCAGCCACTGTTCTATTCAGTTGTACACGGGTTTTCACACAACATACGCGCCGCTCCTCGGAGCAGCGCGCATTGGCTGGTGACCCCAGATTCCCGAGTCTACGTTACCGCGCGCGGCGATCGCCAATCGGGGCGTCGCCGCGCGGTAGCGGGATACCGGGGTTGTGTGATCCGGTGCGGGGTCAGGCCAGCTGGACTGTTGCGGTGGCACGGCCGAAGATCTTGCGGCCCGCCGACTTCGCCACGATGGCGATCACGGCGGTGCGGGTCTCCGGGTCGACGGACTTCACCTTGCCGGTGTATTCGATCTCCGCGGGGCGTTCGGCGGGCACGTAGACGGGGCTGGTGAAGCGGACGTTGTATTCCTTCACCGCGCCCGGGTCGCCGAGCCAGGAGGTGACGAAGCCGCCGCCCAGGCCCATGGTCAGCATGCCGTGTGCCACAACGTTTTCCAGGCCGACCAGCTTCACGACATCGTCGCTCCAGTGGATCGGGTTGGCGTCGCCGGAGACGCCGGCGTAGTTCACCAGATCGCCGCGGGTGAGGCTGACGAGGCGCGGGGGGAGTTCGTCGCCGGCGGCGATGTCCTCGAAGCGGAGCGCGGCGCGCGGGCTCGCGACGATCTTGCCGGTGACCGCGACCTCGATCGCGGGCGGCGCCGGGGGCACCTCGATGCTGCCCGGCTGGTGTTCGGGGCGCTCGTCCGGGCCGATGCCGTGCATGAGCACATTGCGTACGGCGTCACCGATATTGGGGTCGATGTCACCGCCGCTGCGGCCGATGAGGGTGGTGTAGGTGGTGAGGACGAGCTCGTCGTTCTGCGCGACCACGTCGTTCTTGGTGACGATGATGTCGCCGCCGAAGGCCTGCCGGAAGGAGTGCAGGTAGACGATGCAGGAGAGCTGGTCGCCGGCCTTGATGGGCCGGTGGAATTCCAGGATCTGATCGGTCTGCATGATCTGGCTCAGGTCGTAGCCGGTGATCATCTGCTCGAAGAGCTTGCGCTGGGCCAGGATTCCGACCAGGGAGATGAAAGTGAGCGGGGCGACCAGTCCGTCGTGGCCGTGGGCACGCGCGGTGTCCTCGTCCCAGTGGACGGGGTGGTAGTCCTGCACGGCGCGGGCGTACTCACGCACCTTCTCGCGGCCGACCTCGTAGTAGTCGTCGACGCGGTAGTGATGGCCGACCATGGCGGCGGCGTGGGCAGCGGGGTCGAAGCCCTCGCTTGTTTCGACCTGATCGGTCTCGGTGTTGATCGTCACGGAGGAAGTCCCTTATCTGATCCCGGAGGGGATCGGGCGGAGCGCTGAACCACCGCTATATACACCAAGTGCCGAATCGGGGCCACTGTCCCCTTGTATGGGGGACGAAGCAGCTTGCCGATCCGGCACTTCTTCCACGCGGTAGATCGCGCGGGGTTGTTTTAGCGAGACTCGCGGTGCGCCCGGTGGGTACCGCAGTTCGGGCAGAATTTCTTCAGCTCGAGGCGGTCCGGGTCGTTACGCCGGTTCTTCTTGGTGATGTAGTTACGGTGCTTGCACTGCTCGCAGGCCAAGGTGATCTTTGGCCGGATATCAGTGGACTTCGCGGCCACGATTGCCTTCCCTTCCGGACAGCCTGATTGGAATATCAGATATGTAGCGATGGCCGGACTTGAACCGGCGACACAACGATTATGAGTCGTTTGCTCTACCGACTGAGCTACACCGCCATCATGTGCGGGCTGACGGCGGGGATGTCCCGGGTCCTGCACGAGAAGCCGAGTCGGTCACCACCGGCAATCCGGCGAGCCCCCTAACGGAATCGAACCGTTGACCTTTTCCTTACCATGGAAACGCTCTGCCGACTGAGCTAAGGGGGCATGTCTACTTCGCTCCGGAACTTCGCCGGGGCGCTGACGACTTGAACGAGATTACACAACACCCGACCCGGACTCCAAACCGGCTGGTCAGAGTCATCTTTCGGCGTTGACCGACCGGTTCGGCACGCGATCGGCACCCGGAAATGCAAGAACCCCCCGAAGATGATCTCCAGGGGGTTCTCGGTGGCAGATGTAGGATTCGAACCTACGTAGGCTTTCGCCGACGGATTTACAGTCCGCTCCCATTGGCCGCTCGGGCAATCTGCCGTGGGACGCCTTGCGGCGCGGTGACGAGAATACATCGAACCCCCGCCCGCAATGCAAACCAGCTGGCCAAGGCCATGCCGGACGAGCTAGCGTCGGCGTTCGAACCCCCCTACTTTCCGATCTCGGACAGGAGCATGAGCGTGGCCGATTCGTCGTTCGATGTCGTCAGCAAGATCGATCGCCAGGAGGTGGACAACGCGTTGCACCAAGCCTCCAAGGAGCTGAGCCAGCGCTATGACTTCCGCGGCACCGACGCCAGCATCGAATGGTCGGGCGAGGAGAAGATCATCCTCACCGCCAATGCCGAGGAGCGCGTGAAGGCGGCGCTGGACGTGTTCAAGGAGAAGCTGATTCGCCGCGACATCTCGCTGAAGGCGTTCGACGCCGGCGACCCGCAGGCCTCCGGCAAGGTGTACAAGATCACAGGCACCCTGGTGCAGGGCATCACTTCGGAGAATGCGAAGAAGATCTCCAAGAAGATCCGCGATGAGGGCCCGAAGAGCGTGAAAGCGCAGATTCAGGGCGAGGAGCTGCGGGTTTCCAGCAAGAGCCGCGACGATCTGCAGGCCGTCATCTCGCTGCTCAAGGGCGCGGACTTCGAGATCGCGCTGCAGTTCGTCAACTACCGCTAGCCGCGGAAGGGTCGGTGGGGCCGCGCCCCACATCCCGGAACGAGGGGTCGGGGGCCATGCCCCCGGACCCCCTTATTTTTGGTTCAGTAGCGGCGGTTGCCGCCCGCCATCTCCTCCAGGCGGGCGATGCGATCCGCCATCGGGGGGTGGGTGGAGAACCAGCGCGCCATCTTGTCGCCGTTGCGGAACGGGTTGGCGATCATCAGGTGCGACTGTGCGGTCAGCTGCGGCTCCGGGGGCAGCGGGGCGGCCTGGGTGCCGCGTTCCAGCTTGCGCAGCGCGGACGCGAGCGCCAGCGGGTCGCCGGTGAGCTCCGCGCCGTCCTGGTCGGCCTGGTATTCGCGGGAGCGGGAGACGGCCAGTTTGATGAGCGTGGCCGCGATCGGTCCCAGCAGCGAAACCAGCAGGATGCCAATGATATTCGGGCCTTCGCCATTGCGATTGCCGCCGCCGAAGGCGCCCGCGAAGAAGGCCAGGTTGGCGAGACCGGAGATGACCGACGCCAGCGCGCCCGCGACCGAGGAGATCAGGATGTCGCGGTTGTAGACGTGCGACAGTTCGTGCCCCAGCACCGCGCGCAGTTCCCGCTCGTCGAGGATCTGCAGGATGCCGGAGGTGCAGCAGACCGCGGCATTGCGCGGATTGCGGCCGGTGGCAAACGCATTGGGGGCGTTGGTGGGGCTGATGTAGAGCCGCGGCATGGGTTGGCGTGCGGCCGTGGCCAACTCGCGCACGATGCGGTACATGACCGGGGCTTCCAGCTCGCTCACCGGTTGCGCGTGCATGGCCTTCAAGGCCAGCTTGTCGCTGTTGAAGTAGGCGTAGGCGTTCATGCCGACGGCCAGCACGATCGACAGGATCAGGATCGTGGGATTGCGGAACAGCGCACCCGCGAACACGATCAACGCCGACATGCCGACCAGCAACCCGAACGTCTTGAACCCGTTCGCATAGCTGTGCATATTGCCCTCCGCTTCGCTCCGGGCGTGTTCGCGGCAGGCCCAGGGTGGTGGGTGCCGTGGAAGTCTCGATTCTTCCCTCCCTCCGCTCCTCCGCTTCGCTCCTCCGCTCCACTCAGTCCAGAATCGAGACGGCCGCGAACCTCGAAGGTGTTTCCTTGAGGGTGTTACACCAGGTCAACGATAGACATGCGGGCGGAAGTTCCCGAGGATCTCTACCCGACGCGTTCGATGGTGTAGCGGACCAGCTGTTCGAGGGCTTCGTTGGCGGGGCCGCTCGGCAGGGCCGAGAGTTCGGCGTGCGCGATGTCCGCGTAGCCGTGCAGCTTCTCCTTGGCCAGCACCATGCCGCGGGAGCGGGACAGCAGGTCCAGGGCCTCTTCCACCTCGGCGTCGGTCTGCAGCGGGTGCGCGAGCAGCTTGCGCAGGCGGTCGCCCTCGGAGCCCTCGTCGCGCAGCGCGTACAGGACGGGCAGGGTGTGCACGCCCTCGCGCAGGTCGGTGCCGGGGGTCTTGCCGGACTGCTCGGACACCGAGGAGATGTCGATGATGTCGTCGGAGATCTGGAAGGCGGTGCCGACCGCGTCGCCGAGCCGGGCCAGGCGTTCCACATGGTCGAGGCTCGCGCCCGAGAAGGTGCCGCCGAAACGGCCCGAGGCGGCGATCAGCGAACCCGTCTTCTCCCACACCACGCGCAGGTAGTGCTCGACCGGATCCTGGGACTGCTTGGCGCCGATGGTCTCCCGCATCTGGCCGGTGACCAGTTCGGCGAAGGTTTCGGCGATGATGCGCACCGCGTCCGGGCCGAGGGTGGACACCAGGCGGGAGGCGTGCGCGAACAGGTAGTCGCCGGCCAGGATGGCGACGCTGTTGCCCCAGCGGGAGTTCACGCTGGGGGCGCCGCGGCGCAGCGAGGCCTCGTCCATGACGTCGTCGTGGTAGAGGGTGGCCAGGTGCACGAGTTCGACGACGGTGCCCGCGGTGATCAGGTCGGGGCTGGTCGGGTCGGGACCGAGCTGGCCGGTGAGGATGGTGAACAGCGGGCGGAACCGCTTGCCGCCGGCCTTGGCGAGATGCAGGGCCGCTTCCTGGAGGAATTCCTCGCCGTCGGACAGTTCGGTGATCAGCAGGTCTTCGACTTCGACCAGGCCTTTACGCACGGTGGCGGCGAGATCGGGGTCGCCAAGATCGACCCCCGCAACCACGGTGCTCTCATCGCTCACAGCCGATGCGCTCATTCCATCTCCCAGTGCCGCGTCCGACCCCACGCAAAGAACCTAGCGTGTGGGGCACTCACCCCCTATGCACACCACCGTAGTGCGACGGAGAGAACAGTGGCGTGTTCGATTCCCCACTGGGTGGCGTGAGGTGATCCGCGTCGACACCGATCGTGATGTGCTGCAAGTATTGAAGCCATGGGTTCACCGGATGGCGCGGCCGAGCAGGGGAAATCGTCGGATGTGTTGCCCGCGCACGCTGACGTGCTGGTCGTGGGGGCCGGACCGGCCGGATCGGCGGCGGCGGCCTGGGCCGCACGCGCCGGGCGGGACGTGCTGCTGACGGACTCCGCCGTCTTTCCTCGCGACAAGACTTGCGGTGACGGGCTGACACCGCGTGCGACCGCCGAGCTCGAGCATCTCGGGCTCGGGGATTGGGTGCGGCTGCACACGGTGAACAGGGGCCTGCGGATGGCCGGGTTCGGGCGGGAGGCGCTGCTGCCCTGGCCGGACGGGTCGTTCCCGGCGTACGGAAGTGCCGTGCCGCGTACCGAACTCGACGACAAGCTGCGGGAGACCGCGGTGAAGTCGGGGGCACACATGGTGGAGGGCGCCAAGGTGGTGGAGGTCGCGCGGGACGGCGGCCGGGTCACCGGGGTCAGCGTCAAGACCGAGTCCGGGCTGCGTGCGGTGTCCTGCAATACGCTGATCGTGGCGGACGGGGTGCGGTCGCCGGTCGGGAAACTGCTGGGCCGCACCTGGCATCGGCAGTACGCGTACGGGACCGCGGCGCGCGCCTACATCAGGTCGGAGCGCTCCGATGATCAGTGGATCACCTCACACCTCGAATTGCGGGATGCCGCAGGCGAATTGGTGCCCGGCTACGGCTGGGTGTTCCCGCTCGGCAATGGCGAGGTGAACATCGGCGTCGGTTCGCTGGCCACCGAGAAGCGGCCCTCGCACATCGCGTTGAAACCGCTGCTGCAGCACTATGTCTCGGAGCGCCGCCGGGAGTGGGGTTTCGAGGGTGAGGCGCGGGCGGTGGCGTCGGCGTTGCTGCCCATGGGGGGCGCGGTGTCGAATGTGGCCGGGCGCAACTGGGTCCTGGTCGGCGATGCGGCGGGCTGCGTGAATCCGCTGAACGGCGAGGGCATCGACTACGGCTTGGAGGGCGGGCACATGCTGGCCGGTATCCTCGACGAGCCGGATCTCACCCGCATCTGGCCGGAAATGCTGCGCGCCCGCTACGGCCGCACCTATTCGGTGGCGCGCCGGCTGGCGGCGCTGGCCACGCATCCGCGCGCGGTACCGCTGGGCGGCCCGCCGGTGATGCGTTCGAAGCTCCTGCAGCGCACCGCGGTTCGCGTCATGGGCAATCTGGTGACCGACGAGGACCTCGATCTGACCGCCAAACTGTGGCGGGGCGCGGGCCGCGCGTCCATGCGTTTCGACAAACTGCAGCCCTTCTCATGAGCGGCGGCGAGGCGGGGCCGGTTCCGGGTTCGAGCACCCGGGCCGCCCGCCGCGCCCCCGCCACACCCCGGCCGGTGCCGGAAGATCTGCTGCCGCATCTGCGGCGGGCCCGCGATCTGGCGGACCGGCATTACGCGGAACCGCTGGACCTGGACGAGCTCGCGGCCGCGGCGGGAGTGTCGAAATATCACTTCCTGCGCTGTTTCGCGGCGACCTACGGAAAGACTCCGGCCGTGTATCTGGCCGAGCGGCGCATCGAACGCGCACAGGATCTGTTGCGCGCCACCAATATCACGGTGACCGAGACCTGCATGCTGGTCGGTTACAGCAGCCTCGGTTCGTTCAGCCGGAAATTCACCGAGCTGGTGGGGATGTCGCCCTCGGAGTATCAAGCGAAGTTCGTCTCCGAGGGCGCGCCCCATATTCCTGGTTGCTACGTTTTCATGCACGGTCTCTCGGATCGGAAACCGTTGCTGTAGCGATTATTTCGGCGGCAGGACGTGCAGGCCGCTCTTGTCGGTCGAGAGCGCCAGTGACGAGATGTACTGGATTTCGCCCTCCGGCCCGGGGACCGGGGAGGCGATCATGTCCGGCCGTTCGAAGTCGAGTCCGGTGACCGCGCAGGTCAGTGTCTCCCCCGACGGGTTGCCGTGCTCGTCGAACATGGGCAGGTCGATGCCGTCGTGGTCGCGGCGCAGGTAGTACTTGCCCTTGGTGAGAACGGCGGTCAGCGGGGTGGCGACGAACGACACCACCACGGCGACGATCGGCGAGTACGGCTTCAGGGTGTCACCGAAGAGCCCGAAGAAGGTCATGATCGACAGCGCCGCCGACAGGCCGAAGCCGACCAGGCCGACCGGGTTGAAGTCGTAGAGCATGCCGCGCCGGAATTCCGGCTGCTTGGGCGAGATCTTCAACGCGTACTTGTTGACCGCGATATCCGTTGCGACGGTGACGATCCAGGCGATACCGCAGTTGGCGTAGAAGCCGAGAATATTGTTCAGGAAGTCGAACATATTGGCTTCCATCAGGATCAGCGCGATGACCAGATTCAACGCCAGGAACACCAGCCGGCCCGGGTAGGTCTTGGTGACGCGGGTGAAGGAGTTGGTCCACGCCAGCGAACCCGAATACGCATTGGTCACATTGATCTTGATCTGGCTGATGACGACAAGCGCCACGGCGAGGGTCATGGCCAGCCAGGACGGCATCATGTCGCGGTAGATCTCGAGGAACTGGTGCACCGGCTGGTTCGCGATGTCCTGAGCGCCGGGCAGATTCGCGATCAGGTAGACGGCGAGGAACAGGCCGACCACCTGCTTGATGGCGCCGAACAGCACCCATCCGGGTCCGGCCAGCAGCATCCAGCCCCACCACTTGCGCTTGTTCTCCGGGGTTTTCGGCGGCATGAAACGCAGGTAGTCGATCTGTTCGGCGATCTGCGCGATGAGCGAGAGACAGACGCCGGCCGCCAGCAGCGCACCGGCCAGGCTCACGCCCTGCCCGTCCTTACCGCCGTAGGCCAGGAAGGAGCTCACCGAATCCGGGTGCCGCACCAGCAGGAACGCGAACGGCAGCACCATCAGCACGAGCCACAGCGGGGTGGTCCACACCTGCAGTTTGGCGAGCGTGTTCATGCCGTAGATGACCAGCGGGAAGATCATCAGCGTCGACACCAGGTAGCCGATCGGAAGCGGCACGTGCAGGCCGAGTTTCAGGCCCTGCGCCATGATGGAGCCCTCGAGCGCGAAGAAGATGAAGGTGAACGAGGCGAACACGATATTGGTGATGACCGACCCGTAGTAGCCGAATCCGCTGCCGCGGGTGATCAGGTCCAGGTCGATGTTGTAGCGCGCGGCGTAATAGGCCAGCGGGAAACCGGTGAGCATCACCACGATCGCGAAGATGCCGATGCCGAGCAGCGCGTTGCCGGTGCCGTTGGCGATGCCGATGTTCGCGCCGATGGAGAAGTCGGCGAGGTAGGCGATGCCGCCCAGGGCGGAGACGCCGACCACGGCGGGGCTCCATTTGCGGTAACTGCGCGGGGCGAACCGGAGGGTGTAGTCCTCCAGCGTCTCCTTGGTCGCGGCGACGGTATTCGCCGCGCGGGTATCCACTTCGACCACCAAAACTCCTCGATCCGGCTTCGCGAGCTGTTTGCTGCAGTCGAGACTGGTGGTTGATTGTTGATCTCGGCTTTCCGAGCCGTTTCGTGCGGGTTACGTCACACTCACGACGGGATCGGTCAAGGCAATCTTCGACACAGCCGTGGCATGGCAAATGCGACACAGCCGGGGCACGGCAAATACGACACAGCAATTTCGGAGAAGCATCCGGGCGGCGCACGTTCATAGCCTGGAGCCATGCCGATCATCAAGAATGTCTCGCTCGTAACCGTCTACGTGACCGATCAGACCGCCGCCAAGGAGTGGTACGTCGACAAGCTCGGCTTCGTCGAAACCACCGATGTGACCATGGGCGACAATGGTTTCCGCTGGGTGACCGTGGCGCACCCCGATCATCCGGAGCTGGAGGTGACCCTCATGGTTCCCGGTCCCCCGCTGGACGAGGCGCTGTCCGAGGCCATCCGGCGTTCCATGGCCAATGGCACGCACGGTGCGCTGGGGTTGAGCACCGACGACTGTCACAAGGCCTACGAGGAACTCACCGCGAAGGGCGTGGATTTCGTGCAGCCGCCGTCGGAGCGCCCGTACGGCGTGGAGGCGATCCTGCGCGACAACTCCGGCAACTGGCTGGTGCTGGTGGAGCAGCGGCCTTACGAGGGCGGCGATTTCGGCCCGCAGTAGCGTGCCGGGCCGCTCGAGGGTCCGGGGTGTCGCCCCCGGACCCCACGGCGGGTACTACGCGTTCTGTGCGGCGAACCAGTTTTCGACGGACTTGCGCTCGCTGTTCATGACCTTCTTGAGCAGGTTCTCGACCAGCGGTTCGATGGCGCCGCCGACCAGCGGGACCTTCACGTCCACGGTGCCGGTGGCCTCGAGTTCGGAACCCTCGGCGGCGGGCCGCAATTCGAAGGTGCCCTGCATTTCGGTGGTGATGCCGCCGGACTTGCCGTGGAAGCTGCCCTTGGCGGTGTCGCCGTCGAGCGGGCCCCAGGTGTCGGTGCGCTCCAGCTGGAGTTCGCTCTTGAGCACCTTCTTGACGATGCCGGGAATCTGGTCTTCGGGAGCTTTTTCGGTCATATGGATACAAATGGTGCCGGGCCCGTCCGGGTGGGAGAGGTCCAGCGTTGCGGTGGACGCGCCTTCGAAGCGGGCCTGCCACATCTCGTCGTTGGTAAGTGCCCGGTGAAGCTCTTCGACCGGGACGCTGTACTGCACGGTGAAGCTGAATTTACGGGACATGGCGGCAACGGTAGCCGAGTCGTGGAATAGCCTGGTGAAGTGTCGGAAACTAGCCAGTCTGCCAGCATCGTGCAGCAGGCCGAGGATCCCGCGCGACGACGGGCCGTACGGCTGCGGCGTGCCCGGATCTCGGTGATCGTCGCCGCGGTGGCGGTGAGTGTGCTCGCGGTGCTGTTGGTGCTGGCCGCCTGGCGCGATGACCACCTGATCTCCTCCGACGAGGGCGTGACCAGCGCGGAAGTGCTGTCGGCGGGACGTTTGCGGTCCGCGGTCATCTTCGTCACGCCGGACGGGGAGACGCACAATCCGAAAACCGGTGTGCTGTACCCGACCAAGCTGACGGTCGGGGAACGCATCAATGTCGAATACCGGCGCAGCGATCCCGATCTCGTACGCGTGGCGGGTCGCGATGCGCGTGTCGCCATCATCCCGGCCGCGTCGGTGATCGTGGTGGCGTGGCTGCTCGCCATCCCCGCATTGTGGCTGCTGGGTTCGCCGCCGCAGCTGTGGCTGGCCGCGGTGCGGACGCGCGTGGATCGCGCCCGGACGCGATGGTCGCGTGCTCGCACCGGCCAGTAGTGTTCGACTCGTGGCGAAAACAGAGCGGCGGGAATTGGTTCGGGCCTCGCTGGACAAGCAACCGCACGAGGTTGCGTCCATGTTCGATGGAGTCGCGAAGCGATACGACATCACGAACACGGTGCTCTCGGCCGGGCAGGACTATTACTGGCGGCGGGTGACGCGTAAGGCGCTGGCCCTGCGTCCCGGCGAGCGGGTCCTGGATCTGGCCGCGGGGACCGGGGTTTCGACGGTCGAGCTCGCCAAATCCGGTGCGTGGTGTGTGGCCGCGGACTTCTCGCAGGGCATGCTCTCCGCCGGCCGCTTCCGCAATGTGCCGATGGTCGCCGGGGACGCCATGGCGCTGCCGTTCGCCGACGACTCCTTCGACGCGGTGACCATCTCGTACGGCCTGCGCAATGTGTCCGACCCGGATCTCGCGCTGCGCGAGATGCTGCGGGTCACCAAGCCGGGCGGCCGGCTGGTGGTGGCGGAGTTCTCGACGCCGACCCTCGCGCCCTTCCGCACGGTGTACATGGAATACCTGATGAAGGCGCTGCCCTGGGTGGCGGAACGGGTCAGCTCGAATCCGGACGCCTACGTCTATCTGGCCGAGTCCATCCGGGCCTGGCCGACGCAGCCGCAGCTGGCCCTGCGCATCGCCGATGCGGGCTGGTCAGCGGTGCGGTGGCGCAATCTCACCGGCGGCATCGTCGCGCTGCACCGGGGGTACAAGCTCGGTTAGGATGTTGTCCGGCCCGCGATCGGGCGTTCCTCACCGTTGCGGAAACCAGATGTGAGGCGGAATGTCACCTCGCGATAACGTTCGGTAAATCCGGCGCAACCAGGGGTGACGAAGATCGGAACCATGCCCGATTCGACTGCCTCGCACAGCACCCGGACCGTGTGCTCGTACTGCGGGGTGGGCTGCGGAATCACGCTGCAAACCAGGACCGGTGACCTCGGCCTCCCGGTCATCGCCACATTGGGCGGCGACAAGGAGCATCCGGTCAACAGCGGCCGGTTGTGCACCAAGGGCGCCACGCACGCCGACCTCATGCGGACCCCGGGGCGCATGGAATCCGCCCACCGCCGGCCCGAACGCGGGCAGCCGCCGATACCCGTACCGGTCGACGAAGCCGTCCGCGAGGCCGCCGAACGACTACGCGCCATCCTGGACGAGCACGGACCGGATGCCGTGTCGCTCTACGTATCCGGGCAGATGTCCATCGAAGCCCAGTACGTGGCAACGAAATTGGCCAAGGGCCATATCCGGACCGTGCACATGGAAGCCAATTCGCGGCTCTGCATGGCCAGCGCCGCCACCGGCTACAAGCAGTCGCTCGGCGCGGACGGGCCGCCCGGATCGTATGACGATCTCGATCACGCCGACCTGTTCTTCGTCATCGGCGCGAATATGGCCGACTGCCATCCGATCCTGTTCCTGCGCATGGCCGATCGGCTCAAAGCGGGCGCGAAACTCATCGTGGTGGATCCGCGGCGCACCGACACCGCCGCCAAGGCCGACCTGTTCCTGCAGCTCAAACCCGGTACGGATCTCGCACTGCTGAACGGGATCCTGCACCTGCTGGTCGAGAACGGGAACATCGACGCGCAGTTCATCGCCGAGCACACCGAGGGCTGGGAGGGGATGCCGGAATTCCTGGCCCAATACCCGCCCGACCTGGTCGCCGCCATCACCGGACTGGCCGAAGCGGATATCCGCACCGCCGCCGCGATGATCGGCGCGGCGGGCGAATGGATGTCGCTGTGGACCATGGGCGTCAACCAGTCCACGCACGGCACCTGGACCACCAACGCCCTCTGCAACCTGCACCTCGCGACCGGCGCGATCTGCCGCACCGGCAGCGGGCCCTTCTCGCTCACCGGGCAGCCGAACGCCATGGGCGGCCGCGAAATGGGCTACATGGGACCGGGACTACCGGGTCAGCGCAGCGTGCTCGCACCCCCGGATCGCGCGTTCGTGGAAACCGCGTGGGGACTGGAACCGGGCAGCCTGCGCAGTCAGGGCGGGCCCGGCACCGTCGACATGTGGCGCGGACTCGCCGACGGCGATATCAAGGCCTGCTGGATCATCTGCTCCAATCCCGTTGCCTCCATGGCCAATCGGAAGAACGTCATCGCCGGTCTGGAGGCCGCCGAACTGGTGATCACGCAGGACGTGTACACCGACAACGCCACCAACGCCTACGCCGACCTGCTGCTGCCCGCCGCCCTGTGGGCCGAGACCGACGGCGTCATGGTGAGTTCGGAACGCACCCTGACCCTGATGCGGCAAGCGCTGCCGCCGGTCGGGGACGCGCGACCGGACTGGCAGTTGATCTCCCAGGTGGCGACCGCCATGGGCTTCCCCGGCTTCGACTACGCCTCCAGCGCCGAGATCTTCGACGAGATCCGCGGATTCGCGAACCCCAAGACCGGATACGACCTCCGCGGCATCAGCTACGAGATGCTGCGCGAAGGCCCCGCGCAGTGGCCGTGCCCCGATCCGGCGGTGCGGCGCAACCCGATCCGCTACCTCAACGACGGCGTCAGCCAGGACCTGTTCACCGACGCCGGCGGCCGCACCCCGCGCCTGGCCTTCGCCACCCCCAGCCGGCGGGCCGTCTTCCTGCCGCGCCCGCACCTGCTGCCCGCCGAGATGCCGGACGAGGATCACCCGTTCATCCTCAATACCGGTCGCCTGCAACACCAGTGGCACACCATGACCAAGACCGGCAAGATCGCGCGGCTGAACAAACTCAACGGACGCCCGTTCGTCGAAATCCATCCGGACGATGCGATACGACTCGAAATCGGTGCGGGCGATCAGATCGAGATCGCCTCCCGCCGCGGCCGGGCCGTACTCCCCGCGGTCGTCAGCGACCGCGTCCTCCCCGGCAATTGCTTCGCCCCCTTCCACTGGAACGACGAACAGGGCGAATACCTGACCATCAACGCCGTCACCAACGACGCCGTGGATCCGGACTCACTGCAACCCGAGTTCAAGGTCTGCGCCGTACGACTGCGAAAAGTGGCCGCCGTGAACACCACCCACGACACCCTGCCCACCCCCGCCGTGCAGCCCGCCGCGGCACCCGGCCAACCGGTCACCGCCGAACCACAAGGCGCGGCGCATCCGCCGGCGGCCGGACCGCATCCGCTGGCGATCCTGCTCGGACTGGACACCGCCGCCGTGCCGACGCTGAGTGAGATCGAGCGGATCTACCTCGCCGGATATCTGTCGGCCTTGCAGACGCTGCCGATCACCGCCGTACCGGTGCTGCCGGACTCCGCACCGTTCGCCCCGGGCAGCCGCGTGTGGATCGACGGACTGCTGGCCGGAATGTACTCGCGCAGTGCGGCATCCGGACCGGCCACCGCAGCGTCCGGTCCGCCGGCCACGGATATCCCCGGTACAGGCACGCCCCCGCCCGGCCTTCCCACCAACGGCAACCCTGCCAACGGCCACCCCGGCACCAGCAGCCCGGCCAGCGGAGACCCTGCGAACGGCTTGCCCACCAACGGCTCACCTGCCAATAGGTTGTCCTCGAACGGAAGGCCCTCGAACGGCTCACCTGCCAACGGGTTGCCTTCGAACGGGTCGTCTGCCAACGGCTTGCACTCGAACGACTCACCTGCGAACGGGTTGTCCTTGCACGGCTTGCCCGTCAACGGGATGCCCTCGAACGGCCTCTCCGGCAACGGGTTGCCTGCAAGTGGCGGCCCTGCCAATGGTCTCGCCGCCGGCGTTCCTGCTGCCGGTGTGGCCGGAGACTCTGCCACTCGCACCCTGACCGTGCTGTGGGCCTCGCAGACCGGTACCGCCGAGGAGCTGGCCGCGGATATGGCGTCCCGGTTGACCGAGTCCGGGCACGCGTCACGTCTGGTCGAGATGGATGGCGCCGAACTGGCCGAACTGCACGGCGATGTCCTGATCATCACGAGCACCTTCGGTGACGGCGGCCCGCCCGACAATGGGGCCGACTTCTGGGAGCGGCTGTCCGGCAGCGAGATTCGGCTGCCCGGCGTCCGCTACGCCGTTTTCGCTCTCGGCGACTCCTCCTACGACGATTTCTGTGGCCACGGCCGCAGACTCGACGAAATGCTCGCCGCCCGCGGCGCCACCCGCCTCCTCCCCCGCGTCGACAGCGAACCCGACCACGACGATCTCTCCGACCGCTGGGTCGCAGACATCGTGACGGCACTGGCCGAGGGCACAGCGAACTCGTCGAGTCCCGGCCACGCCGACACCGCCTCGGGATCCGGCTTCGACGCACGGCCTGCGACCGCGGCAGCACCGGGCGCGGTCTCGCCGGGCGACGGCGGGTGGCCCACCGCCGGCGGGACGTCCCCATCGGGTGTCGGTGCGGTCACCTCCGCCGGCGGCGTGTGGGCCGCGGGCGGCGCCGATGCGCGGATGTCGCTCGCCACCTTGGCGCCCGCGCTCGGGCGGCCCGGGGCGGCACCTTTCACGCGGCAGGCGCCGCTGCCCGCGACGCTGGTGCGCAATGAATTGCTGTCGCGGGCCGGGAAAGAGGTGCGGCAGTTCGGGTTCGATCTCAGCGACAGTACCGCGGTATACGAGGTGGGTGATTCGCTGGGGATCCGGCCCGCGAATTGTGATGTCCTGGTGGCGGAGTGGCTCGAGGTCACCGGCCTCGACGGGAGCCGGATCGTCGAACTCGACGGCCGGGAGTTCACTCTCGCCGAGGCATTGCGGACGCATTACGACATCACCAAGGTCAGCGGCGATCTGCTGGCCTTTGCCGCGGAGCGGAATTCGGATCAGCACCTGGCCAAATTGCTGCGACGGGACAATCGGAACGAGCTCGACGGCTATCTGTGGGACCGGCAGGCGGTGGACGTGCTGCGGGATTTCCCGGTCCGCGCCGATCTGGTGGAGTGGCTGGGCGCATTGAAGAAGCTGCAGCCACGCCAGTATTCGATTTCGTCGAGTCCGCTGGTCAGCCCGCACGAGGTGCAGTTGACGGTGAGCGTGGTGCGGTACGGGGATCCGGCCGCCCGGCGCGGCGGGGTGTGCTCCACCTTCCTGGCCGATCGCGCCGGTGCCGAAGTGCCGATCTTCCTGCAGCAGGCGCCGCATTTCCGGCCGCCGATGGATCCGAATACGCCCATGATCATGGTCGGTCCGGGTACCGGTATCGCACCGTTCCGGGGTTTTCTGCAGGAGCGTCGCGCATTGGGCCATGCGGGCCGCAATTGGCTGTTCTTCGGTGACCAGAGCGCCCGGGATCACTTCTATTACCGGGACGAACTGGAAGACATGTTCCGTTCCGGCTTCCTGACGCGGCTGGATCTGGCATTCTCCCGGGATCAGCGGGAGCGGATCTATGTGCAGCACCGCATGATCGAGCACGGCGCGGAACTGTGGGCCTGGCTGCAGGAAGGCGCCTATTTCTATGTGTGCGGTGATGCTTCGCGCATGGCCAAGGACGTGGACGATACGCTGCTGAAAATCGCGCGGATTCACGGCAAGCTGAGCTCGGAGGCCGCGCTGGCGTTCCGGAAACAGCTGGTCGCGGAGAAAAGGTACGTACGCGACGTGTACTGAGACCTGAAGGGCGGCAATTTGTACCGTCGGATCAGCGGGCGACCGACCCTGGCGGTACTGGCCGCCACGATCCTCGGACTCGGCGGCGCGCCCGCGCACGCCGACCCGATCTCCGTCCCCGGGGTGACGCTCCCCGCGCTGAAGTCGGACGACGGTTCCTATATCGAGGACATCCGGGTCGAGGACGCCCGCGATATCCGCCTCTCCGTGTACTCCGCCGCCATGAACCGCAGCTTCGCGGTGGATGTCGAACGCCCCGCCGACCCTTCCGTCCCGCGACCCGCCCTCTACCTGCTGAATGGCGCGGGCGGCGGCGTGGACGACGCCTCCTGGCAATTGCGCACCGACGCACTGGATTTCCTGGCGGACAAGAACATCAATGTCGTGCAGATCATCGGCGGCGCCTTCACCTTCTACACCGATTGGCTGCAACCCGATCCGGCCATGGGCGGCGTGAACAAATGGGCCACCTACCTGAGCAAGGAACTGCCGCCGCTGATCGACGCCGCCCTCGGCACCAATGGCGTGAACGCCATCGCGGGCCTGTCCATGTCCGGGATCCCGGTGCTCGACGCGGTCATCGACAATCCCGGAATGTACCGCAGCGCCGCCGTTTACAGCGGGCTCACGCAGACCAGCGACCCCATCGGGCGGGAGGCGGTGAAACTCACCGTGGGCAACTGGGGCGGCGGCACGGTCACCAATATGTGGGGCGCCGACGACAATCCGCTGTGGGTCGCGAACGATCCGACCGTGCATGCCGGGAAACTGCGCGGCACAAATCTTTTCATCTCCACCGGTAATGGGATTCCCGGTGTCTATGACGCGCCCGGCGGTAAGTTCCGGCTCGAAAAGCCCGAGGACAATGCGCGAACCGTGGCGGTGGGCGCGTTCATCGAAGCGAATATCGACCTGTCCACGCACACCCTGCAGCACCGGCTGAACGATCTGGGCATTCCCGCCACCTTCGTCTACCGCGCCAGCGGCACCCATTCGTGGGGCTACTGGCAGGACGATCTGAAGGCCTCGTGGCCGGTGCTGGCGCAGGGACTGTATTCGGCGCCGTAACTCGCCGACTACACGGCGGGCGGGTTCAGCCGGGCGAAATCCGGCAGCCGGTAGTAGGGGTAGTACGGGTACGGCGGGGTGACGGCGCTCGCCTTGTCCAGCCGGGCCAGCTGTTCGGCGTCCAGGCTCCAGCCGATCGCCCCGAGGTTCTGCCGCAGCTGTTCTTCATTGCGCGCGCCGATGATGACCGAGGATACGGTGGGCCGCGACAGCAGCCAGTTCAAGGCGAGTTGCGGGACGCTGCGGCCGGTTTCGGCGGCCAGTTCGTCGAGCACGTCGACGATGTCGTAGAGGAGTTCGTCGTCCACCGGCGGCCCGGCCTCGCTGGTCTTGTGCAGGCGGCTGCCCGCCGGAAGCGGTTGCCCGCGCCGGATCTTCCCGGTGAGCCGGCCCCAGCCGAGCGGACTCCACACCACCGCGCCGACGCCCTGGTCGCGGCCCAGCGGCATGAGTTCCCACTCGTAGTCGCGGCCGACCAGCGAGTAGTAGACCTGGTGTGCGACGTAGCGCGGGAAGCCGTGGCGGTCCGCGGCCGCGAGCGATTTCATGAGCTGCCAGCCCGCGAAGTTGGAGGCGCCGAGGTAGCGGATCTTGCCGGCGCGCACCAGATCGTCCAGTGCGGCAAGGGTTTCCTCGACCGGGGTGCCCGCGTCGAAGGCGTGCAGCTGGAAGAGGTCGATGTGGTCGATGCCGAGGCGGCGCAGCGAGTCCTCGACGGCGGTGATCAATCGGGCCCGGCCGGAACCGAATTCGCCGGGTCCGGGTCCGGTGGGCAGCGCGGCTTTGGTGGAGATGAGCATTCGGTCGCGGCGGCCCCGGATGGCCTCGCCGAGCACTTCCTCGGAGGCGCCGTCGGAATAGACGTCGGCGGTGTCGAAGAGGGTGATGCCCGCGTCCAGCGCGATGTCGACCATGCGGCGGGCCGCTTGTGCGTCGGTGTCGCCCCAGGCGCTGAAGAGTTCGCCGCGACCGCCGAAGGTGCCCGCGCCGAAGCTGAGCGCCGGAACCATGAGACCGGATGCGCCGAGCCTGCGGTACTCCATGACCTACTCCTAACGGAACTACAGTTTCATTAACCCGATCGACGATACACTCGCCCCAACGCAAATGGAACTGGAGGCCCGTTATGACGCAGGACACCACTCCCGGCTCGATCCGGCCGGGCGGACGCACCGCCCGCGTCCGCGAGGCCGTCCTGCGCGCCGCCGGCGATCTGCTCGCCGAACACGGTTTCGCGGGCCTGGACCTCACCGAGGTCGCCGCCCGCGCCGACGTCGGCAAGACCACCGTCTACCGCCGCTGGCGCACCCCCGCCGGACTGGTCGCCGACCTGCTCGCCGAGATGGCGGAAACCTCACTCCCGCACAGCGATACCGGCACCCTGCGCGGCGATCTGCTGGCCAATGCCCGCCTGGTCGCCGCCACCCTCACCGACCCGCGCCAGGGCCGCCTCTTCCGCGCCGTCATCGCCGCCGCCACCCTCGACGACACCGCCGCCGACGCCCTGCACCGCTTCTACGACACCCGCCTCACCGAATGGTCCCCCTGCGTCACGGCCGCCGCCGCCCGCGGCGAAATCCCTTCCGCCACCGACCCCCGCGCCGTCCTCGCCGCCGTCTCCGCCCCCCTCTACTACCGCCTCCTCAACACCGGCGACCCCCTCGACGACCGGGCGATCGAAGCGGCAGCCGAAGCCGCCACCCTCGCCGCGACCGCGGGCGTATTCCTGCAGCCGACACCGAGTTGTTAACCGGTAACGGGGCGAAAAGTACTGGTGGCGAGGAGAATTGGGAGATGAAGGGTGATCGAGTGGAGATCGTCGTCGATACCGGTGACGGGTCTCGCAATTACGAAGTGAGCGCCACGCGGGCGGGCCGGAAGGTCGAGGTCCGCATTGCGCGGGGCGTGGTGGAGGTCAGCGAAGTGACCAGGACCGGGACCGCCGTGCGCACTGCGCGATTCCTGTCCGGGCGGGTATTGGCGCTGGTCGAGTACCCGGCGGAGGACGTGCTGCTGCCGGACGAGTGAGTACGGCGGTTGCCGTCGAGCGGGCCGAGGCGCATTCTCGAAGCAGCCCGACCGTACCGGGCGGCCCACCCGGCGGAGAGGAGCTCCGATGTCCGATCGCACTGCCGACGCCGTTCCCGAGGCCGATTACATCGAACAGCACGTCCCGGCGTATCCGGACCGGGATATCGATTCCGACCAGCTCGATGACGCCGATACCGAGATCGGCGCCGTACCCGCCGGAGACTCCGGCTGGACCGCCTCCGAAGGCGACCTCGTCGAACAGGCCATCGCGGTGCCGATCGACGACTACGACGAACCGGGTTCGGCGGAATAACCCCGAACCCGCTGCACTACTTCACTTCCCGAAGGCCGGCGCTACTTCCCGATGGCGTCGCGAACGGTCGCGTGCAGTTCCCGCAGGCTCGACCGCTCGGTGGCCACCTCCAGCACGCGGATGCCGTGCGCGCTCTCGGTCAGTGCCGCGGCCAATTGCGCCGGGTCCAGCTGGCGGTGTGGGATGCGGTAGGCGGCACACAGTGCGGCCAGGTCCATGCCGTGCGGGGTGCCGAAGATGCGCTCGAAGACGCCCGCGTACTGCGGATCGCCCTGTTCCAGGAGTTCGAAGATGCCGCCGCCGTCATCATTGGCGACCACGATGGTGAGGTCCTCGGGCCGCGGTTCACCGGGCCCGATGAGCAGTCCCGAGGCGTCGTGCAGGAAGGTCAGGTCGCCCATGAACGCGACCGTGCGGCCCGCGTGCGCGAGCGCGGCGCCGACCGCCGCCGACACCGTGCCGTCGATCCCGGCCACGCCGCGATTCGACAGCACCCGGACGCCGCGCCGCGGATACGAGACCAGCGCGGCGTCGCGCACCGGATTGGAGGCGCCGAGCAGCAGTTGATCGCCCTCGTGCAGGGAGTCCATGACCACCGCCGCCACGTGCAGGCCGGTCGGCTTCGGATGGCAGGCCAGCTGCGCCCGCACCACCCGGGACGCCTTCTCGTTCAGATCCCGGCACAGCTCCAGCCATTCCGGCCGCGGCGCACCGAAGGTGATCGCCCGGGTCCCGGTACCCACCACATTGCCGGACACATCGGGCCAGCGCGGCCCGGTGGTCAGCGCGTACACCGTGACCTCCGGATCGGCGAGGATCTTGGAGACCGGCCGGTGCAGGGTCGGCCGCCCGGTGATGATGGCCTGCTTGGGTTTCAGCAGCGGCAGCGCCAGCGGATGCAGCGCCGGGCCGTGCATGGGCGCGGTCGGTTCGGCGACCGTCGGCAGCGCCGCGAGCTCGGGGCGATGTCCCGCGCCGTGCCCGGAGATGACCACCGTGTCCAGGGTCAGGTCGATATCGATCGGCACGTCCAGGGTCGCGTACTGCGTTGCGGTCCAAGGGCATTCATTGTCTCGGCCGGAGGGCAGCAGGTCGCCGGCGGCGCGATCGGGGACCAGCGGTTCGCGCAGCGGGATATCGAACTGCACGGGCCCGGCATTGCCGGAGCGCGTGCCGCGGGCGGCGGCCAGCACCCGGCAGACCGCGGAACGCCACAGGCTGTTCTGCGTCGAGTAGTGGGAATCGCCGGGTTCGATCTCCGCCAGCCCGAGGCTGATGGCGGCCCGCACCTGGCTGCCGAAGAGCCCGAACTGCTCGACGGTCTGATTGGCTCCGCTGCCGAGCATTTCGTAGGGCCGGTTGGCGCTGAGCACGATGAGCGGGAGCCGCGCGTAATTGGCTTCCAGGACGGCCGGGCCGAGGTTGGCGACGGCGGTGCCGGAGGTCATGACGACGGGGACGGGGCGGCCGCTGGAGGCGATGAGCCCGATGGCGAGGAAGCCCGCCGTGCGCTCGTCGACCCGTAGGTGCAGCCGGAGCCTTCCAGCGGCGTCCGCGGCCTGTAATGCGAAGGCCAGCGGGGCATTTCGCGAACCGGGGCACAGGACCACATCCCGCACTCCCCCGCGCGCGAGCTCGTCGACGATGACGTGCGCCTGTGCTGTCGAAGGATTCACACCCCCAGCCTCTCAGACAGTGGGTGCGGGCGCTGCGTCGGCCTGCTCACACCTATCCGACGTACTTAGGGTTTGCTAACCTAATTCAATGGCGAAGCGTACCAAGTATGTCAAACCCGAACATCGCGAGATCCGCACCGCGGAGGTCCTCGCGAGCAAGCCGATCAGTCCCAACTTCGTTCGAGTCACCCTCGGCGGCGCGGGCCTGGACGGCTTCACCGCAATGGGATTCGACCAATGGTTCCGGCTGTTCATGCCAGGCAAGGACGGCAGCCTGAAACTGCCCACCTCGTCGAGCAGCCTGGGCTGGTACGCGCAGTACCTCGTCATGGGCAAGGAACACCGGCCGCTGGTACGCAATTACACCGTGCGCGAATACCGGCCGTCCGGTTCCGGCCAGTTCGGCGGCACCGCCGAGATCGACATCGACTTCGTCTCGCACGGGGACGACAGCCCCGCCTCCGCATGGGCGAACAATGCCACCCCGGGCGATCGCGTCGGACTGCTGGACGAGGGCATCACCTATCAGGCGCCCGAGCACACCGATTTCGCGCTGCTGGCGGGCGACGAGAGCGCACTGCCCGGTATCGCGGGCGCACTGCGGTCGGCGCCGCGCGACCTGAAGGGCGCGGCGTTCATCGAAATCCCGCACGCCGATGACGCGCAAACCCTCGGCGAACCCGAAGGGGTGCAGGTGAACTGGATCGTCCGCACGGATCCGCACGGTGAGACGGGCGTACTCACCGACGCCGCCGTCCGCGCCGCGAGCATTCCGGCTGCCGCCGCCGTGTACGGCTTCCTGGCGGGTGAGCAGCGTTTCGTCGCCGGGCTGCGCCGGCATCTGGCCCAGGAACGCGGAATCCCGAAGGCCGACATCACTTTCACCGGTTACTGGCGAGTCGGCCGGGCCGCGGGCTGATTCAGCCCACTTGACAGCAAAACGGGCCCGCCGGAGTGACTCCGAAGGCCCGGGGCGAGTCGACGACCGCCCGGAGGGCCGCCGCCTGCTCAGAAAGCTGGTGCCGGTCGCGGCCCCGCGCGGGCCGCGAACCGGTCATTCGATCAACCAGCGTGCTGCTGGATCAGGTCACCCAGTCGCGGAAGCGCCTCGACGACATGCTTCTTCGCCGAACCACGCAGGGAGTTGTAGACCTTGGTGAGCGCCGGACGCGAGGATGCCGCCGCGCGCCCATCGGTAACCGACAGCAGAGCCTCGGCGACCTCGTCCTGCTTGGAGACCAGCAGATCCGCGAACGAACCCGAGCCACCGGCCCGGAATTCGGCCCAGTACGGCTCCAGCTGCGAAACGAACTTCGGGGCGAACGAGTCCAGCGCATCGCCGACGATCGTCGGGCTGACCTTCTTGATGGCGGCGTATCCGCCCTTCACAGCGAGGCCCGACGCGCCGCCCTTGTCCGACACCTCCGCATCCAGAACCTTCTGGGCGTCGGCGATGAATGCCGGACGCTTGGCGTCATCGAGCAGGGATTCAGACAGTGCTGCAACCACTTTCAGGTTCCTCCGGATAGTTTTTCGATGAACGAGCGCACGCAACTATACGCACCGGTGTCCCCGCACACACGATGCCGACGCGCTGCTACTGCCAGGGCAGCAACAGCACTGTAAGCCACCCGCAATCGATTGGCAGCGTTTCAGATTCACACCCGCGCTCTGTATCAACTGACCGAAAGTCCTACCGCGGCAGCAACCCCGTGTCCCCGCGCTCCCGATAGCCGACAATCTGCTGTTCAGCGGCGATCAGTATGTTCAGACGGGTGACGTTCAATGCAGCGCTGTGGCGGCCCGTGCCCGGGTTCGAGAACCTGACCGACATCACCTATCACCGGCACATCGAACAAGGCACCGTACGGATCGCCTTCGATCGGCCGGAGGTGCGCAATGCGTTCCGGCCGCACACGGTCGACGAGCTGTATCGCGCCCTCGATCATGCCCGGATGAGCGCCGATGTGGGCACGGTGCTGCTCACCGGCAACGGGCCCTCCCCGAAGGACGGGGGCTGGGCCTTCTGCTCGGGCGGTGATCAGCGAATTCGCGGCCGCAACGGGTACCAGTACGCGAGCGGTGAGACCGCGGACACCGTGGACGCGGCCCGCGCGGGACGGTTGCACATCCTCGAGGTGCAGCGGCTCATCCGGTTCATGCCGAAGGTCGTCATCGCCCTCGTCAATGGGTGGGCCGCCGGCGGCGGGCATTCGCTGCACGTCACCTGCGATCTCACCCTCGCTTCGCGTGAGCACGCGCGGTTCAAGCAGACCGACGCCGATGTGGGCAGCTTCGACGCCGGGTACGGCAGCGCCTATCTCGCGAAGATGGTGGGGCAGAAGTTCGCCCGGGAGATCTTCTTCCTGGGCCGGCCCTATACGGCCGAGGAAATGCACGCCATGGGCGCGGTCAACGCCGTCGTCGACCACGAACGACTCGAAGACGTCGCCCTGGAGTGGACGGGCGAAATCCTCGGGAAGTCGCCGCAGGCGATTCGGATGCTGAAGTACGCGTTCAACCTCACCGACGACGGACTGGTCGGTCAGCAGCTCTTCGCGGGTGAAGCCACCCGCCTGGCGTACATGACCGATGAGGCCGTCGAAGGCCGCGACGCCTTCCTCCAGAAACGCGACCCCGACTGGACCCCCTACCCCTGGTACTTCTGAGACCGACTGCCCGAGAGTTCCTGCGCGGCAAACGCCGAGCTGCCAAGCTGCATATATGGAGATACTGAGCAGTCGGGTGATTCTCCGGCCGCAGGATTATCGCCGGACGCTGGAGTTCTACCGCGACACGCTGGGCCTCGGCATTGCGCGCGAGTATCCCGGCGGCACGGTCTTCTTCGCCGGGCAGGGGCTGATCGAGGTGGCCGGGCACGGACGCGAGGCGGAGGCGCCCGCCGGGTTCGCGGGCGCGCTCTGGTTGCAGGTGCGCAATTGCTCGACCGCCTCGGTGGAACTCACCCTCGCCGGCGTGCCGATCGACCGTGCACCGCGGCGGGAAGCGTGGGGGCTCGTCGAAATGTGGATCAAGGACCCGGACGGCGTGCCCATCGTGCTGGTGGAAGTGCCGCCGGACCACCCGATTCGGCGCGACAACCGACCAAGCGACCGCTGACCGTTCGGCTTAGCACGAAGGTTGCTGTGACCTGCTACGGGGGCACCGGTTAACGGCCCGTAAAGGCTATAGCGCAAACTCATCCGTGTGTCTGCCGAACTGATCGTTCTGCTGATCGTTGTCTGCACTGCGCTGGCATTCGACTTCACCAATGGCTTCCACGACACCGCGAATGCGATGGCCACCTCCATCGCGACCGGTGCGTTGCGTCCGCGTACCGCCGTAATGCTCTCCGGCGGGCTCAATCTCGTGGGCGCGTTCCTCAGCGTCGCCGTCGCCGCGACGGTCGCCGAGGGCATCGTCGACCTGTCCGAGACGAGTGGCCGGGCCCTGCTCGACATCGTCTTCGCGGGCCTCGTCGGCGGCATCCTCTGGAATCTGTTCACCTGGCTGTTGGGTTTGCCGTCGAGTTCCTCGCACGCCCTGTTCGGCGGGATCATCGGCGCCACCATCGCCGCCCTCGGCTGGCACGGCGTGATCTGGTGTGCGGGCAGCAAAGGCGTACTGGCGAAGATCATCATCCCCGCGGTGCTCGCACCGGTCGTGGCCGCACTGGTCGCTTCCATCGGCTCCTGGCTGGTCTATCGGATCACCGCCCGCGCCAATGAGCGCACCGTGAACCGCGGATTCCGGTGGGGGCAGATCGGTTCCGCGTCCCTGGTCTCGCTGGCCCACGGCACCAACGACGCGCAGAAGACGATGGGCATCATCTTCCTGGCGCTCATCGCGCACGGCACCGCCAAGGCCAGCGATCCGCTGCCGCTCTGGGTGATCGTGTCCTGCGCCATCGCCATGGCCGCCGGCACCTGCCTCGGCGGCTGGCGCATCATCCGCACCCTCGGCAAGGGCCTGGTCGACATCGCGCCGCCGCAGGGTTTCGCCGCCGAATCCACCAGTGCCGCGATCATTCTCACCTCGGCCCACTTCGGCCTGCCGCTGTCCACCACGCACACCGTGACCGGATCCATCCTGGGTTCGGGCATCGGACGACCCGGCGCCGAGGTGCGCTGGGCCGTGCTCGGCCGCATGGCCGTGGCCTGGGTGCTGACCCTGCCGCTGGCCGCGGTGGCGGGCGCGATCTGCTGGGGACTGGTCGACGGTATCGGCGGACTCGCGGGCGTGCTCGTGGTGTTCGCACTGCTCATCGCCATGGCGGCGTTCATGTGGTTCCGGGCCAAGCGCACAGAGGTCAACTCGCACAACGTGAACGACGAATGGGACGCCGACAGCGGACCGGACGACGGGACCCCGGGACCGGGCAGCACGCCCGGCACACCCAGCGGACACGCCACCGTCGGCAACGAAATCGGTTAGGGGCCTGCGATGCACACGTTTCTGACCAATATGTCCGACCTGTGGCGCGTCACGCTGGCCGCCTTGATCCTGGGCGCCGGCATTCCGACCGTATTCGCCATCGGTATTCGCAGCCGGGCCCAGATCGACGACGGCGCGAGCGGTTCCGCGCGGGCCGTGGCGCTGACCGTGTCCACGCTGTGCTTCGCGTTGGTCATGATCATCGTGGTGGTCGGTGTGCTCTATATCGCAAAAGACTTTCTCGCACATCGACTCGGAATCCACATTTTCGGCGCATGACGCCGCCTGATCGGAAGGGCACGTTCATGAGCAGTCCAAAACCACAGCCGCGCACGAATGTCCTTGCGAAGGTGCTGGCCTGGCTGCGCGCCGGATATCCGCAGGGCATACCGCAATCCGACTATGTGGCGCTGCTGTCGGTCCTGCACCGGCGGCTCACCGACTACGAGGTACACCTGGTGGTGGAGGAGCTGATCCGCGAGCGCGAGGCCTCCTCCGGCATCCAGGTCGAGGACATCGAAGCGGCCATCGCCCGAGTTGCCAAGGAGCAGCCCGGCGAGGACGATATCGCTCGGGTGGCCTCCAGGCTCGCAGCCGGCGGATGGCCGCTGGCGACACCGACGTCCGACTGACAGACCGACCGAAATCGACCCGGGCGCCGACCCAGCCGTGCGCCTCCACTCGACGAGATGACACGATCGCGAACGTGAGCAATACCCTCCGCACCCTCCCCATGCCCACCGGTGCCTCGGTGGGCGACGTATTGCCGCATCTGCGGGAAGCCTTGGAGGGCAACGGCCCCGCATGGCTGCCCATCCCCACCGCCGACCGCCGCGAAGCCCAGCGGCTGAGCGGCAGCCTGCACCCCGGCGAAGAGATCGACGACGACGTCGCGCTGGTGGTCACCACCTCCGGCACCACCGGAATGCCCAAGGGCGCCATGCTCTCCGCGAGCGCGCTGCGGGCCAGTGGCGACGCCACCCACGAACGGCTGGGCGGGCCGGGGCAGTGGTTGCTGGCGCTGCCGACGCATCACATCGCGGGCATCCAGGTGCTGCTGCGCAGCATTCTGTCCGGCACCGAACCGAGTGTCCTGGATGTGTCGGACGGGTTCCTGCCGCAGGGGCTGGCGAACGCGGTGTCCAATATGCGGGGGGACCGCCGCTACACCTCGCTGGTGCCCACCCAGCTGATCAAGGCCCTCGACGATCCGTCCGCCACCGCGGCGCTGGCCGAACTCGACGCCGTCCTGATCGGCGGCGCCGCCACCCCGAAGCCGGTGCTGGAACGCGCCCGCGCGGCGGGCATCACCGTCTTCCGCACCTACGGCATGAGCGAGACCTGCGGCGGCTGCGTCTACGAGGGCGTGCCGCTGACCGGCACCGAGGTGCGGATCGAGGACGGCCGCGTCATGCTCGGCGGCGCGACCCTCGCCAAGGGCTACCGCAATATGCCGGATCACCCGGCCTTCGCCGAGCCCGGCTGGTTCCGCACCGAGGACGCGGGCCACTTCGACAATGGCGTGCTGACCGTCACCGGCCGGCTCGACGAGGCCATCATGACCGGTGGCCTCCTGGTCATCCCCCAGGTGGTCGAGGCCGTCCTCATCTCGCACCCCGCGGTCTCCGAATGCGTGGTCCTCGGCCTCCCCGACAACCGCCTCGGCCAGCGCGTGGCCGCCGTCATCGTCCCCACTCGCGGCGCGACCCCGCCCACCCTGGACGAGCTCCGCGACCACGTGGTCGCCGAACTCGACGCCATCGCGGCCCCCCGCGAGCTCGCCGTCCTCGACGAGATCCCCCTCCGCGGCCCCGGCAAACCCGACCGCGCCACCCTCCGCGAATACCTCCAGACCCGCACGGCCCTCTGAGGTAAGAACCTCCGAGACCCCCGCTCACCAGCGGGGGTCTCGCTGTTTCCCGGCTGCAAGGGGCTGCAAGATCTCGCGCAATAGCTGTGCAAGGGGGGTGCAAGTCGCGGACCCGATGGTTATCGCATGACTTCTTACACACCTGCTGAGGCCCTGGCCATCGAGGCAGACGACTTGGTGAAGGTCTTCGGGTCGCAGCGGGCCGTGGACGGGGTGAGCCTGGCGGTCCCGCGGGGCGCCGTGTACGGCGTGCTCGGCCCGAACGGCGCCGGCAAGACCACGACCATCCGGATGCTCGCCACGCTACTGCGCCCGGACGGCGGCAGCGCCCGCATTTTCGGCCACGACGTGGTGGCCGAACCAACGGCGGTGCGGTCGCTCGTCGGCGTCACGGGCCAGTACGCGTCGGTGGACGAAAAGCTCACGGCCACCGAGAATCTGGTGATCTTCTCCCGCCTACTGGGTCTGTCCCGCACCGATGCGCGGACCAAGGCGGTCGAACTGCTGGAGGAATTCGGTCTCACCGAGGCCGCCACCAAGCCGCTGGAGAACTTCTCCGGCGGTATGCGGCGCCGCCTGGATCTGGCCGCCAGCCTGATCTCACGTCCGCCGCTGCTGTTTCTGGACGAGCCCACCACCGGTCTGGATCCGCGCACCCGCGCTCAGATGTGGGAGACCATCCGCCGCCTGGTGCGGGAGGGTTCCACCGTCCTGCTCACCACCCAGTATCTGGACGAGGCCGATCAGCTGGCCGACCGGATCGCGGTCATCGACCACGGCCGCGTCATCGCCGACGGTACGTCCGACGAACTCAAAGCGTCCGTGGGTCTTTCGGCGCTGCAGCTGACCCTCGGCGACCGCGACCGCATCGAAGAGGCACGAATCCTGGTGACCGACTTCCTGTCCCGCGCGGCGGGCAAGACAATCGAGGCGACGGTCACTCCCGAGGTGGGTCGTGTCACGGCCCCGCTGCCCGACCCCAGCGTCACCACCGACATCCTGATCCGGTTGCGCGAGCATGACATCCGGGTCGAAGAGATCAATGTCTCGAAGCCCAGCCTGGACGAGGTGTTCTTCGCCCTCACCGGGCACGGCGCGGAGGACGAGAACGACACCGAACGGAGCGCGGCATGACCACGACCATTACCGCCCCCGCCGGCCGCCATGCGGTCGCGGCGGCCCCGATTCCCCAAGTCAGCAACCATATTTCGTTCCGGCAGACGGTGGCGAACTCGTTCACCATGGCCTACCGGGGCATCCTGAAGATCAAGCACAATCCGGAGCAGCTGTTCGACGTCACGATTCAGCCGATCCTGTTCACCACGCTGTTCGCCTTCATCTTCGGCGGCGCGATCGGCGGCAATGTGCACGACTACCTGCCGGTCCTGATTCCCGGCATCCTGGTGCAGACCGTGGTGCTGACCTCTGTGGTCACCGGCACGCAGTTGCGTGAGGACATGGACAAGGGTGTGTTCGACCGGTTCAAGTCCCTGCCCATCGCCCGGATCTCGGCGCTGGCGGGTGCCCTGATCGCGGATATGGTCCGATACGGTCTGGCGACCGTGCTGACCGTGATCGTGGGCCTGATCCTCGGTTACCGGCCGGCCGGCGGCGTGGCCGGTGTGGTGGCCGCGGGCCTGGTGGTGGTGTTCTGCTCGTTCGCCGTCAGCTGGATCTGGGCGCTGGTCGGCGTGACCGGTAAGAGCGCGTCGGCGGTGCAGGGCATCTCGATGATGATCATGTTCCCGCTGACCTTCATGTCCGGCGCCTTCGCCAAGGTGTCGACCATGCCGGGCTGGTTGCAGGGCGCCAACAAGGCCAATCCGATCTACTACATGGTGAACGCGGCTCGCGAGCTGATGAACGGCAACCACTACACCTCGAACCTGGTGTGGTCGCTGGTCGGCTCGGCCATCGTGATCGTGATCTTCGCTCCGCTGGCCATGCGGGCCTACATGCGCCGCGCCTGACCTGCCGATACGACCGGGACGCCCGCCCACCGAACCCTCGGTGGGCGGGCGTCCTGTTATGGTCGGGGCAGTGAATCCCACGCCTGCCCCGCTACGCCGAAGGTCTCTTCGGCGATCTTCGGGCACCCTGCTCGCGGGGTTCCTGGTGATCATCGGGCTGGTTGCCGCGGTCGCGGAATGGGGCGCGGCGCAGGCCGTTCCGACTGGTTCCCTGTCGGTGCCGGTAGTGCACACTGCGGTCGAGAAGGGCCCCTTCTGCGGTAAGGGCAGCGGCACGAGCGCCGACCCGGTCGGGAAGATCGCCGCCCCGCCGCGGTCGGTGGGTGATCCGCTGATCACCGCGTTCCCGGCGGTCGATCCGGGGTTGATTGCGGCGCAGTGGCTTTCGCATTCGGCGCGTTCGCGGGCGCCCGCGGTCGCGGTGCCGGCGCCACATCTCACGTCGATTCTGATCATTTAGACGATCGGCGGCACCGTCGTGCCGCCGATTCGTGCCGTCCCGGCACCCGTCTGTCCCGATCCGAATCATCCAGGAGATTTCCCGCATGTCACGCATGCCCAAAAGTCGTGCCCAGAAGAAGTCCGCAGACCGGAAGGCCCTTGCCGGGCTGGCGATTCTCGCCGCCATCGGCCTGCTGGTCATCGCCGGCATCCAAATGCTCGGCCATGACAAGAAATCCGATCAAAAGGCCGCGCCCGCGGCCGTCGAAACCAATCCCGCCTATGAGCGGCTGGCCAAGCTGGCCCGTCGCGACGCGAACGACCCCATGGCGCAGGGCCGCACCGACGCGCCCGTGGTGATGGTCGAATACTCCGATTTCCAGTGCCCGTACTGCCGCCTGTTCGGCAAGACCATCGAACCCGATCTGGTGCGCCGCTATGTGGACGCGGGTGTGCTGCGCATCGAGTGGCGTAACTTCGCGATCTTCGGCCCCGAATCGGTGGAGTCGGCGCGCGCGTCCTGGGCCGCCGGGCGGCAGGGCAAGTTCTGGGAGTTCCACAAGACGCTCATGGAGAACGCGCCGGAGAAGAAGAACACCGGCGCCCTGACCCCGGACCGGCTGGCCGATCTGGCCGCGCTGGCGGGCGTGCCGGATATCGCGAAGTTCCGGGCGGACGAGGCGTCGCCCGCATCGCAGCAGGCGGTGCAGGCCGATCTCGACGAGGGCTACAACATCGGCGTCTCGTCGACGCCGGCGTTCCTGATCAATGGCCGTCCGGTGCTGGGCGCGCAGCCCCTCGAACAGTTCTCGGCGGTCATCGACGCCGCCCGCGCCGCCGCGGAGAACGCGAAATGAGCGGCAGCGTCGGCTATTTCGCCGCCTTCCTGGGCGGGCTGCTGGCGCTGTTGAGTCCGTGCAGCGCGCTGCTGCTGCCCAGTTTCTTCGCGTACTCGTTCGAGTCGCAGGGAAAACTGTTGCGGCGCACCGGAATCTTCTATGCGGGGCTGTGCACCACGCTGGTGCCGCTGGGCGCGGCCGGTTCGTTCGCGGGCCGCTTGTTCGTGGGTCATCGGGATCTGCTGATCGCGATCGGCGGCTGGACCATCATCGTGCTGGGCGTGCTGCAGATTCTGGGGCGCGGCTTCTCGGTGGGTTTCGCGCAGCGGGCGGCGGCCCGCAATACCCGCCCGGATCAGGCGGGCGCGATCTACCTGCTGGGCCTGGTCTACGGCCTGGCCGGTTTCTGCGCGGGCCCGATTCTGGGTTCCATCCTGGCGGTGGCGGCGGTCGGTGGTTCGCCGATCCAGGGCGGCCTGCTGCTGGCGGTGTACGCCCTGGGCCTGGCCATGCCGTTGTTCGTGCTGGCATCCCTGTGGGATCGCCTGCAACTGGGCAAACGCCGCTGGTTGCGTGGTCGTTCGCTGGCGGTCGGCCGCTTCCAGGTGCACACCACGTCATTGGTGTCGGGCCTGTTCTTCATCCTGCTCGGTGCACTGTTCCTGATCTTCGACGGCACCTCGGCGCTACCGGGCCTGCTGGATGCCGACACCGAATTCCGCTGGGAGGCAGCGGTACAGCGGATCGGCTCGGTGGTCTCGGATTCGACGGTGCTGCTGGTGGCGGGCGCCGTGGCGCTGGCAATCCTGGCATGGCGGCTGCTGCGCACGAATCGGCGCGATCGGGTCGTCGCCGAAAGCGACTGATACACAACGCGGAAACCCTGAAAGTGTCAGTCCATGACAGAAAAAGTGTCATGGACTGACACTTTCGTGTTAGCGTGACGAAGTCAGGTCGAAACCGATTCTTGGGGGAATCCCGTGACCCAGACTTCACACACCACAACACCATCGAGCACCTCGCCGCGCGAGTGGCTCGCGCTCCTCGCGCTGGCCCTGGCCATGCTCACGGTCGGCCTCGATATGACGGTCCTGAACGTCGCACTGCCCACCCTCGCCGAGGATCTGCACGCGAATACCGCGACCCTGCAATGGTTCACGGCGGCCTACACCCTGGCCCTGTCGGCGGTGATGCTGCCGGCCGGCGCCCTCGGCGACCGCTTCGGCCGGACCAAGTTCCTGGTCGGCGCGCTGCTCCTGTTCGGCGCGGCCTCCGCCGTGTGCGCCTCGGCGGGCTCATCGGCCGAACTGATCGCCGCACGCGTGGTACTCGGTTGTGCGGCAGCGGTATTGACAGCACTGTCGTTCTCCGTGATCCCCGTGATGTTCCCGCCGGAAGCGCGCGGCCGCGCCACCACCGTCTTCGCCACCGCCACCGGGCTCGGCATGCCCTTGGGCCCGATCGTGGGTGGCTGGCTGCTGCAGCATTTCTGGTGGGGTTCGGTGTTCTGGATCAATGTGCCCGTGACCATCCTCGGCGCGGCGGCGGTCGGTTTCCTGGTGCCGGAGTCGCGCAGCGAGACCTTCCGCACCATCGATCTCCCGGGCGTCGCATTGTCCGCCATCGGATTGGTCGGTCTCACTTACGGATTCATCAGAGCGGGCAGCGAGGGCTGGCGGGACGGGGCGGTGTGGGCGACCATCGCCGTCGCGGTGGTCATGCTGGGCGCCTTCCTGACGTGGCAGCGGGCGGCCCGGCATCCACTGATCGATCTCGGACTGTTCCGCAATGCCGAATTCCGCTGGGGCGTCATCTATTCGGTGATCACCGCGTTCGCCATGTTCGGTATGTTCTTCACGGTTCCGCAGTACTTCCAGGCAGTGCTGGGTGTCGGCACGCTGGGTAGCGGCCTGCGGTTGCTGCCGATGATCGCGGGCATGATGGCCGGGGTGCGGGTGGTCGACCGGATTTCCGAGCGACTGGGCACGCAGCGGGTATTGCTCATCGGATTCGGGCTGCTGGCAATCGGTCTCGGGCTCGGCGCCATGACGTCCGTGAGCAGCGGTTATCCGTACGCGGCCGGCTGGCTGGGCATTATGGGCGCCGGCGTCGGGTTCGCCATGCCGACGGCCATGAAGCTGTCGATCGGTGCGCTCGGCAAGGAACGCGCCGGGTCGGGTTCGGCGCTCATGTCGACCTTGCGCCAGGCGGCGGGCACCATCGGCGTGGCGATTCTCGGCACCCTCGTCGCCACCCGCTATGCCGCGAATCTCGGTGCGCTGGACCGTTCCCCGATCCGCGACAGCGTGACCGCCGGTGTGGCCGTCGCCGAGCAGCAGCACGACCCGGTCATGCTCGAACAGGTGCGGTCCGCGTTCGTGAGCGGCATGCAGGTCATGTTGTGGGTGAGTGCCGCGATCAGCGCGGCGGCGGTGCTGCTGGCCCTGGTCACCACCCGCCGGCCGAGCGCGCCGGAACCCGGGCCGCGGCACGCGGCAGAATCGGTGCATGGCCGCTGAACTCACGCAGGGACTCCGGGAGCGGAAGAAGGCGAGCACCCGCCGGAAGATCCGGACCGAGGCGTTCCGGCTCTTCCGGAAGCAGGGGTACGCCGAGACGACCGTGGATCAGATCGCGGCCGCGGCGAAGGTCTCGTCGCGCACCTTCTTCCGCTACTTCCAGAACAAGGAGCAGGTCGTGCTCGACGACGATCTGGATCCGCTGCTGGTGCGCATGGTCGTCATGCAGCCGGCGGGGCTCTCGGTGACGGCCGCCTTCCGCGCGGCCGCCGAGCAGTTGGCGCTGGATCCGCCCGAGGAGCAGTTCGAGGCGGATCGCCTGCGGCTGCTGTACACCGAACCGGAACTGCGGGGCGGGGCCATGACCGAACTGCGCCGCAATATCGATCTGCTGTCGCAGGTCATCGCGCAGCGCAGCGACCGCGAACCGAGTGACCGGCAGGTGCGCATGTTCGCGGGCGCCTGCGTGGGCGCGCTGCTGAGCGTGACCGACGAGCTGCCGGACGAATTGGATTACGCCCTGCAGGTACTCGACTTCTTCGATGCGGGCATGCCGTTGTGAACGGCGCTCCCGGCCGTCAGCCGGCGTTGCCCAGGACGCGCAGCAGTTCCAGGATCCGCTCGGCCGAGGCCCGGCGGCTCAATCCGGCGACGGCATCGAGGGCGGCGGTGACGCGGTCGTCGCCGTAGGTGTGGCGGTGCAGTTCGAGGTGGCGGCGCCACTGCATGACCGGATAGTCCTGGCGACCGAACACTTTCGGGGCGAGCACGAGGAGTTCCAGGCCGATGTCCGCGTCGCCGCCGGTGCCGAGGAGCTGGGTGCCGACGGCGCAGGAAACGGCGCCGAGCTGCGGCAGGTCCCGGAACTGGCTGAGCTTCTGTACCCCGAGTTCGATCAATTCGGCTGCGGTCTGCGACATTTCGCCGGCCCGGCCGTGCAGGGCATAGGCGTCGACGACGGCGGCGCCGAGCATCAGATCCCCGGGGCCGGGGATGCTGACACTGTGCGGCCAGTTGAGCAGCGGCAGTGCGAGCCGGTAGCGGCGGAGGGCCGTGTCGATATCGCCCTCGACCAGTTCGATTTCCGCCATGCCGGCGGCCACCGCCGCGAGCCGCTGATTGGGCTGGACCACCGGCGCGTCGAGCGACAGGCCGGTGCCCAGATGCCCCAGCGCGGCTTCCAGTTCGAGACGCGCGGCGTCGATTTCACCGAGTCCGGTCAGCGAGACGGCGAGGAAACTGCGGATCTCGACGGTTTCGTCCCAGGCGCGTAGTTCCTGCAGCAGGGTGGCGGATCGCCGGTAGTAGGACACGGATTCCGCGTAGCGCGCGGACTGGCCGTGCATGCTGCCCAGGTGCTGGCAGACCATGGAGGTGGCCCACACGTCCTCTTCGATGCCCGTCCGCAGGGCCGCCTCGCCGTCCCGGATCGAGCCCCAGACCTCACCATTGTTCTCGCGCACATTGGCACGCAGGATCAGCGCGGCGAGCCGGACCGCCGTGTGCTCCGAGCGAGTTCCGGCACTGAGTTTGCGGGCGAACTGCACCGTGGTGCGGGCCTCGGCCGCCAATCCGCCGAGGAAGCTGGTGACGGGACTCAACGGTGTGCTGTGCAGGATGCGCCGGATCCGGGCGCGGACCGTGGCGACCTCCCGGAGCGGGCTGTCCGCGAACAGCATGTGCATGCCCAGCAGCAGCTGACCGAGCATCTGCAGGTCGGCTTCGTCGATATCCGCGCAGTCGACGCGCGGCGGCACCGCGACGACGCGCCGCGTCCAGCCCACCAGTTCGGCGTGCGCGCCACGCATGGCCCACAATCCGCCGAGCACCGGGTAGACGACGTGGACGATGACGGCATCGTGCCGGTCCAGGGCGTAGCGCAGCACGGCGGCGAGATTCTCGGCCTCGGCGCCCACCGACAGCACCGCCGCGATCTGTTCCGGGCTCTGGTACCGGTGCATAGCGCCGAGCACGAAGTCCTTGGCCCACTGCGACATTCGGGTCATGACCAGATCGGCTTCGCCGGTGCGGGTCAGCTGTTCCTCACCGAATTCCCGGACCGTCTCCAGCATGCGGTAGCGAACGCCGCCGGTGTCGTCGTCGGGGAGAACGGTCAGCAGGGATTGGGTCACCAGTCCGTCGACAGCCATTGCGGCATAGAGGATTTCGGGTCCGTCGAGTACCGCCTCGGCGGCCGCCAGGGTGAATCCGGCCGGGAACCGGCACAATCGGCGCAACGCCACGCGCTGCTGCTCGTCGAGCAGGTTCCAGCTCCATTCGATGACCGCGTGCAGGGTGCGATGCCGCTGCGGCGAGCTGCGATCCCCGGTGCGCAGCAAGGCGAATCGATGGTCGAGCCGGGATTCGATCTCCTCGACGCTCATGGTGCGCACCCGCGCCGCGGCCAGTTCGATGGCCAGCGGCAGCCCGTCGAGGGTGCCGCACAGCCGGGCGACCACGTCCGGATCGAGCCGCACCGAGGGCCGTACCGCGCGGGCGCGCGCGGCGAACAGTTCGGTGGCGGGCGAACCGGCCGCGTCGATGGTCAACGGCGGTAGCGGATACACGGTTTCGGCCGTGATCTCCAAGGGCGCGCGGCTGGTGGTGAGGATGGTCAGCTGTTCGGTCAGTCCGACCAGATCGGCCACCACCTCGGCGACCGGTTCGATGAGGTGCTCGCAATTGTCGAGGATGAGCAGCATCGGGCGCACCGACAGCGCCTCCCGCACCCGCTGCCGGAAGTCCCGGCCCCAGGCCGGCCGCAGCACACTCGACTCGCGTCCGACATCACCCACACCGAGCGTCGCGCCGATGGTCGCCTCGATCTCGGCGCGGGTGTCCGCGATGCCACCGGGATCCGCACGCAGCGAAGCCAATTCGATCAGCGCGACCGACTTCTCGTGCGCCACCCGCGCCCCGAGTTCGTTGGCGACGCGGGTCTTCCCGGTGCCGCCCGGCCCGAGCACCGTGGTGACGCGGGAATTCCGCACCAGTTGTTCCAGGGCGTCGAGGTCGGCGGCCCGGCCGAGCAACGGATTCGGCGCCACCCGCAGGCCGATGGCCGCCGACGGTTCGGGGATCGCCCCGCGCCTGTCCCCGAAATGCTGTGCGGCCGCAGGTATCTGCGCGGCCCGGCGCTGCCCCCACTGCGGGGAGTTCCCGGACCGGCCGTCGATGTCGATGGCGCTGTCGATGGAATTGTCTTGTCCGACACGGGAATCGGAGTGGCGAGCGGTGGTCGCGGGAAGTGCTTCGCCGCGCAGGATCGCGGAGTTCAAAGCGACGAGCGTGGGGCCGGGATCGGCGCCCAGTTCCTCGACCAGCCGGGTACGCAGCGTGGCGAAAACATCCAGGGCCTCGCTGGTGCGCCCCGCGCCGGCCAGCAGCCGCATGAGTGCGGCGTGCGCGGATTCGTCGAGGGGTGCGGCCGTGACGAGGCCGCGGGCCAGGTCGATCGCGCCGGGCAGGTCGCCGGAGGCTTCGCGGGCGGAGAGTTCGAGCAGGTCCAGGGCCGCCTGCCGGGCGGCGGCGAGGGCGGCCAGTTCCTCGGCAACCGAGCCGGGCGGCAGATCGGCGCCGGGTTCCCCGCGCCAGAGTGCGCGCGCGGCGGCCACCAGGTGCAGGCAGGTGCTGTCGTCGTGGGCGGTGAAGGCTTGGCGCGCCCGCTTTTCCAGGTCCTGCACGAGGGTCAGGTCGACCTGGTCGGGGGCGAGGACGAGGCGGTAGCCGGCGGGCCCGATCTCCAACGCCCCCTCCGGCAGCGCGGAACGCAGACGCGAGACCTGCGTGTGCAATGCGTTCATGGGTGAGCGCGGCGGGTCGGCGCCCCACACATCATCGATGAGGGCCTGCGCGCTGCGGCTGCGGCCCGGATGGGCGGCGAGGGCGGCGACCAGCAGCCGGGATCGGGCGCCGGGGACGGGGACGAGCGCGCTGCCGGGGGTGCGCCGGAGCGCGACCTCACCCAGCAGGGCCACCAGGACCGAGTCGCTCGCGGTGGCGGGCCGGGCGCCGCCGACGCTGCTCGAACTGCCCGTTGTCGATTTCATTCCCCGCCAATCGTAGGTGAGCGACGCTGTCGTCGCCGGTTTCGCAGGTTCCGGTAGTACCCCATCCCGGGGGCGCGGCGGTACCGGTTTTCCGCTGTACAACGGCCATGGTCGCCTAGGCTCATGCCATGGCCGAATTCGACATTCACCGGGAAACGGTCATCAAGGCCGACCCCGTACAGGTTCAGGCGCTCATCGACGACTTCCATCAGTGGCGCAAATGGTCGCCGTGGGAAGACCTGGACCCGTCCATGGAACGCGTGTACAGCGGCGCCGATCGCGGCATCGGCGCCCGCTATTTCTGGAGCGGCAACCGCAAGGCCGGACGCGGCGATATGGAGATCACCGGCGCCACCTCCGACGAGATCGGTATCCGCCTGCATTTCGAGAAGCCGTGGAAGGCCACCAACCAGGTCAGTTTCGAGCTCACCCCGCAGGGCGACACCACCGCCGTCACGTGGCGGATGACCGGGCAGCAGTCCGGGGCGATGGCGATCATCGGCAAGCTGTTCCCGATGGAACGGGTGGTGGGCAAGGACTTCGAGAAGGGTCTCGCGCAGTTGAAGGCCGCCGCCGAATCCTGAGGGCGAGGCGGCCGCGTCCCGGGCGAACCGGGCAGCGTCCCCGAAGCGCAGGGCTGCGCCCCCGACATACCGGCCCCCGACATACAGGGAAGCGCACTCCTCGGCCCGCGCATTAGGCTGCCGTACATGGCTACAGCAGCACAGTGGATCGAGGGCGCTCGGCCGCGCACTCTGCCGAATGCGATCGCCCCGGTGTTGGCGGGGACGGGGGCCGCCGCCTCGATCGACGGCTTCGTGTGGTGGAAAGCGGTACTGTGCCTGCTGCTTTCGCTGGCACTGATCATCGGCGTGAATTTCGCCAACGACTATTCCGACGGTATCCGCGGCACCGATGACGAGCGGGTCGGCCCGCTGCGGCTGGTCGGTTCCAAGGTCGCCTCGCCCACGGCGGTGCGCACGGCCGCGGTCACCAGCCTGGGGATCGGCGCGGTCATCGGCCTGGTGCTGGTGTTCACCAGCGCGTGGTGGCTGATTCTGGTGGGCGCGGCCTGCCTGGCGGGCGCCTGGTTCTACACCGGTGGCCGGAATCCGTACGGCTACAGCGGTTTCGGTGAGATCGCGGTGTTCGTGTTCTTCGGTCTGGTGGCGGTGCTGGGCACCGAGTTCGTGCAGGCGGGCCGCGTGGAGTGGGCCGGGCTGGTGTGCGCGATCGCCGTCGGTTCGTTCTCGAGCGCGGTGCTGGTCACCAATAATCTGCGCGATATCCCGACCGATACCGAATCGGGCAAGCTGACCCTGGCGGTGCGGCTGGGCGACCCGCGCACCCGCACACTGCATCTGGCCCTCATCCTGGTTCCGTACGTGGTGATCGCCCTGCTGGTGTGGCGTTCGCCGTGGACGCTGGCCGCGCTGGTGACACTGCCGCTGGCGATCAAGGCCAATGAGCCGGTGCGGACCGGCAAGAACGGGCCGGGATTGATTCCCGCCCTTGCCGGTACCGGTAAGGCGATGCTCGCGTGGTCGGTGATCGTCGCCGTCGCGCTGGCGGCCGTGCAGATCTGACCGGGGGCCGTTTACTCCCGGTCCGGGACCAGGATGCCCAGCACCCAGTTCACCAGCGAGATGATGATGCCGCCGAGCACGGCGGCCCAGAATCCGTCGACGTGCAGCTGGTAGCTGGTGGTCTCGGTGATCTTCGAGGTCAGCCACAGCATGAGCGCGTTGACCACCAGCAGGAACAGTCCCAGCGTGAGGATCACCAGCGGTAGTGACAGCAGTTTCACGATGGGCTTCACCAGCGCGTTCACGATCGTGAAGATCACGGCCACGATGGCGATCACGAGCAGCTTGTCGGAGGTGGTGTTGTCGGGTCCGTGGATGGTTATCCCCTTCACCCACTCCGAGGCCAGCCAGATGGCCACACCGTTGATCAGCAGGCGTATCAGGAGCGTCATGCCGCCATCGTAGGGCGAGTGATCGCAGCGAGCCGGACATAACGCCCCCGGGGATGTCAGGCTGCGCGATCGAGCAGCTCCGAGGTGGCAGCGCGTAGCCGGGCGATCGCCGCGTCGTCGCCGAGCAGGCGGCGGGTGACGTCATTGGGGGCGCGCAGGATCGCGAGCAGCATGTGCCCGGCCTCGATGCCGCGGTCACCCCGGTTCAGCGCCTCGCGCAGCGAGAGTTCGATGGACTTCTTGGTGTCCTTGGCGAACGGGATGTGTCCCCAGGCCATGCCGCCACGGTCGCGGAAGCGGCCGCGCAGCTTCGGGGTGTCGGCGGGCAGGGCGCGGTCCAGGGCGTCCTCGCCGAAGGTCGCTTCGAGGCTTTCGCGCACGGCGTCGAGGTCGATTCCGATGGAGCGCAGCGCTTCCGCGTCCTCCGCGCCGAGGGGTTCGCTGGTTGCTTTGCGGGCCAGGGCTTCTCGCACCTGGGCGGCGGTGAGGCCGTGTGCCGCCAGCACTTCGCGCAATTGCTCGTCGGGGCAGGCCAGCAGCCCGAGCAGCAGGTGCTCGACCTCGATGTTGTCGGAGCGCAGTTCGCGCGCCTCCTCCTGCGAGACGACGACGGCGTACCTGGCCGCTTTGGAGAATCGTTCGAACATCAGCGGATACCGCCCTTCCGGTTGTACTTCTGGTGGACCGCCTGCCGGCTGACCTCGAGTGCGTCGGCGATGGCCTGCCAGGACCAGCCCTGTTTGCGGGCATTGGTGACCTGGATGGCCTCGAGACGCTCGAGCAGCCGACGCAGTGCGAGCACCGCGCGGAGCCCGACCTGTGGGTCGGGGCTGCCGGCGGCGGCCGCCAGAGTCGTTGCTTCACTCATGAGTGTCAATTTACGTTGACGCTCACGGCGCGTCAACAAAAATTGACACGTCCGGAAGGGTGTTCGTCCAGAGCGAACGAAAAAGGTTTCAGCCCAAGGCCGTGAACGGCGCGTACTCGCGCACGTGACCCTCGGTCCAGTCCCATACGGTGTCCGGATCGACCGCGACACCGGCCTGCAGGCGCAGCCGCCAGCCACGCTCTTCCTTCTCCCAGACATCGCCGTCGCGATCCCGGTACAAGCCGAAAGCCGCAGGCTCCCAAGCGTTGACGATCCCGCTCGGTTCGGTGCGATCGCTCGCCGGCCGGGTGGACGAGATCACCCAGGGGCCGACTGTGACATTGACTTCCACGACCGACCGCGGTTGCTGCCCCAACTTCACTCCTGATTTGTTGTTGTTTCAAACTATTGGAGCAGAAGGGATTACCGCCCGGCCAACTCCGTACGCGCCGTGCCGGTATCGCCCGGCAACCGTGTGAGTACCAGACAGCAATACAAGTAAGGTCACCCTGACGCAATGCATGGAGTACCCACGTTCGGCGAGTACGTTCGCCGACGCCGCACGGCGGCCAATCTGACCCGACCACAGCTCGCCTGGCTCGCCAATCTCTCCGTACCGTATCTGACCAAGATCGAGAGCGGCGCCAACCCGTCCCGGCGGGTCCTCGAATCCCTCTGCACCGCACTGGAACTGCAGCCCGCCGAATTCGAGTATGCGCTCATCCTCGCGGAGGGACCGCTGCCGCGGGCCGAACCCGACCACCCCACCCCGGCCGATCTCGAATACCTGACACTGCTCGAGCCGAAGGTCGGCGCCTTCATCTCCGGCGCCCTGGACATCCTGGCGGTGAACCACGCACACGAAGAGGCGTTCCCGCAACTGGATCCGGGCCGCAACTATCTCGAATGGCTGTTTCTGAATCCGATCGCCCGCACCGTCCTGGTGGACTGGCCCGGTGAATCCCAGCAGGCGGTGAGCTGGTTCCGGCTGCTGATGGCGCGCAGCGGCGACGAGGGACGGGTGCGGGAGATTCTGGAACAGGTGCTGACCAATCCGGACTTCGCGCTCATGTGGCGCGGCGATGCCGTGTCCAATGAGCGTTTCGACCGGTCGAAGCTGGTGCGGGATCCGAAAACGCTGGCCATCAGCGAGTTGCGGATGAACATGTGGCGCACATCGTCGAGCCTGCGGTCGTGGATGCTGGTGCTCGGCGCGCGGGTCGATCAGCCCACCGCGATCACGCGTCCGGTGGTCCGGGAACGGCCCGCCACGTCAAGGGTCATTAACGATTCGGGCGCGTCCGAGCCACCGACCGATCGGTATGAAAAGCGCAGTTCAGGACCCGGAGCGACTCTCACGCAACCACTTCAGCAAATCAACAGCAATCTCCGGAATGAGTGAGCTTTACTTCTCACCGAGCCGCGGTGCCGTGCGCAAACTAGCCGGACCAATGACCGGTGGCGATGAATTCCGCGATCACCGCGGCCGGTTCCGCCAGGCCCAGCCCCTGACGGGCAACCCAGTCGTCGTCGAAATAGGTTCCGGCATAACGGTCTCCACCATCGCAGAGCAGCGTCACCACGCTCCCCGCGCGTCCCGCCGCCAGCAGGTCCGCGATCAATCCGAACGCGCCCCACAGATTCGTCCCGGTGGAACCACCCACCCGCCGGCCCAGCGCCGCACTCGCGATCCGCGTGGCCGCCACCGACCCCGCATCCGGCACCGCGATCATGGTGTCCACCACCTCGGGCAGGAACGACGGCTCCACCCGCGGCCGCCCGATGCCCTCGATCCGTGACGGCATACCGGTCTGATACCCCAGGTCATCGAGCTCGTAGCCGCCGTAGAAGGCCGAATTCTCCGGATCCACCACCGCCAGCCGGGTGGCGTGCCGCCGGTAGCGGATATAGCGGCCGATGGTCGCGCTGGTCCCGCCGGTGCCCGCACCCACCACGATCCACTCCGGAATCGGATGCGCCTCCAGAGTCATCTGCTGAAAGATGGATTCGGCGATGTTGTTGTTGCCACGCCAGTCGGTGGCACGTTCGGCATTGGTGAACTGGTCCATGTAGTGGCCGCCGGATTCGGCCGCCAAACGCGCTGCCTCCGTATAGATGTCCGGCGCCTTGTCCACCAGATGGCAGCGGCCGCCCTGCGCCTCGATGAGCGCGAGCTTCTCCGGGGAAGTCTTGGCGGGCACCACGGCCACGAAGTCCAGGCCCAGCAGTTTCGCGAAATACGCCTCGCTGATGGCGGTGGAGCCGGAGGAGGCTTCCACCACGGTGGTGCCCTCGCGCACCCAGCCGTTGCAGATGGCGTAGAGGAACAGCGATTTCGCCAGCCGGTGCTTGAGACTGCCGGTGATGTGGGTGGATTCGTCCTTCAGATAGAGCTGGACGTTCCAGTGCGCGGGCAGTGGATAACGCAGCAGATGGGTGTCGGCGCTGCGTTGCGTATCGGCGTCGATGAGCCGGACGGCGTCATCGACCCAGTCCCGCGGTGCGGGGCGATCGCAGCGCTTCATTACTCCTTGCCCTGCAGGCGCGACATCAGCGCCTCGCGGTCCTTGCGGCGCTTCTCGTCCACCGCGGCAATGTCCTTGTTGACCTGTGTCCGAAGCTTTTTGAACAGCAGCAGGGACAGCGGCATCGCGATGAGCAGGGCGAACAGCAGGGCCACGACGAGCGGGATGGCGACCTTCACGATGGCCGCGACGCCCAGGATGATCCCGGCGATGACGGCGACCATGCCCAGCCGGGCCGCCGTATAGAGGGCCAGGTGGCGGGCCAGGCTGCGGCCCGCGCTCCGCGGTCGGGTTGCGTCACTCACGTCGACCAGCGTAGGGGACGGCATTCGGGGCATTCTCGTCGGCCTCGGCGGAAATGTCGCTGGACGTTCGCTGGAGATGGCGCAAAAGTGACAGAAAACACAGTACGGATATCCGTTTTGTCTATTACTTCCCCTTTACCAAATAGAGACCGTTCGAACACCAGGGGGGTGCAGTGCAACGATGTCGCTACTGATGAGGGATCTGTCGAAACGGAAAGGTTTGCGAATGACTGCGTTCACCGCGGCGAGCCGCGTAATGGGTTCCGTCAACGGCCAGGACACCCTGCTCACCCCCGGCCAGGTGGCAGCCCTGTTCCATGTCGATCCGAAAACCGTGACCCGGTGGGCACACGCTGGTCGGCTCGGCTCCCTGCGGACGCCGGGCGGTCACCGCCGGTTCCGCGAATCCGAAGTCATGCAATTGCTGAAGTCCCTCACTACCGAGGCGACGCGCGTGTAACCCCCATTTCCTGTTCCTCGGTGCCGCGGGTACGAAACCGAACTACCCTCGAAGTCAGGAGGTGAGCGACGTGACGTACCTGTTGGCACTCATCGCGGTCGTGGCCATCGCGATGCTGTGCTGGAAGGCCTTCGGACCAGAGCGACCGGTTGGTACCGGCTCGGCACCCGCCCGGCGCAAACGCATCATCGGTCCCGAGGACGATCCGGATTTCCTGCAGCAGCTCTCCCGAGAGCATCGCGACGGCGAATCCACCTGAATCACCCGAAGCTCGCCAAATTCCAAGGCAGATGTGACCGTCCCCCGAGGACCCCGGCCGGGTTCGCGGGGGACGAGTCGTATCGGTAGCTGGGCGTTCCTATTCGGACACCGGAACCGCCCTATTCGGACAGCGCCGACACCCCTCGCACCAGCGGCAGAAAAATATCGTCGACGATCTCCGTGATCACGGATTCCGATACCTCGTCGTCGATGAGCATCTCGTGCCGCATCAAGTCCGCCGGCAACCGGATCATGCGCGGGGTCAGCCGGTTCAGGTCCAGCTCGCCGCGCTCCGCGGCCTTGCGCAGGATGGATTCCAGCGCGCTGCCCATGATCTCGAACCGATCCGGGCCGAGGTCCGCGATTTCCGCGAGCAGACCGCGCACGGTATCGAGTCCGACCTCCCGCCGCACCGCGAAACCGCGGTGCAGCAACATGATCACGTCGGTGCGCAGGTCGCCGGTATCCGGGACCGAGGTCTCGACACTGCCGACGCGCCGGCGCACGGCCGCGATCACCAGGGCCGCCCGGTTGGGCCAGCGGCGGTAGAGCACCTGTTTACCGGTGCTCGCGCGGGCGGCCACGCCTTCCATGGTGAGGCGCTGATAGCCGACCTCCCGCAGCTCCGCCCAAGCGGCCTCGAGCAGGCTCTCCTCCAGTTCGGCTCCGCGCCGGCGCACCGGGGAACCCGCCATAGAATCTCCTCGAAACTAGAGACGAAGCGTCTCTGACCGTGGCGTGTTTGCGACTGTTTCCTTAGAGACTATACGTCTCTTACTTTGATCGAGGCCCCTCACGACCACCGCCGCACCCACCGGCACCTCGCCGCCCCCGACCGGGCCGCCCCTTTTCATCCCCCGCAAGAAGAATCAGCCGGCCGCGATCGCGGTCGGCTGATCCGAAACGGTCTCTAGTTGATGGTGAACACCCATGAGCCGTTGCAACCCCAGGCGGAGTCGTTCAGGTTGGAGTCGTAGCTCCAGCTGCCGGTCGGGCCGTTGATGTTCCAGTCACCGCTGGTGGTGATGATCGCCTTGTTCTGATAAGTCAAAATGGTGTTGGCCCAAGGGCTTACTTTCCAATTGGTCCCCGCGAACGACGGATTGTTCACGGTGATCGAGACCGTCGACGGCGTGTTGTTCACGATCACCAGGCACGCGTTCGGCTCCGGATCGGCGTGCGCGCTCGCGGCGAAGACCACAGGCGCCGCGGCGGCGGCGATTGCGAGCCCGATTCCTGCAGCGAAAAGCTTCATGACGTTTCCCCTATGCCCCACTTTCCAAGTGGTGCGGATTTCGTTGGGCGGGTGGGGCTTTTCCATCCCGCCCACATAGAGTCACCCACTCACCTTGTAAGACCCTGACGAAATCCTTGCCGCGGAAACCGGCGGCGCATCGCTCAGATCGTGCCGAGCGGATTGAGAACCGCGAACCGCCACTCGTCCGCCCCGACCCGCCGCGCCACGTTCGCGGTGGTACCGGTAGGTGACACCCGCACCCCGTCCGGCCCGTCGATTTCCATTGTCCAATCGGTAACCAGCAGTGCGGTATCCGCGCCGATCAGGGTGTGCCGCCGCACATTGTCGAGCCGGGCGCCCGCAGCGACGGTCCCGCTGATCTCCCGATGCAGCGCGGCCCGCCCACTGATCACGGCTCCCGCGGTCGTGCGCATCGCGGCATCCGGCGCGAACAGCGCCAGTACTCCTTCCACATCGCCCGCGTTCAACCGCTCCTCGAAGACGACGGGCAGCTGAGCGGGGTCGGTGATCCGAGTGTCCATAACAGTGTTTCCTTCCATGAATGACGCCCTCCATAGTCTTCGCCGGCCGGTAGCTCCGGCGAGGTGCAAAGCGGACCCGGCCTGGTCAGAAGTGGACAACCCGTTCCCTCGCAACAGGTGGCGACATATCGTCATCATGTCGGTAAAAACAGGGAGGTCGACAATGAACTTCGACGGAATGCCCGGCGCAGGCGCCCCGGGCGGATTCGGTTTCCAACCCTTCGGCACGAACGGCCCCACGGGCGCCGGCGGCTTCCCGCCGCCAGGTTTTCCCCGCACCGTCGTCCCCCCGGCGGGAGGTTTCCCGCCCGCGGGCTTCCCCCCGGGCGGCGACCCCGCCGCGGGCATGCCCGTAACAGGTTTTCCCCCAACAGGATTCGGCCGGCCACCACGCCGCGGTAAGAGCGTCCGCCGCGGTGACGTCCGCACCGCCATCCTGATCCTGCTCTACGAACAGCCGCTGCACGGCTATCAGATCATGCAGCAGATAGAAGCCCGCAGCGCCGGAATATGGCGCCCCAGTAGCGGATCCGTCTACCCCACCCTCCAACAATTGGAGGACGAGGGACTGGTCCTGGTCGCCGAACAGGACGGCAAGAAGGTCTACGAACTCACCCGGCCCGGCAAGGACCTGGTGGAGCAGAAGGCCGAGGAATTCTCTTCCCTCTGGGACTCGGTCACCAGCGGGGCCGACGATGCCCTCATGGAAGTCAACGCCATGATTCAACAGGTGGTCATGGCCGCCACCCAAGTAACTCAAATCGGCTCGGATCGCCAGGTGGACAACGCAACCCGCATCCTCGCCGAAACCCGCAGACGCCTCTACAGCCTCCTCGCCGAGGGCGACACCCCCGGCGAGGAAGACGAATAACCCACGGCCCGAAGATCAGGGCAGGACCTGCGGAACGACATCCGGGGCGACCGCGCCGACGATCAAGCCGACGAGGGCGCCCTGGAACGCGGGGCCGAGGATGCAGAGCGGGATCAGCGGAATGCCCACAATGGTGACACCGCAGACGACCGCACCGAATACGGCGCCGACAATCGCACCCGCGGCCGCACCATTACCCAGCGGATCATGGTTGGCGGCATTGGGATTCGTGGCAATGTCCTGCGCGCCGGTAGCGGCTGCCGGCTGCGGAGCCGCCGGAGCGGCGGGCTCGGCCGGAGACGCCGCAGTCTCGGCCACCGCGGCCGCCTGAGCGACCGGCGCGACCTGCGGAGCCGCGGCCGGCTGAGCCGCCGGGACGGCTGCCGCAGCCGCGACCGCCTGAACCACGGGAACAGTCTCCGGCGCTGTGGCGGAAGCGGTTCCACCGCTCGCGAAGGTAGCGGCAACGGCCAGCGGCAGTGCCGCGATGAGAGCCTTACGACCGAAATTCACAACAGTACGACGCATGATTTTCCTGTTCTCCCGACCCCCGCATAGCGCGCCTAACTCGGTTGGCGCGCACAAAGTTTCATGTCGCGAATTTGCAACATCGACAACGTAGCGGAATCGGTGCGCCGAAATCTACTGAGATAACGGCCAATTCATTGAATTACCTATTCGATGACCGATTCAGTGCCCGAGTAGATAGTCGACGACCCCGCCCGGATTCGACAAGGAAACCAGGTGACCGCCGGGCACGATATCGGCCTCGACCCCGAGCCGCTCACGAGCAATCCGTTGCTGCAGAGCAACCGGAAAGAATCGATCATCGGCACCGGTCAGCACATGGATCGGCGCCTGCGGCCAGCCGCCGAAAGGACACGGATCGCCGAAGATCCGATCGGATTCGGCGCGTTGATACGGCTCGCCCTCGAGCGCGATCTCCGGCGGGACATCGTGGAGAAAGTATGTCTCCATGTCGAATTCGCGACTGTACCCATTGGCATCGGCGGCCGCGTTCCGCGCCTCGCTCGATCCCACGTTCCCCCACCACTGCCCCGCCGTCTCACCGGGCGCGGGAATCATCGCATTCACGAACACCAACGCCGACGGCGTGATCCGCTCACACACCGGTCCCGCGGTGAACCCCCCGAGCGACTGCGCCACGATCACATCGCCGTCCATCGCCTGCCCGAGCACGATATCCCGATATTCCGCGAGTCCGGCCGCCTCGTCGTCACCGGGCAGATCGACCGGGATCGCGTGCTGCCCCGCATCGATCAGCCCGGCCGCCACCCGGCTCCAATACCAGCCCACGCCACCGGCACCCGGGATCAGAACAAACCTGCGCGATTCGATGGTCATACCGGAGCAGACGATGCGCGCACGCCGAATTCATCGCGGCGTGCGCCGATGCACGGGTGGGCAGGGCCTAGTTGAGCCCCGCGTAGGAGTGCAGACCGCTCACCACGATATTGATGATGAAGAGGTTGAACAGCATTGCGACGAAGCCGGCGATATTGATCCAGGCGGCCTTGGTGTCACGCCAGCCGGAGGTGGCGCGAGCGTGCAGGTAGGCGGCGTAGAGGACCCAGGCGATGAAGGAGCAGGTTTCCTTCGGGTCCCAGCCCCAGAAGCGGCCCCAGGCGGATTCGGCCCAGATGGCGCCGAGGATGACGCCGGTGCCGAAGATGGGGAAGCCGATGACCGTGGTGCGGTAGGCGAGGCGGTCCAGGGTCTGGGCGTCGGGGAGCATGGCGGCGACGCGGCCGAAGACATTGTCGGACTCGTGGCCCGCGGGCTGCCAGAGGCGGTAGAGGAACATGACGCTCGCTACGCCCGAGACCAGGAAGACACCGGAGCCGATGGACACCACGGTCACGTGGATGGGCAGCCAGTAGGACTTCAGGGCCGGGACGACCGGCGCCGCATCCACATGCAGTTTGGTGCCGGCCAGGAACAGCAGGATCAGCACCGGGGCGAGCAGGAACGCCCACATGCCGCGGTAACGCACATCGCGCAGCAGCACCAGGCCGAGCAGCACGGCGGCGGCGGTCGCCATGCTGATGAACTCGAACATATTGCCGAGCGGGAAGCGGTGGGTTGCGAAGCCGCGCAAGACGATCGACAGCCCGTGCGAGGCGAACGCCACGAACAGCACCGCGAAGGCCATATTGCCGAGGCGTTCGGAGAACGGGCGCTGCGGGCGGCCGGTGTCGACCACCTTGCCGATGAGCTGCGGTGCCGCCGGGGGCGGCGTGTCGCTGCCGCCGCCGACCGTCACGAGTTCCCGTGCGGCGGTGGGCACCTTGCGGGTGATGGCGAACTGCCACACCAGCATGACCCAGACCAGCGCGTACACCACGATGGCCGATTTGAAGGCGAGATCGCTGTAGGACGCGAGGTTCTCGTCGATCGGCATTACTTCTCTCCCGGTTTCTCGGACAGCAGCCGTTCACGGAGCCGGTCGAACTCGCCGCCCCAACCCGCCTGGTCGGTACGGGCCAGTCCGCCCATTTCTACTACGGTACGTCGTTTTCCATCGGATTCCGCATCGGGGTACACCCGGATCCAGATGCGCCGCCGCTTCACGAGCAGCGACACCAGCAGGCCCGCCATCATGGTCAGCGCGCTCACCAGCACCCACTGCTGCGCTGGATCATGCGACACCTGCAGATTCACGAACTCCTCGGCGCCATCGAAGGTGACCTTGGTGCCGTCCGCCAGCGTCGACGTCTCCCCCGGCTTCAGGTTGACCCGCTGCTGCTTCGTCAAGCGGCCTTGCCTGATCATCTCCTGATCCAGCGCGAACAACGACTGCGCCCGGCCCGTATCCAGACCCGTATCACCCTGGTAGATGTCCACCGCCACCATCGGATCCGTCATCTTCGGAAACGACGAGGTCAGCAAGGAACCGTGCAGGAACGCCGTCGGCGCGAACAGGCCCTCGATGGCGATCTGATGCTTCCGCCGCTCATCCTCGTTCGGATACATGCCGCCCGGCGGATCGATGCGCAGCACACCCGAGGACAGGAAGGTGGTGCCGTCGTCCGGCTTCCACTGGATCGCCTCGGTCCGCGTCTGACCGTTCGGGAAGGTCACCGTGAACTTGGGCGCGAAACCGTGCCCCTGCAGGTAAACCCGGTCACCCGCGACCCGCAGCGGATGATTCACCTGAATCTCGGTGTCCCGCCAGGTACCCGCAGCCAGATCCTTACCGGACTGGTACTGGATATCCGAAGTGAACATCTCGGCCTGACCGTTGGACAGGTAATCGGCCTTGAAGTTCTTGACCCGCACGCACAATGGCGTCAAACCGGTGCCGTCATTGACATTGCCCGCCTTGAACGAGTCGAACACCGCCGGCGACGTCGTGCAGAAACCCGGGCCGTCATCCGCGAGCACCACGACATTGCCCTCGTACCCGAACAACTTGCCGGCCGCCACCGCCATCAGCAAACCCACCAGCGCCAAATGGAAAACCAGATTGCCGGCCTCGCGCGTGTAGCCCTTCTCCGCCGAAAGAGTCAGTTCCCCTTCGCGCGAACCCGGTTGCACGATGGTGCGCCAGCCGCGCATCTGCGTGCGCGCGCGCTCGATCACCTGTTCCGGCGTCGCGGCGTCACTGCCCGAATAGTGGTGCGGCAGCCGGGAAAGATTGCGCGGCGCCTTCACCGGCGGCGTACGCAATGCCTTGTAGTGGTCGAGCACGCGCGGCAGGATGCAGCCCACCAGCGAAATGAACAGCAGCACATAGACGGCGGTGAACCAGAAACTGGAGAACACGTCGAACAGCTGCAACCGATCCATCCACGGCCCCAAAGTGGGCCGCTTCGCGATGTAATCGGTGACCTTGCCCGCGTTCAGGCTGCGCTGCGGCAACAACGCACCCGGAATCGCGGCCAAGGCCAGCAGGAACAACAGCATCAGCGCGGTGCGCATACTGGTGAGCCCGCGCCAGGTATTGCGCAGAACGGCGATCACGCGCCGCAACGGCGACTGCCGCGGCGGACGGACAGGGGCGCTGGGTGTTTCGATAGTGGCAGTCATGTCAGATCGGAAGTGTCACGTTGGAGACGAAGGCATCGCGGACCCAGGACACGAACTGGTCCCACGCGCCTGTAACGAGGGCAATACCGACAGCAACCAGCAAAATGCCTCCGATCACCTGAATGGTGCGGGAATTGCGGCGCAGCCAGCCGACACCCCGCAATGCGGAGGCCGAACCGAACGCCAGGATCACGAAGGGCAGACCCAAACCCAGGCAGTACGCCACGATCAACGCGACACCGCGCACCGCGGTGGTGCCCTGCGTACCCGCCGACACCGCCATCACACCCGACAGGGTCGGGCCCAGGCACGGCGTCCAGCCGAGCGCGAACACCGCACCCAGCAGCGGCGCGCCGAGCACACCGCCGAGCCGGCGCGGCTCCATGCGAGTGTCGCGCTGCAACGCCGGAATGAGGCCGATGAACGCCAGCCCCATCACAATGGTGACGACCCCGCCGATCCGTTGCAGCAGATCACGATTGACGTTCAGCACCTGGATCGCGCCGAACACGGTCGCCGACGCCAGCACGAACACCACGGTGAAACCGGCCACGAACAGGCCCGCCGCCCCCGCCACCCGCAGGCGGCTCGAATTACGCTGGGCCGTCGCGGATTTCGCGCGTTGCTCCAGCGTGACGGGCGGCGCTTCCGCACCCACCACACCGGCCAGATACGACAGATAGCCCGGCACCAGCGGCACCACGCACGGCGACGCGAACGACACCAGCCCCGCCAGCATGCACGCGCCCAGCGCGAGCAGCAGCGGGCCGGTGGCGGCCGTCTGCTGGAACGAATCCCCCACGCTCGCAAGCACGGTCACATCGCTCATCGCGCGGCCTCCCGCGCCGGCTCGATCACGACTGCGGCTCCGCGGCCAGCCGGTTCACCAGCGGCTGCAGATCCTCGGCGAGCAGCGAACGCAGGTACACCGCGGCCACCCGATGCTGCTTGTCCAGCACGATGGTGGTCGGGATGACGCTGGTCGGGAACTTGCCGCCGAGCGCGAGCAGACTGCGCATGGACGGGTCGTAGATGGAGGGGTAACCGACCTTGTTGTCGGTCACGAAATCCTGCGCCTTGTCCTTCTCGTTGTCCCGCACATTGATGCCCAGGAAGGCGACGCCCTTGTCCTTGGAGGCCGCGTAAACCTGTTCCAGCGCAGGCGCTTCCGCACGGCACGGGCCACACCACTGACCCCAGATATTGACGACCACGACCTTGCCGGGGAAATCGTCCACCGAGGTGGTCTTCCCCGCGGTCATGAGATCCGGACCGGACAGTTTGCCGATGGTGCCGCGCTTGTCCGGCGGATCGTAGAAGATCTCGGTCTTACCGCCCGGCGAGACGAAATCGAAGGTGCCGCCCTGCGCCACCGCATCCTTACCGGCGGTGGTGCAACCGGCGACCGCCGCCACCACGGCAACGCTCGCCAGCAGAGTCGCGACAACCCGTCTCATGCTGTGCCCCCTCGGCATAAACGGGAGCCCTGCGTGGTTACGCAAGCTGCCGCCTCCGGGCTTGACCCGTTCATGCCCCCGTCACCTTGGGATCCGACGCACCCGCGGGCTCGGAGTACACGATGTCGATCAACGTATCGCCCTGGTAGACCAGCGAAGTCACCGAAGCGAGCGAGCACTGCCGCTTCCGCGGGTCGTGCCACAACCGCTCGCCCTGCAGGAAACGGCGCAGCGTCCACACCGGCAGCTGATGCGACACCAGCACCGCCTCGCGACCCGCCGCCTCGACTCGCGCCTTGTTCACCGCGGCCAGCATGCGGTGCGCGATCTGCAGATACGGCTCACCCCACGACGGAGTGAACGGATCGCGCAGCTTCCACCAGTGCCGCGGCTTGCTCAACGCCCCGTCGCCCGCCGAAACCCGCAGTCCCTCGAAGGTATTGCCCGCCTCGATCAGATTGTCGTCCGTCCGGATGATCAACCCGTGCGACGCCGCGATCGGCTCGGCCGTCTCCTGTGCCCGCTGCAACGGCGAAGCCACCACCAGCGCAATGTCATGATCCGCCAGCGACCGTGCCACGGCCTGCGCCTGCGCCCGCCCCGTCACCGACAGCTGGAACCCCGAAAGCCGCCCGTACAGAATCCCCTTCGGATTGTGCACCTCCCCATGCCGCATGACATGCACGATCGTCTCGACATCATCCGCCACATGCCCCGGCACGATCAGCCCCCCGGCAGTCCTGACAACCTCCGCCGGCTCGGAACCCGCAACCGACTCCCCGGCCACAGCGTCCCCTCCCGCAGCGGCGCCCGCACCCGGCTCGGCCGCGAAATCACTGACAGCCTTGATCGATTCGGCAAAAACCAACTCCGCCTCCACGATCTCGACCGCCGAAGCCGCCCCCGCCAACGGCGCAAACCCATCCACCGTCTCGGCAGTCGAAAAGTCATCGCCCGCAACATCTTCGGCATCCCCGGCCTCGGCAGCGAACTCGGGCGCAGCCACGGTGGCACCATCCCCGGACCGACCGTCCAGTACATCCTCGGCCTGCGCATCCGCAGCAGCCTGCACGGACGCGACAGCATCGGCCGCCGCGATCACCCCCGCTTCCGAACCGGCGGATGCGGCGGCCTCTTGAGCGCTCGCGGGATCCGTGTTGGACGCGGGGCTCGGGGATTCGGCGTCGAGGGTGGCCACGCTGGGTTCCGGCTGTTGCTCTGCGACCGGGGTTTCCGCATCCGCGGGGAGCTGCGCGCTGTCGGCGGGCGATGCGGCGCTCCGGGCCTGGGGAGAATCCGGGGTGGCGGGGAGGGGGACCGAGGTCGGGGAGACGGCGATGTGCTCGCCGGTTTGGGCGAGTTCGTCTTCGGCCTGGCGGATGGAGTCGAGGAGGCGGGCGGCCTCGGCCGGGGATAGGGGGGCCTCGTGCTGGTTGGGGACGGCCGGGCCGGAATCTGGGGTGGAGCTCACGCGGCGGATCCTTCGGGAGTGGCGGCCGCCGCGGCGCGCGCGGCGGCGGGGAGGGCGGCGGCGATGCGATCGAATGCGTTCTCGTCGAGGGCGGCGGAGACGAACCAGGTTTCGAAGGCGCTCGGCGGCGCATAGACGCCGGCGTCCAGCAGCGCGTGGAAGAAGGCTGGGAAACGCCAGGTTTCGCTCGCCTTGGCGGCGGCGTAGTCGGTGACCGGGTTCTCGGTGAAGAACACGCCCACCATATTGCCCGCGAATTGCACGCGATGCGGGACGCCTTCGGCGCTCAGCGCCTCGGTCATCAGCGCGCCCAGACGCTGCGCGTTACGGTCCAGCGCCGCATACACGTCGGCGTCGGCCGCCCGCAGCGAGGCCAGGCCCGCGGCCACCGCGACCGGGTTACCCGAAAGAGTGCCGGCCTGATAGACCGGGCCGATCGGCGCCAGCCGGTTCATGATCTCGGCCCGCCCGCCGAAGGCCGCCGCGGGCAGTCCACCGCTCATGACCTTGCCGAAGGTGTACAGGTCACCCGCCACCCCGTCGATGCCGTACCAGCCGGCGGCGCTCACCCGGAAACCGGTCATGACCTCGTCCATGACGAGCAGCGCACCGTGCGCGCGGGTGAGTTCCCGCAGGCCCGCATTGAATCCGGGCTGCGGCGCGACCGTGCCCATATTGCCCGCCGCGGCCTCGGTGATGACACAGGCGATTTCGCCCGGATTCGCCTCGAACGCCGCGGCCACGGCCGGGAGATCGTTGTAGGGCAGCACGATGGTGTCGGCGGCCTGCGCGCCGGTGACGCCCGGCGAGGTCGGCAGTCCGAGCGTGGCGACGCCGGATCCGGCGTCGGCCAGCAGCGCGTCCACGTGCCCGTGGTAGCAGCCGCTGAACTTGATGATCTTGGAGCGTCCGGTGAAGCCACGCGCCAGCCGGACCGCGCTCATGGTGGCCTCGGTGCCGGAGTTCACCAGCCGCACCCGCTCGACCGGTGCGACCCGCGCCGCGATGGCCTCGGCAAGTTCGATCTCCGCCTCGGTCGGCGCGCCGAACGACAGCCCGGAGGTGGCCGCCCGCTGCACCGCCTCGACCACGGCCGGATGCGCGTGCCCGAGAATCATCGGTCCCCAGGAGCACACCAGGTCCACGTATTCGTTGCCGTCGGCGTCGGTGAGGGTGCACCCACGCGCGGAGGTGATGAACCGCGGTGTGCCGCCGACCGATTTGAACGCCCGCACCGGCGAATTCACGCCACCCGGAATCACCTGTGCGGCGCGTTCGAAGAGTTGGGCCGAGACCTGCACGGAAGCCTGGTTCATACGCGGAGAAGAACTCACGGCACCCAGTCTCTCAGCCGCCCCCGCCCCCGTCGACGACAGGGTGTAGTCGAGTGCCCTACCCCACAACGAACCCGTCATCCTCGCACTCCTCGACGACTTCCGCATCCGCTACGCAATCCGACGCAACACGCCGGACCGATTTGACCTATTTCGGTGTCTGAAAGGTTGCTCGTGCGTAATCTTTCGACGGAGGAGCGGCATCGGCGAGAGGGTGGGACGTATGCGGGTCAGGAACGTGATGGTCGGGGCGCTCGTGCTGGCCGCCGGAGCCATCGCGAGTATCGGGCTGGGCGCCGGACAGGCGGCCGCCGGTACGCCGTTCGTGCAACTGGATCAGGGACGCGTGGGCATACAGCTCTCGCATGACGAAACCGCTTCTGTCGCAGACGGTCCCGTGCCGGCGGTGGTCAGCATGTTCGTGCCGCTGAGCCGCATGGGCGCGGGCCTGCAGCCGGATACGACCATCTACCGCGACGACAGCGGCGGCGTGCACGCCTCGCTGCGGCAGGTGATGGCGGAGGCCGCCGACCATCCGGACGGCACGGTCACCATTTACGTGAACCTGCCCGGCACCAAGGGCGGGCGAGTGCTGGATGTTTACCAGCGCTGGAACCGATAGTCGCGACGGCGCGGTCTGCGGGCGCGCCGCCGCGACTTCCCGGCCCTGAACAACCACAACGGGGCTGGGCAACCACAACGGGCCGACCGACTACAGCGTCGGAATCCCCAGACAGAACGCAGCCCACCCGGTCGAGACCAGGCAGTCCAGCGGGGGCGGTAGTAGGTCCTGCCAGGACACCGCGACCGGTGGCGACTGTGCGGCCGGCATACCCGGGACGACATCGACCGGAGCAGTAGCAATCGGAGCCACGGCTATCGGAACCGTGACAGTCGGAGCCACGGCAATGGAAGTGGTGGCAATCGGAGCAGTGACAGTCGAACTGGCGGCGATCGGAGCGGCGGCGGCCGGAGCAGCAGCGGCGAGAGGCGCCGCCATGATCGGGACCGCAGCGCCGACAACCCCCGCGACCAGCACCGCGAGTGCGGTGCGTGGCACGTGACCTGTGCGCTTCATGATCTCCATTCTCCGCACATACCCGGCCGGCCCATAGGCAAACGCGGACTTCGCACCCCCGACACGGCCGCACATTTCCGACACGCCGTACCCGCGCCTCAGCGGGCGAACCGTACCGCCCGCACCACCCCGTCGATCAACACCACGCCCGCGGCCGCCATCGACACCGCCGCCCCGGCCAGCCACGGCCCGGAATATCGCCGGGCGGTGAATCCCGGCGCATCCCCCGAAGACTGGAACCACGACGTGTGAATACCGTTGCGCCAGCACCACACCGACGCATATGCCACCGCCGCGACGAACACGAACTCGGCGAGCACGGCCAGCCACCGCATCACTCCGCCTCCTTCTCCTCGTGCCCGTCCAGCCGTTCCAGCGCGCCCGTCAGCGCGGCCCGCAACGTCACATGATCACGCGCCCACGCCTGCGCGAGCGAGCCGTCCCGCAGCTTCAGCCCGATGCCCTTGCGGCGCCGCGGCACCCCGGAGAGCTCACCGAGCGCCCGCGCGGACTGCCAGTCCTCATAATCCCAGGATTCCTCGTCATCCTCCGGCAGCACCTGCGCGATCGTGCGCAACGGCACGACTTCGGCGCCCTCACGCAGCGTGTCCGCGGTGAGCTCGACACTGATGTGCCGTTTGCCGGCAATGACCTGCAGCCAGACGAACCCGGCCAGCAGCACCGCGCAGAAGACCAGGCCGAACCAGTGCACGGCGCCGCCACGCGCGACCTCGATCGCCAGGATGATGCCGCACAGGGCGGGTCCGTAGGCGATGGTTCGCCAGCGCGCGCCTGGCTCGGAGAACAGCACGGCCTCGGGGGCTTGGACCTCACTCATAGGCCGAGCGTAAAGATCATGGTCCTCAGTGGGTGAGGCCGGGGATCAACAATACGGCGAGGGTGAGCAGTCCGAACAGGAAGAGCAGACTCAACACCAGCACATCTCGCCGAAGGCTGTGCGGTTGCTGGATCACCACGCGCATCGATGCCTCCGCCTTCCCGGCCCGAATGCACCATGCGACAACGCATGACACCCGGCTTCCGGTTCCCGAATCCTCTGTGACTGCCCTCACCATACCCGTTAGTACGCCCGTAACAAACTCGGGAGTACCTACCGCGGACCCGGCCGGAACCAGGCCTCGGATTCCTTTCGGTAGCACAGGAATACGGCCCCGGCGGCCAGCACCGTCTGCACGATTCCGGCACAGCCCGCGACCACCGCCGCGGGCCCGCCCACACTGCCCGAACCGAACAGCGTGCCGAGCGCACCGAGCGCGAAGAACACCGCCAATCCGGTGAGCAGCGCACGCGCCCAATTCTTTCCGTGCCCCATCAGGTACACGATGGCCGCACCGGCGCCGGTGAGGACCACCCACAGTAATGCCATCACCAGTGCGGCGATGGCGGCCCACGTCTGCGCCTGCGCGAGGGTGAGCCCCGGCTGCTGATCCTTCATCCGGTCGAACAGCTGCTGCGCCAACTGCTGTCGCTGCCCGAGCTGCGCCAGCATGGTGGCCACGATCTGCACGATCCCGACACCCAGCGCCGAGTACCAGAGCAGGCAGGCGGTGCGCACGTCTTCGGGTACCGGACGCGGGACCGGTGCCGGGGCCATCGGATGCCTGCCCGGCGGAGGCGCCATCGGATTCACGACCGGCGGTGCTCGTTCATGCCGGTCACGACGGACTCACCCATGATCACGAAAGCCAGTGCGCGGCTTCGGTGGCCCAGTAGGTGAGCACCATGTCCGCCCCCGCGCGCCGGATGCCGAGCAGTGATTCCAGCACGGCCGCGCGGCGGTCGATCCAGCCGTTCTGCGCGGCGGCGGTGATCATCGAGTACTCACCGGAGATCTGATACGCGGCCACCGGCACCGGCGAACGGTCGGCAACCTCGCGCAGGATATCCAGGTAGGACATGGCGGGCTTCACCATGACGATGTCCGCGCCCTCTTCCAGATCCAGTTCCAGCTCGCGGATCGCCTCGCGGCGGTTGGCCGCATCCTGCTGGTAGGTCCGGCGATCACCCTGCAGCGAGGAGCCGACGGCCTCACGGAAGGGGCCGTAGAAGGCCGAGGCGTACTTGGCGGCGTAGGCGAGGATGGCGGTGTCGGTGTGGCCGGCGGCGTCCAGGCCGTCGCGGATCGCGCCCACCTGGCCGTCCATCATGCCGCTGGTGCCGAGCAGGTCGGCGCCGGTCTCGGCCTGCGCCAACGCCATTGCCACATAGCGGTCCAGGGTGGCGTCGTTGTCGACGGCGCCGTGCTCGTCCAGTACGCCGCAGTGGCCGTGGTCGGTGAACTCGTCGAGGCAGGTGTCGGCCATCACGACGGTGGCGTCACCGACCTCCTGCACGAGCGCGCGCAGGCCGCGGTTGAGGATGCCGTCCGGGTCGCTGGCCTGACTGCCGTCGGCGTCCTTGTCCTCCGGTTTCGGGACGCCGAAGAGCATGAGCCCGCCCACGCCGGCGGTGGCGGCCTCGACGGCCGCCTTGCGCAGGGAATCCATGGAGTGCTGGAAAACGCCTGGCATGGAGGAGATTTCGCGTGGATCATCGAGTCCGTCGGCGACGAACATGGGGAGAATCAGATGCCGCGGTTCCAGCGAGGTCTCGGCAACCAGCCGACGCAGCGCGGGAGTGCGGCGCAACCGCCGTGGGCGGTCCATTCCGGTCATGTTCGCATGATATGCCCGTGCGCGTGGCGGTGTGCGTGCGCCTCCGCGGGCACCGCGTGCGTACCTCGGCAGACCTCGGGCGGGCGTCTCGCCGAGTCGCGCAATCCTGTCGCGAATGTCATTGTGAGCAGCGGATTTTGTCGGTGGCCACCGGTACAATCGAAGATGTGTTCGAGAGATTCCCGCCGGGGGTCGGTATGGATCTCGGATCGCGACGGGAAGGATTGGTCGTGCTCGCAGCCGTTACCAGCTTGTCCGACAAGGCCGCAGGTGTGCCCAAGAAGGGGGACGTCATCGATCATGCCTGGCGGCCACTTGCCAAACAGCCACTGCCCGCGGGCCGTCCGCGCTCGTGGTACATCTCTCACAATCGCCGCCTGAAGGCCATGCGCCTGGCCATCGCACTCCTGGATGCCGGCGCCTTCGCTCCCGATCAGGCGACGAACGAAAACATCAGGGCGACAGCCGAAGCCATCGGCGTGCACTGGCCCTCCGACGCCACCTGCCGGATGGTCCGCCGCATGATGCAAGCCCAACGCTGACCCACACCCGAATTCAGCGCCGCCCCGGCACCGGGGCGCGCTGCCCCAGAACGTTGCCGCGGTCCCATACCGGAAGCGGCAACAATCCGAACGCAACGAGGTCGGGCGCGTTCGGAGCCGAGAGCCGGAACCCCCTGCACCGAGCTCTCGGCGCAGCAAGAGCTTCGGCCCCCGCATCCCTCCGGACGCGGGGGCCGAACGCTCTCCAGGCCAACCAGTACTCACACCAGCGGGCCACGCAGCCGAAGCGGCACGAAAGGATCGGGCCCCGCAGCCTTTTGGGTGCGGGGCCCGATTGCCTATCACTAGCGGCTGCGGCGGCTCTTCTTCCGAGGAGGCGGCAGCAAGCCCTCGGCGCGGAGGTGGGCGGCGTGCTCGGCGAGGGCTTCGACGAGGGGGCCCACCTGGGCGATCTCGGGCTGCACATCGACGCGGAGGCCGAATTCGATTGCGGTCTCGGCGGTCTTCGGGCCGATGCAGGCGACAATGGTGCGGGCGTGCGGTTTACCGGCGATGCCGACCAGGTTCCGGACGGTGGACGACGAGGTGAAGAGCACCGCGTCGAAGCCGCCGGTCTTGATCATTTCGCGGGTCTCCGCGGGCGGCGGAGAAGCACGCACGGTGCGGTACGCGGTCACGTCGTCGATCTCCCAGCCGCGGTCGCGCAACCCCTCGGCGAGGGTCTCGGTGGCGATATCCGCGCGCGGCAGCAGCACCCGGTTCACCGGGTCGAAAACGTCGTCGTAGGGCGGGAAATCGGCCAGCAGGCCCTCGGAGGACTGCTCCCCGCTGGGCACCAGCTCCGGGTTGATGCCGAAGGACCGCACCTTCTCCGCGGTCGCCTCACCCACGCAGGCGATCTTCACACCGCTGAAAGCCCGCGCGTCCAGCCCGAATTCGGCGAACTTCTCCCACACCGCGCGCACCGCGTTGGTGGAGGTGAACACCACCCACTGGTAGCGGCCGTCGACCAGACCCTTGACCGCGCGTTCCATCTGCGCGGGACTGCGCGGCGGCTCGACCGCGATGGTCGGTACTTCCATGGGAATCGCGCCGTGGTTGACGAGCTTCTCGCTCATCTCGCCGGCCTGCTCCTTGGTACGCGGCACCAGCACGGTCCAGCCGTACAGCGCCCGCGACTCCCACCAGGAGGTCTTGGCCCGCTTCTCGACTTCCTTGCCGACCGTCACGATGAGCGGCCCGACCATCTCGGAGGCCGCGTTGTTCAGGGTGGCGAGGGTGGCGTCGATGGTCCGCTGCTGCCGGGTGGTGCCGCGCACGGTCACCGCGACCGGAGTCTGCGGCGCCATGCCGTGCTCCACCAGCGCGCTGGCGGTCTCGGCCAGATGCCCCGAGGTGGCGTGCAGCACCAGCGGTCCCGGCGCGGCCGCCACGGCCGCCCAGTCCACCTCGCCGCGCACATCCACTTCGGTGTGGCTGGAACCCAATTCGATGCCCGCGTAGGCCGGCACCGTGGAGCCCGCCGACAGACCCGGCAGCACCTCGAACGCGAGATGCGAACGGGTGACGGCATTGACCTCCTGGATCACCGAATCGGTGGTCATCGGGTCGCCGGACACCAGCCGCACCACGTCGTGGCCGTTGCGGGCCTCGGCGATCAGGGTCTTCGCGACTTCGGCCGGATCACCCAGGGCGGGGCGGACATCGACGGGCGGCTCCCCGTCGAGTTCGGGTTCTACTGCGGCGCCGATCAGGGCGAGCACGCCCTTGTCGACATCGGGATCGGTGAACGCCAGCTCGGCCCGTTCGAGCACCTCGCGGGCCCGCACGGTGAGCAACGCCGGATCACCGGGCCCGGACCCCACGAAAAGGATCCGACCGGGATTCTTCTTCGAGGCTCGGCTCATCGTTGTGTCTCCATTGGGCTGGGATTGCTGCTGTCGGTGTGCTCTACGGTGTTGGCTGAGGAGACCCCAGATTCCTCTGTGACACTGAGCAAGTCGCGCGCCCCCAGCTCCAAGAGCTCACGCGCCAATGAGCGGCCGAGCTCCGCGGCTTCCGCGAGAGAGCCGACCGCTGACGCCCGGACCACGTCCGAGCCGTCGATCGCCGCCGCGCAGGCGCGCAGCGACAACTCCTCCACCACCCGGCCGTCGTCGTCGAGCGAATCGACGACCTCGGCCAGCGCACCGATCGGTGCGGTACAGCCGGCCTCCAGTTCGGCCAGCAGGGCCCGCTCGGCGGTGATGGCGGCACGGGTGCCGGCATCGTCGAGGGCGGACAGGATGGTCACGAGTTCGGTGTCCACGCTGCGGCATTCGACCGCGAGCGCCCCCTGCGCCGGAGCGGGCAGCATCTGCACCGGCTCCAGGGATTCGGTGACGGCATCGAGGCGGTCGATGCGGGCCAGGCCCGCTCGCGCCACCACGACGGCATCGAGTTCACCGTTGGATACCTTGGAAAGTCTGGTATCGAGATTGCCGCGCAGCGGCACGATCTCGACGCCGAGGCCGAGGGCCTTCAGCTGGGCGGCCCGCCGCGGCGCCGAGGTCCCGATGCGGGAGCCCGCCGGCAGCTCCCCCAGCACCAGGCCGTCGCGCGCCACCAGGGCGTCGCGCGGATCCTGCCGGGCCGGGATGGCGGCGATATCGAAGCGTTCGTCCTGCGCGGTGGGCAGATCCTTGTAGGAGTGCACCGCGATGTCGACCGTGCCGGCGATCAATTCCTCGCGCAGCGCGGCGGTGAAGACGCCGACGCCGATCTGCTGCACGGGTGCCGAGGACTGGTCACCGGCGGTCTTCACGACGACCAGTTCGGCCTGTTGCCCATTGGCGATCAGGGCGTCCCGTACATGCCCGGCTTGAGTCAGCGCGAGCAGGCTGCCGCGTGTCCCGATGCGCCACGGCGCATCCACGGTCCCGCGAACCACATTGTCTGTTTCCTGCACCATCGCTCCGGTCATGCGGTCCGCCCCTGCTCGTCGCCCGGGTGGGCGGCAGTGAAATCATCGGCCAGTTCGCCCTTGAGGGCGGCAATCTCCATCGGTGCGGCAACCGCTTGTGCCGCACCGGGTTTGAGTTCGAACAGCTCGCGCAACGCTTCGGCGTAGGTATCTCCACCGGGGGTGGAGGCGAGTTGTTTGACCCGCACGGTCGGCGCGTGCAGCAGCTTGTCGACCACGCGGCGCACGGTCTTGGCGACCTCTTCGCGTTCGACGGCGGCGAGTCCCGGTAGTCGGGAATCGAGTCTGAGCATTTCGGCCTCGACCACGTCGGCGGCCATCTGCCGCAGCGCGGCCACGGTCGGGGTGACCTCGGCCATGCGCTGTCCGGCAAGGTATTTGGCGAGCTCGTCGGCGACGATGGTGCGCGCGGCCGCGGTGTCGTCGGCGGCCGCGCCGGCCGACGGATCGCGCTGCAGCGTCTCCATGTCGATGACGGTGACACCCGGCAGCCCCGCCACCGCGTGCTCCACATCGCGCGGCAGGCCCAGGTCGCAGATGACCAGTTGCGCCGCCGCGCGTTCGGCGGACAGCGCCCGGTGCACATCGGCGATGCTCACCACGGTGCCGACCGCGCCGGTACACGTGACGACCACTTCCGCGCGCGCCATGGCCTCGGCCAGCCGGTCGATGTCGACCGCCTCGGCGGCAACTCCGTGCATGGTGGTGGCGGTATCGGCAAGCCGCTGCGCCTTTTCCAGCGTCCGGTTCACCACGATGATGTTCTCGACCCCGCCGCGCGCGAGCTGTGCGACGGCCAGCCCGCCCATGGCTCCCGCGCCCAGCACGAGGGCCGTGCGACCGTCCAGCGGGCCCAGCACCAGGCGGGCGCGATCCAGCGCCACCGACACCACCGAGGCGCCCGCGCGGTCGATTCCGGTCTCGGAGTGCACCCGCTTGCCGACCCGCAGCGAATGCTGGGCCAGTTCGTGCAGGGTGCGCCCGGCGGCCTGCTGCGCGTCGGAGGCGGCGTAGGCGGCGCGGATCTGGCTGAGCACCTGCTGCTCGCCGATCACCATGGAATCCAGGCCGGAGGCGACGGCGAACAGGTGCTCGGCGGCGGCCTCGGCATAGCGCACGTAGGCGTGTTTGGTGAGTTCCGGCAGCGCCAAACCCGAATGCTTGGTGAGCAATTCGCTGATCTCACCGAGCGCCGGGTGGAAGGCGTCCACTACGGCGTAGATCTCGACGCGGTTGCAGGTGGAGACGATCATGGCCTCGGAGACGTGACTGGAGGCCAGCATCTTGTCGGTCAGCTTCGGGCGGTCGGTCTCGGTGATCGCGATCTTCTCGAGCACCGATACCGGTGCACTTCGATGCGAGATCCCGACGAGAAGCACGCTCATGGCTGGACCACCGCTCCCTTGCTGGTTGTCTCCGTGTGAATCGGTGCCATGCGCCTGATCGGCGCCGACACCACGGTCACGGTCTCACCCGCGGCCATCGCTTCCTCGGCGGCCAGCTCGGCACTGCGAGCCCGCTCGAAGGACAAGAGCTGCATTTCCACCGCGAGGTCCACGCGCCGCACTTCCACGTGCGGCGGCGCGTCCAGCGCGACGGGCGAAAAACTGAGCACGCATTGCACGCCGGCGGCGACCAGCAGGTCGCAGACGCCCTGCGCGGCCGCGTCCGGCACGGTGATGACGGCGATGGTCGGTTCCAGCGCGGTCACGGCCTCCGGTAGTTCGGCCACATCCCGCACCGCGAGCAGGCCCGTACCGGTCGGGATGGTCGTGCCGATGACGGCGGGATCCTTGTCGAACAACCCGACCATGGCGAAACCGCGACGGCGGAAACCGCCGTACCCGACCAGCGCCCGGCCCAGATTTCCCGCGCCCACCAGCACCACCCGGTGCCCCTCGGACAAACCGAGCACATCCTCGATGCGGTCGCGCAGCTTGATCACGTCATAACCGACACCGCGGACACCGTTGGGTCCGAGGAACGAAAGATCCTTGCGCAACTTGGCAGAACCGACACCCGCCGCGACAGCCAGTTCCTCACTCGATACGATGGCTACACCGTCGTCGGCAAGTACGGCGAGAACCCGGAGGTACGTGGCCAGCCTGGCCACCGTGGCCTGCGGGATGTCCTTCTGCAGAGCCTTGGAGACGCCACCGGTCGGCGTCTCGTGCTGCTCTGTCACGTCGCTTGCGCTCCTCGTCCGGCCGGGGATAAATGTCCGGGTTCTATATCTCGAGACGCCCCGGGACCGTCGCGGGGCGGTCCGACAGGCGAGGTCGAGTCAGGTTCAGGGGGTCGCTTCCGCTGCCCGAAAGGCGGGTTGCGTGCCACCACCGTAACTGCTTGTGAAGCCCTGCACAAAGTCGGTGAATTCAGTCACTCTGCAGCGGGCTCCGGCCCCTGGATTATTCAACCCTCCGCGACCCGAACCCGCTACGCAACGCGCCGTACAGGGGTTAGGGGGCTTCGCCCCGAAAATCCCGTTCAGCGCGCCAGGTCGGCCCGCAAACGCGGTTCGTCCACATCGAAATAGCTGTGCTCACGGCCATCCAGCAACACCACCGGCAGCCGGTCCCCGTACTCCGCACGCAGGCCCGGATCGCTGGCCGCGGCCACGTCGACATCGATCGTCCCGACCTCGATGCCGTATTCGGCGCAGAGGGGACGCAATTGATCCAGTGCCACCTGGCACAGCCCACAGCCGTTACGAGTCAGCAGAGTCACCGAGTGTGTGGAATCGCTCATGCCTGCCATCCAACACCTTGCCGTTATGTCGTTCACCGTCTACGTTCCGGCCACCCATGAGCGTTACTGTGGACTTGTCGCGCTAACAAGGCGGAGGTACTGGTGCCGGAACGATCGAAAGAGGCGAGGACGGGTTTGATCGCGGGCCGATTCGGTGAATTTCCGGCGCGCTGGGCAGAGGGTCTGCAGGACCAGTTCACCCGGATAACTCGCAGTCCGTTCGGACCCAGCGAGGAGGAGGTCCGCGCCAATCTGGCCGGCGAGGCCAGCGCCGACGCCGCGCTGGCACTGCACGACGCCGAACTCCGCGCCGCCGCCCCCGATCTGGGCTTCGACGACGACACCCCGCACCCCGCCGCACCCCGCGACCTCACCGCCGCCGCGTTCTTCGACGTGGACAACACCATGGTGCAGGGCGCGTCCATCGTGCACTTCGCGCGCGGGCTCGCCGCCCGCAAGTACTTCAAGACCTCCGACCTGGTCGACATGGCTTGGAAGCAGGTCAAATTCCGGGTCACCGGCCGGGAGAGCCACGCGGACATGGCCAGTGGCAAGGAGAAGGCGCTGTCCTTCATCGCCGGCCGCTCCACCGCGGAACTCGCCGCGCTCGGCGAGGAGATCTACGACGAGATCATCGCCGACAAGATCTGGCCCGGCACCCGCGCACTCGCGCAGATGCATCTGGATGCGGGCCAGCAGGTCTGGCTGGTCACCGCGACACCCGTCGAGCTGGCACAGGTCATCGCCAAACGCCTGGGCCTGACCGGCGCGCTCGGCACGGTCGCGGAGAGCCGCGACGGCGTGTTCACCGGCCGCCTGGTCGGCGACATCCTGCACGGCCTCGGCAAGGCGCACGCGGTGCGCACCCTGGCCATTCGCGAGGGCCTGAACCTCAAGCGCTGCACGGCATATTCCGACAGCCACAATGACGTGCCCATGCTCTCGCTGGTCGGCACGGCCGTGGCCATCAATCCCGACGCCGACCTGCGCGAAGTGGCGAAGAACCGCGGGTGGGAGATTCGCGACTTCCGCACCGGCCGCAAAGCCGCCAAGGTCGGCGTGCCGACGGCACTCGCACTCGGCGCGGCGGGCGGCGCGGCCGCGGCCGTGCTGTCCAGGCGCAAAGAAGCAAAAGCCAGCTGACGCGTATATGCCGAAGCGACAACTGATTTCGCAAGGATCCGGGTAACTCACCGGGCACGAGCAAATCGGATCGGCACCCAACCGCTGCCCGCGTCCCCGAATGTCGACGGCTCTCAGCCGCGCGCCGAATATTCGGGGAGGCGGGACAGGATGAATTCGCTAGCCGGTGAACGGGTTACGGCGCTTGATCAGGTTCTTGTACAGCGTCCCCTGAATGGTTTCGCGGACCTGATCGGTGATTTCGAACATGGTCATCGGATCATCCGCATCCGCGGGCTCATACCCGGCGGTGGAAATCGGCTCGCCGAATTCGATGACCCACTTGGACGGGAACGGAATCGCGCCCAGCGGTCCCAGGTGCGGGAACAGCGGCGTCACCGGGAAATACGGGATGCCCAGCAGCCGCGCCAGCGGCTTGATATCGGCCAGCTTCGGGTAGATCTCCTCCGAGCCCACGATCGAGCACGGAATGATCGGCACGCCCGTGCGCACCGCCGCCGCCACGAAACCGCCACGGCCGAAACGCTGCAGCTTGTACCGGTCCCCGTACGGCTTGCCGATGCCCTTGTAGCCCTCCGGGAAGACGGCCGCGACTTCACCCGCCCGCAACAGCCTTTCGGCGTCCGCGGGGCAGGCGAGGGTGTGCCCGGCCTTGCGGGCGAGACCGCCGATGATCGGCGTCTCGAAGATCAGGTCCGCGGCCAGGATGCGCAGCGCCCGCTGCTTGGCGTGCCGGTCGTGCACGGCCAGCTGCAGCATGAGCCCGTCCAGCGGCACGGTGCCCGCGTGATTGGCGACGACCAGCGCGCCGCCCACTTCCGGAATGTTCTCGATGCCCGCGACCTCCACCCGGAACCACAGGTCGGACAGCGGCCGCAGCGCGGGCAGGATCAGCGACTCCAGCAGATGTTCGTCCAGGCCGAACTCGTCGACCTGGTAGTCGCCGGTGAGCCGGCGGCGGGCGAAGTCGGCGGTATGACGGACCCCGTCCGCCACGGTGCCGCGAATCAGTTCGCCGAGCGATTTCGGCTGCCGCGCTTCGACTTCGGCCAGCCGATCGGTCAGCGACGTCACCGGTTCCAGTGCGCGCTCACCGGGCCAGACGCGCGACGGGCGATGCCGCGCCTCGAAGTCCACATCGTGAAGCCGAATCACCTTGGCTACATCACTCATTGGTGTGCTCCCGTCCCGGCCCCGAGCAGACCGAGAAGTTTGTGTTCTGCGGCGTCGATCCACGTGGGATCGATCACGGGCCGCAACGCTGCGCCCCCTATGAAGTCGTCGAAAGCCTGCACTGTGGTCCAGCGAGGCTGAAATCCCAGTTCGGTACGCATCCGGGTGGTGTCCAGACCGCAGCCGAAATGGAAATAGTCGATCTGCTCCGCGGTGAACTCGCGCATGACCGGACCCATGAAAGTGCGTCCGACAGTGCGGAATACCGCGTACGGGACCGGCAATTCGACCCGGCCGGCCCGTCGTATCGCCTGCGAGAGCGCCATCGCTCCGTCGCCGGCCACATTGAAAGTGCCGCCCGGGGCGGTCAGCGCGGCATGGGTGAGGGCGGCGATCGCGTCCTCCTCGTGCAGTAGTTGCATGCGCGGATCGCGGCCCAGGATGGTGGGCGTGATCGGCGAACGGAAATACTGCACACCACGTTTCGCCAACTGCGGTCCCACGATCGGCGGAAAACGCAGAATAGCGGCCGAGATATCGGGACGCCGGCGCGCGAGACCGCGCACGAATCCCTCCACCTCGATCATGTCCTTTGCGAACCAGCCGCCCGGCGGCGTGCGCGCGCTCATTTCCTCGGTGAATTTCACCGGATCCTTGGCGCTGCAGCCGTATACGGCCGACGAGGACCGCACCACCAGCCGGCGCACGCTGGAGGCCTTGCGGCACACCGCGAGCAGCTGCATGGCGCCCAGCACGTTCATATCCTTCATGGCGGCGCGACCACCGCCGGACGGCGGGCGGGAGAGGGCTGCGGGATGCACCACCGTGTCCACCTGATTTCCGTCGATCACTTTGCGTATCAACGGATTTCGAATATCGGCGCGCACGAATTCGGCGCGCCCCATGCGGCGCAGCAACTCCCGGCTGGGTTGTTTCGCGTCGACCGCGATGATGCGTTCCACGGCAGGGTCGGCCGCCAGCCGAGCCACCACATTGCCGCCGAAGAACCGGCTCGCACCGGTCACCATCACAACCTTGGGCGCTTGGCCGTCCCGGGTCCCTGCTACACCGGATCCCACTCGCAGCCCCCGCTCTTGGATTATCTACCGCTTTTATTCCCGCGTACCCAAGGGTAACGGCTGCGACCGGGGCATCCGAAGAGTATTAACCAGGATCTAACGATGACTTCGCTCACCCGACAAAAACGAAAGCCCGCCACCAGAGGTGACGGGCTTCCAGCTACGCAGCGGCTTACTTGCCGAGTTTACGACGCTGAACACGCGTGCGGCGAAGCAGCTTGCGGTGCTTCTTCTTCGACATGCGCTTGCGGCGCTTCTTGATCACAGAACCCATAGGGTCGTTCCTCGCTCTCGGGTCACCCCCGCATCCGCGGGGAGCACACTGTCTGACCCTGCACAGTCCCTACCCGATACGGGCCGAGATGGACCCGGCGGCACCACCGGCACGTACAGGATGCCGGTCCATGCTACCGGGCCACTCTTCCGCGAACGAAATGGGTGGTGCTGGCCTTGGACTACCCGGGCCTACCCCGCGTCGAAGTAGGAGGTTTCCAGATAGTCGTGTACCGCCTTGGCGTGCACCCGGAAGGATCTGCCGACCCGCACCGCGGGCAGCTCACCGGAATGCACCAGGCGGTACACCGTCATTTTCGAAACGCGCATCAGATTCGCGACCTCGGCGACGGTGAGGAACTGCGTACCTCCGCCGATGACCGAGCTTGCGCTGACTGGGCTGTTTCCGGACCTCGCTTGGCTGTTTCCAGACATCATTGCGCCACTGACCTCCGGCACGTCCGCGCCGCCGGCTTCCCCACCGGCGGAACAGACACGCACGTGCTCCTTGAAGCTTAGCGGGACCAGTGGGATTGCTGCGACGGGTGTGAGAAATCAGCCTTTGCTGTGGCGAGTCGGGCTCCGGCAGCAAACTAGCAACCGGGCGGTATTTCCACGATGCGCGCCATCAACCCCCGCCGTCAACGTTAGTCGGCGGCACCCGCCAGTTCGGCGGAACGCGCTTTTGCGGCATGCAAAGCCTCGTGGAAGGCCGAACGCACCGCGCCGCGCTCCAACTCCCGCACGGCCGCCGCGGTCGTCCCCGCGGGCGATGTGACGGCCGCGCGCAACTCCACGGCAGACTGACCGGACTCCTCCAGCAACGCCGCCGAGCCGAGGAACGTCTGCGTCACCAGCCGAGTGGCCACCTCACGGCTCAGACCCATGCTGACCGACGCGTCGATCATGGCCTCGACCACGAGGAAGAAGTACGCCGGACCCGAACCCGACACCGCGGTGACCGCGTCCATCTGCGATTCGGACACCGTCACCACCTTGCCGACCGACTCCAGCACCTCGGTCACCAGTGCGAGCTGCTCCTTGCGGGCGTAGCGGCCGGGCGCGATGGCGCTCATGCCCTGACCGACCAGCATCGGCGTATTCGGCATGACGCGGACCACCGGGAAACCCGCGGGCAGCTTGGCCTCGAAACGCGCGGTCGGCACACCCGCGGCCAGCGACACCAGCACTGTCTCCCGCTCGCCCTCCCCGATCTCGGCCTTCGCCAGCTCGGTCACCACACCATCCACATCCTGCGGCTTGACGGCGATCACGACCAGATCGGCGCCCGCGACGGCATCGGCGACCGCATCGGTGACCCGCACCCCGAACCGCTCCCCCAGCAATTCGGCCCGCGCCGGCACCGCCTCGACCACCACCAGATCCTTGCTCGCCCGCCCGGATTCGAGCAGCCCGGCGAGCAATGCCTCCCCGATCCGTCCACCACCGACAACCGCAATCCTCGTCATAACGGTCAAGGCTAGCGGCAGGCAGCAGCGACGGAACCAGCGGTTATTGCGCCTGCGGGATCAGGGCCAGTTGGCGGCTCTCGGCTACCAGCGCGCCCGTGGAGTCGATGACGAATTGGTCTTCGTCGAACATGCGGTTGCCCACCTCGCGGGCTACGGCGATGACGCGGAGCCAGCCGGGGGCGGGGCGGCGGCGGAGGTAGGTGGTGAGCTGAACCGTTGGGGCCCAGCCGAAGTGGCCGAGGTTCATGGGGACGGGCGGGGACATGTCGGCGGCCATCATGGCGAAGTAGGCGGACACGTCGGGGTCCTGTTCGTCGCCGGCGAAGGGTCGGATCCACAGGCGCAGGCGGGGTTCCGATTTCGCGCCGGCCAGGAAGGTCGCCCAGGCCGGGTCGATGGCGACCGAAGCGCCCTGTGCCACATGGACGAGCTTGCCCATGGGGTTTCGTTCGTCGTAGGCGAGGGCGGTGGCGGGCGGTTCGGCGGGCATGTCGCCGGCGTGGTCGGCGGCGTAGGCCGGGAGCGCGTCGTCGAGGTGGCTGAACGTGAAGGCGGTGTGCACGAGGGTGCGGCCGTGCTGGATCAGGCTCACGTCGACCAGGCAGATCTGGCGGCCCGCCTTGCGGATGCGCACCTCGTATTCGACCGCGCCGGGATCCGGGGCGCCGAGGAAGTCGGAGCTGCCGGCGATCGGGAACATGGCAGCCCGCCCGGGCTCGGTGCGGCGCAGCCATTCGGTGGCGGCCGCGGCGCTGCCGGCGACCATGGTGCCGCCGTGCAGTTTGGGGCCGATGGTCCAGATCGGTTCGATGTGGCCGGCGTAGCGGCCGGTGCCGGGCGTCGCGGACGGCAGCTCGGTGAGTGCGCACACGCGGCTGAAGGGCGCGTCACCCACGCCGCTCGGTCGTTCCAGGTCGACGGTCGACTCCGATGTCATCCGCTGGGTCCTCTCCACTCGGTTTGTACAATGTACAAGCGGTGGCCTATAGCCAGCACCCGGTGGTGGGACGAATCACTGCCGGCGGAGTTCGGCGCGCCCGATCAGCCGCGGCGCGCGCCCGTCGGCTCCGGCTCGGGAGTGAAGGTGAATCCGTTGAGGTGCTTGCGCGCGAAGACGAGAGCGCGGTTCAGCATGGCGGCGCGGTCCATGGTGGTGCGAGCCATCTGGGTATTGATCTCGATGACCGCCTGACCGTCGAAACCGTTGCGGGTCAACGTTTCACAGAGTTCCGCGACCGGCTGCGTACCCTCACCGGGGACCAGATGCTCGTCATTGGCGGCGCCGCGGCCGTCGGCCAGATGCAGGTGGGTGAGGCCCTTGCCCATGCGGGCGGCCAGGGCCAGCGGGTCCTGGCCCGCCGTCGCCGTATGCGAGGTGTCCAGGGTGTAGTGGCGGTAGCCGACATCCGTCGGGTCGTAGGACGGGCTGAAGGTGGTGATGGACGGGCCGGGCCCGCCCCGCCGCTCCAGGCGCTGAATCGAACTGCCGCGGAACAGCGAATCCGCGCGCATCGGGAACATGTTCTCCACCGCCACCGCGACCGGGCTGCTGTGCTCCAGCTCCGCGACCTGTTTGGCGAATCCGTCGGCGTAGCGCCGCTGCCAGCGGAACGGCGGATGCACCACCACGGTGGCCGCGCCCAGTGCCTCGGCGGTGTGCACGCTGCGGGTGAGTTTCGCGACCGGATCCGATCCCCAAACCCGTTGCGAGATCAGCAGACACGGCGCGTGCACCGACAGCACCGGCATGTCGTATTTGTGGGAGAGATGCTGGACGGTCGCAATGGACTGACTGGCCGGTTCGGCCCAGACCATCAACTCGATGCCGTCGAAACCCAGCTCCGCCGCATAACGGAACGCGGCCTCGGTGTTCTCCGGATACACCGACGCGGTGGAGAGCCCGATCCGGACTTCCGTTCCATCCGATCGGCTTTCGATGTTCGACCCCGGCGTACTGTTCCCCACTGCCGCTCCCTGCTCAGTTAGTACTGAGTAGAAAGGCTAGCGGTCCGAGCGTCACAAAGACGCCCACGACGACAGCAATCACAGTGCTGAAGATGTCGTCGGTGCGGCGCAGCACCCGCACGAGTGCGACCAGGCCGAGAATCACGATCATCGCCAGCGCCAGCGCAACCCACGGGAGCACTTCCCACATGCTCTCGAAACCCTTGAACAGCAACATGCCCGCGACCGCGGCACCGACACTCTGACCCGCCAGCACCATCCACTGCCGGCGATGGTCGGCCTCGGTGACGGCACGCTTGGCGGGACCGCGTTTGGCGGCTCCGCGCGCGGGCACGTTGCGCTGCTTCGGCTTCGGCTTGGCGGCCTGCTTGGCCCGCGTGGCCACCGCCGACAATCGGCCGGTGAGCGACGGGCGCGGCTCGTCGTCATAGTCGTCGTCGTAGTCGTCGTGCTCGTCGTCCTCGTCGTGCTCGTCGTCCTCATCGAGCGGCTCGTAGAAATCGGTGAGGTGGTCGTCCGGCTCCGGCTCCGCGACGGCCGCGCCGCGACGGCCGAAACCGCCGGCCCGGCGTTTGCCACCGCGACGCGAATCACGGTCGGCGCGTTCGTCTCCGCGCTCGCGCGCATCCCGCAGCAGATCACCGGCAACCGTTTCACCGGAGACCAGCTGCTGATCGTCGTCGGCCGGCATCCACGCCGCGGTCGGCACCCCGGCCTGCTCGCGGCGGTCGGCACCGGGCGCGGCATCCGGCGCCTGGCGTCTTCGCGCCGACCACGCGGGCAGGCCGCCGGGCGCGCCGTGCTGCACGCCCGGACCGCCGGGGCCGTCGCGATCGGGATCCGGACCGCCGGGGCCGAAACGGTCGTCGCGGCGCGCATCACCGAAACCGGGATGCTCGTCGTGCCACTCGTCCTGGTGGGGCTGGGCCTCGGCCTGCCGCGCCTCCGCGTGCCTGCGCGCCGAACGGGACATCGGCGGGGCCGCGGGCGCGGCCTGCGTGGGTTCGAAACCGGGACGCGAACCACGCACGGGCGCATCGGGTCCCGCGCCGGGCGCCCAGGCGGCGCTCGGGTCGAGGTACTGGGTCCGCGAGGCACTGTCGTCGGGCGCACCCAGGCCGCCGAAGGGCCGCGGCCCCTTGCCGTCCGCAGCGAAGCCGCCGGGACCGTTGCCGGCGGGACCGCCGAACGCCCGGGCGCCGTTGCCGTCCACCGGGCCGCCGAAGGCACCGGGACCACCGGCATTCGGATCACCGAAAGCGCGAGAGGCGTTGTCCGCGCCATTGGGACCGCCGAAGCCACGAGCGGCGTTGTCCGTGCCGTTCAGGCCGCCGTACGGGCCGACACCGTTGCCATCCGGACCGTTCGGAGCACCGTAGGAACCGGGGGCATTGCCGCCCGGACCATTCGGGGCACCGTAGGAACCGAGGGAACTGCCGCCCGGACCGTTCGGGGCACCGTAGGAACCGAGGGAACTGCCGCCCGGACCGTTCGGAGCGCCGTAGGGACCGGGGGCATTGCCGCCGGGAACATTCGGGCCGCCGTAGGAACCGTTGCCGGCCGAGCCGTTCTGGGCGGCGTAGGAGCCGGGGGAGTTACCGCCGAAGGCGCCGGGAGCATTGCCGTCCGGGCCGCCGTAGGGGCGGGAGGTGTTGGCGTCGAGGGCATTCGGGGCGCCGTAGGGGCGATTGCCGTTGTCGGGGAGGCCGGGACCGCCGAAGGGAGCACCGTCGAACTGCGGGGCGTCGGGGGCGGAGTCGCCGCGGAAGGGGCGTACGTCGGTGGTGTCGTCGTCCGGGTCGAAGCGGCGGCGGCGACCGCCCTCCTTGCGGGGCTGTTCGGGTGCGGGGCCGCCGAGACCGTCCAAATCGGACAGGGAGACATCGGAATCCAGGGGATCCGGCTTGCGGCGGCGGCCGCTACGCGGCGTGGAACCGGACTGGCCGTTCGCCCCGGAGGCTCCGTCGAAGGGGGCGGAACGCCGGCCGCCGGGCGGGTTCTCGGCGGGCGGCCAGTCGACCCCACCGGACCTGTTGTACCCGGACGGCTCCGGTAGTGACGGCGCTTCGGGCTGCCCGCCGCCGGCCAGCGGGTCGTAGTACGAGATCGGCCCGGACAGTGGCGAATACGAGGGTTCGACGGCAGGCGCCGAATAACCGGAATAGTCCGATTGCGCGGTGGAACCCGGCGCGGAATAGCCGGAATGATCCGAAAAGTTCGAGTAATCAGAATAATTCGAGAAGTTCGAATAGTCCGTTTCCGGTGAGGCAGGGGCGGGCGCCGGCTCGGGCGATTCCTCATCCGCCGCCGCATGCGAGGACGATCCGGGCTTCACCACCGGAATATCTCCGGTGAGATCCGCGACGGAAATCCCACGGCCACTACGACGTCTGCGACCGCCGCCGCTCGGCGCGGACCCGGACTGCTGCCCGTTGCGCGCCAGAAGTTCGGCGACGGACAGCTGATTTTCTTCGGTCATCGAGACACCGTTTCGATCGGGCCCGTCAGGCCGCCGCTCGGGCCTCCGGCTATCGGTAAGCTATCCAAGTCGGTATCCAGTTTTCGCAAGATCAATCCCTCTCGCAGTGCCCAGGGACAGATTTCGAGCGTATCCAGCGACAGCGCCCGCATACTCGCCTCCGCGACCAGGGCCCCGGCCACCAACTGCTGTGACCGATCGGAACTTACGCCTTCCAATTCTGCCCGGTCCGCGGCTGTCATTCGAGATATGAACGCAATCAACTGCCGCAGGCCGGAACTGGTGAGGGTACGCCGCACCCGGGGACCCGCGGCAGAGGGGGCGGCACCGGTGAGACGAGCGAGCGAACGAAAGGTCTTGGACGTGCCGACGGCCAGATCCGGGCGGCCCATCTCCAGCAGCTGCTTCGACGGCAGCACCAGCTCCGCGTCCAGCCAGTCCCGTAAGACAGCCACGCGCCGTTTGCCCGGCGGATCGTGGCGCAGCCAGTCCCGGGTGAGCCGGCCCGCACCCAGTTGCAGTGAGAGAGCCACATCCGGATTCTCGTCCGCGCCGTTGCTCATCTCCAGCGATCCGCCACCGATATCCAGATTCAGGATCCGGCCGGCGCTCCAGCCGTACCAGCGCCGCACCGCGAGGAAAGTGTGTCGAGCCTCATCGACACCGGAGAGCACCTGCAGGCTGACGCCCGTCTCGGCGCGCACCCGGGCCAGCACCGCTTCCGAGTTGGTGGCCTCACGAACCGCGGAAGTGGCGAACGCCATGAGTTCGATACATCCGGATGTCTTTGCGATACTTGCGAATTCGGCCACAGTCTCGGTCAGCCGGGTTGCCCCCTCCGACGTGATACGACCCTGGTCGTCCATGCTCTCCGACAGCCGCAAAGTGGCCTTCGTCGAGCTCATAGGCATCGGGTGACCACCACGATGCGCGTCCACCACGAGCAGATGGACGGTATTGCTTCCCACATCGAGTACACCGAGACGCACAAGAACACGGTACTGGGTGCGTCACGTCTTCAGGCCAGGCGACTGAACTGTTAGCGTCACGCGATGTGACGGCAGGTGCATCCGCAAGTGGTCCGACCGGGCTGCGACCAGCGGCGAAGATCGACCCGGCTCCCGAGGTCGAACTCGACTTCCCGCGGGAGTGGATCGAGTTCGTAGATCCAGCTAATGACGAGCATTTGATAGCGGCCGATCTGACGTGGCTCTTGTCGCGTTGGACCTGCGTCTTCGGTACGCCCGCATGTCAGGGCATCATCGACGGACGCGAGAACGACGGCTGCTGCTCACACGGGGCATTCCTCTCCGACGCCGAGGACGGCAAGAAGCTGGCCGCGGCTGTGAAAATGCTCACACCCGAGGACTGGCAGCTCATGCCGGAGGCCATGGACGACAAGGGCCGCGTCCGCAAGAAGCTCTATCTCGAAGAGGACGACCTCGACGACGAGCCCGCCCTGCGCACCCGGCGCTTCGACGGCGCGTGCATCTTCCTCAACCGTCCCGGCTTCGAGAACGGCATCGGCTGCTCGCTGCACACCATGGCCCTGCGCAAGGGCCTGGAACCGCTCACGGTGAAGCCCGAGGTGTGCTGGCAGCTGCCCATCCGCCGCACCCAGGAGTGGGTGGACCGGCCCGACGGCGTCGAGATCCTGCGCACCGCCATCGGCGAATACGACCGCCGCGGCTGGGGACCCGGCGGCCTCGACCTGAACTGGTACTGCACCGGCTCCCCCGACGCGCACGTGGGCACCCGCCCGGTGTGGGAGGCGTACGCGCCGGAGCTCATCGAGCTGCTCGGCAAGCCCGCCTACGACGAGCTCGCCCATCACTGCCGGCGCCGGCAGGGACTCGGCATCGTGGCCGTGCACCCCGCCACCGTCATCGCCGAGCAGAAGGCCGCGGCGGCGGAAGCGGCAGCCGAACCGGCGCCCGCGAAGAAGGCCGCGCCGAAGACTCCGGCGCGGACCGCCTCTCGCGCGAAGGCGGCGAGCAAGAAGTGAAAGGTGGTCAGAGCGACCGGCTCTGACCACCGAAAGGCAAAGTGGCCGGCAGGTGAATTCCTGCCGCACGCCGGCGGCATTCGAATCAGGCTGTACGAAACGCTGTTTCGGGAGGATTCGCGTCCGGTGACCTCGCGGAGCCGGTAGCGGTGAGGATGCGTGACACCGTTTCGATATTGCGAATTCACCGGAACGTGTTAGACATCCTGCCCATGATCAAGAAGTCCCTCACCGTGGCCGCACTGGCCGCCGGTGCGCTTTTCGCCATTGCGCCGCTTGCAAATGCCGATGATGCTCCCGTCGATCCCAACGCGCCCGCGGACCACAGCTCCGAATTCGTGATGTACACCGGCATCGATCAGGCCAAGGCCGTCCAGGCGGCCGGCCAGCAGGTCGTGGTCGGCCCCTACGTCCCCACCCCCGGCGGCCCCAACATGATCGTCTGCCGCGGCGACGGCAAGGGCGTCCCGCTGTACGCCTGCAAGCAGGTGGACGCAATCGGCTGGACCACCCTGACCCCGGTCGACGTCCCCGTGCTGGGACACGTCTGGGTCTACGGCCTCCCCGGCCAGTAACGCACCGCACGGCGGGCAGCGACCGGCACGCGACCGAAAATTCCATGCGCAAGGCACAATTCGAGCCCGCTTCGCCGTAGCGAAGCGGGCTCGATGCCGAATGCCGTTCCTACGCTTCGAGTTTGTAGCCCAGGCCGCGCACCGTCACCAGGTGCTCGGGCTTGGCCGGATCGGCTTCGATCTTCGAGCGCAGGCGCTTCACGTGCACGTCGAGGGTCTTCGTATCGCCCACATAGTCGGCGCCCCAGACGCGGTCGATGAGCTGGCCGCGCGTGAGCACGCGACCCGAATTGCGCAACAGGTATTCGAGCAGGTCGAATTCCTTGAGCGGCAGGGTCACCGCCTTGCCGTTCACCTGAACGGTGTGACGGTCGACGTCCATGCGGACCGGGCCCGCTTCCAGCACGCTGGTCTCGCCGCCGGTATCCGCCTCCTCCCCCGCGCCGCGGCGCAGCACCGCGCGGATGCGCGCGATGAGCTCACGCGAGGAGTAGGGCTTGGTGACGTAGTCGTCGGCGCCCAATTCCAGGCCGACCACCTTGTCGATCTCGCTGTCTCGCGCGGTCACCATGATGACCGGCACGCTGCCGCGAGCACGCAGTTGCTTGCACACGTCGGTGCCGCTCATGCCGGGGAGCATGAGGTCGAGCAAGACGATGTCCGCGCCGGCCCGGTCGAACTCGGCCAGGGCGGATGGGCCGTCACCGACAACGGTGACCTCGAACCCCTCCTTGCGCAGCAGGAACGCGAGCGGATCGGCCAGCGACTCCTCGTCCTCGACGATCAGCACACTCGTCATCGGGTTGCCTCCACACCGTTGGTTCTGGCCCGCCCGAGTGAGCGCGGACCGTTTTCCTTCTTGCCCGCCGTGATGCCGGCGGGAAGTTTCTTGTCGCCCTGGCCGTTGGTGTCGGCCGGGTGGGACGGGATGCGCAGCGTGAACGTCGATCCGGTGCCCAGCTTGCTCCACAGGGTGATTTCCCCGTTGTGGTTGGCGGCCACATGCTTGACGATAGCCAGCCCGAGTCCGGTACCGCCGGTGGCGCGCGAGCGCGCCTTGTCGGCCCGGAAGAATCGTTCGAAGACGCGTTCCTGGTCTTCCTTGGCGATGCCGATGCCGCGGTCGGTGACGGCGATGTTCACGTAGCCGCCGCGCAGGGCCCGGCTCACCGACACGTGCGAACCGCGCGGAGAGTACGCGATGGCGTTCTCCACCAGGTTCGACAGGGCCGTCACCAGCAGGGTCTGATCACCCAGCACCTCGAGTTCGGAGGTGGCGTCGGTGCTGACCGTGATGCCGGCGGCCTCGGCGGCGGTACGGGAACGCTCGATGGCCTGGCTGACCACGGTGTCCACGGGGACGGCCTCGAGCTCGGGCAGCTTCTCCGCGCCCTGCAGGCGGGAGAGCGCGATCAGCTCGGTGACCATCTTGCCCATGCGGCGGGCCTCGCCGTGCAGGCGCTCGCCGAAGTGCCGCACCGAGTCCGGGTCGTCGGCGGACTCCAGCAACGCCTCGGCCAACAGGCTCATGGCACCGACCGGGGTCTTGAGTTCGTGGCTCACATTGGCCACGAAGTCGCGCCGGGTGGCCTCCATGCGGGCCTGCTCGGAATCGTCGTCGGCGAACAGGACCACGAAGTTCGTATTCTCCTGCGACAGCGGACGAGCAACCCCTCGGACAGCGAGCCGGGCGCGGCCGGGCATGGGGATCTTGGCGGTCAGTTCGAACTCCACATCGGTCCCGCCGGACAGCACCTGTTCGACCGCGGCCCAGGCGCGTTCGTCCAGCAGCCGGTCGTGCACCACGCCCAGTTCCTCGGCACGCGGGTTGACCAGCACGACATCGCGATACTGGTCGACGACGGCAATGCCGCTCTCCGAGGCCAGCACGATCAGGTCCAGGACCTGGGACATGGTGAGGCCGGAATCGGCGGCGGCCCGCAGCCGCTCCTGCCGGGCATTGACATACGGAATGAGCAATCCGCCGACGGCCAGTCCTACTACGGCCGCCAGGACTGCCAAAAGCACGGCCTGTGGAACGCTCACACTTTGAATCGTACGGTTGCCGACGCCGGGGAAAACCCCGGGTGCAGGAAGTTTCACGCAGGTCACAGGCACTTCCACGGGTGTTGGCCCCGTGTTCATGCAGTGTTAGCCCAGGGCGTCCTCGCTGGTGAGCGGCCTTGCGGCAACCCTTTTCGAGGCCCCGGATCACTCCTTCGTACCACTCCGGCGGGCGGTGCGCACGGTGTCCCGGCGCGGTCCGCCCGGGGCGCCGGACTCATCCGGAGATGCCGGCGGATTCCGGCTCGCGCAGGTCAGAGCACGCTCGGCGCACGGGCACGCGGAGCCGAAGCAGCGACACCTCAGCTACCGGAGCCGGACGTGGAGGCATCGCAACGAAGAAACCCCGGGTGTGCACGCCGTTGTGCACTCCCGGGGCGTATCAGGCCCGGTGGGGCGGTATCACCAGCCGGTGCGACCGCGGACCGGGATATTCACATAGCTCGGGTTGTTCGGGTCCAGTTGCAGGTGTTCCGGCTTCAGGCCGGTGTCCACGAGCATGGGCAGGATGGGCAGGCCCTTGGGGAAGTTGCCGGCGAAGACGTCGACGCGCAGGCGGTGGCCGGGCTGCAGGACGGCCTCGGTGGCGCCGAGGGCGATATCGAGGGTGGTGGCCTGGCCGGGGACGGTCAGCTGCCGCTTGTCCAGGGAGGTGAACGCGCGCGGGTCGGTGTAATCGCCCTTGCTGTCGCGGCTGCTGTGCTCGTCGTCGACCTGCCGCAGCGAGGCCATGAGCTGGCCGGAGGTCAGCACGGTGGATCGACCGTCGGGAGCGACATCGTTGACGGTGACGGTCCAGTAGCCGTCGGCGGCGTCCTGAACCGTGTTGAGGTGCACGGCGACCGGACCGGAGATGGTGGTGGTCTCGGCGACCGGTGCGCTGGTGAAGGTGAGCGCATTGCTCTCGGCGATGCGAGAGTCCTTGGCGCACACGTCGATCAGGTTCAGTACACCCGCGGTGGCCTGGGCGGCGTCGTTGGAGCAGATGGTGGTCAGGCCGGGCGCGACGGTCAGGCTGTCGTTGTCGTCGTTGGCATTACCGGTGAGCGAGCCGTCGTAGACGCTGTTCGCGGTGCCGGAGCGCTGCGAGGACAGGTACATGCGGCGGTGGTCGGCGGCCTCGGAAGCCGGTGCGCTGGGCCCGAATCCGCCCTGGGTGGTCCAGCCGCCGCCCTGCTGGCGCAGGGTCACCGGGCCGTAGGTGTCGATGCCGTTGTCGATGCCCTTGAGCCACTTGTCGAACCAGGCGCGCTGCAGCACGTCCAGGCGCGGCGGGCCGCCGGGGCGGTTGACGTCGGCGCCGGAGGTGACGTGGTAGGTGTCGCCCATGAGCAGCTGCTTCTGGCCCGGGGGCAGCGGAATCTGGTTGTAGATCTTGGATTCCGAGTAGGTGAAGAGATCGTGCCAGCCGCCGGTGACGAAGGTCGGCGTGGTGATCTTGCCGGGATCGCCGAGCCAGTCCTTCCGCTCACTGGTGAAGTCGGACAGCATCTGCTTCACGCGCGGATCCAGCTGATCCATATTGGTGCTGGTGTACGCGGACATCAGGACGTCGAGGTAGGTGAACGGGTCCGCGGTGCGGTCCTGCAACCACTTGAAGTCGAAGGCGCCCTTGGCGATCGAGGCCAGGTCCGGCACCCACTTGAGGCCGTTGATGGCGCCCAGCCAGAGCGGGATGAAGTTGAAGCCGAAGCCGCCACCGGGTGCGAGCACGTCGTCGATGAGGTCGCTGCCGGGCACGATGGGGAAGATGGCCTTCAGCGCCGGCGGATTCTGCTCCGCCGCCTGCACCTGGTTGATGGCCGAGTAGGACAGGCCGTTCATACCGACCTTGCCGTCCGACCACGACTGCTTGGACGCCCAGTCGATGGTCTCGACGGTGTCCTGCTGTTCGCGGCCGCGCAGCATGTCCCACTGGCCCTGCGAGAATCCGGTGCCGCGCACGTCCACGACGACCTGCGTGTAACCGGACTTGATGAGCTGGCGATCGACGGAGAAGTTGCGGAGTTCGCCGTTGCCCGCGGCATTGAGCAGTTCACCGAAACCGGTGAGTGGGGTGCCGTCCAAGCGGATATTGCGGAAGACATCGAGCAGTGCGTCCGACAGGCCCGGGATGGAGAAGGCCGAGTCGGCGATGTTCGACACCAGCTTGGTGTAGGGCGTCATGTTGACGATGGCCGGCGTGGGGGCGTCGATGGCCCGGCCGGACGCGTCGGCGGGACGGTAGACGTTCGCCTTCAGCACGGTGCCGTCGCTCATGGTGATCGGCACGTCCCATTGGATGGCGACGTTCGGGTACTGCTGCGGGCCGTCTTCGGCGGCGGTCCATGCCGCGCCGGCCGCACCGCCGTCGGGTCCTGTGGGTTGCGGGGCCGCATCCGCATCGGCCGCCGTGGCGGTCAGGGGAAGGAGCAGAGCGGCCGCGGCAACAATCACCGTGGCCCGTAGCGCGTGCTTCATCGAACGTGATCTACCTCTCGCTAACGTCGAACGATCGAGAGCATATCTACTCCGGAGTAAGTTGCAAACCCCGGTTACAGATAAACCTTTTAACCGAGCAATAGTTCGGCAAATTCGATTGGGGCGCAACGAAATACCCTACGGTGCCGTACTGAGATGCACATCACAACGACTTTTGGTGAAAATAAAAGCGCCGGGATCGAATTTCGATCGCGGCGCTTTTCCGAAACTTGTTACTTTCCACCCTGATTCGCCACGGCGGCGGCGCCGGCGGCAGCGGCCTCGGGGTCGAGGTATTCGCCCTTGCCGATGGGGCGCAGGTTCTCGTCCAGCTCGTACTTGAGCGGGATACCGGTGGGGATGTTCAGCCCGGAGATGTCCTCGTCCGAGATGTTCTCCAGATGCTTCACCAGCGCGCGCAGCGAATTACCGTGCGCCGCAACGAGAACGACCTTGCCCGCGCGCACATCCGCGGCAATGGTGTCCTCCCAGTACGGGACCATGCGCGCGACGACGTCCTTCAGGCATTCGGTGCGCGGCACCTCGATGCCGGCGTAGCGCGGGTCGCCGTCCTGGCTGTACTCGGAATCGAGTGCGATGGGCGGCGGCGGGGTGTCGTAGCTGCGACGCCACAGCATGAACTGCTCGTTGCCGTACTGCTGCTTGGTCTGCGCCTTGTCCTTGCCCTGCAGATCGCCGTAGTGCCGCTCGTTCAAGCGCCAATCGCGGACCACCGGAATCCAGTGCCGGTCGGCGGCGTCGAGCGCATTGTTGGCGGTGCTGATCGCGCGGCGCAGCAACGAGGTGTAGACCACATCCGGGAGAATGCCGTGCTCGGCCAGCAATTCACCGGCGCGCCTGCCCTCGGCCACACCCTTGGCGGTCAAATGCACGTCCACCCAGCCGGTGAACAGATTCTTCTCGTTCCACTCGCTCTCGCCATGGCGCAGCAATACCAGGGTGTACGTCATGGGGCACATCCTCCCACGTGCGATTCTTCCGGCTTCAGGCTGGTTGGGTGGCCAGCAGGGCGGCGCCGGCCAGGGTGGCCTGGTCCGTCAATTCCGAAGGGACCACCCGGAGTTCGCGGAGGAAGGTGAGGCGGGCGTGCGCCGCGGCGGCCTCCCGCAGCGGCTTCCACAGGGGTTCACCGGACTGCGCGAACCCACCGCCGACCACCACCAGATCGGTATCGAGCAGGGCCGCCGCGGAGGCGATGGCGGTGCCCAGCGCGGTGCCGGCGCGGGCCATGGTCTCGAGGGCGATGGGGTCGTCGGCGTGGGCGGCCGCGGCGAGTTCGATGCCGGTCCCGCCTTCCCAGCCGTGCCGGCGGGCCCAGCGGACCGAGGACTTTCCGCTGGCCACGGCCTCCAGGCAGCCGAATCCGCCGCAGGCGCAGGGTTCCTCGTTACCGGGGACGATGATGTGGCCGATGTGGCCGCCGTTACCGGTGCGGCCCATGATCACTCGGCCGTCGGAGATCACGCCGCCCCCGACACCGGACGAAACGGTCAAGGCGAGGACGTTCGGCACCCCGCGCGCCGCACCCCACCGCTGTTCCGCCAGCACCAGGCAGACACCGTCGATGGCGAAGCGAATATCGGCCTGCGGGAACAGCTTCTGCACCGCGTCGACGATGCCGAAGCCCGCGACCCATTCCGGAATATTGAGCGGGGCGGTCACTCCGGCGGGCACATCCACCGGACCGGCCGAGCCGATGCCGACGGCGGTCACCTCGGCTTCCCCGGCCACCCGCAGCAGGAGTTCCCGGCAGACGGACCATACGTCCCGGCCGGGCACTTGTGCGCGCTGCACGTCGCGCACGCCACTGTCGGCGTCCACGATTGCCGCGGCGAATTTCGTGGCCCCGATATCCAGTGCCAGGTTCACCATTTTCTGCCCTGCCTCCCACGTCGGCACATCACCGGCTGCGCGATTCTCTCACTTGCGGGCGCGGTCGCATCGGCGTTCTCGTATTCGGCGGCCCTCGCCACCGCCCTCACGAATTCCTCACCCATCCGCTGCGAGGCTTGCAACACGATGAACACGACGATCGCGCGCACCGCCGCCCTCGCAATCATTACCACCATCCTGGTCGCCGCTTGCGCCACGCACGAAAACCTCGAACCCGGCACCGCTTCCGCGGCACGCTGGCGCCTGATCTGGTCGGACGAGTTCAACGGCCCGGCGGGTGGGCGGCCCGATCCGGCGCGCTGGGTCTACGACCGCGGCGGTGAACCGCAGTGGGGCAACGAGGAATGGCAGTACTACACCGACCGGCCGGCGAACGTCGCCACCGACGGCCGCGGGCATCTGATGCTCACGGCCCGCCGGGAACGGCTGCCGGAGATGGGCGCCTGTTCCTATGGATCGTGCGACATCACGTCCGGGCGAATCACGACGCTCGGGCAATTCGATCGGACCTATGGCCGGTTCGCGGCGCGAATGAAGATTCCGGACAGCGCCGGCATGTGGCCTGCCTTCTGGATGCTCGGCGCGGACATGGACACCACACCGTGGCCCGGCAATGGCGAGATCGATGTCATGGAATCGGTCGCCGACGAACCGGGCGCCGTGCACGGGTCGGCGCACGGCCCGGGATTCGCCGACCCGGGGTACACCGGCAGCTACAAACTGCCCGGCGGGCAACGCCTCTCGGACGACTTCCACAACTACACGGTGGAATGGACGCCCACCCGCATCGACTGGTTCCTGGACGACAACCGGTACTTCACCGTCACCAAGGATTCGTTGCGCACCGGCGAACGATGGCCTTTCGACCACCCCTTCTATCTCCTGCTGAACCTCGCAGTCGGCGGTACCTGGCCGGGGCCGCCCGACGAAACCACCGCATTCCCTTCCGAATTGCTCATCGACTACGTCCGGGTCTACGACCGGGCCGGATAGTCCGCGATAGCGGCCGCGCGCCGATCACTGCTTGTCGGCGGCGTCCACGAGGTGTTCGAAGGCGCGCAGATTCTTGAGTGATTCGCCGCGGGAGACGCGCCACTTCCATTCCTTGCGAATGGATTCCGCGAAACCCAGTTCGAGCAGGGTGTTGAAATCGGCGTCCACGGCCTCGAGGATCTGGCCGAACCAGTGGTCGAGTTCGTCGGCGGTCACGCAGTGGTTGGCCATGCGGCCGACCAGGTAGATGTCGCCGACCCGATCGATGGTGTAGGCCACGCCGTAGAGGCGGCGGTTGCGGCGCAGCAGGAACTTGTAGACGCCCTCGAAGTTCTCGTCCGGCTTGCGGCAGACGAAGGACTCCATGCGGGTGCCGTGCTTGCCGACGGAGACGCCGATGACGGTCTTGAGTTTGCGTTCCCCGGGCAGCACCACCACGAACAGGTCGGGGGCGTCACGGGTGTATTCGATCTCGCGGTCGCGCAGCGTGTCCTCGATGAGTTGCGCTGTGGCGCGCGAGGTTTCGTCGTTCAAGCCGCCGCTGCTCTCGTGCGGGCGGGGCGTCCACTCCGCGACGGAGGTGATATCGCCGGGCCCGCTCGAAGCCTCTGCATCGCTCATCGGAGTACGACTCCCGTCCGCCGCCGCCGTGCCGGCTCGAGTTCCCCATGTTTTGCCCACGGGCTCCCACCAGGACGGGTCAGCGATCTAGCCTGATTGCTGTCGCTGTGCACGCTACCGCCGCGCCCCGGATGAGAGTGCGAGCGGGACAAGGCGGCGGCATAACTGTCCAGTAGACCGTCCGCGGTGTGACCCCAGGAGAAATTGGCGGCGTGCTCGACCGCTTCCGCGCCCATGAGCCGCAGGCGAGCCGGATCCTCGAGCAGGGAGTGCAGGGCGGCGGCCCAGTCCGGGGTGCGGTGGCCGGGGACCAGCAGTCCGGAGACGCCGTCGCGGACGGCGGTGCTCAGCCCGCCCACATCGGCGGCCAGCACCGGGGTGCCGCTGGCCTGCGCCTCGATGGCGACCAGGCCGAAGGATTCGTTGTAACTGGGCACCGCCACCAGATCCGCGGCGCGATACACCTGCACCAGGCGGTGCTGCGGCTGGGGCGGCAGGAAGGTGACGCGATCGGAAATGCCGAGCGCGGAAGCCAATTCGATCAGCGCGTCCGGGCGCTTCAGCCCGCTGCCCGAGGGTCCGCCGACAATGAGCACGCGCAGTGGGCGCTGCGGCGGGTACGGCTGCGCGGCCTCTTCGGCGAGGACCTGCGCGGCGGCGCGGATCAGGACATCGGGGGCCTTCAACGGCTGGATGCGGCCGACGAACGCGACGATGCGCTCATGCTGGGACAGGCCCAGTTCGGCGCGGGCGGCGGCGCGATCGCCGGGCCGGTAGCGGGTCAGGTCGGCGCCGGGCAGCACCACGTCGATGCGGTCCGGGTCGGCGCCGTACAGCTCGACGAGTTGCCGGGCCTCCTCGGCGGTGTTCGCGACCAACCGGTCGGCCTCGGCGACGATCTGCTTCTCACCGATCTCCCGCGCCGCGGGCTCGGGACAGTCGCCCTCGGCCAGGTAGGCGTTCTTGACCGCGGCCAGGGTGTGCGCGGTGTGCACCATCGGCACCCGCCAGCGGTCCCGCGCCAGCCAGCCGACCTGACCGGACAGCCAATAGTGCGAGTGGATGAGGTCGTAGTGGCCGGGCAGGTTCCGCGCCTCGGAACGCAGCACCTCGGCGGCGAACGGGCACAGCTGGGTGGGCAGATCGTGCTTGTCGAGGCCCTCGAACGGACCCGCCACCACATTCCGGACCAGGACGCCCGGCGCGGCCTCGACCACGGGTTCGTCGTTCGAGGAGGTGGCACGGGTGAAGATCTCCACCTCCGTACCGCGTTTGGCCAGTTCGATGGCCGTTTGCAGCACGTAGACGTTCATGCCGCCCGCATCACCGGTGCCCGGTTGCGCGAGTGGGGAGGTATGCACCGATAGCACGGCAATCCGATCGGGCCGTCGGTCGGCGCTGAGACTCACCACTCCAGTGTGCATGGATGCTTCAACAGTCCATGCATGGGTTACCTTCCCAAGTGAGGCCGATCACAACAACTCTCGTAGCCCTCAGGGGCTTCGCCCCCCGAACCCCCGGAGCGCGAAAGTACGTGGAGCCCAGGGGCCTTGCGCGCACGCCTCGGTGCTCAGTGCAGGTCCTCCACGAATGCGGTGACCTCGGCCACGAACCGAGCCGGATCCTCGATGAACAGACCGTGCAAGGAGCCTTCCCAGAACGAAGTCCGGGCATTGGGAACCGTTTCGGCGATGTAGCGACCGTTGTCGATCTGCACGACCGGGTCCGCGGTGCCGTGCAGGACCAGAACCGGGACATCGAGGGTGCGCAGGGTCTCGGTGTTGTCGACCGTGCGATAGAAGAGGGCCTTGCGCACCCGCGGGCGGGTGGCGAGGCTGCCGCCGAACAGGCGCTGCGCGTCCTCACCCTTGTCGCGGCCGGGACCGGTATTGGCATTGCCGAAGGCCGCGAAACCGCGATTCGCGTGGCCCGCACTGTCGGAGAAGACGTCGGGGATGGCCTTCTGCATGGCCGGGCCGGTGACCGCGCCGGGAACGTCGCGGCCGATGTTCGCCTGCGAGCCCGTGTAGATGACGCCGGCCACCGCGCCGGTGCCGTAAGCCGTCAGATAGTCGCTGAGGACGATGCCGCCATAGGACCAGCCGAGCAGGACCGCGCCGGATGTGATGCCTTCGGCCGCGAGGATCGCCGCGATATCGGCGGCCCAGTTCTTCGGATCGTCATAACCGGATTCGGGGGCGTCGGAGTAGCCGTGGCCGCGCAGATCGACGGCGATCACCCGGAACCGCTCGGCGAGATCGTCGGCGGCCTGTCCCCAGTTGCGCAGGTTCCCCGCCCAGCCGTGCAGCAGGATCAGCGGCCGTGCGCCCTCCGGACCGGTGACCCGGTAAACGATATTGGTTCCGTCCGCACTCGCCGCTTCCCTGATAGCCATACGAGTGAGGCTAGCCACCCGTGGCACGGCGGCGACACTCCCTGCTTAAGCTCGGGGGCATGAGCACTCGTAGCGCCGTCGTGACCGGAGCCAGTTCGGGTATCGGAGAAGCCACCGCCCGGGAACTCGCGAAGCAGGGTTATCACGTGTACGTGGGTGCGCGGCGCGTCGACCGGCTGGAGCAGCTGGCGGCGGAGATCGGCGGCACCGCACTGCAGCTGGACGTGACCGACGAGGAATCGGTGCGCGCCTTCACCGAGGCGGTCGAGCGCTGCGATGTGCTGGTCAACAATGCCGGCGGCGCCAAAGGTCTGGCGCCGGTGAGCGAGGCCGATCTGGACGACTGGCGCTGGATGTGGGAGACCAATGTGCTCGGCACGCTGCGCGTCACGAAGGCGTTGCTGCCCAAGCTGATCGACTCCGGTGACGGCCTGATCGTCACCGTCACCTCGGTGGCGGCGTTCGTGCACTACGACAATGGCGCCGGCTACACCTCGGCCAAGCACGCGCAGGCGATCCTGCACCGGACGCTGCGCGGGGAGCTGCTCGGTAAGCCGGTGCGGCTCACCGAGATCGCGCCGGGCGCGGTGGAGACCGAGTTCTCGCTGGTGCGCTTCGGTGGCGACGCCGAGCGCGCGAACAAGGTGTACGAGGGCATCGATCCCCTTGTGGCACAGGATATCGCGGAGATCATCGGCTTCGTCGCCTCGCGCCCGTCGCATGTGGACCTGGACACCATCGTCGTGAAGCCGCGCGATCAGGCCGAGTCGGGCCGCTTCGCCCGCCGCAGCTGAGCACGGCCCCTCCCTGTATGGGGTGCCCCTCCACCGGAACCATGCGCACCGCACGAGTCTTCGTGCGGGGCGTGCCTTTTCAAGACAGCCGGATCTTCAGCACCTGATATGTGGGGATGAAAACCTTTCGGCGGTAACGCCGTTCGACGATTTCCCACGGGCGGCCGGTGACCGTGAGCGCTTCGAGCAGCGCGGTGAGTTCCGAGTGGACGAGCTGTGCGCCGAGGCACAGGTGGCGGCCGCCGCCGAACCACAATTGGCGGGTCGCGGGGATATAGTCGCGGTGAATATCGAAGTCCCCCACCGCATTGTTGATGCTCCAGGTGAGGATCTTGACGTGATCCCCCGGAACCAGCCGGCGGCCCGCGATTTCCACCGGCGCGGTGACGGACCGCCCGACCAAGTAGGCCGGGCTGGTGACGCGCAGGGTTTCCCGCACTGCGTCCGGGGTGCGTTCCGGGGCGGCGAGCAGGCCGCGGTGCCCGTCACTGTCGTGCAGTAGCGCGACCATGCGGGTCATGGCGCTGGCCAGGGTGTCGGTGCCGGCGACGGCCATGAGAATGGCCAGGCCCGAGGCGTGTTCGAGTTCCAGGCCGAGTTCGCGGCAGCGGCCGAGGGTGGTGTCGGTGTCGGCGCGTTCGTAGGCGGCGGGCACGGAGGTGGCGAGCTGCCGGGCGAGGGTGCGGGCGCGCGCGACGGCGTCCGGGTCGAGGGCGGTGGAGGCCATCGTGCCGAGGCCCAGGTTCACCAGTTCCTCGACATGGTCGAAGAGCACCCGGAACGGTTCGTCCGGATCATCGGTTCCGGGGAGGCCGAATATGCCCGCGATATCGCCGGGTTCCATGCCGACCAGGTCGGAGACGCTGCGGCCGACCAGCACGCGGGCGCGTTCGGCAATGTCGACGGTCTTCCCGGCGGCGAGGTCGTTGGAGATTTCCTTCAGAGCCGGTCCCATGACGCGTTGCACCAGCGCGTCGGTGTATTTGGCGGCGAACAGATCCCGCGATTTGGCACGTAGCGCGTTGTGCCCGGGGCCTTCGAAGAGGTCGTCCACCCAGTCGCCGATGACCTGTGCCCACCAGTGCCCGACCGCGCCCTCGGACACGATGCTGAAATGCGTTGCGTCATTGTAGATCTGGCGTGCGACGAGCGGATCGCCGACGAACCAGCCGAGCCTGGGGACCTTGCGCAGCGGTTTGGCGGCCTGCCCGGCGAGCAGCAGTACGGGCAGCCAGGGCTGTCCGGCCGCGAGGAGGGTGAGTTCGTGCCGCTTCGCGGTGCTGATCATGAGGTGCTCCCGTCGATCCTACGAACACTTCTGTACGCCAAAAAGGTGTTGGTGCGCAATGTAGTTCACCTCACACGATCTGAATAGGAGATTTTTCAAATCGGTAATCGCGGCACTGCTAGCGTCCCCCGCAACCCTGGCTCACTCGGAAGAGAACACAATGGTGAGAACCCGAATCGAGGCGGTGGGCTCCTATCTCCCCGCCACCGAGGTTGCAACCGCGGAACTGCTCGCACAACTGGCCATCGACTCCCCCATCGACCTGGAACGTGTCAGCGGCGTCCGGCACCGCCGGCGCTGCGCACCCGACGAGGACTCGTTCAGCGTGGCCACCGCGGCCGCGCACAGCGCCCTGGACAATTCCCGGTACGACGCCGCGGACCTGGACGTGATCATCTCCTGTTCCATCACCCGAATTCGCGACGGCGAGTTCACCGTCGAACCCTCCTTCGCGCTCATGCTGCGCAATGAACTCGGCGCGGCCGACGCCATTCACTTCGATGTCTCCAATGCCTGCGCGGGCATGATGAGCGGAGTTCTGGTGCTGGACCGCATGATTCGCGCGGGCCTCGTGAAACGCGGACTCGTGGTCTCCGGTGAATACATCACCCCCATCGCCGATACCGCCGTCCGCGAGATGTCGGAGAAATACGATCCGCAGTTCGCGTCACTGACCGTCGGCGACGGCGCGGCCGCCGTCATCCTCGACGGCGACGGCACCCCCGACGAGGGCATCGACTACATCGAACTCAATACCAGCGCCGCCTTCGCGCAACTGTGCCTCGGCATGCCCAGCGACCGCAGCTCCGGAATCGCGCTGTACACCGACAATCGCGCCATGCACAACGAACAGCGATATCTGCTGTGGACCACGCGGCAGCAGGATTTCCTGCGGTCCCGCAACAGCAGCTTCGCCGACGAGTGCTACGACTACGTGATCCATCATCAATTCAGCGCGCCCGCCGTCGAATTGATCAACAAGATCGCCGAACGCGAATTCGACGCCACCGTGCCACCCGGCCCGGCCGTCCTCGAACGATACGGAAACACCGCCTCCACCTCGCATTTCGTGGTATTGCACGACGCACTCAAACAACAGCGGATAACGTCCGGAGCGAAAGTACTGATGGTGCCCGCGGCCTCCGGCGTGGTAGCCGGGTTTCTGTCGGTGACTCTCGGCGATCTACAGGTGTGACAATCATGGGAATCGTAATTTCTTCCGTCGCCGTGGAAATCGGCGGCGGCTCCTCCATCGAACAGGCCGCGGCCGCCGTCCGGCACGCCATCGCCGAAGCCGGCACCACGCCGGAACACATCGACGCGCTCATCAATACCGGCGTCTACCGGGACTCGAACATGGTGGAACCGGCCATGTCCGCGCTCATCCAGCAGCAGGCCGGGATCGGATTGGAGTACAAGAGCGGCGAAGTGCCGTGCCTGTCCTTCGATCTCATGAACGGCGCCTGCGGCGTGCTCAATGCCGTGCAGGTGAGCCAGGCGCTGCTGGAGGCGCCGACCGTGCACCGCGTGGTCGTGGTCGCCGGCGACGCCCACCCCTCGAAATCCCCTGAGCCGCAACCCGGATTCCCGATCAAACCGGTCGGCGCCGCCATGATGCTCGAAAGAGTCCCGGGCACAACCGGATTCGGGGCGCTGCACATCAGCGCCACCGACGCGCGGCCCGCCGCCGAAGGCTATCTGCGGCTCGCCGACATGGGCGCCACCGGACGCTCCAGCATCATCGTCGACCGGCCCGACGACATCCAGGAACTCCTGCACCACGCCGTGACCGCCGCGAGCGAAGCCCTCGACGTGGCCGGCGTCCCGATCGGCCGGACCGTGCTGATCTGCGGCACACCCACCGCCGAATTCCCGGCCCTGCTCGCCGCGCGACTCGGCATGCCCCCCGCGGCCGTCTGCACCGACGACGACCCCGGCGACTCCGCCACCCCCCGGCTGGACGCGCACACCGCCGCGCTGCCCGCCGCCTACCTCCGCGCCCGCGACAACGGCCTGCTCGACCACGCCGAACTGGCTCTGTTCGTAGCCGCCGGCGCCGGACCCGCGGCCGCCGCCATCACCTACCGCCTGCCCGCGAAACCCTGAGCCCGCTCGCAGCGATCTATACCGCGGGAGGAAAGCAATGAGCAGACTCTGGGTGATCATGCCCGCCTACAACGAGGAAAACGGCATCACCGCCACCCTCGAAGCCCTCGCCGGACAGCAGAACGGCGACTTCACACTGGTCGTGGTGGACAACAACTCCACCGACCTGACCGCCAAAGTGGTGCGCGAATTCGCCGAATCGCATCCCCGCATGCGCATCGAGGTCATCGACGAACCGCAGAAGGGCACCGGCGCGGCCGCCGACACCGGCATGCGCCACGCCATCGCCGCCGGCGGCGAACGGCTCGCCCGCACCGACGCCGACTGCCTGCCCGCACCCGACTGGACCGCCCGCGTCGACGCCGCCTTCGACACCGGACTGCGGCTGGTCAGCGGGCAACTCATCCCGCGCACCGACGAAGGCGTGCGCTGGATCGACCGGCAGATCATCCGCACCGCGCTGGAAGTCGCCTCCACCTTCGGCAAATTCCGGCCCGGCAACCGGGACCCCCGCTACCTCGGGCAGTACGTCATGACACCCGGCTGCAATATGGCCATCACCGCCGAACTGTACGAAGCCGCGGGCGGATTCCCGCGCACCGCCATCGAGGACCTGCACGAGGACCGGGCGCTCGTGAACGCCGTCCGCATGCTCACCACCGACTACGGGCTGCGGCGGGATGTGCGGGTGTACGGCTCCAACCGGCGCGTACGCGCCTGGGGCGTACGCAAGACGCTCGCCTGGTACGCCGACCACCGGTACAAACCGGAAATGGTGGATATCCGGTGAACGCGGCACCGGCCGACTTCCTCGCCCTACTGCACGAACAGGTCCGGCAGCGGCCGGACGCCCAGGCGCTCGGCATGATCGGGGAGAAACCACTCACCTTCGCCGAGCTCGAAAACCGCATTTCGACCGTCACGAAACGACTGCACGACAAGGGCTTCCGGCCCGGAGACCGCATGCTGTTCTCCATCCGGCCCTGCGTGGACGCGGTGACATTGGTATTCGGGACCATCGCCGCGGGCGGGGCGATCGTATTCGTGGATCCCGGGGTCGGGCCGGAATTGTTCACGCGCCGAATCGATCTGGTCCGGCCGGCCTGGGCGGCGACGGAATCCCTGCTGTACCTGCTCAGTGGACCGCTGAACCGGGTGGGACGCGCCGTGGGATTGTCGCTGCCCGCTTTCGCGGACCTTCCGGTGCGGCACATTCACAGTGGGCCGCGCCTGCCCGGCACACCGTCGGCCTCGATACCGCTGCGCCGGCTGCTCGGCGCCGACCCGGAAAACCCGGCGACCGATATCCCGTGGGCCGATGCGATGGCCGGAGCGGTGGGCGGCCTGGAGGCGGGGGCGGTGGGCGGCGAGCAGGCCGTGCCGACAGTCGATCCGGCGGCCGAAGCGCTCATCGTCTTCACGTCCGGCACCACTGCCGCACCGAAAGCCGTTGTGCACACGCGGGGTTCGCTCGGCGCGGGCCTGGCGGCCATGGCGGGGCGCAGCAGTCTCGGACCCGGCGGTCATCTGCACACCGAGCAGTTGATGATGGGGTTGCCCGCGCTGATGGCGGGCGCACGCTGGTCCATGCCCCGGTATCCGCGTTTCGGGACGCATATCGATCCGGTCGGATTCGCGCGCACCCTGAACAATGCGACGCATGCCTTCTTCACCCCCGCCGATCTGGCGATGGTGCTGGGCGCCATCGAATCCGGGCGGCTGACCGTGCCGCGCGGGCTGCGCGAGATCTCCCTCGGCGGGGCGCCGGTGACCACCGCACTGCTGCGGCGGGCCCGCGCGGCGTTACCGGATTGCGAATTCCTCGCCATCTACGGGATGACCGAAATCCTGCCCGTGGCACTCACTTCCGGTCTCACCAAACTCGAATTCGAGGGCGCGGGCGATCCGCTCGGCGTCCCGGTGCACGGTGTCATCGCGCGCATCGCGGACGACGGCGAACTGATCCTCTCCGGCCCCAATCTGTGCCGCGGCTATCTCGGCGAGGAACCCCTCACCGAGATCGCCACCGGCGATCTCGCACGCCTCGACGGCGACACGCTGGTGCTCATGGGCCGTAAGAAGGACATGATGATCCGCGGCAAGACCAATATCTATCCGGGCCTCTACGAACCGGCCGTATGCACGGTTTCCGGTGTGCGGCAGGCGATCATGGTCGGCCTGCCGGACGAGATCGGCGATGAGCGGATCGTGCTCGCGGTGGTCGCCGATCCGGAGGCCGGGGATATCGCGGCGCGGCTGCGACGCGAATTACCGGCACTCATCGATGTTTCCGCGCTCCCCGACGAGATCGTGGTGGTCGACGAGATTCCGGTCAGCGGCCGGACCAGCAAACCCGACCGCGCGGCCCTGCGCACGCGACTCACGAAGTCACTGCCCTGACGGTGCCGGGCGGTCCAGCAGGGCCATCAGCACATCGTCAGCAAATGCCGCCGCGGCGGTCTCCGGCAATATCCGATCCACATAGCAGAACCCGATGTGCAGCTCACCGTGCGCGGTCACCACGGCCACGGTCATCGCACTCACACACGAATTCCCCGCCGCCAGCACCAACCCCGAAAGCCGCCACTCCCCGGCCTTTTCCGGAAACTCCACCCGCCCCAGATTGGTGACCGACACATTCCACGGCGCCCGCCGATCCACCATCTCCGCGATCCGCCACCCCGACGCCACCGTCCGCGGCGTCCCGAACCGCATGCCCGCCACCGTCGCCAGATGCCGCCGCTGCCGCACTCCCCGCCGCACTTGCCGATTGATCGCCCGCGCCGCCTCCCACAACGAAACCCCCGCCCCGAACGGCACGAACCCCGTCAATACCGGCGCATAGATCCCAAGTTCATCCGCCTCGGGCGCGGGCTCCAGCAACGCCCGGAAGTCCACCGGCGACCCGATCCCCGCGACACCGCGCTTGCCTGTCACGCCGCGCCTACCACCCACCCCGCGAGCGCCCGCCACCTCGTCCGCATGGCCCGCACCTCGCGTACCTACCCCGCCGTCCGCCCTCCTCCAGCCGCGACCACCCCAGCGACGAACGCGCGGCTCCGGTGACGCCGCGGAATACGCTGCGGCGCCGATGGATCGCGCGACCGCGGCGGCGAGCGCGCCGTGCACGGTCACACCTGCTCTGCGGCAGTCGTCGAGAAGTGCGCGCGACTCCTCCACCGTCACCGAGCGATGCACGATCCGGGTGCGCCGATCCGGCAGCGGCACCGGCACCGCGCCGCTCAGTCGCCGCGGTCGCAGCACCAGAGCCGCCGCTTGGTCGTAGAGCGTCGTATAGGCATAGCGCCAGAATCCGCGCGACGCAGCGGGAATCAGGTCATCGGCGGGCGGGACCGCGGCCCGGCCCGGCGCGCTGCCGACGAGGCGACCCACCTCGGCTTCATCGGCCCGGCCCACCGCGGTCAGACGGGCCGAATCAGCGTTCTTACCAACCGGATCCGCCGCCGACCCGCCGGGCACCGGCCCGGTGGTCGCGGCGTAGGTGATGAGCTTGCGCAGCACCGCCATCAGCGAGCGGCCGTCGGCGATGATGTGGGAGATCGTGACGATGATGTCGTGGGTTTCCTCGGCGGTGCCGGCGCCACCGACGACGTCGACGAGGCGGGCCAGACCCGTGCCGACGGCGAAGCGGGCCGACATCTCGGCATCCAGTTCGCGCAGCCATTGATCCGGGTCGCCGGATTCGAGGCGGCGCAATGGGATTCGCGGGGCGGTCAGCGGGGTCAGGCGCGGGTCACGATCACCCGGGGCGGAGATGCCCAGGCGGAGCAGCGGGTACTCCGCGACCAGGGCGGCAGCGGCCCGTTCCAGGCTTGCCGGATCGATCCGGCCGTGCAGTCGTATGCGGCCACAGCAGTTCGACGGGGAGATCCGGTCGACGATCCAGAACCAGCGTTCGGACGGGCTCAGGGCCCGTCCGGGATCGGTTGCGGCCGTTGCCGTTCTGCTTGCGACCACGAATCCTCCTCACCACCCGGTGAAGAAGATATCCGCGCTCGGCGTCCGGTGCAGAAGATCGAGCGCGGCGGGGCGTCAGCGGGCGCCGGGGGCCTGGCCGCCGGGCGCCTGCGGCGGGACCGCGGTGGCGGAGACCACGGACTTGGGATCGCCGGCCAGGGCGGACATGGCCTTCCAGTCGTCGTAGTCGATGGTCCAGTCGTAGATGTCGCCGTCGGCGGCGGACAACTGGATGCGGGTGCCCGTCACCTCGACCGGGTCGCCGTAGAGGGCGGTCGGGAAGTAGGCCTGCGCATCGGACGGGCTGAGGTTGATGCAGCCGTTGGTGACGTTCGAACTACCTTGCGCGTTCAGCGATTCCGGATTGGCGTGAATGAACTCGCCATTGTTGGAGATGCGGACCGCCCAGTGTTCCCGCGCGTTCGTGTAGAACGGCGGGTTGGACATGGTGAAGTCCTCGTACTTCTCCGTCACCACGTGAATGCCGGTGCGGGTCACATTGCGGTCCTCGTTGCCCTCGCCGTAACTGCACGCGAAGTCGAAGACGGTGTCTCCGTCCCGCACCACCTGCACGCGGTGCGTGGGTGCGTGGCCCTTCACGATCTGCGAGCGGCCGATCTTGAAGTCGGAGGTCAGGTCGGAGTCGCCGAACAAGCCGCTGCCCATGTCCAGGCCGTACAGCTTGGCGCCGACGTGCACGGCGGTGCCGGGCGCCCAGTACTCCTTGGGTCTCCAGTGCACGCGGGACCCGCCGTTGGCGTCGGGCAGCCACGCCCACGAGCCTTCGGCGGCCGGGGTGACGGTGACGGTGAGCGCCTTCTCGACCGCGGCCTTGTCGTCGATATGGCCCTTGAACTGCAGGATGATCGGCGCCGCGATGCCGACCTCCTGGCCGTCGCCGATATTGATGGTCGCCGGCGAGGTCGCCTTGGGGTTGACCGTGGTGAACTTGCCGTCGATCGGGACGGGTTTGTTATCGGTGCCGATCGCGGTGCCCGACCAGGTGTAGGTGACGCCGTAGCCGAGGGCCTCGTTCACCGTGAACTTGCTGCGAGCCGTATCGAAGGTGCCGGTTACCTGCTTGCCGTTCGGGTTGCTCAGGGCGACCTGGTCGATGCGGCCGTCGGCCACCGACACCGAGACCTGCGCGGTCGGGCTGACATCGCCGGTCCCGTTACCCGGTGTGAAGGTCACCTTGGCGGCGGGAACGGCGGGCGCGGCGGGGCCGCTGCTCTTGCCCGATGTCGAACACGCGGCGACGACAGCTGCCGACGCCACCAGCGCGGCCCGCATGGCCGCCCGGCGGGACAGTCCTCGATTGCTCACGCGCCCGAGACTACCCGCGCAAACCGAGTACCCCGGACGCCGAAACCGTGGGGCAAATCACGTGCTACAGCTGCACGCCGACCGTAACGGGCTCCGGTTCCAAACCGATGTGGAAGCGCTCGGCAACCCCCGCGCGAACCGTGCGCGCCAGCTCCACCAGATCCGCGGCGGTGGCCGCACCCCGATTGGTCAGCGCCAGAGTGTGTTTGGTGGACAGGCGAGCCGGCGCCTCCGGACCCGGGAAGCCTTTGCCGAAACCGGCGCGTTCGATGAGCCAGCCCGCGGAGAACTTCACGCCACCGTCGGCCGGCCACGTGGGTACGGCCACATCGGCGCCCACAGATGTGGCGATCGCCTCACGCACCGCCGCCACCTTCTCGTCCGGAATGACGGGATTGGTGAAAAACGAGCCCGCACTCCAGGTGTCATGATCGGCCGCATCCAGCACCATGCCCTTGCCCGCCCGCAAGCGCAGCACCTCCGCGCGCACCAGCGCCGCCGGACGGGACTCCCCCTCCGCCGCACCCAGTGCGGCAGCCAGCTCACGATATTCGAGCGGCGCACTGGAACCATCGGCGCGCAAACCGAATTCGACCGCCAGCACCACTGCGGCAGCACTGTGCTTGAGAACCGAAGTGCGATAACCGAATCCGAGCTCGGCCGGCTCCACCCAGCGAATCTCGCCCGACGCACGGTCCAGCAAACGCACGCGGCGCAGCAAACCCGCCACCTCCACGCCGTACGCGCCCACGTTCTGCACCGGCGTCGCACCCGCGGAACCCGGAATACCGGACAGGCATTCGAGCCCGCCGAACCCGGCCTCGACGGTGGCGGCCACCACCGCATCCCAATTCGCGCCCGCGTCGGCAACCACGAACGCCTCGCCGTTCGTCTCCAGCGCGATGCCGGAGATCCGCACGCCCGTGGTGGCGATCCGCACGACCACGCCGGGGAAGCCCTCGTCGGAGATCAACAGGTTCGACCCGCCCGCCACGAGCAGCATCGGTATCCCCGCGTCGTCGAGCGCGCGCACGGTCGCCACCAGCGACTCGGTGGTCGTGCACTCGGCGACCACGGCCGGGCCGCCCACCCGCAGTGTCGTCAGCTCCGCCAGCGGCACCGCGGCACGCAGCCGCGCACCGGTCGCGGCGAGCCGGTCCCGCAGGTCGTCGAAGGACACCACCTGAGAAGTACGCACAAGGACAGACGGTAGCCTGTCTGCCCATGGCGACACCTCTGGCCTTCACTGCGCACTCCACACATTCGATGGCCGCCGTGCGCGCGGCGTTCGCCAGCGAGCAGTACTGGAAGGACCGCATGGAGGCGGTCGGCGGACCCAACGCCCGCATCGAATCGCTGGCCATCGACGGCGACGCCGTACGCGTGGAGATGGTGCAGACCATCCCCGCCGAGGAACTGCCCGCGCAGATCACCGCGATCAAGCCCAACGGCCTGATCATCCCGCGCACCGAGATCTGGCACGGCAGCGGCGGCACCGTCGAGGCGTACGTGGACGGCGCGCCCGCCACCATCAACGGCACCCTCACCGTCACCGATGACGGCAGCGGCTCCACCTTCGTGGTCGACGCCGCCATCGAGGTGAAGATCCCGCTCTTCGGCAAGAAGATCGAAGCCGCCGTCCAGCAGCACCTCACCGAGCTGCTGGAGCGCGAAGCCGTCTTCACCGACGAGTGGCTCGGCTCGCACTAGCAGAGCTCGCACGATGACACCGAGCAGAGCTCGCACTACGACACCGAGCAGAGCTCACAACGTGCCGCTGCGCGAAGATCGCACCATGCACAGCATCCGCCCAGTAACCTGAGCGACCGTGCCCCGCCGACTCGACTACTCCGCCCGCTATCCGCTGCACACCACCAAGGAGGTGTACGCGGCCCTCAGGAACCGCGACCACTGGGACGCGCGCATCGAGGAATTGCGGAAGCACTCCCCCAACGACATCGTGAACCTCGAAGCCGGCGACGACGGCATCGAGATCGAACTGCGGCACGTCCTGCCGCGCGAGAACCTGCCGGAAATGGCGCAGGCCCTCGTACGCAAGGACATGGTGATCACCCGCCGGGAACGCTACGGATCCTTCGGACCCGAGGTGACCGGCGAATACACCGCCGAAATCCCCGGCGGCCCCGGCAATCTCGGCGGCACCATGCACCTGTTCCCCACCGACACCGGCTGCACCCTGCGGACCTCCTCCCGGACCGAGGTGTTCATCCCGTTCTTCGGGCGCCGGCTCGAACAGCTCATGCTGGTGAATCTGGTGGACCTGTTCCGCGCCGAAGCAGAGGTGACACAGCGCTGGCTGGATCAGCAGAAAACCGCCGGCTGACCGGCCGCCGGGGCGCCGCGCAACCCGTCGGGACCATCACCCGCGGCACCACCGGCATCAACCGGCTACGTCGCAGCGACCGCTGGCTGGTACACGACCCCCTGGTGATCCGGCGGCTCCACGACGCCGCCGATCCGCTCGTCGTCGACCTCGGTTACGGCGCCATGCCGGTCACCACGCTGGAGCTGGCCGCCCGCCTCCGCACCGTGCGGGCCGAACTGCGGGTGGTCGGCCTCGAAATCGATCCGGAACGCGTCGTGCCCGCGCAGGGCGGCGTCGAATTCGCCCGCGGCGGTTTCGAACTCGCCGGGCTGCACCCGACCCTGGTGCGCGCCTTCAACGTGCTGCGCCAGTACCCCGAATCCGCCGTCCCCGCAGCCTGGTCCACCATCCTCGACGGCCTCGCCCCCGACGGCCTCCTGCTGGACGGCACCTGCGACGAGCTCGGCCGCCGCTGCGCCTGGATCCTCCTGGACCGCACCGGCCCGCTCTCCCTCACCCTCGCCTGGGATCCCTTCACCGTCGGCAAACCCTCCGATATCGCGGAACGCCTCCCGAAGGCTCTCATCCACCGCAATATCCCCGGCGAACCCATCCACACCCTCCTCACCGCCGCCGACCGCGCCTGGGCCACCGCCGCCCCCTTGGCCCCCTTCGGCCCGCGAGCCCGCTGGCGCCACGCCGCAAACCTGCTCCGCCACCAGGGTTTTCCCCTCCGCCCGTACCGCCGCCGCCTCCGCGACAACCTCTTGACCGTCCCCTGGTCGGCGGTAGCGCCACTTCCATAGCCTCCTCGGCCCGGCCCGAGATACCCTGGTACTCAACGGCCCCCACACGCCAGCCTCATGCAGAGGCAAGTCTGGCCGGCCGCAGGCTGCAATGATCCGCGCATCAAGGCGCGGATCATTGGAGCTTGTGGAACGGGGCCCGGCACACCCACAGTGGCGGAGTTTCAGCCCAGCGCGCTTCGATTCGACCCAGCGCGGTAACCCTTACGCTTGCGAGTCAGGTCCCTCGCCGCCGAGCAGCCCACGGGCGCGCTCGCGCACCTCCTGGACTGCTCCGGAAACGGCTGCCGGGGCAAGTAGGGAGCGCGGGGCGAAGGGCTGCCGCCAGAGGCCGCCGTGGGCCGCGCCGGTGGCGAACAGGGCTTCCGGATTGTCCACTGCGGCGGCGGGTTCCGGGTCCATCAGGTCGGCGACCAGTTTGGCGGCCAGCAGGGTGCGGGCGGTGTCCGGGTCGAAGATCTCGATGCCGAAGTGGGTGGCGGCGCGGTACGCGGCGGTGCGCCAGCCGGTTTCCCGGGACAGGGCGGCGGTCCAGGCGGGCGGGGCGACCGTGAACGACACCGGATGTCCGGCCGACCGCGCCAGTACGGCGCGCCAGCGCGGAAGACGTTGCGCGAGGGCGTAACCCGGGCCCGCCAGGGACGGCAGATTGTCGAACAGGCCCCAGGCGCCGCCCTCCGCGTCGAAGATCGGGCGCGTGTAGTTGAGGCGGTACAGGGAGGTGGGGGCGACTCGATGCAGCAGGTCCTGGGTCGTGCCGCGAATACCGCGCCGCGCCAGATGATCACGAGCCGCGGCCACGATGGCGGCCGGGACCGCGTACGTGTCGGTGGGTGAACCCAGCAGTGCGAGCGCGGCATCCGGATGCCGGCGCAGCACCGATTCGGCCAGCACATCCGAGGCCGCCGCCACTCGCACGCCCGCCGCACCCGGGCGACCCGCGTACAGGCCGAGCACCGGCCGCTCATCGGAATGCGCGGTGATCCAGCGGGTCAGCGCCGGGAAACCACGGGCGATATCCACGCCGGGCCCGGCCTCGGACACCGGGAACCGCAGACTGCCCGCACTCGCTTCGGCCAGCGCGCGCAGTCGCGTCCAGCGCGCCCGGCCCGGCCGATCCACGGTGAGCACGTCCGCGCCCCACGTCAGCAGCGGCCGCAGCGGACCCAACTCCGCCTCCGCGCCCGTGACGGTGACCCGGAAACCGGGCAGCCGCAACCATTCCGGATGTTCGATGACGGACTCGATCGCCGTCACGAATTCGGGTTCCAGAATCCCGCGGTCCTGCCAGCCGGCGAGCTGCCCGCGCAGTTCCGGCCCGGCCAGCAGCCGCCCGCGCCAGGGCACCTCGAGCCGGGTCACGGGCGCGGCGGCGCCGATGATCTCGCCTGTATCCAGCACTGCCCCAGCGGCTTCGGCGTCCACATCGACCGCATCCAGCGGACTGACCTCCCAGCCCGCCGCGAACCGCAGCATGTGCCGCACGGACGCCAGGCCCGCCTCGGCGATGCCCAGCGAGATCGCGGGCGCGCTGACGGCCAGTGCCGTCATGCCCCGGAACACCCGGTGATAGTCCCGCCGCCAGTCGCGGCAGGTCTCCACGGATTGCGCGAGATCCGCGTCGAAGGCTCGTACGGCGTCGGCGACCACGGCGGCCGAGAACATGTCCGCTATCCGATCGGGTGGCCCCGGCGGAAAAACCAGATCCCACACGCCAGCACCGACCGTCCCCATAACAGCTCACGATGCCACGAAACCCGGCCACACAAAACTCGAACGACCTACCGATTTGCGAAGGTGCGACAGTGCCGGGACGACCACAGGACCGAGCCTGCCCGCGCCCGGAATCCGCGCGCCGTCAGGAACGCATCAAGGCCCGATGCAGCCGCGCGGCCGTCGACGGCGGCAATTCGGCTCCGGCAGCACGGATTTCGGCGCGAGCGCACCGATGAATGGCCACCGCGTCGGCGACCACCTCGTCCAGGGCCGCCTGCCCGATACCGGCATCGGCCAGATCCAGCACCGTCCGCACCGGAGTGGTCACCAGAAAAGCCCCCGCCGATTCGACATCCTTGCGCGCGAAGGACCGCCGCAACACCACCAGCCGCGGCGACAACGGGAACCGGCCCACCCGCGCCGACAGATGCACGAACCGCGGCCGCAGCCGACCGAGACCGTGCAATTCGGCGGCACTGTGATGGGACACAGCGGCCGCACCGTCGAACCAGGCCGCCCACATGGCGTATTCGTCGAGCGGACCGTCCGGCCACTCCGCCAGCCGCAGCAGTCCGACCCCGGCCCGCACCACCGCGCCGTCGCGCAAACCGTCCCGGATCCAGGTTTCACAACCGGTGCGCAGCACCTGGCGGGTGGTGAAATATCCGGCATGACGGGCGGCCATGTCCTGCAGGGCCAGCCAACCGTCCGCCGGATCGGTCTCCGCCGCCATCCCCTCCATGGAGATCAGGCTACGCCGACACCTTGTGTGTTATGTCACAATCCGCCGCGAGCGAGCCGACACCTCATCGGAAGCTCAGAGACCGCACAGAAAGCTCGGGAAGAATCGGCGCCATGGCGAAACCCCCCTCGGAAGACGCGATCAATCGCGCAGCGGGCATCGACGGGACCGAAGATTCGGGCACCGAACCCACCGAGATCCTGAGTCCCGGCGCCCCCGCCGGGACCCCGGAGCAGGCCGCCGAATGGTGGCACGAGTCGACGACGCAGCTACCCGGGCAGGGTCCGGCAGGCGACGACGGATCCACCGCGGTAATACCGTCCGGCACCGGCGAAGGCGCGCAGCCCACCGAGATCCTGCACCCCGGTGAGGCCGCCTACGCGCCCGGCGCCGTCCCGCCGCCGCAGGCCACCGCGCGGTCCGGCGCCGGGAACACCGCCGGATTCGGGCCGCAGGGCACGGGTGTGCTCGACCCGGCCGCCGCCGCTCCGTCGACCGTGACGGGCAGCTCGCAACTACCGCCCGGGACACCGCCGCCCCCGGCGAATCCCGCAGGCGGGCAAGGAGGTCCGTCGGGTATGCGACGGAAACGCCGGACGCTGTTGATCGTCGCCATCGTGGCCGTGCTGCTGGTGGTCGGCGGACTCGCGGGCGGCGAAGCCTACGCCCGCCACAAGGTCGAGAACTGCATCAGCTCACAGTTCGAACAGCAGATGGGCTCCAAGATCGACGTATCGTTCGGCTGGAAACCGCTGCTGCTCACCATGTTCGACGGCAAGGTGTCCTCGGTGACGGTGAACAGCGACGACACCAAGTTCGGGCCCGCGCAGGGCATGGTCGTGCACGCCACCTTCGACGATGTCGACGTGAAGGACAACGGCAATCAGGGCGCCACCATCGGCAGCTCCACCGCCGACGTCACCTGGAGCAATGACGGCATCGTGAAGACGCTGGGCGGCCTGGTCACCAACGGCACCTCCGATCCCGGCTCGGGCACCCTCAGCTTCGGCGTGCTCGGCGGCATCGCACAGCTGCAGGTGAAGCCGAAGATCGTCGGCGACAAGATCGAGGTCGACACCGAATCGGCGTCCCTGCTCGGCTTCGGCCTGCCCACCGACCTGGTCTCCGGGATCGTCGACCTCATGACGCAGAGCCTGCAGAGCTACCCGATGGGGTTGGTGCCCACCGGCGTTCAGGTCACCGGCGACGGCCTGCACGTCACCCTGAAGGGCGGCCGGACGACCCTGCAGCCCGTCAACGGGCAGACCCCCACCAGCTGCTGACGCTTCGCCACAACGACACAGCGCTCCCGCATCGGCCCGAAAGCCGGTGCGGGAGCGCTGTTTTCCGATAGCTCAGGCCGGAAAACCTGCCAGCACTTCACGAGAACGCGACAGCCCCAGCCGCGTCGCCCCGGCCGCGATCAGCTCCGCCGCCTGCTCCGCGGTGCGGATACCGCCGCTGGCCTTCACGCCCAGCCGCCCGCCGACCGTCTTCGCCATCAACTCGACCGCGTGCACGCTCGCCCCGCCCGCGGGATGGAAACCCGTGGAGGTCTTCACGAAATCGGCGCCGGCCTGCTCCGCCGCCCGGCACACCTCGATGATCGCGTCATCGCTCAGGGCCGCCGCCTCGATGATGACCTTCAGCAGCGCCCGATCCCCGATCGACTCCCGCACCGCGAGGATGTCGGCCAGCACCGCGTTGTAGTCGCCGGAGCGCGCCGCGCCCACATCGATGACCATGTCGACCTCGGCCGCACCCTGCTCCACCGCCAGCCGGGCCTCGGCCCCCTTCACCAGCGAATGATGTTTGCCGGACGGGAAACCCGCGACCGTGGCCACCGCCAGGCCGGGCGCCCGCACCGGCAGCATGGACGGGGATACGCAGATCGCGAACACCCCCAGCTCGCGGGCCTCCTCGATCAATGCGGCCACGTCGGCGGGCGTCGCATCCGGGGACAACAGGGTGTGATCGATCATCGCCGCCACCTCGCGACGGGAAATCTGTGCCATGAGCCCCGAGTTTGGCATATCCCCGGCAATTTCGTTGCGGGCCGCCACCACCGTCCCGCACACTCGTAGATGTGCTGATCCGTCGTGAACGTACCGGCGACGCCGCTGCGATCGACGCCGTGCACCGCAGCGCATTCGCCCGCCAGTCCGCGAACGCCGCCGTCGACGCGACCGGCCTCCCCGCCGATCCCCCGGAAGTCGGCCTGGTCCGGCAGCTCCGCGACGACTCCTCCGCCTGGATGCCGACCCTGTCCATGGTCGCCGAATACCACGATCACATCGTCGGCCACGTCTGCCTGACCCGGGCCGGCGTCGGCCCGTTCCCGGTCCTGTCGCTGGGCCCGATCGGCGTCCGTAACGACTATCAGCGGTCCGGCGTCGGCGCGGCCCTCATGCACGCCGTGCTGGGCGCCGCCGACGCCCTCGACGAACCCCTGGTCGGCCTGCTCGGCAGCCTCGAGTACTACCCGCGCTTCGGCTTCGTCCCGGGCACCCGCCTCGGCATCCTCCCGGACCGCCCCTCCTGGTCCAGCCACTTCCAACTGCGTCCGCTGTCCGCCTACGACTCGGAGATCAAGGGCGAGTTCCACTACGCAGATCCGTTCTACGTCTTGTAGCGCGACGACTGATTTCGTACCGGTCCGGGTACCTCCAGGGGTACCCCCAGAATGGGTTCGGCACCCAGCCGTCGGCACGCATGCCCAACGCCTACGGCACCCGGCTGCGCGCTGAGGCCCGGGGAGGCGGTAGTGCCCCTGTGACCCGCAGCCAGGGGGTTGCTGGGAGGATGGGCGGATGAGTTCCACCCCGGACGACCGCCGCTACGTGCTCACCCTGGGCTGCCCGGATCGTCCCGGCATCATCGCCCGCATCACCTCGTTCATCGCCGAGTTCGGCGGGTCGATCGTGGAGGCGGGATACCACTCCGATCTGGAGACCGGGTGGTTCTTCACACGGCAGGCCATCAAGGCCGCGACCGTTCCGTACGGACTCGACGAACTGCGGGAGCGATTCGAGGCCGTGGCCGCGGACCTCGGACCGGAAACCGATTGGCAGGTGCACGACTCCGGCGAGAAGCGCCGCGCCGTGCTGCTCGTCAGCAAGGACGCGCACTGCCTGCACGACCTGCTCGGCCGCGCCACCAGCGGGGAACTGCCCGCCACCATCGAAGCCGTCATCGGCAATCACCCCGACCTGGCCGGCATCACCGAAGCGCACGGCATCAAATTCCACTACGTGCACTTCCCCAAGGACCCCGCCGAACGCGGACCCGCCTTCGACCAGGTCCGCGAACTGGTCGACGCGCACGACCCGCACGCCATCGTGCTGGCCCGCTTCATGCAGGTGCTGCCGCCCGAACTGTGCGAACACTGGGCCGGACGCGCCCTCAATATCCACCACAGCTTCCTGCCGTCCTTCGTCGGCGCCCGGCCCTATCACCAGGCCTTCGCCCGCGGCGTGAAGCTGATCGGCGCCACCTGCCACTACGTCACCGCGGAACTAGACGCCGGGCCCATCATCGAGCAGGACGTCACCCGCATCGACCATTCCGACACCGCCCACGACATGGTCCGGCAGGGCCGCGATATCGAGCGGGTCGTACTGGCGCGCGGGCTGCGCTGGCATCTCGAGGGCCGCGTGCTCGTGCACGGCCGCCGCACGGTCATTTTCTCGTAGCACACCGAAAGGGCGCTCCCCTCGTGCAAAAGCACGGCGGGAGCGCCCTTTTCGACTATCCGATCTTCGCGATCACCCCGCGGCGGCGATCAGGCCGCGGCGGCCCGACCGGATCACCCGGTGCAATTCGGTGTTGAAAGCCTGCTCGGCTTCGATATTCACGAGATGACCGGTGGGCAGGACCGTGTAGCGGTCCAGATAGCCTGCGGCATCCAGGGTCTCGGCGATCTCCCGCGAATGCACCTCCGGCAGCAGCCGATCGTGCGATCCGGCGATCACGCTGGTCGGCACCGCCAGATTGGCTGCGGCGCCGTACAAGTCGAGCTTCAGCAGCCCGCGGGCCACGGCCGCACGCGCCGACGGACGGCAGGAGCGGACGATGGACAGGCCGAAATCGGTCTGGTCCGCGGTCGCGGCCGGGTTCATCAGCCGGCTCTTGGCGAGCACGTTCACGGCCTTACCGCCGGGCAGCGGCACCGGAGTACCGAACAGCACCTTCGCCAGCCAATCCGGCGCGGGCACAACATCATTGAACAGGGGCAACACCGTGGCGCGGCCGGGAATCTGCCGGGCGGCGGTGGTCGCCAGCAAGACAGCGGAGGCACGATCGGCGACCTGCTCCGGGTAATGCTTCGCCCACGCCTGGATGGTCATGCCGCCCATGCTGTGACCGGCCAGCACGGCCCGCTGCCCGGGCTTCAGGACGGCGTCGAGCACCTCGACCAGATCGTCGGCGAGCTGCTGGGAGTCGAAAGGCCGGGTGCCGGCGGTGCTTTCGCCGTGACCGCGCTGATCGTAGGCGACCACGCGGTAGGGACCGGCGAAGGCGTTGATCTGTGGGTTCCAGTATTCGATGGCGCAGGACCAGCCGTGGATCAGAACGATGACCTCGCCGTCGGCCGGGCCGTACGCGTGTACGCGCAGCCGGGCGCCGTCGGCGGTGGTGACGGGAATGACCTGATCGGGACGGCGCGCGTTCAGCGACTCCGTCCGATAGGTGCGGGACCGAAGTCCGGTGCGAAATGGGGCGGTCAGCGCATCGGCGCCCGCCTCGGGCAGCTTCACCAGCATCGAGCACTCCTTTGTGTTCCAGACCACGATAGCGCGCTAGCAGTAGTGCTTGCCAGAGCAAGCGGCAAGAATTTGCCATTCGCCCCACCGGGTCCTGCTGTTCCGAGATACCCGTTCCGCCGCAATGGCATTCACACTTCCAGGTATCGAAATCGCGGAACTTCTATTACCTACAACACATCGTCGCGGAGGTTTGTGCCCCCGAGTAGGACCCCAAGGGTGGGAAACCGCTCCCCACCCTCAGGCACCCACCACCCGCGCGGGAATCCCGAAGGCGGACCTGGCAACACGCGCGAGCTCCTCGTTGAACTCGCGGTACGCCTCCACATTTCCGAGATGACCGGTCGGGAGTATCCGATACCCGTCGAAACTGCCCGCAGCGCGCAACATCTCGACGATCCGCTCCGAATGCACTTCCGGCGTAAGATCATCCGCCGAACCGGCCAGGATGGTCGTCGGCACCGTCAGATTCTCCGCGCCGCGGCCCACATCCAGCTGCGCCAGCAGCGTGCCGAAGCGGCCACGCACCCGCGCCGGGCAGGCCCGCACGATGTTCTGCGCGTACTCGGCGACGTCTCCGGTCGAGGCCAGGCTCATGATCTGGCGCCGGAAAATCCACTTCACCGGTTGCACGGGCGGGAAGATAACCGGCGCGCTCAGGCCCAGCAGGCCGATCACGAACGGCAGCTCGGCAATACCGCGATTGAAGAACGGGACCACCGTGGTCTCGGCGATCAGGTCGCCGGCGGCGGTATTGGTCATCAGCACCGCGCGGGTGCGCTGCGCGACCTGCCGGGGGTAACGCCCGGCCCAGGCCTGGATCGTCATACCGCCCAGGCTGTGCCCGACCAGGAGGCAACGCTGCCCGGGCTGCAGGGCGGCGGCGAGGACGGCCGACAGATCGTCGGCCAGCAGGTCGGTGGTGAGGGCGGCGGTGCCGAGCTCGCTCTCGCCGTGGCCGCGGATGTCGTAGGCGATCACGCGGTACTCGCCGGCGAAGGCGTTGATCTGGGGGTTCCAGTATTCGAGGCTGCAGGTCCAGCCGTGCACCAGGACGATGGTGTCGCCGTCGGCGGGGCCGTAGGCGTGCACCCGCAGGCGGGCGCCGTCGGTGCCGGTGACCGGGATGACCTCGTAGGGGCCGGCCGGGGGGTTGAGATCCGCGTTCCCGTAGGTGCGGGTGCGCAGGGCCGCCCGATGTGCGCGGACCAGGTCGCGGACCTTCCGGGTGAGGTCCGCTGGGGTAGGCAACGTCGCCTGCATAGGACACTCCTTTGTGTTACTGCTCGATACAGTAACCCCCGCTTGCCGGTGCTAGCCAGTAGCAAGCACCGAAAAGTTTTCAATCCGGGACGAACCACGCAGAACACGCGCCGAGATCGTGATATCTCCCAATGCGCAGACCAGGGCAGAAAAAAATCCGGCCGCCGTCCCCGCGGGACGACGGCCGGAAAGCCTGAATTATCGGATCTACCAGCGCGGACCGCGCTGGATCTCATCCACCTTCGGCCGCACATCGGCCAGATACACACCGGTGGCCACCACCGCCGCGATACCCAGCAGCCCGACCGGACTGTGCACCAGCAGCAGCGCGCCCAGCGACGCCAGCAGAATGGCGAGCCACACCGGCTTGGTCAGCTTCCCCACCGCCGTGAAGGCATCCGGGCGCTGCCTGATCGCATGCACGAGCGCGAACACCGTCATGCCGAGTGCGGCCAGCTGCAACACCCACAGAATCAAGCTCGGAATTCCGCTCACCCGATCCATCATACGGAGCCGCGCACCGTTCACCACGGGTTCCATACGCCGACACGACCATTCGAAACGCGCCCCTTACACAGGCCCCGGAGCTCACGAAAGGACCGTGGCCCTCGCACACGTCAGTGTGCGAGGGCCACAAGGTTTTTCGCGCGGGATGCCCGCACGGGGTGCCTACTTCTTGGCGGCGGGGGCGGCCTTCTTGGCGGCGGGGGCGGCCTTCTTGGCCGGAGCCTTCTTGGCGGCGGTCGCCTTCTTGGGCGCCTCGGCGTCGTCGGCAGGGGTCGACTCGGTGGTCACGGCGACGATCTCGCCGTCGACGGTCTCGTCCTCCTCCGCGGCGTCTTCCTTGGCGAGGCCCAGGTAGGGGCCGTACTGCGCGGTGACCTTGTCGAACACGTCCTGGGTCTGCGCGACCACGTCGTTCAGCAGGGTCTCGACCTGCTCGATCCGGCCCTCGAAGGTCGGGTTCGAGGTGCGCAGCTTCTCGACGGTCTCCTCGCCGCGGGCGGCCAGGTCGGCGTAGAGGTCGAGCAGCTGGTGGTAGTACTGGTCGACCAGCTTGCGCAGCTCTTCGGGGGTGGCCTTCTCGCGCAGCTCGGCCAGGTCCTCGGGCAGCTCGGAGGGCAGGGCCTGCACGCGCTGGCGCAGGGTCTCGATGCGCTCCTGGGCGTCGGCCGGCAGGTTGGCGACGCGCTCGCGGGCCTCTTCGACGCGGCCGGAGATGTCGGCCGAGCCGGCGCGCTCGCGCAGCTGCGAGTAGACGTCGAGGACGGCGGCGTAGAGGGCGTCGCCGGCGCCGACGGTCGCGTAGATCGGCTTGGTGACGGTGGCGGTGAGGTTCTGTTCGGTCATGGTTGTTCGGTCTCCCTGCGTGGCGGAACTTCGGTGATGCGTGGCGGAACCTCGTTGTCCCTGGCCGGGGCGTCGTTGCCCCTGTCTCCCCCGGGAACGCCCCCCTTCGGGTCCGTCGCGTCCCCAAACTCCTCGTTCGCCGCGTTCTCGCGGCGGAACGATTCGTAGATGTCCAGGAGCACCTGTTTCTGACGTTCGGTGAGACCGGCGTCGGCGAGCAGTGCGTCCCGGACCGGACCGTGCGGCCTCTGTTCGAGGTACCCGGCCCGCATGTACAAAACCTCCGAGGAGACCCGCAGACCCTTGGCGATCTGCGCGAGAACCTCGGCGGATGGGTTCCGCAATCCGCGTTCGATCTGGCTCAGGTACGGATTGCTCACCCCCGCCAGCTGTGCGAGCTGCCGCAACGAGACTTGAGCGGCCTCGCGTTGGGATCGGATGAAGCCCCCGATGTCGTGCGCCGCGTTGGCGACGCGGCCGTTCCGATCTGCGGCGGCGGACGTCTCCGCTGCGTCGCCCTCGATCGGTTCGGGAACCTCGGGATCGTGTTTCATCACGCACCTTCCGGCGGTTGTGAGGTCAATTCTAGAGCGGGGTGCTAACTCTTGCAAGCACTCTGCTAGCACCATTCCGGCAAACCGCCGGCGCTTCAGCTGTCAAGTATTTCTGGACGAATGATCAGATATGGAACAGTAAATGCGAAATCGTGTAGATCACCAGTCCGGCCAGCGAACCCACGACCGTGCCATTGATGCGAATGAATTGCAGATCGCGCCCGGCCGCCAATTCGATCTTCTTGCTCGCCTCCTCCGCATCCCAGCGAGCAACCGTGTCGCTCACCAGCGTCGCGACCTCGGCGCCGTAGTTGGTGACCAGATAGCGGACACCGCGTTCCAGCCACCCGTCCACCTTGTCACGCATCTCCGGATCCGCCTCCAGGCGCTCGCCCAACTGCTGCACGTTCTCCGCCACCTTGCGCCGCAGCGTCGAATCCGGATCCTCGGCCGACTCCAGGATCATCCGCTTGGCGGCCCGCCAGGTGGCGTGCGCCATGCCGGTGATCTCCTGCCGGCCCATCAACTCGGTCTTGATCTTCTCCGCTTTCTTGATCATCGCGTCGTCGAATTGCAGATCGTGCGCGAATTCCTCGAGAAAACGATTGGCCGCCAGCCGTACATCATGATCGGGCTGCGTCCGGACTTTCCAGGTGAATTCCACCAGCTCCCGATAGATGCGCTCGGCCAGCAGCGAATTCACGAATTTCGGGGCCCAGGAGGGCGCGTCCCGGTTCACGATCCGATCCAGGGTCTCCTGCGAATCCAGGGCCCACTGGTGCGCCCGCTCGGCCAGCAGATCCAGCAGCGGGGCCTGCCGATTCTCGGCGATGAGCTCGTGCAGCACCTTGCCGATGGGCGGACCCCACAGCGGTTCGGCGATGCGCTTGACGATGGTGTGATCGATGATCTGCTCGACATCCTCGTCCCGCAGCACCCCGATCACCGCGCGCAGCATGGTCGCGCTCTCCTCGGCGATGCGTTCGGCATGCGCCGGATCGGCCATCCAGCGGCCCACCCGGAAGGAGATCTGCGCGGAATTCACCTTCGCCGCAACGGCATCCGGGGAGAGGAAATTGGTGCGGACGAAATCGCCCAGGCCCGCACCCAATTGGTCCTTTTTCTTGCGGATGATGGCCGTATGCGGAATCGGCAGCCCGAGCGGATGCCGGAACAATGCGGTGACGGCGAACCAGTCCGCCAGCGCACCGACCATGCCGGCCTCGGACGCGGCCTTCACATAACCCACCCAGCCCGCGACGCTGCTCCGCGATTCGAGCCAGGCGCAGACCAGATAGATGACGGTGGCGGCGGCGAGGAACCCGGTGGCAATGGCCTTCATCCGGCGGAGTTCGCGCTTCTTGCCCTCGTCGTCGAGGAGGTCGGCGAACGCGCCGCCCGGCGGGGCGGCCTTGATGGACTTACGGTCGTTCACGTCGAGTACCCCGGCACTGCCGGCAGGTTGCTCCATATGTTCCATTCTGGCCCGTGCTGTGACGAAGTCGCTGCGCACGGGCCCGTCCCGATCGGCGGCGATCCGTCGCATGCGAGGCTTAAGCTGAATACGCCCAGCACAACACGCGACGAAGGAGCCCCACGCTGACCACCAAGGGGACCGTGAGCGCCGCCGTGGACGCCGCCACCAGCAGCCGCGGAGGCCGGGTAGACGGCCGTAAGAAGCGCTGGCAGCAGCACAAGATCGACCGCCGTGAGGAATTGGTCGACGGCACGCTCGCCGCCATCCGCAAGCGCGGCGGGGACGCCGGCATGGACGAGATCGCCGCCGAGATCGGCGTGTCGAAAACCGTGCTGTACCGGTATTTCTCGGACAAGCAGGATCTGACCCGGGCCACCATGGAACGGTTCATCGAGACCACGCTCATGCCGCGCATCTACGAGGCCATCAGCGATGATCTCGACGAGTATCAGCTGGTCCGCAATACGCTCGCGGCGTATGTGCACACGGTCGACTCGGACACCGACGTCTACCGCTTCATCATGGGCAACGGCTCTGCCACCGAGACCACCACCCTCGCCGACTTCGAGAAGCTGTTCGCGCAGGTGGTTTCGGCGGTCATCGTGGACAAGGCGTTCGATCGCGGCATCCAGACCGAGGGGTCGATGCTGTGGGCCTATGTCCTGGTCGGCGGCGTGCAGCTGGCGACGGACTGGTGGATCACCAACCGCACCATGTCCAGTGAGGAAATGCTCGACTACCTGACGATGATGGCCTGGAGCGCCATCGAGGGCATGGTCCGAGCGGGCGGTGACCGGCACTATTTCAACTCCAAGCAGCATGTCCTACCTGATGCCGAGAATAGTGCTAGCTGAGTGCTAGCACCGTAGGTAGCGGCACGGTTAGGCTGAGGCCGGCGGACCACACCGATGGGTTTTCCGCTGTGTCGGCACCAACGGGGGTGTTGGCTCCCATGGAGGGTCACTGATGGCGAAAGAGCTGCCTACATCCAGACTCGCTCGGGGAACGAAGCTCGGGATGGCTGTCGCCGGTAATGCCATACGAGCCCAGCGGACTCGCAGGTCCATGCGCGGGCGCTCGGAGGCGGTCCGTGCTCGCATGGCCGAGGATTCCATGATCCGGGCGACCGAACAGATGGTCATGGTGCTCGGCACCATGAAGGGCGTCGCGATGAAGCTCGGGCAGATGCTGTCCGTGCTGGACCTGGATCTGGTTCCGCCCGAACATCGGGAACGGTTCCAGCGGCGCCTGGCAGTGCTACGCGACAGTGCGCCCTCGGTGTCCTTCGAGGTCATGACGGCCGTCATCGAAGAGGACTTCGGCAAGCCGCTGAACGAGGTGTTCGCCGAGTTCTCCCCGGAACCCATTGCGGCGGCGTCGATCGGCCAGGTGTACCTGGCGCGCTTGCACGACGGCCGGCAGGTCGCGGTGAAGGTGCAGTACCCGGGCATCGACGCGGCGGTACGCGCGGATCTGAAGAACCTGGCCATGTTCCGGCGCATCCTGCAGTCCGCCATGCCGTGGGTGACCCCGGCGGTACTCGACGAGTTGCGGCTGAATCTGGAGAGCGAACTCGACTACGTCGCCGAGGCGAACACCCAGAAGCAGATCGCCGAGCTGTACACCGGGCATCCGTTCATCTTCGTGCCCAGCACTTTTCCCGAACTGTCCACCACGCGCGTGCTGGTGAGCGAGTACTTCCCGGGCCGTGGTTTCGAGGAGATCCGGGAGTTGCCGGACACGGAACGCGACCGCATCGGCGAGATCATCTACCGCTTCTATGTGGGTTCGCTGTTCACCTTCAACGAGTTCTGCGGTGACCCACATCCGGGCAATCTGCTGCTCGGCGCGGACGGCCGGGTGGCGTTCCTGGATTTCGGGCTCTACAACCGGATGGATCCCGACCATGTGCAGTTCGAGGCCACCTGTATCCGCGCGGCCGCCGAGGAGCGCGCGGAGGACCTGCGGGATCTGATGATCGAGCGCGGCGTGATCGATTCACCGGAGGAGATCACGCCGGAGGAATGCCTGGAGTACGTGCTGGCGGCCTGCGAATGGGCGCTGGTGGACGAGGATCTCACCATCACCCCCGAATTGGCTTCGGGCGCATTCATACTGGCCGTGGATCCGCGGGCCAGCGAGTTCGCGGGCATGAAGCAGCAGAATCTGCCGCCCGAGCATTTGTTCTCGCGTCGCGCCGACTTCCTCACCTTCGGCATGCTGGGGCAGTTGGAGGCGACCGGGAATTGGCATCGCATCGCCCGGGAATGGCTGTACGGGGACGAGCCGGTCACGGAACTCGGTCGCGCACACCACGAGTGGCTGGCGAGCCGGCCCTCGCCGACGCCGACCACCGGACCCGCGAAGAAGACTCGCAAACGCGCCGCCAAGGCGTGACACCTACCTGACGGGAATGATCTATGGCTGACCGGGAATTCGATATCGTCCTATTCGGAGCGACCGGCTTCGTCGGCAAGCTGACCGCGGAATATCTGACCGGCGCCGCGCCCGCGGGCGCGCGCATCGCCCTGGCGGGCCGGTCCGAGCGGAAGCTGGCCGCGGTGCGCGCCGAGTTGGGGCCGGTGGCCGCGGAATGGCCGCTGGTGCAGGCGGATTCGACGGATCAGGCCAGCCTGGACGCGCTTGCGGCGCGGACGAAGGTCGTGGTCACCACGGTCGGCCCGTACCTGCGTTACGGTCTGCCGCTGGTGCAGGCGTGCGCCGAGAACGGCACGCACTACGCGGATCTCACCGGTGAGCCGCTGTTCATCCGGGAAGGCATCGACCGTTTCGGGGAGCGTGCCGCGCAGACCGGTGCGAAGATCGTGAATTCCTGTGGCTACGACTCGATTCCGTCGGATCTGAGCGTGTACCAGCTGTACAAGCGCAGTGTGGACGACAACACCGGTGAGCTGACCGATGTCACCCTGGTGGCCGCGTTCAAGGGCGGCGTGAGCGGCGGCACCGTGGATTCCGGTCGCGCCATGATGGAGGCCATCGCGGCCGATCCGGCCAAGGCGTCGATCATGTCGCACCCGTATTCGCTGAGCCCCGACAAGTCCCTCGAGCCGGAGGTGGGCCGCCAGACCGATCAGGCGCTGCAGCGGGCCGCGGCCATCGATCCGAGCCTGGACGGCTGGGTGGCGACCTTCGTGATGGCCGCGCACAACACCAAGATCGTGCGCCGCTCCAATGGCCTGCTGGGCTGGCCGTACGGCAAGAACTTCCGCTACCGCGAGGTCATGCGGGTGGGTTCGTCCCCGACCGCGCCGCTGGTCGCGGCCGGTATCGCGGGCGGCATCGTGGCCACCATGGCCACCGGTGCGGTGCTGTCCCGGGTGGCGGCCGGTCGCCGGCTGCTGGACCGTATCGTGCCGAAGCCGGGCACCGGCCCGAGCGAAAAGTCGCGCCGCAGTGGCTGGTTCACCATGCGCACCTTCGCGCACACCACTTCCGGTGCGAAGTACCTGTGCACCTTCGCCGGTCAGGGCGATCCGGGCTACCAGGCCACCTCGGTGATGCTGGGGCAGTCCGGTCTGTGCCTGGCCTTCGACCAACTGCCCGAGCTGGCAGGCATTCTCACGCCGGCCGCGGCCATGGGTGATGCGCTCACCGAGCGCCTGCGCGGGGCGGACATCACCATCGACGTCGAGCGGATCTGACAGCACCGGGCCGCACTCACCTGTGCGCACGGCGGACCCCGTCCGGGACACTTGACGTCCGGACGGGGTCGCTGTCGTTTCGGGCGTGAATCCCGTCACATTTCTTGCGGGTACGTGACGGGGCGCACCCGGGATGCCCCTCCGGTAATGTCGCCGTCGGAGGGTCACCGCAGGAGAGGGGAACTCGCCCACTGTGAAATGGATCCTGACCCCCGACGAATTCGCTCTGGTCTGGACGCGCGAAACGCGCCTGGAACGGCACCCGTACCCGCTCGACACCCTGCCGGGGGCCGAGAACCCGGTCGTGGCACCGCAATTCGGTCCGCGATTTCTGCGCCGGACCGACCCGGATCTGGCCTCGGCGCTGGCCTTGTGCGCGCGCACCGATAACACCACGGTCACGCTCTACGGTGAGCACACCGCCGGGCCGGAGCCCCGGCGGATCCTGGCTTTCGCGGCGGTGGCGCAGCAGCGGGCGGGGATTCTGGTCGCCAAACCGGACACGGTCACGGTGCGGCTGGTCCCGGCCGAGAATCTGGGACGGCAGCTGGTCGAGATCATCGGTTCGGCGCCGGCGGGGCGGGGTGGGGCGATGCGGGAATCGCAGCGTGCGGTGCTGCATCCGGATGCGTCGGCGGCAGCCGCCACCGATGATCGGGGTGCGGACTGCTTCCGCCGGAAGCTGCGGCAGCCGGTGGACGGGCGTGGATTCATCACCGTCACAGTCGAACCCGCGAATCCGCTGTCGCCGCCGACCCGGCATCGCACCTGGATGGATTTCTCGGGCGATGGCCGGTATCTGCTGACCACCGCGAACGATCTGACATTGACGCCGGTGACCGATGACGAATTGGCCGATCATTTGGTCCAGTTGGCCCGAGTTCGTTAACGATCCACCTTCTGTTTTCGGCGCGGTTGCCTGCCCGAAACCCCATTCTGTGTGCTACCCATGACAAATGGCAGCAAAGGCGACATCCTGGTCGAAGCCCGTCACCAAAGTTCTGCGCGCCGATGGTGTGCAGGTGGGGGAGATCGACACGGCGGCAACTCCCGGTTTCAAGGGCAACAAGCAGGACGGGGAGAAACTCCTGCAGGAGCGCGGTGCGGTGCTGTCCGATCTGCAGGAGCGGCTCTACGCCAACGGGCGGACCGGTGACACCCGCAGTGTGCTGCTGGTGCTGCAGGGCATGGATACCGCGGGCAAGGGCGGCATCGTCCGGCACGTGATCGGCTCGGTCGACCCGCAGGGTGTGGACCATGCGGCCTTCGGGGTGCCGACGCCCGAGGAGAAGAAGCATCACTTCCTGTGGCGCATCAAGCGAAAGCTGCCGCGCGGCGGGCAGATCGGCGTGTTCGATCGCTCGCACTACGAGGATGTGCTGGTGGTCCGCGTGCACGAGCTGGTCGCGCCGGAGGTGTGGGGCAAGCGCTACGACGAGATCAACAAGTGGGAGCGGCAACTCGTCGACAATGGCACCACGGTGGTGAAGGTCGCCATGTTCGTCTCCCTCGACGAGCAGAAGAAGCGGCTCGCGCAGCGGCTGGACCGGCCCGACAAGTTCTGGAAGTTCAATCCGGACGATATCGGCGAGCGCGCCTACTGGCCGCAGTACCAGGAGGCCTATCAGGCGGTGCTGGATCGCACCAATACCGAGTACGCGCCCTGGTACGTGCTGCCCTGTGACCGCAAGTGGTACTCGCATCTGGCGGTGACGGAATTGCTCATCGACGCGTTGCAGGGTTTGAAGCTGGATTGGCCGCCCGCCGACTTCGATGTGAACGAGCAGAAAAAGCGGCTCGCGCAGGCGTGATACATGCCGCGCGTCACGAAGTCGACCTGTGCTAGGAATCTCTCAGGTTCACGGGCCAAGATGGGCCCCGACGATTCGTGACAACCGGAAGGCGTGTGGTGAGCGCAAATGAGCAATAAACCGGGTGACCGCAAGAACCCGCTCGCGAAAGCTGCGCGGGCCGACCGAAATCGCAAGATCTTCATCCAGGTCGGTGTGGCGGTCGTGCTGCTGGGTCTGGTCGCGGCCATCGGTATCGGCCTGGCGATGCGCAAGTCGGACAACAACAAGAACAGCACGGCGGCGACCGGCAGCTTCGCGCCCACGGTCACGCACGACGCGAGCGCGGGCCCCGTTCCCCCGAACGTCACTCCCGGCGGCGCCATCACCATCGGCAACCCGAACGCGAAGGTGAAGATCCAGGTCGTGGCCGACCTGCAGTGCCCGGCCTGCCAGATGTTCGAGCACTCCAACTCGAGCACCCTGCAGCAGGAAGTGCAGAGCGGTACGGCGACGATCCAGTACAACATCATCTCGTTCCTGGACCGCTCCTCGAACGGCAACAAGTACTCCTCGCGCGCCGCGAACGCCGCGTACGTGGTGGCCGCCAGCGACCCGACGAAGTTCCAGGCCTGGCTGGGCACCATGTACGAGAAGCAGCCGCCCGAAGGCGCCAACGGCATGACCGATGATCAGCTGATCGCGATCGCCCAGGCCGCCGGCTACACCGATCCGTCGGTGGCCGCGGATATCAAGTCCGACAAGTACGCCTCCTTCGTGACCGATGAGACCAAGGCGGTGTTCGCCACCGGTCTGCAGTCGACCCCGTCGGTGTGGGTGGACGGCAAGCAGGTCAACGATCCCAAGGCGCTGATGACCACGGACGGCATCAAGTCGGTCATCGAGGCCGCGGCCAAGTGATCGTCTCGGCTCCACCCAGGTCCGCGTGGGCGCTGCTGATCGGAGCTCTGCTCGGCTGGGCGGCGTCGGTGACGCTGCTGGTCGAGAAGTTCAAGGCGCTCACCGAGCCGGGGTACAAACCGCTCTGCAGTATCGATCAGGTGGTGGCCTGCACCACGGTGATGGATTCCAAGCAGGCGTCGCTGTTCGGGTTCCCGAATCCGATCATCGGTGTGGTCGGGTTCTCGGTGGTGGTCACGCTCGCCGTGATCGCGGTGTGCGGCATCGGTTTTCCCCGCTGGATGTGGGGCGGACTGTGGCTGGGCCTGTTCGCGGGCATCGTCGCGGTGGTCTGGCTGGTGTATCAGGCCGTCTTCGAGATTCACGCCCTGTGCCCGTGGTGCATGGTGGTGTGGACGGTGCTGCCGGCCATGCTGGCCGTGACCACGAATGTGCTGTGGGGTAATTCCCGCGGGTTCGTGCAGGTGATCGTGGAGTGGCGGTGGACGCTGGTCGCGCTGTTCTACGCGACGATCATCCTGATCGTGTACATCCAGTTCCAGGATTACTGGGATTCGCGTTTCTAGTTCGGCGGTCCGACGGTGAGCGTCACGCTCACCGTTTTCCGGCTGCCGGACGGGTCGCTGATGTCGAGCCGCACTACATCGTCCGGTTTATGGGCGTTGAGTGCGGCTTTCAGCATTTGCGAGGACGTGATGGCGCGGCCGTCGAGGGCCGTGATCACCTCGCCCTCGGTGAGTCCCGCTGTGTACGCGGGCAATCCGTAGATGGCGATATCGATGCGCGCGCCGGTGGGCCGGGCGTCGGAGGTCATGATGCCGAGGGTGGCGGTGGGGCCGATGTGCACGGTGTCCGTCGGTGTGCCGGAACGGATCTGGCGGACCACGTTCATGGCGGTATCGATGGGGACGGCGTAGCCGGTGGGTCCGCGGCCGATGGCCTTCTGCAGATCACCGGAGGCGGCGGTGATGACGCCGATGACCGCGCCGTAGCGATCCACCAGGGCGCCGCCGGACTGCCCGGCCGCGACGGCCGCGGCCACTTCGATCATGTCGTGCAACGACTTCCGGGACAGGTCGGCCTCGTTGCGGGCCACGATGGAGCTGTCCAGATCGGTGATGGAACCGCCGACCGCCGTCGGTGATCCGGTGCCGCCGGCATTGCCGATGGCCAGCACCTGATCTCCCAGTTGCAGGGGTGCGGAACTGCCGATGCGGGCGACCGGCAGCCGGTGCGCGCCGGCCAGTTCGAGCAGTGCGATATCGGCGCCGGAGTCGTAGCCGGCGACGGTGGCCTGATAGGTGGCGCCGGTGCCGATATCCGAAACCGTCACGGTGTCAGCGCCTTTGATGACGTGCTGGCTGGTGAGTATCTCGCCGTCGGCGGTGAGCACGATGCCGGATCCGGCCGCGCCCAGGCCGTAGGGGCGGATACCGGCGGTGACGTTGACCAGCGCCGGTTCGGCCAGCTGCGAGACCAGGGTGGTATCGAGCGGCGGCAGCGACGGGCCGACCAGGCTGGCGGTGGTCTCGTCGGGGCCGAAGGACAGGCGGGGCAGGTCGCCGCGGTAGCCGAGGAAGCCGGTGACGCCGAGCACGATGACGAAGAGGAGGGCGAGAAACTTTCCGCCCCAGCCGGATCGGCGGCGGCCGGTGCGGGTCGCGCGGCGTGCGTCGTCGTGCATGGGACCCTCCGACTGCCGGTCGCCCGTCGGCCCTGGGCGTTTCTTCCTTCTGGTGTACCAGTATTTCAGTGGATCAGGGCTGTTTCAGTGGCTGAATGCAGCGATGGCCAGCATGAATGCGAGCCCGGCGAGGGTGCACAGCAGTGGCCCCTTGGCGGGTTTGCCGGCGTGTGCCTCGGGCAGGATATCGGCGGTGGCGAGGTAGAGCAGGAACCCGGCGAAGTACCCGAGATACAGCCCGACCAGTCCGCTGGGCACCCGTACCAGCGTCCCGATCACCGCGCCCACGACCGGCGCCACCGCATCCAGGCCCAACATGATCAGGCCCTGCTTGCGGGCATTGCCGTACAGCGTCGTAATGGTGAAAGTGTTGAAGCCGTCGGCGAAGTCGTGGCAGATGACCGCTATGGCCACCGCTATCCCGATCGACTCCGCCGCCTGGAATCCGAATCCGATGCCGATACCGTCCAGCACGCTGTGGAACACCAGCCCGGCCCCGGCCAGCAGCCCGACCGATTCGAATCCGTGGTGGTGCGAACCGAATTCGTCCTCGTGACCGGTGTGGATGGCGACCGACTTCTCCAGGATGTGCACGGTGAAGAAGCCCACCACCGCCGCCAGCAGCGGCACCGGTACGCCGAGCGCCTCGCAGCGGTCGGCCGCGAGGGCCTCCGGCATCAGATCGAAGGCCACCACGCCGAGCATGACGCCCGCGGCGAGACCGAGCACCAGCCGTTTGCGCTCACCGATGCGCACCGCCACCAGTCCGCCGATGAGCGTCACGCACATGGAGACGCATGCCAGCAGGATCGCCATCGTCCCAGCATGCCGAGGGTTTGCCGATTGCCGGGCGTGCCGCGCCGAGCGTGTGAAACGGGGCCCGCCGTAGATAGCCGACGAGTGCGGGAGTAGCAATGAATGCATGAGCAATGCAGCCGCTTATGCCGTATCCGCCCCGGACGGGCGATTCGAAAAGGTCACCATCGAGCGTCGTGAGCTCGGCCCCCACGATGTACTGATCGACGTGAAGTACGCCGGTATCTGCCACTCCGACATCCACACCGCGCGCAACGAATGGCGCGGCACCAGCTACCCCTGTGTTCCCGGCCACGAGATCGCCGGCCTCGTCGCCGCCGTCGGCTCGGAGGTCACCCGCCACCAGGTCGGTGACCGGGTGGGCGTGGGCTGCATGGTCGACTCGTGCGGCCACTGCGAGCCGTGCCTGGCGGGCGAGCAGCAGTACTGCCTCAACGGCACCGTCTGGACCTACAACACGAAGGTGCCGGCGGAGCAGCAGGCGGGCGGGTACACGCTCGGCGGCTATTCGACGCGCATCGTGGTGACCGAAGGCTTCGTGGTGTCCATTCCGGAGGGCATCGGGCTGGATGTGGCCGCGCCCCTGCTGTGCGCGGGCATCACCCTGTTCTCGCCGCTGCGGCACTGGAACGCGGGCCCGGGCAAGCAGGTCGCCATCATCGGCATGGGCGGGCTCGGGCATGTGGGCGTGAAGATCGCCGCGGCCATGGGCGCGGAAGTCACCGTGCTGAGCCACTCCCTGTCCAAGGAGGAGGACGGCCGCAAGTTCGGTGCGCACCACTACTACGCGACCAAGGACCGCGACACCTTCAAGAAGCTGCGCGGCAGCTTCGATCTCATCATCAATACGGTGTCGGCGGAGCTGCCGATCGAGCAGTACCTGCGACTGCTGAAGCTGGACGGCAGTCTGGTGGCGCTGGGCCTGCCCGAAACCCCGTACAGCATCAATGCTTCCACGCTGGCGGGCTTCCGGCGCTCGCTGTCGGGTTCCATGATCGGCGGTATTCCGCAGACCCAGGAGATGCTGGATTTCTGTGCCGCGCACGGGATCGGCGCGGAGATCGAGGTCATCTCGGCGGATCGGATCGACGAGGCGTACGACCGCGTGGTGGCCAGCGATGTGCGGTACCGCTTCGTCATCGACACCGCCACCATCTGACCGCACACACGATTCCGCTACCCGTCAACTGACGGGCCGGGTGGGCCCGCGCAGCGGGCTCACCCCCGTCGACCAGTTCACGCCCGACCCGCCCGCGGACGGACCGTCAGTTGCCGGTCTTCCACGGCGGGTCGGGCGTGACCTGGTCACCCTTCTGGTTGTACGAGTCGTTGTACTGTTTGGCCGTTTCCGGGTCGTCCTGCTGGTTGCCCTTGCCCGTCGGATCCATGGTTGCCTCCTCGATCGGAAAACCGTGATCCCCACGCTAATTCGCGCTTCATGACGGGTTCGTGATCAGGCCTCCCGGGCGGCCTCCGCGCGCCGGCGGACGCGGCGGGCGGCCGCGACCATATTGCGCAGGGACGGGTCCAGCTGCCAGTGGTGACGGGTCTTGAGGCCACCGTCCGGGTTCGCCCACAGGCGTTCCGGAGTGACGGCTTCGGCTGCGGCGGTGAGCTTTTCGTCCAGCTCGTCGATGTCCGGGATGCGGGCCGAACGGGACTCGTAGACACCGGGGCCGACGCCGTGGGTGAGGCCGCGGCCCTCCGCGGTGTCCTCCTTCAGCGCCTCCAGGACCCATTCGGTGGAGCGGGTCGCGACGATGGCGGTCACGTCGCAGTCCAGTTCCTCGATGGCCTGCAGCACGTCGCCGCGGCTGGAATAGCCGATGTGCGTGTGGATCTGGGTCTCCGGCCGGACGCCGGAGGTGGCCAGCTTGAACGCGCCCACCGCCCACCGCAGGTATTCGGCGCGGCCCTTGGGCCGCAGCGGCAGCAACTCCCGGATGGACGGCTCGTCCACCTGGATGATGGTGATGCCCGCCTTCTCCAGGTCCACGACCTCGTCACGGATGGCCAGCGCCACCTGATCCGCGGTATCGAACATCGGCTGATCCTGCCGCACGAACGAACGCGCCAGCATGGTGACCGGACCGGTGACCATGCCCTTGACGGGCTTGTCGGTGAGCGACTGGGCGTAGCTGGTCCACGACACCGACATCGGTTCGGGCCGGGCGACGTCGCCGTACAGGATCGGCGGTCGCACGCAACGGGATCCGTACACCTGCACCCAGCCGTAGTGGGTGGTGGCGAAGCCGTCCAGCAGCTCCGCGAAGTACTGGATCATGTCGTTGCGCTCGTGCTCGCCGTGCACCAGCACGTCGAGGCCGATGTCCTCCTGCAAGCGGATGGTGGACTCGATCTCGGCTTCGATGATCTTGCGGTAGTCGTCGTACGACAGCCGCCCCTCGCCGAGGTCGTGCCGCGCCTGCCGGGCCGCGGTGGTCTGCGGGAAGGAGCCGAGCGTGGTGGCCGGCACCAGCGGCAGTGACAGTTTGGCCTGCTGCGCGATCCGGCGGGTCTCGTACGGTTCGCGTTCCCGCATCTGCGGGGTGACGGCGTACACGCGCTGCCGCACGGCGTGCTTCTGCTTGAAGTGCACCGAGGTGGGCCGCTTGCGCCACTTCTCCGACGGGCCCTCGGTGAGCGCCTTGGCCAGCGAAACCACTTCCAGCACCTTCTGTTTCGCGAAGGCGAGGCGGTCGGCGACGGGGGCTTCCAGCTCGTATTCGACAAGCAGGTCGTAGGGCACGTGCAGCAGGGTGGCGCCGGTGGACACCACCATGTCGGGGCACACCTGGGCGAGCGCGTGCAGGTATTCCAGGGTCACGTGCCGGTCGGCGCGCCACACATTGGTGCCGCTGATGACACCCGCGTACAGCCGCTTGCGGCGGATGCCCGGAATCTCCGCCAGGTCCTCGGGCCGCACGCGATGGCTGGCCAGGTCGAGTCCGATGGCCTCCACCGAAGTGCGGCACAGGATTTCGATGGCCGCACCGAAGTCGCCGTACTGGCCGGTGACCAGCATGCGCGGGCGCAGCGGCGCCTTGGACAGCTGGGCGTAGGTCTTCTCGAACAGTTCCAGCGTGGACGGCGAGCGTTCGGCGGTGAAGCAGGGCTCGTCGATCTGCACGCAGGTGGCGCCGCGCTTGGCGAGGATCTCGAACAGTTCCTCGTACACGGGTAGCAGCTTGTCCAGCAGCACCAGCTTGTCGAATTCGGTCTGGCCGGGCACATGTCCGGTCTTCGACAGCAACAGCAGGGACAGCGGGCCGAGCACGACGGGACGCAGTTCGATGCCGGCCGCCTTGGCGCGGTCGAATTCGTCCAGCAGCGACTCGGGGTGCAGCGAGAATTCGGTGTCGGTCTCGAGTTCCGGCTGCCGGTAGTGGTACGGCGTGTTCAGCAGCCGGACCAATTCGAGCGGCGGCAGGTCGGGACGGCCGCGAGCCATGAGGAAGTAGAAATCCAAGGGGTGCAAGCCTTCTCGATAGGGCTCGAACCGCTTGGGGACCGCGCCGAACAGCAGCGCGTTGTCGAGAATGTGATCGTAGAAGGAGAAGGTGTTGCCGGGGACCTGCGTCAACCCGGTGGCGGCCAGCTCCAGATACTGGCTCTCCTGAATTTCGCGGCCGACGGCGATGAGCTCGTCGCGCGACAGCGTGCCGTGCCAATAGGACTCCAGCGCACGCTTGAGTTCCCGGTGCGGACCGATCCTCGGGTAGCCCAGGATGCTGGACCCGAAGCCATCGGTGACGTTGACCATGAGCGGGACACTCCTTCCAAGCCGCGGGCCGGAATCGACCTATTTGCAGCTTATGCCCGGTGAAGGTGGACGCCGCCACATGCCCGGCAACGTCCACCCTGTGAAAATGCTCCAGCGAGCTCCCGACGCGACAACTGATCTCGCGAGATGGGGGTAACTCCCCGGGTACGTCCAAAATCGGTTCGGCACCCAACCGCCGGCACGGGTGGCCGGCGTCGACGGCTCTCGGCCGCCCGCTGAGTACGCGGAGAGGCGGGCTAGCCCCGGTTGTACTGGTAGAAGCCGGCGCCGGTCTTCTTGCCCAGGAGTCCGGCTTCGACCATGCGCATGAGCAGCGGCGGGGCCGAGTACAGGGGCTCCTTGAACTCCGCGTACATGGAGTCGGCGATGGACTTCACGGTGTCGAGGCCGACCAGGTCGGTGAGCGCCAGCGGGCCCATCGGGTGGGCACAGCCGAGCACCATGGCCTTGTCGACGTCTTCCTTGGTGGCGAAACCGGATTCGACCATGCGGATGGCCGACAGCAGGTACGGCACCAGCAGCGCGTTGACCACGAAGCCGGAGCGGTCGGCGGAGCGCACGACCTGCTTGCCCAGGATGTCGGCGGCGAACTGCTCGGCGCGCTTGGTGACGGCCTCGGTGGTCTTCAGGGTGGTGACCAGCTCGACGAGCGGCAGCACCGGCACCGGGTTGAAGAAGTGCATGCCCACGACCCGCTCGGGGTTGTTGGTGGCCACGGCGATCTTCATGATCGGGATGGAGGAGGTGTTGGAGGCCAGCACCGCGTTGGGGTCGGTGACGACCTTGTCGAGTTCGCTGAAGATGGCGGTCTTCACATCTTCGTTCTCGACGACGGCCTCGACCACGAGCTGGCGGTCGGCGAAGTCACCCAGGTCGGAGGTGAAGCGCAGCCGCCAGGCCGTCTGCTCCCGCTCCCGCTCGGTGATCTTGCCGCTGGACACCCCACGGTCCAGCGACCGCAGGATGCGAGCGCGGCCGGCGGCGGCCAGTTCCCGGGTCTGTTCGAACACGAGCACATCGACGTGTGCCCGGGCGCAGACCTCTGCGATTCCCGCGCCCATCTGTCCGGCGCCGATAATGCCGACGCGCTGAATCTTTTCGCTGCTCACTGCCCGCTCCGTTCCGCCTCCCCGCAACTTTTGCGGGCGGCTGAGTGCCGTTGCTACTCCTGCATCCGTACCTGCGTCAGGTGCCGAACCAATTTCGGTCGTACCCGGCGAGTTACCCCGACCGTCACGAAATCAGTTGTCTCGTACCGAACGCCGCAGCTCGGCCTGCATAGCTGTTGTGAAGGCGTCGGACTGACTGCTCGACCCTGCGCCTTCTTAAGGTCTTCGTTGTTCGAAAGATCTTCTCTTCGAACGGTATAGGGAAATGCCCTCCCCGTCGGGGCTGTCGACGGGAAGGGCGGGTGAACACCGCCGGGAGGGGGCTTGCCTCCCCTCCCGGCGGGTTCTGAGGTCCCGGGCGGCGGAAGGTGTGATGCGACTGCCGTCCGGGTTGTGTCCTCGGAACCTGAAGTGGCTCACTGGTTCATGAGCCGCTTCGAGATCAGTGGAACTGGCCCTCTTCGGTCGAGCCCTTCAGCGCGGCGGTCGAGGTGTTCGGGTCGACCGTGGTGGCGATGGTGTCGAAGTAGCCGGCGCCGACCTCACGCTGGTGCTTGGTGGCGGTGTAGCCACGGGCCTCGGACGCGAACTCGCGCTCCTGCAGGTCGACGTAGGCGGTCATGCCCTCGCGGGCGTAGCCGTAGGCCAGGTCGAACATGGAGTAGTTGAGGGCGTGGAAGCCGGCCAGGGTGATGAACTGGAACTTGAAGCCCATGGCGCCCAGCTCGCGCTGGAACTTCGCGATGGTGGCGTCGTCCAGGTGCTGCTTCCAGTTGAAGGAAGGCGAGCAGTTGTAGGCCAGCAGCTGGTCCGGGAACTCGGACTTCACGGCCTCGGCGAACTTGCGGGCGACCTCGAGGTCCGGAACGCCGGTCTCCATCCAGATCAGGTCGGAGTAGGGGGCGTAGGCCTTGGCACGCGCGATGCAGGGCTCGATGCCCTTCTTCACGTGGAAGAAGCCCTCGGCGGTGCGCTCACCGGTGATGAACGGCTGGTCGCGCTCGTCCACATCGGTGGTGATGAGGGTGGCGGCCTCGGCGTCGGTGCGGGCGATGACCACGGTGGGGGCATCGGCGACGTCGGCGGCCAGGCGCGCGGAGGTCAGGGTGCGGATGTGCTGCGAGGTCGGGATGAGGACCTTGCCGCCCAGGTGGCCGCACTTCTTCTCGGAGGCCAGCTGGTCTTCCCAGTGGGTGCCGGCGGCGCCCGCGGCGATCATGGCCCGCTGCAGCTCGTAGACGTTCAGCGCGCCACCGAAACCGGCTTCGCCGTCGGCGACGATCGGGACCAGCCAGTTGTCGACGGCGGTGTCGCCCTCGGTCTTGGCGATCTCGTCGGCGCGCAGCAGCGCGTTGTTGATGCGGCGGACCACGGCCGGAACCGAGTTGGCCGGGTACAGCGACTGGTCCGGGTAGGTCTGGCCCGCGAGGTTCGCGTCGCCGGCGACCTGCCAGCCGGACAGGTAGATGGCCTTCAGGCCGGCACGGACCTGCTGGACCGCCATGTTGCCGGTCAGCGCGCCCAGCGCGTGGATGTAGCCGTCGCCGTTGACACCCTCCCAGAGGATTTCGGCGCCACGGCGGGCGAGGGTGGCCTCTTCGACAACGCTGCCCTGGAGCTTGACGACCTGCTCCGGGGTGTAGTTACGGGTGATGCCCTTCCAGCGCGGGTTGGTGTCCCAGTCCTTCTGGAGCTCCGCAGCGGTCTTCGGGGTGCCGACGTTCGACATCTCTGACTCCACTTCTTCGTTCGGTCTCGGTTGCCCCGCTCGCCGAACAACGCGCCGGGGAAGCGTCGCAATGTTCGATCTCTGCTGGAGCGGCAATTTGCAGACTTGCTAGGCCCGCGAGGTGTACTTCCACACGATGGCACAGGAAAAAATGTGCGTCTACCTGTTGCAAGTGTGAATCCCCGCTAGCTTTCACCAGGCGTTTGTTAATCCTGCGAAATTAGCTTGTGAATAGCAGCGGTGGAATCTACTTACCGGTAACCCTGACCTGCAGTTTTGCATAACGCTCGTACTGTTTGAGTGACCGCGACCACGGGTGCATGACGCGCCGATGGCCGTCCAGATGTGAGCACCTTCACAACACATTGTGATCTTGAAGCTTGTGACCCGAACCACCGGGGGTCTATTACGCAGGCGAAATCCGAAATCCGGCGGGCCCCATCGGAATTCATTTTCTAGCGTCGCTAGACAATCTAGCCACGCCGATGCTATCTTTGCTTCAGTTCCTAGCGCCGCTAGATTTCAGACCGGAAAGGGCACCTGACATGCTCATCACCATCGGCCAGACCATTGCCGCCCTCGCCATCCTCGCCAATGCCGTGGTCTACGGCACCGACATCTCCGCCGCCGTGATCACCCGTTCGGCCCTCCGCCATCTGGACGACGCCTCGGTCACCAAGTTCGCCGGCTGGGGCCACTACTACGGCGACAAGCGCATGCCGCCCTTCGGCGCCGGCGGCGTGATCGCCGTCGTCCTCACCCTGATCCTCGCCGCCGTGGGCGGCCATATCGGCGCCGCCGTGGCCGCCGCCATCGCACTGGCCGCCCTGCTGACCTGGCTGGCCTGCTACGCCCTCATCGCCAAGCCCATCAACACCGCGCAGACCGCCGCCGCCCGGTCGGGCGTCATCCCCGCGAATGCCCGTGCCCTGCAGAACAAGTGGGACACCCTCCTCGTGGCCCGCGTCCCGCTGCAGGTCACCGCCCTGGCCGCCCTGTGCGCCGCCCTGGCCCTGTTCTGACCGCCGCGGATGCCCACGGCGAAATGCCCCCGATGGTGTGCACCATCGGGGGCATCGTCGTATCACCGGTCAGGCCTGCGCCGGCGCCCCCGGCGTGGCCATCGAGCAGAAGGGTGCGCACGCCCCCACCGAGGTCGGCGCGACCCCGCCCGGCGCCGGATCGGTGCTGACGTCACCCCCGCAACTGGTGGCCACGACCAGCATGACCGCCACCGCGAGCGCCAGCACCATCCCGAAAAGGATTGCGCACCGGGCCGCATCGATCCGCCGCAGCGGCAGCACGAACACGAACGGCCCCAGATCGAACATCACCGGCTCACTTCCCGCCGCCCGTGACCGCCCCTCCAGGTCACGGACGACTCCTCCCCCTCCACGACGAGTCCGCGCAGCACCAGCAGGCAGACCACCTCGGTCAGGGTGAGCCCGAGCAGCTCCGCATGCAGCGCAGCCACTTCATCATCGAATCCCGCACCGAGCCTTTCGAATTCGAGCACGATCATCTCGGCCAGCGCGATTCCCGCCAGCGCCTGTTCGCGCGTGATCCGCCGCGCCGTAGGCAGGTACGACAGCACCCACCGCCCGCGCTCCGGTTCGGGCACATCGATGCGGAAAGCGACCTCGTGAGCCACATCGCTGGAAATCATCCAGCCCGCGTCCTTGATAGCCATCGATCTTCCTTTACCAACCCCCGGGACCGATCCCCGTTCCGGTCCGATCAATTTCGGTAGGTCAATGGTCGCGAGCGCGGGCCCGTCGTTCGATCACAGCGTTTCTTGGCATGTCACAGGTTCTTGACCAGCCGAAATCCACGCGGTACCAAGGAAATATTCACAACCGAGGCGGCCGAGTGGGGGGCCGTCGCGTCGGGGGGAGGCCGATCGTGGCGCAGAGTGCCGAATTCGAACCTCATGATGCGCAGACGCGTCATGAACTGCGGAGGATTCTACTCGGAATCGGGTTGCGGGAGAATGAGTTACTGGAGCCGATGGCGGCGGAGTTGCGGCAGCGGGGGTGCCGGCCGCGGCGGGCGTGGCGGCTGGCCAACGAGCTGACCCAGGAAGCGGTGGCGGCCGAGTACAACCGGTTGAGCGGGAAGGCGAATGCGCCGATGCAGGCCAGCCGGATCTCGGAGTTCGAATCGTGGCCGGGGCCGCGCGGGCGGGGACGGAATCGGCCGCGGCCGACGGTGGAGGTGTTGCAGCGGCTCGCGGTCATCTATCGGACCAGCTGGGATCAGCTGGTGGATACGGCGGATCTGGTGGCCATGCCGCGCACGGATGTGTCGGCGTATCGGGAGGCGGTGGTGCGGCGCAGTACCGCGCGGCCGGCGGGGCGCGGAATGCCCGAGGAGACAATGCCTTTCGTCGGGCGGCAGGAGCAGCGGGCGGAGTTGCGGCGCCGGGTGGCGGAGCAGCTGGCGGCGAATCGGCCTGCGGTACATGTGATCAACGGGCTGGCGGGGATGGGGAAGACGGCACTGGCACGGAATGTCGTCACCGAACACGCGGAGCGGTATCCGGACGGGTGGATCTGGGAGGACCTGCGCGGTCATTCCGAAGGCCGGACGCCGCGCACCACGAACGGGGTACTGGAGCAGTTGCTGCTGCGGATCGGGGTGCAGCCGGAGACCATCGAGCCGGATCAGCCGCGCCGCGCGGAACGCTGGCGGGCGGAGATGCGGGACCGTCGCATGCTCATCGTGTTCGACAATGTGCTGGAGTCCAGGCAGGTCCGGGATCTGCTGCCACACTCCCCCGGGTCCTTCGTACTGATCACGAGCCGCCGCAATCTGACCGGGCTGGCGGGCGCGGCGCCGCTGCAATTGAATGCGATGGCGCGGGCCGAGGCGGAGGAGCTGCTGGTCAAGCTGAGTCATCTGCCGCCGGGTTATGACGTGGACGCGGTGCGCCGGATCCTGGAGACGGCCGGGCGGCTGCCCCTGGCCTTGCGGCTCATCGCCGGCCAGCTGGCGCACGGCGGTCCCGGCATGCTCGCGGCCGCGGATCGCGACTTCCAGCAGCTGACCGAACGATTGAAGAACGCGCCGACGACCGAGGAGTCACCGGCGGCGGATATCCTCGCCCGCTTCTCCGCGGAGGGTGAAACCTTGCGCGCCGCTTTCGAATTGTCGTATCAGCGGTTGCCGGATCCGGAACTGCGTCGCGCGGTGCGGCTGCTCGGCTGGTTCCCGGGCGCCGAGATCACCGCGGAAACCCTTGGGGCCATGGCGGATCTATCGCCCGAGGCGTCGTATGCGCTGATCCGCCGCATCTTCGAGGTGGGGCTGCTGGAGCCCGCGGTGGGCGGCCCGACCGGGCAGCGGTATCGCATTCATGATGTGACGCGATTGTTCACGCGCGTGCAGGCGTCGATCGAGGATCTGCCCGGTGAGCATGCGACGGCGATCGCCCGCCTGGTCCGGTACAGCCTGCAGGTGGCCAAATCCTTGACTGCTCCCAGACCTTTCGAGGTAGCGGGCAGTTTCCCGAGCCCACCGTGGCCGGATCCGAGCGAGGAGGCGGCGCGGGCGCGCGAATGGCTGACCCGGGAGCGGGAGATGCTGCTCGGCTGCGTGCGCGCGACCGCGTCGGGCACGCAGACCGGCGAGCTGGCCCGGCTGCTGGCCTTCCACCTGTCGGGCCTGGGGCATTGGGGTGATGCGCGCTGGCTGTTCCGCCGGGCGCTGGGCATCGCGCGCGACGATGGTGATCGGATCGTGGAGTGCGACGTGCTCTTCGGCCTGGGCACCGTGCACCGCCTGGCCTTCGACTACGAGACGGCGATGAAGTGTTTCAAGGAGGCCCACGAGATCGCCTATGCGGAGCGCGATGATCTGCGCCGGGTCTCCGCCCGCTGGGGCTATGCCGAAGTGACCAGGCTGATCGGCGATTACGACTCCTCGCGCGAGGCGTACGGCGAAGTGCTGGCCATCGCACGCGATCTCCGGAACCCGAAGTTCGAGGGCGACGCCCTCCGCGGCCTCGGCCATATCGAGCGCATGCGCGGCGACCCCGGCCAGGCCCGGGTCCTCTACGACGAGGCGCTCGCCATCGCGATCCGCATCCACAACCGCTACAGCCGCGGCTGGTCGCTGTGGGGCATCGGCAATATCAGCCGGGTGCAGGGTCACTTCGATATCGCACGAGCCGAATTGACCGAGGCCGACGAAATCGGCCTCGAGATCGAAGACCCCTTGCTGCACGCCGACGCCATGCGCGGGATGGGCCACATCTGCCGCGACCTGGGCGATCTCGATCGCGCCCAGGGCCTCTACTCCGATTCCCTGCACGTGGCCCGCCGCGCCGGCGACCCGCACGGTGAAGCGGACGCCTGGCGCGCCCTCGGTGGCATTGCCGCCACCCTCGGAAAGCGCCATCGAGCAGGCGAATTCCTCCGCAAATCGCTGGCCCTCTACCGATCGATGGGCGTGAAACTGGCTGCTGCACAGGTCACCATGGAATTGGAGAACCTGGACCGCGGCTGAGCGGTTCGGGCCGGGCCGTGACCGGGGCGGCTGCGGCTTGCACAGCGAAGCTTGCGCGGCGGCGTTACCCTGCCCGCATGACTCCCGATCGCTGCGACGGAATCGTGCTGGCGGCCGGCGCCGGTACCCGTTACGGGATGCCGAAAGTGCTGGCCGAGGACGGTGCTTGGCTGGCTTCGGCGGTGCATGCGTTGCGGGTGGGCGGGTGTGCGCGGGTGTTCGTGGTGCTGGGTGCGACGGGTCCGGCGCACCGTCTCGGGGCGGATTCCTGGCTGGTGTCGCGGGACTCGGGCATCGCGCTGCCGGCGGGCACCCATCCGGTCTGGGCGCGGGATTGGGGCGTGGGTGTCAGTGCTTCCATGCGCGCGGGGCTCGCCGCGGCTGCTGCCGTGCCGGCGCTGGAGTCGGCGCGGGCCGACGGTGCTGCCGACACGCTATTGCCCGCCGCCGACGCCGGGAGTGCCGTTCCGAGCGGGCGATCCGGTGGAAGCCCGGTGTTTGCCGCGGGGAATTCCTCCACAGGGACTTCCACATTGGGGATAACTTCGGCAGGGAATTCCCGCAGGGGGAACAGCGGGCCGGCGGGGTTCGTGGCGATCATGCCGGTGGATACGCCGGATGTCGGTCCGGAGGTGGTGGCCCGGGTGGTCGCGGCGGCGCGGGAGAGCCCGAGTGGGTTGGCGCGGGCGGTGTTCGGGCGGATGCCGGGGCATCCGGTGGTGCTGGGGCGGGGGCACTGGGCGGCGGTTTCGGCGGCGGCCGCGGGAAATTCGGGGGCGGGCACTTATTTACGGCAACGAGCGGATATGGTGTGCGTCACGTGCGACGACCTGGCCACGGGGATGGATCAGGACTACCCGACGGGCGGCGCACGGTGATCGGGAGCATGTGATGCGGGAAATCGTCGACGACCTACTACGGGTATGGCACAGCGGGCGGACCGGCGGACTGGCGACTCTGGTTCGCGCGCAAGGCTCTTCACCGATGCCCGCGGGTTCGGCCATGATGGTCGACGCGGAGGGGCAGGTGTTCGGTTCGGTGTCGGCGGGCTGTGCGGAGGCGGCCGTCTACGAGGCCGTCACGGAGTCCGTGCGCACGGGTCAGCGTGGCCTGCATCGCTTCGGACCGGGTAATGGCATGGACAACACCAGCATGGATTGCACCGGCACCCTGGATGTGTTCACGGAACCGTTCTCGCGCAGGCATTTTCCCGAGTTCCCGGATGTGGCGGCCGATATCGCGGCGCAGCGTCAGGTCACCGTGTTCACGGTGGTGTGGCACAAGGATCCGGATGTGATCGGCCAGCATCTGATCACCGATCGCCGGCACGGCACCGAGCTGGTGGCGCTGCCGGATTCGGATATCTTCGTGAATTCGTTCGCCCGCCCGCCACACCTGATCATCGTGGGCGCCAATGCTTTCGCGGGTGCGCTGGCCACCCAGGTGAAGCTGCTCGGCTATCGCGTGACCATCTGCGATGCCCGCCCGACCTTCGCCAGCGCGGGTGCGTATCCGGGGTGCGAGGTGGTGGTGGACTGGCCGCACCGGTACCTGAACACGCAGTCGGCCGCGGGTGAAATCGACGGCAGCACAGCGGTTGTGGTGCTGTCGCACGACGCGAAGTTCGAGATACCGTTGCTCACGGTGGCCTTGCGACTACCCGAGCTCGGGTATCTGGCGGCGCTGGGTTCCCGCAATGCGCACGTGCATCGCCTGGAGGCGTTGCAGGCGGGCGGTTTCGACGATGACACCCTGGCCCGCCTCTGCTCCCCCGCCGGCCTGGATCTCGGTGCGCGGACGCCCGCCGAGACCGCGGTCGCCATTGCGGCCGAACTGCTGGCCGCCCGCAATGGCGCTACCGCCGAGCCGATGTCGAGCCGGACTGCTCCGGTGCATCGGCATCCCAGTCTCGTTATCTGAGCCGGAATCTCACCCCTTCAGTTCGGGGTGTTCCGTGTACACCTCGCGCAGCACCGACAGGTCGAACAGCTGCTCGGCCTTGATGGTGATCTTGGCCTTGGCGAGCGCGGCGATATTGTCCGCGATCAGTGCGTCGGTCATGGTGAGCAGCCCGTTGGTCTTGGTGTCCGGCGACGCCACGATCCCGTTCTGCGCGGTGGCTTCCTTGGTCTGTTCGTCCTTGTCGAGCCGCTGGTCCTTGCCGTATACGTCGACGGCGAGCCGTGCCGATTCGGCCGGATCGGCGACGGCGTCCTTCCAGCCCTTGATCTCGGCGATCAGGAACGCCTTCAGCTTGTCGCGTTCCTTGTCGATGGTGTTCTGCGAGACGGTCAGGGTTTCGGCGACCAGCGGTAGCCCGTAGTCGGCGAACAGGAAGTTGGTGTTGTTGAATCCCTTGGCGCTCAAGGTGATCGGCTCATTGGTCACGTAGCTGACCCAGCCGTCCACCTCGCCGTTGGCGAGCGGTGACGGGTCGAATTGCGCGGGCACGATCTTGACGTCGTTCGGGGTCAGGCCGTTGGCGGTCAGCAGGGCGTTGAAGATGAGCTGATTGGTGTCCTGCACACCGATCTTGCGGCCCTTCATGTCCTGCGGCGTCTTGATCGGTTTGGCGGCGGAGCTGACGATGCAGAACGGATTCTTCTGATAGGTGGTGCCGACGATCTTGGCGGCCAGTCCCTCCAGCACGGCGGGCGCGGTGGTCTGCGGTGCGGACATGCCGATCCAGATCTTGCCGGTGCCGAGTCCGGCCTCGACGGAGGTGCTGGCCGCGCCGCCCGCGACCAGATTCACCGAGCCGAAGCCCGCGGCCTTGTAATAGCCCTTGGAGTCTGCGAAGTATTCGCCGGCGAATTCGATGTTCTTCAACCAGGACAGCTGCACGGCGACCGTCCCGTATTTGGAGCCGTCCGCGACGGTCCCGTTGCCGCCGGATCCGGACGAACTCTTACCGCAGGCGGCGAGCACCCCGGCCGCGCCGGCGGCCGCTCCGGCCAGTCCGGCGTAGCGGAGGAAGGAGCGCCGGCCCAGGGCTGACTGCGACAACTGCGAGGCCGGAACCGGCCCGAACAAACCACTCATGCGGTGAATCTAGGGCGTTTCGATTTCGCCCGTTTTACTTTCGCGAAGGTCCGTGTATGCGCTGTGTTAACTAATGTCTCAATCACGCACGCGTTCCGGGGCGAATCGCGCGAGCACGAGGTTCTCCAGCACGCCGACCACCGCGTACGCGAACACCGACACCACCGTGACCAGCGCGATGGACGCCCACAACTGGTTGTACTGGAAGGTGGGAATGGCGCGGATCAGTCCGGCGCCCAATCCGGTGCCGCTGCCCAGCCATTCGCCGAGCAGTGCCCCGATGAGCGCGCCCGGAACGGAAACCCGGGCCGCGGCGAACACCGACGGCAGTGCGGCGGGCACCGACACCATACGCATCGCCGTCCAGCGTGAACCACCATATGCGGCAACGAGTTCCATGGCCTGCCGGGGCGCGGTGCGCAGGCCGGTCATGATCATGACGAGGGCCGGGAAGAACACCACGATGGCCGCCATGGCGGTCACCCCGAGCAGTCCGCGCCCGAAGATGAGCACGATGATCGGTGTGAGCGCGACCAGCGGCACCGACCGCAACAGCATGGCCACCGGCATGAACGCCTGCGCCACCGCCGGAATCCCGACGAACAGCGCGGCGACCACCAGGGCCGCGCCGAGCCCGGACCCGAACCCGATCAGCGCGTCCCGCAGCGTGATCCGCATTTCGGCGAAGATGACGGAGCGCGCGGTGTCCGAGGTGGGCCCCGTCACCAGGTAGGTCCACACCTCGCCGGGACTCTTGCCGACGAGACCCACCTGTGGGTACAGCTTCAGGAAGCCGTACCAGAGCGCGACCAGCAGGATCAGCGAAACCACCAGTGGCAGCAGGAATTTCCCGATGGGCCGCAGTATGTTCAAGGATTTCATCATGCCTCCGCTCGGGTCCAGGGCAGGGCCAGCCGGGCGATGATCGCCACGATGGCGTAGCCGAGCCCGGCCAGCGCGGCCGCGGCCAGCGCCATGCCCCAGGTGCGCGGCACGTTGTAGGAGGTCTGCGCGGCGGTCAGCGCGACGCCGATCCCGCTGTCGATGCCGCCCAGGTATTCACCGATGATGGCGCCCAGCACGGCTGAGGGTGCGGCGATCTTCAAGGCGGCCAGCGTATTCGGCAGCGCGGCGATCAATTGCACGCGCCGCAACCGCTGCCAGCGTCCGCCGCCGTAGGCGCGGATCAGGTCCAGGCTGGTGGCGTCCGCCGACCGCAAACCGGACACGGTGCCGACCATGGTGGTGAAGAAGCAGTACATGGCGGCCAGGAACACGGTGGGCGTGCGGCCGCCGAAGACCACCAGGATGATCGGCCCGAGCGCCAGCAGTGGCGTGCAGTAGCTGAGGATGGCCAGCTGGGTGACCAGCATTTCGATGGGCGGAATCAGCACCACCAGGACGGCGAGCGCGATGGCCAGCACATTGCCCCACAGAAAGCCTTGCAGCGCACCCCAGGCGGTGACCTCGAAGTTGGGGCCGTAGAGCGCCCAGCCGTCGTGGTACATGGTGTCGAGGACCTGCCAGGGGCTCGGGATGGTGCCGCCCGCGACCCGCATGGCGGCGAGGATCTCCCACAGGATGAGCAGTGCCGCGATGCCCGCGAGCCCGCCGAGCCGACTCGGCACCAGCCGCTGCCGGATGGCAGCCCAGTTCATGCTGTTCGATTCTCGGCGCATTCCGCTTGTGTCCGTGATCATTCCGCCGCCACCCCGCCGCGTCCGGTGCGCCCGAACAGCAGCTCCGACAGGTAGTCGTGCAGCTTGTGGAATTCGGGACTGCGCATCATCTCCGGGGTGCGCGGCCGGGGTAGGTCGATGTCCACCATTTCGACCACGCGCCCGGGGCGCGGGCTCATGACGGCGACCACATCGGACAGGAACACCGCTTCGGCTATGCCGTGCGTGACCATGAGCGTGGTGGCGGGTTTCTCGGTCCAGATGCGCAGCAGTTCCAGGTTGAGCCGCTGCCGGGTCATATCGTCGAGGGCGCCGAACGGTTCGTCCAGCAGCAGCACACTGGGTTTCACCACCAGAGCGCGGGCGATCGAAACCCGTTGCCGCATACCGCCGGACAGTTGCGCCGGTTTGGCCTTCTCGAACCCTTCCAGCCCGACCAGCGCGACCAGGTCGGCGATGAGTTCCGGGTCGGCGGGCAGCCCCGCGACCTGGAGCGGCAGTTTGATATTGGATTCCACGCTGCGCCAGGGCAGTAGCGCCGAATCCTGGAACGCGATCCCGAATTCGTGGCGGCGCCGCAGCTCGGCGGGGGTTTCGCCATTGATGCGGGCGGTGCCCGCGGTGGGGGTGTCCAGGTCGGCGAGAATGCGCAGGATGGTGGACTTCCCGCAACCGGACGGCCCCAGCAGGGACAGGAACGCGCCTTGTTCGGTGTGCAGTTCCACCTCGTCCAGCGCTTGCACGGTGCGCCGCCCCGACCGGAAGGTCTTGCTCAATCCGCTGATGTGAATACCCGTGCCCGCGGCGACTTCCGAACTCATGGGCTAACAGTAGGAGCCGGGAATTGCGCGGATATTGCGAATCGGGAGACGAGATTTCGCGGATGTTACTTCCGGTCGCCCGTGTTGTTACCAGTAGGACGGCTCGAACCAGTCCCGCGCCTCGCGCCGGAACAGCAGCACGATGATCACCAGGGAGGCGATCGGCGCCAGCGGACCCGGTGGCCGCCCGTCGGTGATGGCGGGAACGGTCCACACCATGTTCAGGACGGCGATCAGAATCGCCCCGATGCGCACCGCCTGCCCCTCCGAATTGAAGGTCAGCGCGACGAGTCCCAGCAACCATGCGGGCACGAACGGAACGGCGGTCAGCAGGGCCGGTTTCGCGCCGAGCAGCCAGCCGGAGGAGGCGGTGCACAGGATTCCCATGAGCGCGAGCAGGACAGCGACGAGCTGTGCCGCGCGCACGACTCGCGGCATCCGATACCTGTCGTCCAGGCCCGGCCGTTGATCGGGCGGAATCCGTAGCTCGGACATCGGGTTCGACATTACCGCGCGGTCGGTCCACGGTCGCGCCGGCCACGCCGGTCGATACGAGGATTGGACCGACCCGTGACCTGCAGATCGGTCTACGGGATCAGCCTCCCGGCGTCCCGCGGATCAATGCCGCAGCGTGACGAATTCGAGTTCGCGCACCCGCACCGTCGGCAGCAGCCGTTCCCGCAGCACCCGGTCGATCTCCCCCGCCACCGGAATGACCACGGCGGCAGCCGAAGTGGCCACGGCATCGGCCAGCATGTCGGGCCAGTCGGTGGCGGGCCCGGTCGCCAGCGCGGCGATGATGGCCGCCACCGCCGCATCCCCCGCACCGGTGGGATTGCCGGCCAGCGGTTGCGGCAGTGCCGCCGACCAGGCGCGAGTAGGCGTCACGGCGACCATCCCCGCACCCCCGCGGGTCACGATCACCGCGGCCACGCCGTCGGCGATGAGCGGTTCCACCGCGGTCAGGATCTCCGGGATGGTGGTGGCGGGCAGGCCGGTGAGCCGTTCCAGCTCCTCGGTATTGGGGGTCAGCACGATGCCCGGCACCTTGGCCGCGAGTTCCAGCGCCGCACCGTCGAAATCGCAGATGGTGGGCACGCCGGCCGCGAGAGCGGTGCGGGCCAGTTCGGCGGGGAAGCCCGGCCCGACCCCGCCGGGCAGGGAGCCGGCGATCACCATGCCGTTCATATCGGAGAGCATGCCCGCCACCCGCACCCGCAGTTGATCGATGGCGTGCGGTTCGGAGATCCGCGGCCCGGGTTCCCACAGCGCGGTGGCGGTGCCGTCGTCGGATTCGCTGATCACGACGGTGCGCCGCACCCAGGGCAGGGCGTGCACGAAGTCCACCGGCATCTCGAGTTCGGCGGCGGCGGCGAAGGAGTGGTCGGCGAATCCGGTGGCGCGCGCGTATTTGCCCAGCTGGTTGAGGACCCGGGTGACATTGATACCGCGTCCGCCGAGCCGCTGGTCGACCGATCGGACCCGGTGTGCCCGTCCCCGTTCGAAATGCTCCACCCGATAGGTCATGTCGTAGGCGGGGTTCATGGTCACGGTGAGGATCACCAGTACCACTCTGCACGTCGCGGCACCGGATGCAAGACCCGAGCCTCAGGATGGCACCGAATGTCGTCGCGGAATCGCGGAATCGAATGTCGTTGCCAATCGGAGATATTCGCGTAGCAGGATGTCGCCGTGCACCCGCTCCCGCCGAAACACCTGCTGCTGCAGGCCTGCCGTGGCCTGCCCCCCGACGATCATCCGGTGTTGTACTGCGCCGGGTTATTAGCGGACCTGCACGAGCGGCGCCTGACGGCGACAGCGGGGTCGACCGCCCCCATCGATCACGATCGTGCCCGATTGGTGCACGATATCGACCGCTGGGTGGCCGCGGAGCTGCCGCGGGCCGCGCGCGATGCCCACCTGCACACCGAGACGGTGGGCACGGTGGTGGACCGGCTCGCCCAGTTCTCGGCGCTGGCGTATCTGACGCTGGCGACCTCGGCGGACGGTGCGGTGCGGGATGCGGGGCAGCGGCTCACCGAGCTGGCCATCGCCTATGAGCATCTGGCCGGTGAGCTGGCGGCGGGGCGGCGGCGATTGCCGAATCTGACCGGTACCCAGGAGACCCAGGAATACGAATACTGACCGCTCGAATGCGGTTCACCTGAGGTTTTGCGCTGTACGAACAAAGACCGCGGTCGGCGGCGCCCGGCGAGGGGGCGGGGCGCCGCCGACCACATTGGTGGACCATGCGCAATCCACCGTCGAAGACCCGCTGAAGCGGTACGGGCGCGCAGGGATCCGCGTGGGAGATGCGGTGGCAGTGCCTGCGTCCCGTCACCTGACAACCGCTCCGGCTGGAACTTTCGACGCTTCAAATCGTGCGCCGTCAACCTCGGAGGCGCCCAGGACTCAGCTGTGAATTGACTGTGGGCTCGGGCTTTGCGGAAGTAAGTGACGAATCGTGTCAATCGTGTCCGCGTCGGCGGGCTCTTTATCGGGCCGATAACGGACAACACGGGCGAAGCGCAGCGCGACGCCGCCGGGGTATCGCGGACTGGTCTGCACCCCGTCGATGGCGATCTCCACGACCAGTTCCGGCCACAGGTAGACGGTATTGCCGTCGCGCGCGCGTTCGTGGCGCGGGAATTCCGCGGTCTGCCACTGCAGCAGCGCATCGGTGAGGCCCTTGAACGTCTTGCCGACCATGATGGGCTCACCGCCCTCCGGATCCCGCGCTCCCAGATGCAGATTGGACAGATAGCCGGTGCGGCGGCCGTAACCCCATTCCGCGCCCAGCACGATCAGATCCAGGGTGTGCGTGGGTTTGATCTTCTGCCACGCGCGCCCGCGCCGGCCGGCCGCGTAGGGCGCGTCCAGGGATTTGATCATGATGCCCTCGTGGCCGGCGGCCAGCGCACCGTCGAAGTATTCGGCGGCGGCCTCCGGGTCGGGGGTGACCAGGGCCGGAATGCTGAGGCCCGGAGCCACTTTCGCGAGCGCCGCGCGGCGGTCCCGCAGCGGGGCGTCCAGCAGGTCCACGCCGTCCAGGTGCAGGCAGTCGAAGAAGTACGGGTGCAGCAGCAGTTCCTGGGCGGTGGCCGCGCCGAAGCGGCTCATGGTCTCCTGGAACGGGCGCGGGCGGCCGGCGTCGGTCAGGGCGAGGGTCTCCCCGTCGAGGACGACGCTGGTGCAATCCAAGCCGCGCACCAGGTCCACCAATTCGGGCACGCTGCCGGTGATTTCGCGCAGGGTACGGGTGAATACGCGGACCGTGTCGCCATCGCGGTGCACTTGGATTCGCGCGCCGTCCATTTTCTGCTCGACGCTCACCTCGCCGCCGAATTCGGCCATCGTCTCGTCCAGCGTGGCTCCGGGTGAGGCCAGCATGGGCTGGATGGGCCGCCCCACCTCGAGCCGGAATTCGCGCAGCGCCGCGACGCCGCCGGATTGCGCGGCCAGTGCGGTCACGGGTAGCCGGCCCGACAGCATGTGCGCGCGGCGGACGGCGTCGGACGGCACTTCGAAGGCCACCGCGACGGCCTCGGCGACAATGGCGGTGAGGGCGCCCTGCCGCATCTCACCGGTCAGCAGGCGGACCAGGAAATCGTGTTCCGCGGCGGTCGCCGCGCCGAAGAGCCCGGCCAGCAGCGCTTTCCGCTTGGCCGTCGAGCCGCTGCCGCCGACCTCCGCCAGTTCGGTGAAGACGGCGTCGACCTGCTCGACTGTGAGCGTCGCGGTCGCCGCGGGCGTACTCGCCATGGTGGTCAGCGTGCGCCACCCGGTGCCGATGCGGCCCTGCGACAGTTCGCCGGAGAGCCAGGCCACCACCTGCGCCAGCTCCTCCGGCGCGGCCTGCCGCAGCAGCTCGGCGAAGGTATTGATCTTGGTTTTCCGCGAGGAGGTGGCCCGCACCGCCAGCGACGCGTCCACCACTTCCGACAAGAGCACCATCCGACGGTAACCCCGACCCCCGACAGCCCTGTGACGGATCGCTCAGCAGGGTTGCTAATTCTCCCATTGGCATGGTTGCGAAAGGACTCATAGACTCGGTCGCATGGCCAAGACTTTCGTCGGTGGGCGGCTGCGTCAGCTGCGGACCGAACGCGGGCTGAGCCAGGTCTCGCTGGCCAAGAAGCTGGAGATTTCGGCCAGCTACCTGAATCAGATCGAACACGACGTCCGTCCGCTCACCGTACCCGTACTGCTGCGCATCAGCGAAGTCTTCGGGGTCGACGCGGGCTTCTTCTCCTCCCAGGACGACACCCGGCTGATCGCCGAGCTCCAGGAGGTCGTGATGGATCAGGAGCTGAGTATCGAGGCCGATGCCCAGGAGATCGCCGAAATGGTTTCCGCGCATCCTGGTTTGGCGCGCGCCATGGTGAACATGCACCGCCGCTACCGCAATACCACCGCGCAGCTGGCGGCCGCCACCGAGGATCGTTTCTCGGACGGCAGTGGGTCCGGGGCCATCTCCAAACCGCACGAGGAAGTGCGCGACTACTTCTATCAGCGGCAGAACTACATTCACGAATTGGATACCGCCGCCGAGGAACTCGCGAATCGCATGCGTTTCCACGGCGGTGACCTGAAGCGGGAGATCCCGCGCCGCCTCGCCGACGCGCACGGTGTGCAGATCGTGGAACGTATCGATCTGGGTGACGGCGTGCTGCACCGCTTCGATCCGGAACTGCGCCGCCTGGAGATCGCCCCGCATCTCTCCGGTGGTCAGCGCGTATTCAAACTGGCCGCCGAACTCGCCTATCTGGAATGCGGCGATCTCATCGAAAAGCTGGTGGAGGAAGGCAATTTCTCCAGTGCCGAATCGCGGGTGCTGGCAAAACTGGGTCTGGCCAACTACTTCGCGGCCGCGACGGTCCTCCCGTACACCCACTTCCACGAGGTATCCGAGGATTTCCGCTACGACATCGAGCGCCTCTCCGCCTTCTTCACCCAGTCGTACGAAACCATCTGCCACCGCCTCTCCACCCTGCAACGCCCGAAACTCCGCGGCGTCCCCTTCTCCTTCGTCCGCGTGGATCGCGCTGGCAATATGTCGAAACGCCAGTCCGCCACCGGTTTCCACTTCTCCTCCAGCGGCGGCACCTGCCCCCTCTGGAATGTCTACGAAACCTTCGCCTACCCCGCGAAGATCATGACCCAGATCGCCCAGATGCCCGACGGCCGCAAATACCTCTGGGTGGCCCGCACCGTCGAACGCCGAGCCACCCGCTACAACGACCCCAGCAAGATCTTCGCCATCGGCCTCGGCTGCGAACTCCGCCACGCCGGCCGCGTCGTCTACGCCGACGGCCTCGACCTCACCGACCCCAAACCCACCCCCATCGGCGCCGGCTGCCGAGTCTGCGAACGCGCCAGCTGCCCCCAGCGCGCCTTCCCCCCACTCGGCAAATCCCTCGACATCAGCGAACACCGCAGCTCCATCTCCCCCTACGTAATCCAATAGCCCGCCCGCCTCGCCATGGTCATAGCCACCTTGCACGGCCAAGCCTGCGACGAGGCCGAAATCCAAGCCGAAAAGGCCTACACCGCAGCCATTTCCGGCCAGCCGCCCACCACACGGCCAACTCCGGCAACCCCCACCTGGGAAGACCTGGACGACATCCCCCGTCCCCCATCACCTTCTCGATGTGACGGGATCCATTGCCCCATGGTGGAATTCGCCCCCGACCGCATGCGAGAACTCGCAACCTACCTCCGCGAGCGCGCCGACGCCATCGCCGGTAAAGCCCCGGTCGCGCTGGACAGCCGCTTGGCCGCCCAAGGCCTGAAGCCCCAAATGACGGGCCTGCCCGGATCACGCATTGCGGTGTCCGTCGAGGAAACGCTGAAAACCCTCGACACAATGCTCGAATACCATGCCGCTCGATTACGGCAGACCGCGGACAAAACCGATTCCGCGGCAGCCTCATTGGGTCAACCCAGCCACCGCCATCGCCGCGAAGGAGCTCGAGCAGCGAGCACTGACCGAGATGTTCCGGACGGCACTCGCGAATATCGCGGAAGCGGACGCCGACACCGCGAGCATTTCCGGCGTAGCTGGCGCGCATCCTGCGCGAGTACCAGGTAGGCACGGATCGCACCGAGGTCTGGCCGAGCGGTGCAATCCTCCGGACGATCCTGGCCTTCGATCCCACCTTCGAGCCGGAAGTCATGACCGAATCCGAGATCTCGGCATTGAAAAAGGTCACCGAGGCGATCGATGCGGGAAGCGCGATCGTCATTGCGAGAGGAGACGAGGTCGTGTCACCCCATATCGCATGGAGTACGCACCCGCAGGAGGACACCGGCTTACCGACGGGCAAGGGCGTGCCGCTGCCGGGGAACGGATGAGGTCGATGGTCACCCTGCGATATGCGCTGCTGATTTCCGTTGCGGCATCGGTCCTGAGCGGGTGTTCGCTCGTGAGGGAGGACAGCAAGCCCGCATGCAGCGGGTTCGACGTCTCCAAACCGTCACGGGCGCTCGGGTCGGCCGACCGCTTCTACACCGAGCTGCAGAGTGCCGGGAAGCGGGCCGAACCGGTTCGACTGGGCGACATCACTCGCGCGGCGGGATGGTCGGACAATTGGGCGGGCATGGTCGAGGTGCCGCCGTACATCACCGGCGCCGAACTGAACAGTGCCGCCGAAACTTCCGAGCACTGCTGGCTCGGACTGCCCCGTGGCGACGGCAGTGACCGGACCGTCTATGGGTACTACCTGTTCACCGAGCAAGTCGGCAATCCCCCTGTAAACAAGCCCGTAAAGCCCCTGATGTGGCCGAATGCCGTCCGGGAACTGAGCTTCGGGAACCGCCGATCACTGAGCGCGGATACCGTACTGGTGCCGACAGCAAAAGGCCGCTTCGTTCCGGTGCCATAAGCCCGATGACGGATTCGGTGACCGATTCAGCCGCAACATCTTTCGGTAATGGGCTGTCGGAGCGCGGTGTTAGTGTCTCTCCGCGGCGCCGATAAGCGCCCGGGGAGAACCGAGGAATTTACAAATGAAGATCAGGAAGTTCGCTGCGACGGCAATGCTTGCCATTGGCGCCATGGCGATTACGGGGGGCACCGCTTACGCCGATCCGGCGGCGGAGCCGAATTCTCCGGCCGTGCAGCAGATTCTGCGGGCCGGTGTCGATCAGCAAGCACTGGTGAAGTACGACATTGCCGCTTCGGGTCCCGACAAGACCGTGACCGTGAACCTGAGCGGCGGAACGTTCGCGCTCGCGGGTGATTCGCTGAACATTCTCGACGGCGCCGGCAAGGTGCTGACGAGTCTGCCGTTGAACATGCAGGTCGACGGCACCGATCAGGTGATCTCCGTGCAGCCGAGCATCGAGAACAATGGCACGCAACTGGTTTCGCATCCGGTGGCAACACCGATCGGCCACTGGGCGCCCACCTCGCCGCAGTCGCGCAGCGCCGGAATCGGCATGGCCATCGGTGCGGCGCTCGGTGTGGTGGGCGGTCTGATCGTCGGCGTGATCATCGCCATCGCGACCGGCGGCCTCGGCGTGATCGCGTTGCCGTTCACCACAATGATCGGCGCGCTCATCGGCTTGGCGGTCGGCGGCGGCACCGGCTCGGCAGCGGCGCCGGACAACCGTCAGGACGGCTGGACGTACCAGGAGGACTGCTACACGGACTCCTTCACCGACAGCCAGGTCTGCAGCTGACTTCTCCGTTCGCTCGTATTACCCACCGGTAGGGGCCGGTTCCAGCGCAACGCTGGGACCGGCCCTTTTGCGTTGCGGTGAGCAGAAATTCATGCCCGCGAAACATGGGAAATCGGACATTCATCGAGAGTCATTCCGGCGCAACAACTCCCGCCTACCTTTCTGCTCACGGATACAGCCGTTGTATACGGGCCGGTATTCCGCAGCGGCGCACGAGATGTCGCCGATGACCGTGAGCTAGAAGGGTCCGCCCATGCAAGATTCTCCCCGTCGAGCCCGAACGCGCCTGTTGACCAAGGCGCTAGTCATTCCCACCGCGCTGGCGCTGTCCGCGGTCATGGTCGCCGGGTGCGGCTCGCGCGACAACAGCAGCGCGTCGGGCTCGAATGCCAAGTCCTGCGTGGACACTTCGAAGGACACCATCAAGATCGGTTCGCTGCACTCGCTGACCGGCACCATGGCCATCAGTGAGGTCACCGTCGCGAATTCGACGAAGCTCGCGGTCGATCAGATCAATGCGGCGGGCGGTGTGCTGGGCAAGAAGATCGAGATCGTCGCCGAGGACGGCGCCTCGGATCCGAAGACGTTCGCGGAGAAGTCCGAGAAGCTGATCAGCTCCGACTGTGTGGCCGCGGTGTTCGGCGGCTGGACCTCGGCCAGTCGCAAAGCGATGAAACCCAAGTTCGAGCAGCTGAATTCGCTGCTGTTCTACCCCGTCCAGTACGAGGGTCTGGAAGCCAGCAAGAACATCTTCTACACCGGCGCCACCACCAACCAGCAGATCGTGCCCGCGCTGGATTACTTGAAACAGAAGGGCGTCAAGTCCCTCTACCTGGTCGGTTCCGATTACGTCTTCCCGCAGACCGCCAATCGCGAGATCAAGGCGTACGCCGCCGCCAACGGCATCGAGATCAAGGGCGAGGATTACGCCCCGCTGGGTTCCACGGACTTCTCCACCATCGTCAACAAGGTGCGGAATGCCAAGGCCGATGCCATCTTCAACACGCTCAACGGTGACTCGAACGTCGCCTTCTTCCGCGAGTACCACAATGCCGGTTTGACCGCCCAGACCATGCCGGTGGTCTCGGTGTCGATCGCCGAGGAAGAGGTCGCGGGCATCGGCCCGCAGAACGTCACCGGGCAGCTGACGGCATGGAACTACTACCAGACCGTGGACAGCCCGGAGAACAAGGCGTTCGTCACCGCCTACAAGGCCGCCTACGGCCAGAACAAGCCCACCTCCGACCCCATGGAGGCCGCCTACACCTCGGTCTTCCTGTGGAAGAACATGGTCGAGAAGGCGAAGTCGTTCGCGGTGGCCGATATCCAGAAGAACTGCGGCGGTGTCAGTTACGACGCGCCCGAGGGCCCGGTGACCGTGGACGGCGACAACCACCACATCACGAAGACCGCCCGGATCGGTGAAATCCATTCGGACGGCCTGATCTACACGGTCTGGGACTCCGGCAAGCCGATCGCTCCGGACCCGTTCCTGACGTCGTACCCGTGGGCCAAGGGCCTGTGAACCGACGTCCGTAATCGATGAGGGGCGGCCGGGTGTGGGACGAGTTCCGCACCCGGCCGTTGAGTCACAAGCTAGGAGACTCCGATGGAAGTGGCTGTCGGGCAGTTGTTCACCGGACTCAGTCTGGGTTCCATTCTGCTGCTGGCCGCGCTGGGCCTGTCCCTGACCTTCGGTCAGATGGGCGTGATCAATATGGCGCACGGCGAATTCATCATGGCCGGCTGCTACACCACCTATGTGGTGGAGCAGGTCATCCACTCGACCGGCGTGGCCTTGATCGTCTCGCTGTTCGTCGGCTTCCTGGTCGGCGGATTGCTGGGCGCCGCACTGGAAATGGGCCTGATCCGCTGGTTGTACGACCGGCCATTGGACACCCTGCTGGTCACCTTCGGTGTGGGCCTGATCCTGCAGCAGGCCGCCCGCGACATCTTCGGGGCGCCCGCCAAGAACGTGCTCGCCCCGCACTGGTTGACCGGCGGTATCAGCATTCTCGGCACCGTGGTGCCCAAGACCCGCATCTTCATTCTGGTGCTGGCCGTGGTCGCGGTGCTGGTGCTGTCCGCGGTGCTGAAACTGACCCCGCTCGGCCGCCGGATCCGCGCGGTGGTGCAGAACCGCAGCCTCGCCGAGACCAGCGGCGTCTCCAGCCGCGTCATCGATATCAGCACCTTCTTCATCGGCTCCGGACTGGCCGCCGTGGCCGGGGTGGCGCTGACGCTGATCGGTTCCACCAGCCCCACCATCGGGCAGAGCTATCTGGTCGATGCGTTCCTGGTGGTGGTCATCGGCGGTCTGGGCCAGATCAAGGGCACCGTGCTGGCGGCGTTCGGCCTGGGCCTGGTGAATTCGGTGATCGAGTATTCGACCACGGCCGCGGTCGCGAAGGTGATCGTCTTCGTGCTGATCGTGGTGTTCCTGCAGGTCCGTCCGCAGGGCCTGTTCACCGTTCGCACAAGGAGTCTGGCGTGAGCGAGCGACTTTCCGCACTGTTCAATGTTTCGTCGCTGCGGGTGCTGGGCGGTTTCGCGCTGGCCGCCGTGGTGCTCTTCGCGGGAGCGCCCGCACTGCTCAGCGACTTCAGGCTGGGCCTGCTGGCGAAGTTCCTGTGCTACGCGATTATCGCCGTCGGTATCGGATTGGCTTGGGGCCGTGGCGGAATGCTCACGCTCGGGCAGGGCGTGTTCTTCGGTATCGGCGCCTATCTGATGGCGATGCATATGCAGTTGGCGGATGCCGCCGCGGCGCATCAGGACGTGCCGGACTTCATGCAGATCGCCGGGATCAATGCGCTGCCGGTGTTCTGGAAGCCGCTGCAGTCGGCGCCGGTGACCCTGCTGGCGATCCTGGTCCTGCCGGGTCTGGTGGCGGCGCTGCTCGGATTCGGCACGTTCAAGCGCCGGGTGAAGGGCGCGTACTTCGCGATCCTGTCGCAGGCGCTCACGGCGGCGCTGGCGATCCTGTTGATCGGGCAGCAGTCCCTCGGCGGTTTCACCGGATTGTCGGATTTCAACGCCTTCTTCGGTTTCCGGCTCAGCGATCCGGTCAATCGCCGGATGCTGTTCTTCATCGCGGCCGGTGTGCTGCTGGCGGTGATCGCGATCGCCCGGCAGCTGCGCAACAGCCGCTACGGCGAATTGCTGGTGGCGGTGCGTGATCAGGAGGAGCGGGTGCGCTTCCTCGGTTACGACCCCGCCAATATCAAGATCGTGGCCTATGTGGTGGCCGCCTGCTTCGCGGGCATCGCGGGGGCGCTGTTCACCCCGATCGTCGGCATCATCTCTCCCGCCGATATCGATGTGGTGCCGTCCATCGTGTTCCTGATCGGCGTCGCGATCGGCGGCCGCACCACCCTGTGGGGCCCGGCCATCGGCGCGATCGGCGTGGCCTGGGCACAGACCACCTTCTCCGAGCATTTCCCGTCGCAGTGGACGTACTTCCAGGGCGCCCTGTTCATCGTGGTGGTCGGATTCATCCCCGCCGGACTGGCCGGAATCGGCCCGCTGGCAAAGCAATTGCTGGAGCGCATACACCGCAGTCCCGCCCCGGCGCCGGAGTTGGAGGTGGCGACCCCATGAACAGCGAATACCTCGAAATCCGGGATCTCTCGGTCAGTTTCGACGGCTTCCGCGCGGTGGCCGACGTGAATCTGACGGTCCTGCAAGGTGATCTGCGCTTCCTGATCGGCCCCAACGGCGCCGGCAAGACCACCCTGATCGACGCCATCACCGGGCTGGCGCAGGCCACCGGTTCGGCCCGCAAGTCCGGCACCGAGCTGATCGGCCGCAAGGTGCATCAGATCGCCCGGCTCGGCGTGGGCCGGACCTTCCAGACGGCCAGCGTCTTCGAGCAGCTCACGGTGCTGCAGAACCTCGATATCGCCGCGGGCGCGGGCCGTTCCGCGCTCACCCTGTTACGTAAGCGCAGGTCGGTGCTGCCCGCCATCGAGGAGGCGCTGGAGACTACCGGCCTGACCGAACTGCGCGACAAGCCCGCCGGGGTGCTCGCGCACGGTCAGAAGCAGTGGCTGGAGATCGGCATGCTGCTGGTGCAGCACGCGTCGGTGCTGCTGCTCGACGAACCGGTCGCGGGCATGAGCGCCGAGGAGCGCGAGGAGACCGGAAACCTGTTGCGCCGCATCGGCTGCGAGCGGGTGGTCATCGTCGTCGAACACGATATGGACTTCATGCGCGCCTTCGCGCAGTCGGTCACGGTACTGGCCGGTGGCCGGGTCCTCAGTGAGGGCACGGTCGAACAGGTGCAGGCCGATCCCCAGGTTCAACAGGTCTATCTGGGCACCGCCGCCGCGGGCGAGCTGCCACCGGTCGAGGAAGAGGAGACTGCCGATGCTGGAACTCGTTGACCTGCGTACCGGTTACGGTCGCACCCAGGTGATTCACGGTGTCTCCCTGACGGTTCCGGACAATGGCGTGGCCGCGGTCATGGGCCACAACGGCGCCGGCAAGACGTCGTTGCTGCGCGCGGCGGTCGGCCTGCTGCCCGCCAAGGGCGGCCGGATCCGCTTCGACGGCGACGACATCACCAAACTGTCCCCGTCCCGCCGGGTGAAACGCGGCATCGCCTACGTCCCGCAGGGCCAGCAGTCCTTCCCGCAGCTGTCGGCCCTGGAGAACCTGCAGGTGATCGCGGACGGCCGCAAACGCGGGAAGGAACTGATCGAGGAATCCCTCGACCTGTTCCCCGCGCTGCGGGAACTGCTGTCCCGCAAGGCCGGTCTGCTCTCGGGCGGCCAGCGTCAGCAGCTCGCCATCGCGCGCGCCCTGATCACCGAGCCGAAACTGCTCATCCTGGACGAGCCGACCGAGGGCATCCAGCCGTCGGTGGTGGCCGAGATCGAACGCACCATCATCGATCTCTCCGGTCGCGGCGGACTGAGCGTGCTGCTGGTGGAACAGCACATCGGGTTCGCATTGCAGGCGGCGCAGCAGTACTACGTGCTGCGGTCGGGCCGGATCACCTCCTCCGGGGCGGGTGGCGCGGACTCCGCGCCCGCGGTCCGCACGGCCATGGCCATCTGAACGGACCACGGTGACCACGCGCAGGGGGCGTATGCCGTTGTCCGAGCGGGTGTATCGATCCCTGCAACGGGATCTCGCGGCCGGTGTACTGGTGCCCACCGAGCGGCTCCGCGAGGAACGTCTCGCCGAAACCTACGGCGTCTCCCGCACCCCGGTCCGCGAGGCCCTGGCCCGCCTCTACGCCGACGGCCTGCTGGAACGCAATCCGGACGGCCTCTACCCGTACCGTCCCCGGGTGGACGAGCTCGGCGACCTCTACGAACTCCGGATCATCCTGGAGGCCAGGGGAATTCAACGCCGCTACCCGGCCGCACCCGGCCCGGCCACGGTATCCGGCGACACCGCCGCACGCGGTTCCGGCATCGCCGCGACGGATTCCGTCGCCTCCGCACCGCCTGGCGCGAGCTCGCTCTTCCGGCATTGCGATACCGATCTCATCCGGCACGAGCTCGAGATCTGGCGCGAGATACGCGACGAGCCGCCGGTGCCGGGTCCCGCGCTGATCGCGGCCGATGAGCAGTTCCATCTGACGGTGCTCGCCGCGGGCGGTAATGCGGCACTGGCCGATGCCCTCTCGGCCGTATACGCCCGGGTCCGTCCCGTGCGCGCCCTGGATGTCCCGACGCCGGAGCGAATCGCGGCCATGGCCGACGACCACATCGCCATTGCCGAGCACCTGCTCGCGGACGACCTCGACACCGCCCTGCGCACCCTGCTGGCGCATCTGACGAGTTCGCGGGCGCATGTCCTCACCCGGGCCCGCCGCGCCCTGGAACTGACCAAACTCGGCCAGGCGGTCCGCGAATGAACGCTGGCGACTGACTGGGACACGGGTTAAGTTGGGCGAATGGTGTCGACGCAGCCACGTATCGCCCCGGGTCGCTTCAAGGAGCTTGGCCCGTTCAATTGGGTTGTCTGGCAGGCGCTGTCCCGCGCCGCCGGCACCGATGACGCCCACCTGTTCAGTACGCTCGGCCGCACGGGCGGCCTGTTCCGCGGCTGGCTGCACTTCTCCGGCCGGCTCATGCCCGGCGGCAAACTCCCCCGCTACGAGACGGAACTGGTCATCATCCGGGTGGCGCATCTGCGCGACTGCGATTACGAGATGGACCATCACATCCGGCTCGGCAAGCGCGCCGGCGTCACCCAGGAAATCCTCGACCGCCTCCGCGGCGAAGGCCCCGCCGCCCCCGGCTGGTCCCCCAAGGAGCGCGCCCTGCTGACCGCCGTCGACCAGCTCGTCACCACCCGCGACCTCGACAATCCCACCTGGCAGTCACTCGCCGCCTACTACGACGAGCGCCGCCTCATCGAAATCGTCCTGCTCACAAACCAATACGAGGGCCTGGCCAGCACCATCACCGCCCTGCGCATCCAAACCGATCACTGATCGGGCCCGGTGATCCTTAGTCGCCGGCCCGGTGCCGGGGGCGCGCCCGGACTATCGGCGCGGTGGTGGCGGCGGGCCCGCCGTCATTGATGCGGGCGTGCATGTGCATGTCGTGCCAGCCGTCGTCGTGCAGCCAGGCACTGCGGTTCACGCCCTCGAGGGCGAAGTCGCATTTGGTTGCGACGCGGCAGGATTGCGTGTTGTGCACCGAGTGGCGCAGGTCGAGGCGGTGGAACCCGGCGATATCGAAGGCCCAGCCGATGAGGGCCTGCACGGCCCGCGGCGCGATGCCGCGCCCACGGACCGCGGGCACCACCCAGTAGGCCACCTCGGCGAGGCCGTGGGCGGGGTGGATGCTGCGCAGTGCGGCCCGGCCGGCGATCCGGCCGCTGCGGCTGTCGGCAATGGCCCAGTTGGCGTCGGTGCCGGAGCTCCAGCTGCGCGCCCAGGCGTCGACCCGTTCCTCGGCCTCGTCCTCGGTGTCGGCGCCGAGGGCGTGCCAGCGCCGGATGGCGGGATCCTGCGCGGCGGCGAACACTTCGGGTGCGTCACGCCGCAGCCAGGCCCGCAGGACCAGCCCGCCTCCCAAGGGAATCACCGGCTGCGCCCAGGTGAACATCTCGGCGGCAATGAGTGCCGGGGCTGCTCTCGGCATGGATCGGATTCTGCCCGCCCGCGCCCGGCCGCACAGCAGAATGAGACATCCGTCCCGAAATCGGTTCGGTCGTCATAACTTTCGACAAGCGCCGCCGGCCCGTCCAGCACGTAGGTGAGCGCCGCGATCGTGACACCCATCGAGACCGAGCCGTGGGGCGAGCGCTACTTCCCGACGCTCGCCCCGAACGGCCTGGTGATCCAGCTGGTGCAGTGGCTCTGACCCACCTTCGGCACCGGCCGTGAAAAAAGTTTCGCGGCCGGTGTCGATTCCGGAGCATCCCGTTCGAGGAGTAGTCGAGGGGCCGGAAGGCGGCCCCGCACCACGAACGGAAAGGCACCTCCGATGAGAAAAGTAGCGGCGTTCGCGCAAATGACCCTCGACGGCTACGCGGCCGCGGCCACCGGAATGGGACTGGAATTCACCTTCCGCGCCTACAACGACGAGCTCTCCAACTTCCACGACAACCACATTCGCGCCGATATCGGCACCGCCGTCTACGGCCGCAAGACCTTCGTCGGCATGCGCGACTACTGGTCGACGGTCCCGGACAACCCGGAGGCGTCGGACCACGAACGCGAGCACGCCGCCTGGGTCACCGACGTCGACAAGCTCGTCTTCTCGACCACCCTGGACACGCCCGGCTGGGCCAACACCCGGATCATCGCCGGCAATGCGGTCGCGCAGGTCGAGGCCCTGAAGGCGGAAGACGGCGGGACACTGGCCATCTACGGCAGCCCGAGCCTGACGCACTGGTTCACCGAGCAGGGGCTGGTGGACGAGTTCCGCGTCTTCATCCATCCGATTACGATCGGCGCCGGCATACCTTTGTTCCAGGACAAGACCGCGCTGGACCTGAACCTGCTGGAGTCGAAGATCTTCGACTCGGGCGCCGTCTACGTCCGCTACCAGGTTGCCTGAAGGGAGGATCGAACCATGCGACATCTGATGCTGCTCCGCCTCGACCCCGGCCAGGTTCCCGACGACGGCCCGGACGAGCGACTGATCGCCGACATGACCGCGCTCATCGAGGATATGACCAAGGCCGGCGTCCTCCTGGACACCGCCGGACTCTCGCCCGAGTCGACCCGCATCCGGCAGACGGGCGGCACGCAGACCCTGACCGACGGACCCTTCACCGAGTCGAAGGAGATCATCGGCGGCTACTGCATATTGCAGACCCGCTCGAAGGAGGAGGCGCTGGAATGGTCCCGCCGATTCCTGCGCGTCCACGGCCCGGAATGGGATATCGAGGTCGAACTGCGGGCGATCGATCACCCGGCCTGACCGCATGACCCCGCCGCGGTCGCCCGCACAGCAGGCGCGCGAGGCCGTCGAGGCGGCCTGGCGCGTCGAGTGGCCGCGGCTGGTCGCCGGTCTCACCCGGGTGGCCGGCGATATCTCCACCGCCGAGGAGCTGGCCCAGGACGCCCTGGTCGCGGCCCTCGAGCAGTGGCCGCGGGACGGTATCCCGCCCAATCCGGGGGCGTGGCTCATGCTCACCGCGAAACACCGTGCGGTGGACCGTTTCCGGCGGGACGCCACCTTCGCGCGCAAGCTGACACTGCTCGGCCATCAACTGCTGATCGACGAGAAATCCTCGGTCGCAACCGATCCCGCATCCCTCGCGACCGCGGCTCCCGCGATCGACGACGACCTGCTGCGCATGATCTTCACCGCCTGCCATCCGGTGCTCACCCCGCCCGCGCGGGCGGCACTCACCCTGCGCATGGTCGGCGGCCTCACCACCACCGAGATCGCCCGCGCCTATCTGGTGCCGGAATCGACTGTGGCGCAACGTATCGTGCGGGCCAAGCGCACCATCGCAGACAAACGGGTGCCCTACGAGGTGCCCGCGGGGGAAGAACTGGCGGCCCGGCTGGATTCGGTACTCGAGGTGATCTACCTGATCTTCAACGAGGGGTACGCCGCGACCTCCGGCGGCCGCTGGGTGCGCGTCGAATTATGTGAGGACGCACTGCGCTTGGCGCGCATCCTCACCGGGCTGCTGCCCGCGGAGCCGGAGGCGCACGGCCTGGCGGCCCTGCTGGAGTTGCAGGCGTCGCGCACGGTGGCCCGTACCGATTCCGGCGCGGGCCTGGTGCTGCTCGCGGATCAGGACCGGTCCCGCTGGAACGGCCTGCTCATCCGCCGTGGTTTCGCCGCGCTGGCGCGGGCGCACACGCTCAACCAGACCCGGCACCGCGCGCCCGGGAAGTACGACCTGCAGGCGGCCATCGCCGCCGTGCACGCCATGGCCCCGAGCCCGGAGGACACCGACTGGCGGCGCATCGCCGGCCTGTATGCCCTGCTCGCAGCGGGGTTTCCGTCACCGATCGTGGAACTGAACCGCGCGGTGGCGGTGTCGATGGTGCACGGACCCGCCGCCGGGCTGGAGCTGGCCGATCCGATCGCCGCGGCCCTGGACGGCTATCACCTGCTGCACGCCGTGCGCGGTGACTTCCTGTCCGCGCTGGGCCGCGGCGCCGAGGCGCGCGCCGAATTCCTGCGGGCGGCCGAGCTGACGGCCAACGACAGTGAGCGAAAGCTCCTCTTGGGACGCGCCGACAACCAGGTCTGATCAGCGCAAATACTGAATGGCCAATCAAGAACTCATAGCGTGTCGCTATGCCCGACCCGGGTTCGAGGCGGGCATACTCACTTTTTTCGCATAGCGACAGATCGGTCTGTTTTCGTGCTTCACCCACACGGAAGGACCAGGCGTTGACATCGAACCGGCCACTCCGAACCCTGACCCTCGGACTCCTGCTCGGCGCGCTCACCACGGCGACGCTGGCAACCGGCCCCACCGCACACGCCGAGGCCCGCGCCGGCACGGCAAGCGAGATCGCCTCCTACACCCTGCCGACGAGCCTCGGCGAACTGGGCAGACTCTTCGGCGCGGCCCAGGCGTTCCAGAAACCCGCCCTGCAGACCCTGGCCCACGTGATCGTGCCGCTCGACCAGTTCGCGGCGTTCGACCAGATCATCACGCACGAGAGCGGGTGGCAGATCTTCGCCATCAACCCGACCTCCGGCGCCTACGGCCTGGCGCAGGCACTGCCCGCGATCAAGATGTTCAGCGAGGGCCCGGACTGGATGTTCAATCCGCTCACCCAGTTGCGCTGGGCCTACCGCTACATGAACCAGCGATACGGCAGCCCCAACGCGGCCTGGGATTTCTGGCAGGCCCACAACTGGTACTGACGGGCCCGGGAACGTCGTAGCGAGGGCTCAGGAGAGCGCGGCGCGGAATACCTCGACGGCCGGCACGGCCGGGCGGCCCAGCAGCTTGTGCAGGTGGCCGCTGTTCACCTCGAGAATGCCGATGCTGATGCCGCTGTCGGCGTCGGCGAGCGCCTGCGCGAAACCGGCGGGCAGACCGCCCTTTTCGAGCGCGGCGGCGTAATCGGCCTGCGGCAGATCCTCGTAACGCACCGGCTTACCGGCGGCGTCCGAAATCGCCTGCGCCAGTTCGACATAGGTCAGGCCCTCATCGCCGCCGAGCTCGTAGACCTGTCCCGCGTGCCCGTCGGTGGTCAGCACGTGCGCGGCCGCGTCCGCGTAATCGGCGCGGGCCGCACCGGATACCCGGCCCTGCCCGGCCGCGCCGTACAGCACCCCGGTGTCGACGGCGTGCGCCAGGCCGCGGGTGTAGTTCTCCCAGTACCAGCCGTTGCGCAGTAGCACGTAGGGCACCGTGGAGTCGGCCAGCACGGCCTCGGTACCGATGTGCTCCTGCGCGAGGATCTGCGGGTTGTTCCCGGCCTGCGGAATGCTGGTGTAGGCGAGCAACTCCACGCCGGCCCGCTCGGCCGCGCGAATCACATTGGTGTGCTGCTCGACCCGCTTGCCGAATTCATTGCCGGAGATCAGCAGCACGCGGTCGACGCCGGCGAAGGCCCGGTCCAGGGACTCCGGGTCGTCGAAGGTCGCCTGGCGTACCTCGACGCCGCGGTCGGCCAGATCGGCCACTTTGGCGGGATCGCGGACGACGGCGACGGGCGTGACGCCCTCGCGCAGCAGCGCCTCGACGACGAGACGACCCAGCTGACCACTGGCTCCGGTGACTGCGACGGTCATGACTACCTCCGAGAATCGGGAATTAACTGCAGGTTCTGCGTGTACTAACTAATAGTAAGCACACTCTATTCCGGAACCGCTACCCGGAAGGTTAGGTAATCTCGAAGCCATGAACACCCGGCATTCCGACCAGGTCTGCGCGACCGACTCCACCCTGGAAGCCGACGTCTTCGCCCGCGACTGCCCCTCCCGCCCGGTGCTCCAGGACGTCGCCAGCCGCTGGGGCGTGCTCGCCCTCGCCGCCCTGCGCGAAGGTCCGCACCGCTTCAGCGCCCTGCGCCGCCACGTCGACGGCATCAGCGAACGCATGCTCTCCCAGACCCTGCAGACCCTGGAACGCGACGGCATGATCGATCGCGAAGTCCAGCAATCCATCCCGCCCCACGTCGAATACACCCTCACCGACCTGGGCGCGCGGATCGCCGACCAACTCCTGGGCCTGATCGACATCCTCGAATCGAACATCGACACGATCAAAGCCGCCCAGGACGCCTACCACCGCGACTGACCGGCCGTTATAGGCTGCTGGTGGCAATCCTCACAATGGGCGGCTCTATCCGTTTCCTAACCATTTCCTAGCCGTCCCCGAGTACTCGCACTCCTACGGTTGTCCGACGCGTACCGGCGTCCCGAACGACCCGGCCGGCGAAATGAGGACCCTATGGCGAACAGTGTCGTGCTCGTCGTCGACGACGACGCGCGGGTCCTCACCTCGGTGGCCCGCGGACTGCGACTGTCGGGATTCACCGTCGATACCGCGACGGACGGCGCCTCCGCATTGCAGCGCATTGCCGTGAATCCGCCCGCGGCCGTGGTGCTGGACCTCAATATGCCCGGGCTGGACGGCGTCCAGGTGGTGACCGCGCTGCGGTCGCTGGGCAATGACGTGCCGATCTGCGTGCTCAGCGCGCGGTCCGAGGTCAATGACCGGATCGGGGCGCTCACCGCGGGTGCGGACGACTACCTCACCAAACCCTTCGCCCTCGGCGAGCTGGTTGCGCGCTTGCACGCGCTGCTGCGCAGAGCGGGAGCCACGGTGGCCGCCGATCCCGCGGAGACCACGGTCGGGGAGCTCACCGTGCACACGGGGTCGCGCCGCGCGTATGCCAACGGGGTGCTGCTCGACCTCACCAAACGCGAATTCGATCTGCTGGCGGCGCTCGCCTCGGCGCCCGGGCAGGTGTTCTCGCGGGCCGAATTGCTCAATGACGTGTGGGGATACACCTTCGAGACCCAGACCAAGGTGGTCGACGTGTTCGTCTCCTACCTGCGCGCCAAGATCGAGGCGACCGGCTGCCCGCGGGTACTGCACACCGTGCGCGGCGTGGGCTACGTGCTGCGGACCGAACCGTGAACCGGCCCATCTCGCTGCGCACCCGGGTCGCGGTCGCGTGCGCGTCGGTCACCATCCTGGTGGTCGGGGTGATCTCGACGGTGTTCCTGGCCGTGGTGCACACCGATACCGCCCGCCAGCTCGACACCGTGGTGCGGTCGCTGCACGTGTCCTCGTCCGACGGGAAGGATCGGCTGACGCCGCCCGGACCGCAGCGCACGGTGCTGCTGGAGGACGGCTCCGGCTACGTGTGGGAACTGCCGGCCGCGGGCAAGGAGGTCACCGTCACCACCTCCATCCCCAAATCCACGGTGGAGCAGATGATCACGCAGCGCACCCAGCGCGTGCTGGCGGTCGCCGTGGTGTCCACCCTGCTGGCCGGCTGGCTGGGCTGGTTCGTCGCCCGCCGCGCGGTGCTGCCGCTGCGCGAGCTGACCGACGCCACCCGCGATGTGGGATCCGTACTGCACCTGGATGTTTCACCGCAGCACGCCACCACCGAGACCAATGAACTGGCCACCGCCATGAACGAGATGCTGGACCACATCGCGGAGGAACGCCGGCACACCGCCGACGCCCTGGCCGCCGCCCGCGACTTCGCCGCCACCTCCGCCCACGAACTGCGCACCCCGCTGACCTCCATGCGCATGGATCTGGAAGTGCTGCAATCCATGCGACTTCCCGAGGCGGAGCGCGCCGAGATCATCGGCGAGGTGCTCAATGCCCAGCGCGCCGTGGAATCCACCCTGTTCGCGCTGGAGCGGCTCGCGCAGGGCTCGCTGAGCACCGAATCCGATTGGGCGGAGATCGATCTCGACGAGCTCATCGATCAGGTCGGCCACGATGCCCGCCGCACCCATCCGGGCGTCACCGTCACCTCGCTGGTCACCGCGCCGATCCATCTGCGCGGCCTGGAGGCCGGTATCCGGCTCATCCTGGAGAACGCGGTCACCAACTCGGTCCGGCACGGCGCGGCCACCCGCATCGAAATCGATGCCCGGCCGATCGCGGGCGATCGCGTCGTCCTCACCGTGGACGACAACGGCACCGGCATACCGCCTGCCGACCGCGAGCGCGTCTTCACCCGCTTCACCCGCGGCGCTACCGAGGCCCCCGGCAGCGGACTGGGCCTCGCGCTGGTGGCCCAGCAGGCCCGGATCCATCACGGCGGCGTCCGTTTCACCGACAGCCCGCTGGGCGGCGCCCGCCTCGAGGTCACCCTCGCGCGATCTCTATCCGTTTCTTAGCAATCGGCTATCCGAACCTGAACACCCCCGCTCCTAGGCTGGAAACAGATCCAGAAGGAGCGTCATGAAGGTTTTCGCCAGTCCCGCCCAGCAGGCCGTGCTGTACCTGCGAGTCGGGCTGGGCTGGAGCGTCGAACGCACCGCCGACGAGATCGGCGCCAGCCCGGAGCAGGTCCGCCTGCTGCAGCACCGGGCGCTCCAGAGACTTCGCGAGCAGCTCCCTACTGCCTCGTGAGGACCGGACCGCAACGTCGGGGGAGGTCCGGCGCCGTGCTCGCACGGTGAAGATACGAAAAGGGCCCGGTGTCAGCGTTTTTCGCTGACACCGGGCCCTTTTTCGTTCGCGGATCAGAAGTTGATCATGTGCCCCGCGAGGCCGTGGATGGCCTCCTGCAGCGCCTCCGACAGGGTCGGGTGGGTGTGCACGTTGCGGGCCAGTTCGTTGACCGTGAGGTCCCACTTCTGGGCGAGGGTCAGTTCCGGCAGCAGCTCGGAGACGTCGGGGCCGATGAGGTGGCCGCCGATGAGTTCCCCGTACTTGTTGTCGGAGATCAGCTTCACGAAGCCGGTCGGGTCGCCGAGGCCGTGCGCCTTGCCGTTGGCGGTGAACGGGAAGGTCGCGACCTTCACGTCGTAGCCCTCGGCGCGCGCCTGCTCCTCGGTGAGACCGAAGGAGGCGACCTGCGGCTGGCAGAAGGTGGCCCGCGGCATCATGCGGTAGTCGCCCAGCGCGAGGGTCTCCGCGCCGGCGATGGTCTCCGCCGCCACCACGCCCTGCGCCTCCGCGACGTGCGCGAGCTGCAGCTTGGCGGTGACGTCGCCGATGGAGTAGATGTGCGGCACGTTGGTGCGCATGTAGTCGTCGATGGCGATGGCGCCGCGGTCGGTCAGCTGCACGCCGGTGTTCTCCAGGCCGTAGCCCTCCACCCGCGGCGCGAAACCGACGGCCTGCAGCACCTTGTCGACGGTGACGGTCTCGACGGCCCCGGACTTGTTGTCCTTGATGGCCACGGTGACCTTGGAACCGTCATCGTCGATGGACTGGACGGCCGCACCGGTGGTGATGGTGATGCCGAGCTTCTTGTACGCCTTGGTGATCTCCTTGGAGACGTCGGCGTCCTCGTTCGGCAGTGCGCGGTCGAGGAATTCGACGATCCGCACGTCCACGCCGTAGTTCTTGAGGACGTAGCCGAACTCCATGCCGATGGCGCCCGCACCCACGATGAGAATCGAGCCCGGCAGGTCACGGGTGAGGATCTGCTCCTCGTAGGTGACCACGTTGGCGGAGAGCGAGGTGCCCGGCAGCAGCTTGGTGACGGTGCCGGTCGCGATGATCACATTGTCGAACGTGAGGGTTTCGGTGCCCCCCTTGGACAGCTCGACGGACAGCGTGTTCGCGTCCGTGAACGTGCCCTTGCCGTCGAATTCGTCGATCTTGTTCTTCTTCATCAGGAAGTGGACGCCCTTGACGCGGCCGTCCGCGACCTTGCGGCTGCGGTCGAATGCCGCGCCGAAGTCGAAGGTCGCCTGCCCCGAGATACCGAAGGTCTTGGCTTCCTTGGTGAAGATATGGGCCAGTTCCGCGTTACGCAGCAGTGCCTTGGAGGGGATGCAGCCCACGTTCAGGCATACGCCACCCCAGTATTTCTGCTCGACGATCGCTGTTCGCAGGCCGAGTTGAGCGGCGCGAATCGCGGCGACGTAACCGCCGGGACCAGCGCCGAGAACGACGACATCGTAGTGGGAAGTCACGGCTTCGAGATTAGACCCATGAGCGGATCAGCTCACGCCTGGCCGGTTTCGAAGCGAGTGATCTTGCCGTCACCCACGGTGAAACGCCAGGCGGTGCGCATGGAGCCCCAGCGGTCGTTGGCGTAGTCGGCCACCAATGCGGTCGGGCCGCTCACGGATTCGACCTGCATGCGGCCGTTGCTGCCGAAGATCTCGCTCTGCACCCACTCCTGCAGATCGCGGTCGTTGCCGTCGTCGGACATGGTGGCGTCGTCGGTGAGCAGTTGGTAGAAGGTGGTGCGGTCGCCGGTGTTGACGGCGTCGATGAACTGCTGGACGGTCGGGTCGAGCTCGGGCATTTTCGTTCCCTCTCGATCGGCGGACTCAGTCTCTCCACACCTGCCGGGCCACCCGCGCGAAGTTGCCACCGAAGACGGCCTCGCGCTCCGTTTCCGAAAAGCCGCGGCGGGCGAGTACCGCATCCAGACCGAGCAGGTCCTCCGGCGGTGTCCACTGCAGTTGACCGTAGCGGGTGTATTCCTCGGAGTAGTTCCCGGGGTTGGCGGCCAGCATGTCGTTGAAGTCGTCGGCGTCGAAGGAGTAGTCGGAGCCGATGCCGATGTGCTCGATGCCGACGAGTTCCGCGCCGTAGACGATGTGGTCGGCAATGGCCTCGACGCGCTGCGGATTCTCGTCGATCCCGTTGTGGCCCAGGAATATTCCGACACCATTGAGCCCGATCACGCCGCCGGTGGCGGCGCAGGCCCGGGCTTGGTCGTCGGTGATATTGCGCGGATGTTCCCACAGCGCACGGAAATTCGAGTGGCTGTAGATCATGGGCACGGTGGTGATCTCGGCGATGTCGAGCCCGGTCCGCGCGGAACAGTGTGACCCGTCGGCGAATACGCCGGTCTCGTTGAGTTTGCGGATCAGGTCGCGTCCGTACCCGGTCAGCCCGGTGTCCTCGGTGTCGAGGCAGCCGCAGCCGGCGGCATTGGCGCGGTTGTAGGTGGGCAGCAGTGAGCGCAGCCCGAGGTCGTGGAAGACCTCGACATTGTCGAGATCCCCTTCGAGCGGGTCCGAGTCCTCCAGGTCGAAGGCCAGTGCGATGAGTTCCTCGTCCGCGGCTTCCGTCCCGGGTTCGGGCCAGGCGTCGGCGATGCTCTTCACCAGCCGGAATCGCCCGTCCGCCAAGGCATCCCGCCGGAACACGTCCATCAGCTCGAGCACGTCGCGGGTGGATTGCGGCGTGAATCCCACATTCACCGACAAATAGGAACCGAGCGGATATCGGCCCAGTTCACCGAGGTCCGCGGTCGGCAGCAGCGGCAGGCAGCAGTGCTGTTCCCATAGTCGCGGCCGGGTATTCCCCTCGGGCTGGTGCGGCACTCCCCGGACCTCCTGGTGCGGCTGGGCATCGAAGCAGCAATCCTACCGACCGGGACCGCTGACACCATTTCCCCGGCCCGGTAAGAATGGGGACATGACCGGTGTCGGAGAGAGCGTGACGGATCCCTACCTGTGGCTCGAAGAAGTCACCAGCGATGCGGCCCTGGACTGGGCGCGGGAACACAATGAGGTGGCGATAGGGCGGTTCGCCGCCTCCGATCGCTTCCGCGACCTGGAATCGCGCATTCTCGCCATGCTGGACACCGACACCCGCATCGCCTACCCCGGCCGGCGCGGCAGCTGGCTGTACAACTTCTGGCGCGACGGCGCCCACCCGAAGGGCCTGTGGCGGCGTACCTCCTTCGCCGAGTACGCCAAGGACGACCCGGCCTGGGAAATCTTGATCGATCTGGACGAGCTGGCCGCCAGCGAGGACGAGAACTGGGTGTGGGGCGGTGCGAGCGTGCTGCGCCCGGAGCAGTCGCGGGCGCTGCTGAGCCTGTCGCGCGGTGGTTCGGACGCGAAGGTGGTGCGCGAATTCGATATCGAGTCGAAGACGTTCGTCGCCCCGGAGGACGGTGGCTTCTTCCTGCCGGAAGCCAAATCCGATATGCACTGGATCGATATCGACACCTTGTACGTGGGAACGGATTTCGGCCCGGGTTCGCTCACCGATTCCGGCTATCCGCGCATCACCAAGCGCTGGCGCCGCGGCACCCCGCTGACCGAGGCGGAGACGGTGTTCGAGGGCGAGACCGGCGATGTGGCGGTATCGGCCGCCTACGACCACACTCCCGGCTATGAACGGCATTTCGTGGGCCGCTCCACCGATTTCTTCAATTCGGAGGAGTACCTGCTCGCGGACGACGGCGCCCTGCGCCGCATCGAGACCCCGACCGACGCGTCGGTGTCGATCTACAAGGACTGGATGACGGTGCGCCTCAAGTCGCCGTGGGAGGTGAACGGCACCACCTATCCGGCGGGCGCGCTGATCGGCGCCGATTTCGGTGAATTCATGGCCGGGTCGAGGGATTTCGATCTCCTGTTCACTCCCGACGAGCACACCGCGCTGCACGGCCGCGGCTGGACCGAGAACCACCTGCTGCTGGTGACCCTCGAGGATGTGCAGACCAAGCTGTACGTACTGACGCCCGGCCCCGACGGCTGGACCCGCGAACCGCTCGCCGATGCCCCGCCCATGGCGACCACCAGTGTCATGAACCTGGACCCACTGGAGGGCGGCGACGAATTCATGCTCTCCACAAGCGGTTTCACCCGTCCGGCCACGCTCATGACCGGTTCGGTGGGCGGCCCCACCGAGGTACTGAAGACCGAGCCGGAGTTCTTCGACGCGGCCGGCGTGGTGACCGAGCAGTTCTTCGCCGAGTCCGATGACGGCACCATGATCCCGTATTTCGTCATCCGGCACCGCGATCAGGTGGGCAAGCCGGGCCCCACCATCATGTCCGGCTACGGCGGTTTCGAGGTCTCGCGCACGCCCGCCTACAGCGGCGCGTTCGGTATGGGCTGGCTGGAGCGCGGCGGCACCTGGGTGATGACGAATCTGCGCGGCGGCGGCGAGTACGGCCCGCAGTGGCACACCTCGGTGCTGAAGGCCAACCGGCACAAGGTGTACGAGGATTTCTCCTCGATCGCGAAGGATCTGGTGGCGCGCGGCATCACCACCCATGATCGGCTGGGCGCGGTCGGCGGCAGCAATGGCGGTCTGCTCATGGGCGTCATGCTGACCCGCTATCCGGAGTTGTTCGGGGCCATCGTGTGTCAGGTGCCGCTACTGGATATGAAGCGCTATCACCTGCTGCTGGCGGGCGCGTCGTGGGTGGCCGAGTACGGCGATCCGGAGAAGCCGGAGGAGTGGGAGTTCCTCTCGAAGTATTCGCCGTATCAGAACACCCGCACGGACGTGAAGTACCCGCCGCTGCTGCTCACCACGTCCACCAAGGACGACCGGGTGCATCCGGGGCATGCCCGGAAGATGGCCGCGCTGCTGGACTCCGAGGGTCACCGCTACTGGTACTACGAGAACATCGAGGGCGGGCACGGCGGCGCCGCGGACAACAAGCAGTCGGCGTTCCAGGCGGCCCTGATCTACGAGTTCTTCACCGACATGCTCATGTAGGTTTGCGGTCGTGACCGCGCCTTTCGAGAGCCTGCTCGCGACCGCCTCGACCGCGACCGGTATCGATCCGGAGGACCTGCGGGTCCTGATGGCCGATGCCGAGCGCCGCGAATATCCCGCCGGCGCGACACTGTTCCACGAGTCGACGCCGCATCAGTGGGTCGGCATCGTGGTGTCCGGTGAGGTCGAACTGGTGGCCGGTCTGGCCGGGCAGCAGACGAGGCTGGGCCGGATCGGCCCGGGCGGCTTGCTCTCGGAGATCTCCATGCTGGATGCGGGTCCGCACACCTATACCGCGCGCACTCCGCAGGGCGCGGTGGTGCTGACGGTGCCGCTCGCCGCCTTGGACGAGATGGCGAAGCAGCAGCCGGATCGGTACTACCGCATCGTGGCCCGGGTCGCCGATCTGATCAGTCAGCGGCTGCGCTTCGTCTCCGGGCAGCTGGCCCAGCAGGTGGCGGCGCAGCGGGTGATGGGCGGCATTCGGCGCGAACATGATTCGCTGGGTGAGCGGGAGCTGCCCGATGTCGTCTATTACGGCGTGCAGACGCTGCGGGCGGTGGAGAACTTCCGGATCTCCGGCATCGAGTTGCACACGTTCGATCATCTGGTGTGCGCGCTGGCCTATGTGAAAAAGGCGGCGGCGCTGGCCAATGCGGAGATCGGCTCGATCACGCAGGCGAAGGCCGATGCGATCACGGCGGCCTGCGACGAGATCCTGGCCGGCGCCCTGCGCTCGGATTTCGTGGTGGACATGGTGCAGGGCGGTGCGGGCACCTCGACCAATATGAACGCGAACGAGGTGATCGCCAACCGCGGCCTGGAACTGATGGGCCACCGCAAGGGCGAATACCAGTTCCTGCACCCCAATGACGATGTGAACTGCTCGCAGTCCACCAATGACGTCTATCCCACCTCGGTGAAACTCGGTGTGCACCTGTCCCTGCAGGATGCCGCCGATGCCCTGGACGAGCTGCGTACGGCCCTGCGGGACAAGGCGGCCGAATTCGCCGATGTCATCAAGATGGGCCGCACCCAGTTGCAGGATGCGGTGCCGATGACCCTGGGTCAGGAGTTCGGCGCGTACGCGGTCATGGTCGCCGAGGCGGTCCGGCATCTGCGTGGCGCGGCCGCGGATCTGCTGGCGATCAATATGGGCGGCACCGCCATCGGCACCGGCATCACCAGTCCGCCCGGCTATGCGGAGCTGGTCACCCGCAAGCTCGGCGAGGTGACCGGGCTGTCGTTCTACGAGGCCGAGAATCTGGTGGAGGCGACCCAGGATTCCGGTGCGTTCGTGGCCATTTCGGCGACCATGAAGCGGGCGGCCGTCCAGTTGTCGAAGATCTGCAATGATCTGCGCCTGCTGTCCTCCGGTCCGCGCGCCGGACTGGGCGAGATCAATCTGCCTGCCATGCAACCGGGTTCGTCGATCATGCCCGGCAAGGTGAATCCGGTGATCCCGGAGGTGGTGAGCCAGGTCTGCTTCCAGCTCATCGGCTACGACATGACGGTGACCATGGCCGCCGAGGCCAGTCAGCTGGAACTCAATATGGCCGAGCCGATCATGGCCTACGACCTGCTGCAGGGCCTGATGATGCTGCGCAATGCGGCGGTCACGCTGACCAGCCGCTGCGTCACCGGCATCACCGCCAATCGCGAGCACTGCCGGGACCTGGTCAACAACAGCATCGGCCTGGTCACCGCGCTGGTGCCCAAGCTCGGCTACGAGGAGGCGGCGGCCATCGCGAAGGAGGCGCTGCACACCGGCGGCAGCGTGTACGACCTTGTGCTGCAGCGTGGTTCGCTGACCCGTGCGGAACTGGACGATCTACTCAGCCCGGAGAAGATGACCGCGCCCCGGTCACGAACGCTCTGAGCCGGTATCGACGGACTTTGCGAGCCGGGGTCGACGGACTCTGCGAGCCGGAATCGACGGACTCTGCGAGTCAGCGGTCCCGCAGCCACTTTTCGACGTAGTCGAGGGTGGATTCGGGCTCGCTGATCCACCCGTTGTGCCCGAGCGGCGCCGGATTGTGCCAGCTGGTGATGTCGGCGTTGGGCAGCTTGGCGAGCAGCTGCCGCGCCGAACTCTGCGGCGCGAGTTCATCTCCCCGCATGGTGATCGACAGCACCGGCAGCTTCAGCCGCGAGATCCGCTCCTCGTAATCGATATCCGCCCCGGCGGGCTCGAATTTCCCGCTGCGCGCCAGCCGCGCCCAGTCGGTGATGAGCATTTTGGACTGCCGTCCGAATCCGCCGGCGGTAATGGTGTCGCCCGGCCAGAATCCGGCGAGGTTGGCGGTCAACGAGATTGCCGCGCTGCCGAGCAGGAAGCCGGGCGCGGCGAGTCCGCGATATCCGCGGTGATACGGCGTTCCCGAGGCGATGAGTATCAGTCCGCCCAGCCGCCCGCGGATCCGGGCCGCGTACATGACGCCCAATTGCCCGCCCATGCTGTGCCCGAGCAGATATGGCGTGCTGTCCGGAAACCGTTCCCGCACCACTTCGAACATGGCGGGGAAGTCGACGGACACCAATTCCTGGTATCCGTAGGTGCTGAGGGAGCTCGGTTTGGGCTTACTGTCTCCGTTGCCTCGTAATTCGAGCAGTGCGACATCGAAGCCGCGTGCCGCCAAGGGATTCCCGAACAGGGAGTAGTACTCGCCCGGCACCCCGAGTCCCGGGACGATAACAATTACCGGCCTCGGCGTGTCGGCGGTGATGGAATGCCGATGTGCGCCTTTCGCCGGAATCAACCGCACCGGCACCGTCGTCCCGTCGGGCATCTGAATGGGCACAGTCTCCATTTGCCGAACGCTACCTGTCCGGAACCCCTTTCATAGCGCGCGCCCGGGTGCGATCCGCACCCGGGCGCGAGTTGGCCGACAGGAAGGGGGTTTTCAGGCGCTGGTTGTGCCGCTTCGTCAGGCGCTGACGGCGCCCATGATGACTCTGCGCAGGACGCGGATGACGTCGTCGAGCGGCTGGCGCGGTTCGGAGCCGCTCCAGGCGTCCACCACGTAGTTGACCGCGCCGATGATGGCGAGCACGCGCATCTCGTAGTCGCCGGGCGGGATTTCGCCGTGCATGGCGGCATCCTCTGCGGCACTGGCGAGTAGGGCGCCCCAGGCGCGGCGCAACTCCAGGCGGAACTTCTCCACCTTGGGGCCCGCGCCGACGACTTCGACGAGTGCGACTCTCGCCTTGCGGGGATCCCGTCCGATCGACTCGATGTAGGCGCGTACGGCGGCGTCGATGATATCGATGGCGCTGGCGTCGGAGTGCTCGGCGATGGTGGCCGCCACGGCTTCCCGTGATTCGCGATCGATCGTCTCGTACAGCTCCAGCAGTAGCGATTCGCGTCCGGTGAACTCCTCGTAGAACTGTCGCGAGGAGAGCCCGGCGTCCTTGCAGATCGCCCCGACAGAGCTGTTGGCGTAGCCGTCTCGTGCGAACACCGTCAGCCCGGACTCCAGAAAACGCGCACGACGCTGCCGTTGCCGGTCTTCTACGGGCTGCCCGGCGTACATTCTTCCCGCGTTCGTTTCCTGTGACATTGCGCCAGACAATACCGAAGGGCCCGATCCCCTCGTCATGGATCGGGCCCTTCGTTTGCACCTTCGACATACCGCGCGATAGCCGAAAGTTGGCTCAGTGACTCGGGCCAACGCAACGCACCCGGGACGGCGGTAGTAGGCAGGGGAACCGCCCCGGGTTCGGAACGTGAATCCGGGGGAAGATTCGCGGACCGATGTCGCATTGACCCGAAAGTCACTGATCGTTTGCCGTTCAACACGATACAGAGCGGACGAACTGGACGGAATAGTTTTCAAGGATATTTTTAGAATTAATTGAACCCGCTTCCGGGATGCGCGGCACACCGCCGGCATACCCGGCGGGACCACCCGCAGACCCACCGGAACCGATGGACATGCGAAGGGCCCGATCCCCTCGTCTCGGATCGGGCCCTTCGACCTCCCCTCTCGGCTTCCGTGCAATAGCCGAAAGGTGGCACTCGCGTAGCTACTTCGCCGAAATGCTCGAGGAGCCCGTCGCGATGAGCTTCAGAATTGTCTGCACGAGCACATCCGAGAGGAGATTGGTCATGGCGATACTCCGATCCGAGAGTTGGCCGGCATCTTCACTGGCCGTTTGCCACCCGGACGTTACCCAGCCGACCGGTCCGTGTGGGCGATTTTCCAGGAAAATTCTAGAGAAATTTCGATAGCGCGTTAGACAGCCCCCGACCAGGCCATTCACCGCTTCCTGGGAACGGCCGCCATACCGGCCGGGCGCACTACTCCGCCATCGCGCTCGGCACCCGCTCCGATTGCCGGGAAACCGCCGCCCGGCGCCGCGTAACAGCCAGCCCGGCAACACCACCCAGCGCCGCGAGCGCCGCCGTGACCAGCATGGCCGCCCGGAACCCGGTCGCGACCGCCGCCGCGGACGAATAGCCGCCGTGCGCCAGGAAAACCGCTGACGCCACCGCGATTCCGAACGCCCCGCCGAGCTGGCGCATGGTGCTGTACACCCCGGACGCGGTCCCGATCGACCGCGGCTCCACGGAATTCAGCACCGCGTTCTGCACCGCGGGCATGGCCGCCGAGATACCGATCCCCGCCACCATCATGGGCGCCACCATGACGGCATAGCCGGACCCGGAAACCGCTGCGATCCAGGCGAACCCGATCGCCTCACCGGCCAGCCCGGCGACCACCAGCCGCCGCTCCCCGATCCGGTTCATCCGGGCCCCCGCCAGCGGCGCGATCACGAAAAGCGTTGCGGTCCAGGGCAGCATGCGCACGCCCGCGGCCAGCGGACTCTCGTGCAGCCCGGCCTGCAGATACTGCGCGAAGAAGAACGCCGCGCCGAATATCCCGGCCGTCATGGCGAACCCGGCCAGATTCGCCGCCCCGAAGCCCCGATCGACGAACAGCCGCATGGGCAGCATCGGCGCCGGCGCCCGCAGCTCCCACTCCACGAACACGGCCAGCAGCACCGCGCCGCCCGCCAGCGCGCCGACCACCTCGGCCGACCCCCAGCCGGAACCATTGCCGCGCACCAGGCCCCAGACCAGCCCCAGTACGCCGAGCCCGGACAGCACCAGCCCGATCGGGTCCAGCGGCCGTGCCGGACCGCGGCTTTCGGCGATCCGCCGATACGCCAGCGGAATCAGCACCGCGCCGATGGGCACGTTCAGCCAGAAGATCCACTCCCAGGCCATGCCCTGCACCACCACCCCGCCGAGCACGGGCCCGCCGAGGATGGCCAGCCCGGTCACGCCGGCGAAGACGCCCATGGCGCGGCCCCGCTGTTCGGGCCCGAACACGCCGCCGATCAGCGACAATGCGGCGGGCATGACCATGGCCGAGCCCACCCCCTGGACGGCTCGCGCGGCAATGAGCACCGCGATATCCGGCGCCAGCGCACAGCCGGCCGAGGCCGCGGTGAACAGCCCCAGCCCGGCCAGCAGCAGGGTGCGGCGGCCGATCCGGTCGCCGATGGCCGCGGCGGTCAGCATCAGCATGGCGAAGGTGAGCGTGTAAGCGTTGACGGTCCATTCCAGATCCGCCATGGACGCGCCGAGATGCAGGCGAATCGTATTGAGCGCCGTGGTGACCACCAGTGCGTCGAGACCGACCATCAGTGATGCCACGGAGGTCAGCGCCAGTGTCCAGCGCTGTTCGGTATTCATTGCGAGCCGAACCTTCCGGTCGAGCGAAAGCTGTCGCAGATACGTACTCGCCCCCACCCGGAAACTCATCGCGCTCCCGGATCCCGCCCATCGCAACGCCCGGAACAGTTCCGCAAGCAGTCCGGAACAGAGCGTCCCTGCTACCGGGCCTGCCCTGGAAACGGAATCGCGGTCGCTCCGGGCCCGCGCAGCGCGTCCGCGTCCTCGCCGCGTTCGCCGGCAGGTCGGAGCAGGACGGCTCGACGGTTCCGGAACGGCGTGCTACCAAGGTGGGATGACCGTCGCGGCCGACGTCGTCACCGTCGCCGAAACCCATCGTGCCGAACTGCTGGCCTACTGCTACCGCATGACCGGCTCCCTGCACGATGCCGAGGACCTGGTGCAGGAGACGCTGCTGCGCGCCTGGCGGGCCGCCGATTCCTATGACCCGCAGCGGGCCTCGATCCGCACCTGGCTCTACCGGATCGCCACCAATGTCTGCCTGACCGCGTTGAAGAGCGCGGAACGCCGGGCGCTGCCCGCCGACCTGTCGCAGCCGAACCTGTACACGGCCGTCGACGGTCTGCCGAGCCGCCCGGAACTGCCCTGGCTGGAACCCTTCCCTGACAGCTTGCTGGAGGGCGGCGACCCGGCCGCGGTCATCACCGCGCGGGAGAGCGTCCGGCTCGCCTTCATCGCCGCGCTGCAACATCTTTCACCGATGCAGCGAGCGGTGCTCATCCTGCGGGATGTGCTCGCCCTGCGCGCCGCCGAGGTCGCCGCGCTGCTCGGCACCTCTACGGCGGGGGTCAACAGCGCACTGCAACGCGCCCGAGCCCAGCTCGCCGCGGCCGGCCCGTCCGACGGCCTGCCGGAACCTTCCGACGCCGATAAGCAGGACCTGCTGAAACGCTATGTGTCCGCGTTCGAGTCACTCGATATCGAGGCGCTGCGGCAACTGCTGCGCGAGGACGCGCTGCTGCAGATGCCGCCGTTCGCGGCCTGGTTCCGCGGGCCCGATGCCATCGCGACCTTCCTGGCCTCGATCTTCGCGCGCGGCGGCGAATTCCGCATGCTGCCGACCAATGCCAATGGCCGCGATGCGCTCGGCTCCTACCTGCGCCGCGACACCCCGGATTGGCGGGCGAACAATCTGCACGTCCTGACGTTGAGCGAGAACGGAATCGCCCGGATGGATCTGTTCCACCGGTCGGAGCTGTTCCCGTCCTTCGGACTGCCGCCCGCCATCGAATCGGAGTGAGAACGAATTACTCGGCGGCGGAGGGGATCTCCGGCTCGCCGAGGGTCAGCATGAGCCGGTTGGCCCAGGAGAACGAGGCCGTCGACAACACCAGATCGTGCAATTCGGCGGCGCTGAAACCGAGTTCCCGCAAACGCCGCACATGTGTCTCGTTCGCGCGCGGCGGATTGGCGGCGAGGGCATCCACGAAATCGATGATGGCATCCCATCTTTCGTCGAGTCGGACCCCGTTGCCCTCGTCGAGCAGCCGCTGCACATCGTCGCCGCGTGTGGACAGGGCCGTGGTGAAACGTGAATGCACCGAGGCGCAATACTCACAGCCATTGTGGCGGGAGGTCACCGTGGCGGCGAGTTCCCGCTCCGCCCGGGTCAGGCCCGCGCGGCCGTAGAAGATCTCCTTGTCATTGGCACTGCGATGCGCGAGCACTTCCGCATTGCGGGCCAATACTCGAAAGTACGGGCCGATACCGCGGTCGCCTGCCAGCAGCGGGCGCTGTGTCTCGTCGGCGTCGGCCAGCTGGATCGGTTCCACCCACGGCACCCAATCCAGCTGCTCCTGCGTGAATCCCCGTGGCCGCCGGTCGATCTCGACGCTGCGTACCTCGCGCGCGGTGGTCTCACTCATGCGCCGCTCCGATCAGGGTCAGCCCGGCCAGCAGCCGGACCTGGTAGTGCACGAATCCGATGAGCTGCCCGACGGTCACGATGTCCCGCTCGGTCAGCCCGGCCGCGCCGAGTGCGTCGATATCGTCGCGCGTGACGGCGGCGGGGGTCTTCGTCACCCGGGCGGCATGCCGCAGAATGGCCGCCAGCTTCGGATCGCCTTCCGACGGAACGGTTCCCAGCGCCGCATAGTGTGCCGCCAGTTCCGGCGCTCCCGCCAGCTCCGCGACCGCGACCGCCGCCGCGATCAGGCGTTCCCGCCCGACGGACGCGGCCGCCGGACCATCGAGCAACGCATCGTGCACACCTTGCGTGTGCTCGACCACGAGCGGCCGCTGCCGCCGCAGTTCGCGGACGGCCGCCGCGCGGTCGCCGAGCACGGCATCGATCACATCGGTCATGCGTGAATCCCTTTCCCGCGCACCGCCGGGCCTGCCCAGCCCAATCGCGGCGCAACCTTGGTGGCGATCAGTTCGATGGAGCGCAGGGTCGCCTCGTGGCCCGGATCGACCGGATGCACCTGCACGATGAAATCGGTGGAGTGCCGCAGCGCGACATCCGCCGACAATTGCTCCACCACCTCGTCCGGTGTGCCGACCACGGAATCGCGCAGCACCTCGGCCACCGTCTCGGCGGTATCGATTCCGCCATTGCGGCGCACCAGCTCCAGGAAACGGACGGCGCCCTGTTCGGCCAGCGCTGCCGCCTCGTCATGACTGTCGGCCACGAAAACTCCGCGCGACGCACCGATCCGCGGCTCCACCCCGCTGGGCAGCGCATCCAGATAGGCGTCCACCAGTGCCTGCTGGATCTCCCACAGCGGTGCGTCCGGAGCGGCGGGATCGCGCGGCTGCGCCTTCGACAACAGCAGCCCGTCCCCCGCTAGCCCGGCCCGCCGCGCACCGCCGGGTGAGAAAGTGGCCTGCCACAACCGATTCCGCAATTGCCGGGCCGGCGGATTCAGCTCCCGCTCCCCGGTCAGCGGCCGCCCGGCGAGCGCGTCGGTGACCCGCGCCAGCTTGTCCGCGTACACCTGCTGCCGGTCCGCCCCCGCGAGCCCGAACAATTCGAACGCATGCTTGGAACCCCCTGCGCCGAACCCCAATTCGAGCCGCCCGCCACTGAGCACATCCAACACGGCCGCGTCCTCGGCGACCCGGATCGGATCTTCCAGCGCCAGCGTCACGATCGCCGTCCCCAACCGAATCCGCGAATTCAGCGCCGCCGCGTGCGCGAGAAACACGAACGGCGACGGCAGCCCGCCCTCCTGTGCATCCAGATGGTGCTGCGCCACCCACGCCGTCTCATATCCGAGCCGCTCGGCCAGCGCGATCTGCTCGAGCGCCTGCCCGTACACCGTCGCCGCATCCTCCGACGCATCGGTGCGCACCAAGCGGGTGAAGAACCCCAGCCGCTGGGGACTCATACCGTCTCCTTCCCATACGTGCGTGCATCCGGCCCGGTCATACCGCCGCCTTTCCCAAATAGGCGTCGCGCACGGCCGGATTACCAGCCAGTTCCGCGGCGGTGCCGTGCAGGACGATCTCCCCGCCGCGCAGCACATTCGCCGTGTGCGCGATGCTCAGCGCCAGCTCGGCCTGCTGTTCCACGATCAGGATGGCGAGCCCCAGTTCCCGGTTGAGCCGGGCGATCTCCGCCAGCACCCGGTCCACGAACAGCGGTGACAATCCCATGGTGGGCTCGTCCATGCAGATCAGGCGCGGTTTGCTCATGAGCGCCCGAGCGAATGCCAGCATCTGCTGTTCGCCGCCGGACAGGGTGCCGGCCGGCTGTGCGCGCCGCTCGGCGAGCCGCGGGAAGTGTTCGAACAGCTCCGCGGCGCGTGCCGTCAGCACCGACCGGCGTTCCTTGCGGATATAGCCGCCCACGAGGAGATTCTCCGCCACCGTCATGGCCGGGAACACCCGCCGGGCCTCCGGCACCGAGGCCAGTCCGGCCGCGATCCGCGCCGCGGGCGGGGTGCGGGTCACCTCCCGGCCGTCGATCCGCACCGCGCCCGAGGTGGGTGTGATCAACCCCAGCGCCGTCTTCATGGTGGTCGATTTACCGGAGGCATTGCCGCCCAGCAGGGAAACGATCTCCCCCGGCCGGACCTTCAGGGACACTTCGTGCAGCGCGCGCGAGGCGCCGTAATGCACCACGACGCGGTCGAATTCGAGTATCGGCTCGGCGGTTTCGTCGAAACCGGTGATCTCAGGCATCGATGACCGCCTTACCGGCCCGGCTGCGACCCAGGTACGCCTCGATCACGCGCGGATCGGCGAGCACCGCGTCCGGCGCGCCTTCGGCGATGACCCGCCCCTCGTCGAGAACCAGCACTCGATCGGAGAGCTGGTGGATCAGTTCCATCTTGTGCTCGACCAGCAGGATCGTCTGCCCCTGCGCCTTCAGATCGGCCAGCTGCCGGCCGATTTCGGCGGTCTCGGCCTGGTTCATGCCCGCCGCGGGCTCATCGAGGAGCAGCAGTTGCGGCTCCGACGCCAGTGCGCGGGCGATCTCGGTGCGCCGCCGATTCGCATAGGACAGCGTGTAGGCCGACTGGTCCGCGCGCGGCGTGAGCCGCTCCTCGAACCGCGCCAGCTGCGCGTCGATCCGCGCCGCGGCGGCCCGGCGTTCGGCCCGCACTCCGGGTGTCGGCGCCAGCGCCACCGCCACCTCGGCCAGCAGCGAAACCCACCGCAGCACCGGGATATCCGCGAGACCCCGCAACGGCCGCGCGGCGTGCAGCGTGGTCTGCAGCCCCACATCCACGTTCTCGCGAACGGTCATCCCGCCGAATACCCGCCCGTTCTGGAAGGTCCGGGCGAGTCCCGCCGCCGCCGCGGCCTCCGGCCGCCCCGGCCGCAATCGCTTGCCCCGCACCAGGATTTCCCCGGCATCGGGCTTCAGCACACCGGATATGAGGTTCACGGTGGTCGATTTCCCGGACCCGTTCGGCCCGATGATCGATACGAATTCCCCAGGGGCAATGGACAGGTCGACACCGTCGACCGCCCGCACCCCGCCGAAGGAGCGCCGCAGTCCGCTGACCGTCAGCACCGCGTCACGCGTCGACCCGGACACGTTCCCTCCTCACCAGAATGCCCTGCGGCCGGAACCGCACGACCAGCAGCAACACCAAGCCGTACAACACGATTCGCCACGACGGCGCCAGCCGCAGCACCTCCGGCGCCCCGATCAGCACCACCGCGCCCAGCACCGCCCCGTACGGCGAGGAGGTGCCGCCCAGCACCAGAATCGTCACCACCAGCAGCGACATCGGCAGATTGAACACGGTCGGGTCGATGTACGAGTACTGGTGTGCCAGCAGCGCACCGCCGATCCCGGAGAAGAACGCCGCCAGCGCGAAGGCCAGCGCCTTGTAGTCGCGCACCGGCACGCCCGCCGATCGCGCCGCCACCTCGTCCGCGCCGATGGCCCGGATGGCGATGCCCAGCCGCGACCGCTGCACGCCGACGATCACCGCCAGCACAATGGCCAGCACGACGAGTTCCAACCGGAAAACCCGGGTGTGCGTATCGAATTCGAAGCCGAACAGGCTCGGCGCGGGAATCCCGAAAATGCCGTAGCTGCCGTGCGTCACGGGTTCCCAATTGCGGATCAGCGCCACCGTCACGATGCCGATGCCCAGCGTGGCAATGGCAACATAGTGCCCGCCCAACCGCCACAGGGGTGCGGCCAGTACCGAAGACACCACGGCCGCAACGACTCCCGCCGCGACAATGGCGGGCAGAAACGCCCAGTGGTGGTCCACCGTCAATACCGCCGAGGTGTACGCGCCGATGGCGATCGGCCCCGCCTGCCCGATGGCCAGCTGCCCGGCCGACCCGGCCACCAGCGTCATGGAGACCGCGATGATCGCGTACGCCAGAATCTGCGTACCCACCGAGATCCCGTAGTCGTCCGAGATCAGCGGCACCGCCACACCGGCCAGCACCAGCGCGATCAGCGCATGCCACCAGCGGATCGGCAGGTCCCGCCCCGCACCCAGGAAGGTCCCGGTCATGGGCTCGGATTCGATGGCCGGCGGTCGCGCCAGCAGCCCGCCCGGCCGCAGCACCAGGAACACCACCAGCAGCCCGAAGGTGATCAGGTCCCGGTAGCCGTCGCCGAACCAGTAGATCCCGAACGCCTCCACCAGCCCGAGCACGAAACCGCCCAGCACCGCACCGGGAATCGAGCCCAGCCCGCCGATGGTCGCCGCCACGAACCCGGTCATGCCCACGATGCTGCCGCTGGTAGGCGAGATATTGGAGTTGTAGAGCCCCACGAAGATACCGGCCAGCCCGCCCAGTCCGGACGCGATGGCGAAGGCCAGCGACTGAATGCGGCCGACCCGGATACCCATCTGCGCCGCGGCATCCGGATCCTGCGCGGTCGCGCGAATCGCCAGCCCGTAACGGCTGTACCGCAGGAACCCCCACAGCCCGGCCATCACCACCAGCGTGATCGCGAACATGACCACATCCGAGGTGCCGAACCGCACCCCGCCCAGCCGGAAGTTATTGGTGGACAGCACCTGTGGGAACGGCCGGGTATCCGGGCCGAACACCAGCGCCACCACATTCTCGATGATCAATCCGACGGCGACCGTGGCCAGCAGCGCGGCAATGGCCGGGGCGCGCCGCAACGGCCGCACCGCGAACACGTCGATGGCCACCCCGACCAGCGCCGTCACCGCGATCACCACCACCAGCGCCAGCCACCACGGGAAGCCGTGCTGCGCGATCAGCCACCAGCCCAGCACGGAACCGAACGCGAAGATGGAGCCGTGCGCGAAGTTGATGACATTGCTGACGCCGAAGATCAGCGTGATGCCGACGGCGATGAGCGCGTACGCATTACCGTGCACCAGACCCGCGATGAGCGTGTCGATCATTCGGCTACTTGCTTCCGGCGGGCACGAACTTGCCGTTCTGCAACACCAGCTCGATCGGCTTCACCCCGTCGGGACGACGCGTCTGCTGGTCGAAAGCGAAAGTGTTCAAACCGATTCCGTCGAAGTCCTTGATCTCGCGCAGGCCCTTCAGCACACCGTCACGCGTCGCGCCACCGTACTTCGCGGCCTTCACCAGAATGTTCACCGCGTCATAGGCATACACGTTGAAATCGCCCGGGTCCGTAGTGAACTTCGCCCGGAACTTGGTCACGAAATCCTGCACCTTGGGCGTCGTATCGGCGGGCGAGAACACGCCGTTCACGATGTCGCCCTCGGCCGCGGATCCCGCCAGATCGATGAACTGCGGGGTGTTCTGGCCACCGAAGAACGGGCCGTTGAACCCGACATCACGCAGCTGCTTCACGACCAGCGCGCCATCGGGCCCGTAGCCCAGGTGCACGAAGGCGTCCGGGTTCGCGTCCCGGCCCTTGATCAGCACCGGCCGGAAGTCCTGCGAATCCGGCAGGATCGGCGAGGAGTAGGCGATCTCGATGCCCTGCTCCTTGGCGAACTGCTGGAAGAACTGGAAAGCCTGCTTGCCCCAGTCGGTTTCGAGATACACCACCGAAACCTTCTTGGCCTTGGCGCGCACCCATTCCGCATTGACCTTCTCGATCACGTCCAGGGTGATCGAGGGACTCCACGAATAGTCGCCGCCCTTGGTGAATTCGGTCGACGAGTTGGTGAACCCGTACTGCACCAGCTTGCCCCGGTTGTACACCGGCGAGGCGGCGATCGAGGCGGGCGAGGAGAAGTCGCCGAGCTCGGCGATTATGGACTTGTCGCCCACGAACTTGGTGGCGATCGGCACCGTCTGTTTCGGATCCGATTGCGAATCCTCCCATTTCAGCGCGACCTTCTTGCCATTGATGCCGCCGGCCGCATTGATCTGATCCAGCGCCAGGTCGAAACCCTGCTGCCACAGTCGCCCGTACTCGGCCGACGGGCCCGTCTTCGGCCCGGAAACCCCGAAATACACGGTGTCCGAAGCACTTCCGGAGGAACCGCCGCCACACGCCGCCACCAGCCCGGCCATCAGGGCCACCGATGCGACGCCCACCACCGTCCGGAGCCCACGCGACCCCGCCCACTGCATACTCAATCCGATTCCTCTGCTCTGGCCGGCTGCCACCACCGGACGCGAGTGGCGTCACGGTAGCCGCGCGAAAATCCGGCCGACACCCTTGAAATCACCCTGACGGCAAAGATGGGACGAATAGGCGGGTGGCGGACCGGACGGGCCGGGGCGGACCGTATGGTCGGGGGGTGGCTCATGATCTCTCGCCCGCTCTACCGGCCGGGCTCGTGGTGGGGTTCGACCTGGATATGACGCTCATCGACTCCCGGCCCGGCATCGCCGCGGTCTGGGACGCGGTGGCGGCGAAGACCGGCGTGCCGATCGACTCCGAACTGGTGGTGTCCCGGCTGGGTCCGCCGCTGGCCACCGAGGCCGCGGAATGGTTTCCGGAAGAGCAGGTGCCGGACATCGTCGCGCTGTACCGGTCGCTGTATCCCGGGCTCGCGATCGAGCCGAGCCTGCACCTTCCCGGCGCGGTCGACGCGGTCGCGGCCGTGCACGCGGCCGGCGGCAAGGTCCTGGTCATCACCGCCAAGAACCAGCCGCAGGCGCAGCTGCACCTCGACTTCCTCGGCCTCGAGGTCGACGATCTGGTGGGAGGTGTCTGGGCCGAGGAGAAGGGTGAGGTGCTGCGGGAACACGGCGCGTCCATCTACGTCGGCGATCATCTGGGCGATGTGCGCGGCGCCAAATTCGCGGACGCGACGGCGGTGGGCGTGACCACCGGCCCCTATTCCGCCGCGGAACTCTCGGCCGCGGGCGCGGACGTCGTCCTCCCCGACCTCACGGCCTTCCCCGCCTGGCTCGCCACCCACCTCGCCGGCTGACGCGCGGGAAATTCTGTCGCAGGACGGGTTTGCCCGAAGTTAGGCTCGGTGCATGGCGACCGACGGTGTTTCTCTCTTCTGCGGGATCGAGCTCGGCGCGCGTATCGAACGCGCCGAAACGGACCTGATCGCGACGGGCAGCGCGGCCGCCGCGTCGCGGCTCGGCTCCGAGGCAGGATTCGTCCTACCGATCGGCGGCGGAGTGGCCTCGTTCGCAGATATCGGATCGCCGCTCAACAAGGTGGCGGGACTCGGCTTCGGCGGCGTACCCGAGGCGAGCGAATTCGACGAGATCGAACGGCAATTCGCGAAACGGGACACCCCGGTCCAGGTCGAACTGGCCCACCTCGCCGATCCGGCGCTCGGCGAGCTGCTCACCGAGCGCGGCTACCGGCTCGCCGGATTCGAGAACGTGCTCGGCCGAGCGATCACCGGCGCACCCGCGGCCGTTGCCCCGGCCGGAGTCCGCGTACGCCCCAGCGGCGAGGACGAATTCGGCCTCTGGCTCGATATCCTGGCCGACGGCTTCGCCCATCCGGACTCCCAGGGCGTCGTCTCGCACGAGGAATTCCCGCGCGAGATCATCGCCGACGCTATGCGCGATCTCACCACTGCCGCCGGTGTCCAGCGCTATGTCGCGGTCCACGACGGCCAGGTCGCGGGCGGCGCCAGTATGCGCGTGGCGGACGGTATCGCCCAGCTCACCGGCGCGGCGACCCTCCCGGCGCACCGCCGCAACGGCATTCAGTCCGCCCTGCTCGCGGCCCGCCTCACCGAGGCCGCGGCCACCGGCTGCGATATCGCGGTCATCACGACACAGCCGGGCTCGAAATCCATGCAGAACGCCCAGCGCAGCGGCTTCGACTTCCTCTACACGCGAGCCGTTCTCATCAAGAAATTCCCCGCGTAACCGGTCGGCTCAGCCGGGAATCCGGTGGGCTGCAATCGGTTTCAGATGCTCACGCAGCAGCTCGGCGTCCGCCCCGAACATCTGCCGATCGGTGTCCACGGCGGTCTGCACGCCCTTGCTCACCAATTCCCGTCCGGCGGTGGTGAGTTCGATGCGCAGCGCCCGGGCGTCGCCGGCGTCGGCCCGGCGGGCCAGCAGCCCGCGTTCCTCGAGCACGCGCAGCACCTTCGACGCCATCATCCGATCGGATCCGGACATGTCGGCGACCTGTTGCTGCGTCGGCAGTTCCCCCTGCCGCGACAGCCATCCGGCCGAGGCGAGCAGGTTGAACTGGGTGGGCGTCAGCCCGAGCGGCCGCAGATTCCGTTCCAGGGTCGCCCGCCACTCCAGGGCGGCGTGATGCAGCCAGAACCCCGGGCTCATGAGCGGCCCCCGGGGGACCGCTCGCGGTTCGTCAGTCACGGCTCCGCGCCTCCTTCTCCAATGCCGCGAAGGTGCGCGGCATATCGCGTCGCATCCCCTTCTCCCAGATCAGTTTGAACAACGGTCCCATGGGCCCGTGCACCTCCACCCGTTCGGCCACCCGCACCGTGCCGTCACCGAGCGGCTCGTAGGTCCGATGTCCCCGCAGTTTCCCGAACGGTATGCCCGCCTCACTGGTCCACGACTGCTCCGGTTCGACGGCGACGATGGTGAACGGCCCGGCGGGTGCGCCCTTCGGCTTCACCCAGCCCTCGGCCCCGGCCGCGAACTCACCGTCGAAGCGCGACTCCTCCTCGTGCGGATCCCATTCGGACCAGCGGGCCACATCGGTCGCCACCGCCCAGATCTTCGCTACCTCGCCGGTGATCACGGCTTCTTCGGTGAACGAGTACATCATGACTGCCTGCCTTGTCCGTGTCCCGCATCGGAACGCTGTTGTTGCGACAACAATAACCGTAGTCGCGACAACAAACAACCCTTCGGAGCGAGCACTGAGAAACGCGTATGACAATGGCCGGTTCGCATAAGCGAACCGGCCATCGCGCTACCGCATCACCACCGGACCGGGGCCGGCGCATACCCGGCCGGGCGGGTGGTGAACGTGCCGCGCCCCTGCGTACGACTACGCAGACGAGTCGCGTAACCGAACACCTCGGCGAGCGGAGCGGTCGCGGTCACCACCGACGACCCACCGCGCACCGACGAATCGAGCACCCGGCCGCGGCGCGCGGCGAGATCACCGAGCACCACGCCGACCGCATCCTCCGGCACCGTGACCGTCAGTTCGACCAGCGGTTCCAGCAGGGTCATCGCCTCCGGGCGCAGCGCCGCCCGCAACGCCAGCCGACCGGCCGCGCGGAACGCCCGCTCGGACGAGTCCACCGGATGCGTCGCGCCATCGGTCAGCGTCACCCGCACCCCGAGCACCGGATGCCCGGCCAGCGGACCGTCCGCCAGCCCATCCCGGCAGCCGGCCTCGACCGCCCGCACATACTCGGGCGGCACCCGGCCACCGGTCACGGTCGAATGGAACTCGAAATCCCTTGCGGCATCCAGGGGTTCCACATCGATCACGACCTCCGCGAACTGCCCCGGCCCACCGGACTGCTTGACGTGCCGGTACCGCAGCCCGCGCACGCCCCGCACCGGCATCTCCCGGTACGCCACCTGCGGCCGCCCGACCGACACCACGATCCCGCGATCCCGGCGGATCTTCTCCACCGCCACCTCGAGATGCAGCTCGCCCAGCCCGCCGAGCAGTGTCTGCCCGGAATCCGGATCGGTGCGCACGACCAGCGACGGATCCTCCTCCGCCAGCCGCACCAGCGCCACCGAAAGCCGTTCCGCCTCGGCACTGTTGCGCGCCTCGACCGCCACCGACAGCACCGGCTCCGCCGCGATGGGCGGTTCCAGCTGAATCGGCGCACCGGGCGCGCACAGGGTCGCGCCCACCCGCGCCGTCTTGGGCCCGACCAGCGCGACGATATCGCCGGCCACCGCGGACCGCACCTCGCGATGCCGGTCCGCCTGCACCCGCAGGATCCGCCCGACCCGCTCGACCCGGCCGGTGCCCGCGTCCAGCACCGGATCACCCTTGGCCAGGGTGCCGGAGTACACGCGCACGAAGGTGAGCCGGCCGGTTCCGGTCGCCTGCACCTTGAACACCAGGGCCGCAAGCGATTCCGCCGGATCGGCCCGCAGCGTGCGCCCGGCCTCGATCGACGGCCGATCCAGCGGCGAAGGCAGGTAGCCGACCACGGCATCGAGCAGCGGCTCGACGCCGATATCGCGGTACGCCGCACCACACAACACCGGCACGATCTCACCGGTCAGGGTGAGCTGGCGCAGCGCCGCGACGAGGGTCTCGTCGGACACCGGTCCGGCACAGTACTCCTCCAGCACGGCCGAATGCCGTTCCGCCACCTCCTCTTCCAGTTCGCGGCGACGCTGCCGGGCTGCCGCGAGCAGGTCGTCCGGAATGGGTTGCACCGCAAGCACGCCCGCGGTCCAGACCAGTGCCCGCATACGGACCAGATCCACCACGCCGGTGAAGCCGGATTCGCTGCCGATGGGGAGTTGCACCGCCACCGGCGCCGGATGCAGTCGCCGTCGAATGGAGTCCACGGCCCGGCCGAAATCGGCTCCGGCGCGATCCATCTTGTTCACGAACGCGATGCGCGGCACGCCGTACCGATCGGCCCGCCGCCACACCGATTCGCTCTGCGGCTCGACACCCGCGACGGCGTCGAATACGGCGACGGCGCCATCGAGTACACGCAGTGCACGCTCCACCTCGTCGGAGAAATCGACGTGCCCCGGAGTGTCGATCACCGTGAGCCGGTGCTCGTTCCACTCGCAGGCCACCGCGGCCGCGAAAATGGTGATGCCGCGCTCGCGTTCCTGCGCGTCGAAATCGGTGACGGTGGTGCCGTCGTGCACCTCGCCGTGTTTGTGAATCTCGCCCGCCAGGAACAGTATTCGCTCGGTGACGGTCGTCTTCCCGGCATCCACATGCGCGAGGATGCCGATATTGCGAACGGCGGCGAGAGCTTGGGAAACAGTGGTACGCACAGTCTTCGGTCCTTCGATCCGAAACGAGACAAGACAGCGCGAATCACCGGACCGGAGCGGCTCGAAGGCAGCCCCGAACCCGTTATGGCACAGGAAAGTCCGGTCTCAGTACCGGCCGCGCAGCCGGCACCGGGCCGGCGAGGACACCAGGATCACGTCATAACGCGAACGGGCAACCACAGCGCGCATCTCACGCATGACAGGCTCCCTTCCCCTGGTACGAATGGTGGCGAGTACCCCCAACGGCCTCGCCGTGAGTGAACCTAACAGCCGTAGCGCGTCAGGTCATCCGAATATTCCGCAGTGCCCGTTCGGCTTCCGCGGATATCGCGCCCACCAGCGTCTCCGCCGGCTCCACACCGGAGATCAGGTCGAGGCCCTGCCCCGCCCAGATCGGCCCCGCCGTCGCCGCACCGCTCGCCGATTCGGCGCGGTAGGCCGCCAGCGCCGCGGCATCGGACCGCAATTCGTCCTCCCGCCCGCGCCACGTCTCGAGGAACGAATTCCGCAGCGTCCGCGCGGGATACCGGGCCGGCCAATCCGATCCGCGCCCGATATCGAGCACGCGATTGCGCTCGGTATCCGCGCCGCCGGCCTCCAGCAGCGCCTTCCCGATCTCCACCGGGACCAGCGCCTCCGGCGTCACCTGGAATCGCGTCCCCACCAATGCCCCCGCCGCACCCAGCGCCAATGCGGCCGCCAATCCCCGCCCATCGGCGATCCCGCCCGCCGCCAGCACCGGCGTGCCACCGGCGAGATCCACCACCGCCGGCACGAAAGACAGTGTGCCGATCCCACGCTGCACCCCGTGCCCACCCGCATCGTTCCCCTGCGCGACGATCACATCCGCCCCCGCATCAACCGCCCGCCGCGCCTCCTCCGAATCCCCCACCTGCAGCATCAAAGTCACGCCCGCCGCCCGCACCAGCTCCGCGAACGGCATCGGATCACCGAACGACAACAGCACCGCCGCGGGCCGGAACTCCAGTACCCGCCGCACCACCGCCTTGTCCACGGCCCAGGTCCACAACCCGATACCCCACGGCCGCGCGGTGCCGGCCCGCAGGATCCCCACCTCCCGCTCCAGCCATTCCTGGTCCCCGCGGGCCGACCCGAGCAGCCCCAGCCCACCGCCCTCGCAGACGGCCGAGGCCAGCGCCCCACCAGCGGAACCGCCCATGGGCGCCAGCGCAATCGGATGCCGCAGGTTCATCAATTCCGTGAACGCAGTCACCATAGCCATACCGGCCATCTTGCTATGTGAAGTGAACCAGCAACATGTTCACGACGACGACCACCGGAAACGCCACCGCCACACGGGGATACCCGACCCGGACGAACGCCGTGGCCGCCGCGCCGTACACCGCGATCTCGGTGATCACCGCGAGCGCCACCATATGGAAAGTCGCCGCCGGCGCCGCGAACAGCGCCCACAACACGGCCGCGGCCGCCACGGCTCCCACTGCCCGCAGCACCTTCCCCATCCGGCTCCGGCCGCTGTGCATCCCCCACCAGGCGAGGGCGCCGTAGGCGACCAATTCCAGCAGGAAGGCAAGCGTGAGGTTGGCATCGTGCCAGATCGTCGAGATCATCATCCACTCCGAGATCGGTGCTCTTTCTTGCGTCCAGTGTTCACCAGACAGATGCACCAAGTCAAGAGCACTGCTCTCCCATTTCCTACGTCATCCCAGCAGTAGTGAACCGCCCAGAATCACCGAGACCGCGAGCCAACCGCACTCCACTATCGACAAGGGACGCGGGGCCGACCGACGGCGAATCATGAAGAAGCCGAGGGACAATCCGATGAGGACGGAGAGCAGGTGGCCGACATTCGTGAAGGTCTGACCCACGAACACCCCGTCCACCGCCACCAAAGGCCAGAAGATGTACCAGAACCAGCGGAATCGCGGTGGCAGTACAGCCACCAGGGCCCCTATCAGAGCCATGGCGCCATAACTGATGCCGACATCCTCGGCATCGAAGATGCTGTCCGGCAACCACCCTTCACGGACACCCACCCAGAGGCCAACGGCCACAATCAGAGTCGCACCGACATGGCCGGCCAGAAAGATCCCCACCAGCCTCCGCCCGCCGAACCGCATCTCGGTCAGTGCCAGCAGGGCACCGAGGGCAGCGAGAATCAACCAGGCTTCGAGTCCGGTCCCGATGAAGAAGGCGCTCGACAACAGCGTGCCGATGTGACCGTGCAGCAGATTGTGCAGATTCGTGCTCGCCCGCAACATCACCTGGTCGACGGTCGGATCACTCAGGAAGGCCAGCACGGTGGTGGAAATGAGCAGCAGAAACGTGTAGCCGAGCGTTATCCGGAGCCGGCGTAGACCTACGGAATCGGTCACGGAATCCACAAATTGATCAACTGTCCGAACCGAGGGGAATGTTCCCCGGAAACCACGAAAGACCCCCAGCGTGAGCTGGGGGCCTTCGGGAAGGATGTTCCGGCGGTGTCCTACTCTCCCACACCCTGTCGAGTGCAGTACCATCGGCGCAGGTGGC